>NZ_KB850223.1:640293-640856 GCF_000369845.1 Acinetobacter higginsii | reverse complement strand
AAGGCATAGTTGTTCTTGCCTGTTGTGCCACCAAAGTTGATGCCTTTGTCTGCTGTTGCTTTAACGCTGGTGATCGCACCATCAATCGTGTTCGAGCCTGTGTCACCAATATTACTTGCGGTGATTGCACCCGTCGTTGCATCAATGGTCGTGTTACCACCAATTGCACTCTTAACGCTGTCTGCAACACCGTGTAATTGACTGCCATTGATTGCATCGGTCGAAGTCGAGTTCACCGCACCAGCTTTGACATTGGTAATGGTGGTGCCACCTGCACCTGCTAAAGTCACTTTGTCTTTGGTTGCAGGGTTATCATATTTCACCGCTGCATCGTCCAAGTTACCAAGCTTGCCATCAACTGCTGCCAATTGATCTTCGGTTGCTGCCTGACCTGATACCGCTGTGCCGTTCCAAGTCGTGTTGCTTAAACCACCAATGGTATTGGTTGTGCCATCAATCTTAACTTTGGTTGCACCGCTGCCCACATTGATTGCATCTTTAACATTCAGCGTGTCGCCTAAGCCCAGTTGTACACCGCCTGCAACTGTCGTGCTGGTGATGTT
>NZ_KB850223.1:566677-631516 GCF_000369845.1 Acinetobacter higginsii | reverse complement strand
GTGCTGGTGATGTTGCTGTCGCCTTTAACGTTGATATCACTACCCAAGGCATAGTTGTTCTTGCCTGTTGTGCCACCAAAGTTGATGCCTTTGTCCGCTGTTGCTTTAACGCTGGTGATCGCACCATCAATCGTGTTCGAACCTGTGCCACCAATGTTACTTGTGGTGATTGCACCCGTCGTTGCATCAATGGTCGTGTTGCCGCCAATTGCGGTCTTAACACTATCCGCTACGCCTTGTAACTGACCACCATTCACCGCATCTTTAGAACCAGATGTTACCGCGCCATTCGCAACATTGCTGATCTTATTGTTACCCGCATTGATGCCTGTCTTACTGATACTTGGACTACTGGTAACAGGTGTTGTTCCATCTGCCTGTACAAAACTCAAACCATTGTTGTTAATAACTGTACCACCAGCATTAACACTATCAAATTTTACAGAGTCTGCTGTTGCAATAGTAATGCTAGTTCCTGTCCGAGAAAGCTTAATATTTTTGCCATCAATAAATTTAACTTCTGCGTCTTTACCTACGACTGCAGCAGTATCCGAATTGGTGTTTAACTTCCATGTCTGATTTTCTAAGCTAGTTGTACGATTATCAATATTCGTAATAGCATCACCAACATTCGTTTTTGTAGTACCACCTACATTATAAGTTGGGGTTGTAACTGCCCCCGTCGTTGAATTATAAGTTGAACCACCACCTAAAGCAGCAGCAGTATCAGCACCTTGCTTATCTGTTATTACTTTGAATTGTTTTAATTGAGCAACTGTTACACCATCAGAGTCTACGGCACCATCTGCCAAATTAGTTAGACGACGTTTAACATTGTTAGTGCCATCACCAACTGAAATTGTTCCTTGTGTTGTTGCCCCTACATTTGTTAAAAATGAAGAGCCTGTTTGTGCGGAAGCAACTGATTTTTGCCCTAATGCAATACTATTATCACCTGTGACTTTTGCCTCTGCTCCAATAGCAACACCTGACGTAACACTACTACCAGCTCCTCGCCCAATAGATACAGCATCCGTTTTTGTTGCAATAGAACCACTACCAATTGCAACAGAACCTTCTCCACTTGCTAACGATGTACTACCTATAGCCAAGGCATTATTTGCTAGTGCAGCTGTTGCAGTACCAATAGCAATCGCACGCTGTCCTAATGTGACTGACCCGCCGTGTCCTAAAGATTGATATAATGCATTCGCTTGTTCTGCTGTTAAAGTTTGTCCGTTGTATGATCCACCAGTAATCGCACCAACTGTACCTGTCGTTGCATTACCAGTTCCAGCAGCCTGATTAATTGTTATTGCAACACCATCCACTGTTCCAGTTAGCGTACCGGCAGTCCCTCCTAGGGTATCTTTTACTGTATTAGAACCATTAAAAACTCGAGAACCGACCGTTTTATTAGTTATTGTACCTTGCCCTAAAGACGTTGCTAATTGAATAGGTGCATTTGTACCGCTTGTAACATTCGTTGCACCATTACCAATAGATAAACTTTGTTGTCCCAATGCGGCACCACGGACACCAACCACTGCTGCACCTTGTTCTGTTGCACCAGAGAAGGCCCCTATAGTCATCCCTTCATCTTTTAACGATTGAGAACCACCACCAAAAGCAATTGCGTCCCGCCCAGATGCTTTCGTTTGCCCAACAGTTTGATATGCTGCCCCAGCTTGGCCAGCAACTACAGAAGCATTATCAATATCAGGTGAACCAATCGCAATACCACGATAACCTGTAGCTGTTGCTGAATGGCCAATAGCAAGAGCACCAGTTCCTGTTGCTGCAGCTACATTACCTATAGCTTGAGCATAATCTGCAGTTGCAGCAGATTGACGACCAATTGATAAAGATGTATTTCCTGTCGATAAAGCCGCGGCACCTATTGCTACTGCAGCAACATTATTTGCAGTTGCGTATGTCCCTATAGCAGTAGCTAATCCCTGATTTGCATTTCCAGCAGAAGCACCTGTACCAATCGCAGTATTACCACCAGATGTAGTATCAAAAGTTACTCTGCTGTTACTAGTACTAGTATTATATGGATTGGATCTATCCGCAATTACAGAGTCCTTTGCTCCAGCAATACTAGAACATCCTATTGCTACTCCATTTGTAGTAGTCGCAGATGCTGTACAAGTATTAATATTAGTGATATTAGCCCCGCTTTTAGTCGGGGTTCCACTAACTTCAGTACCTGCATAAGTCAAAGTAGGTGTAACAACTGTAATTAGTGCTAGTGATAAACTCTTTAAATTTATTGTTTCCGAGTGGCTCTTTTCATTAGACTCCTCTAGATTAGAAACCTCCCCAACCTTGCCATTATTACTACCTTTTACTTTTCCTTTCGCAAGTTCCGAAACCGCTACCCAAGCACCCAATGAGGCGTTCCATACAACCTTATAAACCTTATTCATAATATTTTTCCAAACGCAGATAAAAGTTACAACGTGTTCACTTATGTGTACAAGTCTGTCTATTAAGTTAAAGAAATGTAATTTATTACTATTAAAATAACTTTTTTAAAATGAGTTGTAAATCACATTAGTACATGTTGTACATCTATCAATTCACCAATTTAAATTAAAATTTTAATTTTTATTTCTAAAATTAAATATTACAAATCAATAGTTAATTTTTAACTACAAGTAAAAAGTAAATCGCATAATCTTCACATTATGCAAATTTATATACAAAAAAAGTCGATACATGACGTAAATTGACATTCTCCTCCTAAATTTATGTTCAAATTTCGCATTAATATTTGTATCTAAATGTCAAAAATAAAAAAAGCCAGCATACATGCTGGCTTTTTTCTCAGGTATTCTACCAAGTTACATTGACACGTCTATTTGGTGCGAAACAACCAACCAATTGTGCATTTGCTTTATTACCTGCACATTGTTGATATAAATCAGTCTGGCTATTGGCTTGAATTTGGATACGATTTGCATCAATTCCTTGATTAACCAACAGCTTCGCAACAGTGTTGGCACGTTTTGATGACAATTGTTGGTTATAAGCAAATTTACCTAATGGATCTGCAAAACCTGCAACAACAATTAGACCTGTCGAATTGCTTTGTTTAATACGTTCTGCAATTGAAGCGACAGAACTAGAACCTTGTTCAATTGCACCTGCATTAAAACGATCAAATGCAAAGAACACACTTCCTGAACGTGCACCATTTACATTGGCATCATTTGGAACTTGATTATTAGCACCCCAAGCCATTAAGCCTTCACACGCTTCACCTTTCCAAGACAATCTTTCTGAAAGATACTTCTTATCGAAATCGACACGTAATTGGCAACGTAAATAGTCTTGGCTATTCGGCTGACGAATATCTAAAACATAATTCCAAGTTTTTACAAAGAAGACGCCTTCGCTAAATTGAGGATGGCCCAAAATGTGACGAATTTGATCTTTGGTCAGACCTGTGTCTAAACGTGCAACATTATCATATTCATAACGCTGTACTTGTTTTAAATAGCTTTTCTCAACCGCTGGAAACTTAATTTCTTCTTGCTGAGCCACAACTTCTTCTTGTGCAAAAGTAGTGGTTGTTGTTAAACCGACTAAAGTTGCCATCATCAAAATTTGAATATTCTTGTTCATTTCTTTACTCACAATATCTGTTGGATAAGGAGAGTCTAGGACTCTCCTTATTGAAGGCAATTAGTCAATAATTGTACTTACACCAATACGTACTAATGGGCTACCTTGGCTGCCTAAAGCAGCACCCGTTGTCAATGACCAGCGACCATTATCGGCAGTACGACGGAACGTCACACCTACTGCATTTTGATCGTTGTAGTAGGCCGCACCGACTGCCATGGTTAACTTACCTGGTACATAAGGTGCTTGCTCAAGTGCAGCTGTTGCAGCAATACCCGCAGACATTTTGTCTTCCAAATTGTCGATACGTTTGTTGGTGTCATAGAACACTTGTTGTAACTGATCACCAAGGTTGTTGATCTTGTTACCCAACTCTTGATTTGACTGGTTCAAACTTCCAATCGCATCATTAATATTGTTCTTACCTGTACCACCGATATTGTTGGTCGTAATACTGCCATCTTGATTAACAACCGTCTCACCGCCAATACTGTTCTTGATACTGTTCGAGATGTTATGGATCTGGCCACCATTCACGGCTTGGTTAGAACCCGCTTTGATTTCACCGTCCTTAACACCTTGCACCACACGATCACCATCTTTACCGGCCATATTGATACTTGTACCGCCTGTATCTTTACCAACGGTAATTTCACCATTTGGCGTCTGTTGCTGAACTAGACCAGACTTACCATTGTTGATGTTATTGATGTTGTTATTGATGTTCTGAATATCATTTGAGTTTTTATCAACTTGCTTCTGAACATCCCATAACTGACCACCATTTACAGCATCTTTAGAACCTTCTTCAACCTTACCATCAGCAACATTTTTCAGGTTTGTGCCTTTATCACCACCGCCTAAAGTCACAGAGTTTTTATCAACATTGCCATCTTTGTCTTTGTCATACTTCACAGCGTTGTCTGACAAGTCACCGATTTCTTTGCCGATTTGGTCTTTAACATCATTGATTTGCTTATCAAGCTGACCTTTATTTACCGCATCTTTTGCATCAACACCATCAGCGACATTGGTAATTTTCTTACCGCCTGCATCAATACCGTTAATTGTGATACTTGGACCACCCTTAATCGTTAAACCATTGTTATTAATAACGGTGTTGCCAGTGGTGATGCTGTCGAACTTCGCATCTTTCAACAATTCAACTTTGATACCATCTGCTGTGGTACGTGTAATGACGTTTTCACCGCTGGTCTTGTCTTCTGCTGTTGCAGCATCAGCGCCACCAACGATATTTAACTTCTCACCCAACTTACGATGTACATCTGCACCTGCATTACCTGCAAAGTTTAGACCTTTATTGGTCAGATCATTAACACCTGTAGTGACTTTGTCATCAACCGACTTGATTGCGTCATTGATGTTGTCTTTACCAGTTCCACCAATGTTATTGGTCGTGATGCTACCGTCTTTATTAACAGTCGTGTTACCACCGATGCTATTCTTGATGCTGTCAGAGATATTCTGAATCTGACCACCATTCACTGCATCTTTAGAACCATTCGCGATTGAACCATCTGCAACATTGGTAATGACTTTATTACCTGCATTGATGCCATCTTTGGTAATACTTGGACCATCTTTAATGGTTAAACCCTTGTCGTTTAATACCGTATCACCAGTCGTGATGCTGTCTAAATTAAGGTCTTTCTTAGTTGAAACTTCGTAGTTGGTACTACCATCTTTATTGGTTGTCTCTTTAACAACGATGTTGTCGCCTTCAGTCACTGTGGTTTTCGCTTTAGTTGCAGCGTCTTTCACATTGCTGATTGCATCATTGATGTTGTTTTTACCTGTACCACCAATATTGTTGGTTACTATACTGCCATCTGGATTAACCGTTGTGTTACCACCAATGCTGTTCTTGATGCTGTCAGAGATATTCTTGATCTGACCACCATTCACTGCATCTTTTGAACCTTTGGCAATTGAACCATCAGCAACATTGCTAATGACTTTATCGCCTGCATTGATGCCATCTTTGGTGATGCTCGGACCATCTTTAATGGTTACCGTCTTTATTAACAGTCGTGTTACCGCCGATGCTGTTCTTAATGCTGTCAGAAATATTCTGAATCTGACCACCATTCACTGCATCTTTTGAACCTTTGGCAATTGAACCATCAGCAACATTCGTAATGACTTTATCGCCTGCATTGATGCCATCTTTGGTGATGCTCGGACCATCTTTAATGGTTACACCCTTGTCGTTTAATACCGTGTCGCCAGTGGTGATGCTGTCGAATTTCGCATCTTTCAATAATTCAACTTTGATGCCATCTGCTGTGGTACGGGTAATCACGTTTTCACCGCTGGTCTTGTCTTCTGCAGTCGCTGCATCAGCACCACCAACGATATTTAACTTATCACCCAATTTACGATGTACATCTGCACCTGCATTACCTGCAAAGTTCAAGCCTTTGTTTTCCAACTCAGTCTTGGTGTTATCAATCTTGGTGTTCAGTTCTGTTTTGGTGTTATTGATCGTGTTGTTGAGCTCAGTCTTGGTATCTGTAATCTGATTACCCAAGTCTTTCTTTGCATCGTCTAACTTGTTGTTGGTGTCCGTGATTTGGTTACCCAAGTCTTTCTTCGCATCATCCAACTTAGTATTGGTATCAGTAATCTTGCCATCTAAACCATCTTTAACTTTGGTTAACTGGTCAACATTGACTGCATCTTTACCATTCACACCATCTGCAACATTGCTAATGACCTTATTACCTGCATTGATGCCATCTTTAGTGATGCTTGGACCATCTTTAATGATCACACCCTTGTCGTTTAATACCGTGTCGCCAGTGGTGATGCTGTCGAACTTCGCATCTTTCAACAATTCAACTTTGATACCATCTGCTGTAGTACGGGTAATCACGTTTTCACCGCTGGTTTTGTCTTCTGCAGTCGCTGCATCAGCACCACCAACGATATTTAACTTCTCACCCAACTTACGATGTACATCTGCACCTGCATTACCTGCAAAGTTTAGACCTTTATTGGTCAGATCATTAACACCTGTAGTGACTTTGTCATCTACCGACTTGATTGCATCATTGATGTTGTCTTTACCAGTTCCGCCAATATTATTGGTGCTGATGCTACCGTCTTTATTAACAGTCGTGTTACCGCCAATGCTGTTCTTAATGCTGTCAGAAATATTCTGAATCTGACCACCGTTCACTGCATCTTTTGAACCTTTGGCAATTGAACCATCTGCAACATTGCTGATAACTTTATCACCCGCATTGATGCCATCTTTAGTGATGCTCGGACCATCTTTAATGGTTACACCCTTGTCGTTTAATACCGTGTCGCCAGTGGTGATGCTGTCAAATTTCGCATCTTTCAACAATTCAACTTTGATGCCATCTGCTGTGGTACGGGTAATCACGTTTTCACCGCTGGTCTTGTCTTCTGCTGTTGCAGCATCAGCACCACCAACGATATTTAACTTCTCACCCAACTTACGATGTACATCCGCACCAGCATTACCGGCAAAGTTCAGACCTTTGTTTTCCAACTCAGTCTTAGTGTTGTCAATTTTGGTGTTAAATTCAGTTTTGGTGTTATTGATCGTGTTGTTGAGCTCAGTCTTAGTATCTGTGATCTGATTGCTGAGGCACCATCACCCGTTGCTTGTGCAACAGCACCAAATGCAGAAGCACCTTTGCCCGCAGCATTTGACATCACACCAAAAGCAGATGAAGCATCACCTGTCGCCTTAGAGGTCATACCGAAAGCCGAAGCAAATGCTCCTGTTCCTACAGCTTGAACACCAACTGCAGTAGAGCCATGATTTGCTTCAGTTGTTGGGTATTTACCAGCTTGTAACTTTCCGCCTGTGATTTCGGTGTATTTTTGGCTTAATTCAGTATCACGAGCAATTTTATCAACATCATCACCACCAATTGCAACAGATGAGTTACCGCGTGCAATTACATCTGCGCCAATTGCAATGGATTGATCACCGATTGCTTTAGTTTGATCACCAATTGCAATCGACTGATTACTATATCCAGACGCGCTACCCGTCGCACCTTTTGTTGATGCATTACGACCGATCGATACATCACCACTACCAACTGTCTCGCTTGCACTACCTACAGCAATTGCACCAGTACCTACGCCTTTTGCATTTGAGCCAACCGCGACTGCCTCTATGCCATTAGAAGTTGTATTTACACCGACAGCAATTGAGTTACGACCTTTAGCGCCATCATTCTCATAATTGCTACCTTTCGTGCCATTATCATTAATACTAACGTAATGTGTTTTTGCTTCTGCTACGGCACTTTTAAGTTGAGATACATTCACCGCATCATTATCTTTGACACCTTCTGCGATATTTGTAACTCTTAAAAATCTATCGTCTTCCCAAGCACCTTGTTCTTTACCTTGATAGTACTTAGGATCACCTTTTTTATGCCCAAAAGACACTGTAAAGTCTTCTGTTGTACTCGCTTGACCACCAATTGCAACTGAATTATCCCCATAAGCAATTGCATCATTACCAATTGCGATAGCCCCTTTACCATCAAGATTCGGTTGTCTTGACTCAGCTCTTGAGCCACTACCAATCGCAATTGAACCTCTACCTGTTGACTGCACATCATTACCCACTGCAATAGCAAAATCACTATTTGCACAAGATTGGGTATTGCCCCCACCTACAATTACAGAGCCAGAATTATTACATTTATTCGGTGTGCTACTTCCATTCCCCAGTACTGTCCCTGCAAGTGCATTTGAAGAGAAAGTAACAGCCCCAACTAAAACTGCAGCAGATAAATTGAGAACTTTTGATTTGGTTTTTGTTTTGCTTTTTGCGAGTTCTGATGTTGCAACCCATGCGCCAATCGATGCATTCCAAACCACTTTATATACTTTATTCATAAAAATTCTCAGATAATTACTACAGTTATTGATGGTCTAAAAATGCCAATGAGCATTTTTAGTTCGGTGCTAAAAAAAGAGTCGCGGATGCTAATAAAACCAAGGAAATTGGTAAAGTATGAATAAACATTTTTATCTATAAAGTGAGATATATTTCTCATATTCACAAAACAAACAATTGATTAAATATTTGATTAAAATAATAAAAATAATTATTTGTTTCATTTTGTTTTTATTGTGTTTTATTTTATAAAGAACATGAAAAATAGAGTAATTACTCTTTAATGTATTAATAAATAATATTCAATACCTCAAACACCCATTAATTATTGGAATAAATAATTAAAACCATATTTGTTAGAATAAATACAGATTGATATATAAGTTGTTAATTTTACTTAAAAGTATAAAAAGCTTTGATTTTAGAATTCAGACAGTAAATCAGGTATGATTGCCTTTACCTCAAAACAGTTTTTTTAAACCTTATGAGTCAGACATTAAACACATTAAGAAAACAACTCCGTTCAAAAAGAAGACAACTCTCTCATTACGAACAAAAGAAAGCTGAACAACGTGTTTTGGTTCAACTTAGACAATTTACTCGATTTAAATCCGCATCAAAAATTGGACTTTATTTACATGCCTTTGGTGAAGTACATACCGATCAACTGTTAAAGCTTTGTTTTAGGCAAAATAAACAAGTTTATTTGCCCATGATTTGTAATATGAATCAGCATTTAGTTTGGGTAAAAGTGAGCTCGAGACAATATTTAAATAAGAGATTTTCCCATCACCCCCTGGGAATGAAAGAGCCGATGGCAAGTCGTGGCAAACATGTTTCATATTTAGACTTACTCATTATGCCTTTACTGGCTTGTGATCAGTTTGGAACACGTATTGGCATGGGCGGCGGCTATTATGATCGAACCTTGGCATCAGCCAAACATCGTCCTTACCGTCTTGGCCTTGCTCACACATTTCAATATGTTGACACCCCACTATTAAGGCAGAAATGGGACCAACCATTAAATGCCTTACTTTGCCCTAAAAAGTTTTATTATTTCATGCCTTAGCATGCTTTTTTTCTTATTTCCGCAATGAATCTTGAGTAATTTAGTCTTTTTTTTATATTTTCTAATCCTACCCCCTTGTATTTTTTCAAATGCACATCACTATAAAAAACATGGCAACACCGTTGTCACTCATTAGGAGTGCCCATGTCTGAATATATCTTAAACAATGAAACTAGCTTAGAGCCACAGGTTCCAAGTGTATTACCACTATTAGCGTTACGTGATGTTGTGGTGTATCCACACATGCAAATCGCGCTATTCGTGGGTCGTGAAAAATCGATCAATGCAGTGGATGTGGCTCGTAACAGTGACAATTTAGTATTTGTAGTTGCGCAAAAAGATTCGCTCACAGAAGAAATTGATCACGATAATCTCTATCAATATGGAACCGTGGCTAAGATCGTACAAGTAGTCAATCATGAAAATGATGAAAACTGCATTAAAGTACTTATTGAAGGTCTACATCGTTCTAAGTTAGAACGCATTATTGACGGAGAAGAATACTTAACAGCTGAACATCATTTAAGCCCAATGACATTACCTTTGGACGAAGAGACCCAAGAGACTCGCTTAAATGAATTACGTACCCTATTCGCTCAATATGCAGAAGCGAAACTACGTAATGCACGTGAACTCGTTGCAGCAGCAAACAAAATCGAAGACTTATTGCAATTGATGTTCTTCGTTGCAACTCGTGTACCTTTAAATATTGAAGTGAAACAAAAATTTTTAGAGCACGACGAGTTTGAAGATCACTTACAAGAGTTAATGAGCTATTTGATGAATCAATCTGCTGAACAGCAAATTGAGCAAACGCTGCATGACAGTGTAAAACGCCAAATGGAAAAGAACCAACGTGAATACTTTCTAAATGAAAAAATGAAGGTCATTCAACGTGAACTTTCCGATATGAATGGCGGTGCGGAAGATGACGTTGCAGAAATTGAAAAACGTCTTGCGGAAGCAGATTTACCTGAGCACGTACGTAAAAAAGCTGAAGCTGAGTTTCGTAAGCTGAAAGCGATGCAACCTGCTTCAAGCGAAGCTGCTGTTGTTCGCAACTATCTAGAAGTTATTTTAGATACGCCTTGGAATAAAGCCAGCAAGGTCAGTATTAACCTTGCGAAAGCACAGGAAATTCTTGATACAGATCATTACGGCTTAGATGACGTAAAAGATCGTATTGTTGAATACTTGGCAGTTCAGTCTCGTGTTAAAAAACTCAAAGGTCCGATCCTATGTTTGGTTGGTCCTCCAGGTGTTGGTAAGACTTCACTCGGTGAATCAGTTGCAAAAGCAACAGGTCGTGAGTTTGTCCGTATGGCACTCGGTGGTGTACGTGATGAAGCCGAGATTCGTGGTCACCGTCGTACTTATATTGGTGCGATGCCAGGTAAGATCGTGCAGTCATTGACGAAAGTCGGTGTCAAGAACCCATTGTTCTTACTCGATGAAATCGACAAGATGGCACAAGATTACCGTGGTGATCCTGCTTCAGCGTTGCTTGAAGTACTTGATCCATCACAAAACAGCAAGTTCAATGACCATTATTTAGATCTTGACCTTGACCTTTCAGAAGTGATGTTCATCTGTACTGCAAACAGCATGAATATTCCTGAGGCCTTGCTGGATCGTATGGAAGTCATTCGTCTTCCGGGTTATACCGAAGATGAAAAAGTGAATATTGCTGAACGTTACCTTGTTCCAAAAGCGATCAAGAACAATGGTTTACGTGCAAAAGAATTGACTGTTCACGAAGAGGCAATCCGCGACATCGTACAACGTTATACACGTGAAGCGGGTGTTCGTAGTTTAGAGCGTGAAGTGTCTAAAATTGCCCGTAAAGTCGTGAAAGAAGCGGTGAGCAAGAAGTCTAAAAACTTACAGATTGACGTGACTTCAGCCAATCTTCCTGAATACTTAGGTCCACATAAGTTTGACTTCGGTATTGCAGAAGATGAAGCACAAGTGGGTCGTGTTAATGGCTTGGCTTGGACCTCTGTCGGTGGTGAATTACTTACCATTGAAGTTGCAGCAGTCAAAGGTAAAGGTAAATTCATTACTACTGGTTCACTTGGTGATGTAATGAAGGAATCAATTACCGCTGCGATGACTGTAGTACGTACGCGTGCTGATGAATTGGGAATTGAAGCATCACGTTTTGAAGAAACAGATGTGCATGTTCACTTGCCTGAAGGCGCAACGCCAAAAGATGGTCCATCTGCTGGTTTAGCCCTGACCACTGCCCTTGTGTCGGCATTTACAGGTATTCCGATTCGTCCAGATATCGCGATGACAGGTGAAACCAGTTTAGGTGGTCGCGCGATGCGTATTGGTGGCTTAAAAGAGAAACTTCTTGCGGCTCACCGTGGTGGAATCAAACTGGTGTTTATTCCACAAGATAACGTCCGTGATTTGGCTGAAATTCCTGACAATGTCAAAGAAGGATTAGAAATCAAAGCAGTGAAAAGCATTGATGAAATTCTACCTTTAGCACTGACAGATACACCAAAGCCTTTGCCAAAGACACCGATTGTAAAACCAGTCGAAGAAGCAAAAGCAGCACGTCACTAATCAGTAAATGATTGGACATAAAAGAGAGCTTCGGCTCTCTTTTTTTGTTACACAATATGGTTGAAAAATAACCAACATGCGGCATAATAAAATAGAGTCGATAAAAACAAAGGCTAAATTTGACTCATGAACTCATTTTAGCGCCATCCGAACTCCAGACGGATGGCACTTTGATCGCAGCTCATACGCGTTTTGAGCTGCGTTTTTTATGACTATGCTACAACTGCTTTTTGTATTTTTTATGACTAGATAAACCATACTTACCTGCATGTAACAAAGAACAGCGTTTATAATAGGGCTCATTTCCTCAAGCACACACGCCTATGAAAATCCGCATTCTCACCATTGGTCAAAAAATGCCTGCTTGGGTGTTAACTGGATTTGAAGACTATTTCAAACGTATCCAGCCCTTTGTACAAACACAGGTGATTGAGCTTCCAATGGCAAAGCGTGGCAAAAATGACTCTGAGGCAGATATTTTGAAATACTGTCAAATTGAAGGTGAAAGTATTCTAAATGCACTCAAATCCAATGAAACCTTGATTGCTTTAGAAGTAAATGGTCGTGAGCTGAGTACGGAAAAGTTAGCTGATACGATGAAACAATGGATGCTTGAAGGCAATGATATTGCGATTGCAATTGGTGGTCCTGATGGGCATTCCGATGCTGTTCGTAAAGCTGCTGCTTGGCATTGGTCATTGTCAAAACTGACCATGCCGCACCCAATGGTACGTATTCTACTGATTGAGCAACTTTATCGTGCCATGAGTATTAATCATAACCACCCGTACCATCGTGCTTAAAACTGTTCTAATTTTAGAACAACATGTTGAAATTTAAGGGCTATCACTGCAGTACTGAATTTGTCAGGATAATGGTGTATTCCCTTTCAGGTGTTTATTTATGGATCTGCAAACTTTACCCGGATTATTTATTTCTCATGGTTCGCCCATGCTGGCACTTGATCCAGAGCAAGTGGGTCCTGCACTGCATCGTCTGGGCAGTAACTTGCCGAAACCACAGGCCATTGTGGTGATGTCAGCGCACTGGGAAAGCCAAGCCTTAGAAGTCAACACTTCAACACGCCCAGAAACGTGGCATGACTTCCGTGGCTTTCCGCCTGAATTATATGACATTCGTTACCCTGCGGCAGGCGCACCAAAACTGGCAGAAGAAATCCTCTCGCGCTTTGCAACAGCGGGTATTTCTGCACATGCCAATAGTACCCGTCCACGCGATCATGGCGTCTGGATGCCGCTTTTGCACATGTATCCAGATGCAGATATCCCAGTGATTGAGATTTCACTCCCCCTTTATATGAGTGCTGATGACATTTACCATGTTGGAGAAGTACTCTCACCTTTACGAGAGCAACAAATTCTGTTGATCGGTTCAGGTAGTATTACTCACAATCTGGCTGAATTGTCATGGCATGCTGATGCCGATGTACCCGCATGGGCCAGTACTTTCCGTAATACAGTGGTCAGTAAACTCAGTCATCAAGATTACGATGCGGTACTAGATTGGCCATCTTTGCCTTATATTGAGCGTAATCACCCGAGCCTTGAGCACCTTGCGCCACTATTCTTTGCAATGGGTACAGGTCATCGTTTCAATATTGTACATAGCAGCTTCTCGATGGGCTCGTTGGGTATGGATATTTATCGTTTTGATTAAATAACCAACTACATCACATAAAAATAAAATGGGCTTGCTCAAAATAACGGCAAGCCTATAAATCTGCTATATTTTTCCAAAATTTTACAAATAGAAACATTTAACAAACTTAATTGCTAAAAGGATGACATGTTCTCTTTTTAAGAATCCTTTAAGCTTATGTCTGTTATTTATTTATCGTTGTTTTGAATATGAAAATCAAATATTTAGTTCTTGCATTACTTCCGCTTTCTTTAATGGCGTGCCAAACTGTGCAAAATGTAACTGATAATGTAATTTCTCAAATTAATACAACTGCTGCAAAAAACCTAACTGAATATAATTGGACCTACCAAGGTTCTAAAGCATCTAAACCTTTAGTGTTATCTTTTAACGCTGACCAAAAACTTGCAATCCAAACTGGCTGTAACAACCAAGGCGGTACTTGGGCTGTTGAAAACAACAAGATTGTAACGTCCCCGCTTGTATCAACAATGATGGCTTGTGCTGATGATTTAATGCAGCAAGAGCGCTTATCTGCTGACATCTTCAGCGAGAAAAAAGTACCATTTGAAATCAGCACAGTAAATGGTCAAGCAATTTTGACTGTTACTGATGCCAAAGGTCAAAAGCATGTATTTACAGGTGCAAAAGTGGCAAATAGCAACGTATTAACTAACTACACTTGGTCATATCAACCTGCTAATACTAAACGTCCAATCGTATTAAGCTTCTTAGCCAATGATCGCTTATCTGTAGACACAGGTTGCAACCGTTTAAATACATCATGGAAAATTGAAAATGGTTTAATCGCTACAGGTGATGGTGCATCAACCATGATGGCATGTGAACCAGCATTGATGGCGCAAGAAAAATTCGCGGGTGATCTTCTACAAAAACGTCAAATCGCGTTTGAAGTAAATACAGCCAACCCAGAGCAACCAACATTGGTAATCGCGGATGCTAAAGGTCAAAAATATACTTTCGTTGGTAAAATGACCCCAGAAGCAAAATACCAGTCTGAAGGTAAAACAGTTTTCTTAGAAATTTCACCTGAAACTAAATCTTGCACAGGCGTGGCACCACAAACTTGTATGCAAGTTCGTGAAATCAAATATGATGACAAAGGTTTAAAAACTTACGCAGATAAAAACTGGTCATTGTACTACGGTCAAATCGAAGGTTTTGAACACAACCCACAACAACGTGTGATTGTACGTGTTAAACGTTTTGACATTAAAAACCCTGCTGCTGACCAATCAAGCATTGCAGACGTACTCGATATGGTTGTTGAGCAAGAGATTGTGAAAAAACCATAATTTCATTCAGAAATAAAAAAATCCGATGCTTTGTCATCGGATTTTTTATGGGAAGCCCCCTCTTTATTAAAGAGGGATTTCGTACGATTTTTAATAAATACCCTGCGCTAAAATTGCATCAGCAACTTTTACAAAACCTGCAATATTCGCCCCATCAACATAGTTAATTGAGCCATCTTCCTGAGTCCCGTATTTGACACAGTTACGATGGATCTCTTTCATAATCGCATGTAAGCGCTCATCAACCTGTTCAAATGACCAACCCAAGCGATTGGCATTCTGCGACATTTCCAAACCTGAAGTTGCTACCCCACCTGCATTCGATGCTTTACCTGGTGCATACAGGATTTTCGCTGCAATAAATTTTTCAACCGCTTCAAGTGTAGATGGCATATTCGCGCCTTCTGCTACGCAAATCACGCCATTCGACAATAACGTTACTGCATCTTCAGCATTCAGCTCATTTTGTGTTGCACAAGGTAGAGCAATATCGATTGGGATATGCCACGGCGTTTTGCCTTCGAAATATTCAAAACCATGCTTTGATGCAAATTCTGACATCCGACCACGTTGAACATTTTTCAATTCCATCACTTCATCGAGCAAAGCCTTAGTGAAGCCATTCTTTAAATAGACCGTACCATTTGAATCAGACAAAGTCACAACTTTAGCGCCTAAGAACATCGCTTTTTCTGCGGCATATTGCGCCACATTGCCTGAACCTGAAATCGATACGGTTTTATTGGAAAAACTATCGCCACGAGTTTTCAGCATTTCCTCTGCAAAATACACTGTGCCATAGCCTGTTGCTTCAGGGCGAGCCAATGAACCGCCAAATGAAATCCCTTTACCTGTAAATACGCAAGATGTGTCGTTACTTAACTTTTTCATCATGCCTGTCATATAGCCAACTTCTCGACCACCCACCCCAATATCCCCAGCAGGAATATCGGTATTTGAGCCTAGATGACGGTATAGCTCCAGCATCAAAGCTTGGCAGAAGCGCATGATTTCTGCTTCAGATTTACCTTTAGGGTCAAAATCCGAACCGCCTTTACCACCGCCCATTGGCAGAGTAGTTAGCGCATTTTTAAAGGTTTGCTCAAAGCCTAAAAACTTTAAAATGGACAAATTCACAGAAGGATGGAAACGCATTCCCCCTTTGTATGGACCAATTGCAGAGTTGTATTGAACGCGGAAACCACGATTGACATGGGTCTGACCTTGGTCATCCATCCACGATACACGGAATTGAATCGCTCGCTCAGGTTCAACCAGTCTTTCTAGCAAGCCATATTGAGCATATTTCGGATTTTTCTCAATGAATGGCCACAAGCTGGTCATCACTTCTTCGACCGCTTGCAAAAATTCAGGTTGATATGGATCTCTAGCTTTAACATAATCCAGAAAGTCATTTAAGCTATTGTATTTCAACATTCACCCCCGAGCTTGTGATTTATCTTGGTGCTAAAAATGCACCAAAATAGAGTTTCCATCTATTAAATACAGATTACTATTTCATCACAATATTATTTTTAAGCTTAACTATTTTTATTAATTAAAATCATTTACTTATGTTAATAAATATTCATTATTTATATAATAAATGAAGGTCAAAAATGTAGAAAAAGTCACATTCCAACAGGAAAGCAGATTTATCTGAAAACTTAATTGCACTAAAAAACATCAATAAAAGCACTATTTATAAGCACAACCTATTTTCAACGCTACGGATATTTTTCGATTGCTTCGCCGCGATAAATCATTATTTGCTATACTAAGCTCCCTGTTTTTTTGCTTCATCTTCGATACATGTCCCCAACTGCACAACATGCGCTTATTGTCCAAATTGACCAACTGTTACCACAAACACAATGTGGTTTATGCGGGCATCGTGATGGCTGCTTACCTTATGCAAAATCGATTGCAGAGGGTGAGGAAGCCAATAAATGTGTGCCTGGTGGACAACCTGTTGCAGATGCACTGGCAGCCTTGTTAGAACGCCCGCAACTCAAAGCTGAACCCAGCGTTTGGGATATTCAACTGGATGGTCGACCACAACGGATCAAAGCTGTGATTCGTGAAGATGAATGTATTGGCTGTACCAAATGTATTAGTGCCTGCCCTGTCGATGCGATTATTGGTAGTGGAAAATTAATGCACAGTATTTTGACTGACCTGTGTACGGGTTGTGAGTTATGCATTCCACCTTGTCCAGTCGACTGCATTGATCTGGTTGAAGATACCCAACCTTTACCCACCACAACGCAACGTACGGCTGAACAGGATGATTTAAGACATCGTTATTACGCGCATATCCAACGTGAAGAAAAACGTCGCTTGAGCCGTAAAGGGCCAATTGTACGTGCTGAAATTGATGTGGAGTTTTTCGCCCAATTTTCTCAGGCGCTCAATAATGTCCCCGTGATAACCTTGGCGGATAAGCCGAAAGAAAACACCACACTCGATGCGAAAACAACAATCGAACTTGCAAAAGTACGCACCCAGATTAAAAAACTTGAAAAACAACTCAGTGTTCGTGCTGATGAATCAAAGCAAGCCCAATTAATTGCTTTACAACAACGTCTAACTGAGTTGCAGGAGGTCTAAATGTCCGTAAAAAATATGACTAAAAAGCAGATCCAGACCTTTTTTGAACGTTTACGTGAACAGAGACCACATCCTCAGACCGAGCTGAACTATTCCTCTCCTTTTGAGCTACTGATTGCAGTATTGCTGTCTGCTCAAGCAACTGATGTCAGCGTCAACAAAGCCACGGATAAACTCTATCCTGATGCCAATACCGCTCAAGCCATTTTAGACCTCGGAATTGATGGTTTAAAATCATATATCAAGACCATTGGCTTATATAATTCTAAAGCTGAAAACGTGATTAAAACCTGCCGAATTTTGGTGGATCAATATCAAGGTCAAATTCCAGAAACACGTAAAGAATTGGAAGCCCTCCCCGGTGTAGGACGTAAAACGGCGAACGTGGTACTGAATACTGCTTTTGGTCAGCCGACCATGGCCGTTGATACGCACATTTTTCGTGTCGGTAACCGCACTGGTTTAGCTGTTGGAAAAAATGTTTTAGAAGTAGAAGATCGCTTGATTAAAGTAATTCCGAAAGAATTTATTATTGATGCCCATCACTGGCTGATCTTACATGGTCGTTATTGCTGTATCGCACGTAAACCGAAATGTGGTGAATGTATCGTTGCAGATGTCTGTAACTGGCCAGATCGGTTTGAATTTGGTGCAAGCAAACCAATCGCAATAAAAAACCTCAGTTAATCCTGAGGTTTTTTTTGCTGTTGCAGTTTTGGATGTAATTGGCGAGCTTTACCATTTTTTCTATTTTCCAAGGCTTGTTGCTGTTGCACATGACGCAGCATTTTCTGACTTTGGTACAAAAGAAATAACAGTAAAACGATGCTGAAAATGACCACTAAAATCAAAACAACTTTTAGCATGAGCTTCCTCCAAATAAAAAGAGCTCTGTATTCAGAGCTCTTTTAAAATCTGCAACTTAAATTATTTATCTAAGATTGCAAATAAATCAGCTTGAACGTTTTCGATGGCACGTAAACCATCTAGCTTGTCATAAGTTGGTGCATTTTCACCAGAAGCAGCACGACCTTGATAGAAACCAACCAATTGCTCAGTTTCGCTATGGTAAGACCCAAGACGCTTACGAATCGTTTCTTCTTGGTCATCTGGGCGTTGCACTAGGTCTTCACCTGTTTCATCATCTTTACCTTCCACTTTTGGTGGATTGTAAACAATGTGATAAACACGACCCGATGCAGGGTGCTGACGACGACCAGAAAGACGTTGCACGATTTCTTCGTCAGGTACAGCAATCTCAATCACGTGATCAATGCTAATTCCAGCTGTTTCTAATGCTTCAGCTTGTGGAATTGTGCGCGGGAAACCGTCAAAGATACAACCATTTTCACAGTCAGGCTGAGCAATACGTTCTTTAACCAAGCCAATAATCAGTTCATCAGAGACTAAACCGCCTGATTCCATGACGCTTTTCGCTTTTAAGCCAAGTTCAGTACCTTCACGAATTGCAGCACGGAGCATATCACCGGTTGAAATTTGTGGGATATTGTAGCGCTTACAGATCAACTGAGCTTGAGTACCTTTGCCTGCCCCAGGTGGTCCGAGTAAAATAATGCGCATAAAAGAACATCCTCATTTAAAAACAATAAATCTTAAATTGAGCAATATCATACAGACTTATCACTCAACCAACATCAAATTAATTATAAGAAAGCAACAAATAAGTGAATTAAACCAGCAAAGAAACCAGTCACCCCACCGAGTACAATTAAGATCCACTCATCTTCTTGGAACGCAGGACGCAATAAGTTTTGGAACTCTTTCGGTGTTAGTTCACGGATGCGGTCTCTAAACATTTGAAAGATCTTCTGCGCACGACTTGCATTCAAAGCTGGGTCACATACTGGTCCCATGGTAATTTCAATTGAGCGATCAATCAAGTCGGTCTTGAGTCTAGCATATTCTCTTGGCCCTAATGAAAGCTGCAATGAGGTTCTGACCAGTGGAGTTTCCATAATTTCATTGATATGACGCTTGACAATACGACGAGTTTTGTCTTTTCTACTACCATACATCATTTCAGTCATGATGGACTTTAAGGTAATTAAATCTTCAGTCACTACACTGGCAAATACATCGGAAACCTCTTCCTGACGCTTCATAAATGCGCCTTGAACGTTGTAAGTACCAATCTTTAACACAGGCACAATCCAAGGAAATTTGCGGTCTTTGGTCAGACGAAAAATCTGCGGATAACGAATATAGTGTGGTTCAATCGGATTGAAGACCATCCAGATCGCAATCCAGTTGGTTAAAAAGCCCCAGATTGCTGCCCAAAACGGAACCGTCCAGTGCCATGGCACTACAAACCAAACGATCATTTGGAATATACCAAAGAACATCCCTATTAATGCACTGATATGCCAAATAAAATTAATTTCTTTCTGACCCACTTTCAGGAACATGCGTACCATTAAACGGCGGTCACCTTCCATTTGGCTCACCACCATTTCACGCATGTCCACCAGTGACTCAACGTTCATGGTCAGCTCAGTCACAAGTTCCCTAAGTGTCGTGGGTAACTGTTTATGTGCTTGCGCGTAGATACGACGCTTAATCGAATAAGGTAGGTTTTCCCAAAGTACAGCATTACGATCAATCATCACTTCATCAATCAGATGCTCAAGCTCAAACCCTACCTGCTCACCGATGATCATCGCCATATCTTCTGGATCCATTGCTTCTAAAAACTCTCGCAATGAACCCAATTTAGATAGCGTGTTATCAGTGATGATGCCTGAAATACGTCCAGCTTTACGTGGCACAATTCCTTGCCAACCGACAGGTAATGGTCCTAAATGGAAGCCCCAAAAGTTGATTGGGTAAAATACCATTTTCAATGCCATCCATACGTGTGCCCATGTTACAAAGGCGGTCACAGGGATGATACTCAAGACTGCCAGATGGTCAGGTCGATTTAGGAAAATCTGCCACAATTCATTGACGTAATCAAACATGCATGACTCTCTGAATTATTGATACATGATGGCCTATAAAAGGATGAACGTTAATTTCCTCTTACAAACCAAAACTTAAGGTATAAGAAAACTGAAGGACAGGTTCTGATTTTTTCACAGTATTGCCATTCCCATCTTCTATTTTTTCGCGTACTCCTGCGCCTACACTGAATGTGCTGATACGCTCACTATTCAACCAGACATAAGCAAGATCGGCACCAACACCCAAGTTGCCCTTTTGTTTACCCCCATAGTTCTTACTGTCTAAATGTCCTGCATAGACACCAAGGTAATAACCATTTTTATCGGTACCAGTTAAGTAGTACGGGTAACGGAATCCAATTTGTCCACCGGGTTCATTGTCATCATTTAAAAATGCACCCGCTTTGGCGTAGGCAATCCCATACGGATTTACCCATTCAAGGTTGGCATGTAATAATTTCTTAGTAAAACCTGCACCTACATTCCACGTTGAAACGTTTGCATCTTTTAATTTAGGCTCAGGCTTAAACGGATTTTCGTCAGCATGGGCAAAACCAGTAAGTGTTAAAACCGATAATAAAAGGCAAATTTTTCTCATTATTTTCTCCATTTTCCCTAAGAGTGTATTGGAAAATCCTATTTCAAACTGTTTGTGACTTTAACAGAATTATTTTGCTTCTAATATACAAGACCATACAATTTTAATGTCTGCAAAGTCAAAAGCTGTCGCAGCATCATTTGCATGATTTGTTGAAAATTCTACAGTATGATCATGCAACTTACGTTAAAATGCGTAGCCTTTGTATTCTCTCCATCTTGTAATTAAGTCGACACCCTATGAAACAGCACTTTCCTTTAAAAAATATGCAACAAGAAAAGCGCATTTATAAGGGTCGAATCTTTTTTGCAATCTTTGTCGTGGCGATTTTTCTACTTTTATTGATCTGTCGTTATGCATATTTACAGATCGTTCATTACGATGATTTTACAACGGCATCAGATAAGAACCGTATTCGCTTACAGCCATTAGCACCCGCTCGTGGCTACATCTACGATCGTAACGGCGTGCTATTAGCAGATAACTATCCAGTTTTCACTGCAACACTGAGTCGTGCCGATGTCAGCGATATTGATGACACCATTACCCGTCTCATTCCAATTCTGGGCTTGACCCAAGATGATGTTGACCGCTTTAAAAGCCGTGTCAAAACTGCACGTAAAACTGAACGCCTTGCGATCAAATTGAATTTGACTGAAACCGATATTGCCAAATTCAGTGAAGTGAAATATGCCTTTCCTGGGGTCAAAATTGAAACCCAAATGACCCGCTACTATCCACATGGTGAATTGTTTGCGCATGTGATTGGTTATGTGGGGCGTATCAATGATAAAGAACTTAAGTCTATTGATAAGGATTTATATGCGGGTACCAACCTGATTGGTAAAATTGGGGTCGAAAAAAGCTATGAAGACCTGTTGCATGGTATTCCTGGCTATGAATCTGTTGAAGCCGATGCACACGGCAATGTACTACGTAATTTAGGTCGCCAAAATCCAGCGCGTGGTAATGATCTGTATTTATCACTTGATTACGGTTTACAAACTATTGCCGCAAAACAATTGGCAGATCGCCGTGGTGCAATTGTAGCCATGGACCCACGTACAGGTGAAATCCTCGCATTGGTCTCCAGCCCAAGTTTTAATCCAAACCTCTTCGTGACAGGAATTAGTTCCAAAGACTATAGTGGACTGCGTGACAACCTCGATCAACCGCTTTATAACCGTGCGGTTCAGGGGGCATATCCACCAGGTTCAACCATTAAACCAATGTTTGGTTTAGGTGGTATTCATTATGGTCTCGTCGATTGGAGCACTGCAATTTCCGATCCAGGTTATTTCTCATTGCCTGGTGACAGTCACCGCTTCCGTGACCATAAAAAAACGGGTCATGGTTCAGTGAACATGCATAAAGCTCAAATTGTGTCCTGCGATACCTATTTCTATGTCCTGTCCTATCGCATGGGCATTGAGAAAATGAATGACTGGATGCGCCAATTTGGCTTTGGTGAAAAAACTGGAGTTGATTTACCAAGTGAAAGCACAGGTCTCTACCCGAGTCCTGAATGGAAAATGCGAACGCGTAAATCCAAATGGCTAAAAGGTGAAACCATTTCAGTCAGTATCGGGCAAGGGGCATTTACCTCTACACCTTTACAACTTGCTATGGCAACTGCGATCACAGCCAATAAAGGTTCACATGTCACACCACATGTACTCAGAGAAACCAAAGGTGCCAAAAAATTTAGTGTCCATAACGCGCCTGATGGCAAAATTAATTTCAATGGTACAGAACAAGATTGGATCAACATGCATGATGCAATGGTGGATGTGATTCAATCTGGTACAGGTCGTGGTATTAAAGGTGGTTTGCAATATTCAATCGCAGGTAAAACAGGGACAGCCCAAGTCAAGAGTATTGCTCAAGGTAAACGTTATAACGAAGCAGCACTTTCATCTCGACAATGGGACCATGGCTTATTCGTTGGTTTTGCGCCTGCCGATAATCCTGAAATTGCCATTGCCGTGGTTTGGGAAAATGGTAAACATGGCGGTTCAGCTGCCCAACTAGCACGTCCAATCTTTGACTATTGGCTGGTGACACGTAAAAAGAATCCACTTCGTCCAGCTAGCCATCAAGTCAGTGGAGGCTTAATGACTGCGGGAATTAAACCAGGTGAACTACCAAGCAGCAGTGTTGCAACCACGGCAACACAGAATGGCCAAGCAGCATCTACACCCGTCGCTTCATCCGCTCCAGCTTCTACACCTGTTGCACCAGCAACAGGTGCTCAACCTACGGATGGAGTGACTGAATAATGAAAAATCAATTACGTATCATCGGTGGTAACTGGAAACGCCGTACTTTACCCTTTGCCAGTATTGATGGTTTACGTCCAACACCAGATCGTGTCCGTGAAACACTATTCAACTGGTTGATGTGGGATATTCAAAACGCACAGGTTTTAGACTTGTGCAGTGGCTCTGGTGCATTAGGTTTCGAAGCGCTTTCTCGTGGAGCTGCAAAAGTCGTAATGATTGAACCGAATCCAACACAAGCCAAAGTCTTAAAAGACAATATTCAACTGCTAAAAGCGGAAAATTGCCAACTGCATGTTGCAACGGCACAGCAAGCTTTAAAAAAATTAAACGCAAGTTTTGATGTGGTGTTTCTTGATCCGCCCTATAGTCTAGATTTATGGCAAGAGTTAGCTGAGCTGGCTAACCCAATGATTGCAAACCATGCTTATATTTATGTAGAAGCAGATCGAGATTTAGCTCAACTCACCCTACCGCCTACTTGGCAGAAAATAAAAGAAACCAAAGCAGGTATGGTCAGAGCCGGTTTATATCAAAAAGTCAGTTAAAAAATCCGTAACCAGAAAAATCGAATCAATTGCCCTCGGTCAAAGGGAAAACTGGAAAGATATTCATAGCCAATTCGATTGGTCTGGTTCAACTGATACATCATGCCATAACCGACTGAAATCGAAAAATCATCCAGTGACAGGCTAGTGGTATCGCCTGTCAACATCTTATGGTTAAACTGATTGGTTTGATAAGCCGTATAGTTATAGACACGCCAACGTTCATTTTGAAAAAATTGGTTATGCAAAACTGAATATGCTGTTTTCATTTCAGGATAAGCAGCATCAAACATATGTTCTGTATCTTCGCTCGGCTCTGCAAAAAAATCATAATCATCCGCATAAGCTCCAGCAGAGAGACCAATCAAAAAACAGAATAAAAAAGGGTGCTTAATGTACATAACAAGATGTGTTGATGACTTTCCTATTTAGCATACCGCTAAAAATCATTTTTTATCAATCAATTGAATGTTTTTATCTACTATTTACAAACTGCTGTTTAAAATAACCACTCCATACGGCGACCATCTGGAATTATATGGGGACTCCCCCTTCAAAGCTCGTTTCCTTGATTACCTGCAGCGCTATAAATTATAGGGTACACAGGCATCAACAATCACACAGCCGCGCTTTTCTTATTTTCATTTTACATCCAGTCTATTTAACTTTTGTACAATTAGATATGCAGAGTAAAAAAATATTAATTTTTATCGTGTTAGACATAAATAATTAATTTATAAAATTCACCTTATATACAATAATAGCACCTTTAAAATTCTACTCTATCGATCATGAAGCTTTTGTACTTGCTCATTGCCACCGTGAGCTTAACCGGTTGTATCTTTGGGAAATCAAGCGAAGTAAAACGCGCTGAAAAAGTCCTACAGAGTTTTCAATGTAACAATATTGAATCCAATGAGTTAGCAACTTCTTCTATTTCAAATTTTTATCAACAATCACTGGCGGCGAATAAAGACAAAGCAGCATCTTATATTGAACAATATAAGAATGGTGAAGATCTCTTTGACATTCCGCTCGATGAAGTTGTACAACAAAAATATCAATTATATAAGCAAGCATGTCAGGCACTCGGTGGCGTCTCTACAGCCAAAGGAACAATTGCAGTAAAGGCCACTGAGTAACAGCAATAAAACTTGCCTGACTGTATTTAGGATACAGTATGATCGAACAACAACTGAGTTTAAAACATTATATTGCACTGGCGATTGTGCTTCTGGTGGTTGCAATTGCAAGTATTCAACCGCTTGAGTTTGAGGCTTATCTACTACACCAAGCGGGTACCGTGTTGATGCTCATCGCCCTCATCGTCACGATGAAAAAGATTGGCATCAGTTTTTATAGTTTTTGCCTCTATCTGGGCTTTCTTTTGATCCATATCTTAGGGGCACACTACCTCTACTCTTATGTGCCTTATAATGAATGGATTGAAAGCCTTTTTCACTTTGACTTAAATCAAACCATGGGTTGGTCACGTAATATGTATGATCGACTGGTGCATTTTGCTTACGGTCTATTACTCTATCCTTTTTTCTATCGCTGTTTTCAAGTCTGGTTACCAACTGCCAAACCTTTGACCCTATTTCTGCTGGTTATCCAGTTTGTCATGGCATCGAGCATGTTTTATGAACTGATCGAATGGTGGATCGCCATTGGTTTATCACCTGAAGATGCTGAAAACTATAATGGCCAACAAGGCGACGTGTGGGATGCCCACAAAGATATGTTCCTTGCAACCATCGGAGCACTGCTAATCGGTATTATTCAACTGCTCAAACAAAAAACGCCTATTCAAAAATAGGCGCTATTCTCAATATGAATACCAATTAAATAATAGAATGTTGCAATACCGTAAGCTGGTCTAAAGGATCGGCTTTAATGGTCTGAGCATAATCCAGATTTGTTAAATCAGCGTTTGCTGAATGACTGATTGTAGGAGATGAGTTTTGCCCTGTAAGCAATTGGTTCAAAACCTCATCCAACTGATTTGATGTTGGTTCTGGAGAAGATAATAAGCTGCTTAAGCCCAATTTTTCAGTGTTGGTCGATTCAGAAACAGGTTCAGCTTGCTGGGTTTGCAAGGCTTCCAAATCAACCGTATCTGCCAAAGATGCTTTCGCTACAGCAGGTGCAAGCACATTAAAACTAAATGCATCACTCGTCTCACTAATATTCCCTGCTGCATCAGTCAGGGTTAAGGTGATTTTATGCGCCCCTACACTCAAATCCTGCTTAACTTCAAAACTCCATCTGCCATTATCCCCGACTGTTACCGTACCAATCGGTTGACCATTGTCATAAATCGTCAGGACGGCTTTTGCTTCGCCCACACCTGCCAAAGTCGGTTTGCTATCATCGGTATCACCTCCCGCAGCGATCGCCCCTTTTACTGCACCGACATCATCCATGACCGTTTGCAAAATAGGTTTATTGGGCGCAATGGTATCTTTTGTCCCGACCACATCGGAAGCTTCGGAACGGTTCCCTGCAGCATCAATGATATAGACTTTACCTACATTTTTATCGGTTAAAGCTGATGAAAGTGTAATGCTAAATTTTCCATCCGCACCAACAGTACCTGAACCATACAGCGTTTTCCCATCTGCACTTCTAATTTCAATTTTACTATTTGCTTCCGCTGTCCCTACCACCGAATCACCTGCTGCATTGATTTCAGCAACCGCTTTATCTGGCGCAATAGTGTCCTTTCCAGCAGTAATCTCAAGTGGCTTGGACTGGTTGCCAGCAGCATCTTCTACAATGATGGTTGCCTTTTTATCTGTGGCTAATGCGGGTGAAAGTGTAATCTGAAATTTACCCTGCGCATCTGTGACTCCACTGCCAATGATTTTTCCATCCGCATCTTTGATCTGTACCTTGCTATTCGCCTCTGCTCGACCTTGAATTGAGGAACCTTCCTTATTTACATCCACAAAAGGTTGATCAGGAGGCAAAGTATCTTTTCCGGCAATCACTTTAGAAGGTGTCGATTTGTTTCCTGCAGCATCTTCGGCAACCACTGTTCCGCCTTTGTCACTGGTTAATACAGGTGAAACTTTTATCGAATACAGTCCTTCTTTATTCGCAATCACGGTACCTAATAGTTTTCCATCAGCATCATAAATCGAGACTTTTGCATTGGCTTCTGCCTTGCCAGTAACAATTGTGCCATCTGCATTAAGTTGTGCTGTCGGCGCATCTGGTGCAATGGTATCTTTATTTCCCGTCACGACAGCTGCTTTAGAGGCATTGCCAGAACTATCGATCGCGGTCACGTTGACCTTGCCACCATTCACCAAAGGCTGATCCAGCTTAATCGTGTAATTTCCTTCGGCATCGGCTTGAGTCGTAGCAATCACTTTCCCCGCAGCATCCTTAATTTCGATTTTGGCCTTAGCTTCGGTTTTACCCGTAATGGTTTGTGTATCTGTACCCAAATTCGCTGTCGGTGTCCCTGGTGGTGTTATATCAATCGGTTGGTTACTACTTTTATTTTTATCGTCATCATCATCTTTTACTGCCCATAAATACACACCTTCTGCGACTAAAGCAGCCAAACCCACTTTCCATAATTGGGATTTACTAATCGCAGAATCATGATCAACATTTTGAGGCTGAGAAACTGGTGTAGTAACTGCATCAGTATATGCAAATTGGGTCAATGAGGTCGCTGGGGCATAACGAACAAATTTACCCGAATCATCAAACTCTGCGACCGCATAAGTACCATCCACTTTTGCGAGTGCTAGGCTGTGTTCGGTTAGATTTTCATTACTATAAAAACCACTAACAACAATCTTTTCACCATTTTTTAGTGTAATGACAAGATCATTACCTTGCTTGATAATTGATTTAATATCTGCTTGATTTACACCAATCTGTACGATCGAAGGCTGGTCTAAAACCACACTTTTTAGTTGTGCATCTTGTAGGATATTCGAGTTTTTCTTTGAAAAAACAACAACTCTTGTCATTATTATGCTCACTTATCAATTATATTTTTAAATAATTCTTCGATTAATGAATAATTAAGTAATTCATCTTGCAAATAAAATATCAAATGATTGATATGACTACAATCTCTTCGATCAGAAGTTTTGTCATGTTTGTTTAATTCACCAAATATTCAAATCTAGCCAAGTATTTTCATAGAAATCAGCAGTAAGGCACATAAAAAAACCAGCCCTATAGACTGGTTTTTCAAGATCATTTTACAGTTCCAATCATTAAAATTTTGGATCACGCATTTGTACCAATGTGCTATTTGCCTTTGCCAGACTATCGGTAATTTTACTGAGCACAGTCGGAATTAAACTCTCAGCCATTTGTGCAGCTTGCAAACCTAATTTCTCACCAAAAGTTGGACGTTTACGGGTATTAATCACATAAATATCATGCTTTGGTAATAGACTTAATAAATACTCATCTGAAGTTTGCAACTTATCTACCAAGTTCAGTTCACGGGCATCCTCACCATACCAGTGCTCGCCTGTTGCCACTTTTGTAATATCCAGTTGAGGACGATATTTCTCAACAAAATGTTTAAATAAAGAATGGGTTTGCTGCAATTCTTCTTCAAACTTCGCCTTACCTTCTGGTGTATTTTCACCAAACATAGTCACGGTACGCTTGTATTCACCTGCGGTATATAATTCAAAATCAACATTATGTTGTTTTAACAAACGATTGAAGTTTGGCACTTGTGCGACCACACCAATCGAACCAACCACAGCAAACGGCGCAGAGATAATTTCGCTGGCAATACATGCCATCATATAACCACCACTGGCTGCAACCTTATCTACACAGATGGTGACGTGAAAGCCTGCATCACGTAAACGCACCAATTGAGCTGCTGCAAGACCATAGCCATGCACCATTCCACCAGGACTTTCCAAGCGAACAACAACACGGTCATGCCCTGCTTTGGCAGTCGCTAAAATCAGGGTAATTTCTTCACGAATAGTATCTACGGCAGAAGCTTGGACATCCCCTTTAAAGTCGAGGACATAGATTTTTTGATCATTCTTTTTGCGGATCTTGGCTTCTTTGGAAAGTTGTTGAACAAGTTGTAATAACTCCAAACGAGATGCTGTCGTTTGCGCAATTCTTTTTCTTTGTTCATTCACACGCGCATTTAAATGACTAATACGAATTTCAGCAGGAAACTTAGGTAAATGGAATAACATGAAGTATGTGCTCTATAAGTTCGGCGTTATTGTTCTAAGATGTGGTCTGCTCAATAAAAATTCAATAGCGATTTTGCAAAATAGATTCATTTTCATTTATATATAAAAAAAGAGTCCGAAGACCCTTTTTTATATAACCCTAAAAAATTAACCAAAACGCCCTGTAATATAAGCTTCAGTCAATTGATGATCAGGCTGAGTAAACACTTTTTCAGTCGAGTTCACTTCAATCAGGTCACCCAAATGGAAGTAAGCTGTACGGTCAGAGACACGCGCCGCTTGTTGCATAGAGTGGGTGACGATCGCAATGGTGAATTGTTCTGACAATTCTGAGATCAATTCTTCAATTTTTGCGGTCGCAATTGGATCGAGTGCCGAACATGGTTCATCCATCAAAATCACTTCTGGACTCACCGCAATGGTACGTGCAATACATAAACGCTGTTGCTGACCACCTGATAAACCAGTGCCTGGCTGACTCAAACGATCTTTGACTTCATCCCATAAGCCCGCTTTACGTAAACTGTTTTCCACGATTTCTTCTAAATCATATTTATCACGTGCCAGACCATGTAGTTTCGGGCCATAAGCAACATTGTCAAAAATTGATTTTGGGAATGGGTTTGGCTTTTGGAACACCATGCCTACTTGCGCACGCAATAACACCACATCAAGGTTTGGATCATAGATATCTTGATCATCCAAAGTCACCTTACCTGTCACACGGCAGCTATCAATCGTGTCATTCATACGGTTTAAAGTCCGTAAGAACGTTGATTTACCACAACCCGATGGGCCAATAAATGCAATCACCTCATTCTGGTAAACATCAAGGTCGATGCCTTTGATCGCCTCAGCGTCACCATAATAAACATGAACATCTTTGGTACTGATTTTCACTTCGCTCGTTTTTGGCTTTTTATTTGAAGAAGCCGTTTCAAACTGAGAGACAAATGCAGTATTTGATTGCTGAACTTGCGCTTCAGGTGACGTAAATTCTTTTTGCTGTGGATTCACTGATTTATCCTTTTCTACGGCGTTCATAATATCAATCGTATTCATTGTACTCTCCTCAATTACCAACGCACTTCAAATTTCTTACGGAGCCAAATGGCAAGGCTATTCAAACCAATCATTAACGCTAGTAAAACAATAATCGCTGCTGCAGTACGTCCTTCGAAGAAGTTACGTAATTCATTACCTTGCCATAAATACACTTGTACTGGCAATGCGGTTGCTTGATCGAGTGGTGTTGTCGGCACGCTTGCAACGAAAGCACTCATTCCGATTAAAAGTAATGGCGCAGTTTCACCCAGTGCATGTGCAACCCCAATGATCGCACCTGTCATAATGCCCGGTAAGGCCAACGGTAATACATGATGAAAAATGGTTTGTACTTTCGATGCCCCTAGCCCCAACGCGGCTTGACGAATCGAAGGCGGCACTGCTTTTAACGATGCACGTGTCGTGATAATCACGGTTGGCAAAGTCATTAGACTCAGAACCAAACCACCGACCAGTGGTGCTGATAATGGCAATTGCATCCAGCCAATAAAGATAGCTGCACCCAGTAAACCAAACACAATTGAAGGAACCGCAGCCAAGTTGTTGATGTTGACCTCAATAATATCCGTCATCATGTTCTTTGGTGCAAACTCTTCAAGATAAATTGCACTCGCAACACCGATTGGAATCGAGATCACAATCACGATCATCATCATGAATAATGAACCCATGAATGCGCCAGCTAAACCACTTGTTGCAGGTGAACTACGAGAATCCGGACTAAAGAACAAGTTGGTGTTGAAGGTACTTTTAATAATTCCTTCCGCTTTTAACTGATCTGCAAGTTGACGAACTTCTGGTTCGAGTTGTTGCTGATCATCTGGCAAACTACGGTCAATATTACCTGCTAACCATACATCTATATTGGCATCCGCTAAGAATTTGATCTCTTCTTTGCTTCCAATCAGTGCAGGGTTTTTAAGCACCATATCACGCAAACGATATGCTTCAGAACTGGTATATAAACTGCTTAGATAATCACGTTGAGACTCTAATGCTTTATTTTTAGCAACAATCCCATTTACGATCAAGGCATCCCAATCCACCATACCCATTTCAGTTTGCCAAGCGACCATGCGTTCTTCAAAGTGAGCTGGAGTTTCACCTGCTGTTTGTTTTGGCTTCGCTCCAACATTGATGATCGCTGGATCAAAATAAACAGGAACTGTAATACTGCTTTGCCAAAAAGAAGGCAGACCTTTCGCCAAGATGCTACCAAATAGTAAAGCAACAAATGCCAGCGCGATCACGACCGCCGAGATACCTGCAAAGCGAAAGGTTTTTTCCTTACGATGTCGCTTAGCCAAAGAACTTTGGATCTTTCTTTTACGCTGCTCACGTTGTTCAGCAGCTACTTGAGGATCCAATAGGTTCGGATCCAGAGGAGATGTATTTGATGAACTCATTCGTATTGCTCACGATATTTACGCACGATATACAGTGCAATAATGTTTAGACCCAAAGTAATCACAAACAGCGTTAAACCAAGGGCAAATGCCACCAGTGCTTGCGGGCTGGCAAAGTCAGTATCCCCCGTTAATTGCTTCACAATCGTGACGGTTACTGTTGAAACTGCTTCAAATGGATTTGCATGCAACAATGGACTGTTCCCTGCTGCAAGCACCACAATCATGGTCTCACCCACTGCACGGGATACGGCGAGCAAAAACGCACCTGTAATCCCTGGTAAGGCAGCAGGCAATACAACTTGACGAATGGTTTCTGATTTGGTTGCACCTAGGCCCAAAGAACCATCGCGTAATGCGCGAGGCACCTGAGTAATGATGTCATCGGATAATGAAGAAACGAATGGGATAATCATAATCCCCATCACAAAACCTGCGGTGAGTGCACTGGTCGCATTAATATTGATACCAACACTTTCACCCACCATTTTAAAGAATGGGCCAATCACCATTAAGGCAAATACACCATAAACGATCGTTGGAATCCCTGCCAAAACCTCAATTGCAGGTTTTGCCCAAGAACGCAACCTTGGCGATGCATATTCAGCCAGATAAATCGCAACCAACAAGCCAATCGGTACCGCAACCAATAATGCGATACCACTGACCATTAAGGTTCCCCAAATCAGCGGTAAGATGCCGTAACTACCTTCTGCATTTCCTGATGTACTAAAGCCTGGATTCCATTCAGTACCAAAGAAGAAGTCAACTGGACTAACAAAATGGAAAAAGTGCAACGCTTCTCTTAACATCGATAAAACAATACCGATTGTTGTCAAGATTGCGACACCAGAACACAAGATCAAAGCAACATTAATGGTTTTTTCGACTTGGTTACGTGCACGGAATTGTTGGCTCACATGACGCTTTGCCCACACTAAACCAGCCAGTCCAGCACTAATCACCACTGCAAGTTTTGCAAATGAGCCAATGGTCTGGAATTTAGCAAGTTGTTGTGCTGCTGCAACTTCATATGCTGCTGGCTGATCTGTTACCCCGAAACCAGAAGCAATTGCTTGTACTCGACTGGTTAAAACATCACGGCCTGCCGCATCTAAAGTCGAACTTACAGATGCAGGAATATTATTGAAAATAATATGTTGTAAAATACTTGGTTCAACCAAGTTCCAAATAATCAAAATTAAAAAAGCAGGAATACCACACCACAAAGCAACCAACGCCCCATAATATCCTGGACGAGAATGTAGTGTTGCTGAGTTATTTCCCTTACCTGCTAGGTTACGGCTTTTACTCAGCCCGATTTGATATGCAATTGCCACAAGGGCTAATAACACACCGATAAGTAGCAGATTCATGTAATCTCCACTGTTTTCTCAATTTTCATGATTTGAAAAAACTTAGCTAGACAAAAAGGCTGATGATCCAACGTCTCACCAGCCTCCCTTTTAACAATATTACTTAACTGATTTACCAGCTTTGAAATCAGCTAGGATTTTTGCGCGCTCTTTGTCGCTTAAAGGAATCAAGCCCGCTTTTTCTAATTTAGAACCTTTACCAGAAATTTTCTTGTTTAAGAAGAATTCTGTGTATTGCGGTAAGCCTTTGATTGATTTCAAGTGCTCGCCTTTCACGTAGAAGAACAATGGGCGCGAAACAAGGTAGCTACCATCTAGTACAGTTTTCTCAGATGGAGTCACGCCATTTACAGTCGCTACACGTAATTTATCACGGTTTGAATCATAGAAACCTAGACCAAATACACCGACTGCATTTGGAGACGTTTTCAAGCGAGCTAGAGTTTCAGTATAGTCACCCGCAATTTCAATCACACGACCATCTTTACGGAAAGTTGAACATGCTTTCTTTTGATCGTCTTTACTTAAAGCTTTGTAGTAATCAAATGCTTCACAACCAGCATCAACCATTTTCTCTTGGAAAACTTCACGCGTACCGTGGTTAGATGCAGGAATAACTAAAGTGATCGGCTCATTTGGTAATGATTTATCAATTTGGTTCCAAGTTGTATATGGGTTTGGAACTAATTTACCATTTGAAGGAAGCTGTGCAGATAATGCAGTGAATACATGGATTGGTTTTAATTTATACGCTGCTTTTTTAACATTTGATGCAAATACGATACCGTCGTAACCCACTTTAATTTCTTGTACTTGGTTTACGCCAGATTTTTTACATGCATCAAGCTCTGTGTCTTTAATTTGACGAGAAGCATTTGCGATGTCGATAGTGTTATCACCTACACCTTGACAGAATTGCTTCAAACCACCGCCCGTACCACCTGAACCAACAACCGGTGCTTTGAACTGTGGGAATGTGTTGCCAAACTCTTCAGCAACAATACTTGCAAACGGTAATACAGTAGATGAACCAGCAATTTGAATCGTATCACGAGCTGCATTCGCAGTCGTTGCTACAGTTGCCCCAGATACAGCTAATGCAATTGCGATGTGACGTGGATTTAAGCGCATTCTGTTTTCTCTCATTTATGCAATTTGGTTTACAACTCTTTTTAAGTTAAGTGTTGTACTTTGGTTAACTGCATTTTGAGCAGATAATATGACAATTAAGTGACAACTTTATGACGCTTTTGTGATAGCCATTTCTTAAGCTCATTTTTTAGAAAATTATTGGTCATAAAGTCATATTTTCTGCTTTATTTTTTGCAGCTCAGAACTCGATTACACTCAGAAAATAGCGTTTAGATATTGAATTTTATGGGATTTAAAAGAACACTCGCGCATTCAGCTTAACAAAAAGCATCTTGGGCAGAGCAACCAGTTTATATATGTTTTATGACAATTCCCTATCAAAAAGAACAGATACAATGCTAAATCCTGTCATAATTGAAACACAAATGCTGATTCGTAAACCGGCCCACAGCGTTTTTGAAGCATTTATTGATCCAGAAATCACCTCAAAATTTTGGTTTAGTTCGGCAACATCACCACTTGAACAAGGAAAAACGGTTGAATGGACTTGGGAAAAATACCAAGTTTCGGCAAACGTAAAGGTGACAAAAATCATTACCAATGAATTGATTCAGATTCAATGGGGCGAGCCGAGCAGTACGGTTGATTTTATCTTTGAAGCGATCAATGACGATCAAACCTATCTCAGAATTCAAAATTATAATATCCCCTTACAAGGTGATGAGCTGATTGCCTTTATTATTGATAATACGGGTGGCTTCACTACCGTTGTCGATAGTCTGAAAGCCTATTTAGAACATGGGATTCAACTCAATCTGGTTCAGGACAAGTTTCCACCCTTCTAGATCAATACAACATCGATGCAATAAAAAAGGCACATTGCTGTGCCTTTTTTGATTTAAAGATTGGACTGCGCTTCGGGCAGAACCAGCATTTTTTTACGATATTTAAAGATATACATCGCCGCTAAAATCGCCAACCAGATCGGTCCGAGAATAACAGCCAAACGCATATCAGGGGTCATCGCCATAATAATCAAAATAAAGCAGACAAAGCTGATGGTGAGATAATTACTCCATGGGCTCCAGATGCTTTTAAATTTGGTTTGATGTTGTTTCAGGCACATTGCTTTATTAAATTTCAAATGGGTGACGGAAATCATTAACCAGTTAATCACCAGTGCCGCAACCACCAGCATCATGAATAACTGAAAGGCTTCACCTGGAATTAAATAGTTGACCAACACACATACCGCCGTGACCGAAGCAGAGACAATCGCTGCAGGTACTGGAATTCCTCGCGCATTCACTTTTTTCAATATCGCAGGTGCATTGCCCTGTTCGGCCAAGCCATGCAACATACGGCTATTACAATAGATACAACTGTTATAAACAGAAACCGCTGCAATCAACACCACAAAATTGAGGACATTGGCAACCCCATTACTATTCAAGGACTGGAAGATCAATACAAAAGGGCTGCCCCCTTCCGCCACCATATTCCACGGATAAAGACAGAGTAAAATCCCGATTGCACCGATATAGAAAATCAAAATACGGTACACAATCTGATTCACCGCCTTAGGAATGGTGGTTTCAGAATTTTTGGTTTCTGCTGCGGCAATTCCGATCAGTTCAAGTCCACCAAAAGCAAACATGATCACGGCAAGCGCCATAATAAAGCCATGCGTGCCATGTGGAAAAAAGCCACCGTGCTGCCATAAATTGGCAATACCCGCCTGTGGACCCGCAGAACCAGAAAGCAATAAATAAGCACCGAAGCCAATCATACTTAAAATCGCAACAATCTTAATGCAGGAGAACAGAAATTCGGACTCACCAAAGAATCTGACATTGACCAGATTAATGGCATTAATCAGTACAAAGAACACCAAGGCTGTCAGCCATGTGGGCACGTCTGGCCACCAAAATTGAATAAAAGTCCCGATGGCGCTCAGTTCAGCCATACTGACCAACACATACAGTACCCAATAATTCCAGCCCGACATAAAGCCTGCCATGCGGCCCCAGTATTTATTGGCAAAATAACTAAATGAACCGCTCACGGGTTCTTCAACCACCATTTCTCCTAAATGGCGCATAATTAAAAACGCAATCACCCCTGCAATCGCATAACCTAATAAAATAGAGGGCCCTGCCAGCTTGATGGTTTGCGAAAGACCCAGAAATAATCCTGTCCCAATTGCCCCGCCTAGCGCAATCAGCTGGATATGTCGATTGGACAATCCTTGCTTTAACTCATGTTTATTGTTTACATCCATCATGTTATCTCCAATGTGTGTGTCACATCCTGTACACCTTTTTATACAGCGCATGATTCGAAGCTCAGCATGAAGCTCCGAATCTGATTCGCTCTCTTATCAATTTATAAAGTTGAAGATTTTCCAATTTCCTTCTGATCAGGAGGAAATTGCTTTTTTACTGGGTAATGCTTGGGAGCGTTGTTTTAAGATTTCATAGCCTCGATCGCCATAATCAAAGCGCGCAATCACTGACGCAAATTTTTTCAAACTGGATGGTGCATCCATAGCTGGGAGTTTTAACTCGATAAAGGTCAGACCATCGAACTGGTCGATACCATCCAAGGTTTGTTTAAGTTGACCTACGGTTTCTACCACACAACTTTGATAGGCTTTCGTACCATTGAAGACATTTGGAATTTCGGCATATTTCCAATTTTGCACATCATTATAGGCGGCATTTTCGCCCATGATCAGACGTTCAATGGTATAGCCACCATTATTGAGTAAGAAAATAATCGGCTTAAGGCCTTGACGAATAATGGTCGAAAGCTCCTGTACGGTAAGCTGAAATGAACCATCACCAATAAACAGGATTTGGCGGCGTTCTGGTGCAGCCAACAAACTACCTAATAAAGCAGGCAAGGTATAACCAATCGAACCCCACAATGGTTGAGCAATATATTTCGCCGTTGCCGGTAGCTTGAGCCCTGCCAAGGCTGAGTTAGAAGTCCCGACTTCACCGATAATCACATCATCATCTTTAAGAAAGCCCGCAATATAACGCCACAAAACATCCTGACTAAGCTTTTGCTGTTCAGGCACCTCAAGTGTCTGTTGTGCTTGCTGCTCCAACATCGGCTGGCTTAACTTCCGTGGTGCAACCTTCTTATTCAGCTCCACCAGAAGTTGTCCAATTTCGATGCCGGGGAAATCCTGTCCAAAAATCGTCAAACCATAAGGTTTGATTTCAATGTAATTTTCAGTGGCAATTTGATGGGTAAACACCCCAGTTCCGACATCAGTAAAACGTACCCCGATGCCCATCAAGCAATCAGACTGCTCAATGGTCTGACGCACATGCGCTTGGCTTGCGCCACCAACATAGGTTCCCACATAACGCGGTGAACCCTCATCCATAATATTTTTAGCGGTCAGCATACTTGCAAAAGGAATCGAGCATTTTTTGGATAAATCATCCAGTAGTGAGGTAATCCCAAATACAGAGGCTTCATTATCAATCAGCAACGCTGGTCGCTTGGCTTGCGCAATCACCTCACACAGTTTAGTGACTGCGCTTTGTAACAGCTCAGGCTCAACCCTCGGGTAAGATAAATCGAGTGAACGATCTGTCACTTCAATTTTGACGTGAGTAATATCCGATGCCAACTGGATATGTACAGGTCGACGTTCAAGGAAACATTGACGTAACACACGGTCAATTTCAGAGACGGCATTGGCTGGGGTTAGACGGGTCTGTGCAACCGTGAACTCTTTCATGCAGTTCATGATGTTGTCGTAGTTACCATCCACCAGAGTGTGATGAACCAGAGTTCCTTTCTGAACCACATGTAAAGGCGGAATCCCTGAAATATGCACCACTGGCACATTCTCAGCATAAGCACCTGCAATACCATTAATCGCACTTAAATCACCGACCCCATAGGTCGTTGTCAAAGCAGCAAAACCGTTGATGCGTGCATAACCGTCAGCAGCATATGCCGCATTTAATTCATTACAATTACCAATAAATTCGAGTTGGGCATCCGCCTCAACTTGTTCGAGATAAGAAAGGTTAAAATCACCAGGTACACCAAACAGATGTTGGATACCCATTTGTTTTAGACGAAGATTTAAAAAATCACCGATTTCTATGAACATTGCTCTACATCCTTTCAAGTCAATTTTTTATTCCATAGAAAAATAATATTTCATCTACCTGTTAAATTTCGTGCATAATAAAAACGCATTTTAATAAAAATACAATATTTGTGTATCATAAAAGGATTTTATGCAATGGATAAGTTCGACTGGCAAATCATTCAGGCCCTACAAAAGAATGGACGGCTCACCAATCAGGAAGTTGGAGATTTAATCGGTTTATCGGCTTCACAATGTTCCAGACGAAGACAGTTACTGGAGCAAAAAGGCGTGATCTTGGGTTATGCCGCCCGCATCCACCAACAGGCTTTAGGCTTGGAGGTTACCGCGATGATCCACATTAACTTACGCATTCACGAGGCCAAGTCACAACAGGCTTTTCAGGACTTAATTGAAGCTGAGGACAATATTCAAGATGCTTTTTCAATCAGCGGCGATGCTGATTTTATTTTAAAAGTCGTCGCAGAAAATCTGGAACAGCTGTCCCAATTCGTGACAGAGCGACTACTGTCTTATGGTTTTATTGGCCATATAAAATCTTACATTGTGTTAAAAAAAATCAAAGAACAGAATCACTTTCTCAGCAAATCCAAAGGCCACAGCTACCATCCAGCCACTTAAACCCCATTTTAAGCAGCCTCATGCATAAAAACAAAAAGGCGGATATTAGATCCGCCTTAAAAATATGAAGGTTTAAATTTTATTGATATGCACAGTTTGTCCTACTGTATTTTCCAGCAAACCTTCCATGCCAAACTCAGCACCCACACCCGACATTTTCCAACCACCAAACGGCGCATGCGGAACAATCTCTGCATGGGTATTCACCCATGCAGTGCCGCATTGTAGTTGTGAAGCGTAGAACTGTGCAGCTTTTAAATCAGAAGACCAGATTGAGCCACCTAATCCAAATTCACTGGCATTGGCTCGTGCAATTGCATCATCAATATCACGATATTTTAGAATCGGTAACACGGGGCCAAACTGCTCCTCTTGTACCACTCGGCAGCTTTCATCCAGTCCAGTTAAAATCGTTGGCGCAATAAAATAGCCTTGCTCAGGTATCGTCTGATCACCCGACAACGCCTTGGCACCTTGCTCAAGCGCATCGGCAATTAAGGCTTTTACTTTTTGATATTGCAGCTGATTTTGCACAGGTCCAAAGGTAGTCTCTGCAGCCATGCCATCTCCAACATTTTGGGCATTGGCAATATCAGCCAGTTTTTGTGCTAGCGCGTCATATTGGCTTTCGTGCACATATAAACGTTTTAAAGCAGCACAGGTCTGCCCAGCATTTAAAAATGCCACGTTAAAAATGCGCTTGGCTATTTGATCAAGATCGGCATCAGGTAAAACAATCCCCGCATCATTGCCACCCAGCTCTAGAGTCAGGTGTTTTAAGGTTTTTACTGCACCAGACATAATATGTTGGCCAGTTTTAGTTGAACCTGTAAAAACCACCTTGGCGATATCAGGGTGACTCGATAACGCCTCACCAACGTCGCCTTTACCCAGCAAGATTGAGATCACACCCGCAGGTACTTCTTGTTGAATAATTTCACAGAGTTTTAACGTCGCTAAGGGGGTAAATTCAGATGGTTTATTAATCACCACATTGCCCGCACGCAAGGCAGGCATGATATGCCACACCGCAATCATCAACGGCCAGTTCCACGGCGTAATCGAAGCCACCACACCTAAGGGCTGATAATGACGTTCAATTCGTTTCTGTTCACTGTCTTCAATAATATCAACCGGCATTTCTAAACTTGCAGTATAACGTGTCCAGCCAATCGCACCCTGCACTTCCATTTGTGCCAATGCCAAAGGTTTGCCTTGCTCAACTACAATCAACTCTGCCAGAGTTTCGGCATGTTGTTCAATTCCATCCGCAATCTTATTGAGTATGCTTTTGCGTTCCTCATGAGAACTGCGTTGCCAGCTTCCAAAAGCTTGCTTTGCCGCCTCAATCGCTTGATTCACCTGTGCAATCGAAGCCTGCGCACACTTTGCTGCAACAGCAGCTGTTGCAGGATTGATAATCTCAAGTTCGCCTGCTTCACCGAGACAAGATTGACCATTAATAATGAGTTTAAATTGGTTTTGCATATTCAAGTGTTGCATGCCTTGTTCCTTCTATTCATTGTAATCATGATGTTTTGCCTGATCCGACCTCAGCTCTAGGTCTCAAGTGCAAAAGTGATGACATCTATCCATCAAAATATTGAGCATCTCTCACTACAATATGGAATTTGTGCATCACAGTTTATGCATAATTATTTCTGATTTAGATTAAAAATGCACAATTTGTGCAGAACAGCGACAATTTTCTACCTTGTCATTATAAAAAACCATCGTAGAGATGCTGGACAGAATGCAACTAAACAGCAAACCAACTACATGCCTTTATGTAATTTCATCTCAACTTCTGTGTTCTAAAAGTTACGACACTTCATTCAATTAATTGAAATTTCTTAGAACAGCTGGCTTCGCTATATTCAATACCAATGAGCCAGAAGATAAGAAGATGAACAGCAAAGTGATTACAACGTTTAAGCATACGGATTTACCTGTACACATGACCTTTTCAGAGCATGATTGGCAACTGCTTGCTCAGCACTGGTATCCGATTGCGCTCGCCCGTGATATTTCAGAGCAACCAACAGCAGCCATGTTGCTGGATATGCCATTGGTTATTTACAAAATGGGAGATGAACTGATTGTTGCAAAAGATGTTTGCCCACATCGTGGAGTTCCTCTTAGCTTAGGCCGTCATGACGGACAAGGCATTGTGTGTCGCTATCACGGATTACGCTTTGGAAATGCGGGCAAATGCAACCGTATTCCAGCACATCCGCAGCATAAAATTTCGGAGCGCTTTCATCTAAGCACCTATGCTGCCACTGAAAAGTATGGACTGATCTGGTGTTGCTTAGCAGCTCGCCAAGATGATAAACCTGTTATTCCTGACATGCCCTACTGGAATGATGCAGACTATCAGCAACTGGTATGTCCTTTTGTAGATTTGAATTGCTTTGCCGGTCGACAACTGGAAGGATTTATTGATGTCGCCCATTTTGCGTGGGTACATCCTGATACTTTTGGTGATCCTGATAATGTTGAAGTACCAGACTATATAACCACAGAAACCAGTTATGGCTTTGATGCAGATTATATCAGCAGTGTTGGACGCTATCCGATCGGGACAGCGCAACGCGGACAAGATAATTTTAACTGGCTCAGACATTTTGAAATCAGCCTACCTTTTACTGCAACGCTCACCATCCATTTCCCCAATCAAAGCAAACAGGTGATCATGAATGCAGCCTCTCCTGTAAGCGCGCGACAAACTCGCCTGTTTGCACCAATCTGCCGTAATTATGATAAAGATTTACCTGTTGAGGATGCTTATGCATTCAATTTACAGATTTTTGAAGAAGATCGACTGATTGTCGAAACCCAGAAACCTGAATATCTCCCCCTAGATTTATCGATGGAAGCGCATTTTCCAGCAGACCGTAGCTCAAGTATGTATCGTCGACTTTTAAGAAAAATGGGATTCAATGCTATTTTTGCGGCCTAGCTGATTTATAGATTCAGTTCCAAGACGCAATAAAAAAGAGGTCTGTTCAGACCTCTTTTTTATTTTGATGGATGTGCCAGATTGAAATTAATCAATCGCTGGAACGTAAGTTCCTGCAGCGATTGCATCTTTAATACGATCAGCTTCTGCCAACACAAGTGCAAGCAAGTTTTGAACGTTTTCAAGCGTTGCAACTGGGCTTAAAGTGGTCATCTTCAATGATTGAACATTACCCACTTTGGTTACACCAATATTCGCTTCACCACGAGCAAACAATTCATCTGCCACGTTTTGGTTTAAGCTATCGATAAATTCAGCAGGATAAGCTTCTGGTACGACACGGAACAGGACTGAAGCGAATTGTGGTTCAACCAACAATTCAAGACCCGCTGTTGCTTTAATATAATCTGCAACTTCACGTGTTAATTTCACACCATGATCAATCATTGAACCATAAAGCTCTTCGCCTAATGCTTCAACCGTCATCCATAATTTCAATGCATCAAAACGACGTGTCGTTTGTAATGATTTAGACACAAGGTTAGGTACACCATGTTCTTCATCATAAGCAGAGTTTAAATATTCTGCTTCATAATGCATAAAGCGATAGTTTGCTTCGTCTTTCAACAAGAAAGCGCCACAGCTAATGCTTTGGAAATAATGCTTATGGAAATCAAGCGTGATTGAGTCTGATAATTCAATTCCATCCAACATTGAACGATGGTCATTTGAAAGAATCAGTGCACCGCCCCAAGCTGCATCAATATGCATCCATGAACCATACTTCGTGGTAATTTCACGGATTTTCTTGAGTGGATCAATCGCACCAGCATCTGTCGTACCTGCAGTTGCAACAACACAAGCTACGATTTTGCCTTCAGACTGAAGATGCGCCATGGTTTTTTCCAGTGCATCAACATCCATCTGTGCATTTTCATTCACAGGAACAGTGACAACAGACTGGAAACCCATACCCATCATCGCCATGTTCTTTTGCACAGAGAAATGTGCATTTTCAGAACAGATGACTTTGACGTTTTTCATTGCTTCTGCTGGAATACCATCACGCTGAACCGACCATGGCTTACCATTTTCGTCTTTCCAATTTTTCGAGATGCACCAGTCACGTGCCAGCAATACACCCATCAAGTTTGACTGTGTACCACCAGACGTGAACACACCAGCTTGACCTGCACCATAGCCCACTTTTTGGCGAAGCCAATCAATGAGTTGAACTTCCATCAAAGAGCCCGCTGGGCTTTGATCCCATGAGTCCATCGATTGGTTGGTTGCATTGATCAACACTTCCGCAATTTGGCTCATCACCATGGTTGGGCAGTGTAAGTGTGCAAGTGAATGTGGGTGATGTACTTTTAAGCTTTTGTTGAGAAAAAGCTCAACCATACGTTGTAACGATTGCTGTACACCTAAACCTTGTTTTGATGGATTAAAAGAAATTGCTTCACGCAAATCTTTAATGCTACCACCCGTGTACATCTTATCATTTTGCAACCATGCTGAAACGGCAGTTACCGCCTCGCCCATTGCTGACTGATAGTCAGCAATGGATTGAGCATCATTGCAGAGTAACGCTTTACGATGTTCTGCAAAATCAACCATGAATTAGCCTCGTACTGCTTTTAATGCTTCAGCAACAGCTTTCTTGAAGCGAGCAACCGCTTCTACGCACTCTTCTTGATTGATAATCAACGGGCAAAGTAAACGGATAACTGTACCGTTACGACCGCCTTTTTCAAGCAATAATTTATTGTTGAAACAAGCAGTTTGAATTGCAGCAGCCAATTGAGCATCAGCAGGTAATGAACCCATATGATCCGCAGGTTTACGCTCGTCAACGATCTCAACACCGATCATCAAACCACGACCACGCACGTTACCAATACATGGGAATTCTTGGGCAAGTTTCTTGAACTCTGCTTGTAAGAAATCACCACGCTCTTGCGCATTTTGAGCAAGGTTTTGTTCTTTGATCACTTGAAGTGATGCCAAACCTGTACCCATCGCAAGTTGGTTACCACGGAAAGTCCCCGTGTGACCCGCAGGCTGCCAAGCATCAAACTTACGTTTAATACCCAATACTGCAAGTGGTAAGCTACCACCTACCGCTTTAGACATCACCACAACATCAGGCTCGATTCCAGCATGTTCAAAGGCAAACATTTTACCTGAACGTGCAAAACCAGCTTGAACTTCGTCCAAGATTAAAACGATGTTGTGCTTTTCAGTCACTTCACGGATTTTTTGCAACCATTTTACTGGCGCAGTAACAACACCACCTTCACCTTGAATCGCTTCAAGGATTACAGCTGCAGGCTTGGTTACACCACTTTCAACATCTTCAATGAAGTTTTCAAAGAAGTAAGTTAAAGCGTCAACACCTGCTTCCCCACCTAAACCAAGTGGGCAACGATATTCATGTGGGTATGGCATAAATTGCACGCCTGGCATTAAGCCATTCACCGCATTCTTCGCTGACAGGTTACCTGTCATTGCAAGCGCGCCGTGCGTCATACCATGGTAGCCACCAGAGAAACTAATCACTGTGCTACGACCCGTATAAGTTTTCGCTAATTTAATCGCTGCTTCTGTACCATCTGCACCAGATGGACCACAGAATTGTAGGCAATATTCTTCTTGACCGCCTGGCAAATAAGCCAAAAGCGCTTCAGTAAACGCATCTTTTAAAGGAGTCGTTAAGTCTAAAGTATGCAATGGCAAACCGCTTGCCAATGTGTCTTGAATACTTTGAATCACCGCAGGATGATTATGGCCCAAAGCCAATGTTCCTGCCCCAGCTAAACAATCAAGGTACTCTGTACCTTCAACATCAGTAACCCAACAGCCTTGTGCTTTTGCTATCGCTAACGGTAATTTACGTGGATAACTACGAACATTCGATTCCATCTGACTTTGGCGAGTCAGATAATATTCGTTAGTTGCATTAGCGGCAGGATTTACGGAAGTAACGCTCATATCGAATTACCATCTCTGATATGGGTAAAAGAAATAAGTCTGGTGACTTGCGGTCGTTTGACTCGGTGCTTTTTAGAATCTAGTGCAGACACTTGTTTATATCTTTCAACTAGGAGCGAGATGATACCTAATTTTGAAATAAAATAAACACTTTTTGTGTCTTACATGCATCTAAATTATTGAAAAAATATTTCATTCCAATAACTATGATGGATTATCATCATACTATGTGACAAGCTAAAGAAAGTAAGCTTTTTTTAATCCCACCTGCGTTTTTAGATAAATGGTCAAATTAATAGGCTTAATAAACTGATTTTAAATATTTTTTGTTTTATTTTTCTGTTGCAAAACACTGCTAATCTCTTACAAAGTCACCACAAAATATGCAGAAGTTCGACATCAGTTCTTTTTAATATCGAACTGGTAAAAATAAATTTTCGATACCAAATTCTAAGGACATTTTTATGCGTACTTTAGCACTTGCTACATTAATGATCGGGGCAGCATTGAGCCCAAGCCTTTTTGCTCACGAGACTGATAACTTGAACTACAACATTGTGAATATCCAAGCGGATGCATCACGTCAGGTTGCCAATGATGAAATGCGTGCCGTACTTTATGTCGAGAAAAGCAATAAACAACCTGCAGAACTCTCAAATCAAATCAACCAACTGATGAATCAAGCACAAGCGATTGCACGTAAATATTCACAGGTCAAAGTCGAAACAGGCGCACAAAGTACCTATCCTGTATATGACAATGACAGCAATAAGTTGAAAGAATGGCGTGCACGCGCGGAAATCCAACTGGAAAGTAAAGATTTTAAAGCCGCAAGTCAGCTCATTAGTGAATTACAGCAGAGCTTCCAGACCCAATCGATTAACTTCACCGTGTCAGATGAACAGCGTAAAAAAGTTGAAAATGAGCTGATGATTGAAGCATCGAAGAACTTCCAGCAACGTGCACAAGCCATCACCCAAGCATGGAATAAAGGCCAATACAACCTTGTGAGTTTAAACCTGAATACCAGCAACTACTTCCCGCAACCGATGATGCGCGGTGGCATGGCCAAGTTTGCCATGGCTGAAGCGGCACCTGCACAGGACATGGCAGCAGGTGAATCAAAAATTACGGTCAGTGCCAATGGTTCAATCCAATTTAAATAATAGTTCTGACAACAAAAAGCCGTGCTTAAGCACGGTTTTTTGTTGTTTGAAATAGCCAAAAATATCTTTAGCAAAAAAACAATTAACTTAACTCATTCCATAGTTATAAGTGATAATCGTTCTTATTTCATTCGATGCAATAACTGATTAATATTCGGGAAATTTACAGCATTTGCCTCCTGATATGAAAATTGCATCCTGCTCCGCTGCGTCTTTGATTAAATTCCAACCCTCTTCTCTGAGTCTCGCCATTGCCATTTCATTGAGTGGCATATCTCATGTCGCTTTTGCTGATGAAGGACAACCCGCCGAAACGCAGACACTTGCAACAATTTCAATTCAGGCACAAGGCAATTGGCTGGACAATGCCAATGCAGAAAAAGTACAGCAACATGCAGGCGCACGCAGCATTATTGACCGCAAACGTTTGGATGAAATTGCCACCACCTCAATCCGTGATGCTTTAAAACAAATTCCCGGCGTACAAGTTCAAGACAGCAATGGTACGGGTGGCAGTGATGTTTCTTTAAATATTGGCGTACGAGGTCTTACCTCACGCTTATCACCGCGCTCTACTGTACTTATGGATGGTGTACCGCTCTCATTCGCTCCTTATGGTCAGCCGCAATTATCTTTAGCCCCAGTTTCTATGGGTAATATTGAATCGGTCGATGTGGTTCGCGGTGCGGGTTCCGTTCGCTTTGGGCCACAAAACGTGGGTGGGATTATCAACTTTACAACACGGGCAATCCCCAAAGAATTTTCAGGTTCAGTCGGTTTAACCACAGAATTTGCAACAGGTACGGACCAACTTAAGTACACACCGAATCTGTTTATTGGTGGCACACTCGACAATGGCTTGGGTATGGCTCTGCTTTATTCAGGCAGCAAAGGTGATGCTTATCGAGAAGCCAATAATAAAATTGATATTGATGATGTCATGTTAAAAACCGCCTACCAATGGACTGATCAGGATGCCATTGCATTCAATCTGCATCATTATGAAGGCCGTGGCGAGATGCCTGAAGGTTTAACAGCGGCACAATTTGCAGACAATGCCTATCAATCCAATCAAAGTCGCAACTATTTCGCAGGCCGTCGTTCTGATGTTTCTGTGAAATATAGCCATAAAGATGAATTGAATAACTTTGAAGTACTGGGTTATTACGTTGATTCTTTCCGGACCAGTGACTTAGAGTCCGTTGCCAATAATGGTACCAGCCGTATTAGTAACTCTCCTCGCGATTATAAATATTTTGGGATTGAACCACGTTATTCACGTGCTTACAGTTGGGCGGGTATGGATAATGAAGTGACTGTTGGGTATCGTTATTTACAAGAAGAAAGCTCTGAATTCTCAGGACGCACGGCTTCTTACAACACCCTCACAGGGACACCCAGTGAACGTATCGCCAATACCACCAGTGAGGGCGGTACCAAAGCGCACGCCATTTATATCGACAACCGTTTTGGCCTCGCGAATTGGGTGATTACGCCTGGGGTTCGTTTTGAATCGATTGATACTCACAACGATTTTACGGCGTATCAAAATGGTGTCGCCACCAATACCGTTTATCCAAAAATCAAATCTGACGAGTTTTTACCAAGCTTATCGGTGCTGTATAAAGCCAATGAGAACTGGAATATTTTTGCCAATGCTGGTGTTTCATTTGGTCCACAGCAATACAACCAACTCGTTACGACTAAGTCTGTTGGTGGTGTGAATACTGCTGCAACGACGCTGGATGGATTACATCCTGAAAAATCTAAAAACTATGAAATTGGAACTAAATATTTAAGCAATGGTCTAAGCGCTGAATTAACAGTTTTCTATTTAGATTTTGATAAAGAATTGATGTTAGAACGTCCAGATAATATCGGTACAGGGATTTGGACCGATTTGGGTGCAACCAGTCATAAAGGCGTTGAAACAGGAATCAGCTATGATTTCGGTCAACTTGCTGATGCGCTAGAAGGTCTCAAAGTTTACGGGAATTACACCTTTACCAAAGCAACATCTGAAGCAGGTAAGTTTGAAGGCAAAGACCTCCCCTTTTACTCACGTCATGTAGGTAATCTAGGTCTGGCTTATCATGTAGATCAATGGTCTGTGAATGCGGACATGTTTGCGCAGTCCAAACAACATGCACCAGGTTCTGGGGATGTTTATCAGACTGAAGAAACAGCAGATGGCCGCACGGGTGATATCCCGGGTTATTCAACCTTTGCCGTACGCACAGGCTATGACTTTAGCAATCAACTCAAAGGCTTAAAAATAGCGGGTGGGATAAAGAACGTGTTTGACAAGCAATACTATACCCGCTCATCTGACTCCACAGGCGGTAAATATGTGGGCCAACCACGAACCTTTTTCCTGCAAACATCCTATGATTTTTAAATATAAAACGCCGAACCTTTAAGTTCGGCGTTTTATCTCTTTCACAGTGAATATCACCCATAAGCTACAATCTAAATTAAATCAGAATCTTGATTCAGTTTATCTGACAACATTTCACCCCTTAACAAAAAAAATTATATATTTTATGTGAAACTTTAATTAATTTTAGCTAAACAATAGCTATAAATGAGAATTATAATCAATTAATATAACGGCGCAAAAATAACTCCTCCAATTCAGATGCTCGGCAATCAACTTATGAAGTGTTCGTTTTCTCATCCTGTTTCTTTTTCAAAATTTAAACCCTCTACCCTAAGCTGTGCCATCACAGCACTGATCAGTTGCGTTGCAACGACAACATTTGCAGATGACAGCCAAAGCAATACCACACAAACACTGGCAACCATTTCCATCCAAGCTGAGGGCAACTGGTTAGAACAAGCCAATGCCAAAAAAGTGCTCAACCATCCCGGCGCCCGTACTGTGGTTGATCAACAAAGTTTAGAAGCACGCGGCACAACCTCAGTGAAAGAAGCGTTGCGTACAGTTCCCGGTGTTCAGGTCTCTGAAAACTCAGGCACCTCTGGCAGCGATGCCTCTTTAAGTATTGGTGTCCGTGGCCTAACCTCAAGATTTTCACCTCGTTCGCAACTGATGATCGATGGTGTCCCTTTAGCCGTAGCACCCTATGGACAGCCTCAGCTTTCATTGGCCCCAACCACCTTGGGCAATATGGAATCGATTGATGTGGTTCGTGGTGCTGGCTCCGTCCGCTTTGGGCCACAAAACGTCGGTGGGATTATCAATTTTAATACACGCAGCATTCCAGAGAATTTTGCTGCCAGTGTCGGTATGACCACAGAAGTGGCTGAAAATGGCAATTTAAAAGTCAATCCAAACCTGTTTGTAGGAACCACTTTAGACAATGGCCTTGGTCTGGCTTTGCTCTATTCTGGGGTGAATGGCGATGGTTATCGTGATCAAAATGATTATTCAAACATCAATGATCTGCGTTTGAAAGCCAGCTATGCCCTAGATGATTATTCAAGCATTGAAGCGAATCTACATCGTTATGAAGCAAAGGTGGATATGCCTGGTGGTTTAACGCCTGCACAGTATGCGCAAAATCCATATCAGTCTTTACGTAACCATGACTATATGGAAGGCAATCGTAATGATATCTCGCTCAAATATAATTATAAAAAAGACAACAATGCCTTTGAGGTGCTCACTTACCACCTCGATAGTTATCGTGATGCAGGTGTAGAGCGCAGCGGTTCCAGCCTCTATCAGATTGCCCCACGTGATTATAAAGTGACTGCCATTGAACCACGTTATTCACATGCATTTCAGCTCGGCGATACGCTGAATGAAGTGTCTGTTGGTTACCGTTATTTAAAGGAAACGAGCAGTGAATCCGTTGATCGCGCCAATTATAACCGTGACACAGGCCCAAGTGATTTTTATGGCTGGACCAAAGCGGATGGCGACACTGAAGCGCATGCCGTCTATGTCGATAACCGTACTGATTTAGGCGCATGGTCCTTCACGCCTGGGATTCGTTTCGAGCGAATTAAAACCAATGAGAACATGTATAAGTTAAACCGTGATTATTCAGTTCTGAATGGCGTCAATGCCAGCAAGTCCTATGACGCTGTACTGCCAAGCTTTGCGGTGATGTACAAAGCCAATGATCAATGGAATATTTTTGCCAACTACGGTAAATCATTTGCTCCACTGCAATATAGTCAAATGGCCAATACCAATGCCAGAGGTGCTTATTTGACTATGGATGGTTTAAATCCTGAAAAAGCGGATAATTATGAAATCGGCACACATTATCTGGACGATTATTTATCGCTTGAATTTACCCTGTTCTATATTGATTTCGCCGATCAGCTCAAGCGTGATGATGCCACACAAACTTATTCAAATCTGGGGGCGACCAAGCATAAAGGCGCTGAACTCGGCTTTAAATATAATCTAGGCGCAATCAATGATGACCTAGCCAATGTCTCGATGTATGCCAATACCACCTATACCAAAGCAACCGCATCGGCAGGCCAAGACTCAGGCAATGAACTGGATTTCTATTCAAACTGGGTTGGCAATGCGGGTGTGGACTACAAACGTGATCAATGGACCTTCAACACCAATGTCTATGCACAGTCGCGTCAAACTGCCTCTGGAAATAACAATGATGGTACGGGTCGTTATGGCAATATTCCGGGCTACGGTATTGTTGGTGTTCGCGCCGCTTATGACTTTGCCGATACTTCACTGTCAGGCTTAAAAGTTGGATTAGGTGTGAAAAACCTATTTAATCAAGACTATTACACCCGTTCCGCAGATCAGGTTGGTGGCATCTACGCAGGCCCTTCTCGGACCTACTATTTACAGACCTCGTTTGATTTCTAATACCCTAAATCCGAATGTCCGCATTCGGCTTTTTATTGATTGATTTCAAAATAATGTGTCAATTCAATCATATTCGGCAACTCATCAAATTCAGTAAGTTTTTGATGCGTTGCCGCCCAACTCACTTTAGAGTTGACACAAAAATTTAGCTCGAGCTCTGGGCTAAAATCTTCCTGAATCAATCCCAAAGGAATCCACATCACCTTTGGGTTGATCGTTAGCGTATTCGGTACAGGTGATCCACATTGTCTACAGAAACTACTATTAAAACCGGTATCTTTAATATAAGTCTGAATCAACTGCTCGCCTTGCTGCCATTGAAATGATTCCGTCTGCACAAAGGTGGAGGCATTCGATGCAGCACCACTCTGCTTGCGGCATAGGCTGCAATAACAACGATACATCATTTTGATTTTTGCCAGATGGAACTGAAAGCTGATCGCCCCACACAAACAAGCCCCTGTAAATTGTATCTTCTGATGATTTGCTCTCATCAATAATGATCCTGATTGTTGTTATTTGATTAAGCTTGGCTCAAATGCTGTAATGAATCCCAAGCCGCTTGTGCCAGTATTTCCCGATAAGCCGTTGGGCTGGTCAACACTTTTTCAGACAACCAAGCACGGCAATAACTTTCACTGGCACCAATCACCAAAGACATCATCAGCTCTGCTGGCACTGACTTTAATACACTGGCATCGGCATAGTTGGAAATATGCGCGATGATGAGTTGATTTCTGAGTTTATTTTTGTCATTTAAGACTTGTCGATATTCACCCTGTCGCACACTCAAATGAGCGAGCAAAAGAAATTGCGCAAACTTGGGCTGATCAGAAACCCAGTCGGTATAACTATAAATCAATGCATAGAGCAATTCTTTGAGTGTTTTTGCTTGTTGTAAATACTGATCACGTAGCTGCGCCTGATCATCCAATGCGGCAAACACCAGTGCTGCAATCACGCCTTCTTTGTTTTTAAAATGATGATAAATCGCACCGACACTGCTCTCTGACTTCGCTCGAATCATGTCGATACTGGTCGTTTCCAGACCATATTCAAGAAAACAGGACAAGGCATCCGATAAAATCTGGCGTTTTAATAAGGATCTACGTTGTGGATATAAACGTTCTAATAATTGCTGAGCTGCCTGCATGCTTTCATCAAAATGACCAATAATCGGAACTATTGTGTATGACTTGACCACAGCTTGTAAACAGAATTATATTCTGTAAAAGAATTTAATTCTGTCAAAGGAAGCTTCATCATGGCCTCAACGCTAGATCTATGGAACAAAGTCTCTGTCTTACCTGCAGGTAAATGGACATTCACCCGAATGTTGTGCCTTAAAGCGCCGTATTTCAGTAGTATTTCCCCGCTGTTTGAAGAACTTAAACCTAACGCCTGCAAAATTAGTATCAAGAAAAAACGGAGCGTGTTGAATCATATTGGTACGGTACATGCAATCGCGATGTGTAACATGGCAGAACTTGCGGGTGGAACCATGACTGAAGTGACGGTACCCACAACCCATCGCTGGATTCCCAAAGGCATGACGGTTGAATATTTAAAGAAGGCTGAAACTGATCTGATTGCGATTGCTAGCCCTGTTGATGAGCATTACGATTGGGACAAAGCAGGTGAATATCTGGTGAATGTTGATGTACTCGATCAACACAATGAAAAAGTATTCCATGCCACCATTACCATGTGGATTTCCAAAAAGAAGAAATAAAATAAAAAAGCCCTGAAGTATATGCATTCAGGGCTTTTCTAGGTGTTATCGCTTACTTTTTAAAAGGCAATGCATATTTAAAAATACGTCCAACCACTTCACCAAACTGCTTCACAAAGCTGGCGTTGTTATAATGCAGGCCATATTTCTCACACACCGCCTGTACTTTCGGTGCAACTTGACGATAGCGACGTGCAGGAATATCTGGGAATAAATGATGCTCAATTTGATGACTCAAATGTCCCGTTAGAATATGAAAAGCTTCTGAACCAGTCAGATTGGATGAACCACGGATCTGACGCATATACCAATGACCACGGCTTTCATCTTGCAATACTGCTTTCGGGAATACTTCAACATCTTTAGTAAAGTGACCACAGAATATAATACTGAATGTCCAGACATTGCGAATCCCGTTCGCCACTAAATTGCCTGTAAATACTGGAATCGCCGCAGGTCCCGCAATCAATGGAAAGAACACATAATCCTTAAACATTTGCTTGAGGATTTTCTTTTGCGCAGGCTGCCATTCGCGTTTGAATTGTGCCATGGTTTTACGCTTATACAGCACCTTACCCAATTCAAGATTTTGAACTGCGACCCCCCATTGGAATAACAGGCTAAATGGCACAATATAGATTGGCTGAATTAAAGTGAACTTTGACCAGCGTTGTTCAGGGAACAAACGGAATACGCCATAACCGACATCATCATCCATGCCTTTTACATTGGTATAGGTATGATGCTTATAGTTATGGGTTTGACGCCAGTTGTCTGAAGTCCCCACCGTATCCCATTCATAGGTTTGACCATTAAACTTCGGATCATTCATCCAGTCATACTGACCGTGCATGACATTGTGACCCAACTCCATATTTTCCATGATTTTGGCGAAACCGAGTAAGCCAGTCCCGAGTAACCATGCTGGAGGAAACCAGCCTAGAAATAAACAGGCACGTCCAGCCAGACTGCTATAACGAATGGTGGAATAGACACGGCGAATATATTTGGCATCTTTCTCGCCTAAATCGTCTAATACTTCTTGTTTGATTTGATCGAGTTCACGAGCAAAAGCATCTAATTCTGCAGCAGTTAAATCACGATTTTTGGGATTTTTAAAAAATTCCATCTTAACAGGCATGTTCATAATCAATTACTCTCTTATAGATCAATCACAAGATCAGACTGGGCTGAATTGACACAAATTTTTAATAGCTGTGTTGGTTCATTATTGGCAGCACCATTCAATAAGTTTTTGGTTGCGCCTTGTGCTTTATTACAGGCACATTTATTACAAATCCCCATACGGCAACCATGATTTGGCTTGATGCCTTGATGTTCTAAGCTAGACAGAATCGATTGGCCTTTAGGAATGGCGATGGTCTTATTCGATTGCGTCAACGTGACATTCACAAAGCCCGTGTCCGTCGCATCCACATCAAATTGACTCAAGCTAAAAGCTTCTGTTTGTAAGGCTGCAGCACCTTGGAACAAACGTTCTGCTGTTGCCGCAAAACCCGATGGTCCACAGGCATAGACTGTGGTTTCAGCTAAATCACGGATTTGATCAACATGGCTTTGATTTAAACGTTGATCTTGTTCTTGGGTATAAAAAATTTGGGCACTAAAATTTGAAAAATTTTCAGATACTTCTTTCAGATATTCTGCATAAGCTGCATCGGCATGGGTTTTGACCCAATACATCAATTGGACAGATGTTGTATTCAATTGTTTTGACTGACATAACGCTTCAATCAAACTCAGCATCGGGGTGATACCACTCCCCGCTGCCAGCAATACTAAATGAGGGGTTGCAACGGTCTGCTGCATCTCACCATAAGGCTGTCCTAAACGTAAGATATCTCCGGTTTGACTGCCTTCAACCAGCCAAGAACTGACTAGACCTTGATCCACTTTTTTTACGGTTAAACAGAGATGATCGGCATCCACCTGCATCAAGCTATAGGTACGCTCGTAGTGGCGACCAGCAATATCAACCGTCACAGGATGATGCTGCCCCGCAACTCCACGAGCAACATGTCGGTTACATTGCAAAATAAGACTGACGGTGTCTTTTGCCACGATTTGTTTTTTTACGATTTTGGCAAGAGACTGATTAATCGACCACAATGGATTGATTTTCTGTAACCAAAAATTGGCGTCATGGCTGTTCATCACACTGTGAGCCAACGAATTAAATAGAGAGTTTCTCTTTTCAATTGCTTGCATGAGCAGGTTTACTCTGGTTGTTTGTTAATTATTATACATATGTATATATATTTGTATATACACTCGTATAAGAATTTACATTTCACAAGTCCACTGACAATCGCTATAATCCCGAGTAGCTTACTTATATATTGAAAACAATGGTTCATTCTTCTTTTTTACCGCTCGGTCATGACAACTTAAACGAACAAGATGTCATTCCTATGAAATCTCCTGTGCGCTCAGTAGGTAGAAAAGCAACCATTACCAAAGAAGAGTTGTTTCAAGCCACGCTCAACTTGATTGGCCCGCAAAAAAGTATCGCTTCGCTCAGCTTACGTGAAATTGCACGTGAGGCAGGCATTGCCCCAAATAGTTTCTATCGTCATTTTAAAGATATTGATGAACTGGCAATTGCCCTGATTGATCAATCGGGTTTGGTACTACGCCGTATTATTCGTGAAGCACGTTTACAGGCTTCAAAGCAGCAAAGCATTATCCGCAGTTCGGTTGAAGTGTTTATTCAACAATTGAATACCGATGAAGGCAACCTGAGTTTGTTATTACGCGAAGGTTATACTGGATCGACCTCATATAAGGCAGCAGTTGATCGTCAACTCAATTTCTTTCAGCAAGAGCTTCAAGAAGACCTGATTCGTTTAGAGCGTTTAAATAACAGTAAGCTCAGTCATGCTGATCTTGCAGCCAAAGCCATCACCCAATTGGTGTTCAATATGGGCGCAAAAGTGTTGGATTTGCCTGCGGAACAACGTACTGAAGTGGCAGAACAAACCATGGTCATGATTCGTATGATTTTAGAAGGTGCGCGTCATATCAATGAAATGGAAATTGATTAATTGTTCGCAGCGCAATAGGATAGATGTCATCAAAATCATATGTTTGTTCTTTAACATAACAACAACTTAAACTAGGCATCTAGATCATGAATCTACTCAGTGACCGTCAAAGCATCATCGCCAGCTTTATCCTGATGGCTTTGTTTTTAATGATGGTCATTCCCCTGCATTTACTTCCGAGTTTTTTTGCAGGTTTTCTGGTCTTTGAAATTATTAACAGTTTAAGTTCGATTGTTGAAAAACATATTGATGGTCAACGTGCACGTATCTTTATCAGTATTATTCTGGGTATTCTAACCACGTTCCTGATTGGCTTTTTTATTACCAGTCTGATTAGTTTTGTGATCTATGATTTAAAAGGGACTGGACTGAATTCCTTTAATTTTAAGATCGATCAAACACTGATTAAATTCCAAGAGGAAATGAGTCATTACCTGCCGGGTTATTTGCCGCATAGCGTAGCGGATATCAAAAACCAGATTCTGTCTTTTATCAAAAATAATATTTCAATCGTCAAAAATACGGGAACCGACATTCTGCATAATCTGGCGACAATGGTGATTGGTCTGATTGTCGGGATTTTGGTGTCGATCCAGAATTTTAAACAGCATGCGCCACAACCTGCATTTAAAGCGGCTGTGCTGCATCGTATTCAAAAGCTTTCCGTTTCGTTTAAAAATGTGGTCTTTGCTCAAGTGAAAATTTCGCTGATCAATACCGTATTGTTTATGATCTTTGTCTTTATCGTTCTGCCGATCTTTAATATCCATTTACCTTTTGCCAAGACCCTGACCATTCTGACCTTTATTTTTGGTCTACTGCCGATCATTGGCAATTTGATTTCAAATACCTTGATCATTATGGCGGGCTTGACCATATCCTTGTCTGTGGCAGCCATCGCATTGGCCTATCTCGTGATCATTCATAAGCTGGAATACTTCGTCAATGCTAAAATCATTGGCACCAAAATCAATGCCAGTGCATGGGAAGTATTATTGGCGATGCTCATTTTCGAGTCGATTTTTGGACTCAGCGGTCTGATTGTTGCGCCTATTTTCTATGCTTATATCAAACTGGAATGTAAGGATGCAGGGCTGATTTAAGCCATTTTTTAACAATTCGAAAAGAAGTCTAACAGATGGAAGCATCATTCCATCTGAATCAAAACCAACAAAATCAAAAACAGAATTGATGATAAGCAAACTTACAAAAGCCTAGAAAACAAAAACACTCAAGCTCCAATTCAAGCGATAAGCTAGCCATGAAATGAATGGTTTTTATTCACGATGTTTCATCACATTATAATTGAATGAGGTAACTATGAATTCTTCAACAGCGAAAGCTTTAAAAGTATATACACGTAATAATTTAGATGACTCAATTAAAGAGTCCACGGTAAAAATTTTAAATCAAATCCTTGCTAACCTGATTGATCTGTCTTTATTGACCAAGCAGGCGCACTGGAACATGCGGGGTAGCAACTTTATTGCAGTGCATGAAATGTTAGATACCTTCCGCACTTCGCTAATCACTCATTTAGACAATGTTGCAGAGCGTGCGGTACAGATCGGTGGAACCGCATTAGGAACAACACAAACAGTTGCAGAAACATCACACCTCAAGCCATACCCTGTTGCCATTCACGCAGTACAAGACCACTTAAAAGAATTGGCAGATCGTTATGGTGTGGTTGCCAACCATCTGCGCGATACCATTGATGAAATTCAAGACCCAATTTCCGAAGATATTATCCATGCTGCATTAGAAGATCTGGATCAATATTTATGGTTCTTGGAAGCCAATATTGATCACTAAATCAATAGACAATAAAAAAGAGGACCTTCATTGTCCTCTTTTTTATTGTCGCTTCAATTAAGGCTTAACCACAACCAAAACTTGAATTGCTTCTGGTGTCACAGACAGACCATCTAACAGACCTAAGCCTTCTTTCTGGAATTTCTGTAAGCGCTCGATTTCATCTTGGCGAATACTTGGATTGAATTGCTTGAGATAACTTAAACGGTCAATTTCATACTGCCATTTACCACTGTAGTGCTCTTTAGCCTGTTGCATCAATTCAGGTAAAGATGTTTTAGCAATCTCTAGAGCTTGTGCATAACGTGACTCAATCACATCACGACGCGCTTTCACTACTTGGCGGCAACTATTGCCATCTAGGTGATGCAGATATGGACGTAAAATGCTTGGGTCAATCTTGGCAGATAAGTCCTGACCATTTTCACTAAGCAATACGCGAATCAATTGCTTCGGTAAGCTTGATGGTAAATTTAAGGCTTTTGGTGCAACGACATCAACCTTAAACCACACCTCCAACAAGACTGAACCTTGTTTCAAGGCATTTGATTTCAGTAAGGCCACATTGGTACTACCGAATGATTGTGTGCGTATCATTTCCATCACACTTTCAATGAACGGATGTTCCAAAGTCAAATATTGTGCATCTTCACGGATTTGTGCCTGATCACGATAGAAGGTCGCAGTCATGCCTTCTTCATCCAAGGTAATTCCTTGAACTTGCATCTGATCAGTCGGCTTGATGATCACCGTACCATTGCTTTGCTCATCAAAGTCAATATTGGTGGATGACATGAAACGCTTCACGAACATTGGCAAAGTGGTGTTGTCATCATAATCTTCAAGTGCTTGTACAATGCCCTGCGCAACCACTGGACGGCAAGAGTTATACTCGAGCAAACGGTCACGACCTGCTTGTAATTCAGCTTCCAAGGCTTGACGTTGTACATTCACTTCTTCAAGTAAATCTTCAAACGTCTGACCTTGGTCTGCCAATAAGCAATCTTTTAATTCAACAATAAAATTTTCTTGTAGCGTTTGCGCTGTCGGAGAAATACTGCTGAAAATATTAAGCGCTTCGTTGTACCAACGGAACATACGCTCTTGCGCTGTACCCATCAGATACGGTACATGAATCTGAATACGGTTCTCTTGACCAATACGGTCCAAACGACCAATACGTTGTTCAAGTACATCTGGGTTTGCTGGCAGATCAAATAAAATTAAATCGCTGGCAAACTGGAAGTTACGCCCTTCTGAACCAATTTCTGAACAAAGCAGAATCTGAGCGCCATAACTTTCTTCAGCAAAATAAGCCGCTGCTTGGTCACGCTCTAATAGACTCATGCCCTCATGGAACATGGCGGTACGAATACCTGCATGTAAACGTAGAACATTTTCCAATGCTTCTACTACTGGCCCGCTGCGTGCAATCAACAACACTTTTTTGTGTTTTAATTCTTTACGCAGCACTTCCATCAACCAAGGCACACGCGGATCATTTTCCATCCATGCGCCATCCAGTTGACCTTCTTCTGGCCACATTTGCTCACGCATTTTGCCATCAAATGACCAGTCTTCTGGTGCTGGTAAAGGTGCTGGCTGGCAATCACGACCAGGGAAGCCTTGAATCGCTTCACGGGTGTTACGGAACAGGATACGACCTGTGCCGTGACGGTCTAATAATTCATGAATCGCACGCATACGCTGTTCAGGCTGATCATCAATACGATGACCCAATAAACCGTCCAGTGCAGCAAGATGCTCTTCTGTTAATGCTTGATCTGACATCAACACTTCTGCAATTTTTGCAGTATGTTGATATTGTTCTTCTTCATCAAGGAAACGATCGAGACTACTGAAACGTTGCGGATCGAGTAAACGAAGGCGGGCAAAATGGCTTTCAACGCCTAATTGCTCAGGTGTTGCGGTGAGCAGTAACACACCTGCTGTTTGTTCAGCCAATTCTTCGACTAGATCATAACGATCATTACCGCCTTCTTCTTCACTCCACATCAAATGATGGGCTTCATCGACCACCAATAGATCAAAACCAGCTTCCATCGCCTGCTCACGCAAGTCATCGTGGTCAACCATTAAGTCGACGCTGGCAATAATGCATTGCTCAGTCAGGAATGGATTCAGATCAGGATCATGCTCTTTGATCGAAGCAGTACGGGTTAAGTCGAACAGCGAGAATTGCAAATTGAAACGGCGGCGCATTTCAATCATCCACTGATATTGCAATGAATCAGGGACTAAAATCAGGATACGTTCTGAACGGCCTGTTTTTAGTTGTTGATGAATGATTAAACCCGCTTCAATGGTTTTACCCAAGCCCACTTCATCAGCCAATAAAACACGCGGAGCAAAACGCTTACCCACTTCATGTGCAATATAAAGCTGGTGTGGAATCAGGCCGACACGCGCACCAAGAAAACCACGTAAAGGGCTGGTGTGCATTTGTGCTTGCAGCAACATCGCTTCAATACGGAGGTCATACCACTCTTTATAATCAACTTGGCTGGCTAATAGACGCTCTAAAGGTTTTGACAGCTGAATCTGCGCACCGATACGGGTTTCATTCAGTGACTTACGTTCTTGTTCGCCATTTTCAAGGCTACGAACCACATCATAACGCAGTACGCCATGACGATCTTCAATCGACTCAACAGTCCACTTGATGCCTTCTTGGTCTTGTACTTCATCATTAACATTAAAGATGATGCGAGATAAAGGCGCATTGTTACGTGCATAGACACGAGTTTCATCACTTTTAGGGAATAAAATGCTGATAGAACGTTCATCTACATCAATAAGAACCCCTAAACCGAGTTCAGTTTCAGTATCTGATAACCAACGTTGACCAATAGCAAACTGCTGCAATTTTTCCACCTTTATCTCAAGTTAGCCTACATATTTTATGCCCTGACCTAAATAAAAGTTAAGGCATTTTATGTAGTTTTCAACGATGTATTTTGACACAAAGCGCAATCAAATAGCGTGCATCACATCGTGTTTCATAAAAAAGTTTTTAGACTAAAACGGCACTGTACAATCAAAGCTGAGTTGTGCACCTGTTTTAGGATGCGCAAAGCTCAATTGCGTTGCATGTAAACATAAACGCGAATAAAGCTGTTGCTGTTCTGGCGTGGCATATAAGGTATCGCCTAGAATCGGATGACCTAAATATTGCATATGCACACGAAGCTGATGTGAACGCCCTGTAATCGGAATGAGTTTAACTCGAGTTACAGCTTGTCCTTGAATTTCTAGATGTTCGATCGCTTGCCATTCGGTTAATGCCGGCTTGTGATAGGAAGCATCCACAATATGCAATGGCGGGCGGCTTGGATCATAAATCACAGGAATATCGACTGTGCCCTGACCTTGTAAATGTCCAGCTACCAAAGCTTGATAAATTTTTGAGGTTTGACGATCTTGAAATTGGCGTGAAATATTGCTTTGTCCAAATTTGGATAAACCAAACACCAAGATGCCAGAAGTATCGCGATCTAAACGATGAATCAGTAAAGTTTTTGGTTCTAATTCTAATAAACGATTGATTAAACAATCTTGTAAATCAGGTGTTTTCCCCGGCACAGTGAGTAAGCCTGCAGGTTTATGGATGACCATAAAATCTTCATCACGATGAATCAAATGTTCACTTAGAAAATCATTCAAGGTAGCCTTCCAACGACTGGATGAAAACAAGCGGGCAATCATAAAAAGCTTGGCGCTGAATTACAATGCATGACACGTATTTTTACTATTTTTTTTCGTGTTTCTCTCGATATTTCATCCAGAATCGAAGTTAAATGATGATTTAGGTCTGTTGCTCTAGAAATTGTTGAATCGCACGTTGAGCAATTTCTGCATCTTGAAAAGATTGTACACCCGACACACCCACAGCCCCGACAACCTGCCCTTGATAGACAATCGGCTCACCACCTTCTAACATGCCTTTTGCTGCATTGATCGTTAAAAAGCCGATCTTACCATCACGAATCATATCTTCCGATGCCTTGGTGGTTCTTCGGCTGACCGCAGCAGATTGTGCTTTTTCTTGGCAAATCTGTGTCGATAATACCGAGGCGCCATCCATACGCTTCATCATTAATAAAGTGCCTCCGTCATCGACAACTGCAATGCTGACATTAAAGCTGTGCGCTGTTGCATATTGCAAGGCTGCGTCAACTAAAATTTCCACATCAGCGGACGTTAAATAATGTTTAGTTTTCATGTTTTACTCCATTCCTATGGGTTTCTTATAAAAAGCTTTTAGATATGATACAACTGCAATCTACAGCCTACGCAGGCCCAAAGCACAGCCGAAGACCAACGAAAATATAGTTTACTATTCAAGCATTATTTCATCTTGCGGTACAGTAAAGATTGTTTATCTTTGCGCTTCGTCGTGGAGGTTTAGCATACAAACTATTGGGAACTCTTTAACATTCCGTTACGATCATCTATTATTTTTTAAACCCGTTAAGTTCTCTATTCAGCTCAAGCTAAAATTCGTCCATAAAAAAAGCCCGAACAAATCGGGCTTCTGTATAGATCACAGGGTTATTTCATTTCTGCAAAAGTTTCTTTTGCTGCCTGAATGGTCTCTGCAATATCTTGATCTGAATGCATCGATGAAATAAATCCTGCTTCAAATGCAGATGGTGCAAGATAGACACCACGCTTTAACATGCCATGGAAGAATTTCTTAAATGCTTCAACATCACAAGCCAACATTGAATCAAAGCTGGTAATGTCCTCTTGATCGGTGAAATACAAGCCGAACATCCCCCCCACTTGCTGGGTTTTAAATGGAATACCAGCTTCGTCTGCCGCAGCCTGTAAACCTGCAAGTAATTTGGCTAACTGTGCAGCCAGCTTGTCATAAAACTCTGGTTCACGAAGGTGTTTGAACATCGCAATACCTGCGCGCATTGCCAATGGATTCCCTGACAATGTACCTGCTTGATAAACGCCGCCTAAAGGTGCGATGCACTCCATGATTTCACGTTTACCACCAAAAGCACCGACTGGTAAGCCCGCACCAATGATTTTACCCAACGTGGTCAAGTCAGGTTTAACTTTATAGACTGATTGTGCACCACCTAAAGCAACACGGAAACCTGTCATTACTTCATCAATGATAAAGACCGATTTGTATTCATCACAGACATCACGAATCGCTTGCAAGAAACCATCGATTGGCGTCACTAAATTCATGTTGCCTGCAACAGGTTCAATGATTACCCCAGCAATCTCATGACCGAACTTGCTAAAGCATTCTTTCAATGCCTCGATATTGTTATACGGTAGCGTTAAGGTATGTTTGGCGAAATCGGCAGGTACGCCTTTGGAAGTTGGCTCACCTTCACCGAGCGTCAATAAACCTGAACCTGCTTTCACCAACAGCGAGTCTGAATGACCGTGGTAGCAGCCTTCAAATTTTACAATTTTGTCACGGCCGGTATAACCACGCGCCAAACGAATCGCGGTCATGGTTGCTTCGGTACCCGAGCTGGTCATACGTACCAATTCAATAGATGGCATGATCTCGCAAATGGTATCTGCCAAAGTGGTTTCATATACCGTTGGTGCACCAAAACTTAGACCATCTTCCGCTGCAGTTTGTACCGCTTGAATAATATCAGGATGTGCATGACCTAAAATCATTGGTCCCCATGAACCGACATAGTCCACATAACGCTTACCATCGACATCCCACAAGTACGCCCCTTTTGCCTTTTCGATAAAGACAGGCGTACCACCAACACCGTTAAATGCACGTACAGGTGAATTTACGCCACCTGGAATATGTTTATTTGCTTGTTTAAATAGCTGTTCTTGCTTTGGAGATAAGCTCATAAAAGACTCAACCTAGAATCGAGGACGAGGAACGTTGTGGTTCCGAGAAACAATAAAAGTTCCGCGAAGCGGATACATATAATTAGTCAAATAACGTTGCCCATGCATTTACACGAGCAGGAATTTCGGCTGTTGATCGTCCTAATATATCACTAATTACCGCACAAAGGCTCGCCCCAGCCTCAATCACCACTTGAGAATTTTCAACGGTCAAACCACCAATCGCACAAATCGGCACAGCAAACTTTTGTTTCGCTTGTTTAATCACTTCAATGCCTACATTGCCTGCTTCTGGTTTGGTTGAAGTCGCATAAACCGCACCAAAGGCCACATAAGTTGCACCATCAGCAATCGCCTTTTCCGCCAACTCTAATGAGTTTAAGCAAGTTCGACCAATAATTACACCTTGTGGTAAACGTGCGGCCGCATCACTAATTTCACCATCGGACTGTCCAAGATGTACCCCTAATCCAAATTGCTCTGCCAGTGCCAAATCATCATTAATCACAAATGGGACTTGATGCTTTTCACAAAGTACTTTGATCTGCGCGACTTCACTTGGCTGATCTGCTTTTGCCACTTTCTTACGACGGTATTGCAGAATCACAATCTGTCCTGTTGCTAGAGCCACATCTAATTTTTCTAATAATAATTGGATTGGATCATCGTTGGTAATGAGGTATAGACCGCGCATGAACGTTTCACTATTCACTATAATTACATTAACTTCAGGGTATATTTTCTTGGTTAAAAATTAAAGAGAGCGAGTGTATAAGTTCTTATTAATTAACCTATCTACTCTCTGCCTCACAAATAAATGGCGTATGCCGCCATGAACTGCCCCTGCTCATCAAACTTCTTGCAATTTTTTCTAAATGGCGTATGCCACTATGAACAACTGCTTCACGAGTTGAGGGTCTTTTACTTTTTTCTAAATGGTGTATACCGCCATGAACTTTTGGTTTGTTTGCGAACTGCTCACCCAATTTTTCTAAATGGCGTATGCCGCCATCAACCTTAATTTGGCGTAAGCGTATGTGCTGCGCATTTTCTAAATGGCGTATGCCGCCATGAACAAATCAATGGGCTATGAAGTCTTTTTGGATGTTTTCTAAATGGCGTATGCCGCCATGAACTGCTGCATCAAGCAAAAACATACGATAACGAATTTCTAAATGGCGTATGCCGCCATGAACGGGAAAACAGATCTCAGCCATTAACCTTTGCTTTTCTAAATGGCGTATGCCGCCATGAACAGAGACAAAATCTACAGTGATTCGGTTGTTGCTTTCTAAATGGCGTATACCGCCATGAACTTGGAATTTGTGTGATCTGGAGTGGTGCTA
>NZ_KB850223.1:565376-565976 GCF_000369845.1 Acinetobacter higginsii | reverse complement strand
CTTCGTGACGTAGATTTTTTAAATTTCTAAATGGCGTATACCGCCATGAACTCTATGTATTTTGGTTCAAAGATTGTCTCGACTTTCTAAATGGCGTATACCGCCATGAACAAAACAAAGAGTTAAAACACAAATTGGTTATGTTTCTAAATGGCGTATACCGCCATGAACTGGAGGACGGAGCTACTGCATATGATAATTCTTTTCTAAATGGCGTATACCGCCATGAACGACAAACCTCGCTATGATTGGTGGCGCATATTTTTCTAAATGGCGTATGCCGCCATGAACCCCAAAGCAAGTGCTTAGGTGTGCTATGAATCTTTCTAAATGGCGTATGCCGCCATGAACAAGTTTGACCTTCGGAATCGGTCCACGTAAGCTTTCTAAATGGCGTATGCCGCCATGAACATCATCTAATGATTCATGCTTATCATCAGTTTTTTCTAAATGGCGTATGCCGCCATGAACGAGCACGATCGGACTGCCTTCAACATGTTGGATTTCTAAATGGCGTATACCGCCATGAACAAGGAGTATCTGCCCATATAGATTTTGTATCATTTCTAAATGGCGTATACCGCCATGAACGTGAAGTCC
>NZ_KB850223.1:480009-563019 GCF_000369845.1 Acinetobacter higginsii | reverse complement strand
CTATTTCTAAATGGCGTATACCGCCATGAACTATTGTCACTAGCACCGATTTCTCTTGATAGATTTCTAAATGGCGTATACCGCCATGAACTATAAAATTATAGTAAAAATATAAGTTACAACAAGTAGTTAATGTAGATTTAGGCATTTTACCCAATCAAAAAACCACTTGCTGTAACTCATTGATTTTATTAAGCTGTTAAAGAGTCAAAAAAAATTGGGTTAAAACTCTGGTACGGTTGAGAAACGACTTAACCCAAAAGTTCCAAAAGTTCCATCTTTTGCCTCATCAGCAATAGATTTACCAATATATAAGCGATACGGTCTATCTATATTTTCCTCTCGTTTTGCACTTAGGCTTTTCAAACTCACATAAGGCTCAACCACAGGCTGATCAATATATTGCTTAAAGTGCTGTCTCGCTTGATCTAAAGAAATATTATGGCGCTGAGCTTGATGAACAATACGTTGCTCCAAACTCATTTTTGGATTAACTCGAAAATAATGAGCGTACCCCGTAATTTTAGCTTGAGGTACTTCACGTGGTTGAGTGAAATGAACATAGTTCTTAAGTTCCTCCCATTCCAACCACTTCCCCAGATTAAGCTGTTGTAACTCAGCATCTGAATTTGCAAAAATACGAATTTTCGAGCCCAAAAAACCAATGTTCTTTTGCTGGTTAATACGGTACTGTGGAAAAGACACTCCCAAAGGGGTTTTCCCTTGTCCATTCGAATGTTCTACAAAAGCAATATGGAGTTGGATATACACTTTCGACCATAACTCATATAAAGAAAAATCAGAGCTATCTATTAGCGTTAACTCGGCATAATAATTCATAATTCCCCCTCATTTAAGCCAAATATCAACTACATAAGCTAAGCCTTTTTTTCCAAGATAGAAACTTGAAACACCAGCATTCTCTATCATGAGCTTTAACTCTTTGGCTGTATCGATCTCTACATCAAGTGTGATTTCTAACTGACCACTTGCTTTAGTTAGCTTATGATTGACCTTACCCTCGCCTTTGACAAATTCTTCACGTAAATATGGATTTCCATAAATCAATTTCTTTGATCCAGTCGTATATTTGTCCATAAAATCTTTCGGCGTAAATCCATTATTAGAAATACCACTAATACCGCCCATTTTTGATTTAGCTGTACTCATATCATATTTATTTTCAAGCCGCTGCATTTGCAAATACAACGCAGAACAATACATTGGCAATACAAGTTGTAAACCTTTAGCATTTAATGGTTTAAACTTATCAAACAACTCAGAAAGCTTATCTGATGCTGCTTTTAATCGATCAATCATCTGCATTGGCTTAATCTTAGCAATAACATCAAGACGGTTTAATATCGAAACTGGATCAAGTATGGTCGACATTTCCGTCTCAAATTGATTTACACTTTTTTCATCTAAAATAAAATCACACAGCTGATCAATACTCAGTGATAGCACACCCCAAAAATCTTTGGAATAATCTGATAAAAAAATCGGATCATTTACCTTAATCATCCCCGTAAAAGAGTTCTGATCTGTACTACCCTTCATATTACGGATATATGCAATCTCCTGATTAATCACTTGAGGCTTATCTTCAAACGTAATCAAATGCTCTTTGTCAGAAAAATAATAATGACCACTCTTACGTGCGCTATACAGCTTACGCTGATCACCAATTAAACGACTCAGTATACCCATCACCGTATTTTGACTAATCTCTCTGAGATGAAAATTCTCCTCTTTTTTTAACTCTGTCATCGAGGCAACAAAGTTACGCCCATTCTTCGGTAATGGTTCATCATTACTACCATCTAAAAATGAGTTACGCCAAGAAGATTCATAATCGATAATAATTCGCATAAAGCCCTCGCTTACTTATTTTGCAGCAAAATAAACGGCATATTCAGCTTGAGCTTGCGGCGAAATTTCATCTGGACTTCGCTTGATTCGCATCATTTTATTACTGTCGTTGTAGTCCACCTCAATACTATCAACATACATATAGCCTTTTGCTTGACGAATCGATAGATTACTAATCAAATCAATAGTGGTTTTAATTAAAATATCGATAGCAACTTGATCAAGTAAGATTCCTACCTCACCCTCTTGATAGATCGTACCTTTACGTACATAGTTCGAATGGAAAATAGCTTGTGGATTACGTTCAGGTGCGAGTGATTGGATAAAGTCTTGTACTTTCTGTGCAACTTCTTGACCTTGATTATCCTTAATAATCATAGAAGCACGGTCAAACTTGTTATCAAGCGAGATAAACTCTAATTGCTCAATGCTAATCGAGCCATAAGAAATATATTCCGTATCGCCAAACGTAGTTTTGGAAAAGAATGAGGAACTATCTCTTTCTCCAGCCTGTCCAAATTGCTCATAATTGCCATTACCTAGTTGGTCGACAAAATCCTCCATCAATAATGGACTTGTACGCTTACATTGACTTGAAGGAACAACATAACCACGAATCAGCCCTGTAAGTGAAGCCAATACTAAATCTAAGCTTTTTTCTGCAGCAAAATGTAAATCAAAGGCTTGCTCACGAAATAAATGGTGTCGGATACAATTTTGGCTTATATACAGTGGCGTTTTTTTAAAATCAATGTCGGTAGCTTCCTTCTTATATTTATAGCCCGTTTCATCTTTAATCTTGCCTGTTAAGTTTGTATAACCACGTAGCTTTGGCATAGTGTGGTTATCAACTGTACGCCCCTCACTACTCAGGGTTGTTGGACCATTGTTATTCACTACACCATGACCAAATGCACGTATTTTAAAATCAACGCTTTTAATACCTGCTACTTTTTCCATGTTTAACACCTCTCTATATTAATTTTAGTTCAATTTACAAACAACTTGATTATAAAAACATCGTATCACTACAATAAAGAGAAAACAACCTAAGTACTTTTAAGCTTTACTCTAAATTTTGCTATACTTATTTTTGTTGTAAAAACAGCTTAGAAATAAGTACTTTTAGTCATTTTCCGCCGCACAGGCGGTTTAAGTTCTACTCATTTTCGGTCAGCAGTGATTGACTTAACTTATCAATCGTCATCATGCCTACAGGCTGTTTCACGGCTTTAACGTAGTACATCGCATGTTGATGGCGCTCTCGCTCACCGCCTATCGGTTCTAAATCGCTAGGCGTATAGCTGAGGTAAATTGGATATTCAGGCGATCGAGCAAGCTTGAGGAGCTCCCAATCAAATCGTGACGCCTTGTAATCTTCAGCTGGGTTTTTAGCTTTCATCACGTTATGGTGTTTCTTGTGCATGAATGCCAACAAATTCTTATTACTATCACGCATTTCATAGCGACCACCTTGGATTCGATCGATCCCTTCAGTTAGGCCAATGGTCACTTTGCTATGGTCTGTATTCTCAGGATATGCATATTCTTCAATGAACGTTGGTTGCAAACTATCATTTACAACGCATACAGCCATTTGCACAAAGCGGCTATCCCCCCTCAATGACACACTGGCTATTTTCGCTACACCATCTTTTTGTTTTTTACTCCGATTAGGCATACTAATCGGATCAATAACTTTTTCATTGATCATTCTCACGCTATAACGTAAAGCGACTTTCAAATCCTCTTCAACTTTAGCAATGCAAGATTTATCAGCATAAAATGCTTGATAAATCTGATAAATTTGATTGATCTTTATTGTTTTTACACTCTCATCTAACAAATATCTTTTGAGATAACTTAACCAAGCAACTGTGCTATGCCATACATGCATATTTGCCAAAAATTTAGCTTTTCCGCTGGTTTGCTTTCCAATTTCTGCAGACTTTGGTAATACTGTAGTATAAATATTGACCGCATTATTTTTATCAAATCGATCTAGCCGCCCCAAACGCTGTAACCAATTCTCTGCACAGGTTAAGTCAGTATACATCTGCTCGCAGCTAATATTCAGTGAGGCTTGAACAATAGGTCCACTACGTAACACCTTATAGTCTTGGCTGCCATTTTGCTTAAAACTATTAAAAACCTTGTCAAACCACTCCACCTTATCGTTTTTAGTGTATTTAGAGTGTAGTAAAATACTATTTTCCTTATTTTGATGTTTCAAAAAGCCTAGCTGCGCATCCTGAGCAGTATTGCTAATAATAAAAGTTGTTTTGCCATTGGAAATGGCATCATTAGTTAACGGATTTTTCTCCACTGTTTCATCATAGCTGACAAACTCAAGCTGATAATCCGCTTGGTTAAAACTCGATGCACGCACAAGATAATTTGAGTCAATGTTTAATACATTTTTTACAAAATAATCATGTGGTGTTGCAGAGACTAATAGTACATTTGCTTGATGTTTTTTTAGTTTTTTTGCCTCAATCAGCTCAGAAAATAATAAATTAAAAGCAGGCATTGAAATAAGCTCATGGAATTCATCAAATACCACATGAGCCTGCATAAAACCAGTCATTCCCGTGACCTTTTGATGTGAAATAATATTATTTACAACTTGGTCAATCGTTGTAATGACTATATCTCCTGAAAAATAATCTTCAGCATCGGTCTCATCCTCTTGATCAAAAGTGATATCACCTGTCAGTATTTTTTTATACTCACCGGTAAATATCTCAATGCGACTATTAGGTAAATAATCTGACTGTGTTAAGTCATACAGTAAGCCTAAACAGACTTGTACACGAGGGCAAACCCAAATTATTTTTTGCACATTCGTATTCATCGCCCATTCAAGCGCGATTTTGGTTTTGCCACAGCCTGCTGGGCCCTGCAATACAGCGATATTCGCTTGGTCATCAAACTCGGCATTCTGTCGTAAATCTGCAAGGTCTTTTGCGACTTTTGCTTGTGATAAATTGCGTTCACTGTCTGGGTATTTTTGGTTAAAGCCATTGAGACACAAGCCTATTTCATGAGCAAGATTACTGCCTTCCTGGATCACATCGTTCAATGCATTAGCAAGCGTACCTTCAACTAAATACTCTGTTAAATCTTCAGCGGAAAGAGCTGATACAATTCGATCTGCATGTATAACAGCCATCCGCACTAAATTATTTAAAGCATTCGGCTTAATGTTTTCCACAAAATCAACAACATCTATTGAAATATCCTCATAATTTTTATAATTAGGAGTTTCACCCTTTACGCATTTATATCGATAAGACCAAACTGGTACTAAACTCTCTATAGAAAAATCATCAGTTTGGAAAATATGACCAATAGTTTTGATATCACTGAATACCGCTGCAACTTGATTACAAACTTTATCGATAGTTGTTGCTGTTAGTGACTTTATAAATAACTTGTCAATACCTTCCGCTGTAAGGAAGAACTTTTCTTTTTCCGCCGCGCGGTATGGTCGTGTATGATGCCAATAAATTCCATGAAACACCTGATCAAGCTGTGACTGATTAAATTGTGTATTACCATCTAATAATGACTTTGCCAATAACCAAGATATTTCATGATGTCGTGGATGGTCTTCAAAAGAAAATTTCTTAAACCCCTGTACACTACTATCGATATGCACACCATCATCAGGCAACTGGATCTCATCATCAGTCTTATTCGCTTTCTTATTCAGCCATTGTTGAAATTGTGGGTCTAACTTGCCAATATCGTGCAAAATACCAGCTACAAAAGCAGACCTAGCTAGATTAACGTTATTAATTTCCAGCCGCTGGATAAGTAGATATGCCAAATACCCCACAGCAAACAAATGTTGACTGAGAGGTTGTCCATGTGTATTTGCCAAAATTTCTTTTGTTTCTAATGGTAAATCCATAAATAACTCCTTTGTTGTCCAATTCACAGGCACAATCCCCTCCGAATTAAACTTATTCCGATTTCCCACAATCCAAACCAACTCAGTTCTGCGTCTTGTTGCAATCCGATGACAACTTACAGCGGTATTTTTACTTGCGGTTTTCCGTAATAAATTTTTTACCGCCAACAAGCCATCTTCGGTGATCACCGTTTGCCACGCATTGTCACTAATCCGATCTGCAAAAGCATCGAGTACACGACGAGTTCGAGCAATCGCCTTCTTCTCACATTGAGAGATAAAAGTGACAATCATCATTCAATCTCCTGACTTGGAAAGCTTTTACCCGCTTGCAACTTCACCTGTTCAAACATCCAGTCTAGACATTTATACTGTGTGAACTTCTGCAATAGCTGTTGACGGAACGCTTGCTCAGTCAGCCCCTCTTTGGCACAAATAAACGCCCACGGTAAAACCACTGCATCCTTAATGAGATCAGCCACATCAAAGACCAAAGCACCACGTCGGGTTTTGCCATGCATCACTGCAAATGAGTGACTAATACCTAAGACCCAAAGCGTTGTCGCACTGAGCCCATAAGCCAAATAATTGCCATGATTCAAAAAATCATTGGCCAAATCACCTTGCTCTGGATTTCGCTCAAAACTCAACTTACAACGGGTTGCTGCAATTTTATAAAGTTGCTTGGTCATCTGCGCTTCGGCGAGGAGTAAATCACCCACTTTAGCCATATTAGGAATTTTCTTTTCAAAACCAGTCAAGGCTTGTTGAATGTCTAAGTCATCCAGATAAAAACCTTCATCCTTTAAATCTTTATCTTTAGCCCAAATTTTGCGGATAAATTCGATACGAGCAAATTGGAATTGCTTTGCCACCTCCAAACGTTTGACATCATCAAACCAGAAGCTCATCCAGCCTTGCATATACTCAGTTGGGCGATATTCACTTTGTGGCGTTAACCATTCCACCTCACTTCCTGCAAATAAAGGCGTGCCACCGCCACCACAAAAACCCACCAGCACACCTGCACTACATAACATTCGCATCGCAGCCTGAGTAATGGATGTCCCTGTACCGAGTAGAATCACCGTAGTATTGGCAATGGGAATATTCCAATATTGGTTTTCGTTCTTTGCTTCGGTGAGATATAACACTCGCCCATCTTTTTGCATCACTCTGCAATGTTCTAAATAATAAAGATTGGCACGTTTAGAATGTAAGATTGCTTTTAAATCAGATGGGTTCAGTTGTTCCATTATTGTGCTTTTCCCTCATTTTTTATGATCTTACTGAAACGGTGAGCAATAAAAAAGCTGCCGAAGCAGCTTTGCGACACCAAATGTCGCTTTATAATTTTTAAATATACGTTGATTTACGACTCAATTTTATCAAACTGACGATCGATCAGACTCAAACGGCCTCGTGCAACGTCTGACAACATGCGCCAATCTGAGATAAAACTATACAGCGGTTGTTTAAAGCTGGCAGGCTTATTATGTTCAAAGAAAAAATGCCCAACCCAAGCACACGCATAGCCTGATACCAAACCATACAAAGCATATTTTGCCTGACGTTTACGAATCGCTTTACTAAAGAAATATAAACCGACCGAGCTGCCTGCAACGTGCAAACGACGGCTGGCAATACTGCGATGTTCAGTTAAATAGAAGTGATAAAATTCATTATAGTTTTTAATGGGTAATGAAAATTCCACTGGCTTGATAATATTCGCTGGCGCATTCATTTTAAGATCATCCTAATCGTGCAAGACTCTCCACACGTTAATGCATTTTTTGTACAAAATAAAGTCATTGCGTGCCATCCTTTCCAAGCTTAAAACAACTTTACAATGATTTTTGAGATCAACAAGTTATACTAAGTTTTGTCTATATCATTCTCGGTGGTCAGGAGTCATAACATCATGGAAATAGAGCTAAAATTTCAACTCCCTGAATCTAAGAAAAAAAGTGTGTTACAGCTTTTAAGCAAACAAAAAGCACAAAAAATTCAGCTACAAGCCAAATACTATGACACTGCTGACCGTTTACTGGCAAAAAATTATGTGGCTATTCGTTTGCGTCAAGAAGGTGAACATTGGGTACAAACCTTTAAAGCGGCCAGTAAAAACCATTTGCAACGTATCGAAGAAGATATTTATTTAGGCAAATGTGCTGAAGAACCTGAACTGGATTTATCTTTATATAAACATAATCAAACAGTCCAAAGCGTCCTCCGTGATGTGCTAGGTGAAGCACCTGCTGAACTAAAACTGCAATTTCAAACTGATGTACAGCGTACCTTCCATGTATTCGAGTTTGAGGGGTCTCAAATTGAAGTTTGCTTGGACGATGGTGAAATCCGTACGCCAACTGATCAAGCCAAAATCTGCGAAGTCGAATTTGAACTTAAACAAGGCTCAGCACAGTCTCTGATTGATTTTGCCAAAACATGGGTAGATAAATATCAACTCTGGCTCGATGTGCGCAGTAAGGCTGAACGTGGTAATTTATTGGCTATGGGCAAAACAGTATCCCCTGCCAGTAAAGCGAAATCACTAAGCCTAGAGAAAAATGTCAGTGCTGAACAAGCAATCAAACTGATTATCGAAAACACCCTCAATCATATCTTACCCAATGCAGCCGCAATTGCCGATGGTGTAGCCGAAGCGGATCATATTCACCAAGCTCGTGTCGGTTTACGTCGTTTACGTTCTGCTTTAAAACATTTTTCTAACTGGTCTGCGCAAATTGATCCTAGTTGGGAAAGCCAGTTAGCAGATATTTTTAGAGCCTTGGGGCAATCTCGTGATAACGATGCGATTCAAGATTCTGTTATTCCTTTAGTAAAAGAAGTCTGTGATTTTGATTTCCCACTCCCTAAGCGTATTGACAGTCGTGTTTCTCAGTTATTCAGCCACACTCAAACCACACAGCTATTTTTAGCATTACTCAGCTTCACCTATAGTGAACATGAATCTAAATCTAAACTTTCTAAACAAGCAGCTAAAAGCTTAACCAAGCTTTACCAACAGATTCTAAAAGATGCAGCTCAGTTTTCGACTGTAGAAGTTGAGCAACAACATCGTACTCGTAAGCGTGTCAAACAATTGCGTTATTGCATCGACTTTATTGCAGCGATTTATCCTGAAAAACAGGTTCAACAATTCTTAAATAAGTTACAGCCAATTCAGGAATATTTAGGGTTTTATAATGACCTGTTTGTTGCTGAACAAATCTTTGAGCAACAAGTTGCTGAACAGCCGCAGTTTCTATTTGCTTTAGGTTGGGTTAAAGCACAACAACCACATGTGGCCAAGAAAGCGGATAAAAAGCTTCAAACCCTATCTGCTCAGGACGCTTTTTGGGATAAAAAGCGGTAGCTCCATTTCCTTAAATCGCTATCGTGCTTGGCGGCATGGATGCCGCCACAAATAATCTAAGTCCTACAAAAAGCGGATACTCGGAAACGTCATCAGCAACCTGCGTGATATCAGCAAAGTAATGTTTCTGCGATACATTTTAATAAATCCAAGAAATAGACAGGTTTTGCTGATGACAATGGTTTTGCCTACTTTGTCCGAAAACAAAGTAGGAAATCGCCTACGCGAAAACATCCAAACTTTATACAGCTCTTGTGGCTGTGCTATTATTTTTTAATGAAAATTAGAGTGCTAAACTATTTATTCCAATTAAATCATTTACCGATACTTCCCAAAAATCTTCCACGTGCCATTATCTGCAATCGGATCACTATAACTGTCATTACGCTGCTTACGTGGTTTATCCCGTGCATCGACCAATTTAAAATGTGGCTCTACACTCAAAATCACCCCATTCATATAAAACCGCGTTCGGGTATAGTCACTTTGGCCATGCTGAAAGACATAAGTGCGCAAATCAATAAACTCACGATGTGCAACTAAAGCAGCCGTATCATCACTGCCCAACCATTCCTGCATTGCAAAAATCTGATCCGTCTCAAATTGCCCACATTTTTCTAACAAAGCCGCCACACCACGAAAAGTTTTCGATTCCTTAGCACGTGTTTTATTAATTCGAATCCGATCGACATGAAAGAAAAACAGCGGCAGATTTAAATGACTCGGTAAATGAATCGCATCCACAATTTCATCTTCCATAAAAGGCTGGCATAACTGTTGTGCCCGTTCAATTAAGGGTTGCCATTGTCGATAATATTCATCCACGTCTTGTTGCAACCCATAATAAATAGGCAAGCCTTCAACATGCTCTAAATATTGGGGTGGATAAATATGCTGGCGTAATAAAGCAATATCCGTTTTTAAACTTTGAATCGCGATAGCATCTTGCATAATGATTATTCTAATTGCTTAGGCTATTTTAGGTTAAGGCAAAGGTTTAGTTTCGACAAGGCTTTGTCTATAATAATGTGTCTTAACTTGTCGCTGGGAAAAACCATGTCTCAAAAAATTAACGCCACTGATGTGACGGAAGAAGAAGCTTTAAATGCAATCTTTTTTGAGCGTGCAGATGAGTTCATTAAGCTTGCCAATGATTTCTGCCGACCACCTAAAGGTCAGCAAGCCAAGCCAGAAGAATTACGTGGTCAGGTCAGTGCAGCTATGTTATTTGCCACTGCCCGTTTTAATACCTGGGTCGCAGCCAACAACTTTAAAGACGGCGAAGAAATGCGTGATGCCAAAGAGCAAGTGATGTCTTATCTGCTACAACAATTCCAAATGATGTTAGAAGATAACTTTGACGAATATTGTGAACAGTTTGAGAACTACCTACGTTTCCGCAAAAATGAAGATTTTCATGCCCATAAACATGACCATTAATGATTGAGTCAAAAATAAAGCCACCTCATCGGTGGCTTTATTTTTTATGGTTTATTTCAAGTCTTGTGCTTGACCATATTGATCTGCTATGACTTCTACAAACTGGTCCAGTTTGATGTATTTTTTGATTGCAGCATTAACATATTCTTTGGTCAATTTCGCAAGCTCTTGGTCTCGTTCAGCACGATCCAATAAGGTTTTATTGCGCTCTAACTGGCCCGTCAACATGCCATGAATATTGCGCTCGTCTTCCAAAGCCGTCACACGTTTTTTCATGATATCTGCTTTGGCTGCTTCCACTTCCTGCTCAGTCACACCTTTGCTCAGCAACTCATTCAATACCTTGTGTACCGATTGTGAAACTTGCTCAGAACGGCCAGAGGTATAATTTGCAGTAATGCTTAAAGTACCATCATCAATATCTGGATCAAGATCTAAGCCACTACCAAATCCATACACCAAAGCATTCTTCTCGCGTAGCTCTTGAGCCAAACGTGATGAAAGTTGTGAGTTACCTAAAACATGGCTCAGAATAATTAAAGCTGGCGCATCTTTATGATATGAACCAACTGGTAAGGCTAAAACACTTTGATAGCTACCAAACTCACGTTGTTCCGATAAGGCATGAACTTTCTGTGCTTTATACACCGTGTATTGGCCTGTCACTTTTGTGAATGGTTGTTTTGCTTTCCAAGAACCAAAGGCTTTTTGTAAAGTCTTCTGCATTTTCTTGGCATCAAAATCACCCGTCACAGCAATTTGAGCATGATCTGTCACAAAGAACTGATCATAGAATTGTTTCACTTGCGGCTGGGTTACTTCACTAATCTGTTTCTTCGCCAGTTCTGGTTCAAAGTGATAACGGATATCGCCTGGTTGATAGATTTCCAGAATCTTAGACAAGGTCATCGATGAGACAACCGCGGGTTCCGTATATGGACGATCCAATACAGACAGGCTTTGATTTTTTGCTAGATCAAACTCAGTTTGCGAGAATTTTGGCTGCTTAAGGACATCAACAATAAAGTTAAAGAAGTCTTCGAACTTGTCTTTCTTCGCTTGAACAACGATGGTAAAACCATTGCCATTTGAACTGACCGAGGCACCACCGCTAGCCGCAATCGCCTTATCGGTAATTTCCTGCAAAGTATGCTTTTCAGAACCACGCAGCATTAAATAGCTGGCTAAATCTAAAGTAACCCCTTTACCAAATAATGCTTTTTCATCTCCAAAATCCAAGCTAATCGTGGCATAAGTTTTATCATCACGTGTAGGCGTTGGGAAGAGTGCATAGCGGATCCCATTCTTTAATTCACCACGTTGAATTTTCTGCTCATTTTTTTGCAATTGCTGAGCAGACTGTGCCATAAATTGGGTCACTTCCTGCTTGTAAACATTTGCATCTTTTAATGGTTCAGGCTTTTCATCGCTTTGATCTAAAGTTTTTGGCTTCTCTTCTGCTTTCATAGTCATCGCTTTCTTTTGATCTTCAGGCGTCGGTAAAATATCGCCTGAAATACGATGTGAAGAGACTAAAAATTCTTTTAAGGTTTTATTCGCATCATTCAGCTTTAAGTCTTGAACTGCTTGTAAGTCCTTAAAGTATTGATCCCATTGACCATGTGATGAAACTGCATAATCGCTCAGGCGTGAACCTAAAGCGACAGCGTCATTAGCAATGGTATCTGCGGTATTTTGAGTAATATTTTTAATCCGCTGTAATTCAGCCTCGGTGAATGGCTGGCTATTTTCAACACCTATTTTTAGTGCTTCATCAACCTTTTTCGCATCATGATTCGGGGCATAAATTGCGCCCATAAAGACCACGTTAAAGTCTTGATCTAACCATGTGGTTGATTGCACTGCCGTACTGATTCCCGTCTCCACCATACTCTTATACAAAGTACCACTTGGCTGCATGGTATATAACGCTGGCGCAAGTGCTAAAGTCGGTTGTAATGGGGTATTTTTTCCATTCATATAGACATGGAATTTAGCTAAATCACTACCCTTTTGTACCGTAAACTGACGCTGTTCAATTTTACTTGAATCGAGAACAGGCACTTGAACTTGCGCAGGTACTGGGCGTGCTGGAATTGGACTAAAATACTGATCAATTTTAGATAAGACCTCAGTCTTATCAAATTTACCTGAAATCACCATTACTGCATTATTTGGCGCATACCAAGTTCTATAGAACTGGTTCAATTCATTCAGTTGAATCGACTTTAATTCAGGTAAATCGCCAATTGGCAAACGGCCTAAATATTGATTGCCATATGCCGCTTTCCACATTTGATCCATCAATACAGCAAACGGCTGATCCATACGGATTTCTCGTTCACGTTTTACAATTTCAATTTCAGAAGGAACAAATTTTTCTTGCAGCACCAATTTGTCCATACGCTCTGATTCAAGGTATAGGATTTCATTGAGTGCATTTTTTTCAGGACGAACAATATTTAAATATTTAGTCGCATAATAATCTGTGCTGGCGTTGGTCATCAACGTATATTGGTCTAGACGACGTTGAAACTCATCGCCCTTCACATTTTGCGTGCCTTTAAAGGCCAAATGTTCTAATAGATGTGCAAGTCCGCCTTTACCCTTAGGATCATTCAAAGAACCTGTCAAATAAACCGTATTTACATAGACTTTATTTTCTTTATCGTTTGGCGCAAGAATAACTCTGAAACCGTTATCTAATTTATATTCTTCGATATTTTTTTCACTTTTTACGAGTACCGTCTGAGACCAAGACGTTGCACTCAACCCAATCAAACAAAGAGAGAGAGTAAGTTGCTTAAACCGCATTAACATAATTTATCCAAGTGTTTTTGGTGATTTAAATAAAAACGTCAAGCTATAGTAGAGAACGATTCGCATTTTTAATAGTTATGTTTTGAAAAAAGCTGTTTATTTAAACAGCTTTTATCTTTATTTTTGCACAGTTTAAGCTAAAAATCAGATTGTCAGTTCGGCTTGCATATACAATTTGGCATAGCCTGAAATTTCAATACGATCTTCAGATGCAATCACACATTCTAAAATCCCACCGCGTTTAGATGCCTGAAAGGCTGTTAATCGAGTCTGATTCAATTTTTCAGCCCAAAGTGGAACGATTGCAGTATGGATTGAACCTGTTACTGGATCTTCATCAATACCAATTGCTGGTGCAAAATAACGAGAAACACAATCAAACTGCCCTTCACCTCTGGCGGTAATTGCAACATCGGGTTGAGAAGCAGTAATCGCTGTACGAACTTGTCCAAGTTGTTTTAGCTTTTCCAGATCAGGTTGTTCATCCAATACATCTTGCACCGTTTCATATTCAATAATATAGGCTTGGACATTACGATAGACCGCTTTAAATGGCTTGGTGAGCCCTTCACGTAATACTTGAGGATAATCAGTAACTAACTCTGCTTTACGAATCGGGAAATTCATTTTAATTTTGCCGTCTGCATCTTGGCTAACAATAAAAACACCCAGATCGCGTACATGGAACTGGATTGTTTCTACCTTGGTAAAGTCTTTAAATAAAACAAATGCACTGGCTAAAGTCGCATGCCCACAAAACGCCACCTCATTGAGTGGAGAAAACCAACGAATCTCATAATTGGTTTCATCAATCGTTTTCACAAAAGCTGTTTCAGACAGATTATTTTCCATGGCAATATTCTGCATCAAACTATCATCTAACCATTCATCGACGACGATTACAGCCGCGGGATTTCCTTTAAATAATTCTTTTGTAAAAGCATCAACTTGGTACATCTTCATGTCACAGCACTCTCTCTATTTTTCAATTATTTTGAACATTTGGTCTATAAAGTATAGATACAGATTTTTTTTAATTTACGATACACCGTGGCATTTCTGATTCAAGCACACTAAATGCTTTAAAATTAAACAAAAACAATACTCCGCTTGCTAACAGATCGATCTAAATGTCCACTGATTTAGCATAATTCAAAATAAGCCATACAGAATATTCACAATAAAAAATTTGAAGCTCACTATGGTATGACGCAGATTAAACAAGCGAGAAAAACCATGCGTATTCCTGTAAATGCTGTCGTATTTGAAGATTTTGAAACCCTCGACATTATGGGTCCTGTTGAATTGTTTGGCTTGTTGCAACAACATTATCAAGTCCAGTTTTATAGCCTGAATGGCGGTCTAGTTTCCAATAAGCATGGTGTTTGTATTCAAACCAAATCCTTTAGCGAAATGCACATGAATGACCAAAGTATTCTGCTCGTTCCAGGCGGCATCGTGACTTTTGAATTAATTAAAAATCAACAGTTTCTTGATCAGCTCAAAACTTTAGCGGCTCAAAGTAAACACGTGCTTACCATTTGTACAGGTAGTTCATTGCTTGCAGCGACAGGTGTTTTAAATGGTGTTAAGGCAACATCGAATAAAATGGCGTTTGAATTTGTACAAAAACTCAATGACCAAGTGTTGTGGCAAGCCCAAGCTCGTTGGGTGATTGATGGAAAATTCTATACCTCATCGGGTGTGAGTGCAGGTATGGATATGACTCTTGCCTTCATCCATGACACACAGGGTGAAAAAGTTGCCCAGCTTTGTGCTGAAGAGGCCGAATATATCTGGAATAGCAATCCAAACATTGATCCCTTTTGTAAAGTAAAAGCAGGCTGATCAACGCTGCATATGAAGATTTATTTATTATCGCTCGCGGTTGGCGTATTGGTCGGAGTGCTGTATTACCTACTCGATGTGAAAGCACCTGCACCACCCATTGTTGCATTACTGGGTTTATTGGGCATCGTGATTGGTGAACAATTGCTCCCTTTTATTCGACTCTATCTTTCTTAACAAGATAAGCTTTATTCCATCTCCCATAAAAATGAGTGGCCTAAAACCACTCATTTTGCTCGAATTCTTTTCACAGGTTCAATCAATTCTGACATCGAAGCCTAGATTTTCAGCAATCATCAGCGTTTGATCAAGGCTAATAATCGCATCTTTAATCTGCGTTTCTTTCGGATCTAAGGCACTCAAATCACTGCCTCTTAAATCACACTCGGTAAAATCTGCGCGGTGTAGCCATGCACCAGAGAGATCACTCTCTCGAAGCGAACTTCCATGGCAACGTACTCCCGTCAAATCAGCTTCTCTTAAACGGGTTTTCAAAAAAGAAGCTTTCTCTAAATCCGCGCCCGGCAATCCAACAAAAGCCCAATCACTGTCCTCAACCCGCATATGGTGAAACTGACAATCACTAAACATGCTACCGACCAACTTGCAGTCGGTGAATTTGCTATCAAAGAAATTGCAGAAATAGAAAGTACAATTTAAAAATGCGCTACGCTGATGAACCGATGCATTAAAACGCGCTCGTCGAAAAGTACATTCATTAAAAATCGCACCTGTGCTTTGGGCTTCTGACAGATCTAAGTCAACAAATAGCGTCCGCTCATATTTTTGATTATTGAGTACTTGTCCGTACCAATCCAAGCTAGTAATGGTTTCTGTTGTTTTCGGTGCTACTGCACCATATTTTCTTTCCGCCATGATGTTCAGTTTTTATTTTCGAATACATCAAAATATGTCATACATTCAATTTTGTACATGTTTTTCTCATGACTTATTTATCTCAATTTAAAATAAAAAAAGAGCGGCAAAACCACTCTTTCATTTCATACTTAGACTTTAATCTTCCATATGCTGGATTATGGCTTGTCCAAATTCAGAACAACGTAATAAAGTTGCATTGGGCATTAAACGCTCAAAGTCATACGTCACGGTCTTGGCTGAAATTGCCCCCGAAACACCTTGAATGATTAGATCTGCAGCTTCAACCCAGCCCATATCACGCAGCATCATTTCGGCAGAGAGAATAATCGAACCCGGGTTGACCTTATCTTGCCCCGCATACTTCGGTGCAGTGCCATGTGTTGCTTCATAAACTGCAATTGCACCGCCAATATTCGCGCCCGGTGCAATCCCAATGCCGCCCACCTCTGCTGCAAGTGCATCAGAAATATAGTCACCATTTAAGTTCAGTGTCGCAATCACGGAATAATCGGCTGGACGCATTAAAATTTGCTGTAAGAATGCATCGGCAATCACATCTTTAATAATAATGTCTTTACCCGTTTTCGGATTTTTAATTTTTACCCAAGGCCCACCATCCAGCAGTTGCCCACCAAAACGCTCCATCGCAAGTTCATAGCCCCACTCTTTAAACGCACCTTCGGTGTATTTCATGATGTTACCTTTGTGTACTAGCGTCACAGAAGGTTTGTCATTATCAATCGCAAACTGAATGGCTTTACGCACCAGACGTTGGGTTCCTTCTTTAGAAACAGGCTTAATGCCGATACCACAATCTTTAGGGAATCGGATTTTGGTCACACCCATTTCTTCTTGCAAAAATTTAATGACTTTTTTCGCCTCTGGAGAATCAGCCTTCCATTCAATCCCTGCATAGATATCTTCTGAGTTTTCACGGAAAATCACCATATCAGTAAGTTCTGGATGTTGCACAGGTGAAGGCACGCCTTCAAACCAACGTACTGGACGCACACAGACATATAGATCGAGTTCTTGACGTAATGCAACATTCAAAGAACGAATACCGCCTCCAACAGGTGTAGTCAAAGGGCCTTTTATTGATATAATAAACTCGCGTAAAGCATCAAAAGTTTCTTCTGGCATATAATTGCCATAAATTTTATCTGCTTTTTCGCCGCAGTAGACTTCCATCCATTCGATTGAACGTTTGCCACCGTAAGCTTTTAGCACGGCGGCATCTACTACTGCCTTCATTGCTGGTGTAATATCCACACCAATACCATCACCTTCAATAAAAGGGATGATTGGACGATTTGGAACATTCAATGACAGGTCTGCATTTACTGTGATTTTGTCTCCATCAGCAGGAACCACAATCTTCTGATAACCCATTTTGTAGGTTCTCCCTCATGTATTTAGCGATTATCTCTATGCCTTCTATGGCATACTTTCGTTTTTTATTGCATGAAACAGTTTAGTTCAAAACAGGTTTTTTTGAGATTTATACGGGAAATAACAACATTTCTCCATTAAATAGAAACCTTTATTGTTATGATGCCGCCCATAGCCAAAGTAGTATATCCATATGAAAGTAGTCGTATTTAATAAACCTTTTGACGTTTTGTCACAGTTTCGCGAAGATGAAAAACATTTAACAGTTTCAAGTTTTATTAAAGATCCTGAACTTCGTATTGCAGGACGTCTAGATTTAGACTCCGAAGGTTTAATGTTTCTTACTGATCACGGTGGTTTAAATCAATTCATTACCCATCCTGATAATAAGAAATATAAAACTTATCTTGCTCAAGTTGATGGTGATGTCACAGAAGAAGCAATTGAAAAACTGCAAAAAGGTGTTGAACTTGCAGATGGTATGACTTTACCTGCCAAAGCGCGTAAAGTTGATCAACCTGAATGGCTATGGGAACGTAACCCACCAGTACGTTATCGTGCAAATATTCCAACGACTTGGATCGAACTACAAATCTGCGAAGGTCGTAATCGTCAAGTACGTCGTATGACAGCGGCTGTGGGTTTCCCGACTTTACGTCTGATTCGTACGCAAATTGGCAGCATTGATCTCGTCAAACTCGGTTTACAGCCTGGTGAACAACTCGAAATCGAACCTTTACTTTATCCAGACTTTAAAGACGTTCCGGCAGACAAGCCTTATGAAGGTCGTTCTTTCGCGAAAAAATCGAATAATAAACCGCATTTCTCTCGTGCAAAAGATAAAGCACGTGAAGAAAGAGGTGAAAAACCATTTAAAGGTAAGAAAAAAGCTGGCGGTGGTACAACCCGTATTTGGCAAACTGATGATGCAGATAAACCACGTCGTAAGACCAATGGTACAACGCGTCCAAATACCAAAGCACCACGCGGACGTAGCCGTAACGGTCGTTAAAATCTAAATTGAGCGCATAAAAAAGCCGATGTTTTCACATCGGCTTTTTTATATCACCGACAATATTGTCGGTGATATATCAACAATTACAGTGACGCAAGTGTGGTATTAAACGTTGCACTTGGACGCATTACTGCATTTACTTTCGCTGGATCGATTGCATAGTAACCACCGATATCAGCAGCTTGACCTTGTACTTGAGCAAGCTCAGCAACAATCTTCTGTTCGTTTTCAGCAAGTGATTTTGCAAGCGGAGCAAATTTCGCTTTCAACTCAACATCTTCATCTTGAGCTGCTAATGCTTCAGCCCAGTACAATGCTAAATAGAAGTGGCTGCCACGGTTATCTAACTCACCTGTACGACGTGATGGCGATTTGTCGTTATCCAACAATTTTCCTGTCGCTTGATCAAGCGTCTTGGCAAGCAATTTCGCACGGTCATTACTTTCTTTGATACCAAGCTCTTCTAAAGATACAGCTAACGCAAGGAACTCACCAAGTGAATCCCAACGTAAGTGGTTTTCTTCAACTAACTGCTGTACATGTTTCGGTGCTGAACCGCCCGCACCTGTTTCGTACATGCCACCGCCAGCCATTAGCGGCACGATTGACAACATTTTCGCTGAAGTACCCAATTCCATGATCGGGAACAAGTCAGTTAAGTAATCACGTAAGATGTTACCCGTTACCGAAATAGTATCTAAACCACGTGCTACACGTTCAAGCGTATAACGCATTGCACGTACTTGTGACATGATTTGGATATCAAGACCAGTAGTGTCATGATCTTTCAAGTATTTTTCAACTTTCTTGATCAATTCATTTTCGTGTGGACGGTATGGGTCAAGCCAGAAGATCGCCGGCATGCCAGAGTTACGTGCACGTGTTACTGCAAGTTTCACCCAGTCACGGATTGGTGCATCTTTCACCTGACACATACGCCAGATATCACCTTCTTCCACATTTTGTGACATCAACACTTCACCTGTGTCTAAATCAGTAATGTTGGCAATACCCGCTTCTGAAATTTCAAAAGTCTTATCGTGTGAACCGTATTCTTCTGCTTTTTGCGCCATCAAACCAACGTTAGGCACAGTACCCATAGTACGTGGGTCAAAGTTACCATTCCACTTACAGAAATTGATCATTTCTTGGTAGATACGTGCGAAAGTTGATTCAGGCATTACTGCTTTACAGTCGTAAGGTTTGCCGTCAGCACCCCACATTTTACCGCCACCACGAATCATTGCAGGCATAGAAGCATCTACAATCACGTCATTTGGTGAATGGAAGTTGGTAATACCTTTTGCAGAATCAACCATTGCAAGCGCAGGACGGTGTTCTTGGCAAGCATGTAAATCCTCAATGATTTCTTCACGTAAAGACGTCGGTAAAGTTGCGATCTTTTCATAAAGACCAGCCATACCATTGTTTACGTTAATACCGAGTTCATCAAACAATTTGCCGTGTTTTTCAAAAGCATCTTTGTAATAGATTTTTACACAGTGACCGAATACGATCGGGTGTGATACTTTCATCATGGTTGCTTTCACGTGTAATGAGAACAAAATGCCCGCTTCACGACAATCTTCAAGTTCTTTTTCATAGAAATCGCAAAGCGCTTTCTTGCTCATAAACATTGAGTCAATGATTTCGCCATCTTGAAGTGCAACTTTTGGCTTAAGCACAATGGTTTCACCAGACTTAGTGATGAGTTCCATTTTCACATTACGTGCACGGTCTAAAGTCATTGATTTTTCGCCATGGTAGAAGTCGCCTTCATCCATGTGAGAAACGTGAGTCTGTGACCATTGCTTCCACTCGCTCATTGAGTGCGGGTGTTTTTTCGCATAATTTTTTACCGCAGCTGGTGCACGACGGTCAGAGTTACCTTCACGCAATACTGGGTTTACAGCTGAACCAAGGCATTTACCATAACGTGCCTTGATTTCTTTTTCTTCTTCAGTGGTTGGGTTTTCTGGATAATCAGGAATTGCATAGCCCTTCGACTGGAGCTCTTTAATACATGATACCAACTGAGCAACAGACGCACTGATGTTCGGAAGTTTAATGATATTGGTATCTGGATCTTGCGTAAGACGACCTAACTCCGCAAGGTTATTGTTTACCTTTTGCTCATCTTTGAGGTAATCTGAAAATTCTGCGAGCACACGAACCGCAACTGAGATGTCACTTTTAACAATCTCAATGCCAGCAGGTTTTGTAAAGGTCTCAATGATCGGTAGTAATGAATAAGTCGCTAATAAAGGCGCCTCATCAGTCAGTGTGTAAATGATTTTTGACTTTCCACCAGCCATATATAGCCCCTTGTGTTGGATTGAGTTATGGAAAACTGCGCTTGTGGCCCAGCTCCTAGAACCGATTTGCTTGAACAAACTTGAGAGTATCAGCGTTCATCACATGCTAGTCAACGCAATATCCTGTGATAACGACATTTCGATAAAAAATACTACAAAATGATATAATAGTAGCGTTCTGGTATGTATATATGAGGCCAAGTTATGTCTTTTCAAATACAAACCACTGCCAACTTTAAATGAACGCACTGAATTGATCATTTAGCAAACAAATATGCAATTGCTTAAGCATGAGCCCTATTTTGACAGAGCTTGATGAAGATTACGTTAATTCTTTAGTGGTAAGATCAATTTAAACGCCACCCCTTCAAATCGATTTTCGACCTCAGTTGAACCAGTATGTAACTGCATAATTGAACTCACAATAGCCAAACCCAGACCACCTGTTTGTGCTTTTTGATGTCGACTTTCATCGACCTGATAAAACCGGTCGAATAAGTAAGGTAAATGCTTTTCATCAATAAAAACGCCTTCTGTCACAATCGTCATGACACAGTTTAAATCACGTTGCTTTACCGCTACTGCAATCACACCATGCGCTCGCCCATGTAAAATGGCATTACTGATTAAATTCGCAATCGCACGCTGGATTAATGCCTCATTCGCCATGATATTGAAATCATCCATGACATCCAGTTGGAGCGTCATCTGATGTTCTTCAATCAAACAATCAAAATAATCAATAACATTCCTCATCAGCTGTTTGACATTGACTGACTTTTTCTCAAGCACCTGTTCATCATGTTCAGAACGTGCAATAAACAGCATGCTTTCGATCATTTTGGTGAGTCGTTCATACTCTTCCAAATGCGAATATAATAAATTTTCTAATTCTTCTGTTTTACGGGGTTGTGACAATAGAATCTGAGTTTGTCCCATTAAATTATTCAGTGGTGTTCTCAGTTCATGTGCAATATCTTCTGAAAATTGCGCCAGTTTCTGATAATCCTGCTGAATTTTATCCAGCATTTCATTCATCGCCTGACTCAGTTGCTGAACTTCAATATTGGTGGATTCAACTTCAATACGATGATTCAGTTTTTGCACATTAATTTTACTGGTCTCGGCAATTAAAGTACGCATGGAACGGAATAAATAATGTCCCACCATAAATCCCAGAAGACTGGACAATAGAATACCTAGCCCGCTATAAAACAAGACTTTCCAAAAATATTGACTCAGGATCTGGTTCGCCCCATCCCATTGTTGTCCTGCAATCAATTGATACTGCTTATGACCATATTGGATGGATTGAAATGCAAAGCGTGTACTCGGACGCTCAACTGTATTATTGCGATACTGAATTTTATTAGAATAATTCAGTTCAGGGATTTTGATCTGTAATGGATTAATCCGAATGATATCCCGTGCTGATTCTTTGACAATAAAAATACTGTCCTCATGCCCCACCATATTTTCATAAAGCTTAGGATATTTCCCCAATATCTGAACAGTATGTGCATCGGTCAAAAAAACTTCCATTCGTTTGATCCGAGCAGCCAAGGCCTTATCTTGCTGGGTATAGACCATTTCACGAAAATTTTGATAAGACAAACCGCCAATACTGATAAAAACGACGCAGGAAATTAAGCTAAAGGCAATACTTAAGCGGGAAGCCAATGACAGTCTATTCATTATTGCCATCTTTTAAATCAACCTTATAACCCATGCCCCTGACGGTATAAATTAACTTGGGAACAAAATGATCATCAATCTTTGCCCTTAATCGGCGTATCGCAACATCCACCACATTGGTATCCGTATCAAAATTAATATTCCAAACCATTGAGGCAATTTGCGTTCGTGTGAGTACTTCACCACGATGTTGAATCAACAACTGTAACAACACAAACTCTTTGGCAGTTAAATCAATTTTAGTATCAGCACGATACACTTCCCGACTGAGTCGGTTTAAGCTTAAGTTTGAAATTTGATAAATTTCTTTTTCTACATTCGGTACACGGCGTAACAGGCTTTTGATTCTTGCCAATAGTTCCACATAAGAAAATGGTTTAATTAAATAATCATCGGCCCCAAGCTCCAAACCTTTTACTCGATCTAGAACATGATCTTTTGCAGTTAGCATTAAAACTGGCATTTTCGAAAAAGTGCGTAATGTTTGCAAAACTTGCCAACCGTCCAATTGTGGCAACATCACATCCAAAATCAGTAAATCAAAGAGGTCTTGTTGCAAACGTGACAATGCCTCTATGCCATCTTTTGCAATAGCACAGGTATAACCTGATTCATTTAATCCTTTCGCTAAAAACTGCGCGATTTTAGATTCATCTTCGACAATTAAAATATGCATCCCACATCTTAACCTTGTTTATTCATTGCCAAGATTACAAATCGGTAATCCAATTGTCATCACGCCAAGATTTTTTTCTTCCTACCATGTTCTGAGGAAATAAAGATTTTTATCACCAAACATTCCTCTACTGATTTTGGAAAATTGAATATGGACAAGCTACTCACCCGTTTCGCAGTTTCATCTGTTTTACTAACTGTTGTATCCCTAAGTTATGCTCAGGACGTAAATGATGCAGGTTATTATATCTCTGCAAAAGTTGCCGCTGCTAAGCTCCAAGCCGACAATATGGAAACCAGCTTACGCCCAGGGATTGGTCAATTTATCGCGGGTAAAGATAAAAAAGATTTAACCAATACCTCACTAGGTTTCGGCTATGACTTTGGCAATGGTTGGCGTACTGAAGGTGAATATAGCTTTAAAAATAATGCTGAATTTACCAGTGGTTCGAGTAAATTTCCAAGCAGCCTCAATCATCATAAAGTCGATACACAACGTTTAATGTTGAATGCTTATCGTGATTTTGAAATCATGCAAAATGTCGCTGTATACGGCAATCTTGGATTAGGTGTTGCACGTACGGAATCTTCAGGCTGGCAAGGTAATACCTCTCGCCAATATCTTTCAAATACCGAAACTCAACTGGTGTATAGCATAGGTGCAGGTGCTAGTTATAAAGCAATTGATAATCTTAACCTTGATTTGGGCTACCGTTATGTAGACTTGGGTAAAGCCGATAGCGGGTTAAACAACTTTGCCAATGCGCGTAGTTTGCAAGATGAGCAAATGAAAGCACATCTATACTCAAACGAGTTCTATCTCGGTGCCAGATACTCATTCTAAATTTTAAAGGCACTGATCAGCAGTGCCTTTTTTCACTCCTATCCCATGCCTATGCATTGCCCTCACAACAACTGACGGCAATACATACGGAAAAATTGATCAAGAAAGGTGGAATTTTGCTATGTATAAAAATCTATTCGCCATCGCCGCACTATCAGCTTCAAGCAGCTTATTCGCAGCAACAAACCCATTGAGTGTGCATGTTCTCAATCAGCAAAATGGTCTACCTGCTGCTGATGTCACCGTTGTTCTCGAAGCACAACAAAAAAATCAATGGATAGAAATCAATCAGGCCAAAACTGATCAGAATGGACGAATTCCTGCGCTTTATCCGGCGCAACAACAATTAAAGTCAGGTATTTATAAAGTAACTTTTAAAACAGGTGACTGGTATAAAGCGCAAAAGCAAAGCAGTTTTTTCCCTGAAATTCCTGTTATTTTTGAAGTTGATGGAACCTTACCGCACTATCACATTCCATTACTGCTCAGCCCCTATGGTTATTCGACCTATCGTGGCAGCTAATAAAAAGGACGCTCATAGCGTCCTTTTTATCAAGTTCTAACCCTTCAACCAGCGGTCAACTTTTTGTTGGTCTTCAACTTTAAGTTCAACTGTTGTGAGTGAGTTTTCACCCGCTTGTAGTTCCAGTTGTAATAACTCATCGCGACGGAATGCATAAACTGCAAAGCGACCTTTTTGTTTCGCATATTTCGCTAAAAGTTTTTCTGATGCTTTGATACCATCAATCGCGATAATGACATCATTTGCCGACAAGCCCGCTTGAGCTGCAGCACTCTCTCGACGCACTTGCTGTACCACCACACCTTCCGCTTTATCAGCCACTTTTAAGCCAAAAGGTAAAGCCTTATCATCCTTAATACTATAACTTAAACCAAATTCAGGAAATAGTTGATCAAGTGGTAACTCATCCGTGGTGTTAATCAAATGATTGATTTGCTCGATCCAGTTATCACCTGTCAATTCATTACATAATTCAAAAATAGTCCGATCATTAACCTGAATGCCATTTTGGGTATTTTCATACAAACGGCGCATCAAGGCATCTAAGTTGGAGCCACGTAAGCGTAAGCCTAAGTCTAGGCAAAGCGCCACCAAACTCCCTTTGTTATAGTAGCTAGTCCCTGCATTATTTGAGTTTTCATCCTGACGGTAGAACTTAATCCATGCATCAAAACTCGACTCGGAAACCGATTGAATCAAGCGTCCTGGATTTTGTAAGTAACGATCAATTTGCGCTTTCAGTAATTCTAGATAAGACTTCTGCGAAATCACACCACTACGCAATAAAATCAAATCATCGTAATAAGACGTAAAACCTTCAAAAATCCAAAGTAAGCTGGTATAGGCTTCTTTATGCAAATCATAATTGGCAAAATTTTCAGGACGAATAAATTTCACTAACCATGAATGAAAATACTCATGGCTGCAAAGACCTAAGAAGCGTTGATAATCTTTAGAAGGTTCTTCTGTTTCATCTTCCTTCGGTAAATCATCACGTGGTGTAATTAAGCTGGTACTGTTGCAGTGCTCCAAACCACCATAACTATTGCCTGTGGCCATGGTCATAAAGGTATAGTTTTGGAATGGTGCTGAACCAAACATGTTGATTTCAGTCTGGCAGATCTTTTGAATGTCTGCCTCTAAACGCGACAAATTGGTCGTGTGCTTCCCTGAGATTACAAACTCATGTGGAATACCGTTGGCTTCAAAACTAAAACGGCTTTGATCTGCCAACTCAAATGGGCTATCAATCAGTTGATCATAATTTTCCGCTTTTAAGGTGAAACGCCCCTTTACCAAGCTTTTTGATGGCAAACCTGTTGCGATTTGAAAATGTTTTAATTCATCAGGTAAGAATAGTTCAAGCTCACATGCTGCTTGTTCTTGATCTATCAGCCCTAAACAAACACATGCAGGATTAACATATAATCGTGTTTGATCGACATAGGCGCCACGTACAGACAAATCATAGGCATAGACATCGTATTCAACCGTAATCAGTTCGTGATCGGTATTGAATAAACGCCAACGATTTTTTTCTGTTTTTTTAATGCTTAACAAACGCCCTGCTTCATCAGACGCTTTAACCGATTCAATATGTTTTGAGAATTCTCGAATCAAATAACTACCAGGAATCCAAGTCGGTAGCCAAAGTTCTTGATTGGGATTTGCAAGAAAACGAAGTGTGACATGAATCAGGTGCTGGCGATAATCGTCGAACTCAATTTGGTAGTGCAACATAATTTTTAATCATGAAAATAGGAACAATTTCACACAGCTTAGCATTTTTTTACAAAGTCATGCGTAGATGTCGTAATTGTCAGCAAAAGTTTAGGGGCTATTGTCACTTTATCTATGGTTGCGACAGTGGAGATTTTTTAGGCGATACAAGGCATGTCTTGTGAAATTTAGTCATTCTAAATGAACAAGGCATAACGTAGTAGCGACAAAAAATGTTCCTGTCCCAAAGGGTTGTGGCTAAAATATCCTCATACTTCGTTATGAAACTTGGCAAGGGAATAGCCATTCCCTGCGTTTCATGCCTTGCCTGATGATTTTTTAGCCTACAACGCAATTCATATATAAATTGTCAATAGCCCCTAGATTCTTCAACAAAAAAGTCATAGCATTCTTGTCTCGCATTCTGGGCCATCGGATCGGCAATACAAGGTATTCACGTGAAATTTCTCCTCTCCCTCTTTACGTTGTTTAGTCTCGTCTGTGCAAACCTTGCACATGCAAATTTACTGAACATCGCCCCTGAAACAGTTGAAGCACAAGCATGGTCGGTGATTGATGCTCAATCAGGGCAAATCATCGCTGAACATAATAGCCACGTTCAACGTGCGCCAGCGTCTTTAACCAAAATGATGGTTGCCTATATCGCATTAAAAGAGATCGAAGCGGGTAAATTACGTAAAGAAGAAGTGCTGACGGCTACACCTGTGGTCAGTACAGTGATGTGGGATGAGTCACAGATGTACCTGAAAGCTGGCGAACAGATTTCGGTGGATCAGCTTTTGGCAGGTTTAATTGTGATGTCTGCCAATGATGCAGCAGTCACCCTTGCTGAAAAAATTTCAGGCAGTGTGCCGCAGTTCGTTGCTCGTATGAATCAAGAAGCACAAGCATTGGGCATGAAAGATACACATTTCAGCAATCCTGCTGGGATTACCATGACCGATCATTATTCAACAGCGGCGGATTTAAGCCTACTTGCAAAAGCGATTGTGAAACAAACACCTGAATATTTATATTATTCAAAAATGCCAAGTTTTAGTTATAACCAACGCTTCCATCATGCAACCAATCTTGCTTTGAAAATGGATCCAACTGCAGATGGCTTAAAAACAGGTTTTACCAAAGCGGCGGGTTACAACTTAGCCCTCACTGCTGAGCGTCCGACCTTTAATCCACAAGTTGAAAAACGTCGTTTGATTGTTGTGGTATTAGGTACACCTAGCGCAGTAAAACGTGCTGAAGTGGCACATAAGTTAATGAACTTGGCCTATACCTATACCCGCGATGAAGAAATAATTCCAAAGCAAAGGTTGATTGCCGAATTGCCTGTGATTAAATCAACTTTGAAGATATTTAAAGTTGAAACACAGCAACCGACCATTGTGACCACTTCTTTATATGGTCAAACCGCACCCATTGATTTAAACACTTTTGACTTACTCACCCAACGTATTCATTTGACAGATGCCAACCAGCAAGTCACGACCGTTGAACCGCTTCAAACCACCAATACACATATCAATATTGAGCTCAATGAACAGCATTTAACTGCCCCTTTGACTCAAGTCATGAACTTGGCAACGGTATCGATTTATCAAAACAATCAATTGATACGTAGCTTACAAATTGAGAATGATGTACAGATTGAAGAAGCCAATATTTTTCAGAAAATTATGATCTGGTTTTCGAATTTGTTCAGTTTTTTCTCAACAAATGACACTAAAAACCCAAAACTTTACCCTTTAAACCAAGGTTAAAAAAAACCTACTATTTCTATCAAGATTACCAATACAATATAAAAAAAAGGATGGCATAATCCTGCCATCCTTTCACAAAAAAAATTAGGTTAATCATGAGTAAAACCTTACATCATATCGTGATTGTAGGCGGTGGCGCAGGTGGTTTAGAGCTTGCGACACAACTAGGAGAACGTTTTGGTCGACGCAAGAAAGCCCGAATTACCCTAGTTGACCAAAACCTCACTCACATATGGAAACCTCTCCTTCACGAAATCGCAGCAGGTTCACTTAATCCTCACGAAGAACAAACCAATTATTTTGCTCACGCAGAAAAACATCATTTTGAGTTCGTGCTTGGAACCTTAATCGATGTCAATAAAGATCAAAAACAAATTACACTTTCTCCCCCACAGCTTTCTAAAGAACATACTCCCCTGACTCAAAGTCTCAGTTACGATACGCTGATACTTGCAGTTGGTTCTGTATCCAATGACTTCGGTACCGAAGGTGTGCGTGAACATTGCCACTTCTTAGATAGTCGAAAACAGGCTGATATCTTCCAACAAGATTTGTTTCATCTATATATCGAAGCACAAAACCAACCAACTGAACGTGCTTTAAATATTGGCATTGTTGGTGCAGGTGCAACGGGGGTTGAACTTGCAGCGGAACTAATTGAAACCACGAAAAACTTTTATCGATATGGTTTAAAGAAAATTGATCCAAAGCAGGTTAAGATTACCCTAATTGAAGCCTCTGATCGCATTCTCCCTGCACTGACTGAAAAAACGGCTGCACACAGTGCCAAGCAACTGAAAAAAATGGGTATTGAAATTCTGACCCAACATAAAGTGCAAAAAGTCGATGAATCAAATGTCTATTTTAGTAATGGCAGTGTCTTGCACTCCGATATTACGGTTTGGGCAGCAGGCGTCAAAGCACCGAAAGTTCTAGAATCATTTACTGATTTTAAACGTGACAAGATTAATCGTTTAATGGTGTATGCAACACTACAGACTTATTCTGACCCAAATGTATTTGCCTTTGGTGATTGCGCCAACTGTCAATTAGATGCGCGTCAACCGCCATTAGGCCCACGTGCGCAAGTGGCAAGTCAGCAAGCAACATTCTTGGTCGATGCAATGGCCGCACGTTTGTCGGGTTCTCCGCAACCAATGTTTAGCTTTAATGAGAAAGGATCTCTGGTGTCATTAAGCCATAATCAAGCTGTAGGCGAGTTGTTAGGCGATGTCAGCGTACAGGGCTTTATTGCAAAAACCATGTATGTATCGTTATACCGATTGCATCAAGCCAATATTCATGGCTATACCCAAGCAGGTATGCTGACCATGAAGGATTTTCTAACGCGTCGTGTACGTCCAAAAATTAAGCTGTATTGAGTTGAAATTTGATATTTCGTCTCAATATTTAACTAAATCGTTTCAAAAAGTGGAAAATAGTCAACAAAATCTATTTTTCACTTTATGATATACAGCTAAAACTATTGATGACATGGATTCAAAACATGACTGCTATTGCACTTAACCACGTGGTTTCATTCCACTACACTTTAACAAACGCTGAGGGTGAAACACTTGATCAATCTCAAGGTGAACCACTTGCATATTTGCACGGCGCAGGCAACATCATTCCTGGTTTAGAAAATGCACTTACAGGTAAAACTGTAGGCGAAAAATTCACTGTAAACGTTCCAGCTGCTGAAGGTTATGGCGAATATAACCCAGACCTCGTTCAAGAAGTTCCAGCTCAAATGTTCCAAGGTGTGGACAACATCCAACCTGGTATGCAATTCCAAGCTCAAACTGATGATGGCGTTCAAATCGTAACTGTTAAAGCGATTGAAGGCGACAACATCATCGTTGATGCGAACTTCCCACTTGCTGGCCAAGATCTTACTTTTGAAGTAGAAATCGTTGAAATCCGTGATGCTTCTCAAGAAGAATTAGATCATGGTCACGTTCACGGTGCAGGTGGTCACCACCACTAATTCATTTTTGAATTAGATGGAAAAAGCAAAGCTTCGGCTTTGCTTTTTTATTGCCAAGCACTTTTCCAAAATCGAAAAATCGCTTAACGTTATTCAACTTTCGATTACAATCCACAGCTATGTCTCAGACCTATCAACTGATTTGGTTTCGCCAAGATTTAAGAATCCATGATCATGCAGCACTTTGGCATGCGACTCAGGCAGGCCCTACAATTGCACTTATCATTTTGTCCCCTGCGCAGTGGCAGCAACATGACGATGCAGCGATTAAAATCGAATTTTATCTACGTCAATTACAACAACTCAAACAGCAACTTGCAGACCTGAATATTCCCCTGCTGGTTCAAACAATTCCATTTTGGAAAGATATCCCTGATTTTTTCTCACGTTTAATGCAAAAACTTAATATTGAAAATATATATGCCAATATCGAACTTGGGATCAATGAACTCAAACGAGATCAGACTGTACAGCATCAAATCAATCAATATAAAAAAGAATTGATCCTTTTCCATGATCGAACTCTATTTCCAGTGGCCTCTATCCGCAATCAATCTAACTCACCCTATCAGGTTTTTGGTGCATTTAAGAAAACCTGCTATCAACGTTTACAGCACGGTTTACCCCAATGTTATCCCTCCCCAACGGAGCAGCAACCGCTGTCTCTGGATATATCCGCCTTTCAACAAGATGACATCCAAACATTACAACGCGACTATATAAAACAAATCCAAGATACCAACTTTAGCAAATGGCAAGTTGGAGAAGCACATACACTCATACTCTTAGATCAATTTATTGATGAGCACTTAGCAGCTTATAAAACTGCACGTGATTTACCGGCTGTTTCAGGCACCAGTCAGTTATCAGCCTATTTAAATATTGGGATTATTTCGATTCGGCAATGCCTGCAAGCCCTGTTTAGACAGCAACACGGTCATTTTGAGATTCAATCTGAAGGCCAACAAACATGGTTAGATGAATTACTTTGGCGTGAGTTCTACCAACATATCTTGTTTGATTTTCCCAATGTCTCCAAACATCAGCCCTTTCAATCCCAGACCCAAAAGATCAACTGGCGAGATGATCCTATTGCTTTAGAAAAATGGCAACAAGGACAAACAGGGATTCCAATTATTGATGCAGGTATGCGGCAAATGTTAGCCACGGGTTGGATGCATAATCGAGTCCGTATGATCTGCGCCATGTTCTTAAGCAAAAACCTCCTCATCGACTGGCGTAAAGGTGAACAATGGTTTATGCAGCACCTGATTGATGGTGACTTGGCTGCCAATAATGGGGGATGGCAATGGTGTGCTTCGACAGGCACGGATGCTGTTCCTTATTTCCGTGTGTTTAATCCAACGACGCAATCACAAAAGTTTGATCCTGAAGGCGAATATATCCGTCAATGGATTCCAGAACTTGCCCATCTTGATAACAAAATGATTCATGAACCTTATGCAAAAAATCAGGCTTTAATACTGGATTATCCTAAGCCGATAGTGGATTTAAAGGCCAGTCGACTACGTGCAATCGATGCATTCAAATCACATTAACAGAGCTTACATAAGTTAAATAAACTTCTAAAATAGGATACTTTTTATTATTTTGAAATACAGACTATACTGTATGTTACTGTTTATAAAATTATTTTACAAAGCTAACAACAGAAAAACTGTCGTCAGAACTGTAAAATAATGCTAACTTCTTCACAAAAGACATTTATTAAAACTAAAATTATTATGCAAAAAAATCCGGCTCCAGCACTCGTCTTGTGGATTATCTCAGCTCAAATTTTTATGGGCATCGTTGCGTACGAGTGGCTGCCAGCAAGTTATCGCGGAAGCTGGGTGTTTTTACTTATTTTGTTAATTTCAGGGGCTTTTTTAAATGTTGGTATGGCCTTAGTTCTCGGGCTCGTCACATTTGTTGGTGTTGCTGTCTATTTTTTCCTTGACCTCGCCAATCAAACTTATGTCGAACGTCAACTGCTATTATTGTTTGTGCTACCAATTACACCGATCTTTTTAAGTGCGATACGTCATAATATTCAAAATGCGCTAAAGAGCTTCCGCGACATTCAGAGTTATGATCGAAATTATCAACACGATATTTTGCCGCTCACTGCATTGAAACATTTCCAAGGCGAATTAAAAAAGCTATTGCAGCTCACGCATAAAGATCACTATAAAATTATTACCACTCATATCAATAATACCGTACTAATTCGTGAAATGCTGGGCGAAGACATCTGGAAAGAAACCCAGAATAAAATTATGGCGATTCTTTCAAATGAAAGAGAGAGTGTGATTTACCATTTCATTAATGAAGAACTCAGTGAAATTAAAAGTATTGTCATTCACGAGCCGAGCATTGATGAACATCACATCTATCCACACTTCATTCAAGACCTTCAGGAACTGACTGTACTCAAACTGCATATTGAGCAACATACTGAATACTTAGCACCTTCCAGTCGAGAGGTGCGCTGATGTCAGTATTACTCAATATCTGTGGTGTACTGGTTGCAACCAGCCATTTCCCAGATACAACCTTGCAGCAATTTTATCAGCAGTACTATCACTGTCAGATCGAAGCAGCAAAAACGGATCTAAGTACTCAAATTCAAACACCGCAAACGGTTGCTGAATTCTTTCCTCAGCCTGCGACATGGTGGCCTGTGTTCACATCTGATCAGTTGGACTCCGAAAGCTTTAAACAATTGGTTGAACAAGGCGTTAAACCAGGTGTGATTTTACCCAATGAATATTTTAGCGCGGTTAAATATTATAAAATTAAAAAAGCCGTCAATGAAGGTGCTATTCCTGTTGCCTTCTATCAAATGGCTCATGCAAAGTATTTTGCAGCTAAAGCAACTTTCTCAACTGCCATTGGCCTACGTCCCTTAGCGGCATTGATTGAAACGGGTTGGGATGAAAACCTGATTGCTCAACCCGCTGGTAGTTATATTATTCAATCAGACCTCCCTGATGAATTACGTATTCCAGCGCGAAAAATTCAACATCATCAGCACTATTTTTATCAAGCGATTACCGATCCTGCACAAAGCTCAGGTTATCAAGTGGTAATTAATCCACCACTTGGAATGCCCGTAAATACTATTGAGTATCCAAAACTGGGGATCTCATGGGATCTGAATCGCACACAATTTAGCAGCAGTACGGATGGAGTTGAAACCAGTTTATTTGGCTATATTTTGATTGGGCTAAGTACAGTGGTTATTCCACTGGATTATATCTATTCGGCACATTATCCGAGTTTACTCAGCACATTTGGGAGTTCTATCTCCTGGATTTCTTTATTACTTGGCGGCGGATTACTCCTGATCTTGATTATTTCTATCATTCGTAGGAGAAGAATAAATGCCCGCAATTGATATTCTTTTCTTATTTGGCTTTTTAGGCATTTGGATTCCACAAGCCTTTTGGGCATGGTTGAGCTTTCAGGCATGGAAATATTCTAAAAATGCAGCAAAAGAACTGGAAAATCTGCCTATTCCTGAACGATGGCCCGTATTAAGTGTCTTGATTCCAGCCTATAACGAAGGTGTGGTCATCGAAGACACTTTACATGCGATTGCACAACAGGATTATCCTGCACATGCCTATGAAGTACTACTGATTAATGATGGTTCAAAAGACAATACGCTAGAAATTGCGGAAAGAATGGCGGCCATTTATCCTTGCATTAAAATTGTTAATGTACCGAAAGGGATGGGAGGAAAAGGCAAATCACGCACGTTGAACAATGGTTTACCCCATGCTACCGGTGAGCTCATTGTGGTCTATGATGCCGATAGTACGCCTGAACCTGACTGTGTGCGCCTATTAGCCCAGACCTTACTGGCCGATAAAAAATTAGTGGCGGTAAACGGTAAAGTCCGTACCCGTAATTGGCGTGACAGTATTTTGACCCGTTTTATTGCGATTGAATTTATTTTCTTCCAATGGATTTTCCAAGGTGGCCGTTGGCAGCGTTTTGAACTGTCGACCTTAATGGGCACCAATTACGTAATCTGGCGCGATGCTCTAGAAACGCTAGGTGGTTTTGATGAAAAATCTTTGGTCGATGATACCGAGATGAGCTTTAGAATTTTCCTCGGGCAAAGACGGATTAAATGGGTACCCTACGCGGTTGGTTGGCAACAAGACCCTCCTTCTCTAAGTGTATTTGTAAAACAACGCTCACGCTGGACGCAAGGGAATTTCTACGTTACCAGTAAATATTTACCGATCGCACTTCGAAAACCATTCCCTATCGGCATCGAAATTTTTAACAACATCATGTGCTATGTGCTATTTGTACCTGCGCTGATCTGGAGTCACATCACTTTAACGTTAGGCTTATTGGGTATTGCAGGGATTACCGTTCCTGGTCCATTTACGTTACTTTGGGGCCTATCCTTCTGTTTATATGTCGCACAAATGTGGTTCACCCTATCTTTAGAAAGAGCCAAACCTCAACTATATTTCTTCGCGGTTTTATCTTATGTCACGTATTCACAAGTATTCTTATTTATCGTGTTTAAAGCGGCTTATGACATGCTTAAAAATAAGATTCAGGGAAACTCGTTACAGTGGTATAAAACTGAGCGTAGCAAGGAGAAAAAATAAATGAAAAATAAAACCTTACATCATCCATTTTTAAAAGCTATGCTTGCAAGTGTAGTCCTCTCCTTGCCCGTATTCACATCTGCGGATACATTAAATACATGGACCTTTGACAACATCAACACGTCCAATAAATATACCATTGAACCGCACTTCTTTTATGTGGGCAAAGGCTCTGAATGGCAGAACATCCGTTTTACTAGCGATTACTCCACAGAGCATTTCACCACTTTACTCGTCAAATTTGATGACAAGCTGATCTACAACAACACCTTAAATGGCGACGGTACATTAAGCTTCGACATTCCTGCAACTCAAAACGGTTTTCATCGTTTAGATTTTATTTTACAGCAGTATTCACCAAATACCTCGCCTGCTGCTGACCGGACTACCTTCTGTAGTGAGGATGTCGATCAGGTAACTTATTTAAGTAATTCTAAAATTGAATATACACGCCACCGCCCCGTTTATCGCTTAAAAGATTTGCCTGATGCTTTATTTAACCCACAGGTTGTCCGTCCAACGCCATTTGTTGGAGTCTTGAAATATAATCCCGCAAATGTCAATGAAGCTTCAATGCTAGGACGTTTGATCAGTGCATGGGGTTCAGTCACGCCTATCCAATGGTATGAACAAAACGCACCAACGGAGCAGACACCCAACTTTTATATTGAAATTGTAAAATCAGCCAGTCCGTTACCTAAAGGGACTTTAGTGCAAATTAGCACTGCCAATGATATTCCAACCTTACAAATTCAATATGACCAACCAGAAAAACTGACCTCTGCAATTAACGGCTTACTCAATTCAGAATATTTACAACAACTGAATACCTCAGCAACCTTTCTTCCCAATAAGCTTGCAGCACCAAACTGGGCTAAAATCAAACAAATTCACACCCTTGCCGATTTAGGTATTAGTGATTTCCGCTTGAACCAAGCTGAAAAAAATCTCTTCCTCAACTTCCCCGCAGTTTGGCAGCCAACGGATATTTTACAAGGTCAAATTGCATTGCGTGTGCAGAGTGGTTTATTGGAAGGCTCTAACATTACCACTTGGATTGATGGCGGTTTTGCGGGGAGTTTGAAAACAGCCAATTTAGATTCGGACCCAGTAAATCGACAATTTAACTATTTTGCCAAAACTATTTCGAACAATACGACCTTTAACTTAAAGCTTGAAAATTCGGTGATTGTAAATTCACAATGTTTACCAACCGCAAAAGGTTCTCTCTGGATTGATACACAAAAATCGACGGTAAAACTCCCGCATAAACTCAAAAATGGGGTTGCATCCTTATCAATGACTTTTGCAACCCATCCAACCATTGCGATTGATAGCAATGCGGGAAGCTTGGAAATCGCGATGATCGTCAGCCAAGTGGCTAAAAAAATGCTGATGACCAATGATCCAATCCCACTCAATCTAGTCAAACTTGATCCAGCAAAACCCGAACTTCTCAACGTACAGGTCAACCCCAATATCTATCGCCAACAGGTATTAATGCATCAAAGCACACTTTACCCTCCTGCAACTGTGAATGGCTTCTTGGTCAGTTTCCATGATCAACGCTTTGATATTATTACTGACTCGATGCAAGGCGCTCAAAACTTCACCAAGCTTTGGGAAAAGGTTCAACAAAATATCCCCAATAATGCCAGCAAGATATTGGTGACTGAAAGTGGTCAGGTCTTCATTTTACAAAAGATTATGGTCGGTAACCAGAAAGCCCCTCTTGTTAAGCAATCATCATTCTTTATCTTGGTCGTTATAATCTCTGCTATCATGGTTCTTGCAATTTTGCTCTGGTACTGGCGAAAAAGACCAAATGCTAAAAATAAGGCTGACTAAATCCACAACGTTAATCACGCTTGCTTTATCAGCCCTGTTATTCTTAGGAGGTTGTATTCATCATCTCAAAACAGATGTACAACCTCCACAAATTGAAGGTATGTTCTGGCAACCTGACTTGGCTACAACGCCACCGTCAGGCAATTGGGACTTACTGGGTGTTTCTACTTTCGTGCCACAATGGTCGGTGGTGCAATCTAAATCATGGTTTGATCATGACATGGGTTTAGAAAAATGGGATAAAAATATTAATCTGAAACAGCTCCAGCAAAAAGCATGGGCTCAGCATATTTTACTTGGATTAGCAGGAGAATATGATGAGAAGCTAGCTCGCTCCAATGTATTACAACTTGCTGAAAATTCTAAAAAAATAATAGAGAATACCAAGTTCATTCCTCTTAAAGGTTATTACTTTCCTGTAGAAGCAGACCCAACTTGGATTTGTGTAGATGATCTTGCCAAAGCCATTCGAACTTTGCCCAAACCACTTTGGATCAGTATCTATAGTGGCGAACAAGCACCTGAACATTTAGATTCCTGGTTAAAAAGCTGGTTACCAAGCCATACAGGTGTATTCTTCCAAGATGGTGTTGGCGTTGGAACGCGTTCACCTCAACAAGCCCGAGTCGTGCTAGAAGACCTTCAAAAAGAATTTGGTAAGGATAATATTGTGATTGTATTAGAAGCTTTTCGTCCCGTGAAAGGCGGAAAGTTTCGCTCCGCCTACCCATGGGAAATCATGCAACAACTGAAAGCCTACGAAGGACAAAAAGTGTATATTTTTGACGGTCCACATTATATGAACCGTATGACAGTTTATGCAGTCGCATTGTGGTATAGGCTAAAGTATCGAGCTCGTAGCACAGAGATCAATCCTTAAAAACTCTTATAAAAAACCAGTTCAGTACGTGTGTTGTTATAGTTTTCAGTGCCATCAGCTAAAGCATCTTTAAAGTAATGTCCATACAGTCGTTCAACTCTTAGTTTTACTGGAACATAGTTAAACGGCTGCCAAGCAACGCCTGCACCATATTCAAATAAATTATTGTAATTTTCGCCTTTAGAATCTGCCAAAGTATGCAGTTTGCCATAGGCTTGTACGGTACCTACTTCACCGCGATATACATTGAAGCCTGAACGCAAGCGTAAATCAGCAATTACATTATAGTCCTCGCGAGAGTAACTCGCGACATTGCCATACAGATCCGTAAAATAATCATTCCAAATCGTACGCTGCTCAATCGCTGGGTTTGCATACCACTCTTGATAGCCAGTGACCCCACCCACCACACTTTCCCGGAATTTATCCCGATTACGGTCAATCAGATCATAGCTGCCACCCACTTCTAAATAAGCACGGATCGGAATTGATTGCCACGGTTGATAGTTCGCTCCTACACCAATCGTCACTGCATTCTCATCAATAATTTCTGGACGTACGCCGCCTTTAGATTTGGTGTCACGGTTTAGATTCACAAAGCCATACACTTGCGCCCGTCCATTATCAAGATTCTTCCCATAACGCATTTTTAAGGGAAAAATGAAATCGTCATAACGTGACTCATAAGACGGGGCAAAATACACATCTTTAAACGTCGAGGGAACAGATGCCCCGCTCAGGTTTTGCACTGCTTGCTGCGCTTTTGCAGCAATTTCAGCGTCGGATGAGGTCGATAAATTCTTAAAAATCACTAAGGCTTCTTTGTTCCTTTTTTGCTGATTCAACAAATACGCTTCTTGTAATTTCAGTTGATCATCTTCGGGTGCAAGCTGTTCAGCCTTACGCACACTTTGAATAGCATCATTTTGTTTATTTAAGCGAATCTGCAAATAAGTCAGACTTTTCCAAACCTTGATATCTTGTGGCGTGATTTGTCCTAATTCAAGCAAGATTTTCTCAGCTTCTACTGGCTGGCTTTGTTCAATTTTATAAAACTTGTCCCAACGATCATAAATTGGGTTACCTGGTTTATATGCTGCATCCCCTTCTTTGACAAAATCAGAATCAGCACTGAATGCATATTGAACTGGTAAGATAAGACCTAAAATTAATAGTGTATGACTCAGCAGCTTATTTTTGGAATTGTTCATCGCAGATCTCAACTAAAAATACTCAGAATATAGACAATAAAAAGTCAATGTAATCTAAAGTTAAAGTGTTAAATTATTCACATATTATAACCAAATCATGGTTATGCTATCGTTAAAATAAGTTATTTTATAATAGATTAAGTTTATGAATCATCAATAGAATTTTACAAATATTCGCTACATTCACTTTTATAAATAATGAAATTCACTCAATCTAAAAGAGCAAGATTATGTCCTATTCCCAACATGCAGAACCGCATGTGATACAACGTTCTGGCTGGCTGAGAGCCGCTGTTTTAGGTGCCAATGATGGCATTATTTCCGTCACCAGTTTAATTATGGGTATGGCTGCGAGCGGCGCAAGTTCTCATACCTTATTGATTACCTGTATCGCAGGACTGATTTCTGGTGCTACCTCAATGGCAGCTGGCGAATACATTTCGGTCAAATCTCAAGAAGACATTGAAAAATCTGATCTGCGATTTGAGGCTAGAGAACTAGAAAAAAACCCACATGCTGAATTAAAAGAACTGACTCAGATTTATATTTCACGGGGTTTGAATCCTGAGCTTGCCCACGAGGTTGCCAAGCAACTGACTGAACACGATGCTCTCGGTGCACATGCACGAGATGAAATTGGGATTCATGAAAATACTGCTGCCAACCCAGTTCAAGCGGCTTTGTCCTCAGCAGCGTCTTTCTCTTGTGGTGCGGCCCTCCCCATGCTCGCGATTTTACTCAGTCCAAGCACGTGGGTCGCACGCTCAGTCCTCATCACAGGTGTTATTTCATTGGCCTTATTAGGTGCTTTATCCAGTTACTTCGCCCGTACCTCTATGTTAAAAGGCAGTATACGTATTACGTTATGGGGCATCTTGGCAATGGCATTTTCTAGTTGGGTCGGCTCTCTGTTTAATGTCACACCTATATAGAAAGCTAATTTTTTAATATAAAAATAACCTCTATATTCAACAAGTAAATAGCGATTATTATTTGCAAGCCTTTTTGTTTTTACGTTAAGGTGGTTAAAAATGGAATGAGTAAAGCATCATGTCAATTTTACAATTATTAGAAATAAAACATCCGATTTTACTAGCACCGATGGCAGGTGTTTCGACTCCAGAACTTGCCGCAGAAGTTTCTAATCAAGGTGCATTAGGTTCCTTAGGTCTTGGTGCAAATACGCCAGAAGCAGCTAAAGCCCAGATTTTAAAAACTCAAGCGTTAACAGATCAGCCCTTTCAGGTGAATTTCTTTTGTCATCAATCAGAACCTTTGAATCCTGAAACTGCACAACATTGGATTGATTATCTTCGTCCTCAATTTGAGAAGTTTAAAGCAGAACCACCCACACACCTGAATTGTATTTATCCCAGCTTTTTAGACAATGATGACTATCTACATGTAGTACTTGAAACTAGCCCCAAAGCGGTGAGTTTTCATTTTGGGATTCCACACCCCCATCAAATTCAAGCACTAAAAGATGCCGGGATTATCACGATGGTCTCTGCAACCAATTTGCTTGAAGCCCAAGCGATTGAGGCTGCTGGCATCGATATCATTATCGCACAAGGAATTGAGGCAGGAGGTCATCGTGGTATTTTCAATCAACAGTTTGATGCAGCCATCAAGACGTCTGATTTAGTATCCTTGATCACTCAACATTGTACGATCCCCGTGATTGCCGCAGGTGGGATTATGAATGGCGAACAAGCTAGAACTATGCTGAAACTAGGAGCTGCTGCGGTGCAATTAGGTACAGCATTTGTACAATGTAAAAGTTCAAGCGCAAATGCAGCCTATCGTAAAGCTCTATTTAGCCAGAACATTACTCAAATCAGTGCCAGTCTGTCTGGCCGACCTGCACGGGGCTTACTCGGGACTTGGCATACACAGATTGATTCACCCAATCGCCCCAAAGTCCCTGCTTATCCATATACCTATGATTTAGCTAAACAGTTAATGAGTGTTGCTGGCGGACAGCATGATTTTAGTTATGGTGCCTTTTGGGCAGGCAGCAATGTTGGACAAATCAGAGAATTGGAAGCAGCTGATCTGATCAATCAACTGGTCTTAGAAATGAAAACCAACTAAGCCTGTAAATAGAGAAAACCCACTCAAAATGAATGGGTTTTCCTTTAAGACTGCTTAAATTATTTTACCAACCAAAGCCAACACCGACACCTCCAGAGCTCTCTTCTTTGGTGAATGCACCGCCGATAGTAAGTGAGGTGTTTTCGTTAATTATGCGTTGATAACCAATCGAAACGGCCTGTTCCTGTCCCTGAAAACCAGCCCCAACACCCACTCGATTTAGCCCTTTCACACTGGAAGCACTGCTTGCCATATTCATCATTGCAGCAGTCATAGCACCTTGACGATTGAAACGTTCATCCACTTTTTGGAAACGTTGTTCCGTCTCTACTCTATAATCTTGGAATGCACTATTTAGGGCATTGACCCGTTCATTGGTATAGCTATTGGCTGATTTTTCTGATGCTTTTAATTGTTGGTAATTTACAGCATCTGTGTCTTCTGTTGCATTTGCAACATGAATTACCTGACGTTCTTTACCTTTAGCTCCCACTGAAACCGTATTGTCACGATTTGACTCCGAATCATTACCTAATACAACGGCATTTTTTGCCTCAGTATTCACATTATTACCTAACACAAAGGTTTTATCGCCTTTAATGGTATTGTCATTACCAACAGCATAACTCGCATTCCCAGATACAGTATTAGGGTCACCAAAAGCCCCAGAACCATTGCCTGAAACTTGATTGCCAACACCTACAGCAGTTGAACGATTACCTGTTACGACAGTATTGGCTCCTATTGCAACCGAGTTGTCGCCTGTCGCCGAAGCAGCTTGAGCATCCTTCATGCCATTCACTTGAATATACTGATTACTGGCTGTTAATTGAGTTTGTACATCTGCAATTTTACTATCGGTATATCCATTTGCTGTCTGAACCGCGGCTGTTGTTTGCTGGTCGGTATAGTCTTTCGCTCCATGCAAAGATGCAGCTGCTTTTTGATCTGTATAGCTTTTTGCATCATTCAGTACAGATGTAGTTTGCTGATCTGTATAGGCTTTACCATCAGCTGCTTTTTGGTCAGCATAGGTTTTGGCACTATTTAGAGCCGATACTGTTTGCTGATCTGTATAAGCTTTACCATCAGCCACTTTTTGATCAGCATAGATTTTTGCATCATTTAAGGTTGTAGTGGTCTGCTGATCGGTATAATTTTTTGCATTATTCAATGCTGTGGTAGTTTGTTGGTCTGTATAATTTTTTGCATCATTTAAGTTAGATACAGCTTGTTGCTCTGTATGTGTTTTTAAATCTGATACCGAGGTTTTAATTGTACCTAACTGTTGATCAACGGCGACAAAGGCATCACTCACGGTATTTTTCACTTGCCCTTGAATGCTAAAAGTTGGCGCTGTGAATACACCATTACTCCATAATGCACTGCCTCCCAATGTCTGGATAAATGCAGTATTGGTTGTGTCAACACGCGTATTTAAACTTGTCACTTCATTGCCAATTCGCGTATTTAAAGTGCTAACCTCATTTGTTATACGACCATCTACTGTATGTAGTTGTCTACCTGTCACAGCATCCGTTGATGTAGCTGATAAAGTTGCATCTTTCAGATTGGTAATTTTCGTCCCAGATGTGCCTTGCAAAGTAACTGTATCTTTAGCAGCACTGTCATAAATCACTGCGCTTGCAGAAACATTACCTAAGCCATTTTGTAAGGCTGCGATATCATTGGTATTGGTTGTGACTCGACCATCAATACTAGCAACTGTTGTATCTACACCATCAATACGCGTATTTAGAGTACCAACTTCAGTTGTAACTCGACTATCCAATGTACTGACTGCTGTAGCATTTTTTCCAATCACCGTCGTATTTTGACCAATCTTACTATCTAGAGCCGCGACTTCTGTACCAATTCGAGTATCCACACCATCAATACGGGTATTTATCGTATTGGTATTGGTAATTATTTTGCCATCTAAACCCGAAACCTCATAACCAATCCGAGTGTTTAATGTATCAACTTCATTTGTTATACGACCATCTACTGTATGTAATTGCTTACCTGTAACAGCATCCGTTGATGTAGCTGATAAAGTTGCATCTTTCAGATTGGTAATTTTCGTCCCAGATGTGCCTTGCAAAGTAACCGTATCTTTAGCGGTACTGTCATAAATCACTGCACTTGCAGAAACATTGCCTAAACCATTTTGTAATGCTGCGATATCATTGGTATTGATTGTGACTCGACCATCTAGAGCACTAATGGCTGAGGCATTTTGACCAATGGCTGTTGTATTGGCTGTGATTTTACCATCTAAAGTCGCAACTTCCGTACCAATGCGAGTATCTACTCCATCAATACGTGTGTTGATGGTATTCGCACTGGTTGTAATCTTTCCATCCAGAATCACGGCTTGTTGATCTGTATAACCTTTCGACGTGGTTAAGGTCGTCGTTGCTTGTTGATCAGCATAAGATTTGGCATCGGTTAATGTATTGGACAAACCCGCGGTTAATGCTGTATTTAGATTCCCCACTTCTGTTGTCACGCGCCCATCTAAAGTGCTAATAGATGTTGTATTGGCTATGATTTTACTGTCTAAAGCCGCAACTTCCGTACCAATGCGAGTATCTACTCCATCAATACGAGTGTTGATGGTATTCGCACTGGTTGTAATCTTTCCGTCTAGAATCACAGCTTGTTGGTCTGTATAACCTTTCGATGTTATTAAGGTCGTCGTCGCTTGCTGATCAGCATAAGATTTAGCATCGGTTAACGTATTGGACAAACCTGTGGTTAATGCTGCATTTAGATTCCCTGCTTCCGTTGTAACTCTTCCATCCAATGCTGTAATGCTATTATTAGTTGCATGTAACTGTTTCCCCGTCACAGCCTCTTTAGAATTTGCATCTAAAGTTGCATCTTTCAGATTGGTAATTTTCGTCCCAGATGTGCCTTGCAAAGTAACAGTATCTTTAGCTGCACTGTCATAAATCACTGCACTTGCAGAAACATGACCTAAACCATTTTGTAAGGCAGCGATATCATTAGTATTGACTGTTACACGTCCATCAATCCCTGCAATTGTGGTATCCACGCCATCAATACGGGTATTTAAAGTTCCCACTTCATTGGTCACACGAGTATTTAATGTACTGACTTCATTGGTTACTCGGGTATTTAATGTACCAACTTCCGTTGTGACACGACCATCAAGTGTCGCAATATCATTAGTATTGGTGCTAACACGTCCGTCAATCCCTGCAATTGTGGTATCTACTCCATCAATACGAGTATTTAAAGTTCCCACGTCATTGCCAATACGCGTATTTAATGTACCTACTTCGGTTGTAACTCTTCCATCCAATGCTGTAATGCTATTATTAGTTGCATGCAATTGTTTACCCGTCACAGCATCTTTAGAGTTTGCGTCTAAAGTTGCATCTTTCAGATTGGTAATTTTCGTCCCAGATGCACCTTGCAAAGTAACAGTATCTTTAGCTGCACTGTCATAAATCACTGCACTTGCAGCAACATTACCTAAACCATTTTGTAAGGCAGCGATATCATTGGTATTGACGGTTACTCGCCCATCAATACCCGCAACAGTCATGTCAATGCCATCAATTCGGGTATTCAGTGTTCCAACTTCATTAGTCACGCGAGTATTTAAAGTACCTACTTCGGTGGTCAATCGACTATCAACACCTGCAATCGTGGTATCCACTCCATCAATACGGGTATTCAGCGTTCCAACTTCATTGGTCACTCGAGTATTTAATGTACCTACTTCGGTTGTGACACGACCATCAAGTGTCGCGATATCATTAGTATTTGTGCTAACGCGTCCATCTATTCCTGCAATCGTTGTATCCACCCCATCAATACGGGTATTCAGTGTTCCAACTTCATTACCTATTCGAGTATTTAACGTCCCGACTTCGGTTGTCACACGACTATCGAGTGTCGCGATATCATTGCTATTGATGCTAACACGTCCATCTATTCCTGCAATTGTGGTATCCACTCCATCAATACGAGTATTCAGCGTTCCGACTTCATTGATCACTCGAGTATTTAATGCACCTACTTCGGTTGTGACACGCCCATCGAGTGTCACGATATCATTACTATTGCTGGTAACACGTCCGTCAATCCCTGCAATTGTGGTATCCACTCCATCAATACGAGTATTCAGCGTTCCGACTTCATTGGTCATTCGGGTATTTAAAGTACCGACTTCGGTTGTCACACGACCATCAAGTGTCGCGATATCATTAGTATTGGCTGTTACTCGTCCATCTATTCCTGCAATCGTTGTATCCACTCCATCAATACGAGTATTCAGCGTTCCGACTTCATTGGTCATTCGAGTATTTAAAGTACCGACTTCGGTTGTCACACGGCCACCAAGTGTCGCAATATCATTAGTATTGACTGTTACTCGTCCATCAATCCCTGCAATTGTGGTATCCACTCCATCAATTCGGGTATTCAGTGTCCCCACTTCATTGGTATTGGTGCTAACGCGTCCATCAATCCCTGCAATTGTGGTATCCACTCCATCAATACGAGTATTCAGTGTTCCCACTTCATTGGTCATTCGGGTATTTAAAGTACCGACTTCGGTGGTGACACGATCGTCTAGGTTTGTCACATTATTATTTGTCGCATGTAGCTGTTTTCCAGTCACTGCATCCGTTGAACTACTATCTAAAGTCGCATCCTTTAGGTTCGTAATTTGGGTACCTGTTGCACCAGCGAGCGTAATTTTTTCTTTGTTGCTGCCCGTATCATAAAAAACAGCATCTGCGACCGTAGCTGTAAGAAGTTGCTTATTGACCGCATCATAATCATTTTGCGCATCTGCTACATTGGTGATACGTTTTTCTGCCCCAGCTTTACCTACAGAGATGGTATTGGCTTCATCAGCAATTGAGCCAGCGCCTAGAGCAACACTATTATCTGCATAAGCTTTACTTTCAGCACCAATTGCTGCCGCTTTATCTCCAAATGCAGTAGATCGAGATCCCGCTGCCAATGCTTGTTCACCAACTGCGATTGCACCACCTTTTTCAACCGCCTGCATCAAGGCATTCATTTCCTCTATCGTGAATGCTCTACCACCTAAAGTCACTGGATGTGTAGGATTACTAGGGTCAAAGGCAAAATCTAAACCATCAATTTTACCTGTCATCGTGGATGAATCCATCTCAATCACTCGACCACTCAAAACAGTTAAAGCTTGAGTAGGATCAAAACTTGATTGATCTTCCAAGGCACCACCCATCACCGAGCTACCATTACCTAAAGCTGCTCCGCCAACACCTGTTGCGCTACTACTTTTGCCAGTCACGCTGTTGTAACTACCAACAGCACTACTTGATTGACCTTTTACCAAGTTATTAGAACCTATGGCGCTGCTCTTAAATCCTAAAGCTTGGTTTGCATTCCCGACCGCATTACTCCCTATTCCGCTTGCTAGGTTATCCGTACCTAAGGCAGCACTCTCCATTGCTTGTGCTTTATTTTCATGACCTAAAGCACTGCTATCCAAACCAGATGCTTCATTTTTATAGCCCAGAGCGCTACTTCGTACCCCCATTGCCGAGTTTTGCAAACCAATAGCTGAACTGTCTACACCTTGCGCGATATTAAAATATCCGACCGCATTACTATTGATACCCAGTGCCTTATTACTTGTACCCACTGCAGTACTATTTTGGTGTGCTGCCTGATTATCAAAGCCTAAGGCATTTGAAAAAATACCCGTTGACTCATTGTCATATCCAATACTGGTACTGTTTACGCCTGATGCCTTATTTGCCTGACCGATTGCCGTACTGGCAATTCCTGTTGCTGTGTTGTTATGCCCCACCGCTGTAGCAATATCTCCAGCAATGTTTCTGACACCTACAGCGGTACTGTGTGTTCCTACCGCAATATTCTGATTACCAACAGCAGTACTGTTTGTACCAAAGGCAACGGACCCGCCCTGATCAATCGAATTAAGGAAGTTTTGTACTTCTTGCTGACTCACCGCTAAGCCATTAATATGCGTAATTGATGCGGTTGAAAAATCCGATGCAGTGACTGGAATACCATTAATCGCTGTAAGCTTAGTTCCATCATTGCTATAGAACGCATAGGTGAAACCTGTTGCGGCACCAATTGCAGTTGATCCTGTTTGTTGGCTTAAGTTATTGCTACCAACAGCAACACTACGCACACCATTTGCAGTATTTTGATATCCAAGCGCATTACTGCCAAAACCCGTTGCAGTATTTTGACGACCCAATGCATTACTGCTTGATGCTGATGCAACATTATAAGAACCGAAAGCATTACTATCCACGCCAGAGGAAGTATTGGCATGCCCAACGGCACTACTATAGCCACCAGAGGCAATATTGGTTCGACCTAATGCATTACTGGTAGAACCTATTGCCTTATTATTGGAACCTATAGCATTACTGTTCACATCCAAAGCAATATTTTCATTACCGATTGCATTACTTGCCGCACCAATTGCAGCATTACTACCATAACGCAGCGAATTTACATAAGCTGATTTCTGTTCTTCACTCAATACCATCCCATTAACAGAAGTCAGTTTTGTTGGGTTATCTCGTAAATCAGCCCAACTTGTTGCTGTACTGACCACAGTTATGCCATCAATAGCATCCACAGTTCCTGCTGTTACAACAACACCAGGAGGAGTTCGGCCTGCTGGACTCGTTGCGCTGCCAATTGCTGTTGAGGATTGCCCCACACTGGTATTCAAATAACCAAGCGCACTACTGTTTGCTCCCCTCGCCGTATTACCATAACCAACAGCGGTCGAGTTAGTACCTAAAGTTATCCCACCAACACCAAGGACACTGCTATTCTCTGCTAATGCTAAATTTCCTCCCCATTGCAATCGCTCTAAAAAGGCTTGTCGTTGCGTATCATTAACAACAGTACCATTCACATGCGTAATCGTTGCTGTTGTATTACCTGTCGCCGTCACAGGAATTCCATTGATTCCTGTAATTATGCCAAGCCCATTTGTTGTTATCTGTGTAGGTCGTAATGAAGAAATATTCGAACCAACGGCAACACTTGATTTATTCTGACTATAATTATTAACCCCAATCGAAGTTCCATAATCATTGACCGCAACATTATCATGACCTATTGCACTACCGCCATGCATCAATGCGGTATTGTTATAACCAATTGCGACACTCGCATTCCCTCTCGCTTCGTTTGAATAACCTATCGCTGTACTCGAAGCACTCGTGACGATATTGGCAACACCAAGCGCACTACTATTTGTACCTACAGCAATATTACCTCCATTTTTCACTGCCTTAATAAAAGCAGCCACTTTATCAGGTGCAGCAGCTTTGGTCGTGGTTATACCGTTTATGGTAAATGAATCAATATCATCGAGGTTGGTACTGGTCGAAGTGACTGAAATCCCTGCAACTTTGGTTAAGGTCGTACCATTATTCTCCGTTGCGTGTGTAATACCAGATGTCGATCCTAATGCTGTATCACTGCTGTTATGGGCATAGTTATCCGATACTCCAATAGCCGAAAACAGGCTTTGCACCTGCCCTAGATTAACAGCATCAGTTCCTTTACTTGCTGCAGCGACATTAGTAATTCGCTTTTCTGCACCACTACGCCCCACTGATACTGTATTGGCTTCATTAGCTAGAGAATTATTACCGATAGCAGTTGCACCATCAGCTATAGCTTGGCTATTGGTACCAAAAACACTACTATTCAATTTGGTCGCATTATTATTAAAGCCTACTGCTGCACTAGACTCTCCCAGAGTGAAGTTTTTTACACCTACTGCACTGCTAAATCGACCTGCAGCTATATTTCCACCAATTTCCAAATTTATAAAAAAACGATCCCTTTCAGCAGCACTAACAGCCTGACCGTTAATATGTGTGATCGTCGATCTAGATGCCCCTGTAGCTGTTACAGCAATATCATTTACACTCACCAATACACCATTTTGTATATTATCTACGAGTGATCGAAAATGTTGAGGATTTAAACCATTCGTTGCTGTTCCAATTGCAGTAGAACCTGGTCCAACACTTGAGTTTAAAAATCCTACTGAGACAGCTCCCTCAGATGAAGAAACAGTATTGTTGCTCCCCAGAGCAGAATTATAGCCTGCGCCACTTACAAAGTTTTCCAATCCAATAGCGTTGGAAGCCACAGATGAGCTCGATATCGTATTATTTATACCACACGCAAAGGCACCAGAACCTGTCGCCGTACTACCTCCTGTTGCACCACTGCCATTTACATCACAGACCTCGGCCCAAACATTACTTCCTGTCACCATAGCAATGCTTAAAACTAGCGTTTGCAGACCAAATCCCCGAGATATCATCGTATCCGTTGTAACAGTATCCGAAATGCTTACCGCCCCAATGGTATTATCTGTCTTACCAGCACTTCTGGCATTTTCAGATACAACAACCATGCTCCCCAGTGATTTATTCCAAATTTTTTTAAAAATGTGATTCATATCCGTACCTATATTTTTTAATCAATCGGTACAATTACAAAACATTACACTAAAGCCTGTATATCACTGAAAACTGGTATTTCGATGAAATCATCACAGTTTTAAAATAAGTAAGCTATTAATTTAAATCATCTTAATAATATTTTTATAATTCTAAAATGCAAAAAATGCCCACATCTGTGAGCATTTTAAAAACTATCAAATTAAGCTAGCTCAACAAGCTCTACAAAGTTTTCTTCTTTTTCTATTAATTTCTCAACATTCCCCAAATTAACGAGATCAGTAATATCCGAAATAATAATTTTAAAATCGAATTGCTGAGAATTATCCATCATTCCTTTATCTTCGATACCACGTACGGTAAACCTTTCACTATCATTTCCAGCTAATTTTTTTGCATTAATTTGTTGAAAGGCATGTCCAATAGAAGAGATCCAATGATAATGGTTATCCACCCGACTTTCGAACCAAGTCCCTGTTGTACCCTTAAAAGCAATTAAAGCAGTGAATGGTATTAATAATCGCTGTTTAGTACAAACCAAAGAAGCTCTGTAGATCTTTCCTGCGGGTACAATGCATTTAATTGTTTGCTTGATGGTTTGAGAGCTGGATTCCGTTGTAGACTCTGTTTTTGAAGTCGCATACTGGTATTCAAAATTCACTTTTATCGTCTCTTCTACATCTACAAAAACAATTCCAGCTTTTGCTTTTACTTCATACCCAAGACCAAACTTGATTGTATGGCTCTTTGTTGTCGTATGGGTTTTTGCCAAAGTACAAGTATCCGATAACTCGGTTGAAAACTCAGTGCCAATATTACTTTTAGAATTGTCAAAATCGCTATGGATAATCGTAACCTGACTTTTTTCAAGTTTTGCCTGATCTTGATGAAAAATAATTTCAACATCATCCGCATCACTCACATCCCCATATAATCCACCATCATTTTGTGCCCCCTTTTCATACCACTTACCATTGGCTGGATCTTTATTGGTATTTAATTCTTTTTTCCAAAAATCTGTTAATATCGAACGTAAATATAATTTATCTAGATGTTTAACTGACATGGTTTTTCTCCATTTATTCAAATAAGTTTTATTGAAACCATATAAGATCACATTAGAATAAATTCAAATATCACTGAAAACTGGTATTTTAAAAACAACTCTTGATTAGATTTATTTAATAGTCATATAAAATTCAAATAATAGTTAAAATAAAATATATGATCTAAAAATAAGTAATAGAAAAGAAAGAGGCCTGAAAAAAATATTGTAGACATAGACCTTACAATACCTAATTTCAGTGATAGTCAAAAAATCAAATCCCCCCTATGATGACAACTGAAAAAAATAATGGTTAAGGATGATTTTTGTGTCTCAGAATGAACTCACTTTACCCGTGCCCGTATTTATTCTGGAAGATGATGCAATCATGCAACAGCGGCTAAAAAGAATCTTACTGGACATTGGTTATACACAAGAGGCTCTCATTTTTGCGCAAAGCCTCTATCAAGCGAAAGAGATACTTAAACAAAGCCCAATTTCATTTGCACTGGTTGATCTCGGATTACCCGATGGCAATGGCATTGATTTTATCGAAAGCCTAAGACAGCTCGATGAAAGCTCGCCCGTTCTGGTTATTTCGGCTTGGAGCACTCAGGAAACAATTTTAAAAGCAATCCAAATGGGTGCAACAGGCTATCTGTTAAAAGAACGAGATGATTTTGAAATTACCTTATCAATTCGGAGTATATTAAGAGGTGGTGCGCCAATAGACCCGTTTATAGCCCAACAGATTCTGTCAAAAATTTCATTTGAACCGACAACAAAAGATATTGTAGCCGTAGAACAAAATCATTTACTTTCAGCGCGAGAATTTGAAATTTTAAAACTGGTTTCTCAAGGAATGAGTAATCGAGAAATCGCTGATTTTCTTCATTTATCAAAATATACAATCGAATGTCATATCAAACATATTTATCGAAAGCTTTCAGTAGGCAGTCGCTCCAAAGCCATCAATACAGCACGTTCATTAGGTCTTTTATAAAGTACCTCATACTGTGCTGGTCGCTTTGCTTAGCACAAGTAGTGCTGGCGAGCTCATTGCCATCTATTGCAAATAGCCACTCAAGCTGTACAGCTCAAATCACCTCAATACAGATTGCAAAAGTAAACCAAGAAAGTCAGACACAACGTCCTCAAGCTGGCTGGCAAACGATAACTTTGCCTGATCATTGGCATCAACGCTGGCCTGACTATACTGGCAGTGCGTGGTATAAAATTGCTTGGGACTATCATTGTCCACCGCATCAATACGAACCGATTACCTTAGTGATTAATAGTATTAACATGGCAGGAGAGATTTATCTAAATGATGAGCGCCTATGGCAAGATAAATCGCTAGTGGAACCACTTTCTCGTAGTTGGAATATGCCACGCTATTGGGATTTACTGCCCTCTACATTAAAACAAGGCTCAAATACTTTATGGATTCGGGTCGTTGGGGTTGCAACCCAAGATCCAGGCTTGGGACATGTCATTTTAGCAACACCAGAAATCGCAATTCCTCAATATGAAACCTTCATATATGAACAACGCGTTTTAAACTTTTTTAATCTTTCCTTCTCACTGATCTTGGGCCTGATTGCTTTTCTGGTCTGGCTCTTTCGTCGACAGGAAAAAGCTTTTGGTTGGTTTGCTCTAACCTCCTTCTGCTGGGTGATCATTATGAGCAACATTGCCATCATCAATCCCCCTTTTGGCTTAAATACCTTACAAATTGCACGCATCAATATCGTCATGATTTTTATGCATGCAATTTGTGGTTGTTTATATGCATGGCGTTTTGCGCATCAACGTTTTCCCCATATCGAAAGAACCTTTTTGATTGGCTTTATTGTTGTAGCTCTATCCGCCATTTTACTCCCAGATACAGCCTTAACATGGTTTTTACTACTCACCTTTATTTGCGCTGTTGTTATTAATATCGCCAACTGTATTTCGTTCCCTTTTATTGCTTATAAAGTAAGACAAATCGAAGCCTATTTATTGGCGAGTGTTTTTATTTTCTTCTTATTTATTGTACTACATGACGCGTATCTGATTCTTAGCAAGTCTTCAACCAGAGCTGCTGCTGTTGCTTATACAGCGCCTTTAATGACCTTATTTATTGCGATTATTCTTGCTTTAAGGCTTGCCAAAAATGTGAAGAAAATTGAAAAATTTAATCAAACCTTGGCACAGAATATTATTGAAGCAAGGGATGAATTGGCTGTTTCACTGAACACCCAACATCAACTTGAATTAGAAAATGCAAAGCTACAAGAACGTTTACAACTTGCACATGATTTACATGATGGCTTAGGCGGTTCTCTGGTTCGTTCCATGGTGACTGTCGATCAAAGCCATGTAAATCTGAGCAATCAACAATTTTTATCCATGTTAAAGTTATTACGAGATGACTTGCGTCAGGTGATTGATAGTGGCTCAAGTACTGGGGCGAAAGTACCAGATACGCCTTTGCTCTGGGGAGCTCCATTGCGTTATCGCTTTAGTCAGTTATTTGATGAACTTGATATTGCATCAAAGTGGTCTTTTCCCGAGTCTTGGCAGGTCCAGCCGAGTCCGCTCATTTGTTTGACCTTACTGCGAGTCGCAGAAGAAGCTTTAACCAATATTTTAAAACATAGCCAAGCAAATTCAGTGCACTTTAGCTTATCTTTTTCAAATGATGCAAAATTAATTTTAGAAATTGAGGACAACGGAATTGGATTTAATGTTGAAGCGGTCCAAACTGCGGGAATGAGTGTCGGCCTGAGAAGTATGCAAACGCGTTTAGAACGTTTGGGAGGAACTTTAGTTATTTACTCCAAGGTTGGGAAAACCACAATAAAAGCGTCTCTCCCGATTTAATTTAAATATGTTCCAACAAGTACTATGCCTTGTTGGAACACTCAGGCATTTATTTAATTGCGTCCAATAAAGTATGCTGTGCATTGTGTGGCTCTTCACCTTCCACAGGTCGTGCACGATCCCATACACCATCACCCTGTAACAACCATGCTTGCTGATTATCTTTGAGATAATTCAATAAACCGAGTTGATAGATACGCTTCTTCAAGGCTGGATCTTCAATCGGGAAACAAGCTTCAACACGGTTGAACAAGTTACGATCCATCCAGTCTGCACTTGAACCATAAATACGTGGGTTACCATTATTGCTGAAATAGTAAACACGGGTATGTTCCAAGAAACGACCTACAATCGAACGAACACGAATGTTTTCAGATAGATTTGGCAGGCCTGGACGTAAGCAGCAAATTGAGCGAATGATCAGGTCAACCTGTACACCTGCTTGCGATGCTTCATACAATTTATTAATCAATTGAACTTCAGTTAAAGCATTCACTTTAATAATAATTTGCGCTGGTTTTCCTTCTTTGGCATTGGCAATTTCATCATCAATATAATTAATGAGTTGCGCATGTAAAGTAAATGGCGCATGCAGTAGCTTTTTCGGCTTCGCCATTTTACCCATACCGGTTAATTCTTGGAAAATACGGTGCACGTCTTCACACAAGTCTTTGTCAGTGGTCATCAAACCATAGTCGGTATAGATACGTGCATTGGTAGCATGGTAGTTACCCGTTCCCAAATGTACATAACGCACTAATTTATTATTTTCACGACGCACGACCAGAATCATTTTGGCATGGGTTTTATAACCTACGATGCCATATACCACCACAGCACCCGCTTCTTGCAGGACGTTGGCCACTTCAATATTGGATTCTTCATCAAAACGGGCACGCAGTTCGATCACCGCTGTGACTTCTTTACCATTTCGCGCTGCTTCGGCAAGCACTTGCACGATTTCTGAATCAGCACCACTACGATAGAGCGTTTGTTTAATTGCCAGCACTTGTGGATCGCGCGCAGCTTCACGCAATAATTGAATCACAGGCGCAAATGATTCAAACGGATGGTGCAATAAAATGTCCTGCTTCTGCATGGCAGCAAAAATACTTTCCGACTTTTTAAATGCTTTTGGAATGACTGGTGTATGTGAGTCATAACGTAAATGCGGGCGCTTAAAGTTCGACAATAAACGCGCCAAATTCACTGGTCCATCAACACGATAGAGCTGTTCTTCGTTTAGATCAAACTCATCCAGTAAATATTCATAAATATGCTTTGGACAGTTATGTGTCACTTCCAAACGAACTGCTCGACCAAAACGGCGTGAACTTAATTCACCTTTGAGCGCTTTGGCTAGATCTTCTACATCTTCATTCAAGGCTAAATCGGCATTCCGCGTGACACGGAATTGATAACAACCGGTTGCCGTCATGCCTGGGAATAAATCAGACACGTGCTCGTGAATGATTGCAGACAACATCACATGATGTTCTTTGCCGTCGGTGAGTTCATCTGGTAAACGTACCACACGCGGCAAGGAACGTGGTGCGGGTACAACGGCAAGATCGATCTGACGGCCAAACGCATCTTTCCCTTCCAAAGTCACAATGAAGTTTAAGCTTTTGTTGACTAAGCGTGGGAATGGATGCGCAGGATCAAGACTAATTGGAGTCAGTACAGGGGCAACTTGCTCTTGGAAATACTTTTTAATCCATGCTGATTGGGCTGGCGTTAATTCACCACGGCGTAAGAAGCAAATATCTTCTTCACGCAGTTTCGGCAAAATTTGTTCGTTTAGAATACGGTATTGACGCTCAATCGCAGCATGCGTGGTTTTTGAAATTTGATCTAAAACTTGTTTAGGTGTCAAGCCATCTGGCGTGCGACTTTCATTGCCTAAAGTCAGTTGCTCCATCACTCCCGCAACGCGAATTTCAAAAAATTCGTCTAAATTGCGTGAAAAAATCAGCAGGAAGTTCATCCGTTCTAAAAGGGGGTGAAGTGGGTCGACAGCCTGTTCAAGTACACGAAGGTGAAAATCGAGAATCGAAATTTCACGATTAATATAACGATCGTTGTAACTGTATTCTATGGGTGCTGTTGTCGTCACTGCAGTATTCATACCGAACCTTGTCGCATTATCATTCATCAAGTGATGTTTTAAGTATGCTGCAAAATTATGTCAATTTGGTAAAAAAGCCCAAAAATATTGGGCTTTTTTAAATTTTTTTTGGATTATTGCGGAATTTGTATCGCATTCATATATTTTAAAATAACACGTTTGCGATATTGCAGCTTACGGTCATTGCGGTTGTCTTGATAGTACTTTGGATTAGGCAATAATGCCGCCAAGAAAGCCGCTTGTTCTCGGCTTAAACTTTTTGAACTTTTGCCATAATAGAATTGAGCCGCTGCCTCAACCCCATAGATGTTCTGACCAAACTCGACTGAGTTCATATACACTTCTAAAATGCGGCGTTTTGACCACATCCGCTCCATCATCCATGTGGCAATGGCTTCTTGCCCTTTACGGATGAATGAGCGCTGATTATAAAGAAATAAATTTTTAGCCAGCTGTTGCGAAACCGTTGATCCACCCGCAACTAACTCACCTTTTTCACTATTTCGTTCTAATGCAAATTGAATTCCAGCCCAGTCAAAACCATGATGATGGATAAACTTGGCATCTTCACCCGCTAATATTGCACGTTTGAAATTATCACTAATTTCATCGTAATCGCGCCATTCCTGTTTAATCGGTTTGAAGTCAGTCAAATAGTCTGCACGCATAAACATCGTCGTTTCGACCGGATGGGTACGCCACCAGACCAAACTACCAAAGATCCATAACTGAATCAGTAGAATGATGCCGATAATCAACATTACTGCGCGTGCTAAAAAGGCTTTCATTAAAGTGCATCACTCCATCGTGCAACAAATTCATGCTAAGCTATTTTTTATATCAATAACTAGCGTAAACACATGACTGAAACGACTCCACCACAAATCAATCAAAAATTGCAAATACAAACATGGTGGTTTACTGCGCTACTGATTGCAGTCAATGTCGGATTATTTGGCTGGCAGATTCTTTCAGGTGTGAATATTACCGACCCTGCCCCAGTAGATGCAATCGCTTGGGGTGCAGATTTTACCCCACTCACCTTCACAGGTGAACCTGAACGTTTATTCAGCAGCATGTTTTTCCACTTTGGCATGATTCATTTAATGCTGAATATGTGGGCACTTTATATTTTTGGTAGTGTTGCCGAACAACTCTTTGGACGAAGCTACTATATTGGTCTGTATTTTCTTGCGGGCTTAATGGGAAGTGTACTGTCAAGCTATTTAAGCATTCGTGATGGTTATGAACTATTACAGCAGTTTGATCCTAAACTGCTTCCTCACATCAGTGCTGGGGCCTCAGGCGCAGTGATGGGCATTGGTGCCGCGTTGACCGTGGTCTCATTATTTCCGCCTTTGCCACAACAGCGTTTTTGGCTCGATAAAAAGTCATTACTGATGATTATGGGAATTAACCTTGTCTTTGGTTTTACCGTTTCAGGCATTAATAATGCCGCTCATATCGGCGGTATGATCATGGGAGCTTTATTAGCTGCGACATGGTATTTCAGTCAAAAAACGCAAAACAAAGGCTTATTCGAAGTCATTGCTTTAAGTCTTGGATTACTATTACTTGCTGCATTTTATTGGTATTGCACAGTGTTAAGCACAGGACTCAACCCTTTATGGCATGAAATCCTGCGCCAGAATCAGTCAACATTTTAAGACTGATTCATTTCTCTTAGACTTTGTAATGGTGGAATATCACATAAATAGCTCAGACGATAACGACCAATCAAAGTACAAATGAGCATCATGCTCAACGGTAGGATCAACCAAATTTCAGGATGCCATTGCACAGCCATTTGCATCCTGTGACTGGCGATTGCACTAATCACTTCGGCAAACAAACACGCCACCACACCTGACAATAATCCAATAAAACCAATCTCAAGACTGAGCATACGTTTTAACTTATTCTTGGCAACACCAAATGAACGTAATAAAGCGACTTCTTTACGACGCTCATCCATCAGCACATTCAAACAGGCAATCAATACCAATACACCGGAGAAGCCGACCAAGGCGGCCAGTACCGTGACAATCTGTACCAGCACATTCACCAAACGTTTAATTTCATCTAGAATTCGTCCGACATCAATAAAGACGGTATTGGAAAACTGCTGAATCAATTGCACCATTTTCGGCTGATCAGCAGGTGGCAGATAGAAGCTGCCTAAATAACTGCCCGCGTTTTCATCCATGGTTTCGGGTGAGAAGATGAAGAAAAAATTCGGACTAAAACTTTCCCATTCGACGCTACGTAAGTTCACTACCGTGGCTTCCAATGCCCCTTCAGGCAAACTAAAACTGAGTTGATCACCAATTTGAATGCCAAGCTCATGCGCTGTTTTTTCCTCTACAGAGACTTGTCCCACTTTGCTAAATTTTGCAACCCCTTGGGTAATCACATTGTCTTTAGGATAAAGACTGGCTTGAGTCAGATTGAGCTCACGACGTAATGAGTTGTTTTGCTTGACCAATTCAGGCGCGAATGCATGTCCATTTTTAGCCAGTAAACGTCCGCGAATATTGGGATACAGTGGCGTTGATTGCCAACCATTTTGCTCAATTTGCTGTTTGAACTGTGGCATATCAAATGGTGGTAAACCATAGACAAATTGGTTCGGCGTACCCACAGGCAATTGCTGTTGCCAACGTTGCAACAGATCCGTTCTCAATACACTTAATACCGTTATCAAACTCAGGCCTAAAGCCAGTGCGGTGATCTGTAAAGCGGTTTGATGTGGAATCCGTACATAAGCCGCTAGAGGATGTTTCAGTTGTTTAATTGCTTTGAGGAGCAGCCAAATCAAGGCATACATCATTGTGCAAAGTAGTAAGATTGCGCTGAGTACCAACAAACTCAACTGTAGGTTATCACTCAGCACCAAACTAAACAGAATCAAGCTGACAATACCAATCGCAAACATTGCCACATAAGACTTCCGTGAACGCTCCTGTTGGCGAATCACCCGAATCGGTGGTGTGTTTAATAATTCCCAAATGCTTGGCAAAATAAAGCCAATCAGCACCATCACACTGGTAAAAATCGCAATGGGTAAGGCATAAAGCAGATCGACGACTGCGAAGCTCAATTGCAGTTGCGGAATCAGTTGCAGCATCAATTGCAGTAAACCATAACCCAAAGCAATCCCAATCAAACTGCCTAACACAATCGACAAAGCACTGACGATTCCAAGCAAGGCAATATAGGCCAATAAAATTTGTCGCTTACTTGCCCCCAAACAACGCATCAATGCAATATGATCTTGATTCTGCTGTACATAACGCTGACTGGTTAAAGCAATCGCGATACCACAGAGTAAAATGGTCAATAGATTAGCTAGCTGTAAGAAGGTATCCAGATTTTCAATCGGCTTCATTAAGCGGGTATTAGATTGACTGGCATCTCTGAGTTTCAGTGAACTTTGCTCGCCTTCAAATTGTTGATCTGCCTGCTGTTCAGTGTCTTGTTCATTTTTTTGAGATTGTTTAAAAATCTTTTTATAGGCCTTAATTGGCTCAGGCTCACCCGCAAGCAGCAGTCGATATTCAATTCGGCTTCCGACTTGAACGGCATTAGTTTTAGCAATATCGGCTTGGTGAATAATCACCGTCGGAGAGAACCCTGAAAATCCAGTCTCTTGATTAGAATCTCGTTCAATAATGCCCGTGACTTTAAACTGAGCATCGGCAATTGCCAATGGCTCCCCCATTTTTGCATGTAATAAATCCATCGCCCGCTGACTTAACCAGACTTCTCCTGGTTGTATCGCCTGTGCTTTGGGTTGAATCACCAACTGACCACGTAAGGGAAAATTTGCATCTACCGCTTTGACATTCACCATCACAAATTGATCTTGGGTATGTGCCATTGAGCTAAATACGGTCACTGGAGCATGTTTTAACTTCAGTTCATCTGCCTGTTGCAGCCAATTCAGGTGAATGGGGTCCTTGTCTGATAGGACTAAATCCCCACCCAGCATTTCAGCCGCTTGTAGCGCCACCGCATTTTGGACTTGAGTATTACTAAACTTGAGCGCCGTAGTGGCACTGATTGCCAAAGACAAGGCAATAATCAACAGATATAAGCCCCCAGTACGAAAACTTTGTAACAGTAAGGGTTTCAGGACTGAACTCATACCCCCTCCTGCAACTTAACGATTTCCTGAATTTGACCATCGGCGAGTTTGACATGGCGTTGGCAAAGTGCAGCCAAGTTTTGATCATGAGTAACTAGCACTAAGGTTGTACCGAGTTCTTTATTTAAATCAAATAACAGTTGTTCAACCTCTTCCGCAGTTTGTCCATCCAAATTCCCTGTGGGCTCATCTGCAAAAATGATTTTCGGCTCTGCAATTAACGCCCGTGCAATTGCAACACGCTGCTGCTCTCCCCCTGAAAGCACTTTCGGTGTTTGCTGTGCTTGTCGAATCAATCCGACCCTTTCCAACCATGCCAATGCTTTTTGTTCTGCCTGCTTGAAATTAAAATCGGGTTGCAAACGTAACGGCAACATCACATTTTCCAATGCACTTAACTGCGGCAACAACTGAAAAGATTGAAAGACAAAGCCAATATTTTCTAAACGAACACGGGCACGTTGTTCTTCAGTAAGCGTATGAACTGCTTCTCCACAGACCCATAACTCACCCAGACTCGGTCGATCCAATGTCGCGAGGATACCTAATAAGGTTGATTTTCCTGAGCCTGAACGTCCTGTAATGGCAATTTGTTCACCTTGATAGATATCTAAATTAATATCTTTTAAGATGCTGAGACTTTGCTGATTGATTTGAATATTTTGTGTAACTTTTTGGGCAGAGATAATCGGTTGTGGCATGATGTCACGTATCCTTTAGGACAAATTTGAAATACGATGCAAAAATCTAAAGTTATCTGGTCACTATCAAAAGCAGTTGGAATCATCGCCATTGGCTTGATCCCAACACTGGTTTCAGCAAAGACTATTTTAATTTTGGGTGATAGCCTGAGCGCAGGTTATGGCATCGATGTAAAACAAGGCTGGGTGCAATTATTACAACAACGCCTAGATCAACAGTATCCGAAACAGCACAAAGTGGTCAATGCAAGTGTCAGCGGTGAAACCACCAGCGGTGCATTGGCAAGACTTCCGAAGTTATTAAATACTTACAAGCCTGAAATTGTGGTCATTGAGCTTGGCGGCAATGATGGCTTACGTGGTCAACCGCCACAAATGATTCAAAAGAATCTCGCTCAATTGGTACAACTGAGCCAAAAACAGAAAGCCAATGTTTTACTGTTTGGTATGAAAATACCACCGAATTATGGGACAGCCTATAGCACGGCTTTTGAAAATAATTACAAAATTGTAAGTCAGCAATATAAAGTGAAACTGTTGCCGTTCTTCCTTGAAGGTGTGGCTGGGCAGAAACATTTAATCCAGAATGATCAAATCCATCCCAATGCCAAAGCACAACCAATTATGCTGAATGTGGCTTATCCCTATATCAAAGGCGCTTTATAAGCACCAGTTGAGTCGCAAAAGTCGCTTAGCCGATATTTTTCTTAAAATACACCACACGTTCAGTTTCATGAAAACCGAGTGCTCGATGCATTGCATGGCTAATATGATTGTCCAGCGCTGCATCTGAAGCGAACTCAGTACATGCAAATTGTTTCGCCCATTCCTCTACGAACTGAACCAACTGAGTCGCGATACCTGAACGTCGATATTCAGGTAATACATAAATCCCTTCAAGAAAAGCCACGGGTGAGGTTTGTGTACCATTCACATATTCATATCGAATCGAAGCTTCCAACATGCCAATTGCTTGTTGGGTGTCGGTATAAGCCAATAATTGTAAAGTATCAGTTTGTTTAAGTAGCTGACGCATTTCCAATAAATGCGCATCGTCATGATCAGGCCAGAGCAAACTTCTTAATGCTAGCCAATCTGATAATTGTGATTCAGATATCGGCATAATATTCATAGTGGAGTTGCTCTTTGAGTGAAACATCCAAATTTTATTAATGAAGGATAAAACATGAATGATAAAATAATGGCGAGTCTCTCAACTCGCCATCTGCTTTAAAAATCGAAGAAACTGACTTCACCTGTTTCCAGTGAATATTCAGCGCCAACCACAATCATTTTGCCTTTCTCGATCAGACTTTCCAACACGGCTGAACCATGACGTAATTGATTCACTGAAGCAAATACATTGGAACGAACCGCATGAGCTGACAGTTTTTTCAAATCGTTTTTTAAATCTGTTTGCATCAAAATTTCAACCGAAGGGCGTACACGATTGACAATCGACATCAAATTTGACGATGGCGGTTGCTGTGGGTTCATCAAGGTATCAATCGTCGCTTGAATCGCGCCACAGTGACTATGGCCTAACACCACCACAACAGCACAGTCATAACGTTCTGCCGCAAACTCAACACTCCCCACCTGTGACGGTGCAACAATATTACCGGCTACACGAATCACGAACAGGTCACCTAAACCTTGGTCAAATACCATTTCCGCAGGTACTCGGGAATCAGAACAGCCTAAAACAATCGCAAAAGGATTTTGTTCACTTGCCATTTCGGCACGTTCTTGGTGAGACAATAATTTTTGTTGAACTGCCTCTCCCTTTACAAAACGGGCATTACCAGCTTTTAAACGTTCTAGGGCTTCTTGAGCAGTGAGCATGCTTAAATCCATCTATGGTTGACATGAGCAAATAGTGTAATGTGCACCTGTTTGAAAGTCACTGACAAAAATAAAAACTCTCAGTATGTCTGCTAATGTTTTAATCAGGAAAATAATGGAAAATTGATGATTTCATTGGCAAGAATTTCCATACAGCTGTAGATTATGCAAATGACTCCTTTAGCGCTTTCCCCAATAATCAATGGGCGTAAAAATAGATCAAGGACAGAACAATGAATACAAAAAACCAATTTGCAATGCCCTTTCGTAGAACACTCACTGCGGCGTTACTGGCATGCAGTTTAACCACAGTTGCAATCAGCACCACACAGGCTGCGGAAATTGAAATGAGTTTCCAGAACCTACTGCAACAAGAACGTGCTTGGGCAGGCTTGCAAAGTAAAACTTTAAAAGTAGGTGACATTACGTGGTCATATAGTGAAGGTGGCCAAGCAGGTAAACCGATTGTGATTTTGATCCATGGCTTGGCTGGCAGTCGCGATAACTGGAACCGCGTCGCACGTGCCTTAACTGCTAATTATCATGTGGTCATCCCTGACTTGCCTGCCAGTGGTGAAACTCAGGTGCCAAAAGATTTTGATTATTCTGTACCCAACGTGACTGAAAAACTACGTCGTTTTGTTGAAGCAGCCAACCTCACCGGCCCAGCACATGTGGCAGGTCATTCACTTGGCGGTTCAATTGCGATGCTATATGCAGGTCAATATCCATTTGAAACCAAAAGCTTATTCCTGATTGATGCGGCTGGGGTATATAAATCTGCCACCACACCTTATCTTAAAGATCCAACTCAAGTCAGAAACATGATTGTGAGCAAAAAAGGAGACTTTAACTTCTTGATGCAACAAGCCATGCATACACCACCATTCATTCCTAAAGAAATTGCCCAAGCGCAAGAGAAAATGATGATTGGTCAGGTTGAACAAACTCAAAAGATGGTTGATCAAATCATTGCCTTGAATAAGCTCTACACACCAGACTCATTTGCCTTATTGGCGCGCTCAATTGATGCACCCACCCTGATTTTATGGGGTAAACAAGATAAAATTATTAATGTTGAAGTTGCACCTGAGTTAAAATCACTGCTGAAAAATGCACAAGCACCTGTAATCTTAGACAATGTTGGACATATGCCAATCTTGGAGGCAGATCAATTGGTGGTTCAGCAATATCTACCTTTCCTCAGTAAGATTCAGGCACAAAAGCCTGCAGCAATACCTTCACCCTAAATTTAATGAGCGATTTGAGATTTTATGTCTAAACAACCCATGATAGAACAACTGATTGATGCTCAACTTGATTTTCTTGACGCTGAGTTTGCACAAGCAGAAACCATTCAACTTGAGTTTAAACAGTTCTATCATTGGTTGCGTTTACAACAGCTACAGCATATTTGGTCATTTGAACAAATCTTTGAGCTGATCGAAAAACAAATTTTAGCCACGCCTGCCAGTGAATTCTTAGTCGAACAAATTGCGGAACACATTCGCTTTGCCTTGATTCACCCCATCAATGATCAAAACACCATTGAAGATGTTATCCCTGTACTGACCATCGACTCAATCGCCCAGTATGTAGCAAGCAAAAGTGGGCATCGCCAACGCTTGATCAAAACAGTGGTGAATAACCCCGCCTTTTCGGCATTGATTACCCAACTGATTCAGCATTCTATTCAAGATTATTTAGATAACTCTATGATGTCTAAACGTGTTCCAGGCGTTGGACATTTTATGAAAATGGGGAAATCGGTTTTAGAATCAGTGACTGATTCCAATCTAAATGAAACAATTGGACATTACCTGCAAAAAAATATTTTAAAAATCAGTCAAATGAGTGAAAAAGTGTTAAATCAACACTTTAATGATGACAAGCTCTACCATTTTCAGGCCAACCTCTGGCATAAAATTAAAGTCATGCCTTTATCGGTCTTGCGTAATTATGTCGAAGTTCAGGACCTACCTAAAACAGTGGGTATGGGACATGAAATTTGGGAACATATCCGTCAAACCCCTTATCTAAAACAGCAAGTACATGATGGCGTCTATGCTTGGTATGCCCGTAATCAGGAACGTACTTTTGATCTTTTACTGCGTGACCTGAATATTGATGAAGAGTTGATTCAAAATCAGTTGACCGACCTGCTCTCACCAGTTTTACAGCAAGTCATCCAAACAGGTTATTTAAGACAACGCGCACGCGTGTATTTAGAGAATTTTTATTATTCTGAAGCAGTCAATCAGATCTTAAATAAACAAGGATAAGGCATTTACTGCCCTATCCTTTCCTTACTATTATTTAGAAGCTATAGGTCACGCCAAGATTGTAACGGCGACCATCTAATACATAATTATAGGTTGCTGTATCAATCTCTTTATCAAACAAGTTATAAATCCCCGCAGCCACTGCGATATTTTGTGTAGGCTTATAATTGACCCCAACATCCACCATGGTATATGCAGGTTTACCTTTCGCCATTGCAGTACGGCTCAAGTAATCAGAGGTTTTACTACGATAGTTAACACGTCCCCAACTTGAGAACTGATCATTAATTTCCCAGTCCGCAGTGGTGTTAAACATGTGTTTTGGCATTTCATTTAAAGGCTTGCCTTTATTCACACCACTCTTTTGTTCGGTGTCGGTGAAGGTATAGTTCGCACTCAAATTCACATTAGGGAGGACTTTCCAACCAAAGGTTGCCTCTGCACCACGCATACTAGCCTTATCAACGTTCTCACGTAAGCTGACAAAATCGAACTTCTCGCCCAACCAATCACACTCTAAGGCGCCAACATTTTTACCCTGACAGGTTCTCACTTCTGTAATTTTATCCTTAAACTCACTATTAAATAGCGTTAATCCTGCGGTCAAATTATCCAAATTATCCCAGTTGAAAGAAACTTCATAGTTAACACTTTTCTCGGGTTTTAGATCAGGATTCCCTACAATCACCCCTTTACTCTGCCCACCACCTGTTGCTTGCCCCCACTCTGCAACTGTGGCACGAAGTGCTGGTGTTTTATAACCTGTAGAAACACCGCCTTTAATCACCCAATTATCATTGAGTCCCCAAACACCATAGACTTTTGGACTCCAGTGATCACCAAATTTTTCATCTTTATCTAAACGCAGCGATGTAGTTAGAGTGAAATCATCCACAATGTTCCAAGCATTTTCGGCAAATAAAGCCCAACTATAACGATCAAGGTTTGAAACAGGTTTCGCCCCACCCACACTTAACTGGTTACCTTTGTCATCTAATTCTTCTTTTAAATACATACCACCAAAGCTCAAGCTATGACGATCAAAATTAATTTTATTGATGGTATTAAAGGTGGTATTGGTTGCTTCCATATTACGTGATGGATTTTCATTTTCCTCACGTTGAATATATGAGTGCGTTTCGACTGCACCAATCTTACCACGATGGGTTAAGCTATATTCAGTACGATAATAATCAGTAAGCGAATTAGCAGGTTTGTTTCGTCCGGTTTGTACAGGAGAAATGCTCTTTCCAACCGTTGCATCTCGATTTTGAATTGAACGTTGATATTCTAAATCGATGGTGTGATCATCGTTCGGTGTTAGGCTAAATGCAGCCCCACCCGCACGAATTTTTTGCTTGCTATAACCACCATAAATTTCATCTTCATCACGCTGCGAATACAGGCCATTGGCTTTAAAAGACAAGAGATTGGCGATCAAAGGGCCTGCAATATAGGCATTGGTTTGGTATTGATTACCTGAGTCAGAATTTTCTTGCAATGTGGTATCAAGCTTGATTGATCCAGTCCACTCAGTAACGTTTTTCTTGGTAATGATATTAATCACACCACCCATTGCGTCTGAGCCATATAAACCAGACATTGGACCACGAATCACTTCAATACGTTCAATCGCACCAATATTTGGCAACCAACCCTGCTCAATCCCCGAGTTATCACTATTTGGTCGTACAGAGCGGGTATTTACTTTTTTACCATCAACCATAATCACGGTATAAGCACTGCCCATACCACGTATACTAATATCGCTTGAACTGCCCCCACCTGTGACCACCACCCCTGGCACGTCTTTAAGTGCATCCGTCACATCACGATAAGCTTTTTTATTGATTTGCTCTTGTGTCAGTACCGAAATCGAGGCTGCCGCTTTTTTAATATCTTGTTCAAAGCCGCTTGCAGTCACAACAATCTTGTCTAATTGCACTGTATCTTTATTGGTTTGAGTTTCTGCTGCATGTGCAACTGCCATCATACTACTCAACACAGAAATTGTGAGGAGCGATTGACGTACGATTGTATTAGACATATTTTCACCCGATTCAGAAAAAATCTTAAGATTTGCTTAAAAATTCATGAGAATTCTAACAAAAAACAAATAAAACTAAATAAAAATGATAATTATTATTATTTATAAATTCACTTTGTTTTGCATACATCTATTTATAGAATAAGGAAAAATCACCTCAGTTTTGATTAAACAATAAAAAAAGCCCTCGAAAGGGCTTTTAAAAATACAGTAAATTTCCAGCGATTATTTAAAATAAGCGCCTTCCGCTTGTGTATGATCGGTTTGATCCACTACACGCTGTAATTCAGGCACATGCTGTCTTAAAGTCGTTTCTACACCTTGCTTCAAGGTAACATCAATCGCAGAACAACCTTGGCAACCACCACCAAATTTCAATACAGCAGTCAGACCATGTTCTGGATCATTATTCACTTCGACCAAACTACAATTACCGCCATGCCCTTCTAAACCTGGATTAATTTCAGATTGCAGTACATAGGTAATACGCTCTTCAATTGAAGCATCTGGGCCGACACGCGGTACTTTCGAGTTTGGTGCACGGAATGTTAATTGACCACCAAAACGATCTTTGTTGTAGTCAATTACGGCGTCAACCAAATACGGAATTGATGGTGCATCAACATAAGCAGGAAAATTAGGATAATCCTGTTTATAGTCTGTCGGCACCACTTCTTCAGGTGCGCTATATGCCATACAACATTCAGCACGTGGAGTACCTGGATGCTCTACAAAAACACGAACGCCAATTCCTGGGGTATTTTGCTTTGCTAATAAATCACCTAAATACTCTTGTGCAGATGGAGTAATTAAAAGGTTTGGAATTTCTTCTGCGACAGCAGTGTTGGTGTTCTCAGTCGACATAACAATAATCCTCAAGCTGATGTCGTTATATTAACCGAAGATGGAGGGTAATAAAAAAAAATCAACCATTTTTGTAGGAATTCTATGCAAGAACATTGTTTATTAAGTTTTTAATGGCATTATTGCTTAGACACTGATCAATTTAAAACCTATATGTTACATCTACCCTTTGGTCACACTGTGACTCTCATCATTATTACTGTTGCAATCTCCTTATTGGCCTTCTCCAATCAGGCGGTGATGAACCGTTTGATCTTTTGGCCTCCTGCAATGCAACGTGGACAATATGACCGTTTTATCACACATGGTTTCATTCATGCCGATGGCACGCATCTATTGTTTAATATGATCACGCTGTTTTTCTTCGGCAATATTATCGAAAGCTTCTATCGTCAGTTTTTCTATGACATGGGCTTTGTTTTGTTCTATTTGGGCGGACTCATTGTTGCCATTTTACCGAGCTATCTGAAACATCGTCATGATGCACGATGGGCGAGCTTAGGTGCTTCTGGTGCAGTCTCGGCGGTACTGTTTGCCTATATCCTGTTCCAGCCTTGGAACTTGATTTTTGTGTTCTTCATTCCCGTTCCTGCGATTATTTTTGCCATTTTATATGTGGCTTATAGCATCTGGTCAGGTAAACGCGGCAATAGCAATATCAATCATAGTGCGCATCTCTGGGGTGCTGCCTATGGTGTGGTGGTGACTATCATTTTAGAGCCACGGGTCATTCCACATTTCTTGAATCAACTCACCAAAATCCCATTTTAAATCATCTTAGAGAAAAGCCCCAGCATTGAGGCTTTTCTTTTTTTAAGATTAATAATCAAATTTTAATTATTTTTATCATAAAAATCATCTCTCTAAACTCGCCATAATTCTTCTATAAAATTAAGTCGATTCTAATGTCTCGTAATAGCCTTCTTAGCACACTTTCTATCGCATTATTTAGCCTTTCAATTTCAGCTTGCAGCAATAATGATTCTGATGACTCCAATACCGTGGTTGAAACCAAGAAACAGCCCAACATTTTATTCATCATGGCAGATGACTTAGGCTATTCCGACTTAGGTGCTTTTGGTGGGGAAATTCATACCCCGAATATCGATGAACTGACCCGAGCAGGTCGTATTTTAACGGATTATCATACCGCTCCAACCTGTTCTCCAACACGCTCACAATTGATTTCGGGGACTGACCACCATTTAGCAGGCATTGGTGCAATGGCTGAGCTCACACCTGAGCATCTAAAAGGTCAACCTGGTTATGAGGGCTATTTAAATGAGCGTTCACTCTCCATTGCCGAAGTCCTGAAAGACAATGGCTACCGAACCTATATCAGTGGTAAATGGCACTTGGGTTTAACCAATGCAACCAACGCACATGCCAAAGGTTTTGATCATTCATTTACGTTATTGCAAGGCTTAGATCTACATTTTAAACAAGCACCAAGTGCCTATAAGCGTAATGCCACGTATACCGAAGACGGCAAACAAGTTCCGATTTCATCCTTACCTGATGATTTCTTCTCTACCAACTACTTCACCGACAAACTGATCAGCTATCTAGAATCAGGTAAAAACTCAGGTAAACCGTTCTTTGCCTATGCTGCTTACACCGCACCACATTGGCCTTTACAAGCACCTGCTGAATATCGTGATCGTTATCGTGGTGTTTATGATGCTGGCTATGATGTGATCCGCGATGCACGCATAGCCCGTCAAAAACAACTCGGATTAATTCCAGCAAATTTTAAAGCAGCTGAACCAATCGCCACGCAAAATGCACCACAAAAATATGGTAAGTGGAATGAGCTTTCAACCGAGCAAAAAGCGCTTGAAGCACGCAGAATGGAAATCTACGCAGGTATGGTGGAAAATCTGGATGCCAATATTGGTCGGGTGATTCAATATTTAAAACGTAATAACTTATATGACAACACTTTAATTTTCTTTGTTTCCGATAATGGCGCAGAAGGTTTTATTCGTGGCAATTATGGAGCCGAGTCAGGTTTTGATAACAGTGTCAATAACGTCGGGACTTCAAGCTCTTATCACTATGTTGGACCACGTTGGGCCGAAGTCAGTGCTGCGCCATTCCATCTCTGGAAAGATACTGCCGGTGAAGGTGCAACCACCGCACCTGCCATTGTAAAACTGCCATACCAAACCAAGGCTCAAGCCACGCATCATGGTTTTGCCTCGGTCTTGGATGTGTTCCCAACCGTGCTCGACTACGCAAATATTGCCGTCCCACAAGGTCAATACAAAGGTCGTCAAATCAATACACCAAGCGGCTATTCATGGAAACCCGTACTCGACAATAAAGCCCAAGCCATTCGCCCAGTCAACTTTAGCTTTGCCGATGAATTACATGGCAGTCAATATGCCCGTCAAGGGGACTGGAAAATTGCATTACAAGGTAAATCAGAACTAGGAACAGGAACCTGGGAACTATACAACTTGAAAAATGATCGAGGTGAAACGCAAAACCTTGCTCAAGATAATCCTGCCAAGTTACAAGAGCTAGTGGATGTCTATAACAAATACACCCAACAAAATGGTGTTAAGGAATATTTCCTTAAATGAAGTGGATTATCTTTTTAGTTTCACTTAGCAGCCTGTCCCTTGTGACAGGCTGTAGCAAAGTTAAGCCTACTACCACTCATTCACATACTCAAAACAGCACCGAGGCTCAACTAGGTTCATTACAGCAATGCCAACAGTATTCTGGTTTACCCGAAGCATGGCAAAACAGTAAAACCGCTGGGATGGTATGGGTTCCTAAAGGTTCATTTCAATTGGGTTCAAACTTAGCCTACCCTGATGAGCTGAATTTTGGCAAACCACAACGTCAGGTGGCAGGTTTTTGGATCGATCAAACCGAAGTGACAGTTGCCCAGTTTTCCAGTTTTGTTAAAGCAACAGGCTATGTCACTGATGCGGAAAAACAGAAACAAGCTGCAGTATTTTCTCCTGATGTGAATAACCCAAATCAATGGTGGCAACTAAAAACAGATTACACATGGAAAACACCCAATGGTGCTCAAGGTCAGCCCCCATTGCCGTCTGAGCCAGTTCGCTATGTCACTAAAAATGATGCTGAACACTATGCCGTTTGGTTGGGTCGGGATTTACCTACAGAGCAAGAATGGGAATATGCAGCCAAGGCTGGTTCGAAAACAGATACCCCTTTACACCAAGCACCACAGGATGCCCATCAACATCCACAAGCCAATTATTGGCAAGGTGAATTTCCTTTCAATAATACAGTTGAAGATCATTTTCAAAGTGTCGCACCCGTCGGCTGCTACCCTGCCAATGCCTTTAAGCTGTTCGATATGATTGGCAATGTCTGGGAGTGGACCTCCTCTGTTTATCACGGCGCACATGATCAGCACATGGGCAATTATGCAGAACTACGTCAACAAAACAGCACCGCAACGCAATATGTACTTAAAGGCGGTTCTTTTCTATGTGCCTCCAACTTTTGCGCCCGTTATCGAAATAGCAGCCGCTATCCACAAGAATTTGACTTGGCGGCAACGCATGTCGGATTTAGAACGGTTTTACGTACAGCAGAATGATACAAATCTATGTTAAAAACCTGCATCCTTCTGCTAGCTGAAACCGACTGATCGATTTACAGTAGAAGGGAAAGCAATAACAATAGGATGCAAGGATGAAAATAATACTGCTCTGCTTCAGCACTTTACTTACATTCGGCTTATCGGCCTGTGCCGTACATACCCCACATGGCAGCGTAATTGTTGATCCAGACAACCATCATGATGGTCGTGGTGATTTCTGCCCTCCAGGACAAGCCAAAAAAGGACGCTGCTAAACCCCAATATGCCTAAACCTGCTAATGCGTTTAGGCATATTTCGTTCAAAACTGATTTAACTTTAAATACTCATTTCATCTGATAATTGCATAAGAAGTCACATTTTTTTAATTTAATAATTTCATTTAGTTAAAATCCATATAAACTATATGGAATATATTCTATTTTCGATGGGATTTTAGATGACTCTAAGCCAACACAGCCCAGTCGTGGACATCTTGAATAAAGTTCAACATGCTGATGATTGGATGATTTTCTTAGAGCAACTGAATCACTATTTTGATGTGCAAGCTTCGCAACTGTTGGCTGTTGACCTTGAAGTCCAAGCACTCTCCTTTAGCGTCCATCACGGTGTGAATTTTGACTCCAATCAACTTGAACAAGCCGCACTGACCCAAATCCGCTTGGCCATAGATGATGACCCACGTTTAAAGAAAATGCTTTTGGGACCGATGACGGGATGGATGCATTGTTTTCAACATTTTCAAGAGCATGAAATTATTCAAACCCAAGTATACCAACGTGTTTTACAACCCTTAGATCTACGTTTCTGTTCAGCCATCCAAATCATTTATGATCATAAAGTCTGTGTATTACTCGCTTTTCTCACCAGCCCTGAGCGTGGTGCATTAAGCTGTACTGAACTTCAGCCGATTTATGAAATTTTGCCGATCGTACAGCAGAAAATTCAACAATATCGCCATCATTTTGAATATTCCACCATGACCCTACTTGGGTCACAGTTAATTCAAAAAATGAACCAACCGATTGCGATTATTAATCTCAATGGAGATATCTTAGAAATTAATGCTGAAGCTGAGCAATTACTGAAAAATAATCCTCATATCCACATCCAACAACGTCGCTTTATTTTCAGTGAGGACCGACAAATTCAGTTTGATCAAAACCTGATTGAGCTCGAACGCCATTATAAAAACAATCCAGAACAGACACATCATGAACGGTCTAAAATCATGTTGCTAGATCAACATTTATTCTTAACGCTGGATTTGCTTAGTCCTGATAAAACTCATAAGATTTTTGGCCTTCGTCCAGTCTTACTTGCCACCTTCTCTGGATTAAAACAGAAGCCAAAATATCAAAAAGACATTTGTACCCAGCTGTTTATGTTTACGCCTGTTGAACATAAAATATGTGAGCAACTTCTAGAAGGTAAAACCACCAAAGAAATTGCCCTTTCACATGAAATTCAAGCCGATACAGTGAAGAAGCATCTGCAATCAATTTTTAAAAAAACCCGAACACATCGCCAAAGTGAGTTGATGCAGCTATTAATGCAACTTCTATAAGGATTGAAAATAAAAGTCCTAGGCAATCTCAGCAGGAAATGCAATTACTTGGTCAATTTTGACTTGATTCATGGCAACCATGAGTAAGCGGTCGATACCCAAAGCAATACCAGAACATTCAGGCATATGGGGTAAAGCTGCCAATAAATGCTGATCCGTTGGAATCACCACCAAACCCTGCTTTGCACGCTCTGCATTATCTGCCTCAAAACGAGATGCTAGAACCTCAGCATCTAATAACTCATCGTAGGCATTGGCCAGCTCTAAACCTTCAATATACACCTCAAAACGTGCGGCAACGGATTCACCATCCTCATCCTGTTTTACTTTTGCCAGTGATGCCATTTCAGGTGGAAAATCAGTCAAAAATACAGGTGCATCGAAGCCTAGACTAGGTTCGACAAAGTGCGAGAATAACAGGTCCATATAAGCTAGACGATCATCACCCAAATCAAGATTAAGCCCAACTCGATTGGCTGTATCTTTGAGTTGTTTCAAGCTCGCTTGCAAAGGATTAATATCCAAACGATCCTGAAAAGCATGCTTATAACTGAGAACAACTGGACGAATATCGCCAAAACGATGTGCCAAACAGCTTTCTAACAGATCCGCAGTTTCATGCATCAAGCCCTTTAAGTCTAATCCCGGTCGATACCATTCCAACATGGTAAATTCACTGTTGTGCTTACGCCCATGTTCATCATCACGAAATACTTTGCAAATTTGATAGATTGCCCCACTGCCACTGGCCAATAAACGTTTCATTGGAAATTCAGGCGAGGTCTGTAAATACTGGGTATTTAATTTACCGTGAATATGACGCTGTACTTGAACAGAAGCCAAATGGACATCCGTCACACCTGCCTGCGACAGAACTGGTGTTTCCACTTCCAGCACTTGCCGATGCGCAAAGAATTGACGAATCTTGCTGTACATCTCAGCACGCGCTTTTAAGGCCTCAAGTGAACAGGTCGGTTGGTAGCTTTTCATATCTTGACTCATGCTTTTGGCCCACCATGTGCAGCCCATTCACGGCGCAAAGGATAATTTTTTCGAAGTAAATCAAATGCGGTTTGCTCAACCTTGCCACCCTGAACACAAGCACGAAGTTGCTGATCATCAGCAGCAATATCATAAATCTGAGTCAGATGTTGTTTAAGCACAACTTTTAAATCCTGCTGCCCGAAATATTGTTCCACCTGGGGCAATTGACTCTCAAAATGCTTCGAGGCTTCATAAGAGAATTTATCGCAAAAAGCTTGATAGATCATCTGTGTGCCTCTGGCCTTCCCTTCAAGACTATAGCCCGCAATATGTGGCGTTGCTAAGGCCAATAAATCCAACAGTTGCTCAGAAATTTCTGGTTCAAACTCAAATACATCGAGAACGACTTGACGCTGCGTGGTGATAATATCTGCCATTAATGCAGCCTGTTCAATTACTGGTCCACGCGCACTATTGATTAAAACAGCAGAGGGTTTCATTGCAGCCAAAGCAGCTGTATCAAATAAATGCTGTGTCGGGAAATCACCCGATAAGGTTAAAGGCACATGAATTGAAATTGCATCGGCACGTTTTAACAGCTCAGTAAAAGAGACATTTTCAATACCGCCTAATTGCACATAAGGATCATAGCCAATTACATTCCAACCCAGCAGTTGAGCCATCACAGCAAGGCGGCTGCCAACATTCCCTAAACCAACAATGGCTAAAGTGAAGGCTTTATTTTTTTCCAAAAGATTGATATCTAAGTGTAGTAACGCAGTAATCACATATTCTGCAACAGCTTGTGCATTACAACCTGCGGCATTACTCCACGCAATATGTTGTTGTTCGAGTGCCTGAATGTCAAGGTGGTCGGTTCCAATGGTGGCACTACCTACAAACTTAATTTTCGTTTGATCAATTAAGGCATGGTTCACTTTGGTCACTGAGCGAACTAAAAGTGCATCGGCATCTTGTACATCCGCATGAGTCAGGGTACGTCCTGCTCGGTGCTGTATTTCTGCAAATTCCGCAAAGAAATAATCGGTAAATGCCAAATTTTCATCTGCGATAATTTTCATGCAGCGCTTTCCTTCAATAATTCTGTGCTTATTATCCTTAGCACAGCACAAATTGACAATTTATAAATGCAAGCTTCGTAGAGATTAATGGCAGAAAGATGTGGCTTATGCTACACGCATGCGACATATTGCCAATTTACTGCAACATCTTTGCTCTTATAATAAGCCTTTCTCTCATTCCTCTATCGTAATGACGCAATACTCTCCCTATAAAGGCAAAAGTGGCATTAAGCGGATTTTAAATGCCACAGGCTATTCAATCGCAGGATTTAAAGCCGCTTTTAGCCATGAAGCTGCCTTCCGACAAATCCTATTACTGAATGTGATCTTGATCCCGATAAGCTTCTTGGTACATGTATCAGCCGTTGAACAAGCGCTGATGGTTGCGGTCTGTTTATTGGCGATTATTGTAGAGCTGTTTAATTCGGCCATTGAAGCCGTTGTTGATCGTGTATCCTTAGAAAAAAATCCATTGTCTAAGAATGCAAAAGATATGGGCAGTGCTGCGCAATTTGTTTCTTTAGCGATTATTTTCTTTACTTGGATGATTATTTTATTCCGTTAAATCTCAAAAATGATCCATAAAAAAATCCCTGCAAATGCAGGGATTTTTCTGATCTAGACGTAGATGAATTACATCATGCCAATTAACAATCTAACCTTCTCTAAATACAAATCACATTACAACCTATCCAATTGATTCAACGATATTTTTATTCTAACCTTCCATAACAATGTAATACATGCAATTACCAATTTTTGTGAGTAAGATTGTGAGTAAGCCCTTTCAAAAATAGCGTTACTCACAACATATGCTGAACGATTTAAAAATCAAAAGATTAAAACCACGTGAAGAATTATACCGCATGGCTGATCATTCAGGGCTCTGTATAGAAGTCCGCCCATCTGGTAGCAAATTCTGGCGTTATCGTTACCGCTTTCTTACTAAAGCAAAAATGCTCACAATCGGTAAATATCCTGAAATTACTTTAGCATATGCTCGATTAAAAACTATTGAATATCGAGAGCAACTTGCCAAAGGAGTAGACCCAATAGGTCACCAGAAAAATGAACGCCTTGAAGCAATTAAAGCAAATAATGGTACATTTCGGTTAGTCGCAAGTGAATTTATAAATTCCCGAAAAGCTCAACAATCCAAGGAATGGGAACAACGCCGAAGCAGTTATTTTGAGAAAGATGTTTACCCTCTTATTGGTAACAAACCTATTCATGAGATTGACTCTATTGATATTAAAACTGTGCTTGATAGTACTATGGCAAGAATCAAAAAATCAGGAAGAGGCACAGGAGAAGTTAAAGGGATTTTTGTAAGACAAATCATTGGTGAGGTTATGGAATATGCAATTATCACAAAACATATTTCTATAGATCCTACTTATGTTCTTAGAGGTTACATTAAACAGCCAGATGTAACCCATGCCAGACCATTAACTGAGTCTGAAAAAAAAGTACTTATGCTTAAGCTCAATGCATACGGTGGCTCAATTAGCACACGAAATGCTATTAAAGCCGCAATATACACATGGCTTAGAAGCATTGAGATACGTCGAGGTAAAAAGGAATATATTGACTTTGAAGATAAGACATGGACGATTCCAGCAGTATCAAGGGCTGATATTTTGGCTGGCAAGCGCAATATGAAAAAGAACAGAATGCATGTTGTACCATTGTCTGACCAAGCCATTGAAATCATAAAAGAGCAATTTGCACTTTATCCAGATAGTGAATATATATTTGCAGGAGAAGACGGGGAAATGATGGGTAAAACCACATTGAATACAGCCCTGAGTAATATGAAATTAGAGTTCAGGATGCATACTCTAAGAGCAACTGCATCCACTGTGGCTAATGAGAATGGTTTTAATAAGGATTGGGTTGAAATACAACTTGCCCACGTTTCAGATAATAAAACAAGGGCATCGTACAATCATGCTCAATGGTTAAATGATCGTAAAACGATGATGCAATGGTGGGCTGAACATGTAGATAGTTGGGATAAAAATAATAATCTATAGTATAGGTATAAATTCTTTATTTTTTCCCAAAAAATATGTTTAAAAAGTTAGATACATAAGTTGAAAACAACTCTATGTATCTAAACTTAATTCTACTACATTCTCACTTCCAAATAGATTATTCACTGTTACAAGTGCTGTATTAGATAATGTCTGAGTAGCTAACACAGCCAGTCTCGTCATTGGTCGAGAAATAGATACATAGAAAAGATTACGAGCTCTATAAAAACCTTTTGTGTTTGCATTAGTCAACTTTTTAGTCTCAAGCAACTCGAGAAGCTGTGGCCATTTATAATTATTCCATCCACCACCTAAAACTACTAATACATTCTCAAACTCTGCCCCCTTAACACTGTGCTGAGTTGCAAATGGAGTTTGCTTTTCAATAAACTTTGTAACTTCGATTACTTCTTTATATGGAATTTCTCTTAATTTATTATAACGAAGTAGTGTTGAAGACATTTCCGTGTCAGGTGAATTTCTTAGAGAAATAAGCTCATCGTCTCGTCTAAGCACTCTATCTGGGGGGGAGGGACGTTTTGTCTGCTTAAGATGATCTATCACTTGCCCTATAGTCCCCTCTTGTCTTAGTTTTAATAATTGATCCATATCCCGTCGCCAACAAGATTTATCTTCATGCTTCGTTATTGCAGGCCGTGAGCCAAAGATTTTAAACATCTCACCATAATTTGATAAGCTATAGCTAACACTCATTGGTTCAACTATTTCTGCAAAAAATTTTATTACAGGGTCTTCTTTTTTAGCAAATTGATCATTACGTCCATCAAATACTTTAATTAATTGAGGGTATCCTTGTTCAGATGCTAAAACATTATGGCTTAACATCAGTATCTTAGTTTTTTCAATATCCCACCCCTCATTTTGTAGCCTCTGTATCAAACTTGTACGAGTAGATCGAGCTATATCTATTGGTAAATCATCTTTAGAACTTCTCTCATCTGTTCGTGTCCCCTTATAAGAATTAGTATGAAAAAATCTAGCTTCACCTTTTGCATCTGGCGAACTGACAGCTTGTGGTAAGTCTGGTCTTAAATTATTTAATATATCTACAATTGCTGGAACTGATCGAAAATTTGATCCCTTTGCAATCTCTTCGATTGGATACTCTGCCAATTCATATTCACTACCATAAATAGTCTGCCAATGGTCTCCAAAAAGACCAAAAAGTGGTCCCACCTTTGGTTTTAAGAAATACTCTGTAATAGCATCCATAAATTGGCGATTGGTATCTTGATATTCATCAATAAAAACTACCGGAAACTGATTGCTAAATATTTTCCGAAACTTTTCTTTACTTAGTAATTTAGCCATCATCGTTGGGATATCATCATGACTCAGTGTAATTTTCTGATCATTAACACCAAAAAAGCCCAACTCGTATTCCACTGATTTAGACCCAATGCCACCACCTTGTTCAACTTTTTCTTTTCTTGAATTATCTTCAATAAGAATCTCTCTTATGGCTTTTTGAAATTGGCGCATAAAAGCCCATGAGAATCCATGTATAGTATCGACTAAAATTGCTGGATGGTCTTCAATTTCTTGGGCAATCTCATTTCTTGCAACTTCCGTATAAGTAATACAAGCTACTTTTTTACCTGTTTGCGTTAATGATCTACCACGCTCTTTAATAATGGATTTTAGAGCATGAACTAAAGAAAATGTTTTTCCCGCACCTGCGCCAGCTTCTAGCCGGAAACTTCGTCCTGCTTTTATAGCTGCATTAATTTTTGCTTCAGCTAGTTGAGCTGCAATTATTGCTGGATTGTCTAAAATCTCACTCATGCTACTTATTCGCCTGTAGTTAATTCATAGTTTGATTTTTTTATAGTGTCCATTTCAGATAACCAAATTAGACCTTCCTTGATATATCTTGGTGCCGACCAATCTTCTATTAGAATTGCATATTCTAAGGCGAAATCAGATTTAATAAGCCCTTGTGCTTTTTCCCAAGCAGCAACAGCAATATCTTGTCCTTCAGGTAATTCAAATTTAGAAAGATTAGCTAATATGAAAGCATCCTCATAACTTCTAGCGCATATATTAGTTTCTGGATCTTCTGGTATTTGATATGCAATTCTACGGAACTTAATTTGTTTCTCTTGAGCAGTTTTAGCAATCAAGACTGACGGGGAAATTTGACTATCCTCATTTTTAGCTTTTTTCTTAACTTTACCAGTATCATCGACTTCTTTAGGATAAAACCAGTTTTTAATGGCAGCATTAGATGTATTCTGACCATCAACTACTGGGCATTTCACCCATGCATCTTCCTGTTTTCCATTCTTAGTTATTTTGCCTTTTTTTGTTGAATCTAGATCAGTGATTACTAACGTTTTCAACTCCAGAAAGTCAAGAAGTGGGTAAAAAATATGCGCATGTGCTCCACCAACCTCAACACAAGTCACATATTGTCTGGCTAGTTTTTGTGGTTCATCAAGAGACTCATCAACTAATTGACATAACTTTGGCATTAATAAACGTTCTGTTGTCCCTTCAACTAAGATAGCTTTATCAGCAAAGTAAAGATCACATTTCGTTAAGGTCATATATTGATGTAAAAATTTTTGATCTTTAACAGAAATACTACTCAACCCCTTCTTAAAATCTTTAACCTTTGTATGACGTACGTTTTCTGTCTTATGAATTTCATTATAAAAATATCTAACAGCATCAAATTTTGCAGCATTCGCAACATGTGGGGAGTGTGTTGTGATAACAAACTGGATATTCCATTTATCTTTGTTAGAATAATTTTCCGATAATTTTTGAACAGCCACATTTAATTGATTGATAAAAACCTCCTGCATTTGAGGATGTAAATGAGCTTCTGGCTCTTCAATAAATATTAAATGAGTAGCAGGGCTAATTGATTTTGATCTATAGATTTTGTGATAGCTTGCTAACTGTAGCAACATGTAAATCAAATTACGGGTTCCTAGACCATTATACCCTTCTGGTAAATGTACTCCATCAACTCCGCTATAAACGACCTTAGTATGCCCTGATAATAATGATTCCACGTTTAATGATGTCTCTGGTCTTATCTCAGTATCATTAAGACTTGGGAATCCCATTACGTTCATAACTGGCAATAATTCTTTAAGCATGCCATCAAAGTCGAGTTGGACATTATGCTCAATACTTTCAACAGATTGCTTTAATCTTATAGCTAAATTTTGATCTGCCTCAGCAGCAGATGGTGCTGTAGCTGTCTTAAATAGCTCACTAAGCAATTTACCTATTACATCAGCATCCCCTAGTTTTGTTTTATCAAGATTTCTTTGAGCTAATACAAAGTTACATTGTAATAATGCTATTAAAGCAGATGTGCCTTCAAAATCTCTCGTATTTGTACTATCAGTAGGATCAATTGCACTTACATGAACCCCATAAGCTTTAGACAAATTACCCTTCAAATTTTTATAAAAATGTGTACGAGGTTCAACCACTGCGGAAGATGAGGTAAGGTCAAAAAGCAAATGCATATTTTTCAAAATAGGCCGATACTCAACTCGCGCAATAGCCGTTGTAGAGTCTTCATCTAAATCAATAACAAAAGGGGATAGAGAACCTAAATCAGGAGAAAGTTTATTATATTGAAATGTAAGTGTATGAGAGATTCGAGGAAGTGCTTCGAATATTACTTCTGAACTTTCCCCCGCCTCTCTTAATTCTTTAGCTTTTAAAAATTTCTCTCGTGATAAAACTGAAAAATCCTCTAGCCGAAATCTTGTTCCAGATTCACCACAAAAACAATCAAAAATACTGGTAAAAGATGTCTTTCCACTATTATTACGTCCAACAATTACAGTTGAATTCTCTTCCAATCCGAATTCGACACTCTCAAGAAGCCTAAAACCTTCTACTTTAATTTTTTCAATGCGCATTATTATCCCCAATTATTTATTTTAAGCTTTTAAAAATTCGACTATGAATATAGCTTAATAACTAAGATATTATTATTTCTAAAAATAATAATATACAACTTAAGCATAAACTTTTTAAAGCTATCTAACATAATCTTCAAAATAGAAATTGCCATCTCTACAAGCTAACTACGACTGAGCCTTTTTTCAGCACAATAGATCAGTAACGTAAACACATCGAATAGTTTTCAACTTTAATTCTACTTCAATCAAAGCTTATCTGCCGCCCGTCTTAATATTTATCCTGATATAAGAAATCATTTCTTAATATTTGTACCACAGTAAAAATAAAAGTAATATACTAAACAAATAAGTTGAGTATATTACATGAAAATATCCTTACTCATATCATCACTTCCCACACAGAACACAACCACTCGCATGAGAGTTTGGCGATCCCTCAAAGCAAGTGGTGCAGCAATTCTAAGAGATGGGGTCTATTTGCTCCCTATTTCTCATAGTGAGAAATTTAATCCTATTGCTGATGATGTTATTTCAGAACAAGGGGCTGCTTATATATTTCATGCAGACCAACCTATAAATCTTGAACTAGCCCCTTTCTTCAGTCGAAAAGAAGAATACGATGCTCTCTATAAACAACTGTCCGAATTAAGAGATCGGCAGACCAAAGACGAAAAGAAAGAACTGCTCAAACAAGTTCGTAAATTACGAAAAAATATCGATGCGCTTGTAGAAATTGACTACTACCCCGATGAGACTCAAGCACAGGTTTTAAATGAGCTATCTTCATTAGAACTTTCAATTGCACGTCATGGTGAAGTGAATGAGCCTCAAGCAATACAAGCTCACATTCAACTTCTAGATAAAGCTAGTTATCAGAATAGAATTTGGGCAACACGTAAAAGACCTTGGATTGATCGTCTAGCCTCTGCATGGCTAATAAAGACATTTATTGATACCTCACCAACATTCATTTGGTTAGAAACACCAAGTGACTGCCCAAAAGAAGCATTTGGATTCGATTTTGATGGCGCAACTTTCAGTCATATCAATCATTGGGTGACCTTCGAAGTTCTTTTACATAGTTTTGATCTAGAAACACCCGCATTAAAGAAAATCGCTGAAATTGTTCATTACCTTGATGTAGGTGGGATTGAACCTCCCGAAGCAATTGGTATTGAAAAAGTTATTCAAGGAATTCGAAGTCAGATAAGTGACGATGACCAATTATTTGCATTATCGAATCACATTTTCGATGGCTTATATGCCAACCTATCAAGAGAATAATCATGGAACAAGAACAAGCCGCTGCACCCGATGAGCCAGCACAGCCAGTTCATTTTTGGCAAGCCTTCTTATTTTGGCTTAAATTGGGATTTATTAGTTTTGGTGGGCCAGCGGGGCAAATTGCTGTCATGCACCAAGAACTTGTTGAACAAAAACGTTGGATTTCTGAAAAACGTTTCTTACATGCTCTCAACTACTGCATGTTATTACCCGGACCTGAAGCTCAACAATTAGCAACCTACATAGGTTGGTTAATGCATAGGACTATAGGTGGTATTGTTGCAGGTGTCTTATTCGTTTTACCTTCTTTATTTATCCTGATCGCCCTTTCATGGGTCTATGTAAAGTTTGGTGATGTTCCTATCATTGCTGGCCTCTTTTATGGAATTAAACCAGCTGTTGTTGCTATCGTCTTTCATGCAACTTACCGGATTGGCAGCCGATCTTTAAAGAATAAATTTTTATGGGCAATTGCTGCACTTGCTTTCGTTGTTATCTTTTTCTTTAACCTACCATTCCCCTTAATTGTTCTAAGCGCTGCAATCATTGGATACTTGGCAAGTAAAAAATATCCAAGTTTTTTTACGGGTGGAGGTTCACATCAGCAAGGCAAAAAAGATTATGGTCCTGCATTAATTGATGATGATACACCAACCCCAAAACATGCCATATTTAGTTGGAAGCACTTAGGAAAAATATTGTTCATTGGTGCGATCTTATGGTTTACACCAATTATAGCTTTGACCCTAAGCCTAGGGTGGGATCATGCCTATACACAAATGGCTTGGTTCTTCACAAAGGCTGCGCTGTTAACGTTTGGTGGGGCTTATGCCGTATTACCTTACGTATATCAAGGTGCTGTAAATTTTTATGGCTGGTTGAGTCCAACCCAAATGATTGATGGCCTAGCACTTGGCGAAAGCACCCCAGGTCCTCTGATTATGGTTGTTGCATTTGTAGGGTTCTTAGGTGGATTTAATCATGCACTATTAGGAAGTGATCATGTATTTTTAGCAGGTGCTTTAGGTGCTGTCATTGTTACTTGGTTTACTTTTCTATTTTCTTTCATTTTTATTCTAGCTGGTGCCCCGATTATCGAATCGACTCATAATGAATTAAAATTTACCGCCCCTTTAACAGCAATCACTGCCGCTGTTGTTGGCGTAATTTTAAATCTTGCACTTTTCTTTAGTTACCACGTTTTATGGCCGAATGGTTTTGATCATCCATTCAACTATGAAGCTTTGTTTATTGCAGTTGCAGCATTCATCGCCTTGTTCTATTTTGAAGTCAAAGTCATGTATGTGATTTTTGCTTCCGCATTCTGTGGCTTGATTTTATATATTGGTGCA
>NZ_KB850223.1:477672-479119 GCF_000369845.1 Acinetobacter higginsii | reverse complement strand
TTTATCTTTCCAAGATACTCCCCCCAGTATATATTTTTTTAAGGAAAAATCATGTCTCATTTGCATCAAGATAAAAAAATTCTTAATCGCATTAAACGAATTCAAGGACAAGTTGCATCTGTAGAAAAATCACTATTAACGCCTGAAAGTTCTTGTCTTGATGTTTTACAACAAGTTGCAGCAATTAAGGGTGCTGTTAACGGGCTAATGCAGCAACTTCTAGAACAACATCTAAGAGAGCATGTATTGAAAGGGGATCAAAATTTTGATGAAGAAGAAATGAAACAGTACTTATTATTATTAGATCGTTATTCAAAATGAGTAGAACAAAATGTTCTACTCATTTTTATTATTAATGGCAGTGACGATCCCCTGTCTTGCTATTCGTATGGCAGCCTGAAGAATCAGTACCACCTGAATGAGCAAAAGCATTTGTTACCGCAAGCCCCATTAAACATACCAAGATTAGTTTTTTCATGTTGTTCCCCTTTTTTATTGAACAATAAAACAAGCTTAGAATTGTACAACAAACAGACGAATTCTTTCTAAGTCATTAGTCGAAAAAGAGTTATTTAGGCCACTTTTCATGATAGTCATCAATAACATATTCATGAACGTGTACTCCATTGATTCGATGCTGCTGCAAATGCTCATGATCTGGAGGTAAATCATCATGACTGTGTGGTAAATGTGCCTCATCCTGAGATGGCCACAAACGCATTGCAAATAATAAAGAAATAGTTGCAATCACTGCCATTGGTATAAATGTTTGTAATGTTCCTATGTTCGTACTGAGCCATCCAACTAAAGGATAAGTCACTAACCAGCAAGCATGTGAAAACGCAAATTGGGCTGCGAATAGAGAAGTCCTATTCTCACTCGATGCAGACTTGCGAATTAAACGTCCTGTAGGTGTTTGTGAAACAGAATACCCAATACCTAGTACAAACCAAAGTGCAAGCAAACCACTATAAGATGTAATGAAATAACCACTTAACAGCCCAATTACAAGAATTGTTGTACCTGTCAACATAACGGATCGATCAGGAAATTTATCCAATATCTTAGGCAAAACAAAAGCAGATAACATTGATCCAAGACCAAATAAACCAAATGCCCATGTCGTTGCATTTTCAGTAAGTTTAAATGTCGATTGAACCAGTACAACAGTATTTACAATCACAACCGCACTCGCCGAAGCAATTGCTAGATTTAGAGCAAGCAATGCCTTGAGTCTTGGCGTATTAAAATAAATTTTAGCTCCCTGCTTTATACGACTATAAACACCTCTAAATTCAGTCACTATGGCAACTGGTAATTTTGCACTTACCACAAACAAAGCAGAACCGATAAAGAGGTGGTCCCACATGTTTGAACAACTAAAAGCTTATTTATAAGTGATACTCTGCTCTAGTTAAGCTACCTTATTTTGTTGTGGTAGCTGGTC
>NZ_KB850223.1:469083-476507 GCF_000369845.1 Acinetobacter higginsii | reverse complement strand
CATCTTAATTGCCAATGCAATACCGAGAACTTGAGCTGCTTCCCCCTTTGCAATATCGTATGCCTGTAAAGCTAGGGCAATTGTGATTAACCCCGTTCCGATTAGTGCAATTACTTGGGCCAAAAACAAATGCCGATATGTTGTGTTTTTTAGTACTTCTAGCATCTTATGGATTCCTTTTAGAACCTGACTTCTTTAGCAATTGAATCTCCTTGGAATATTATTCCAAGGAGATTGATCAAAACTTAAAAGACTTTCTTCATTTCACTAAACTGTCCTTCTACAAGTAGAGTTACAGTCACTGGATTTTCCGTACGGTTTCGCCAGAACCAACCATGTTTGCCATCAAAAGCTGCCTTTAAGACACCCTGCTGAGTTGTTTCATTCTTTCCTTTTCCATAGCCATGATAGAACCCTTTAGAAGCGTTCACTGGATCACCATGGGTATCATAGTTAAGACCACCTCCAACAGCTTTCCAATCAAAGTTGACACTTGCACTTTGTGGCATCGTCAGTTTCACTTCAGTAGCTTGGCCCGGTTTAAGCTCAATACTAATGCTCTCTTTATTAATAGCAGGCATAATCATTTGAGCATTATCAGTTGCCATTTGAGTCGAAGTTTCTACTGATATTTGTTCAACACTATTCACTGCCTGTGCAGCATTGATACCATTTTCTGACTCTTCAGCTAGTGATTGTTTGATTTCTCCCATTTTCGTTAAACCAAGCATTTTACCCATACCTGTCGGATCAATTGCATACTCCGCAGGCATGACACAAGTAACTAACACAACAACAGCACTTACGGCAGCAATTGCTGTTGATTTAATTAACTTTTTTGATGAAGGTAATTCGATATCTTTTGGAATTTCAGTGTTATACATAATTTAGATCCTTATTGAGTAATGAAGCCAGTAAGTTGATAGCCAACAAGTAAAAAACCGAGGAACATGAGGAAGACATTGCTTTGATAAGCTGTTTTAAAGAAATAAGGTGTCTTTCTCCAAAACGTCATTAATAACAAGATGATGCACAGAGCCATAAACTGACCTAGTTCAACCCCAATATTGAATGAGATTAAATTTGCCAACAGTCCATCACTCGGAACTTCATATTCCTGAATTTTTACTGCCAGTCCAAAACCATGAATCAGACCAAAAATTAACGTCGCGACTTTTGTATTTGGTTGAAAACCAAACCAACGTTGATATGCTCCCAAGTTATCAAGAGCCTTATAAACGATTGAAAAACCAATGATTGCATCAATGATGTAGGCATTAATCGAAATGTTGTAATAAACCCCCACCAGCATCGTGATTGAATGCCCAAGCGCAAATAAGCTAACGTATAAGCCTATGTCCTTCATTCGATATAAAAAGAAGATAATGCCCACAAGAAATAGTAAATGGTCATATCCCGTGACCATATGTTTCGCACCCAAATAGATGAATGGAATCACATGAACACCATAAATTTCTTGGATATAGCCCTTGTCGCCTTCTGCTACACCATGAGCAAAAAGTGTAGGGCTAACCAAGACGGTGGATAAAGCAAGTAATAGCTTTATGTAAGCACTTAATTTCACAATATGTGAATCAATAATTTGCATGTATATCAAACTCCAAAATTTAAAATGAATTGAAAATCCATTAACTTTTTGGGCGGTTTAAAAATACGACTCACCATCAGATAAACATATTCTTTTGACCAATCTAGAATCGAAATTCCCTTTAAGAGATGAGCTAAAGCGGCAGATTTAAGTACGTCATAGCCAACAAAATGTTCATAGTAATTATCTTGGTGACTATGTGAATGTTGTTGGCTTATCTCATGATGGTGAGAGTGAATTGCATCAATTGAAACGTGTCTCTGAAATTCATTGTCAGTTACATGCTCATTAAAGTGCAAACATAAAGCGAGACTGATCATGCAGACTAGCCACATCATCACAAATTTGCTTTGTTTATCTCGCAATATATTTGTCATTAAAGATGCCCCTAAACAACCTGTTCAGTGGCATCGTTTGATTTTCTTGACCTACCTTGGTTAAACCACACATATAAGGTCGGCAAAATAATCAAAGTCAGTAAGGTTGATGAAATAATCCCACCAATAACGACAGTTGCAATTGGGCGCTGAACTTCAGAGCCAATGCCTACGTTTAAGGCCATCGGAATAAAACCTAATGAAGCGACTAAAGCTGTAATCAACACGGGACGGAGTCTTTCCATTGCACCATGTTTCACTGCATCAATGACACTTTCACCTTGAACTCTAAGTCGCTGAATGGCTGATACAAGAACCAAACCATTCAGCACAGCAACACCCGATAAGGCAATGAAACCCACAGCCGCAGAAATTGAGAATGGAATATCACGTAGTGCTAAAGCAATCACACCACCTGTTAGTGCAAATGGCACACCCGTGAATACCAAGATACTGTTTCTAACATTACCTAAAGCCATATAGATCATGGCAAAGATCAGAATTAAAGCAATCGGTACTACAACCATAAGACGATTTGAAGCAGATTCCATTTGCTCAAACGTACCGCCCCAAGTCAGCCAATAACCATCTGGTAATTTAAAATCAGCATTCAGCTTAGATTGTGCTTCTGAAATGTAACTACCAATATCAGTTCCACGAACATTTGCTGTAATGACGATACGACGTTTACCATTTTCGCGAGAAATCTGGTTTGGTCCTTGAACGTTTTTTAACTCGATCAATTCTGATAAAAGAACACTCGAACCATCAGCTAAGCTCACAGGAATCTGATACAGCTTTTCTAGATCTGTTACCGAGTTTTGGTCCATACGTACCACAATGTCGAACTTTCGATCTCCTTCAAACACCTTACCTGCTGTCTCGCCTGTGATTAGGCTAGAAACCTGTTTTTGTACATCCTCTGCATCAAGTCCATAGTTGGCAATCATGTCTTTTTTCAGCTCAACAGAAACCATAGGTAAACCAGACATCTGTTCGACTTTAAGATCAGCAGTACCATTAACTCCCTCTAAAATCTTAGCGGCAGCGTTTGCCGATTCAAGTAACTGTTCCAAATCATCACCATAAATTTTTACGGCAACATCTGTTCGGACACCTGAAATAAGTTCGTTAAAACGCATTTGAATCGGCTGTGTAAACTCATAATTGTTCCCATATACGCCTTTAGCTACACGTTCAATTTCAGCAACAACCGCAGACTTTTCCTTATCAGGATTAGGCCACTGACTACGATGTTTCAGCATGACAAAGTTATCTGCAACGTTAGGTGGAACAGGATCAGTAGCAATTTCAGCAGTCCCCACTTTGGCAAAAATAGTCTGAACTTCTGGAATTTTCTTAATCTCTTTTTCTAACGTGTATTGCATTTCAATTGCTTGAGTCAACGACGTGCCAGGGATACGCAAGGCATGTAGTGCCACATCTCCCTCATCTAAGGAAGGTATAAACTCTGAGCCTAAACGAGTCGAAAGACTTGCACTAAAAACAAAGAAAATAGAGACAAAAGCAATTAGCAAATATCTGTGATTTAAAGACCAATCTAAAATTGGGTTATAAAACCTTTTGATGCCATGGACGATTTTTGACTCTTCTTCTTTAATTTCACCGGTAGTGACCAATGCCACCATTGCAGGGACAAACGTAATTGAAAGAATCATTGCTGCCACTAAAGCCATAACCACTGTTGCAGCCATTGGTGTAAACATCTTTCCTTCAACACCAGTCAGAGTCATTACAGGTAGATACACCAAGATAATGATCAATTGACCATAGAGAATCGCTTTGCGGGATTCTTTAGTCGCCTCAAACACAGTCGTAAAGCGTTCTTGCCTTGTTAAAACTCGCCCAAGCTCTTTTTGTTTAATTGCCAACTTTGCTAAGGAGGCCTCAACAATTACAACAGCACCATCTACAATAATCCCGAAATCTAGTGCCCCAAGACTCATAAGGTTTGCACTAATTTTCTGGTTCACCATACCTGTGATTGTCATCAGCATGGATAATGGAATAACTAGAGCTGTAATCAGCGCGGCACGGAAGTGACCAAGAAATACAAACAGAACAACGATTACCAGAATCGCACCTTCTAAAAGATTCTTTTTCACCGTCTGTATCGTTGCATCAACCAAAGTTGTACGGTTATAGACAGCTTTTGCTTCCACACCTTCTGGTAATGATTTTTGAACTTGCTGTAGTTTTTGATCAACAGCATGAGCAACATTTCGTGAGTTCTCACCGATAAGCATGAATGCTGTACCCAGTACAATTTCCTGCCCATCTTTAGTCGCAGCACCTGTACGTAATTCGTGACCAATAGATATTTTGGCAACATCTTTCAATCTGAGGATATAACCATTGCTCGTCGTAATTGGGATATTCTGGATTTGCTCAATCGAGTTAATTTGAGAATCAGAGCGAATCAAATACTGTTCACCATTTTTCTCAATATATCCCGAGCCTTTGTTCATGCTGTTCTTAGAGATCGCTTCTAAAATCGCCTTCTGATCTAGCCCTATACTACGTAAATAAGCATAATCAGGTTGAACTACAAATTGTTTGAGATAACCGCCAATAGTATTGATTTCATTAACACCCTCAACATTTCGAAGCTGAGGTTTAATCACCCAGTCTTGTAAGGTGCGTAATTCGGTAGGTGAAAGTGGATTAGGATTGTTCTTGGCATTTTCAACGGTATACATGAAGATTTCGCCAAGTCCTGTAGAAACAGGCCCCATAGAAGTTGAAATTCCAATGGGAAGATTTGGTGTCACCCCTTGTAGCTTCTCATTGACTAACTGTCGGGCGAAATAAATATCAGTCCCTTCTTTGAAAATTGCCGTCACTTGTGACAGGCCATACCTAGAGACTGATCGGGTATAGTCTAAATTTGGAATACCAGCCAAAGCCGTTTCAATAGGATAAGTCACCTGAGACTCCATCTCCATTGGAGAGAGTCCTTGAGCTTCACTATTAATCTGAACTTGTACATTCGTAATATCGGGAACAGCATCAATTGGTAGCTTAAAATAGTTATAAGCCCCCAATGCACCGACAAAGAGGAATACGATGAGTACAAGCCAACGATTTTTAATCGAGAGTTTAACAATCTGATCAAACATATTCGCTACTCCCCTTAATGATCATGAGTAGCGCCAGATTTACCTAGCTCTGCTTTTAAAAGATATGAATTTCCTGCGGCATAAACCTGTCCTATTCGTAATCCAGATTTAATTTCCACATACCCATTGTATTTATCGCCGAGCTCTAGAGGTCGAGCTTCAAAATCGTTACCAACACGAATGAATACCACGTCCCAATCACGGAAATTCTGTAACGCATCTTCACGTACAACCATTGGCTTTTGACTTTGATTTTCAAAAATTTGAGCCGTGATTAACTGTCCAGAACGCCACTTAAACTGATTTGGTATCTCAATAAATACCTGCGCTGTACGTGTTTTAGTATCGATGACATCACTAATATATTTGATTTTTCCCAATGCCTCTTCTGTGCCTGTTGGACTTTGAGGCTTAACTTTGACTCTGTTTGTCGGGTTTATAGCATTAAGCTTGTCAGCAGGAACATTTACTACTGCCAAGAGTTGTGAAGTATTTGCGATTTTAAAAATAGGGGTTGAAGAGCTTACATTAGATCCAACAGCACCAAGGATTTCTAATATTGTTCCTGACATTGCTGCACGAACTTCAACTGTTCCATTAGCTGAACCGCCATAAGAGCTTATTAAGTTATTCAACTCATTTGCACGAGTTTGAGCAGCATCAAATTCTCTCTTTGCAGAAATATAATCAATCTCAGGTGATACACGCTTTTGCCATAATGCTCGTTCTTGTTCCATTTTTTGGCGAGCAAACTGTAGAGTATCCAAAGCAACTTTACGATCTGCATTAAAACGAATTAAATCTTGGCTTTGGACAACAGCAAGTAAGTCTCCTTGGCTTACTTTATCCCCAATATTACGATAGGTTTTTATCAATGTTCCACTGGCTTTTGGTGCAACAAGGCTTTCAAAATTATCAGGAAACTTCAATTCACCTTTCAATTCCAAAGCATTTTCAAACATCATTGGTCCAACTTTTAAGAGCTCTAAACCACTGCTCTTAATACTACTGTCTAACATGGTGACACGACCTTCTTTCGTATCCCACTTCCAAGTATGTTTTTTTCCTTGATAATCGACATTTACAACCATTAAAAACGAATGTGGCTCATAGACAATTTCATTTCCAATCAAGTAATCACTCTCTGGTTTGAATTGAATATTCTGCTCAGCATCTAAACGCTTAATATAAATATTCGCTTTTAAATCTTCTGGTTTAAGCGGCTTATCTTTCAAATACCCATAAACACGGAGGTGTGGTTCCACTCCTTCTTCAAATATCTTAACCTCAGCAGAGAAATCTCCATCTCGATACAAACGACCACCGTGAGGTCCTTTCTCATCTCCCGCTACAGCTACTTTTTCTTCGGCGACCTCACCATGTCCACTCGTTTGTGTCTTATTACCAGTTTTATACCAAGCAATAGCACATAAGACGATAAGTAAGGCAACGACACCTGTTGCAATCAATGTATTGGTTTGTTTATTCATATTCTTGCCCTTATTCTTGATCTAAATGAGTAATGTAGTTGCGCTCGACTTCTGCAATTTCTGTCTGCAAAGCCAACCACAAATCGAATCGAGCAAGATGTTTGTCTAGCCAAATTTGCTTGATGTTATTGAACTCAAGTAAAGAATTTTTCCCTGCTTGATAACCCATCTCTGCAATTCGCAGACTTTCATTTGTTGCGGGCAAAACGGTTTGATCATATTGCTTAATCACATCAATTAAATTGGAAACCTCAATAGATTTGTTTTCCAATTCAATTTTAGAGTTACGACTCACAAGCACAGACTGTGTTTCTGCTTTCGTATGCTCTGCTTGAGCAATCGCAATATTGCCCTTATTTCGATTAAAGATATTGAGAGGTATTGACGTCGAAACTTGGAAGACCTTGTCATTGGTTTCTTGGTAGTTCCTTACCCCGACTCCCAAAGTAATATCTGGTATTCCTTCTTTACGGGCCAGTTCAAACTGAGTCTTTTTCAGCTTCGAACTCAGCGTTGCTTCTTGCTCAGACAAACTTATTTTGTCTGTGAAATTAAAGCTTAGCGGAACCTCCAATGCACTACTTGGCAGGTTGGAAGTGAACTTAGAACATAGATTTTTCTGGAACTGAATCTTCTTCACTTCATTTTGATGGCGCAATTTCGACTCAGATGAAAGTGCTATGCTTAGTTGGGCATCGGAAGGAATTACTCGCCCGTACTTAAGCCGTTCGGAAAGAACGTTAGCTTGTCTGGCATTCAATTTACTCTCAGAAGAATAAATTTCAGCACGCTGAGTAGCTACATACCA
>NZ_KB850223.1:375489-468113 GCF_000369845.1 Acinetobacter higginsii | reverse complement strand
TTTTCAAAAAGCTGGAAAAAGAATAAAACTAGTGGAAGTGCGAAACTAAGAATAAAGATTGGATCTATGCTGAAATCACTATCAGAAGAAATTGGTTTTACTGAATGATGATAGATAGGTTCATCAAAATTCTTCCAAGTATGTGCTTCCGTATCATGATCAGTAGAATTTTTGAGTGAATCATTTGAATGCTGCAAAGACCAATGACTAGATGCATCATCCTCAACAACAATACTCAACTCATGTTGGTGTTCAATATTCTCAAGTAAGACAGGTGCCCACGCATGAACTCCCGTAATTGTTATCGTAAACAAAAACAGGATAAATGCGAGTATATGCTTAGACAACCTACTTGAACGCATAGCGATGGAAATACTACTGATTTGCTAACAAAATACTAAAAAGTTTTATTAAAGTAAATCTCTCTCCTCAACATTTGAGAATGAATATGTTCGAAACTATTACCAATATCAGCAAAAGGAGTATGAATAAGCTCAAATCCGATCTATCTAATACTTACCCATTTTTTAGGGCAACTATTAAGCTAAATTTGAGCTAAGTTTTCTACATTCGTCAAATCATCCGCTACTGCTAGATAAGTATGTAATTATTAAATTCGGCATTAAGCAAAAAATAAGGGAAAAACTATTCCCTTATTTTTAGATAAAATAAATTTTAGGCAACATCCTCTTTAAAGTACTGATGCTTTCTTTTGGAATTATGCTTCCAGCTTTTAGCTACATTATAGACTGAAGATGGAAGATCATCCCATTCTTCTGGCAAACCAGAACCTCGTGCAACACGAAGTTTTAAAGGATAGTCCTTATATTCGATCAAATGAAAAAAATAGAAACTACGTTCTGGATATGTACTGAACTTTTTAAAATAAGCATTCCTCATATAGGGATATCGTTTTCGGATACCATCTTTAGGATCGATTTTTACAGGGCGCTGGTACTGAAATTTCAGCTTTTGCATATTACCTCCTAGTTTAAATTATCTAGAAGGGATCCTCAGCGTAGTAATTCATGTTTTAAAAACCTCTGGTCAATTATCGTTTTAGCTTTATATATTTAGCCTACCTTAGATCAAGCTATTTAAAATAATAGCCTAGCGTATCGTCTTTTGAATCTCCCCACCCCGTCCATATCTGGGTCAATTTTACATAACGCTGATTAACGCTTTGAACTCTATATAAATAGCTACGTGGTGGAGAAATATTATTCGTTCGTACTTTCTCAATTAAAATAAAAGTCTTGTCATCTAGCCATTTTACTCGAAGTGGTAAAGGATCTTGGCATTGCCCCATTTCGGCATACATTGCTGCATCCTTACTATTTTTGGCAAAAGACAATCCTGCGCATTCAGTATCTGGCAAATCTAAGACCAGACGCTTTCCTACTAGGCTTTCTTTTGCACCAGCACAAGCTAGTGTTGAAAGACTTAAACATAATCCTGCGAATATTAATTTTTTCATTTGATTGGACTCTTTATTTATTTGGAGGTTAAAACACATTGTCAATAAAACCACACTGTAAAATGTGCTGTGAAGAATTGACTGGGTTGTCATAAAGACTGATAAAAGCAATCATGTCATTCAGATAAGAAGTGTCACGTTTATAGGGCTGGCTATAAATATAAATCTGTTTGGGTGTATAGATCTTTTGATTTTGGAAAACTTCTCCATTGAATACTTTTAAATGTGGGTATTTCTGAAAGACCTGTGTGGTCTTGATTCTCTTTCCGTTATCCTTATCCTGATCTAAGGCCTTATCCCACTGCTGTTTAAAGTTTTTAAATTGCTGCCCTGTATAGCGACTGAATTTAATATTTAATCTGTTCTCAATTTTTTGTTGAGTTGTCTTAATGTCATCTGCACGATAGATCGATGTACTTACTCCTGCAACACTGACATGCATTGAGGTCTCAATCCGTTGAATTGGATTGCTTTTGTTTCTAGGCAAATAGACAGTTGTTTCTGGGCAGTCTTCACAGAAACCTTCATCATCTGAATCATCGATAATAGTGGTCTTTTGCTTGCTATATTGCTGTTGAAATTGTTTCTGAAGTTTAATAATAGCTGGCGTTGATATATCTGTCCTTTCACCCAACGCCAGTTGGTTACTAAAAGATTGTTCTTTTTCAGCCCAATCCAGACAGGATAATCCCTGCTCTAAAGTTAAAGATGAAGCAGAAATAGGTTGAGCCGTCGCGGTATGTATCATGAGCAGCGAGATACTCGTAACGAGAATTTTTTGAATCATACATGTCATTTTGTTGTTGTCCTTATTTTCGATTACCGATCATTCACGTTAAACCAGTAGGAATATTCTTTAGGCTGACCATTCACCAGAACATTGCTGAGTTTGACGTCGTAGATCTCGTTCAGTTTTAAATCGTCAAAGTTAAACTGGATATGGTTGGGAACACCATTATTTTCATAGCGGATATTACTGATCTTCTGTTTAGCTCCACTACTTCGTTCTGTGACGACAACAGTGGCTTTGGCGTAGTCCACATTGCGATTGGCAAAGAAGTTTTTTTGATCAGTTAAAACTGAAATCGAGAGAATTGAACCCGCCCTATAATATTTGGCTGGATAGTTGTGGTAGGGATAGGCAATCACACCGAGTGGTGCAGTCGTTGCATCATTAAAGGGATAAACCACTTTGTAAGACGTCCCGACCACATAAGGGAATCGGGTATCCTTAAACGAGGGTGCATTGACTGAACCATATGCTGATTTTTGTAGGAATGGATTGAGCATCCAGAGTCGATGCCCTACATCTCCTGCAAACAGGTTTAATTTGTCATGCACCATATTGGTAATGCTTTCGGCAGGTGAATAGTCATATTTATTCTGCCTTACCCCCATTTCCAGACTACTGGTTTTTGCACCCACCGCACCAATATCTGAATAGCAGTTGGTGTTCGCTTCGGGATAATGGGTAAAGATGTTGTTTGCCGCAAGAATCAGTGCGGTCTGCATCATCTCATCTTCATGGGCATAATCGTATGTAATACTTGGCAGCCCATGCAAGGCACGAACTGTATTGAATTCATTTAAGAATTCATTTCTAAACTTTGCACTGAGCTTACCCGCATAACAGTTGTTGAGATCAGGTGCCTCGCTCATAGGTGAAGCCTTAAACACATCAAAGCTGATGGTTTTACTCTCTGCTGCCAGTGTTTTGGTATCACCATCTTGGGTGAGTTTAAGGGTACATAACCCTGCACCAATCCCCTTGAGTTCACCCTGACTATACGTACAGGTTGCAGTAGACAGGCTGCTGATCGTGACAGGCAATTTGGTACTGGATTCAGCTTCTAGTGAATAAATACTCTCCGTCAGGATGTATTTAATTTTGAGTGGGGTAATGGTTTGTTTGGCCTTAGTTACACAAACATTATTTTCTAGATATTGATCGGCAGCACACGTCACATTGACGGTCATGCTGCTATTCAATGCTAGAACTTTTGCCGTGCCTGCCTGTGTCAGTGCCAGAGTACACTGTCCAACCTTTAGGGCTTTAAGTTCACTATCATTTACACTACAGATGTTGGGGGTATTACTGCTAAAAGTCACTGCCAGACCTTGATCTGTTTGCAGCGATAATGGATAGCTTTGACCTTGAATCAGCGTACTGAATGGTAGTGACTGGATATTCTGCACTGCCTTATTTTTACATGCACCGTCTTCCAGATATTGGCTTTCAGCACAGGTCACGGGCTTGGGATTGCCATTATCTAGATTACCCGTTCCGCCGCCATTGGAAGAACTAGAATCTCCACTTGAACCGCCTCCACATCCGACCATGACTGTGCTGATTGACAACATCAGCACAGATGGCATAAACGATCTTGAAATCATCATGATTGACTGCCTTAAATTTTTATATTGTTGTTATTGATAGTGATCAGCCGAAAGGAGTTGACGGATTTCACTGGCCATCTGAGGGCTACGCCAAGGAAACAGCACTTTAAGACTATAATTCGGTTTAAATTGATCCCGTGTTCCAATATTGACTTGGAACTCACGTTTCATTGGTGTTCGATGTACTTGTTGGTTAACATGGGTTCCCATCATTGGGTTACTGATCACGGTAGTCGTGGTTCTAAAGCGATCTTCAACCAGATTGTAATGTCCAACAGAAGTTATATAGTCAAAAGGATATTTGACTAAGCGTTGGTCAGGCTGATCAAACAGGATGATGGTTTTGTCTTGACTGTTAATCCAGACTCCACGATTTTGATAATTAAAAGTTTCACCTTGGCGTTTCAGTTGTTCGGTCATCCCATCAAAGTAAGTATTTCCGTATTGATAAAGGTAGTAAATGATTACAAACCAGAATAGGTCAAAGCCAAAGAAAAAGTAGCCAAACCATCCAAAGGAAAAGATTTTGCCAATGATCAGAAAGATCACAATCGGTGCCACTACACATTTTAAAAATAGCTTGGATTTTTGTGGACGGTTTTCGATTGGAATGATTTTAGGTTTGGTTAATTCAGTCATGGTTGTTCCCCGCATGTTCAATGCAATTCACAATCACCAGCAGATATAAATATAAAAAGATCTATTTTTTATAGGCGTGTTTTTGCCATCCACCGTTGGATTGTTCTTGTAAAATGTTTTTTTAATACAGACGAATAATAAAAATTAGCCGTCTAGTCCCCGCTGCAAAGCACAACAAGGTTGAACAGGTGGTGAGGCACAAATGAGAAAAGATAGATACAGCATGAGAAGCTCCTAGATGTTTATAGAAGTTCTACCAATTACTGCTAAATAATGGTGGCAGAACGAAAAGGGGTTAGCAGACTGATCATCTAGGAATCAGCACACCCGAAGGTGTCCCCCTTCCGTCCTACCATAGAAAAAAAGGGGGACGAGAGGATTCCCACACTCAATTTATATCCAAAAATATAAATGTCATGTGCTAGATGAATACGGTCTGCTAAAACCGACTGGCAATGTAGGCCAGCGAGCCCATATTAATTTTATCCAGCGCTTTAGTCAATTTTAGCAATACTAAAAACTGGACGATCAGTTTGGACTCAACGAATTTAATCTAAGTGATTGATTTTTCCCATTAGACCAAATTAAACCAATCGATTGGCTTATTTTGATCTCATGGATGAGTCTAAAATGAACTGTTCTTCTTTATTAAAATAAAACAATAAAATGAATCAATAAATCTCCCAACCATACCTTTAAATATTTGGACTAATGAAATGGGATTAGTCATATCAGCTAAGATTCCGATTGGACTTATCCTTGTATGATCTTATTCAATACAGCTATGGGTGATATCCTAATTCAACCTATTCATATTAGAGAAAGCTTAGTGAAAGTCTTCAATATTATTGAGTCCGTGATGAATGGATCATGAATTCAGCTCATGATTACCAACAGTCACTCTAAATTTTATGGATTAAAAATATCTAATACCTATTCCAATGATTCCTTAAAGCACCAAAAAGAATAAACATTGAACAATGACCATCATCCATAAACACTACTAACAAACAGCTTCCTAGCCGTCAGCAATCAAAAATATCTTCAGGTTAATCAATACATTATTTAATGTTAAGATATGTAAAAACATCAAATTGAATTGTTGACAGGTTAAGGTATACCCAGCTAAGCTAATCCTACACAGCAAAATCTGTGTTCAGGCGTAGGAAACCTGATACTATTCACAAGGTGCAAAATACAGTCGCACTAGCGGCTATTTTTTTGCCTACTGTTTTAGCAGTCGTTATGGCGGCTTGACAGGACAGCCTTTTGGCTGGCCGTACCTTGTGAGCGGTATTTCCTACTCCTGTCGAGCTGCCACCATCACCGTAGGAAAGTGATGCTGGTAAGCCTTAAAAACTTACTCACAAGGAAACGACTATGAACGCAATTCTTCATGGTGCAAGCACTTGCACACCTAAAAAACAAGCCTCTCAACTGATTGTTGAACTCGGTAAATCTATTTCAAATCCTCAGCGTCAGACACTCGCTAACCTCTATATCGCTGTTGATACCGCAAATTCCTTACTCAACGAACTTGAACAAGCACATCAGATCATTCGTGAATGTATGAATGAAATGAATGATGAACAAATTCTCAAAGTCGCAAAGCTCAATCAAAATAACAACCTCTCCTCTCTATGGGCATTCCGTACGCATCAACGTCACAAGTTGATTGAACGCGCACAACGTGTGCTGTTTGGAGCTGGTCATGTCCCAGGCTAAGAAGAATAACAATCTCCTGATTTCGGGAGACTATCCTTTAATTGCTTCGCCTACGCTTGCAAAAGCGTATGGCGTTGCGGCCGCCAATTTTCTACAGAAATTGCATTATTGCTTAGAAAATAACGAAGGGAAAATTTTTAATGGAAAAAAGTATTGGTTCCATAGCTACGAGCAATGGCAGATAACACTTGGCGTTTATAGCGTATCAACAATCAAACGAATTGTGGCAAAGTTAAAGCAAGCTGGAATTCTTGTGATTGAAAAGTTGGCACAGAACAAATGGCTACAAACCAATTTCTATACGATTAACTATAAGAAATTAAAACAACTCATCACGCTGAATAATGGACAAAACAATCTGCCTAACGAGATAGTCCCAACTCCTGATCCAGTCATAATCACACCCTCTCTGGAGAAGTCTGCCCAAGCAGTCCAGTCATCCATGTTAATGAATTCAATTCAACAGGCATTTCAAGCCATCAAAGTTAAATCAAATACAGTTGAACCCTCATTAAAAGTGGCAAAAGAATCCCGTCTGCGCCCCAACTTTGTCACGTGTGAATCTTATTCAGTAAAAGGATTGAGCCACCCCCTCCACCCTACTGCATCAAAAGAAACGTTAAAAAATATGGATATGAATTACCGCTGCTTTTATCAAGCACTCAGGCAGCAACGTGTAGATATTGATTATGATGATCAACGTATTCAACAACTCTTAAAGTATCAGAAGCGGATTCTTCAACATATTGCATTTATCAAACAGAATTTTGCAGGACATGAGCGCTATCAGTGGCATCAACTTGAGCAATTGCAAATGGAAAATTATTTAAAGAAGTAGGTCAAATTGTACTAAGACCAATTTCAAATGATCCATCTATTAAAGTGCATAGATGGATCATTTGATTAAATCAAAGGTTGAACAAAGACTGATTAAATCCATTGAACTGGCTCATCAGAGATAACAAACTTTGGTTTTTTCATCTATATATTAAAACTCAAAATCTAGATTTTTCGATTGATCACGCTGATGTGTATTCGCATTTTCCTGTTCATATTTTTTAGCCAACGCTAACTCATACTCTTTTTTATAGAGTTCACACAGGTTATTTTGACGAATTTCCCGAATCTCCTTTCTATAATTTGCCACCTTGTCTTGATCTTCAGGATCGGTGCTATACAGTAACTGTCTAGGAATTTGAGGCACATCCTTTAATTTAGTTCCATATTTTTTATTATAATCTTCATTTGATAAACACGATACTGCACTACTCACTTCTAATTGAACACCATGAATTTCTACAATCTTGGTTGGCGCATATTTTTCTAAAAATTCATTAATTATTTTTTCAGTTTTTGTTCGATAGTGAAATAATATATTACGACCAAACCCAAGCACATCAGCCGTGATTTTTAATGCACCACCTTTATCAGGATTTTTTTGACGATATTGCTTAAAGAACTGCTCAGGGGAACGTTGAATATTATCCAGCATACTTTTTTCTGAAAATAATAAATGTAAATGTGGTTGTTCTGACTGTCCATCCAGTGCTGCAACATGATTATGAATTGCGATTGTACATGGCATTTTATATTGACCACAAAACTCATGCATTAACCTTTCAGACAATTCAATACGGCGATTTTTATCCAATTCTTTTGGCAAAGCAATTGTAATATGCGATGAGGTTCGTCGGGTCAAACTTGTATATTGATCTGCCGCATGCCAAAATTTTTCTGGATGATTATCTACCCATTGAGGCATATGATAAGAAGCACAATATTCAAGCTCTTCAATGTCACTTTTATGCTTAGAAAAATATAAGGTGCGAGTAATATAGTGATAGGCACTTTTTGATAGTCGATACTTTGAATGACCGTCACTCAATTTTATTTGACTATCACCTTTAACGTTGTGACTTAAATGAAAATAATACATTTTTACTTCCGATATTAATTTAATTGGAATATCGGATCCTACAAAATTTTAAAATTTCATGATTCGTTTCGTGAAGAAAAATGAAAAAAACTTGAATTTCGATAAAAAAAACACATTCAATAAAACTACATGAGTAACAAAACCCAAAAATAAGAGTAACAGACTAAAAAATTTAAAAAAACATGAACTTTTATCAATAAAAACAGATATATAAGCTATTCATAAAAAACGTGTAACAGCTTAGCTAAATAAGAGTAACACCTACTAAAAATATGAGTAACGCCGATAGCACATAAGAGTAACACCATATAATCTTTAAAAATCATAAACTTAAAAATTAACAGGGCTGCGCAGCACGAGGGGAAGTGTCTTTTAAATGAGAGCGAAGCGAAATTTAAAAAGACACGGATACGAGCTATAAAAAATCTTTTTTGCATTCGCAAAAAAGATTTTTTATCTGTCCCACTATTAACAGCCATAAATTAACAGCTCAAATTAACAGAAGAGTAGTATTTTTTGAAAACATCAACTTATGACAATTTTTTTTAAGACTCTGTGATATACCAAAATTTTCTCAAATAAAGATGGTTTAAAAATGACTAGAGTAAAATTAACAGTGAATGAGATAATTTTAAGAGTCGAAAAACACTTAAAACAGATAGCTAAACGTACTCATTCAGATGAGTTAATACTACAATTAATTCAATCGAAAACTGCAAATCAATTTACAGAAGAAGACATTAAAAATTTGAGAAACAAATATCATAAAGTTTTAGAATTAAATAGATTAGAAGAAGTAATGGACGCTATCTGCTCAATCAAAAAGAGTGATCGCTCTGATATTGAAAATGATATCGTTGATATGAGTGGATATGAAGATCCTTCTTTTCAAACTGATGAAATAAGAAAAATCGCATTAAAAATGCTAAGAAACTACAATCGAAGAGTTCCTGATTCAATAAAACAAAAAGCACACAATGAAATTAAAAAATCTTTGAATAATTCGTATAAGCAAAGAGATCAGAAGATAAAAGATCGAAAGCAAGAGAATCATGAGAAATTTTTTCTTGGCAGTGTGCTTATATCATTTTTAAAATCTAAAGATGTTGAAATGAATTATCTGGATATTACACTTAAGATGATAGAGCTTTATCAGACTAAAAATTATTTTAGCAGAGAAGTATTTTCAGAATATGAAATAAATGAATTTAAATTCTCAGAAATTGGTAGAAAATTTAACAATAAAAAAAATGCTATTTTATCCGACCCCCAAAATCTTTTTAAAAATAAATCATAAATTAAACGATAATGTAGTATACGTTTAGCTCATTTATTTTAAATGAGCTAAGCTATCAACATTGTTATTACCCACAACTAACAAAAGATTATTTACTGATATAATAAAAAATAAGTCTTTTTTTGATTTTTTAAAAATTTCTCATCTTTTTTTTGGTTTTTTCCATATATCTCATCTTTTTTTTTTATATTTTGATAGCCTTTATTTTAAGAGGTTTTCTCTTAAAACTTTATTGAAGGAGATATTTAATGGCTGTATCTATAGACCTAACTAATACCGAACGTCGAGTATCTACTGCCGAATTCGCTTTGCGCATGAATATTTCAGAAAAGGAGCTATATGATCGAATTAAAACTGGTCGCGTGACAAGACCAATCAAAGATGGACGTAAAAATTACTGGCTTAATAGCTATGTCCTTTCCTGTATTATTCATGAGGAAAACTCCACTCTTACGTTAGAATGAAATAGCTGTTGTTCTAAGTCAAAAACGCCTGATTTTTCTCAGGCGTATTTTTTCAATATTTTCATTCATCCAATAGTTAAATTTTTATCTAATATGATGACTTTAGTTTTTAAGAGATCTAGTAGATCTATAAAATTTAAAAGGTCACAAATAAAATTTGTGACCTTTTTTGTAACAAACTTGAATGTGAGTAACATTATGAGTAAGTTCAACAAATATAGTTTAAATATTATTAAATTACAATAATTTAAACTAAATATGCGCGGCTTACATCATTCCGCCCATACCACCCATACCGCCCATATCTGGAGCAGCTGGTTTGTCTTCAGGGATATCAGTAATCATACATTCAGTTGTCAACATCAAACCTGCAACAGAAGCTGCATGTTCAAGAGCAGAACGCGTTACTTTAGCAGGGTCAAGAATACCCATCTCTAACATATCGCCATATTCGCCAGTTGCAGCGTTATAACCGAAGTTACCTTCACCCGCTTTAACTGCATTGATCACAACTGAAGGCTCATCACCTGCGTTTGAAACGATTTGACGAAGCGGCGCTTCAATCGCACGACGTAAAATGTTGATACCTGCAGTTTGATCTTCGTTCGCACCTTTTAAGCCATCCAATACGTTTACAGCACGTACCAGTGCAACACCACCACCTGCAACAACACCTTCTTCTACTGCTGCACGAGTTGCGTGAAGAGCATCGTCGACACGATCTTTTTTCTCTTTCATTTCAACTTCAGTTGCCGCACCAATTTTGATGACTGCAACACCGCCAGCTAATTTAGCAACGCGTTCTTGAAGTTTTTCTTTGTCGTATTCAGAAGTAGATTCTTCGATTTGCGCACGGATCTGTTGAACACGTTCAGCGATTTGTGCAGCATTACCAGCACCATCAACAATCACAGTGTTTTCTTTAGAAACAGTGATTTTGTGTGCAGTACCTAGATCTTGAAGAGAAGCTTGCTCTAAAGACATGCCGACTTCTTCAGAAATCACAGTCGCGCCAGTCAAGATCGCGATGTCTTGAAGCATTGCTTTACGACGATCACCAAAACCTGGTGCTTTAACCGCACATACTTTGATAATACCGCGCATGTTGTTCACAACAAGTGTTGCAAGCGCTTCACCTTCAACATCTTCAGCAATGATAAGAAGTGGTTTACCAGTTTTAGCAACAGCTTCTAATACAGCGATCAATTCACGGATATTGCCGATTTTTTTATCAACAAGAAGAATGAATGGATTTTCAAGTTCAGCAGTTAAGGTATCTTGCTTGTTCGCGAAGTATGGAGAGATATAACCACGGTCGAACTGCATACCTTCTACAACGTCTAAAGCGTCTTCGAAGCCAGAACCTTCTTCTACAGTGATAACACCTTCTTTACCAACTTTTTCCATCGCTTGAGCGATAAGTTTACCAACAGTCGTATCAGAGTTCGCAGAGATTGAACCTACTTGTTCAATTGCTTTGAAATCATCAGCAGGCTTTGCATTGGTACGGATATTTTCAACTACAGTTTTCACTGCGATGTCGATACCACGTTTTAAATCCATTGGGTTCATACCTGCAGTTACAGATTTGATCCCTTCATTTAAAATTGCTTGAGCAAGTACAGTTGCAGTTGTTGTACCGTCACCCGCGATGTCATTTGTTTTAGAAGAAACTTCGCGAACAAGTTGAGCACCCATGTTTTCAAACTTGTCTTTTAAAGAAATTTCTTTCGCAACGGTTACACCATCTTTTGTGATGTGTGGTGCACCAAAAGAACGGTCGATGACAACGTTACGGCCTTTAGGGCCTAAAGTAACTTTTACTGCATCTGCAAGTGTGTTTACGCCTGCGATCATTTTTGAGCGAGCTGAATCACCAAATTTTACGTCTTTAGCTGACATGTGAAACTCCGAATCTTTTTAAATACTGTATCTGATTAATTTGTGAGTTATGTATCGATTAGCCTTCAAGTACAGCTAAGATATCTGACTCTTTCATGATCAAGAGCTCTTCACCGCTTACTTTTACTGTTGTACCTGCATAAGTACCGAACAATACTTTATCGCCAACTTTAACGTCTAAAGCACGAATGCCATTGTCAGTGATTTGACCATTACCTACTGCAATTACTTCACCTTGAGATGGTTTTTCAGCAGCAGAACCTGGAAGTAAAATACCACCAGCCGTTTTAGTTTCTTCTTCTACGCGACGAATCACAACACGATCATGTAATGGACGAATGTTGCTCATAGTTAACTCCATCAGACTTAGTCTTTTTGATTAATTCGTATCGCCAATTCATGGCAATACATAAAATTTTGATATGCCACTTTTGTGGGGTTAAAAAAAATAGCTTCAAGGGGCGAATTAAAAAAAACTCGACTTTTTTAGTATTTTTTCTTCAAACTGATTTTGATTGAACAAATTGTCTACAGCCAAGAAAAAGAGCTGTCATTGACAGCTCTTAGATTTTCATAAAAAGATGTTTAAATAATAATTTGGTGATTACCCAATAATTCACTCAATGTTGTGTTGACATTGTTAAGCACTACTAATTGAACACCGTTCTCAACAGAGGCTTCACCATCTCGATCTATACTCACGATGGTATTCTCGCCCTCTTGCTTGACATGAATGAATTTTTCCAGAGATGCAGTCGAACCATCCCCAGTGTAATCCGTCAATAATTGACTGAGATCGATCTTATCTGCTTGTAAATCTGCCCAAACGTTACCAACATGAAAATCTTGCCAGCGATCAACAAGTCCATCACTATAGTTCAATATGTTATAAATCACAGTATCCGAACCAGCACCTCCAATATAGGTATCGTGACCACCACGACCATCCAAAATATTGTTCCCAGCGTTCCCTGTAATCACATTATCCAATCCATTACCTGTGGCATTGATATTTGCACTACCAACTAGCTCAAGATCTTCAATATAACGCCCACTTTCTAAATGTCTTTCTATACTTTCTGGGTCATTTACCCAGTCATAATTCCCCATCAGACTATAACTTACAGAACTCAAAACTTTATCATGCCCACCAAAGTCTACATCTCGGTAACCAGATTCGATCAGTTGATTTTCCCAATAACCACTTTCAACCCACGAATACTCCTCATGTCTTTCAATCCAAACATTTTCATAATGACCTTCAACCCACTGATCTTTGTAAGAATCACCAAACCAAATCTGCTCAGAATACAGATTACTGACCCACTCTTGCTCAATCTCAGGTCCATTAAGGGCATAACCGTCCTGCCATAATCCTAATTCGGAGTCAAAATACTGATTTACATAAGCATCATATGAACCATCATCAGTATAGTAACGCTTACCGTCCTGATCACTATAGTAATCACGGTAGCGCCATTCCCCATTGTCAAACCAAATTTCCTCATAATGGCCTTCTATTAAAACTGGTTCATAATGGCCTTCTATCCATTGCTTTTCATAATATCCATCAAACCACTGAGATACATAATGGCTATCATCTACCCACACTTCTTTATAATTTTCATAATGCTCAATACGATATTCTTGGATAAAATCAGAACCATGATCTACTTGATAAATATTATCAGTCTGATCTCCTCTAAATTGATCTACCTTAATCTGGGGAATCTCTGTTGGTTTAATTATTACCGTAGCACTTTGGTTTCCCGCACTATCAATTACAGTCACAGCCAATGAGGTTGCTTTATTATTCATATAGACTTCAAATATTCCCTCCTTTTTCACAATAACTGTATTGGTATAAGACGGCTGACCGTCAAAATTATAAGTTATTTCAACTAAGGCCTTAGGTTCTGCATGACCGATGAGATAACCAGATTGATTGACTGCAAATTGCGTTGCCGCAGCTGGTGCGACAGTATCGACTGGCGTAATAACTTCGGTATAGTTACTTTGATAGCCATTTTGTTCTACAACAACCCGTAGTACCTCACCCGTCGCTTGAGAACGATTTAATTCAATATTAAAATGTCCCCATTTATCGACAACGATATCACCAACAAGAAAACCTTGAGCATTTACAACTTTTAAGTAGCTATCGGGTACAGCATCTCCTGATATAAAGAAACCATTGTCAGACATAACGATATTTTCAGCTGGGCTGGGCGCATTACTATCGGCATTAAAAATAATGTGAACTGGCGTGCTGACATTTTTTGCTAAATCCGTTGCAGTAATAAATAACTGCTCACCGCGTAAAACTGGTGGATAAATACTTAAATTGAAATGCCCCGTTTCATCTGTGTTGAACTCTGCACGAACATCACCATCAGCATCAATGACTTTGATTGTAGCTTTTGGTTCAGATTGTCCACTAATTCCATCACCATTTTCAGTAATAACCACCTCACTGAGCAGTGGCTCAATATTATCCAAAGGTGCAATAACTTCAGTGATTGGACCATATAGACTGTTCGTTGGGTCTAAGGCTCGGACATATAATGTCTGTCCCTGTAAATAGTAGTTATTAAGCTGTATATTAAACGTACCATCTTCATTAACAACTAAATTCCACCAATTACTATCAACACGCTCCCCTATTGCATTACTGACAATAATCTGCAAACCAGCAACTGCCTGACCAGATAAATTATGTCCTTCTGTATCAAGCAATAAATCTGTCACAGCTTGCGGGGTATTGAGTAATACAGGCAAAACTTTTTGTACAACATCACTGCGATTTCCTGCAGGATCTCTCACCACAAAACTTAAGGTTTGTGTTTGATATTGACTATAGTTGATCGAGTGAGAAAAAGAGCCATTGTAGGCCACAGTCGTTGTGATCAAATTTCCATATTGATCAATAATATCAACTCTTGCATTTGATTCAGCCAGACCAGAAATCCATCCTGCTTCATTTATGCTGATATTTTCAGCAGCGAGAGGTGCAACTTCATCTAATGGCGCAACAATCGTTACTTTTTCACTCACATTGCCTGCACGATCAGTGACTGTGACCGTTAACGTCTGCGCGTTTAAATAAAATTGATTCAAATAAACAGTAAATGTGCCATCACTATATGCCGTACTGCTCCATCTACTGACTAGATTATTATTCTGATCATAAACTTGAATGATGCTATTAGGTTCAGCGATACCCGTTAAAATCGAGCTATCGCTGCCCTCCGTTAATTTAAGACTCTTAGCCGCATCTGGTGGAGTTGAGTCGTTTATGGCTTCAAGTGAAAGAGTTTCACTTTGATTTCCAGCTCGATCAAAAACAATAAAACTTAATTGTTGTCCTTTTAAATAGACATTATCAAACCAACCTGAAACCTTACCATCACTCCCCGCAGAACCGCGTCCAACTTCATTGTGGTTTGCATCATAAATTTTAATTGTACTATTGGCTTCTGCTATTGCTGTAAAACGACGTCCATCTTGATCAAACTTAACTGATTGAATGGGGTTAGGATTAATATCATCTATAGGCGCAACAATGCTGGTTTTTTCACTGACATTTCCTGCACGGTCAATCACAGTTACAGTTAATATTTGGCCTTTTAAATAATATTGATTTAGATAGACAGCAAATGTTCCATCCGCATTAACCGTATTATTCCATGAATAAACTAACTGACTATTTTCATCATAGATCAAGATCGTGGCATTTGCTTCTGCCATACCCGTTAGAATCGATCCATTATGACTTTCAGCCAGAAGAAGATTTGTCGCTGCCTCTGGTGGTGTATTATCATTTAGTGCATAAGCAGTAACGGCTTCACTCTGGTTGTCTGCCCGATCAAAAACAATAAAACTTAATTGTTGCCCCTTTAAATAAACATAATTTAATTGACCTGAAACTTTACCTTCACTATCGGCATAACCACGCCCAATTTCGTTATGATTTACATCATAGATTCTAACTATGCTATTGGCTTCTGCTATTGCAGTAAAACGACGACCGTCCTCATTGAACTCAATCGATTGAATGGGTTCAGGCTTAATGTTATCTAAAGGTGCAACAATGGCTACCTTTTCACACACATTTCCCGCGCGGTCAGTTACTGTTACCGTTAAAGTCTGCTCTTTTAAATAATATTGACTAAAATCTATAGCAAATGTGCCATCAGAATTAACTGTCGTGTCCCATGGATAAACCAAACTATTATTTTGATCATACACTTGGATTGTGGCATCAGGTTCTGCGGTGCCTGTTAAGATTGAACCAGATCCTCCCTCTACAAGCTTAAGCTTGGTCGCAACTTCTGGAGCTACTGTATCCACGACAACTTTTTCAATTGCAGTTTCTACAATATTCCCCGCAATGTCTGTTCCAACAACCTTAAATAAATAAGTACCATCAGCTAAATTAACTTGTTTAACAGTCGTTTCTGCCCAGGTTTTCCCACCATCTTTAGAAACTTCATAGCGATTATTAAGCGTGGCTTCTTTATTAATTACAATTGGATTTAATGCCTGTAAATCAAAGCTATTATCTTGGGTAATTCGATCAAAAGGTGAACTCCCAGTGTCATTTAAATTAACTATTTTTAAAGTACCTGCAGCTGGTGCGATCGTATCTATTGTGACGATAGGAGACAATACTTCACTGCTATTCCCCGCTTGATCCGTCACAATGGCTTTAAATTGATAAACTCCATCTGACAAATCTTTTTGTGCGACAACGGTCTCAGTCCACTCACCGCCATTTTTAGACATTTGGTAGGTAACTACTGTTCCCTGTTCCTGTCCGTTAAGATTCAAATTAAAGGTCTGATCGTTGGTGATGTAATCCGTCGCTGAAACACCTGTATCGGTAAAATCTATAAATGATAAAACACCAGTCTGCGGTGGCGTTTTATCAACAGTCACAAGCGGAGACAACACTTCACTGCTATTCCCCGCCGGATCCGTCACAATGGCTTTAAATTGATAAACTCCATCTGACAAATCTTTTTGTGCGACAACGGTCTCAGTCCACTCACCGCCATTTTTAGACACTTGATAGCTAACTACTGTTCCTTGTTCCTGCCCTTTAAGGCTCAAATTAAAGGTCTGATCATTGGTGATGTAATCCGTCGCTGAAACACCTGTATCGGTAAAATCGGTAAAGGATAAAATACCTGCCTGCGGTGGCGTTTTATCAACAGTCACACGCTGAGACAACACTTCACTGCTATTCCCTGCCTGATCCTTCACAATGGCTTTAAATTGATAAACCCCATCTGACAAATCTTTTTGTGTGACAACGGTCTCAGTCCACTCACTACCATTTTTAGACACTTGGTATTTAACTACTGTTCCTTGCTCTTGTCCTATTAAGCGCAGATCAAACGTATTATTTTGTGTAATATAGTCCGTATCCGAATAACCACTATCAACAAAATGTGTAAAAGCCAGATGCCCTGCAACAGGTGCGGTTGTATCAGGGGCTGTGATCAGAGTAGCTGTACTTTCATTGCCAACTTGATCTTTAGCAGTTACATAAAGCTGTTCGCCATTGGTCAAAGCATGAACTAAAGTCAGACTAAATTTACCATCAGCTCCCACTATCGTTTCCGCTAACGCTTTACCAGTTACATCTTTCACAATAACCATACTGCCAATTTCAGCTTGGCCAGTTATGGTTTTTCCATCCTGTTGCTCAGTGAAACTACCTTGAGGTGAAACAGGTGCGGTTGTATCAGGTGCCGTGATCCGAGTAGCCGTACTTTCATTGCCAGCTTGATCTTTAGCAGTCATATCAAGCTGTTCACCATTGGTCAAAGCATGAACCAAAGTCAGACTAAATTTACCATCAGCTCCCACTATCGTTTCCGCCAACACTTTACCAGTTACATCTTTCACAATAACCATACTGCCAATTTCAGCTTGACCTATTATGGTTTTTCCATCCTGTTGTGCAGTAAAACTACCTTGAGGTGATACAGGCGCTGTGGTATCAGGGGCTGGATCATTTTTTTTACTGCCATTACCGCCACCACTGGCAGCAGCGATTGCACCGACACCTGCCACACTTCCAGTAATCCATGCCCAAGTCGGGATGCTCCCTACTGTGCTAGAAGCTGTCGTTGCAATTGCATGGCTAGTCTCAACTGAACGATCAGTTGCAATCGCATTCGGGATCTCAGATATGGAACGAACAACCGAGCTATCAGAGGCTAAAACATCTGGTGACACGCCATCCAAGACCAAATAATCGTAAATCGGTTGCTCTTCAACTTTAGTGTCGACAATTGCAGCCCATAAACTTTCTCCATCCTGTAACGGAAGCTGCAAAATATCCTGTACAAAGAACCCTTCTAGAATAACTTTTGTACCATCAACTAGATGCACAATTGCATCATTACCAATACGTGTAATTGAAGCGATTTGATCAACTTTAACCCCAGATTTTGCAAGCAAAGCTTGATTTAAAAGGATTGGTTTTGTTTGTCCTGCTATTCCGATCTCAGATGTGGCGGCTGTTTTATGATTATTTTTATTCAGTAAAAATACACGTTTCATTTTGACCCCTAACTGCCTACTGAAATCGCAAAAATGTTCAATATTTTATTTGCGATTTGCATATATTATTAAAAAGCAAATCTTAGCAAAACTTAGGCAGTTACAACATATTACAAACTAAAATTTAGAAAGAAAAACTCAGCAGTTTTCAAAGTAATTTATATTTTTTAAGAAAGAATAAGCTCAATTATAAAATGTGTTTTTTATTTTAAAATCCAAACTAACTCATTGATGGATAAAATATTAATCAAAATTTTAGTCGTTAAACACATTTCAATTACCGCCGAACAAAACAAGTAAGGCTAAATTTATATAACCTATAACCATCATCTACTTAAGCACACAAGAATCTTTATAACTGGTTTATTTCAATGTGTGAAAGTTACCCAAGCTCTCATCAAACCAATAATGTTCAATCTTGCCATCATCCGAAATTACATTAAAACTATTGGTTAATCCAAAGCGTAATCGATTTGAAGTCGCTGTTCCGGCATGAATATCAAAGATTGGATGATCAAATCCCAATTGAAAAATTTGATTTAAATCATGCACAGCAACTTTATGCAGATGTCCGTGCAATAAACCAAATAACCCTGTCTCTCCCCAGCGTTCTAAAGCAATTTTTCCAAGCACAGGACAATCTTTATCACCATGCTCATTTGGGAAGGTATAAAAAGGCTGATGGAAAACCACCAGTTTTATTTTATTCGCTGGCGCATGATGTAACTTTTCATAGGTTTCATGAATTTGATCCAGTGAAATATGTCCCCGCGTATGATATCGCCGCCGAATACTGTTCATCCCGACAATATAAAAATGCTCTGTTTCTAAGGTTGTTTCTAAGCGGCCAAAAAAAGCCTGATAACGAACAAAGGGAGAAAAGAAGCGATTCCAAACATGATACAGCGGGATATCATGATTACCTGGAACAACAATATAAGGAAGGTTGAGAGAATCTAGAAATTGGCGACATGCATAAAACTGCTTAAAACGCGCACGCTGTGTGAGATCGCCACTGACTACAATGGCTTCAGGACGATGTTGTTGGCAAAATTGCTTAATTGCTTGAATGCAACCGTCACGTTCCGTTCCAAAATGTAGATCAGACAGGTGTAATAACATTCGGAACCATCACTTTTAACGCGGATTTTTTCACTGAAAATTTTAATGGGGTGTCCATCACCATAAGTTCTCCATCTATTGCCACCGTTAATTTTGGCTTTTTACAATTGACTAGTATATGTTCGGCACAAAATGAATACACATCAGAAGCTTGATCAATTTTACCCTGAACCAATTTCCATAACATTTTCATTAAGCTGAAACGATCACTTTTGGCAACAACAACCCCTGCTAACTTTCCATTAGCAGCACATTCTGCAATTCTTAATTTCATATCACTCAGTTGCAGTTGATTATTACCAAAAAAAACTAAAGGAGTTGCAACGGGATAGCGCTGTTCATCAATGGTCACCGCAAGTTTTAAGGATTTATGTTCACGCAGTAATACATCCAAACCCGATGTATAGGCATTTAGCGGAAAACGTCCAAGTCGCTGATTGTATAATTCACGCTTTTTTATAAATAAAGGATACAACCCTAAACTCGCATTGTTGAGATAAATCTGATCATTAATTGCAGCAACATGGACTTCTTGTATCGCCCCAGTCGCAATCACTTCTGCCGCTTGCGCAACATCAATCGGGATATTCAACGCCCGTGCAACATAATTAAACGTACCCAGCGGTATGATCCCCATCGGAATATCTGTATGGATTAACTGTTTTGCAACCGCATTTAAAGTTCCATCTCCCCCAGCCGCAACCACAACGCCACGTAATTCAGTCTGTTGATGCCTAGCCAAAACAGTTCTCATCATGTCATCAAAATTAACCTGCTGATTTAATTCAAAAACCTGAATTTCAAACCCATATTGTGTCCAATATGTCATAAGACGCTCATATTCATCATCTTGCTGCGCAGCATGGAAACCTGATTTTTGATTATAAATAATAGATAAAGGCTGTAAATTTCGACTCATTCGCATCAACCTTGGGGCTTTTGATAAGCCTATTTTTGTTTACAAAATCAACAAATAAAAGCAAGTTTATGTAAATTTTGAATGAACATTATTCATATAATCAATAACAATTCTCAAAAAATTAAAAATAAATTAAAATACTGATTAAAAAAGAAATTTATAAAAAAAATATTACATATAAAAAAACAAAATAATAAAACATAGAATAATAAAATTATTAAAAAACAATATTATAATCACAAACCAACATTTCCCACCTTACACACCTACCTATTCTTTAGTCTTATATTTTTTATGATTTTATGCTTTAATACAGCCACTTTTTTTACTTCATCTGTCTCACTGCCATCCAGTGGATAGAATTTGTACGTCGTACACACTTTAAAAAGGCATCACCATGACCCAAGTGAACGCACCAGAATTCGTTCGTCACCCTAAGCTGATTGCATGGGTGGAAGAAATTGCAAAATTGACCAAACCAGCAAAAATCGAATGGTGTGACGGTAGCGAAGAAGAATATCAACGTCTCATGGACTTGATGATCGCTAACGGCACCATGCAAAAACTTAACCAAGAAAAACATCCTGGTTCTTATCTTGCAAATTCTGATCCTTCTGACGTTGCTCGTGTTGAAGACCGTACTTATATCTGCTCGCAAAATGAAGAAGATGCTGGCGCAACAAACAACTGGGTTGCTCCTGCAGAAATGCGCGAAAAATTAAATGGATTATTTGACGGTGCAATGGAAGGCCGTACCATGTATGTGGTTCCCTTCTCGATGGGTCCTTTAGGAAGCCACATTGCTCACATTGGTATCGAGTTAACAGATTCACCTTACGTTGCAGTCAGCATGACTAAAATGGCACGTATGGGTAAAGCAGTTTATGACGTGTTAGGTACAGATGGTGAGTTTATCCCATGCGTACACACTGTTGCTGCACCATTAAAAGATGGTCAAAAAGATGTTGCTTGGCCATGTAACAACGAAAAATATATCGTTCACTATCCAGAAACTCGTGAAATCTGGTCTTACGGTTCTGGCTACGGCGGTAATGCATTGCTTGGTAAAAAATGCCTAGCATTACGTATTGCTTCTGCAATGGGTCGTGAGCAAGGCTGGTTAGCTGAACACATGCTGATTTTAGGTGTGACTAACCCACAAGGTGAAAAACACTACATCGCAGCAGCATTCCCTTCTGCATGTGGTAAAACAAACTTTGCGATGTTAATTCCACCAGCAGGTTACGAAGGCTGGAAGATTGAAACTGTAGGTGACGATATTGCTTGGATCAAACCAGGTGAAGATGGTCGCTTATATGCAATCAATCCAGAAGCTGGTTTCTTCGGTGTTGCACCTGGTACAAATACCAAAACTAACCCGAACTGCATTGCAACGATGCATAAAGATGTGATTTACACTAACGTTGCCGTAACTAAAGATGGCGAAGTATGGTGGGAAGGTCTAACTAAAGAAGTTCCAGCTGATCTTATCACTTGGAAAGGTCAACCATACGTTGAAGGCGAAAAAGCAGCACATCCAAACTCACGTTTTACTGTTTCTGCGGGTCAATGCCCTTCGATTGACGCTGACTGGGAAAATCCAGCAGGCGTACCAATCTCTGCATTCATCTTCGGTGGTCGTCGTGCAGACACAGTGCCTTTAGTTTCTGAAGCATTTGACTGGGTTGATGGCGTTTATAAAGCAGCAACGATGGGCTCTGAAACAACTGCGGCAGCGGTTGGTCAACAAGGTATCGTTCGTCGTGACCCATTCGCAATGCTTCCATTTGCGGGTTATAACATGGCTGATTACTTCGGTCACTGGTTACAACTTGGTCAAGAAGTTGGTGCAAAAGCTGAAGCTGCTGGTAATAAACTACCAAAAATCTTCAACGTAAACTGGTTCCGTCGTGATGCTGAAGGCAACTTCGTATGGCCTGGTTTCGGTCAAAACATGCGTGTTCTTGAATGGATCATTGATCGTTGTGAAGGCCGTGCTGAAGCGACTGAAACACCAATCGGTTATGTTCCAACTTACGAACAGTTAAACTGGAATGGTATTGATTTCTCTAAAGAGCAATTCAACACTGTTACAGCTCAAGACAAAGATCAATGGATCAAAGAACTTGAAAGCCACACTGAGTTATTCACTAAACTTGGTGCTCGCTTACCTCAAGCACTTAAAGATCGTCAAAATGAATTATTAGCAGCTGTTAAATCTGCTTAATCATAATTGACATAAAAAGGTCGCTACGGCGGCCTTTTTTGGCATCTTACATTGCAAAACTATAATAAACTAACAGCCTCAAAAGTAATTTCCATCCATCAAAGATGAACAAATCAAAACTTTAATGTGCCAGCAAAAGTCAGTTAAAAAATATAAAGAGATCCATATTTTATCGATTTAAACAGGAAAAGTTATGCAACAAGACATTACAATTGCACAAGATTTTTTAAAATTACTCCCAGACTCAGACACTGTTTTTGCAGCCAAAGACTCTTTTCTCGCAAAGCATTTACTCCCCCTCATTTCGATTGACCTTACCCAGATCAATCCTAAATGGCAAGGTTGGATTCATTTAGTCAATCCAATTGAGCCTTATGAATGCTACATCGGCTCAGAAACTGCTGAGTTTTATAACGAATTTGCGCATGAAAATTGGTTTATTTTACAGTTGGATGAGCAGTCTCAATATCATTGGCTGGCTGATCAACACTATTTTATTTTAGAAAATAAAAGCCATCCTTCATACACTGAGGTTTTGACTCACAGTCAAGAAATGCATGAAGACTTTAAACAGGTTAAACAACGCTTCTTAGAACAAAAAAGAGTGATTAGCACATCTGATGTCAATTATCAAAATGACAAGCCCACCATTTTACTCAATCAACTGGGTGGTGATGCTGAATATGGCAACTGGTGCTACCCGATTGAAGAACAACTTAAATTGGAAAATATGGAACAAGATGACCATTGTTTTGTACACATCTTTGACCAACAGCAACGACGTTATTATTTTATTGCCTCCGCATCTGGTTGGGAGTATTGCAATCATGGTGCCGACAATATCTTGATGTTTTACCAACCCGAAACTCGACGTGTCCTATTTACATTTGACTGGACGTAACCAATCACAGGTCGCTACAGCGGCCTTTTTTAATGCCCGATTTTCGAAAATTCCTATCAATCCTCCACCCCACGCTAGGTATTCCCATTAAGCTTTGGACGAAATAAATTGCAAAGTTAACGAATATTAACAATAATTGTAATAATAATATTTCTCATTTACATGGTTGTAGACATGAGTTCTTCCTTGCTGTTCAAACGCACTCCCCTTTTTTTAGCAATCTCCACATTAGTCAGTATCAGCTCATATAGCCATGCACTTGAGGAAGGATCACAACAACTCCCAACTATCAAAGTTCAAGCCTCGCAAGATAGCAATGCCAGTGAACAAACCAAAGCATATACCATTAAAAATAGTTCAAGCGCCACTAAACTCAATATTGAAGCCAAAGAAATCCCTCAGACAATCAATGTGGTAACACGACAACAAATCGAAGACTTTGGTCTTACCAGCTCTAGAGATGTGTTAAATAACACACCTGGTGTGACCGTAAATTCGCTGGAAACTGAGCGTTCTGTGTATATGGCACGTGGTTTTGAAATTTCAAACATTCTGGTTGATGGAATTGGTTTTCCGTCAAGTGAATGGAATTATAACGATACCAATCCAGACAGCTACTTTTATGATCGCATTGAAGTCATTAAAGGTGCAGATGCACTGACCAATGCTTTTGGTGATCCAAGCGCAACCATTAACTATATCCGTAAACGCCCCACCAAAGAGTTTCAAGCCAATGCTGGCTTAAGTTATGGCTCATGGGATACACAACGTTATGAGGCAGATGCCTCGGGTAGCCTATTACCAAACGGTACTGTTCGCGGCCGTGTTTCTGGTTTTCAACAAACAGGCGATTCAAACTTAGACCGCTATAGTTCTGAGAAAAATGGCATTGCAGGAGTTTTAGAAGCTGATCTTGGAGACAATACATTACTAACTATTGGTGCCAGCCAAGAAAAAAATAAGCCCAATGCCAATAACTGGGGGGCTTTACCACTGATGGATTCTACAGGTAAACAAATCAGCTATGATCGTTCGTATAATCCTAATCCAGATTGGACCTATTGGGACAATACTTCACGTAATGCGTTTTTTGAGTTAAAACAAAAATTATCAGAAACTTGGTCTGCCAACCTAAGCTACAACTACAATGAGAAGGATCGTAAAAGCCAACTGCTCTACTACTATGGCTATCCAAATGCTGATGGCTCAGGTATTTCCCTAACACCAAGCGGCTTTTTAGAAAATAATAAACTACATACAGCCGATTTAAATCTACAAGGCAAATTTGACCTGTTTAATCGTGAGCATGAAGCAATCATCGGCTATACCTTCTCAAATAGCCACCAAAATGACCATGCAAAAAATGGCACTTTGCACGACAGTAACATCAACTATGTGGATAATGTCCCTTATACAACAGATTGGTCAAGTTGGACCCCAAACAATATTACTTGGTCTGATTTTTCTGAAACAGCCGACTATACACAGCGCAATCAATCCATTTATGCTGCGACACGCCTTCATTTAAATGAAGACCTAAAACTCACTTTAGGCGCAAACTACGTCAAAGCCAAAAGTGAAGGTACAAGTTACAATGCACCAATGGTTTACGATGAAAGTAAAGTTTCCCCTTATGCAGGTATCACCTATAACTTCACACCTGAATATACCGGTTATATGAGCTATACCTCAATTTTCCGCCCACAAACTGCAGTCGATGAGAAAACAGGAAAAGTTGCGGATCCAGTTGAGGGTAAAAGCTATGAAGTTGGGTTTAAAAGCTCATGGCTAGATAACAAACTGACTGGAACACTGGCTGTGTTTAGAACCGAAGAAAGTAATTACCCGCTACGCCCAACAGATAGCCATCCACTTAACCGTACTTCAGCTATCAGTGATTTACGCTCACAAGGTGTAGAAGTGGGTTTGGCAGGCCAATTAACAGATCAGGTCAATGTTTCTCTCGGCTATACCCAGTTTAGCCTGCAAGACCTAAAAAATGGCGGTGCTGCAAGAACCTATAATCCAACACAAAGCTTTAATCTATTGACGACTTATTCCCCCGCTCAGCTACCAAAACTGAAAGTTGGTGCAGGTCTAAAATGGCAAAGTAAAATCACACGTTTTGACCCAAGCTATAGCACTTACCTTAAACAAAGTGATTATGCGCTGCTCAATTTGATGGCAAGTTATGACATTAGTCCAAATCTCAGTATTCAGGCCAATGCCAATAACGTAACGGATAAAAAATATTTAAACAGCTTTACCGATGGACAAGCCTTCTACGGAGCACCTGCAAATTACACCATTGCATTCCGCTTCAAATACTAATGAAGACCAATAAAAAAGCCCCTTATTCAAAGGGGCTTTTTTATTGAGAACTTTTAAGCAGCAACCGTGCTATTTGGTTTATTTGCTAAATATACATCTAAGTTTTCGATTTCACTTGGTGCAAAATTGAGACCAAGCTTTGAACGTCTCCACAGAATATCTTGGCTGGTCGTTACCCACTCAAAGCGGCATAAATAATCCACTTCTTTCGCATACAAACCTTGACCAAAATGTTGACCTAACTGCTCAATCGAAGTTGCTTCACCCAAGATATTCCAAATACGTGAACCATAAGCAGATGCCCAACGTTTTGCCAAAGACTCAGATGCATCAGTGATTTGTGCACGAATCTCTTTCGCCAACTGTTCAGCTGATGCCATATTTTCACCACCCGGCAAAGCCTCAGTTGCTGTCCAACTGCCTTTCATTTCTGGGAAAAATGCTTTGAGCTGCTGCATTGCAGATTCTGCTAACTTACGATACGTGGTTAACTTACCACCAAAGACCGAAAGTACAGGTGCCTGATCTTCTGCTTCTTGCGATAAAGCCAAAGTATAATCACGGGTAATTGCAGATGGATTGTCCGATTCATCGTCACACAATGGACGTACACCAGCAAAAGTCGAAATAATATCGGCTTGGGTTAACTGATTTTTGAAATGTGCATTACTGACTTCAATCAAGTAATCAATTTCTTCTTGGGTGATTTTTACTTGTGCAGGATCACCTTGATATTCACGATCCGTGGTTCCAATCATGGTGTATTGGTCTAAGTACGGGATTGCGAACACAATACGACGGTCATCATTCTGCATGATAAAGGCTTTATCGCCTTCATACAGCTTCGGCACAATGATATGACTGCCTTGAATCAAACGAATACCATACGGCGATTTAAGCTGCAAATCTTGCTTAATAAATTGTGCCACCCAAGGGCCAGCCGCATTCACTAAAGCCTTTGCCTTAATCTGGAATTGACCTTTTTCATTTTCCAAATCAACAATCCAGTATTGCCCTTCACGTTGTGCTGATAAACAACGTGTACGTGTGACAATGTCCGCACCTTTTTCTCGGGCATGCATGGCATTCAACACCACCAAACGAGAATCATCAACTGCACAGTCTGAATATTCAAAACCACGAGTAATTGCAGCATTTAAAGGGCTGTCTTCTTTAAAATAAACGTTATTCGAACCCAATAACTTTTCACGTTTACCCAAGTGATCGTAAAAGAATAAACCTGTACGAATCAACCACGCTGGGCGTAAGTGTGGACGATGCGGCATGATAAAACGCATTGGACGGATAATGTGTGGTGCTTTTGCCAACAATACTTCACGTTCAGCCAGCGCTTCACGAACTAAGCGAAACTCTTTGTGTTCAAGGTAACGTAAACCACCATGGATCAACTTACTACTTGCTGAAGAGGTATGGCTGGCCAAATCATCTTTTTCACAGAGGAATACTGATAAGCCACGACCTGAAGCATCTGCCGCAATACCAACACCGTTGATACCACCACCAATGACAGCAAGGTCATAAATTTTGTCATTTGACTGAGGAGAAGTTTGCATAAGTCACCGCAAATTTTCATTATTGTTCAATAACGAACATTTAAACATGTAAAATGAAAACAAACAATAAAAAAACGTCAAAAAAATGCCAATTTATAGGCATTTTTAGATAAATGGTCAAAATTGAAAATATACAGGTGAAAAAGAGGATATTCGGGCAATACAAAGACTGCTCATGGTTACAGCATTATTCTTATTTAAATATTCTTGAGTCAAATAATCTCAACTCAAGAAAAGTAATAATTTTTCGAAAATGAAGATTTACTGGGCAACGATCAAGCCAACATCTAAATCTCGAATGGTTTTCATAAACTCATCATTCGGCTGTTGATCGGTAAAAATACAATCCACTTGCTTAAGTGAACCTAAACGGATCATGGCATTACGACCAAACTTACTACTATCCGCAGCAAGAAACACTTGTCGGGCACTAGATACAATTTCCTGAGAGACACACACTTCTTGGAAATCAAAATCCAGCAGGGTACCATCTTCTTCGATACCACTGATGCCTACCAGTGCATAGTCTGCCTTAAACTGCTTAAAGAAATCCGCAGTCGCCTGACCAATCACGCCACCATCTGGACGCACACGCCCACTGGCAATCAACACCTCAAAGTCTTCTTTGGTACTCAGAATTTTGGCAACATTGAGGTTATTGGTAATAATCCGCAAACCCGTATGGTTCAATAACGCATGCGCGATTGCTTCAGTTGTGGTCCCAATATTAATAAATAAAGAGGCATAATCAGGAACAGCAGCAGCCACAGCGGCTGCAATCGTTCTTTTTTGTTCCAACATATGACCAACACGCATCGTATATTCAGTGTTTTCCACACTTGAATCATGCGCTGCACCACCGTGATAACGTCTCAACAAGCCCTCATCCGCCAGTTGATTAATATCACGACGGATGGTTTGCGGGGTGACATCAAAATGTTGAGCAAGTTCTTCAATACTGATATAGCCACGCTCTCTCACTAGTTCGAGGGTTTTTTGTTGGCGTAGTATCAAGCTCATGCTCATCCATCCTATGTTGTTTTAAGTCATACTAAACGGTCTATTTTAGCTTAATCTTCCGCCCAATCACGAGTGCGTCCGACAGCTTTTAACCAACCTTTATAGAGTTTCTCAGTCACATCCTGACTGCACTCTGGCACAAAGGTATTTTCGATGGTCATTCTACTCTTCAATTCGTTTAAATCCGACCAGAAACCGACAGCCAAACCAGCCAAGAATGCTGCACCCATACCCGTTGTTTCTTTCATCGCAGGACGTTCTACTGAAGTCCCCATGATATCGGCTTGGAATTGCATCAAGAAATTATTGGCAGTTACACCACCATCGACACGCAAGGTACGCAATTTCTCACCTGAATCTTGCTGCATGGCATCCAATACATCACGGGTTTGGTAGGCAATCGATTCCAATGTGGCACGAATAATATGTTCGATGCTTACACCGCGAGTGATACCCAAGATTGCACCTCGTGCTGTTGGATCCCAATATGGCGCACCTAAACCTGTAAATGCAGGCACCACATAGACACCGTTACTGTCTTTTACCTTGGTTGCATAGTATTCGGAATCATGCGAATCATTGATCGCCTTAAGTTCGTCACGCAACCATTGCACACATGAACCACCATTGAACACCGCACCTTCCAGTGCATAGTTCACTTCACCACGCGGTCCACATGCAATTGTCGTTAATAAACCATGATTAGATTGTACAATGCGTTTGCCCGTATTCATGAGCAAGAAGCAACCTGTACCATAAGTATTTTTTGCCTGACCCGCTTCAACACACATTTGTCCAAATAGCGCAGCCTGCTGATCACCAGCAATACCTGCAATTGGAATTCCAATCTCTTGCCCACTAATGGTATGTGTATAACCGTAGACTTCAGAAGAACCACGAACTTCGGGCAACATCGCTTTAGGAATATTTAACGCTTCAAGCAGTTTATCGTCCCATTCAAGCGTTTCGATGTTGAATAACATGGTGCGAGATGCATTGGTATAGTCAGTCACATGCACTTGGCCATTGGTCAATTTCCAAAGCAACCATGTATCGATGGTACCAAATAAAAGCTCGCCACGTTCTGCACGTTCACGACTGCCTTCAACACGATCAAGAATCCACTTAATTTTAGTCGCAGAGAAATACGGATCAAGGACCAAACCAGTCACTTTATGAACGTAATCCTGCCAACCATCTTGACGCAGTTGATTACAAATTTCATTGCTTTGACGGCTTTGCCATACAATTGCATTGTAAATAGGTTTGCCGGTCTGCTTATCCCAAATGACAGTGGTTTCACGCTGATTGGTGATCCCAATCGCTGCAATTTGCTCGCTAGAAATACTTGCTTGCGCTAAAGCTTCAACCCATACCGCACTTTGCGTTGCCCAGATTTCCATTGGATCATGCTCAACCCAACCTGGTTGTGGGTAAATTTGCGTAAATTCACGCTGAGCAATACTGATGACATTCGCATCGTGATCCAATACGATCGCACGTGAACTGGTTGTACCTTGGTCAAATGCAACCACGTATTTCTTTTGACTATCTGTAGAGATCATGACATACCTATCCAGACTTGCTTATGTATAGTGCAATAAATTAAATGCCCGTTAAAAAACGGGCTCAAATACTACAAAAAAGCAATGACTTCTGTATTAAATAAAAAACTTGGCAGATTATATGCAAAATTGTTCGAAAACGAAAATTCTTTCTTTATATTTGAAGCTAAAAAACGATGAATAGCCTGTGTTTTAAAGATTCCTCACAATAAAAAACTTATTTTATGCGATACTAAAACCAGAAATAACAGGATCATTGATATGAAAAAAACCAATTTATTGTTAATTATGAGCGGTGCTCTTGTTCTTGCAGCCTGTCAAAGTAGTCCACATCAATACAATGGCACAACGGGTTATCAAATTGAAAATAAAACTGCCACTTCCGCGACTGTTGCCTATACCCTCGCGGCACGTAGCAATAGCGATCTAGATGAGAAAAAATTACAACATGCCTGCAAGCAAATTTTAGGTGCAGATAAAACCTATAAACTTGCAGTATTGAGTGTCAATGAAATCGTCAATCCAACCCAACAAGAGCAATATGGCGTAAAAATTGGTAATAGCCGCGCAACATTTGGCTTATCTAATTCGCCAGATTTGAATAATAGCGAAGGCTATGCAACCCGTCAGGCACTTGAAACACGTCCAAGCACACTCAAAGTGGTTCGCTATACCTGTTCTTAATTTTATGACTTGATCAATAAAAATGGATGTATTCCATCATTGAGAATACATCCAACTCAACCTATCCTTTCAATACGTCATGAATCGAAAGATCTTTATCAAACACCGATTTTGCAAATGGGCATAAAGGAATGACTTTCACCTGACGTTCACGTACAAAGGCGATCAACTCCTTTAACAACTTATGTCCTACACCCTGCCCACGAAATTGATCACTTACATCGGTATGGTCAATAATGAGCATGCTATCTCCTGCCCAAGTGTATGCCATCTCACCCGCAAGCACCTCACCTTCGAACAGCTTAAATGCACCATGTTTCCCATCATCAATCTGCTGAATACTCATACACGTTCCTTTTTTAAACATTCTGCTATATAACAGCCCAAAGGCCATCTGTTTATTTCATTTCAATGTTTTAGCATGCGTGGTGAGGCGATTGTGTTGAGATTTGATAACCTCAACACTATTGTTCTTTTTTAACAAGGAATATTTATTTGGTACGATAAAAACTGACGTTTCTAAACTCTTTGGCTTCATCCAAATCTGGCCAAGTACTTGCACTACGTTCGTCAATTTTTAGATATTGAGGATGACTAAAGTTTTTGACTCGACTATCGGCAACCCAGACTTCAGGTGCGAACTTTAAGAACTCATCCAAAAAGAAACGATTGGATTGGTCGTATAGCACATCTGCTGCCAGTAGCACATCGACTTGCTCTGACTGATACAAATCGTCCAGATACTCAAGCTCAACATCATTCAGCAACGCATTTTCACGACATGATGCCAGACTCACGGGATCAATATCACAACAAATCACACGTTTAGCACCAGCCATTTTTGCCGCAATCGCAACCACACCTGAACCTGCACCAAAGTCCAGTACCACCTTATCTTTAACATGATGTGGCTCTGCCAACAGCCATTGTGCCATTGCCAGACCAGAGGCCCAACAAAAAATCCAGTACGGCGTTTCATTCCAAATCCGTCGAATCACTTCATCATCTAAACGGTCGGTCGGAAATACCGGAGGAATTAACCAGAGTGAAATCGGTGTTTCAGGTAATTGTTGTGCCAATAAATCAGTATTGGGAATCACCTGATGCAAAGCCAGCAACAAATGTTCAGGCGCTTTGGCAAATTGAAAAGTACAACTCATATTTGTTTAATTCTAAAAAAACCCCTCTTCGCGAGGGGTTATTAATCTTTAGGCTAATGCTTTTTCAGCAGCTTCTACAGTTTGACGAATCAACGTGGTAATCGTCATCGGACCCACACCACCCGGTACTGGGGTATAAGCTGAAGCAATCTCTTCAATACCGACCAATTGGATATCGCCTACACCACCACCATCACGTGGATGGAAACCTGCATCAACCACAACAGCACCTTGCTTGATCCAGTCTTTTTGAATCAATTCAGCTTTACCGACTGCACCAACAATAATATCCGCTTGTTTTACCAATTCTGGCAAGTTTTGAGTACGAGAATGGCAAATGGTGACCGTTGCATTGGCTTGTAATAGCATCATCGCCATTGGTTTACCCAAAATAGCAGAACGGCCCACAACAACCGCATGTTTACCTGCGATTTCAATTTTGTTTTCTTGCAAAATGGTCATGATGCCAGCTGGAGTTGCTGAACCATATGCAGCCTCACCCATTGCCATACGACCAAAACCTAAACACGTCACGCCATCCACATCTTTTGCCAATGAAATCGCATCGAAACATGCTCTTTCATCAATTTGTTCAGGCACTGGATGTTGCAACAAGATGCCATGTACATCTGGATTGGCATTTAATTTTTCAATTTCAGCCAATAATTGTTCAGTTGTGGTTTCTTTTGGAAGCTCAACTTTCAATGAGTCCATGCCAACACGACGGCAAGCATTCCCTTTCATACGCACATACGTTGCAGATGCACCATCATCACCAACCAAAATAGTTGCCAAGATTGGGGTACGCCCCGATTTTGCTTTTAATGCTTCTACACGTACCAACAAATCCGTTTCAATTTGTTTTGCTAATGCACGACCGTCTAAAACCAATGCCACAGCGCATCTCCAAAGTGGGTATGAATCAATTGCGTAAATAATACATGATAATTTGAGCAATATTCTTTTAGATGTTGTTTTTATGTGCATATTCGCAATAAACACTATTGTTTTTTTTTTAAAGATTGCTAATATGTGCATCACCAAGAGATGGCGGGGTGGCAGAGTGGTCATGCAGCGGACTGCAACTCCGTGTACGCCGGTTCGATTCCGACCTCCGCCTCCATTGGTAAAGCCCGAGTGGTGAAATCGGTAGACACAGGGGATTTAAAATCCCCCGCCCACAAAGCGTGCCAGTTCGAGTCTGGCCTCGGGCACCATCTTTCAGCTAATGAAATATGGTGCAAATAAAAATCCAGCGTAAGCTGGTTTTTTTATGTCTGAAATTTAAGGACAGATCATAAAAAAGCCAAGTTCATTGACTTGGCTTCCCCCACGTTTGAAACTTAAGCCACTTGCTGTCCTGTTTTTACTGGCAATAGGTTTTTATCCAAGCTCAATTGATAACCACGGGTTTTATCAATCACATATTCAGGCTTTTTGATCGAATCGACATAAATCCACTGCGATTGAACCTGCGCAGCATCAAATTGCACGATCAAATACCCTCTCTGATTTAAATTGCAGTAATTCAACTCATCAATCAAGGTTGTGAATGCAAATTCAAACTGTTGCAATTGTGCCAATGGAATATTTAAATATTTTTCTAAGCCCGGTGAAGATACAGAACTGGTTGCTAACTCCACCCCAACGAATGCACCATCTTTACTGTATAAGTTTGACGACCAAGCGTTATGCGTATCCCCTGCCAGTACCACGACTTTTTTCTTTAATTGCGCCAAGGCAGCATACACAATCTCACGCTCAGCAAAATAACCATCCCATGCATCTAAGTTATAAGGTGCAACCGTCAGAACACGAGCTTTTTCTTGTGCTGTTAAATTCGGATCACCTTTCTGCAAGCGAATTTTTAAAGTCACTAACTCGGTAATTTGTGCATTCATCTTATTTAAAGTCTCTGCGCTCGGATTCCCTGCGGTAATTTCAGCTAAAGCAAGCAGTAACTCAGCAGGAACCAACATCTTGGTCATTAGAATTTGCTGACCAAGCACATTCCAGTTTGCTGTCGACTGTTGCAATTTTCCAATCAGCCAATCACGTTGGGTATAACCCATTAGAGTACGTGCTGGATTGGTCAAATCTGCTTGGAATTTTGCAATATCCAAACCATTCGCTGTCATATAGTTGGCATAATCCAACTGTTCATCACGCGCAATAATTCGCGTATCCAACATCGTTAATTGAACTAAATTACCAAAATCGAACTGGCGATAAATCTTGGTGTGTTGATCATCGACAGGGCGAATTGGCATCCACTCAAAATAGGCCTGCAAAGCGGCTAGTTTACGGTCAAGGAATGGCCCTTCATTCGGCTGGTGATTTTCAGCCCCTTCTCGCCATGCATCATTGGCTAACTCATGGTCGTCCCAAATCACAATAAATGGATGACGATGGTGCAAGGCCTGCAAGTCTTTATCTTTACGATACAACGCATAACGCTTGCGATAATCATCCAATTTAATAATTTCTTTATTATTGTCTGCAGCAAGCGTACGACCTAATTTAGCTGCATCTTCTGCTGCATAACCATCCGCGCCATATTCATAAATATAGTCACCTAAATGGATCACCACATCGACATTTTGCTTGGCCATTTCACGATATACATAGAAATAACCCGCTGGGTAGTTTGAACATGAACACACTGCAAAACTGACTTTTGTCGCACTGCTTGGCAAAGTCTTGGTTTGACCCACAGGTGAAACTTTATCCCCGAAGATAAAACGGTAGAAATAGCTTTGATCTGGTTTTAAACCTGTTGCATCTACCTTCACCGTAAAATCTTGTGAAGCTGTTGTGGTGACTTTATCGGTTTTAATGATTTGTTTGAATTGCTGATCTAAAGCAATTTCCCATGTCACTTGCAGACGTGCACTATTCTCGCTTGGTGTCAAACGTGTCCACAAGATCACGCGATCCTGTAAAGGATCACCACTGGCAACCCCATGTTCAAAATTCACTTGTAATGTTGCCGTCTCTTGATCTGAATTGTCGTTACACCCCGTAAAACCCGCAGATAAAGACAACGCCCCGAAACCGAATAGACTTTTTTGAATAAGTTCCCGTCGTGAAATTTTTGCTGTCATTTGGATAGCTACCTTAACTTTTATCACTATAAGTAAATGATTGAAATTAATCGGCTTAGATGAAGCTTTGATCTCAGTTTGATGAAAGAATCATGAAAGTTATATGACAGTGCTTAATTTTCATCAGATAAGCACATGAATTGATTGAAAAGAAAGCAAATAGCAAGTTTTGCTCTTGCCAAGTTTTAAAGTGTCCTCTATTATTGCGCACATGCCCGAGTGGTGAAATCGGTAGACACAGGGGATTTAAAATCCCCCGCCCACAAAGCGTGCCAGTTCGAGTCTGGCCTCGGGCACCATCTTCCAACTAGTGAAAGATGGTGCAAATAAAAATCCAGCATAAGCTGGTTTTTTTATGTCTGAAATTTATGATCTGATCATAAAAAATGCCTTAATTTTTTAATTAAGGCATTTTTTATTCTTAATTTAGAACAATAAGTCTTATTCTACGCGAACAATCTTACCATTCTCATCATGATGGACGATACACACCTTCTGCTGACGTCCAATCTGAATTTCTTGCTCAGCTAATTCGAAATATCGCGCATAATCAGGGAGTGTCTTTTCAACTGCATGCTTTTTATGCACACGTTTTGCAGGTAACAAACTCCAAAGCAATAATGCAACCGCACACATAAACAATGCCGTTACACCATGCTCAATGCCATCACCAAATGCGGACATTAAACGCTGTGCGATATGGGTCTTTTGTAATTCAACCAACACCCATACCAAAATAAATGGACGCCATAACAATAACCACCCTGCCCACATCATTGCGGTGGTAGTGGTCGAGAAGTAGCGTTTATGCCATGGGAGTTGGCGACGTACATCAATAATCAAGCTGTCTGCTTTCATTGCTTTTTACTCAGCAAAATGAATCTTTAGGATTCAACGAATTCCACGATCTGGGCTAATCCAACGGGCACGCTTCTCATCATTACGCAACAGTACCTTTGGAAAGGCGACGATTGTAGCAGTAATTGTGATCAACCAAAACACAAACGGGTACCAAATCATCCAATAATAATTTTTCCCAAGGTTTGGTTCATAACGACTATCCATCCATTTGCTTAAAGCAAACTGAATTAAACAGGTCGCCCCCAATAAAATTCCACTACCGTAAGGTAAAAATGGCGAGCTCACCACCGCCAGTGCTGGAATTGCAAAGATAAAATGCAATAACCAGATGATCGCCATAATAAGCATCAAATATGACCAAACAAGTGTCAAACACAGTTCAAACATCAAAGGCCATAAAAAATTAAGTTTAGGCTTTAAAAACACATCAATATTTTTAACCAAGACCTGTGCGCCACCCATCGCCCAACGTAGACGCTGCTTCCATAAACCATTTAAGGTTTCTGGCATCAAGATCCACACCAAGGCATTTGGCTCAAAGCGCACATCCCAACCTGCACGTTGTAATTTCCAAGTGATGTCGATATCTTCAGTCAACATGTTCGGTGACCAATAATCAACTTGATGTACGGCGCTTTTACGAAAAGCGGTAATCACGCCCGATACGGTAAATAAACGACCAAAGGTTCGTTGTGCACGCTTGATCATACCGACAATCGAAGAGAACTCACCCACTTGAATGCGCCCAAGCAAGGTCGAACGTGTCCGAATACGCGGATTACCAGTTACCGCTGCCACGGTTGGATCTTCCAAGAAATGACGCATCATCCATTTAGCAGCATGGGGATCAAGCAGAGCATCACCATCAATCCCGATCAGGAATTCTGCATCGGTCATCAAGCTACCCGCTTGTAACCCCATTGCCTTACCTTGGTTCTGTGCCAAATGCACTACACGTAATTTTTCATACTGTGTCGCCAATCGATCGAGCACTTCACCGGTATTGTCAGAACTACCATCATTAATCGCAATCACTTCAAAGTTAGGGTAATCCAGCTTAAGTGCATGGCTAATGGTTTCTTCAGCATTGCCCCCTTCATTAAAGCACGGCACTAAGACCGCAACTTTAGGATATTCAGCTAAAGCTGCAGGTTGCTGATAAGGAGGATCTTGACGCTCTCTCCAATAGAAAATGAGTGCCCCCACCATCCATAAATACGACATAAATAATGGATAGTAAAAAACAAACTTAATGGCATATGACCACAATAAAGCAATCCAACTCATCTACATTACTCGACTATGGTACTAATTGAGATGATTTTAGACCAAAAGCCTTACGCATTGTTTCAACATCTGGATGTCCTTTGATCGGATCATCTGGATAATAGGCCACATGCATTGCACCTTGTTCATATAAGGACTTAATCGTCGCAGCCATTTCTTCAGACGGCACTTTTTGGTCATTGCGCCAGTTTACCGCCTGTAACTCCATCACGGTCTTTTTAATACCGTTTGGATACTGCTTCACGCGATTCATGATATCTGAATAGAACTTAGTTGGATTGTCCGATTGCTCCATATAAGGCATTGCCATAATCGCCGTAAAATCATAACGATTCAGTGATTGCTCTAAAGATTGTGCATACCAGTTTTCTGCATAAGCATTTAAAGCCACCTGCGCATAAAGATTACGAGCAGTCACTAGGAATGGTTGATACTGACGAACCTCTCCTGCCAACTCCATTGCAAAATCATCTAAATAATTGGTTTTATAAGCCGTCCATTTTTGCAAATCGGCATCGTTATCACGAATTTTAGCAAGGTCAGTTGGTAAGCCTTGTTTGGCATACGCCGCCAACGCATCAGGACTGGCATCTTCATAATCTGACAAAGTCACGTCATCATGGAACAACAAGCCATCGAACGGCGTTGATTTAGCCAAATCCTGATAAATTTCTTTAATGGTTTGGCGCGCTTGTGGTGAAAATGGACTGAGACGAATATAGCCCATATTCAAATGTTCGCCTGCTTTGGCTTGTTGGGTTTCCACTAAATCTTTCGACACTGGATCAGTCTTAGGCAGTTCCCACGCCAAGAGTGGCATCCAGGCATATAAACGCTGTACAGGCGTACGGGTTTGGATTTGCCAAGCCACACGATTGAACAAATCTGCACGCATTGGAATATGACGATTTGGGAAATACACCATATCGGCAGAACCGTTGGCATCTGGATCAGAAAAGGCCTGTAAATACACCGTATTTACGCCCATGCCATTAATACGGTCAATCAGATGATCGAGATTACGTTCTTGCTGCTTGGTATCTGGGTCATAAATGTAATCTAAATCGACATGCATAATTTTTTGCGGTCGATTGTTATCATTCAAATTCAATTCACGGTTCTTAATCTCTTGTGCCAAAGCACTGGTCGACATATTGCCCTGAATCAAAATACGACTCATATTTTGAAGTGATTGCTTGGCATGATCTGCCCCATCATCCAAGGTAATGGTAATCGGCATCCCCAACTGTTTAGAGGTTTGTACCAACTGCATATTATAGCGACCATACGGCCAGACCATTACACGCGGTGAACGTAAACCATGTGATTTTAATAGCTCATTGTTCTTTTTTAAATCTTGATAAACACGGGCTTGATAAGCTGCATCACTTTCATAGCTCTTGGTTTTAGGGTCATAAATACGCGTAATCGCAGCAGGTTCCAGATTACCCTGCGGATTGCCATTAATGCCTTGATGTAAATGGTAACTGTGGCTGGCGATTTCAACCAAACCACTGTTCTGCATTTCCTTCAACTCATCCCAACTCAAGATTTTATTGCGCTCAATCAGCTCACCACCAAAATCAACTTTCTGGTCTGCTTTAGGTTCTAACCAAGATCCGACGACAGCCAACACCACTGGAATTTTTTTTGCGCGAATAATCGGATAGGCATTTTGATAAAACGACTGATAGCCATCATCCACCGTCAGCAAAATAGGTTTCGTTGGTAATTTATACTTACCTTGATGTGCTTTGATCAGTTGGTCGACATTAATAAAGTGATAGCCATTCTTTTTTAGCCAATCAATATGTTCACCAAATTGTTTGGCTGTCACAGCATAACTTGGAATCAAGGCATCTTTACGTTCTGTGATTTCATGATACCCAATGACCGTCAATGTGGTTGCATCAATTTTTGGATTTGCCGCAAAAGTTGTGGTGCAGGCAACCACCCCAAACACAAGACCTAAAACAGTTTTTAAAGTTGGGGACACTAAACGTGTTGTCATAGAGATATCGTCTCAAGATTAGAAATTCGCTGATCGCAGATCATGCCTGCATCATCTTACAATTTTATGGACAAATAAGATGTTTTGATGATCAGCTGGAAGTACGGATTGTATTTATAATTTTAAAAGCTGAAAATAAACTTAAATGTATTTTTTATGAAATCAATCACATTTTAATTGAATATTTTTTGGTAAGCACACCAACCCCTATTTCAAGATTTGAATTAGGGGCATTTAAGCATCCTTATACGAGATTAATATTGTATTAATTGAAAGTTAGGATGATCTGCAAGTTGCTGTAAATAGTGGCGCTCTTTTTGATAAAAATATTTATTCAGACGGTTCACCCATTCACCACGGCGGAAAGTCTGAATTTTTTTATGCACCCCATCATAGTCCAATAACACCACATTGCTATCATTTTCGCCGGCTGCCAAACGCGTGATTTTATAGTCATGCGGCGCATACTGATGCGAAGGCTGTAAAGATCTGAGGATTTCAACCTTATAATCCCCATCCATCCAATAGTGTTTGTCCGTCAGCGCTTTTTCATTCACCCAAAAACCAGTCTGGGCGCCATCATGGGTATCAATCAGAAAAAAATGATCTAACTCTCTTAATAGTTCTGATGCAGTGATATCCAAATAATCATTCATATCGACCTCTACTCACTCAAATTCTTATCATTACTTTTGCGACATTTTTTATCATCGATGAACTATAGCTGACTTACCCCCATCAACTTAGAGTCACCTGAAGCACAACATTTCACACCCTGAAAATACAGATTGATGCTTTAACAATAAGGGCCATAGAAAAATTGCTCTTTTAACTCAAAGATATACAGGACTGTATACAGAATCAATATATTTTTCTTGGGCTGTAATAAAATTCAGATGAAAGAAATGTTTTTAAAATCAAAATCTTATTATACAATTATCAATATTATTTTATCTTTATGATTTTAAAGCGATTTAGTCTAAAAATAAACCAAACCGCTTCGATTTACTCAATCAAAACTGGTTATTCGTCGCGTGTTTTTACGTCGAACAGTTCAATTTCAAAAGTCAGATTGGCATTGGCTGGAATGATCTTGCCCATTTTACGTGAGCCATAGGCCAAATGTGCAGGCACAATCAGCTTACGCTTTCCACCCACACGCATGCCCATAATGCCCTGATCCCAACCTTTAATCACACGACCGGTACCAATCACGGTTTCAAAGTAGTTGCCACGATCTAAAGACGAGTCAAACTTGGTTCCATCTTCCAACCAACCAGTATAATGAGTCGTGATTAAAGCACCACGAACCGCTTCTTTGCCTTCACCTACTTTCAAGTCAATGATTTCTAATTCTGCGCTCATTGCTATCTCTCCACATCACTCAAACTATAATTATTGCAATTGTTGCCACTGAATGTCGACTTGACCTTTGTCACTTAACAATGTCCATTCGCCATCCATAATATTCAACTGCAATTGCATGGTACGTTCGCATAAGCCCTCAAGTGCCTGCGTAGTTTGTGGGGCCAATTGCCACACTTGCACATTGCTCAAAGTTTTAATCTTGGTGTTTTTCTGCCACCAATCGTCTGACTGAGAACCATAAGTCACAACTGCAACATTCTTACAACGTGCACTGGCCTTTTTCACTTTATCTTCAGATGGACAGCCCACTTCGATCCATTGCTCTAGCAGTCCAGTCAGGTCTTTTTGCCATAATGCTGGCTCATCTGTTTCAAATAAGTCTTTGGTGAACTCTAAACGTTCATCGGCAAACCGTGCATAAGCCAGAATACGAACCATTAAACGTTCAATGGTTTCAGAAGGATGCTGAGCAAGTGTGAGCTGATAATCGGCATAGATATGCTCATCCATATTGGCAATATTGAGGTCTGCCTTATATATCGTTGCTTTTAACGCCATAAACTAAACTCTTAAATACAGTGTTCTCAAATTTGGCGCTAAGCATACTCTATTTTACCGAGAAGCATGTGCGATTTGATCAAGTTGATCATCAATCGGATCGATACGGCACTGCAATAATTCTGTTTCAAAAGCCAACCAGTCACGTGTTGACTGACAAATCACCTCAATTCGATTATCAATACTCTCCTCGGCCGACTTATAGTTAAACTGCTGCGGATTAAAATTAAAACTTTTCCAACCTAGATCGGTATTAAAAATTCCTTTAATTCGTACCCAGTCTTGTTGCGCACACAACACATCTAATAAATCATGAAAATTAAATTGCCAGCGTTTCGGCAATTTCCAACCTGCGACCGTATAACCCTGAGCCGTTTCAACATAATGATAAGGGAGTTGCTTTATTTCTGGCGTCTGTTCAATAGCTTGTGTTTGCTGCAATCTTAATAAGGGTTGGATCTTACGTTGTACAGGTTGCTGCTGAATATCCAATTGTTGCATATCCACCTGCCCATTTTCGGCTTCAACCCAATATTGGACATAGGTTTCATATTCTTGTTTTAAAGCCGCATAGGCTTGATGATCTGCGGCTGTCATACAGTCGATATGCGACAACACCACAATTTGAGCCGCTTTTAATTGATCGCTATATAAATTCTGTTTGACCCAATCCTGATCATGTAGACGACTCCCATCTACAACTATCACCAAAGCTCGCATTGCCAAGCTCGTTTGCCAATGCGGTTCAGTCAATTGCTCCAATAATTGTGCTGGATGCCCTAAGCCCGTTGGTTCAATAAATAATCGATCAGGTTTGCTTTCACTGAGTAAGCGAGAAAGTGCAATCTGCATCGGTAATTGACTACTACAACACAGGCAGCCCCCCAACAACTCTTTCACCGCATAGCCTTGTTGCTGGGTTATCAGTTGTTGGTCAACCCCAATTTGCCCAAACTCATTCATCAGAATCGCCCAAACTTCATGCTCAGGCTTTTGAGTGAGTAAATGCTGCAATAATGTGGTCTTACCTGCCCCTAAAAAGCCAGAAATAATATGAGTGGGAACTGTTTTGGGAGCAATAACCTTCACGATCGACTCGCATTGAAAATTTATTTCATTTTAAAGCGAAAAATTGATGAAATAAAATAAAGAATGATCCCCCTCTATAATTAGACTTAAAAGACATTAAATAAAAATAAAGAGATATTTATCACATATTAAATCTAAAAATCTTATTTAAAAATAAGATATAAATGGTTTATTCAATTAATAAATTTTTAGAAAATGAAGACTAGTGTTTAAAACACGTAAAACAATAGATTATTTTTTAACCATAAAAACATATTTACATACATTTTAATCCTTAATTTCTTCATGATGTTTTACACAGCAACAACATAAAGCGATTCAATATTTCATATTGTTAAGATAGACGTAATAGATTGTTAAGAACATTGCCGCAAATACGTTTGGCACATAGCATGGACCTCATGCCGAAATTGAGAGATTGGGATTAACCGAATCCTCCTATTGCGGTTGTTATTTTAAATGAAATAAGGATGCCAAACATGAAATTTATCAAAACTGTTCTTGCGACTACACTTACTCTTGCTGCAGCTTCTACATTTGCAGCACCAGTAGAACAACAAACTGAAGAAAAAGTTGTTGTTTCAACTCAAGAGCAACCTGAAACTCAAGGTCAAGCTGCAACTGATGCAACAGCAACTGAAGCACCTGCATCTACACCGGCACCAACAAACTAATCAGATCTTAAGGTTCCTCCAGACCCTTTAGACCCACATTTATAATGATTTAAAATTTATTTCATTACAAATGTAAAAAAAGATCGAACCATGCTGCGGTTCGATCTTTTATTTTTTGAATAAGCTCTGCATTAAAAAATTAGCATTGAGTGGTTTTCTTAAACATGCTGCATGAAGGCTGATGAACTTCTTGTAAACGTGTCGCCTTACGCTGCTCTGCGGCTTCAAAGCGACAACGCTTCCATTCCGTATCTAGATTTAATTGTGGTACTTCTTTTGGCTTACGCTGTTCATCCACTGCAACCATAGTGAAATAACAAGTATTGGTATGGCGGATGGTACGCTTCTGAATATTTTGCGCTTCAACACGAATACCAATTTCCATCGAAGTGCGCCCAACATGATTCACGCTGGCCAAAAAGGTCACTAGCTCACCAACATAAATTGGTTCTTTGAAATTAACGCGATCAACAGATAAAGTCACAACATAGCTGCCTGAGTATCGGCTTGCACAAGCATAAGCAACTTGATCAAGTAGCTTTAAAATCGTTCCACCATGAACATTACCTGAAAAGTTGGCCATATCAGGTGTCATCAAAACGGTCATTGTCAGCTCTGACTGGTCGTCAGGTGCTTGGTTTGCTTGATCTAATTGATACATGGGAAGAGCTCATAGAGAATACAACATGATTATTATCGTTTATTCATGGGTATAAACATATGCGCAAAACGATAAAACATCATCAATTCTTTTTATGATCTTGTTATTGTTTAATTCAAAATAATGACATCCCAAGTATTTTTGATTCAATGCATCCTCAAAAGAAAGAGAATGTTTGAAAAATACCTGAGATGTAGGAATCTGGGTTTAATACAATTCAACTCAGATTAGCTGAACGAATCAGCCCAATGATACCGTTTACAATCATATCAATTGCGATCGTACCGATCAGTAAAGCAGATAAACGTCCGACAATATCAAAATAGCGATCGATATATTTTGCATGTTTATAGCGTAAATGGTCATGACCAAACTTCATCAGGATCAAAATACTACAGGTTAGAATCAAGGTAATTGCAATAACAGCTATTGCCCCAGTAAAAGGTACACTTACCCCTGTCACTACCGCCGCACTAATTGTGCCTGGACCGATCATAAATGGCATCGCGATGGTACCCGCCAAATGCTCAGGCGCCCCCCGCATCTCACCAATGGTTTCAGCCCCTTGGAAAACATAGCGATAACCGATCACCAAGAAAATTAGACCACCAAAAATTTGAAAAGATTCGAAACGAACATTTAAATAGCGACTAAAAATATTCTCACCGCCCCAGGCAAATAGAATAAATACCCCGAAGGCGATCAAACTGCCCTGTATCAAGGCTTTACTAAATACCTTTGCATCGGTATTACGGATCATCCCGACCATGTAAACACTCATCAGGAAGGGATTGAGCAATGAGAAAAATAATGCAAACGCATGAATATAAGGAGAAAACATAACGGTCTCTTTAATCTGCGGAAAATTTTAACTGCCTGCAATCACAGGCAAGGTTTAGAATCGCAATACAAAATTAATTTAGGGCTTGCTTACACCCCACAGTGGCATTCTTTAACGCATCATCTTTATTCAGATCAAAATTAACCCCTAATCCCAATAGACTCATGTGAATGTTGGCCTTGCTGTTATTCAACGCTTTGACTTTAAACTTAACCCCTTTATCACTGTATAGGGTGTTATCAACCAACTTTACCCGATAAGACATGACTTCCTTACGGTCATCCATACACAGCATCCCAATGCCTTGACGGTTCAGACTTAACGCGACTGATGCAGCACCCGCTTCACCGGTCCAACTTCCTGAAAATGGGGTCTGTGTTGTACTGAGTTGGTTAAATTGAGCAGGAGACATCGTTGTGATCGAAGTACAACCAACCAAACCCAATACCAAAATCGCGGGTAGTAAAATATTCATCACAACCATCACCTAAAACGATCAAAATCAAATAATTGTTACCATTTTCCCATATTAAGGCCTTTTTTGATTTGTACCGCATGTATATGACTAGTATTGGAAATGTAAAAAACATTAAATAAATCTGTGATATCACAGTTATATTCAAGTTTTATTCAGAGAGCAAACCAAAACCTCTAATAAAGTATTTAATTCTTTAAAGCAAAATAACCTAAATCAATGCATAAATAATTCCTCATCAAAAATAATAAATTTTTCTTGATTTTTAGTTCAATCATCTGTAGATTTTCTTTTTGAGCGAGTAATTCAAATGAATTTCCAATCTATATTTGAAACGTTTCAAACTCTTCCAAATGGAACGGATGCCTACCAACAATTAAAACATCAATGTGAACAAGCTATTGTTGCTGCTGAACACCCGCTTGAACACAACGCCTTATTTCTTATTTATGGTTTTGCAAAAAACTATGTCCTACTCTATGAAGATCAAGCTGTCACGCCAGTTTTCGCAGACAAAGTAAAAGCACAAATTGTCGCTTATATGCATGAACTCAATGAGGCATTAAGCACGAAAGATGCCAGCAGTATATTAACCGCCTTAAATCATGTTTCTAAACAATATATTGGAAGCTCTAGAATTTTCTAATCATTGTCATCCAATATAATATTCAGACTTGTTTTAGTTTTGACATTACTTCTAAACATTTATTAGGTTTCATTTCGCCAATTAAACGTTTTAGAAGTAATGTTAGCCCATGCATTTAAAATCTTGTTCTATACACGATATAATAATTTTTTATTGTTATTCTCTCATCTTAGGCCAAAATTAATCGAGCGTGATTTACAATATGCTCAGTCAAAAGCTGTAATGGCTTTGATTGTTGATCCCAATGATGCCAATACAGTGGGATATCAATTCGAATATCAGGCAATAACCCGACCAATACTTCTGCTTTATTTTCAATATTCAGTTGCAGTTCGGGCACCATGCCATAACCCAACCCTAATTTAATGGCGGTCACAAAAGACTCTGATGATGGAATTAAGTGACAAGGATAAGTACCTTTCATCAATCCATAGTGTTTTTCCAGAACATCAAAATGCATACGGTCTTTTTCATTAAAAATAATCGCAGGTGCAGCACGTAAAGTTTCTCGATGAATGCCTTCTGCAAACCATTTCCGTCTAAATTGCGCTGTCGCCATCATTTGATAACGCATCAAACCTAAATATTGCGCACGGCAACCACGCATGGGTTGATCTTCAATCGAAATACAGGCACTCACCGTCCCCTTTTCTAATAATGAATAGGTATGAGACTGGTCATCTGTTCTCAGCTCAATCACAATCTTTTCTTTGAGTAACACATCCTTTAATGCAGGAAGTAACCATGTTGCTAAAGAGTCTTCATTTGAACCAATCACAGTCTTAAAAAAATGTGATTCTCCTCCACCAGTCAAACCATGAAGTAAGTTTTGTTCTAAACGCCGGATGTGCTGTATGTGTTCGAAGATTTGCTGACCTGCTTGTGTTAAGACACAAGGACGACCACGAATCAGTAGTAGTTGGCCTAATTCCTTTTCAAGTGCTTGCACCCTCAATGTCACTGCTGATGCAGTAATACAGAGCTTGGCGCCAGCTTGTTCGAAGCTTCCATGTTCAGCAACTGCAAAGAAGGCTTCACATTGTTTATTATCCAGCATAAAAACCTTAAAAAAATTTAGGAAAATCTAAACAACTTTAATCTTACTAAATTTTAAAAATAAAAAAAGATGATCATAACCAGCACAAAATAGCTTTGTCCTAATTGATATAGATCAAATCAGTCTTTTTCTTAAATAGATAATACTGAGTAAGGCAAATGCCAAACCAATAAAGGACGGCGCGTAACCAAAAGGTGTTGCCAACAGCCCAACGATGACCGCACCCGCTACTGCGCCGCCATAATTAAAAATATTAACACGAGCAATAATTTCATCTCGTCGGCTTTCATCCAAACGACCTACAGCAGAATATGTAAGTGGAACCAAAGCACCTACAGCAACACCAGCCAATGCAAAACCCAAAATAACGGTCACTAATGAATGGCTAATTCCAGACAATACACATCCGAATGCCCCGATCAGGAGCGTGACTAAAGCAATCCATGTCGCTGTTTTAAATTGCAGTAAATAGTCAAGACTTAAGCGTGTGAGTAGAATTCCAATTTGATAGGCTGCATAACCCAAAGGAGCAATCGTTGCCGAGCTTGCCAAAACATCTTTGAGATAAATTGAACTCCATGTACTGATTGCAGAATCGACAGTGAACACAATTAAAATAATCAGCCCAAAGATGAGAAGCTGTTGATATGGAATCGCTGGCTTATCTTGCAGATGTATGTCTGAGGATTGTTTTTGCTGAAATAAACAGTGTCTAGAGAGTTGCGAGGTGATAAAGGCAATCGCTACTGCAATGCATAATGCTGTCGTTGCTCCAAGTGCTGTTGAAACCGTGGCTGACATAATCAATGCCCCTAAAAATGCAGCCGCGGTATAACATGCAAAGAAACCACCAAATACACTTTTACCAAGCCGTTGTTCCATGATAACTGCTTGCATATTCAGTGCTGCATCTAAACAGCCTAATCCAAGTCCATAAAGCAAAAAACTCGCAATCATGAGGATCAAATTTGGACTAAATGCAGCAATTGCTATTCCTAGTGCTTCAAAAATAAAGCCAGTCACAACAGCAAGTCGTGAGCCAAGCTTGACTGTGATACGATCAGCTAAAATTGAACCGAGCGCTGCTGCAATGCATACCCCTAGAATTATTAGCGATAACTGATCATCTGAAAGTCTGAATCGGCCTTTTATTGTGGGGAGTGCCGTCATTACGGTCGCGTAGCCAAGGCCTTGTGTGGCAAAACCAAGTGCAATCACTTTTCGTGTTTTGCTGAGCATCAGATTGTTTTCATTATGAATATTATGATTGAGGTCCATGCCTGACTCACTGCATTATTTTTAAATATTTATCTGGATATTTCCTCGAGCACTTCCTGTGTCGATTGTTTTTAATTTTGATCTAAAACGATTCTGAAAATAAGGGCAATATTTGAAAAATAAGGGGGGTAATTCGGACAACGAGATTAAGCAGCTTTGTTACATAGCTCGACCAGCAAACCTTAAAAAAATTTAGCTAAACCAAAACAATCTTAATTTTACTGACTTTTATAAATAAAAAAAGATAATAGCAAACAGTAAATTTTTAATGGAAAAAAGCATCTAACACTTGATCTAAGCGTTAGACGAACGGCCTTTGCCTAAGCATATGCACGTTGTTTTCCAGCCAAAACCAGCACAGACCACCCTATATGATCGAGGAACCAAAATATGACTGCATTTTTCTATGGGCTTGGTATTGGCTTTTCTTTAATTTTAGCCATTGGCGCGCAAAATGCTTTTGTTCTAAAACAAGGCTTAAAGCAACAGCATGTTTTTTGGGTCTGTTTGATCTGTGCACTTTCGGATTCTATCTTGATTTATTTAGGGGTCATGGGCTTTTCAAAAATCGTGATTGACTTCCCTTTGATCGTTACCATTGCCAAATACTTTGGTGCTGCTTTTTTATTTTTATATGGACTTCGAAATTTTTACTCAGCCATCAACAATAGCTCATCACTCAACCCCAATGAAATTGAAAAAGACTCATTGCTTAAAATCATTGGAATGTGCTTGGCCTTCACCTGGCTGAATCCACATGTCTATCTAGACACCGTGATTCTGGTTGGTTCGATTTCAGTTCAGTTTCCAGATCATCTATATTTGTTTGCAGCAGGAACCATACTTTCTTCATGGATCTTCTTTTTCGCTCTAGGTTATGGCGCAAGAGTCTTATTGCCTTGGTTTAAAAAGGCCAGTTCGTGGAGAATTCTAGATGTTGTTGTTGGACTGATGATGTGGGCAATTGCAACTAAGTTGTTAATCTAAAATACAGAGAAATAAAAAAGCCCTTATTTTCATAAGGGCTTTTTCGTATTTGGCGGAAGCGGTGAGATTCGAACTCACGGAGGACTCACACCCTCGTCGGTTTTCAAGACCGGTGCATTAAACCGCTCTGCCACGCTTCCAATGGCGGCTATCATATAAATAAAAGTTCAACTTGGCAAATCTTTTATTCAAAATAATGCATCAACCGCTCAAAATAAAATCAACACCCTGTAATTTTAAGCATTTTCAGGTTTTTCATAGCGAATTGAGTTGATATACCACAGTTTTTTTCCCAACGGCGTATGCACTTCAACCTCATCATCCACTTGTTTCCCCAGTAAAGCACGCGCCATAGGTGACTCAATCGAAATATGTTGCGGATGATGATCGTAGATTTCGTCGATGCCCACGAGACGCAATTTTTTTTGCTCCCCTGCATCATTTTCAATTTCCACCCAAGCACCAAAGTAGACCTTTCCCTCCTGCTCAGGCACATAATCGACAATTTTTAATTCTTCTAAACGTTTTCCTAAATAGCGAACTCGACGATCTATCTTCCTAAGTATTTGTTTATTGTATTGATAGTCAGCATTTTCCGAACGATCCCCAAGGCTTGCCGCCCAGTTTACTTTTTTAGTTATTTCAGGACGTTCGTCATGCCAAAGCTTTTTTAGCTCAGCAACCAAAAGGTCATGCCCTGTACGCGTAATTAAATTCGATTTCATAAGCCCAAATACGTTAATACAACAGTCCATTTACAAGTTTTTGCATTGTATGCCTTATTTCGCCACGACTAAAGTGTATAAATTTTATTCTTTTCCAAATCATAGGTTTGTGATGTAACTCTCAATTTTTTATTGTGCAAAATTTGACATTCTTGGTTTTGCCGCTTAATATGCGCCCCTAAGTTTGTTTTTGTTTATTTTTTATACACTTTGTAAATGTTGTGAAACATTTGTACCATCTTTCCCTTTAACTCAATGTCATTACTGAATGACGTTCATGACTTGCCCACCCTTATTGAATTTATCAACTTTTAAAAGTTAAGGCAGTGTTTTGCTGAACTTTTTGGGCATAAATTACCTGTAGCGGAGACAACATGCACAGTAATTCAAGTTCTGGGTCGAGGCCTAGCCTTAACTCTTTATCTTCCAAACGACCTTTTCAAGCTTTAGCGTTAGGAGCTGCAATTCTTCCTTTCAATAGCTTGAATGCTGAAAAATCACATCAATACAATACGGTTGTGAATACCAATGTTTTAACTGTCGTTGCAGTTGAAAGTCCAACCACGGTCTTTAAAGACGGTCAATTCCAACATGGTTTTGGTTATGACTTAGTGCGTAATTACGCACAAAGCTTAAATGTAAAGCTTGATTTCAAAACCGTTCCTGACAATGCCACGGCATTGAAATGGGTTGCTCAAGGTAAAGCGAATATCGCGATGACCACAGCCAATCTGGCTGCGATTGAAAATAAACAATTGGTTTCATTTTCAGCAAGTTGTGGCGATCAAGCAAGCTTAAGTAAAAATGGTTTAAATCCTCAGTTAAACTGGGTGTTTAAGCAAGCTGATGATCCCCTCACCCTCACGGCGAGTGGTTTTATCTGTCAAAGTAAGCAATCGGGTACAACCCAGCAATTGGCCTCATTCTATAACCGCAATGTGGTTAAACCAGAGTCTTGGTCTACGATTCAAAGAGATTTGAAACAACGCTTACCGATTTATAAGGCAAGCTTTAAACAAAGCGCATCTAAATACAATTTAGATTGGCACTTACTCGCAGCAATTGGCTATCAAGAGTCTTATCTTAAACCCAGCTCAGTATCTCCCACTGGTGTACGTGGTTTAATGATGTTGACCAACAGTACAGCCAAAGCGATGGGCGTAAGCAATCGTTCAGATCCACTGCAAAGTATTCAAGGTGGTGCAAAGTACTTTGATCTGATGTTAGATCAATTTGGCAATGTACCTTATCCAGACCGTAACTGGTATGCTTTGGTTGCATACAATATGGGTCCTGGTGCAGTCAGCCAGATTCAGAAACGTATTCGTGCCCAAGGCAAAGATCCGAATCAGTGGGTCAATTTATATGACTATTTACAGCGTAATCAAGCACGAAATGGTCGCTATAAACAAGCCGTACAATATGTGACACGTATTCGTACCTATTTAGAACATCTCAAGACCAATAGCCGTATTGATGTATAACTGAATAGATATAAAAAAAGCTTACCTCTGGGTAAGCTTTTTTTATTCAGGAAGACTTAAGCAGTAAGCTCAAGTACTTTCTTGAATAAATCTTTTTGCTCTTGGCTTGGCTTCGCTGTTTGTAAAGCCATAAGTTGAGACATATCGCCTTGAACTTTGATTTTACCAGTCATGAATGCTTGCATCGCAGCAGCCATATCAAATTCCAAGAATACTTTACGTAAAGTTTCAGCATCCATGTTCAAAGTTGTTTTAGCATTTGAAGATAAACCCTTTTGGATTTTACCCGCATCTAAAGCCAACTCTGTATTACCAGCTGCATCTGTTACAACCAAGTTAATCGCTAAATTCGCAAGCGCTGGTGGCAAGTTTAAATCACCTGCTTCAGCAGTAAGTTTTTCAACAGTTGCAAACCAATCATCAGTTAAAAATGCAGCCATGATTATTCCTCAAATGTATTTGTTCAATTTCTTGTGCCATCTATCCAGACGACATCTCATGAAGCAATTTGCTCGTGCCCTGTTATAGCATGTAATTTTTATTTTAGGCTATGATTTTTTGTACGCGTGATTCAATTTTTAAAATTTTGATAAAAAAAAGGTACTTAACAAGTACCTTTTCAAAAATTTTTACACTTTACTCAGCTGCAAAACTGAGATTGACCACATCTAAGCGATTTTTCAACTCTTCTGGGTCTTTCATATCAAACTCTCGTTGAGCATCCAACGCTTCAAAATCGAATAGCTCACGGTCGGCCAATTGTGATGGAGACACATTCTGTAAGGCACCAAAAATACTGTGTAAACGTTTTGGATGCTGTTTATCCCATTCACGCAACATGTCATTGATAATGGCGCGTTGTAAGTTCTCTTGTGAGCCACACAAGTTACACGGAATAATCGGGAACTGGCGTAAATCCGCATATTTGATAATGTCTTTCTCTTCGACATAAGCCAAAGGACGAATCAGAATATTCTTTTTATCCGATGAAAGTAATTTTGGCGGCATCGCCTTCAAACTACCACCATGGAACAAGTTCAAGAAGAATGTTGCCATGATGTCATCACGGTGATGACCTAATGCAACCTTGGTTGCACCAATTTCTTGAGCGAAACCATACAGCGAACCACGGCGTAAACGAGAGCATACTGCACAGTAGGTCTTGCCTTCAGGTGTTAAGCGCTTGGTAATGGTATAAGTATCTTTTTCAAGAATGTAATATGGAATATTGTTCTCTTCCATATAGCGCGGCAAGATATCTTCTGGGAAGCCCGGTTGCTTTTGATCCAGATTCACAGCCACAACATCAAAATTGATGGGTGCAATCCGTTTAAACTGCAGCAAGATATCCAATAAGGTATAGCTGTCTTTACCGCCAGACACACAAACCATGACCTTATCACCGTCTTCGATCATGTTGTAATCACGAATTGCATGCCCAACCTGACGACGAAGCTTTTTCAACAGGCGATAATACGCTGAACTTGTCGGAAGTTCTGGCTTGAAATTAAATCCTTGGTTGGATTCCACTGGCGCGTACATAGACGTGATTTACTCATAAACAAAAATACCCGCAAGATTTTATCTCATTCCGAAAAAATGCGCATCTAAAGAATTTTTCAATTTCTTCCAATCGTCATATTTGAGTTTCATACTGGTAAAATTCTGATCAAAAAAATTCAGATTCGCCTGGATTGCTTATATTTCAAACTTTTCCACAGTTTTCCACAAAAGCTGTGGATAAATTTGTGGATTTCTTCGCTATTGACAAACTCTTTTTATCTTAAAATAAGGCTTCTGATTAGATTGATCATTTTTTAACCAATGATTTTATAAAAATAAAATCAATGACTTAGATAAGTCAAGACTTAGTTTTTAAAAAATTTTTTTTAATTTTTTTTGCTGAACATTCGAACAAAATGACTTGATTTTTGTCTAACAGTCGAAAATAAAAAAATTGTAGCGAAAGTTCTTTTTTTACTTTTTTTTGTTACACTGCTGTGAAGAACTTATGCTCATCCTTTCGTGAATATTATAATGATGAACAAAACAACATATTTTTTTACCCTTTGCTTGGGGACAATCGGTTTTTTTAATGGCGTAGCTCCAAGCTATGCTGGGCAGACGATTTATCAATTTAAAGACAACAATGGTACAACACTGCTGACCAATAAGAAGAAAGCAGAATATAGCCATTTAAAAGTGGTGAAAGCAACCTACTATCCAGACAGTAATATCCATAGTTATAGTAACTGGGGTGCGAGTGAGGCTTCAGTGCTTCCGAGCTATAGCCGTAATAAAAATGCATTTGATCCATTGATTCGCCAAGCGGCACAGCAACATGGTGTCTCTGAGGGATTAATTAAAGCGGTCATGCATACGGAATCTGGCTTTAATATCAATGCCCGCTCTCCAGTAGGAGCGCAAGGTTTAATGCAACTGATGCCAGCGACTGCACGCCGCTTTAATGTGAATAATGCCTATGACCCACAACAAAACATTTTTGCTGGTGCAAAATATTTAAGTTGGTTACTTAAACGGTTTAATGGCAATACGCAACTTGCAATCGCCGCATATAACGCAGGTGAAGGCAATGTCGATAAATATGGTGGCATTCCTCCATTTCGTGAAACCCAAGACTATGTGCGTCGTGTCACTAGCCGTTATCAAAATCTATATGCATCAAGTATCGGCTCATCTTCATCGAGCGCCGCGACACAAGTGATTGCACAATCTGCCAATTACACCACGCCATCCACCGAAGCTGTAGAAGTTGCACCAGCACCAAAACAATATAATCGCCAAATTATTACTCTTGCCGATGGTACCTTTACCGATGCACCATCAGGTACCTATACCACCACCAATGCCACTGCTTCTGCCAGAATACGCCTCAGTGATTGACAATTCAGGCCAACGATTCTCACAGAATGATTTTACCTGATATTTTTTAGACAAAATTTCATTTAAGTCACTGTTTCATAGCCAATTCATCGTTTTATAGGCTAAATGTATCTGCGCCCACTTTTTGCTTGAATTTTTACAATTCGCCCTGCATATTAGCGTTATGATTTATAATTTATAAATCAGATCACTTTTTCTTTATAAGAGGGTTTTCTCAATGATGCGGATTGGTTTGTTCTTGCTAACCAACCTCGCGGTACTGGTTGTAGCTGGCATTATCTTGTCACTCTTCGGTGTCGGTAGTTACCATGGCGCAGGGGGCTTGAATCTAGGCAACCTTTTAGTCATCTGTTTTGTCTTTGGTATGGTGGGTTCTATTATTTCCCTGTTCATGTCGAAGTGGATGGCTAAAAAAACCACTGGGACAGAATTAATTGACCCAAATGCACCCCGTAGTCAAGCAGAAGCTTGGTTATTACAAGAAGTGGCGCAATTATCTCAACGTGCAGGTATTAACATGCCTGAAGTGGGTATTTTCCCTTCTTACCAATCCAATGCATTTGCGACAGGTTGGAATAAAAATGACGCATTAGTAGCTGTTTCAACTGGCTTACTTGAGCGTATGAACAAAGATGAACTTCGTGCAGTACTCGCGCACGAAATCGGTCACGTTGCAAACGGTGACATGGTAACCCTTGCGCTGATTCAAGGTGTAGTGAACGCCTTTGTCATGTTCTTTGCACGTATTGCAGGTGACTTCATCGACCGTAATGTATTTGGTCGTGAAGAAGGTGAAGCACCAGGCCTTGCTTATTTTGCCATTACCATCGTACTCGACATCGTATTCGGTATTATGGCCTCTGCCATCGTGATGTGGTTCTCTCGTCAACGTGAATATCGCGCAGATGAAGCCGGCGCACGTTTAGCAGGTAAACAAGCAATGATCTCTGCTCTACTTCGTTTACAAGCAGAATCAGAAATGCCAGATCAAATGCCAAAAGAAATGAAAGCATTTGCTATTGCGGAAGGTAAGGAACAAGGCTTTAGCTTAGCTGCTTTATTCCAAACTCACCCTACCATTGAACAACGTGTTGCTGCATTACAGCAATTAAATGTTCAATAATCAGTATCAGATACATAATAAAGCCTCCATCACGGAGGCTTTATTTTTACTTAAAAATCTAGTGCGCTTGGAAAGATTGATAAAACTGCCACAGATAACTGAAACCGGCCCAGACCGCGACAACCAATAAGATAAGGACTGCAATTCCCAACAAATCTGGGATACGTAACCAAATCCAGCTGACAACTGGATTACGCCAGAAAGCTGAAGTCTTCTGCTTTTGTTCCAGTGATTCATGTAAGAATGGGTGTACCACATGAATATCACTGTGCACCTGATACTCCTCACGAATATGCGCATGTACGATTTCCAAAGTTCTTCGACTTGGACGAATAAAGACATCGAATACCGTGCCGACAATGGGGATAAATCCGACCAGCATATCCATAATTGCCAGTTTGACCACTCCCTTGAGTTTATGTTGTGGTACGCCCACCTCTCTGGCTTTTTTAAAGGCGTATAGCGTCAACACAAAACCCGCGATATCGCCCGCAAAAGGAATGGTACTCAATGCAGCATCGGCCCCGACCCCCTGTTTGGTAAACGGAATCCGAACCAAACTATCCATGGTGTTGGCAAACTTTGCTAAATCACGTTCGACAGCAATCGCTTGCTGCTGAGTTAATTTTTTTTGTTGTGTTGGAGCCGTCATTCACTCAACCTAAAAACCATGTTTATGCTTGAGAATAAAGTAGTTTTTAACTTTTGTCGGTACAATTATTATTACGACTCAGAATAAAATCATCGAGGCGATAAATAAATACACCAATACCCCTGTCGCATCACAAATTGAGGTGACCAACGGCGCGGAAGCACTGGCAGGATCAAGTCCAGCTTTGTTTAAGATAAACGGCAAGCTCATTCCGATCAAACAGCCCATCAATACAATGCCCATCATGCTCAGCGCCAGTACCAAAGCCACCATTTCATCACCACGGAAATAACCCAGTAATGACACTGCAACCGCCATGGTGCCACCTAAGCACAGTGCAACTAAACTTTCACGTCCGAGTAAATAAAACCAGTCTTTGAATTGCACATCACCCGTTGCTAAGGCTCGGACCATCAATGTTGAAGACTGAGAACCTGCATTGCCTCCACTTCCCACCAATAACGGCAAAAAGAAAACCAATACCAGATTTTTCGCAATAACATCTTCATAGTGGGCAATACCAATCCCTGACAACAAGCTACCAAACACCAAGAAAACCAACCAAAAAACACGCTTCTGATAAAGTTGCAAAATGGGTGCCGACTTAATACTGAGTTTAGATGATGCATTGACCGCACCGACTTTTAAGAAGTCTTCTGTTGCTTCTTCGCTGGCTACATCCATTGCATCGTCATAGGTCACAATCCCGACCATCATCTGTTGATGATCGATAATCGGCAGTGCTAATAAATCATAACGGGCAATGGTTTTTGCGACTTCATCTTGGTCGGTATCCACATAAGCAGTGAGGACATTGGTCTCCATCAACTCATTAATATTTTGCTCTTCAGGCGCAAGTATCAATTGCTTTAAAGATACAACCCCTAAAATTTTACGTGCTTCATCCAACACATAAGCGAAATAAATCATTTCGGTATCAGGCGCTTCGAGACGTAGCATTTTAATTGCATCATTAACCATCATATTCGGTTTTAAAGTCGCATATTCGGAGCTCATGATTGCCCCTGCCGTGCCCTCTAAATAGGATGACAGTTGACGGATATCTTCTCTCTCCGCCTGTGCTAGGGCTGGTAATAGCGCATTTTGTTGTTCTTCATCCAAACATTTGAATACGTCAGCGCGTTTATCCGATGACATTTCCCCAATAATCTCTGCCAGAATATTTCTGGGCATGGCTTGGGCCAGTTTGACTTGTTCATTGGGTGGAAGATAGGAAAATACATAAGCACGATCAGGTAAATGCGTCAGCAGCAATTGACTTTGTTCAGCCGAGAGCTGTGTCAATACATCTGCAATATCGACTGCTTGAAATGTTTCAACTGATGCAAGTGCAAGTTCAATATGATTATTTTTAAGTGCGTCGCTTAATAAATATAAAAAGTTGTTGTAGCTCATATTCGCCTCTTCACTACAAAGTATCTGCAATGAAGGACTAAACGCAGCGTATTATTTTACGATCGAATAGAAAACTTCATTCAGATTTTGATTAATATAAAAATGTGTAATTTGAAATAAACTACAACTCTGCGTGTCCATTTAGGGAATCAAACCTCATTAGGCCGCTTATACGGCACGGCAATACTACAAATATTTTTTTATATTCTCAACTTAGACAACAAAAATGAACAATTCGAACCTTTATTAGAGGAACGAATTATTCATGTCTGCCACTAATTTATAGTGCTCTTATTTAGCCAACTCAACCTTATCTTTAGGTTTAAACAAAGTTCTGACCAGTACATACATAAATGGAATAAAGATCAGCACCAAAATCGTACCAAATACAACTCCACCAAATACACTATAGCCAATCGCTTGTCGGCTCAATGCGCCCGCACCACTGGAGAACATCAATGGAATCACGCCTGCACCAAAGGCAATTGAAGTCATTAAAATTGGTCTGAGGCGAAGACCCGCAGCCTGTAATGCAGCCTCCAGTGCAGTCCGGCCTTGCTGCTGTAAACTTGCTGCGAACTCAACCATCAAAATCGCATTCTTACAAGACAGGCCAATGGTGGTCAGCAGCGCAATCTGGAAGTAGATATCATTGGCGAAACCAAACCAATAACTAAATAGAATGGTTCCTCCAATCCCAAGTGGAATCGCGGCCATGACCACTGAAGGAATCGACCAGCTTTCATACAGCGCTGCAAGACAGAGGAAAATAAAGGCTACAGACACCAGATATAACCAGATTGCCTGATTACTGGATTCCTGTTCTTGATAAGACAATCCACTCCATTCCAAACCGACATCAGGCATTTGATCCACCAGACCACGAATGGCCTTCATCCCCTGCCCGCTACTAAAGCCATTGGCTGCATCTGCTTCCAAACTGATCGCAGGATAGCCCATAAAACGTTCTAACATCGGTGGTGCGCCTTGCCACGTAATCTGACTAAATTGCGAGAAGGGTACCATCTGCCCATTGGCATTTTTAACATACCAGTAATTCAGGTCTTCCGGCTTAGAACGATACGGTGCATCACCCTGTAAATAGACCCGTTTAATACGCCCACGATCAATAAAGTCATTGATATAGCTACCACTCCACGCTGTCGAGAGTGTGCGGTTAATTTCACTGACATTGAGACCATGAATCATCGCAGCTTTATGATCAATCTTGATATTCAATACGGCCTGATCATCATTGCCTTTTTTATCAAGGTTTTCGACCGAAGGCAGTGCATTCCCTTGTTGCTGCAAACTTCGGAAAGAGTTCAATAAACTTTCTCGACCCAAGCCTTTGGTGTCCTGTAGCCAAAACTCCATTTTGTCAGAGTTCCCAAGCCCACGAATCACCGAAGGCATCAGTACCATAATGCGGGCTTGATTATTTTGGGAGAAATACTTCATTGCACGCGCACGAATTTGCTGTGCGCTATTTTCTGCACCTTTGCGATCATTCCAATGTTTAAGCGATACAAAGGCCTGACCCAAATTTTGTCCTGTTCCTGAAAAGTTACGCCCATGAATCACCATGACCCCATTCAGATTGGCCTTTTCATGTTCAAGGAAATAATCTGAAATTTGTTTCCCAACCTCTTCGGTCTTGCTCATCGGTGTTCCTTCCGGTAAACGGAATTGAACCCCTAACAAGCCTTGATCTTCTTGAGGTAAGAAGCTGGTTGGCAGATCACGATAAACCCAAATAAAACTACCAATCAGCAGTACAATACCCAATAGAGAAATGGTTTTTAAGTTGATGACCTTTTGTGAAACATTGAGATAACGCGTTTTAATATAGTCCAAACCCTGATTGAACTTGATCGCCCAACGCGCCTGTTTCTGCTGAGGCTTTAATAAAATCGCACATAAGGCTGGGGTTAGGATCAAAGCCACCAGCAATGAAAGTCCCATCGCGACCACAAGCGTAATCGAGAACTGACGGTAAATAATCCCTGTTGCACCACTAAAGAAAGACATTGGAATAAATACGGCGGTCAGTACCAAAGTAATCCCGACCAAGGCACCACTGATCTCATGCATGGACTGAATTGAGGCTTGCTTGGCACTGAGTTGCTGTTCATGCATCAGTCGCTCAACGTTTTCCACCACCACAATCGCGTCATCGACCAACAAACCAATCGCCAACACCATCGCAAACAAAGTCAGGGTATTGATGCTCATCCCTAAAACCGCTAAAACGGCGAAAGTTCCGAGAATTACCACTGGCACGGTAACCGCTGGAATTAAAGTAGCCCGCCAGTTTTGCAGGAAGATAAACATCACCAAGACCACCAGCCCAATTGCTTCGATCAGGGTTGATACCACTTGCGACATGGATTCTTTTACGAAAGGCGTATCATCGCGTGGATAGACCACAAAATAGCCTTCAGGAAGCGCTTTTTCTAAGCGTGCCACTTCCTTATACACTGCATCAGCAACTTGCATCACATTGGCCCCGACCGTCAAGGACAGTGAAAGCCCCGATGCAGGATAACCATTTAGACGGTTAAACACCTGATAGTTTTCAGCACCGACTTCGACACGAGCGACATCTTTTAAGTAAACAAAGCTACCATCTGTATTGGCTTTGACAATGATATTTTCAAACTGTTCTGGTGTTCGTAATAAAGAACCCGATGTGACTTTGGCATTTAAATATTGATCTTGAGCGGCAGGTAAATCCCCAATCGCACCTGCTGCTACCTGTGCATTCTGGTTTTCCAAGGCAGTGCGCACTTCACTGACTTGTAATTGATAACGTTCTAAGCGTTGTGGATCGAGCCAAATACGCATGGCATATTGCGATCCGAATACACTGACCTCGCCAATCCCTTCGATTCGACTGAGATTTAACTCAAAGTTATTGGTTAAATAATCTGAAATATCTAAATTGGTTGAACGCCCTGATTTATCTCCCAGACCGATCACCATAAATGAATCACTCAGCGACTTGCGAACATTAACGCCTTGTCGTTGTACATCTTCGGGTAGGCGGTTAATCGCGCCATTAATCGCATTTTGTACCTGAACTTGTGCTTGATCTGGATCTGTACCTTGATCAAAGAACAGACTGATTCGGCTATTACCACTGGCATCACTGCTGGAGTTGAAATACAGCAGATGATCAATGCCTTTAATTTGTTGTTCTAAGACCTGGGTAACACTGTCTTCAACCGCTTGTGCATCTGCACCACTATAATTTGCCGCAACAGTAATTCGTGGTGGCGCAATATCGGGATAACGCTCCACCGGTAACTTTAGAATTGAAAAGAGACCCACAGCCATGACGATGATTGCCAGTACACCAGCAAAGATCGGGCGATGAATAAAAAACTTAGATAACATGGCTGTTTATTCCATTCTAGAAACAGTCAATTTTTCAAAAAGATAGAGAGAATACGAGTACGTTCAAACTATGATCATTACCGAGCTTTCAGGCAAACACCATCCCTATTAACATATCATTTCAAAAAGCAGAAATTGAGGAGAAATAATGGATTTTAGATACTTCTACATAACTTCATGCACGATCTTTGCACCAATTTAACAGTTTAGCTGTGCTAATTAATTTAATTTACTGTGCAATCAAATACTTCTTAATTTAGAATTGACACACTCCCCCGTTAAACCGATATTAGCCGCTTAACTTTTCTCCCTCACAGTACTAGGCATATATGAAGGCCAGCTTAAAAAACTTGAATATTCTGCTGCTGATTTTGCTGCCTGCATTCATTACAGGTGGCTTGCTCATTGTCGCAGGTAATTTATCTGATGGTTTAAGGCTTGGCTTTTTATCTCTACCTGGTGTTTTGTTTATTTATTTGGCAATTACGCGCCAAAAAACATATTGGTATATCCTGACCATTGCTTGGTGGTTTATTGCTTGGTTAGACGCCTTGCTACGTTCAAGTACCTGGTTTTTATTTAATAGTGATAATGAAGCCTATTTTGTTATTGAAGCGATAGCCAATACCAATCATCAAGAAATTTGGGGATTCTTACAACTGCATCTGGTCACGATTGCTGCAGTAATTTTTGCTTTACTCAGTGTGTTGGCTATCTATAGTTTTTCTGTATTTAAACTGGTTAAGCCTGCCCATTTTAGTCAACTCTGGCACAGTCGCATTTATCGCAGTTGTATTATTTTATTGATGTTACTGACCGTGACCAGCTATTTGATGAAACCTTCACGAAAAGTCCACCCCATTATTTTTTGGACTGAGTTTGAGACTAAAATTGAAGATTTCCAAAATAGAATTAAGCAACATAAAGATGTCCATCAGCAATGGGATGTCAGTGCTAAACAAAATCTCGCACTGACCCAACAAGCAGTAGGCAAACAAACCCATGTACTGGTACTTTCTGAAAGCCTAACCAGTTTGAATCTAGGGGTGTGTGGTTATGCACGCGATACCACACCTGAATTAGCCAAACGACTGGCTGACATCAAAGTATTCTGTAATGCCTTCTCACCCTCACCATCGACCATTAATGCATTACGGGTCTTGTTGACCGAAAGTCCGGCTTCTGAACATGATAAATATTCGCCTGAGAGTGTGCTGGCTTACGCACGTGCTGCAGGATATAAAATTTATTGGCTCAGTAACCAAGATGATACTTATCTGTCTTCTTTATTTGGTTCCTATGCCGATAAAGCGGTTTATAAAAACACCCGCTCTGGACGGAGTAGTACCTCTTTAGATGAAAGCTTATTGCCTGATTATCAGCAAGCACTTGCAGATCCTGATCCCAAGAAGTTAATTATTCTTCATCTGATTGGTGCACACCCGAATTATAAAGAGCGCTATTCTGCCGCCTTCAATAAATTTACCAGCACCAGTAATGATCAAGTCGAAGTCGAACTTAAAGGTCGGGATATTGACCCTTGGATTCGTTCCTTACGTAATGATTATGATAATGCCGTGTTATATGAAGATTCTCTGCTAGCACAATTTTTGGATACGCTGAGAGCCGATGCCGTACCAGACTTTAGATCATTCACAGTTGTATCGGATCACGGCAATGAAGTGGGACACGAGATTGACTACGCTGGACATAGTCCCAATACCAAAGCAGGCTATCAAGTTCCTGTGATTATGTGGTCGGATAAAATGCTCGCCACTGGTGTCAACAAAGACAGAACCATCAATACTGCCGAACTTGATAACAATTTAATGCACATTATGGGACTGAAAGATAAATCATCGCTTGAACAGTCTTATTGGCAAGATAAAGACTATCAGTTTATCCCTGAGATCAATTGGCCGTATTGGAAGCATAAATCCTAACATCATGATTAGACATCCAGTTGCGAACTATCGTGCAACTGGATGTTTGCTATACATTACACAGACATTTTAAAATTCTTGATAATTTCATAAAAGCATCATGCAACTGTCATTGATTTGATAACTTTCGCTTGCAAACTAGCCGCTTAAATAAAAACTGATGAGTTTATTCATGTTTAAAAAAGCTGCGCTTTGTCTCTGCCTGATCAGTCTTGCTGGCTGTAATGATGACAATAATAATCAAAGTAAGACCACTCAACCTGAATATCAACTACCAAAAATTTTAGTGATCGGACATCGTGGTGCCAGTGCACTTCGACCAGAACATACTCTCGCCTCTTATCAAAAAGCCATAGATGACGGCGCTGATTTTATTGAACCCGACTTGGTTTCAACCAAAGATGGTGTCTTGGTCGCTCGCCATGAAAATGAAATTGGTGGGACTACCAATGTGTCCACCCTACCGCAATTTGCAGACCGTAAAAAAACCAAAGTCATTGATGGGGTCACTTTAGAAGGTTGGTTTACTGAAGACTTCACTTTAAAAGAGTTACAGCAACTCAAAGCCCGTGAACGTATTCCGCAATTCCGACCAGACAATCAGAAATATAATGATCTCTATGCTATTCCAACCTTAGAACAAATCATTGAACTGGCAGAAGCACATTATAAAAAAACTGGAAAAATCATCGGTCTGTATATTGAAACCAAACATCCAACCTACTTTCAGCAACAGAATTTGGCGATGGAAGATGCTTTACTGAAAACCTTATCCAAGTATCAATACAGCCGAGATATTGCACCTATTTATTTACAGTCTTTTGAAGTTGGAAATTTAAAATATTTAAAAAGCCAACTCGACTTACACAAGAGTGTGAAGCATGCACAATTGATTCAGCTCTATGATGCGCCAGAAGCAAGACCAGCAGATTATGTTGTGCAAAATAATCCTAAAACCTATGCGGATCTGGCAACGGCACAGGGCCTCAAAGATGTTTCAAGCTATGCCAATGGTGTCGGTCCATGGAAAGTCTATGTCTTTAAAGATGCAGCAATGACACAGACCACTTCGTTTATTGCGGATGCGCATAAAGTCAATTTAAAAGTACACCCTTATACCTTCCGTCCAGAAAACAACTTCCTACCCGATACGCTGAAATGCAGTGCTGATGTCGCTAAAGCAGCTGAGCGTTGCAGCACAGGGTCCATCAAAGAAATGCAGCTTTATTTTAAAGCGGGGGTCGATGGTGTATTTACCGATGATCCAGCCTTAGGCCGTCAAGCCGTACAGACCTATCAGGCAACGACGAAATAATCTTTATCCACAATAACAAGGGCAGCTCAGCTGCCCTTGTTATTTATAGCTGAAACTTTTGTTTTTGTTTGACCTGTTGCCATTGCCACCAACCATAGGCTGCCAATCCAACAAAAGCCGCATAGAGTCCCGCGGTCAGGAAAACCTCTTTGTAAATAAACATACCGACATAGATAATGTTGACAAAAATCCAGAGAATCCAAGTGGCAATATGCTTACGACTGGTCCAGTAGGTAGCAAGTAAACTAAATGCCACCAATTGTGAATCTAACATCGGTACAGCAGCATCGGTAAAGTGTTTAAGAATCAAGCCAAACAACAGACCAAAAATCAGCGCCAAGCACATTTGCGCCAATACAGTGGTCTTGGCAATCGGTTCAATCCGAATATCATGGTCTTGACGTTTGCCTTTAAGCCAGTAATAGAATCCATAAAGATTCATCGCAATAAAGAAAAATTGCAGGATCGTTTCACCATATAACTTGATGGTAAAGAAAAAATAGGCATACAAACTACACGCCAAAAAGTTAAACCACCAGCACCACATATTGCGTCGAATGGTCAAGGTCACACCAATCAGACTAATCACTACCGCAAAAATTTCAAAGGCAGACAAGAGCAAACATCTTTCAGAATTTGATGGCAACATTATGGAAAAATCTGCAATTTTAGCAATGCCCAATTGTTTATTTACTTTGCTTATATTTTTATCTTTATTTGAGAAAACGACTATTTTTCACCCAAAGCCTATGCTATAAAAATCTAAAGCTAATTTAAGAATGTTGATATGTTCAGCAACAAAGTGTCTTTCGCACCCGTCATCCTGATTTCGCATGCTATTTCTGCCCATGCAGCATGGCGACGTGTCTGCATTTTTATGCGAGGAGACTTTGTACAACTTCATCCGATGCCCCATTAAAAAAGCATCATTTGAATCCCAAGGTCGCCTCAACAGCGACCTTTTTTGTTGCCTAAATTTTTTAACCCCATCTACCGTTGTTATAACAGGAACCTCAACATGAGCCAGTTACCCGAAAAGAATTTTATATCCAGCACACAGATACAACCGGCTGTGGCCCTCGTTTCCCCTCGCCTTGCTACAGTCGGTCAATTTATTGCAGTCGTGCTGATCTGGTCATTCACGCCTTTGGCCGCGGTTTTGACTGTGCACGAAATTCATTGGGCTTGGGGACTGTTTTTCCGATTTAGTATCGCCATTCCATTGGCATTAATTTGCCTGTTTTATTTCCGACAAAAACTTATTCTGACCCCTCAGGCCTTGATCAGTTATGGCGCAGGTGCAGTTGGTTTATTTGGTTCTATGACTTTTTGTTATATGGGTGCAACCCGTGTTTCATCGGGTATGATTTCGATTATTTATGGTACGGCGCCACTCTGGTCAGGTTTGATTGCTGTCTTTATTCTAAAGCGCGAACGTTTTTTAAAACGTCAATGGTACGGACTCACACTAGCAATTTTTGGCTTGTCTCTGACACTCGGTATAGGTGCTGATCATATTCAGCTGGATTCAGTTGGGGTGTTATATGAAATCATTGCGGTTCTACTCTATGTACTTTCAATGTTTAGCGTTGCCAAAGTTGGCGCAGAAATTCATCCAATCATTCAAACCACAGGCTCAACTCTGGTTTCATGGTTTGGCTATCTGTGTTTATTACCTTTTTTTCTCGCTGAGGCACCAACCCAGTTCCCGAGTCTGCAAACCAGTTTGGCCCTGCTGTATAGCGCCTTATTTTCTTCTGTGCTGGCCATGATTTTTTACTTTCATTTAATTCAAAAACTCAACCCAACTACAGTGATGCTGATCACCATTCTGACGCCTGTGTTTGCCACCTGTTGGGGCTTTTTGTTCAATCATGAGCCTCTCAGTTTACATCTGATCATAGGTTTAATGTTGCTGTGTTTCGGTCTGTTTCTTTATGCCTATCGAAACCGACCACGCCCACAATAAATATGCAAACGGATCGGTCAGGTAACACCTCCGATCCGTGATAGTATCTATTGATCGGCTCAAGTACACTATCCTAACGCTCTGCGTGACATCTCAAAGATTTGTTCAAGGATGAAATAATCGATGCGTTCTTACGTTTTATGGCTTTGCTGTAGTCTGGTATTGGTGTTACAGGGTTGTGTACATGCGACGACACAGCCCAATTCAATAACGCTTAAAACCACAGAACTCAAGCAGCGCTATTATCAAGCCAAAACCACTGCAGCTGATGGCACGGTACTCGCGTTTACCGTGTATCAACCTCATTTAGCATCCAGTCAAACAGCTCCATTACTTTTACATACGCATGGCTTTGGTCTGTCTCGAATGAAACGACCTGAACTCAGTTTATATGGCTTTCTTTTGCCAACAGGGCAAGTGGCAAAAACCGCTTGGCAGAATGGTTATTGGGTGATTAGCTATGACCAGCGTGGACATGGAGGCAGTCAGGGTAAAATTCGCCTGACTGATCCAGAAAAAGAAGCACAAGATGTCATCACGCTGATGAACTGGGCAGAAAAGAACCTGCCACAACTAACCAAAAATCAAAACGGCGTCCGTACCGGTATGATTGGTGAATCTTATGCGGGCGGGGTGCAGTATCTAGCTTCAGCTTTAGATCCACGCTTACAGGCGATTGTACCGATTACCACGTGGTATGACATTGTGCATAGCCTCGCCCCCAATGGCGTGCCTAAAAGTAACTGGATTGCTTTCCTCAATCTAATAGGCGACTGGTGGAATTGGAATAAATTTGATCCTGAATTGAAACAGGCCTATCTGGATACGCAGCAAGGTCAATTAAAGCAATCGACTTATGATTTTCTCAACACCCATCAAGCCAGCTGGTTTTGCAGTCACAATCAAGCCCCTCAGGCAGATGCCTTAATTATTCAAGGCTTCAGAGATGTGCTCTTCCCTTTTAATGAAGGAATTAAAGCAGCTCAATGTATCCAACAGGCACAACATGAAGTGCATTTGATTGGGGTACAAGGCGGCCATTTACAGCCCTTTACTCAGCACTCTCCCTTAGGCAGTACCCCTTTTTGGTATATTGGCAAATCGGTTCGCTGTAGCAATCAACAGCAGTACAATCTACAAAAAACCATTTTGACTTGGTTTAACCAGAAGCTAAAAGATCAACCACCAGCCGAATCATTACCTGAATTATGTGTCGATCAAAGCCCTGTCAATCATTTTGCCGATCTTAAACCTGTAACCAGCTACGATCTGAAAAAAACATGGATCGCACCGACTGCGACCCAAGCCGTTTTTATCCCGATCCATACTGCTCTGCAACCCACCTCAATCACAGGTTCAGCGCTACTGAGTTTAAATATGGAAACCACCCATGAATATGCAGATGCGACCTTGTTTATCTCAATGGCAATTAAATCAAAGATCACAGGAAAATATACCGTTTTAAATGATCAAACGGCCCCATTTAATCCAGCCAAGAAAGCAAGCTATGATCAGATTCGATTGGGTTTAACGGCTCAGAACAGCAAAACACCAAGCATCGAATTACCGAGTGTGTATGGACAGCTCAATGAGGGAGATACGCTAGGCTTATTGATCAATAGCGAAAGTCTGTATTATCAAAAAATACAACAGCCCAAAATTGAAGCATGGATTTCAGGGCAAATTGTGTTACCAAAACTTTGGCATGGAGCAGCTGCGAATTAATTGTTGTTATTATAAAAACCAACGAGAGTGAAATTTACCACTCTCGATTGGCAATCAATTCTTCCATTTCAACATCTAGGTAGCCGACATCTTGCACCACCATCATCATCGCTTCAGCAATATAATCTGCGGCGGTGTCATCCAAGCTTGATTCCAAATCTTCAAACTGCGGCTTCATTTCGTTAATTTCAATCATGGTCTGATGTGCATAACGATAGATTTCCGTTTCAGACAGATCGGTACGACTGACCTTTTTTGAAAACTGCTGGATATGCTGTTTCACTTCGGCAACGAGAATATCAGGATAATATTCATCGTCAAACATGGGGAGGAGTAAATTTTCAAACATAAAAAATAATATGCCAATAAAACGCCATGCTTATAACATAATTTAGCCAAAATCACGATATTAAGTCATAAAAAAAGCGGTTTTTTCTAACCGCTTTTTAAAACAATGTTTAATCTTTTTTCGCGCTCAAGCTTTTGGCAATCTTCGCAAGTTCGACAAACTCCTCACGCATTTGATAGGGATCAGGCTTGGCAGATTGTTGTGCCAACTGAATAATTTGATCCCAGCCCATGGCTCCGTTATATTGCCCACCTTTTAGTTGCTGCGCATAGGAAGCCACTGCGATCGCAAAACGGGTATCGTTATTGGCCTGTGCAAGAGTTTTACTTTCAGCTTTCACCGCTTGATTGAGCAAAATACTTTTTTCTTGGTTTGGTAATTTATAGCGCAAGTTTACAAAAGCATATTCAGACTTTTTTGCTGTATCTGTTTTCGAAGATTCCTGATAACGTGAATCATTGAGCCAACCTTGCTGACCAACTGGAATGATTTCATAAATTGCTGTGACATTATGGCCTGCCCCAATATCGCCGGCATCAACTTTATCATTATTGAAATCTTCTTGCTTGAGCATCCGATTTTCATAACCGACTAGGCGATATTCTTTCACCGTTGCAGGGTTAAATTCCACCTGAATTTTGACATCCTGAGCAACGGTTGCTAATGTCGAGGAAAGCTGACGCTGTACTACTTTTTTCGCTTCATTTTTATTATCAATATAGCTATAGTTTCCATCCCCAGCATCTGCCAATTGCTCCATCAGTTGCTCATTATAGTTACCTGTACCAAAACCTAAAGTCGTTAACGAGATCCCGCTTTTTCGTTTCTCAGCAACCATGCCTTTTAAGGTATTGAAGTCGGTGATGCCTACATTAAAGTCACCATCTGTCGCCAATAGAATTCGGTTAATGCCATTTTTTACCAAAGCTTTTTCAGCTTGTTTATAAGCCAGTTGAATCGCTTGTTCACCTGCGGTTGCCCCACTTGCCTGCAAAGCGTTAATCACGGCTAAAATCTTGTCTTTTTCATTTCCAGAAGTAGGCTCTAAAACCAGTTTTTCACCGCTGGCATAAGTAATAATAGTGACTTTGTCTTGAGGACGTAATTGCTCGGTGAGTAAACGCAGGGTTTGTTTGACTAAAGGTAACTTATCAGGCGCATCCATACTCCCTGAGACATCCACCAAAAATACCAGATTGGCTGGAGGTAATTGTTTAGTAGTGAGATCTTTAGCTTGAATACCAATTTTAATCAGCTTGGCATTTTCCTTCCAAGGCGAATCTACTATTTCAGTACTAACTGAAAATGGATGAATGCTATTCGGCTGTGGATATTGATAATCAAAGTAATTGATCATCTCCTCAGCACGAACCGCATCAACAGGTGGCAAACGACCATCATTCAAAAAACGGCGGGTATTGGTATAACTGCCCGTGTCCACATCAATACTAAAAGTTGAAACAGCTTGATCCGCCACGCGATGAACCGGATTGACCTCATTTTTTTGGTATTTTTCAGTATTTTGTTCTAAATGTGGTCTCTCCATCGTTGGCATCACTGCAATATAAGATGCAGGTGCAATCATTTTACGCGTCTGAGCCAAGCCTTGATTTGACTGGGTAATCGGTGACGGCGATACAGGCATCGTTGTTTCAATCATCACTTGGTCATTGTGTTTGACAGGACTACTACAAGCCATGATCATGCAACTGAGCAAACTCAGTGTTAATATTTTTGTGGATTGGTGCATGCTTAAATTCCTAAATTCTATTTTGTCTTTTCAAATGAAGGTGATATTCAAAGATTGTATGCAAAAAAAGAAAGATACATGGTATTTGTATGTATCTTTCCTTCGATCTATTTAATTTAAAGGAGCTTGGTTTAATTCAAGACTGAAACGTTATTCAATCGCATAATTGATGGTGACCACCACGCGGGCAATTTTATTAATGGTGGCTTTGTCATAAGCGCCCCCATAATCACTGTCATCGTCAGAACCACTTTCAGGCAGGATATAAAATGCACCTTGGCTGGCTGAACGCATCATCCCGACCTTTACCCCACCAACTTTGGCAAACTCATTGGCTCGGCTATAGGCATTTTTGGTGGCATTGGCAATCAAGGACATTTTGATTTCTTCTAAATTCGACACCAGATATTCAGGTTTTTGTTCAATCGAAATGCCTTTTTCATCCAGTAAATAAGCATCTTTTGCCGCCTGTTCTATTTTCTTGATATCTCGACTGCTGATCACCAAAGACTGCAAGGCAATATAGCCTTTAAACTCCCGCTTGGTACGCCCTTCACCTGTATCGACTTCCTCATAATAAGAATCAGAACGTTTATTTCCGAGTTGCATATCTGCGGCTTTAAAACCATGTTCAACAAAGAAGGCCTGTAATGCTTTCATTTGTTGATCAAGTAATTGATAGGCTTCTGGAATCGTGTCAGAAGTGTGGTTGGTTTGTAAGTTGATTTCCCAACGTGCAGAATCGGCTTGAATCGGCTTTTCAGCTAAGCCTTTGACTGTAATTGAATTTTTAGTGCTATTAAACTGTTTAAGCGCATAACCCATCACACCGGCAGAAACAATGAAACCAAGACTCAGAATCAGGGCAAACACCCATAAACTTTTATATGTGATTGTTTTATTTTCCATTTTTAATATTACTCATCTTCATTATACATTTGTTATATTTAATCTGATTCAGCAAGTCAATAGAGCCCTTGGGCCCTACTGACGCATACAAGCTTAATGATTTTGCATCCTGTTCCAGACTTTAATCGCATCGCTGGTGGCTTTAACATCATGCGCCCGAACAATACTTGCTCCCTGCTGAATACTCAATAGATGCCCCATTACGCTCCCTACAGCACGTTCCTGTGCAGGCACACCATCTAAGGCTTCACCAATAAAACGTTTACGTGATAGGCCCGATAAGATCGGATAACCCATGCGATTGAGTTTCCAGAACTCATTCAGTAATTGGAAATTTTGCTGTGCATTTTTAGCGAAGCCAAAACCAGGGTCGATAATAATATTTTCTTTTCTCACCCCAACTGCAATCGCTTGATCTAAGCGTTGTTGTAGCTCGTAAATTACCTCTTCGGTCACATCCTGATATTGATCCAACTGGTTCATATTGGTGGGTTCACCGCGCATATGCATCAACACCACTGGGATATTTAATTCAGCAGCCGTTTCTAAGGCCTGAGGCCGAGTTAATGCACGCACATCATTCCAGATATGCGCTCCTGCTTGAACGGCTGCACGCATCACTTCTGGCTGACTGGTATCAATCGAGATGATCACATCGTATTTAGATAATGCTTCAACCACAGGAATCACACGACGAATTTCTTCTTCCAATGCAACTACTGAAGCATTCGGACGAGTCGACTCGCCACCGATATCAATAATGCTGGCACCATCTTGCATCATCTGCAATGCATGTTGAATAGCTTGGTCTTTTTGATGATGTTGCCCACCATCACTAAATGAATCAGGCGTGACATTTAAAATCCCCATCACTTGGGGTTGGGAGAGGTCTAAGCTAAAACGGCCACACTGTAACTGACATTGTGATAAGGGCATCAACTGCATGATCAAGACTCTTCCTACTTTGACAGGCTTATTTTAACAAGACTGCCTCTAGAACGTTGATGATTTATTTTCAGTTTAGGCCAAAATTGAGACAAAAAAAGAGCGACCGAAGTCGCTCTTTTTATTTTATCTTTGATTAGCCCATTGCTGGTAATGGTGGTGGAGTAGATGGACCATCTTTAGGTGGTTCAAATGCAGCCACTGGATTTTCAGCAACATAAACTTTAGGTGGTTGCGGCTCACGACCTTCCATGATGTCACGGATTTGATCACGGTCGATTGTTTCCCAATCCATCAACGCTTTCACCATTGCATGAGCGATATCTTTATTATTTTCCAAGATGTCACGTGCAACTTTATACTGTTCATCCAAGATACGGCGTACTTCTTCATCAACTTTTTGTTGAGTTGCTTCAGAAATCGTACGGCTACCCACATTACCGAAGAAACCATTTTGGTTTTCATCTTCATACACCATGACACCAAGGCGATCCGACATACCATACTTGGTTACCATTGCACGTGCCATTTTGGTTGCACGTTCAAAGTCATTCGATGCACCTGTCGACATTTGGTTAATGAACACTTCTTCTGCAATACGACCACCAAACAAGATTGAAAGTTCATTCAACATCTTATCTTTATAGTGGCTGGTCTGGTCTTGCTCAGGCAACTGCCAAGTCACACCCAATGCCCAACCACGTGGCATGATCGTTACTTTATGCACTGGGTCTGTACCTGGCAAAATTTCAGCAACAATCGCATGACCAGCTTCATGGTAAGCCGTCGCACGACGTTCTTCTTCACGAATCACCATCGATTTACGTTCAGGACCCATGTAGATCTTGTCTTTCGCATCTTCAAAGTCATGCATATCTACCGTATTTTTATTACGGCGAGCAGCAAACAATGCAGCTTCATTGACTAAGTTGGCAAGTTGCGCACCTGAGAATCCTGGCGTACCACGTGCAAGAACTTTAAGATCTACACCTGTAACAGAAGGAAGTTTCTTCAAGTGAACATTCAAGATTTGTTCACGACCACGAATGTCTGGTAAACCCACCATTACTTGACGGTCAAAACGGCCTGGACGAAGCAATGCTTTATCCAATACATCAACACGGTTGGTTGCAGCAATAACGATAACGCCTTCATTGCCTTCAAAACCGTCCATTTCAACAAGCATCTGGTTCAGGGTCTGTTCACGCTCATCATGACCACCACCTGTACCCGAACCACGATGACGACCGACAGCATCAATCTCATCAATAAAGATGATACATGGTGCATGGCGTTTTGCTTGCTCGAACATGTCACGGACACGAGATGCACCGACACCAACAAACATTTCAACGAAGTCAGAACCAGAGATACTAAAGAATGGAACCTTAGCTTCGCCAGCAATGGCTTTCGCCAATAATGTTTTACCAGTACCTGGAGGACCAACCATCAGTACACCACGTGGAATGGTTGCACCAAGGCGTTTGAATTTAGCAGGGTCTTTTAAGAAATCAACGATTTCAACCACTTCTTGTTTTGCTTCGTCACAGCCTGCAACATCACTAAATGTTAACTTGATTTGATCTTCAGATAACATTTTTGCTTTTGACTTACCAAAACTCATAGGACCGTTTTTGCCACCTGCACCACCGCCCATATTACGCATGAAGAACATGAATAATAAGATGATGAGCAATACAGGGAAACTCGCAATGAGAAGTTGCATCAAAATGCCTTGACGTTGTGGCGCTGTGCCTTCAACAACTACATTTTGTTTATTCAAGCTTGGTAGCAACTCAGTGTCTTCTACTTGAGGACGAACCGTCTCAAAGGCAGAGCCATTGGTTTTTTCACCATTAATATTTAAACCGTCAATTGTGACTTGTTTAATTTGCCCAGCATTCACCGCTGCAACGAAATCAGAATATTTCATCGCTGCAGGCTTATTGCGGTCACTGACGTTGCTAAAAATCAAAATCAGAACACCGAGTATGATGAGCCACAATACGGCATTCTTGAAGTAATCGCTCAAGGCTTTATTCCCATATCAATCTAATTTGATCATACCTAATCTTGGCTGACCTTCACAAAAACAGCAATGAATTTGCGTTGCAAAAAACTTAAAAGGTACAAAATGCACAATTTTTAACAACTTGGCAAGTACACTTTTATTGCAATGCCTTTTTACGACCTTGACCAATCAAAAAAACTTCTTTTGATCGAGCACGTGAAGCCGCAGGTTTGGCTGTTTTTAATACATCAAAACCATCGACCACTTGTTTTCTGAACTCATCAAATCCTGAACCTTGGAACACTTTAACAAGAAACTGTCCGTTGGGTCCGAGTACTTTCTGAGCAAAATCCAAAGCCAATTCACATAAGTAAATTTGACGCGGTTGATCAACAGCCCTATTACCTGATGTATTGGGGGCCATATCTGAAATTACAACGTCTACTTGACGCCCATTTAAAATATTTAACAATTTTTCGAAAACTTCTTCCTCGCGGAAGTCACCTTGCAAGAAGGTCACATCTGGAAGAGCATCCATTGCCAGAATATCTGAAGCAATCACTAGACCTTTTGAGCCGACCAATTTACCTGCAATTTGCGACCAACTACCTGGTGCCGCGCCTAAGTCGACAACCGTCATCCCAGGTTTGATCATTTTATATTTTTCTTGGATTTCAAGTAACTTATATGCCGCGCGTGCGCGATAACCTTCCTTTTGTGCTTTCTTCACAAAATGGTCATCTAAGTGCTCTCGCATCCACACACGACTGCTTTTAGACAATTTTTGATTGGTAATGCGTGTCGCCATAACTCACTAAATTTCAAAAAACTTCTGATGAGTCATTGTACGTGAAAATTACTCTCATTACAGTACGGATGTACTTCATTCAGAAACTTTTACAGATTTTTTTCGATCATCATCATTGGATATTTCAGCAATTTTCACATATTTGTTTCAAGTGCCTGCCTTCTGAATCTATCTTAGAATCGGGATGCAAGTTATACTAGGTCGTTTTTCCAATCAGGTATTTTTAATGGCGGCTTTATCTATCCATGAACGTAAACGTTTACGTCAAATTGGTCATGCACTTAATCCAGTAGTAATGGTTGGTGGCCAAGGTCTTACAGAAAACGTCATTGAAGAAACAAATCGTGCGCTGAATGATCATGAACTCATCAAAGTCAAAATTGCAGGTGAAGATCGTGACGCACGTGCAGCAGTGATTGACGCGATTGTTGAAGCAACTGGTGCAGAATCTGTACAGAAAATTGGTAAAATTGTTTTGCTCTATAAAAAAGCAGCGAAACAAAACCAACACCTGTCTAACTTGGTTCGTTTTGCTCATTTAAATAATAAGTAATTACGATGGCAAGTTATGAACTGTCTGCCTTTGATCGCTTTAGTGCCATTACGGTCGTTGGAGCAATTGAACAACAAACACCAGCAACCTTAAATGTTGGTTTTTGGGTTCGTGACCCAAATCAATTTCTGATTTACCCAAATCAAGTCACAGCACATCCACGTCAAGACTTTTTATGGGAACACACTTGCTTTGAAATTTTTGTCGGCGTGAAAGATCAAGATTTCTATCGGGAAATTAATCTATCACCTTCTCAGGCTTGGCAAGTTTATCAATTTGAAGAATATCGTTTTCCTGAAAATATGCCGCCGATTGCAGCATATGACATTGAATTGAATCATTTACAGCGCACTCATTATGGCTTAAATGTCAGTTTAGATTTGTCACAATTTATGCGCGAGCATGAATTAAAATGGGCTGACATATACCTTGGTTTGACTGCTGTTCTGGAAACTACGCAAGGTATGCAGTATTTTGCGATGCAACACAGTAGTCCTCAAGCTGACTTTCATAACAAACGTGATTGGTTACATCAGTTTTAAATTTAAAAATAAAAAAAGCGAGAAAAATTCTCGCTTTTTTTATGCCTGCAATTAATTAGCTAGCACGTACTTTATTCCAAGCTTCAACCGCTTGTTCTTTAGTGCGTTTAAAGCTACCCACCAACGTATCTTTGTGCTTCACTGAAATCTGGCTAATGTCATCTTTCAGTTCTTTGCTTACCTTGGTCAGGTCTTCAATCAATGCATTTAATTCAATTTTCAATGCATTTTTAAGTTCAAGTAAGTTACCTTGCGATGAATTAAGTTGAGTCTTAATCACTTCAATACGCTCTAGAAGATCTTGCTTGATTTGAGTCAGCTGGTTTTGAATGTTTTGATTCAATTCTTTCGCTTCAGCCTCAATTTTTTCTTGAGTTTCAGCTAACGCTTCTTTCACTTGGTCTTGGGTCTCAGCAATAACTTCTTTCGCTTGCTCTTGAGTTTCCGCAATCACTTCTTTTGCCTTCGCTGTTTTTTCTGCAACGACTTCTTTCGCTTTTGCAGTTTTTTCAGCAACCACTTCTTTGACTTCAGCAGTCTTTTCAGCAACAGCTTCTTTCGCTTTCGTGGTTTTTTCAACTACAGCAGTTTTTACTTCTTCAGCAGTTGCAGGTGTCGTTTGATTCTCAGCCATTTTGATTACCCTCTTTATTGATTGTTGATTTTTTGGCTAGATATAAGATAAAACGGCCACATCCCAAACACAAAAAAAATTGTCTGACAATTTGCATAATATCTCATGATATCGATAGAAGGATGATTGATTTTGCAATAGACACTGCCCAGCGAATGCTTATAAAAGAAATTGGGAAATTCTGACTTTAATAAATAAAACACATAGACTTTTCACGGACTCATGCGTATAATGCGCTGTTAAGTTACAAGCGAGCAGACTGGAAGGAGGGGCATGTTTTTTTAAAGACGGCCTGCCTTTTTTTATGTCTTCTCGCTTTTTTACAGCCCTATTTTTGTGGTCTTAGTTCAGGAGCTTTGGTTTGAGCACCCCCGCCATTTTAGCCCTCGCAGATGGAACGATCTTTAAAGGAACGTCTATCGGTGCATCGGGTAGTACGACTGGTGAAGTCGTTTTTAACACTGCCATGACTGGTTATCAAGAAATTTTGACCGACCCAAGCTACGCACAACAAATTGTGACGTTGACTTATCCTCATATTGGAAATACTGGCTGTAATAGTGAAGACGTTGAATCAGGTCGCATCCATAAAGTATGGGCGAATGGTTTAATTATTCGTGATCTGCCTTTATTACATAGTAATTTCCGTGCTGAACAATCACTGAGTGAATATTTAGAACAACATAATGTTGTTGCGATTGCTGATATTGATACGCGTAAATTGACTCGTATTCTACGTGACAAAGGTGCACAAAATGGTTGCATCCTTGCTGGCGAAAATATTACAGAAGAAGAAGCAATTGCAAAAGCACGTGCATTTGGTGGTTTAAACGGTCTAGATCTTGCGAAAGAATGCTGTGATCCGACAGGTTTTGAATGGACTGAAGGTTCTTGGACTTTGGGCGAGGGTTTCTCTCAACCAGAATTAAAATTTCATGTTGTTGCATACGATTATGGTGTCAAAACCAACATCTTACGTATGCTTGCAGACCGTGGTTGTAAATTGACTGTTGTTCCTGCACAAACACCTGCTGAAAAAGTGCTCGCACTCAATCCAGATGGCGTATTCTTATCAAATGGTCCTGGTGATCCAGCAGCATGTGATTATGCAATTGAAGCTGTGAAAACCATTGTTGATACAACGAACTTACCTGTATTCGGTATTTGCTTGGGTCACCAAATTTTGGCTCTCGCTTCTGGCGCGAAAACCATGAAAATGAATCATGGTCACCACGGCGCTAACCATCCTGTACAAAACCTTGAGGAAGGTACAGTGATGATTACTTCTCAAAACCACGGCTTTGCTGTTGACGAGAGTACTTTACCTGCAAACTTAAAAGTGACACATCGCTCACTGTTTGATGGTACAAACCAAGGTATTCATCGCACTGACAAACCAGCATTCAGTTTTCAGGGTCACCCTGAAGCCAGCCCTGGTCCACATGACTGTGCCCCATTGTTCGATCATTTCATCGAACTTATCGAAGCAGCTAAGAAGTAATTACGGAGCGAATAATGCCTAAACGTACGGATATTAAAAGCATCTTAATTATTGGTGCTGGTCCTATTGTCATTGGTCAAGCCTGCGAATTTGACTATTCTGGTGCGCAAGCATGTAAAGCGCTTCGTGAAGAAGGTTATCGCGTTATTTTGGTGAACTCTAACCCAGCGACCATTATGACTGACCCTGCAATGGCGGATGCGACCTATATTGAGCCAATCACATGGCAGACAGTTGCACAAATCATTGAAAAAGAACGTCCAGATGCAGTCCTTCCAACCATGGGTGGTCAAACTGCATTGAACTGTGCCCTTGCGTTAGATGAGCACGGCGTCCTTGAAAAATATAATGTTGAACTAATTGGCGCATCAAAAGACGCGATTGAAAAAGCAGAAGATCGTAAACTGTTTGATATCGCAATGCGTAAAATTGGTTTGGAATGTCCAAAAGCAGCCATTGCAGAAACAATGGAAGAGGCTTTGGCAATCCAAGCAGGTTTTGGCTTCCCAGTCATCATCCGTCCATCATTCACAATGGGTGGCTCAGGTGGTGGTATTGCCTATAACCGCGAAGAATTCCTAGAAATCTGTGAACGTGGTTTCGATCTTTCTCCAACCAAACAATTATTGATTGATGAATCATTGATTGGTTGGAAAGAATACGAGATGGAAGTTGTTCGTGACAAAAACGACAACTGTATCATCGTCTGTGCAATCGAAAACTTCGACCCAATGGGCGTTCACACAGGTGACTCAATCACGGTTGCACCTGCTCAAACATTGACTGACAAAGAATATCAATTGATGCGTAATGCCTCTGTTGCAGTTCTTCGTGAAATCGGTGTAGAGACTGGTGGTTCGAACGTTCAATTCGGTATTAACCCGAAAGACGGTCGTATGGTTGTGATCGAGATGAACCCACGTGTTTCTCGCTCATCTGCACTTGCGTCTAAAGCAACAGGTTTCCCGATCGCGAAAATCGCAGCGAAACTTGCGGTCGGTTATACCCTTGATGAATTGAAAAATGACATCACTGGCGGTATTACACCAGCATCTTTCGAACCATCGATTGACTATGTTGTCACTAAGATTCCACGTTTTAACTTCGAAAAATTCCCACAAGCTGAGCCAGTACTAACGACTCAGATGAAATCTGTGGGCGAAGTGATGGCAATTGGTCGTAACTTCCAAGAATCAGTACAAAAAGCACTTCGTGGTTTAGAAGTAGGCGTTAGTGGCTTTGATGAAAAAGTTGAAGCTGGTACAGCCAATGCCAAAGACATCATCCTAAAAGAGCTTAAAGTTCCTGGTCCAGAGCGTATCTGGTACGTTGCAGATGCATTCCGTCATGGTTTCTCATTAGACGACGTATTCGAAGCAACCAAGATCGACCGTTGGTTCTTGATCCAAATCGAAGACATCATTAAAACTGAAGCACAAGTGAAGACTTTAGGCTTTGGTGACTTAAACGCTGACAATATCCGTTCATTCAAGCGCAAAGGTTTATCTGACCTTCGTATTGCTGGCTTGATGGGTATTTCACAAAAACAATTCCGTAAGCAACGTTGGAACTTGGGTGTCTATCCAGTTTACAAACGTGTTGATACCTGTGCAGCCGAGTTTGAATCGGGTACTGCTTACATGTATTCAACTTACGATGAAGAATGTGAAGCGAATCCATCAAACCGTGACAAGATCATGGTGATTGGTGGTGGTCCTAACCGTATTGGTCAAGGGATCGAGTTTGACTACTGCTGTGTACACGCTGCGCTTGCAATGCGTGAAGACGGTTATGAAACGATCATGGTGAACTGTAACCCTGAAACGGTTTCAACCGACTATGACACATCTGACCGTTTATACTTCGAGCCTGTAACACTTGAAGATGTACTTGAAATCGTACGTACCGAGAAGCCTAAAGGCGTGATCGTACAGTACGGTGGTCAAACACCTTTGAAATTGGCACGTGCTTTGGAAGAAGCAGGTACACCAATCATTGGTACATCTCCTGATGCAATTGACCGTGCAGAAGACCGTGAACGTTTCCAGCAAATGATTCAACGTCTTCAACTTCGTCAACCAAACAACAGCATTGTAAAATCTGCTGAAGAAGGTATTTCAGAAGCAGCTAAAGTGGGTTATCCACTGGTTGTTCGTCCATCTTATGTATTGGGTGGTCGTGCAATGGAAATCGTCTATAACGAAGAAGAGCTTAAACGTTACCTTCGTGAAGCAGTACAAGCGTCGAATGAAGCCCCTGTCCTGCTTGACCGTTTCCTTGACGATGCAACTGAAGTTGACGTGGACTGCGTATCTGACGGTAAAGACGTTGTGATCGGCGGTATCATGCAGCACATTGAACAAGCTGGTATTCACTCAGGTGACTCAGCATGTTCGATTCCTCCGTACTCGCTTTCTCAAGAAGTACAGGATGAAATGCGTCGTCAAACTGTTGCGATGGCAAAAGAACTTGGCGTTATCGGTTTGATGAACGTTCAGTTTGCTGTTAAAGGCAACGACATTTATGTACTTGAAGTGAACCCACGTGCATCACGTACCGTTCCTTTCGTATCGAAGTGTATTGGTGACTCTTTAGCAAAAGTTGCTGCTCGCTGTATGGCGGGTCAATCGTTGGAATCACAAGGTTTCACCAAAGAAATCATTCCAACGCATTTTGCAGTTAAAGAAGCAGTATTCCCATTCGCTAAATTCCCTGGCGTAGATCCAATGCTTGGGCCTGAGATGAAATCTACAGGTGAAGTGATGGGCGTTGGTAAAACATTTGGTGAAGCATTCTATAAAGCAGTGCTTGGTTCGAATGAACGTTTACCTGGCTTACCAACTGAAGGCGAAGTGAAACATGCATTCTTATCTGTTCGTGAATCAGATAAGAAATACATTGCTGACATTGCAAAACAGTTAATCGCTTATGGCTTTAAGCTTGTTGCAACCAATGGTACACATCGCGTTCTGAAAGAAGCAGGAATTGAATGTGAAGCAGTCAATAAAGTGACCGAAGGTCGCCCACATATTGTTGACCGCTTGAAAAATGGTGAAATTCATCTTATTGTCAACACAACTGAAGGCAAACAAGCTCAGTATGACTCTGCCATGATTCGTCGTGCTGCCCTACAAGGCAAGGTGTATTACACCACGACAATTAACGGTGCAGAAGCAGTTTGCCAAGCATTTGCTGTGAAATTGCCAATGGATGTATACCGCTTGCAAGATTTACAAACTGTAGGTTAATTCTCTACCGATAAAGTCCCGTCACCTTATCGGTGGCGGGCTTTTTCTTTTTTTAATCCTGTATTTTCCCAACCAATTTAGAGGGGACCAGAATGCAACGTTATCCTATGACTCCCGAAGGCAAGGTTGCCTTAGAGAAAGAATTACAACAGCTCAAGACAGTGGATCGCCCACGTATTATCCAAGCGATTGCTGAAGCTCGTGAACACGGTGATTTAAAGGAAAATGCTGAATATCATGCTGCGCGTGAACAGCAAGGTTTCTGCGAAGGTCGTATTCAGGATATCGAAGGTAAACTGGGCGCAGTACAAGAAATTGATGTCAAAACACTTGAGCAAAATGGCCGTGTTGTCTTTGGCGTGACTGTAACGATTGAAAATCTTGATACCGAAGAACGTAAGACTTATAAAATCGTCGGTGATGATGAAGCAGATTTTAAAATCAATAAAATCTCAGTGAACTCACCGATTGCACGTGGTCTTCTAGGTAAAAACGAAGGCGACGAAGCAAAAATTCAAACACCTCAAGGTGAAGTTGAATACGAAATTGTGAGTGTGGAATATATCTAATTCATCCACCTGATTAAGTGATTAAAGAACTCTTCATTATTTGAAGAGTTCTTTTGTTTCAGGCATTCTATTTCTAAATACAATAACAATGAGATAAAGAATGCAAGATCGACTCATAAGTGCATTTATGTATGCAATTGCAGGAATTATTCTGGGTATTGGGATTGCCATCACATGGGGGTTTCATGTGAATTCTACGACCAGCTCTGCGCTCATTATTTTGAATACAGCTCTACTTTGTGCAGTTCTAGGCTTTGTATTTCCCAATCAAATTCAACGTTTGTTTACTTGGCTTTGGAAATTTTTCTCCTACTAGCACTCTCTCCTTATATAAGAGCTATAATGCTACGGCTTTCTTTTAATATTTTGTCTAGATATGGATCCATTAATCAACTCTCCTGTTAAACACTGGTGCGAGTTCGAATTTATTGCTAAAACAGTAAACAATCCAAATATCCATATCAAAGGCAATTACTCCTATTATTCAGCTTACTGGGATCAGGGTTTCGAACGCTGTGTGGTGCGTTATCTGCATGACAAAGCGGCTACACCTGAAAAGCCAATTGATCAGCTGCATATCGGTAACTTTGTCTGCTTTGGCGCGGAATGCGTGATTATGATGGGTGGCAACCAACTGCACCGCCCTGACTGGATTTCAACCTTTCCTTTTGATACACGTAGCTTTCAACCTGCGGGTGATACAGTCATAGCCGATGGTTGCTGGATTGGCAGCCGTGCCATGATCATGCAAGGGGTGAAACTCGGTGAAGGTGCTGTGATAGCAACAGGTGCTGTGGTCACCCAAGATGTGCCCCCTTATGCCATTGTCGGGGGTGTCCCAGCCAAAGTCATCAAATACCGCTTTCCTGAACAAGACATTGAAAAACTGCTTTCCCTTAAACTTTATGATTTAGATGAAAAGCAGATTTTAAAAATGCGTGAACAATTACAGACGGATGATGTGGATGCGCTGATTCAATTCTTTGAGTGCAATTAAGCCAGCTTTTATAGATAAATCATGATGATACATGCTTTTATTTTTATGGAAATTTCATCTATTCTTAAACTCTTTCAAGCTTAACCATAATGCTATAAATAATAACTATCCCTATAAAAATGCTAGGTTTTATTTTTTTAACAACAGGTTTAATATAGAAATATAGTCTGTATTTTAAACAATTTTTAATCCCGAAATTCAATTCAAAATCATAAATATAAGGAGTATCCCTCATGGCTTATCAAAAAATCTTAGTGGCGATCGATGACTCTGAAATTGCAGCAAATGTCATTCGAGAAGCAGCACAACTGGCCAAAGCCTTAAACAGTGAACTGACGGTTGTCGAAGTGATGACCTTAGATCCTTATCTTGCAGATGCCTATATTCGTATGGGACAAAGCAATGATTTGATTGAACGTGTCAGAGGTTATGTTCAAGAGAATTTAACGAAAGCTGAGCAAAAATTTGAAGAACACGGTCTGACCGTTGCAACCCAAATTCTGGAAGGTTTTTCAGTCCATCAGGAAATTATTGGTGCAGCGCAAAACCTAGGTGCAGATTTGATTATTATGGGTTCTCATGGCCGCACAGGTTTTAAACAATTTGTACTCGGTAGTGTGGCACAGAAAGTTTTAGCAGAAAGCCACATTCCAGTATTAATTGTGCGTTGATAATTCATATTAATCATTTAGATATATTAAAAAGCATGATAAATATTTATCATGCTTTTTAATTGTTTTATTACTAAGCTTTTTATTGAATTGGTTTTGCTTTTTCTAAAACTTCTTCAGAAAGCACATTTGTAGAAACGATTGTTAATGATTGAGCATTGGCTTGAAGATTTTCTTTCTTTAAGTCATTTAGAACAACATTGGTATCTTTTGTATTTAAACTATACATCGCCCCTGTCGCAGGATCGACAATTAACAAGCCAATTACCCCACCAAATAAAATATTCCCGATGTACCAACCATTCATGCTCGAAGTAACTTTGATTTCTTTCTTTTCATAACCTTCTTTTTCAAAGATAACTGTATATCTTTCAGGAACAAAGAAACCGGCTCCACGATTCAGGCTCACGGTTACAGGTGCTTTTCCAACATGGATTTTCTTGCCATCACGATTTAAAATCGTAATATCACTAAGTTCTGGCGTACTTTGGAAAGTCATGGTTTGGGTTTTACCCGAGATAATACTTGCACATCCAGATAAACTCAGTGCGACAACCCCGAAAATAACAGACAGTTTTTTCATTTAAATACCAAAATTATTTCAATGTAACTTTATGTATCCAGATTGTAAATAAACCGTAAATTAATTTCAATATTAATTCTGATCTGTCCAAAACGATTTAAGGCTGCCAAGCAAATATTTTTAAACTGACCTTGCCATTTAATAAATACACCCCTTCTGCTTCTAATAAACATTGCTGAACATTTTCACCTTTCTCATTGATTCGGGTCACACTGATTTTTCCTTGTGAGTTAATCACACGATACCAAGGAATTTCACTGTCTTTATCTAAATGCTTGAGTACATAACCCACTAAACGTGGATGTTTGGGTAAACCAGCCAATTTGGCAATTTGTCCATAACTTGCCACTTTTCCATAAGGAATCAAGGCAATCACTTCTAAAATTTGCCGATGTAGTTCATTGGTATCTTGCACCATACAAGCTCCAAAAATCTGCTAAGATAATCAAAATCATGCGAAAAGCTAGCTTTACAATAATTAAAACGCGACCATTTGAGAGAACAAAAAATGCGGTTAAAAATCACTGCCCTGACGCTATTATGTCTGATCTTTAGTGCATCTTGTACCACTCAAAAAGCCCCGATAAAAAAATTACCGTATCAGTATCCGCTAGATGCAGACCATTTACCTGTGGTCAATGTCAGTTTTATTGTGACCAGCAATCGTCCAGAAGTAAAAGCCCTAGATCGTAAAGCACAAATGTATAAAGAACTGGCGATCTTGAACCAATACTTTGTCGATGAAAATAATCAAAAAATCTTTAAGTTTAAAATTCATCGTTATTATTCCTATCAAGATTTTAGTAAACGCAAATGTGATCTCGCCAACCAATTAAGCCAAGCGAAAGCAATTGTTCCAGACAATCTGCCAAGTGCGGTCAGAACTTGCTTCCCTCGCCGAAAGAGCAAAGAAGTGCTGTTTATTATTTATGATTCTTATGGTGAAAAATTAAAAGATGCTGATATCACCAGTTGGGGATTCCGCAATCAAGGACAACCATTTATTTTGATTGATTGGCAACGTCTGAATTACCAAACCCAAGCTGCCAGTATCCATGAAATGGGACACGCCTTCGGTCTCAGCCATGTTTGTTCACCTAAAGCCACCAAAACCACGCCAACCAATATTATGAGCAGTTATGATTGTCGCTTAGGCAGTGGAGGCTTACGTAATCTGGGATTTAACAAAGAACAGCTGAATATCATGCTCAACAATTACAACCAATATCCTTAAAAGGTGAACTGTAGATAATGGCCTAAATCATCCTGCCCCACACTGTAATTTTCTGGATCTAATTGATGGGTCAATAAGGTTTTCGCTTGTTCAAATTGTAGTTCATCAACACTATGCGGTTGCCAAAAGGTTTTCTGATTATGGGTATAAATCGGATAGAGTTTTAATCGGGATTCTTTTAAATTGATGCGTACCACAGCCCCGTAGGGTAAGGCCTGATATTTTTCAAAATGACCATTGCTATTAAATACCCCATTGCCAATGCCAAAGATGACTGGCTTTTGATAAATGGATTGAATTGGTTGCAGGGTATGAGCGCCATGGCCAATCACCACATCAGCCCCAATCTGAGTCAGGACCTTGGCCAGTTTTTCTTGCTCAGGATGGATCGATTTAAAATCCACACCCCAATGACAAATCACTATAATTTTATGGGTTGGATGTGCCAAACGATATTGCATCAGCTGTTCGAATAAAATCGCATTGAGACAGGCTACCCCAGCACTGTTACCGAGAGCATAAAAATCATACTCCTGATAGGCTGGTCTTCTATGCCAATAGCCATTAAAAATAGCCAGACATTGCTCCTGATCATTTTTAATTTCTAGACATTGATGTGCCTGTTGTTGGTTCTCACCTGCCCCAATAACATCAATCTTGGCATGCGCTAACTGAGTTAAAGTATGTTTTAGACTGGCTTCACCATAGTCTTTTAAATGATTATTGGCCAAACACAAAGTATTGAGATGAATACGATTAAATTCAGCTAAAGTTTCCTGAGCTTTTGCCCCCAAAATATAGGCTTTTCTGCCTGCTAAAATTGAATTCTCTTCAAGATTGAAAACCGCTTCTAAATTGGCAATATTAATATCATCTGGGCCAAAAAATTGTTTAATTGCTTCAAAAGAATGGCGATAACCATAACGTTGCAAAGCATCCTCTATGCCTTTGTTTTTTCTTTTTTCGGTATAGAACTCACCCAAATAAGTATCGCCAAGAATATTGATCCATTCAGTTTTGGCTTGCAGCTGTTTAGTTGGCAATAGCCCTTGTTGAAAATAATGATAATACGGGGCTAAATGATCAATTCGATGTAGCTGATCTAATAGTAGAAAAATACCTAAGCTCTGATTTTCATGACGATAAGAAAAAAAGTTATCTCGACGTTGATCTGTCAAATAAATCACTGCATCCAGTTGTGTACAGCTAGATAATGAATGGATCGGAGCAATCTCCTGCCCATTGATCTTGAGTACTTTTACAAAAATCTGCTTCAGCAATTCGATCGGCAGATTAAAGATGGATTCAGCCAAACCATAGAGTTTTTGCAGGGTATTTTTGGTCGCAACAGATTGATACTGAATGTTCAATCCAAACTGCTCTGCCTTACTGGCGATTTCAATTTCTGCCTGTTGCCAATTTTCAAACAGGTGGCAACCCAGCAGCTGTTGTGCAGCATTGTTTGGGCTAAAACTGAGATACTGCAATAACTGTAAAACGGAATTGCTTGAATTCCAGATCAAATCAGGCTGATCACTTTGCTTCGCTTGGAAATTCGCATCAATAATTATCCCATCTTCAAGTAATAACCGACCTTCAACCACCGCCTCTAAAGCTAAATACAATAAAATCCAAGCAGAGCAATCCCCTACAATTTCTGTCTGCCAAACAGGAGATTGAAAGTCTTGATTGCCTATCTGGCTGATGATTTTGATTTCTTGAGGTGTACTCATCAATTTCACCCTCAAACTTCCGTTTCAAAGTGCTGAACATAAGCAACATAACCTGAAAGATTATGTTCTTGGTCATCAATCCGTACACGGAAACGATCATGCCGTACATAGAAGGCATTCAAGATTTTATCTGGTCGTGCCATATACATGGCCACTTCTGGATAGAAAAATCCTGTGCGCTGAAACTCAGCCCGAAACTCAATCAACTTTTTTAAATCTTCAAATTGTGCCTTTTCGAACAAATGTCCTAAACCCAGTGCTCGAATTCGGAGAACCATTTGGTAAGCTGCCATCATCATTTCCAACAAAGTGGCATAGGCCGTTTTACGGTTACGGATAAATACCAGATGCCTTAAATAATTATTCAGACCAAACTGAAAATATTTTTCTTCGGGGCAAATTTTGGTCAACTCATTGCTACAGTAGCTGAGCCAGTGATCATGATAACGATCATATTTTTTTTCAATGAATCGTTCAAACATGCATTTGACGGTTTGCAGTAATTTTTGCTCTGCATGAAGTTGATAAAGACGTAATAAGGCCAAGGCTGCTTCGCCATCATAATAAATGATGCGGAATTTCTCTTTAATCTCATAGCTTGGGTAATGCAGTACATGTGTGGTTTCACCTGCATCATTGACCAGCGATAAAACTCCATTGGCTAAGGCCTGTGCGTGCTCCAAATAGCACTGATCCCCTGTGATTTCCTCATACTTTGTGAGCATTAAAATTGCGGCGGCATTGGCACCTAACTTGATTTCATCTAGACCAGTGGCTTCATTGCCATCCAGCATATAGGCCAAGTTCGCCTGTTTCTCGATATAGAAATGCTGCAAAGCATAATCAATCGCCAACTGAATTTTTTCGATAAAAACGTGATGTGATTGAATTGCTAAAGTTTCGAGCAAGGCATACACCGAGGTACAATGCCGAACTGTGTTATAGCTTCGGATTTCACGATCATAGGCGGGGAAAAAACCATAAGCGAATCGCCCATCCTGCTGGATTTGCTGATAGAGAAATTGCGCATTCCCTGCAATCATTTTTTTAAAATGCTGCTTTTTCGGTTCCAGTAGATAACGCACACCATTTTCAGTGAACTGACTGTGCAAAGGAATCAACTGCCCTGCCTCATAAATCACAGCATAAGTATCAAACGTCCACAGCTGTTGAAGTTCCTTAATTTTGATGTTGTGTTGCTGATTCGGATATTTTCTTAAAAGGCTATTATTTAAGTTTTTTTCATCAAGAAAATTAGGGCTGTTATAGCTCAGCGCACGAATAATCGCTCTGCCATATAACTCTTGCTCTAAGAAACAACAGTTAAAATCCGCATCGAAACTGATTCCTTTCCGATAATGATTATTATGGAATTGGTTTTTTAAAGTCTGTTCAAGATTTTGCCAATTTTCTTGTTGGATATGAAAGGCAATATCAAATTTTAGAAATGTAGGCAGCTTTTCAGTTACAGCGATGTGTTGCTCAAGAAAATTTAATAATTGCATTTGAATATCAGCAAAATCTGAGCAGGCTGAATTCCAGACTTGGCAACGTTGCGTGTGTTCTCCATAGGAACAGAAAATCACCGCTTTAGACACATCAATATGCGGCTGTACCTGCTTAAAAAAGTGTTCACTCAGCAAATGTGTCAATTGTTCAAGTGCTGAAATCGTTGTAATGCTCATATCTTTGGTTTTTAGAATTTTTAAGTGTTTTACACACCATATCACATATTTTTATGATCTTCTCAAAATGAAAAAGAGAACCCGAAGGTTCTCTTTTTTAAAGTGAAGGATTTGAATTAGTAAATGATTTGTCCATTATTCAGTAAATCATTCAGTGTCAATGTTGCTGTCGGGTGATCTAAATGAATCGTCAACAACTGAGTACTTGAATAAGTAAGACCTAAACCATCACGATCTACACTAATAGTCGCACTTTGAGTCGAAGCATCATAGTTAACCGATACATACGAACCAATCGTTAAGCTATTTGGCGTACCGAGTAATAAGTTACTAATATCAATCTTGTCTGCTTGACTATCAGTTGCCACATTACCTAAATGGAAGTCTGTCCAAGTATCCACACCACCACCTGTGGTATTACCACCTGTTGCATTTACCACATTCGCTGCAGTGAGCGTATTGTAAATCAAGGTATCCGAGCCATTACCAAGTGTGAAGGTATCATTTGCAGAAGTACTGACTGCAAGGCTATTCAACTCTTGACTCAAATGAATCGTTAACGTGCTGGTAGACTCAGCACCAGTCACAGAGACCAGTTTGTAGTTAATCGAATCAAAGGTTGCATTCGCTGCACTATCAAATGCTTTGTAGTAATACGAACCATCATTGTAAAGATACAATGTACCTTCACCTGTATTGATTGCTTGACCTGCTGCAATTTGGTAATTGCCCGGTGATACTTCCACATACAATTGCGAAGCATCTTTGATATCTGCCACTCCACCTGTTGTATCGCCTAACAAGATATTGCCATGAATCCAATCTGTTAAGCTGTCTGGTGTATATTGATTTAGATGTGTCACAGCAGTAGATACTTGCGTATCAATAGTGACCGAACCGACAGCAATTGTTGTCAGTGTATATGACACTCTATACAGACCTGCTTCTAGATGAGAAACTTCTTCATTTAGAATCGTACCGCCTAAACCTAAAGAAGCCAACGCAGTTTTTGAACCTGAATACACTGTATTCACCCACGTTACACCATTATCATTAGATTTTTGAATCACATAACTTACAGTAGGTCCAACTCCTAGACCTGATTGGAGGAAGGCCTTAATTGCAACATCATTGACTGTATTCGCTGCTACAGTAAATGAATCAGAGTTCACGGTACGACTACCAATCAAAGTTACTGATGGATTTGGAACTGATACATCCACAGCCGCATCAGTGACTTGTTTCATGCTAATCGTTGCATCATTGCTATCCGCATTCGCGACTGGTGCAGGGATAACAGCATCTGCGCCAGGGTTAGCAATATTCCAATTAATATCCACATCTGGCGAACCAATTTGGATATGTAAGTTTGCAGTATCAGTTCGACCTGTGACAGGATCGACCACGGTATAAGTAAAGCTATCTACTTTACCAATATTCAGAGTATTCGCAGTCGCTTGATAACTATAGCTACCATCTGAGTTAATGGTTAAGCTACCGTATGCACCGACAATAACAGTCGCTAAGCCTGTGCTTACACCCGCTGTATTACCATTTTCAGCTGTCACCGAAGTCACAACCGTTGTGGTCGTAATATAGTCTGGGGTATAGCCAGGGCCATACACACCTGAATTATTATCTGCGAGCACATTGCCTGTGATTGGATCTACCACCAATGTCGGTACTTGAGTAATGTCACCATGATTCAAGGTGATATCAGCAGTGACGTTACCAAGCGCTGTAAGAAGTGTATTACTCTCCATAAACAATTCATAAGTACCCGCACCAAGGTTATCCACTTTGAATTTCACTTCAGAACCAAAGATACCGAGTAAATCAAGGATGCCCGCATTAGAACTATCCGCAATCACGGTACGCGTACCATCTGGATTAACTCGAGTTAACACCACATGTAAACCATCGACAACTGTGGCAACTGAACCAAAGTTCACAGCGAAGATTGCTTCTGTGACATGCCCAGGGGCAACCGTGAACTGTGCTGTACCCTCTTTAGCCCCAATCACAAGACCACCAACACCGAGTAACCAGCTGTAGCTGATTGCATTATCAAAGAACTGAGTGGTCGTTGGATAAACCAGATCAATCTCAGCTGACGCAACGTTATCCATTGCATCTACAGGTACTGGACCAGTAATCACAGCAGGTTGAGATGGATCTGCTGGATTCCAAGTCATATCGACACTACTACTATCCAAGTGAACATATAGAATAGCTTGTGAAGTATTACCTGTCGCTGGATCTTTTAAGGTATAGGTAAATTCATCAACTTTACCAAGATTTAATCCATTGGCATTTGGTGTGTAGGTATAGTTACCATGTTGATCAATGACCAAAGTACCATAAGTACCTACAACGGTCGTTGTACCTGTTGCACTTACTGGATCACTATTCACCATTGAGATAATGGCATTGTGACTTGCTGCATCAACAGCACCATTTAGACCAACATCTTTAATGACGTTACCAGAGATAGGATCAACTGAATATCCAGCGATCACATATGGATTATAAACATCCATTGTACCTGTTAATGTTCCACCTAAGCCAACACCCAACAAGCCTTCATAACCGACAAAGGCACGATATTGACCTGCTTCCAGACCTTCAATCACTGCAGTTGCCACCCCACCAATGAGGGATAGATCAACCAATGTCGCCTGTGGATTAGTGCCTCCGATAGAGACCCATTGTCCTGTCGTTGCATCGTATTTTTGAACAACTAATGAATAATCACTCAAGACATTTGCAGTCAGTAATCCACTGAATGTAAATGTTGCAGTTCCTTCACGATCTGCATCGACATTAAATGCAATTGTGGCATTACCTAACAGTTGTAAATTCAATCCAGCCAGAGAAACTGCGGCTAGATAACTTGCACTACCTAGTGCAACATCATCGGCAACCAACAAGGCTTCTGGATTAATTTCTGCAACAGCAAGGTTATCTGCTGCTTTCACAGAGCTTAATTGGATGTTCAATGTCGCTTGAGCTAGATCACCCGTTGCTGAATCTCTTAAGACATAGGTAAAGTGATCGACTTGGCCAATCCCTGCCGCAGCTGAGTTCGGTGTATAGACATATGAACCATCAAGATTAATGACCAAAGTACCATAGGTACCAGTAATCACAGTACCATCTGCTAATACAGCTTGATTATTGACTGTATGAATAACAGTTGTTGGTGTGACCACATCGACCTGACCACTATCATTAATATCTGAAATCACATTACCAGTGGCAGTTTCTGTATAGAATCCACCAATTTGAGTGGTATCGTAGATATCCATTGTCGCAGTTAAGGTACCAAGTAAGCCGATACCTGCAAGGCCTGTATAGGTCATGAATGCACGATATTGACCTTCCTCAAGACCATCTAGAGCTACACCAGGCGTAGAACCTAATAAAGTCAGTTTGATGATATCGGCTTGACCACCACCATACACCGAAGTCCACTGACCAGTCACTGGATCCAATTTCTGAACCACAAGTGAGTAATCAGCCAGTGCATTCACACCAATCAGCGCGCTATAGGTAAATGTTGCATTACCTTCATTATTTGCTGCAACGCTAAAACCAATGGCTTCCGAACCTATCTGTAAATCAAGTCCAGCGAGTGAAACAAGTGCTAAATATGTTTTACTACCGAGCGCCGCATCGTCCTGTACCAATAATGGTTGAGGAGCAAGAACTGCTGTATCAAAGTTGTCATAGGCAATAATCGAGCTGCTTGCAAGCGTATAAGTTTGCGTACCTTGAAGATTGCTACTATTACCAACCGCATCGGTAAAGGTTGCTGTTGCTTGGATGGTTAGATCAGCATCTAGCGCAAGTTGACCACCTGGTACTCCAATACTCCATGTATTGGTAAGCAAATCAACATTTGCAGTGTAATCTATACCATTTACAGTCACTTGAACTGTAGTCGTTACCGCATCAGTTGGAATCGTCAATGTACCTGTAATCGTTACCTGACCAGATGCTTCAATTGCATCGAGAACATTGTCTCCAGTAATTAAATCAATCGCAATCGCAGCAGTGTTGATATCTGGAGGTGTAGTATCAATATTGATTGATGAATTAGCGCTATCAATATTGCCCTGTGCATCGACTGCTTCTGCATGAATCGCTAATGAGCCATCAGCCAAGACTGCAACTGCTGCTGTGATATAGCCATTCACTAGATCCGCTGCAGTCACCGTGAAGGTATTACCGTTCACAGTCACCACCGTACCAATCACTGCATCTGGTCCCAATGCCACGCGTGCATCGAAGCTACCATCTGTACCTAACTCAGTCGCATTCAAGATGCCATCACCGTTTAAGTCGTCTGGTACTGTGATTGCACCAATCAAGTTAGCTGGTGATGTATCCACCGTAATGGTCACATCCGCATTCGCTGTATCGATGTTGCCTTGC
>NZ_KB850223.1:373664-374169 GCF_000369845.1 Acinetobacter higginsii | reverse complement strand
ACCGTTCACAGTCACCACCGTACCAAGCACTGCATCTGGTCCCAATGCCACACGTGCATCGAAGCTACCATCTGTACCTAACTCAGTCGCATTCAAGATGCCGTCACCGTTTAAGTCGTCTGGCACTGTGATTGCACCAATCAAGTCAGCTGGAATGGTATCAATCGTAACAATTGCTGTATCTATTGTTGTGTTTCCAGCTGGATCTGTTGCCGTTACAGTTACTGTATGTGGACCTTCACCTAAAACAGGTAATACATTATCTGCTAGAGTCCAAGTACCATCACCATTATTGGTCGCTGGATAATCAACCCCATTCACATTCACTACAATCGTGGCAGTTGGGTCATTTATCGTACCCGTCAACGGTGGCGTCGTATCATTAGTAATAACATCATCTAAAGATACAATTGGTGCAACCGTATCAATCGTCAATACCGCAGTGTCTGTACCGACATTACCCGCAGGGTCAGTCGCTGTCACCGTCACGGTATGTGGTCCTTCA
>NZ_KB850223.1:366525-367094 GCF_000369845.1 Acinetobacter higginsii | reverse complement strand
GCCAAGGTCCATGTGCCATCACCATTGTTCACTGCTGGATAGTCAACACCATCCACATTCACCACAATCGTCGCAGTTGGGTCATTCACCGTACCGGTCAATGCAGGTGTTGCGTCATTGCTTAAGTCATCATCCACAGTCACGATCGGTGCAGTCACATCAGTGGTCACTGTGCCAGTGCCCGGTAATGAGGTGTTGCCTGCTGGGTCAGTCGCTGTCGCAGTAACGGTCTCACCATTGGTCAAGCCACCTGGATTTGGTGTAGTCCATACCCCAGTCGTTGGATCGGTTGGAACCTGAACTGTACTACCATCCGGGAACGTCACCGTAACCGTCGAACCTGGTTCTGCCGTACCACTGATTGGGTCAGTCGCATTGATTGGGTCAAGGACTGGTGCATTTGGTGCAACGGTATCGACTGTATAAACTTGAGTGTCCGTTACATTACTGCTATTACCTGCTGCATCAGTAAAAGTTGCTGTCGCATCAATGGTCTTATCCGCATCCGCCAATAAGTCACTGCCTGCAACACTGGCACTCCACGTACCTGTTGCTGTATCTACCGTCGC
>NZ_KB850223.1:0-363700 GCF_000369845.1 Acinetobacter higginsii | reverse complement strand
GTATCTGTTACATTGCTGCTATTGCCTGCTGCATCTGTAAACTTAACATTCGCATCAATGGTTTTATCGCCATCAGCCAATAAACCGCTACCTGGTACACTCACACTCCAAGTACCATTCGCTGAATTGACTGTCGCTGTATAGGTCACACCATTCACTACAACCGTGACCACTGTGGTTGCTGCATCTGCTGGCACGCCTGTCAAGCTTCCAGTTAAGGTTACATTGCCTGATGATTCTGCCGCATTCAGGACATTGTCTGCAGTGACTGGATCAATATTAAATTTTACGGCATCCGTATTTGGTGGGGTGGTATCTGTATTGTTGTCATTATTGCCCCCACCTCCACCGCCGCCACTTGCTGCTGCGGCTATCCCGCCAATCGCAAGTACAGGTAAAGCCCACAACCATGGACTAAAACCACTCGATGCTTCACCTGCATAAAGTAATGGTTCTACTGCCTGAATTGGCTGCAATGTTGCTGCTTCAACAGGTGCCGCTGCCGCTTCGGGTACTACCGCTGGTGTTTCTTCTAAAAAGACAGCCCCTTCATGATCATCATCATCCGAGTCCGCATCTGCATCTGCGTCCGCATCGGCATCGGCATCGGCATCACTTTCCATATCCTTAAAGTGTGCCCAGACTAATTGATTATCATCACCTTGTAGTACAAGGCTGTTATCTGCTACCTCACTATTATTAAAGAAATTATGAATAACGATTGTTTCGCCATTTTTTAATACTACAACAGCATTTTCACCATCTCTCTTAACAACTGAAATATCATTTGCAGAGACCTTAATTAATACAACTGAAGGTTCAGAAGGTAATGTTGCTGTTTTTCCCGTCGTATTTACAAGGGTTTGATGACTTTCCTTGGAAATAATCTGTATTTGAGACATGGTTATATTCCTCATTATAAATTATTAATTCTTAATCAATTCTTAATTACATTATTAACTTAAGTTTAAATTATTGTTTCTAAGTGATAGAGTTCACAGGGTAATCCCCCCTAAAAATAATAGGATCTAAAAGTAGAATTTTCTCTTAAGATACGAGCAGGAGATTCTGCATGAAAACATCTAAATTTACTGACAGTCAGATCATGTCCATCTTGAAACAGGCAGAATCTGGCACACCTGTAGCGACCCTTTGCCGTGAACACGGCATGAGTAATGCTACCTTTTATAAATGGCGTGCCAAATATGGTGGTATGGATACATCATTAATGGCTCGACTGAAAGAGCTAGAAGCCGAAAATACCAGACTTAAAAAGATGTATGCGGAAGAGCGATTAAAGGCCGAAATCATCCAGGAAGCGATGGCAAAAAAGTGGTAAAGCCATCTTGCCGGCGTAAGATGGCACAACAGGCAGTTGCCCAGCATGCCATTAGTATTCGTTTGGCTTGTAAAGCATTTGGTATTAGTGAAACCTGCTACCGCTATCAAGCCAATCTCAGCGATGACAATGCACTCATTGCTGAACAGCTCATTGAACTCACTGAGGAAAATTCCGATTGGGGCTTTGGTTTGTGCTTCTCGTATTTACGGCATGTTGAGAGTTGCTGCTGGAATCACAAGCGGGTTTACCGCATTTACTGTGAGTTGGCACTGAATCTGCGTATTAAACCGAGAAGAAGACTAAAACGGCATGCGCCTGAACCATTGAAAGAACCAATCCGAGAAAATCAGGTTTGGTCATTAGATTTTATGCATGATCAGCTTTCCGATGGTCGCAAGTTTCGATTATTGAATGTGATTGATGATTACCGCCGCGAAGGCCTAGCCATTGAAGCAGGGTTCTCATTGCCCACAATCAGGGTTATTCGTACGTTGAATCAATTGCTGGAGTGGCGAGAAAAGCCGTTAGTTATTCGGTGTGACAATGGCCCGGAGTTTATCAGTCACGAATTTGTGCGCTGGGCTACTGAGCACGGTATTCGTATTGAATATATTCAACCGGGTAAGCCACAGCAGAATGCGTATATTGAACGCTATAATCGGACCATACGTTATAGTTGGCTGAGCAAGCATTTATTTGATACTTTGGATGAAGTACAAGATTATGCAACAAACTGGTTGTGGCATTACAACCATGAAAGACCACATCAAGCTAACAAAGGAAAGCCACCTCTAATGGCTGCTTAACCTCTACTTTTAACTTCGGTTATTTATGGGAGGATTACCACAGCAACACTTTAAATCAAACAAAATAAATGTTAAATAGCGCACAAAATAAAAAAACAAACTTACATTGTAATATTTTTTCATAACAAAATAAGATCATGATTTAAAAGATTAAAAAATAAAAAAGCTTTTCTTAATAATTATAAAAATTACACTTCTAAACAAATATAACAAAATAAGTTATTAGATTCCTAAAAGGTATTTAAATTTAATTTAACAAACTTTTTAAATATATTATTTAAATAATAAATACAAATTGAATTTTCAAATTATTCTTTAATTAAAATTCAAATATAGTTTAACTTTTATTTACCCAATAAAATAAAAAGCCTTTTTATAAAAAGGCTTTTTTAACAAAAAACAAAAATATGCAATTAAAAATTCTCAGGATTCTCTAGTCGCTTAACTTCTTCTCTCTTATTTGGATGATGCATGGTTGCGACTCCATCTTCAGTTTTCTGATCCAATAAAATTTCAGGATTATAGATAGTAATCGTTTCTCTCCCCAAGCTATCCTCATCAACGATATATTTAAAACCACGACGATTCATCTTATTGCACATCCGTTGGTAGAAACCCTTCAGCCCTTGTGTCTCTTCACTCGGATTGTAATAAAAAGCATTCATCACTGCAGGTAAACCAAGACCACAAACCACACCTGACAGCAGTACACTAATAAAGGTATAGCCAATCAAGATACTACTGTATTGGCTCAATTCTGGAATATTCGCCACAGCAAGGATCAACGCCAGTGAAATCCCTCCGCGGACACCGCCCCACGAAAGAATAGCTAAACTGCCGTTGTAACTTTTATTACGGAAGGATGGAAATAGGGCGAAAGCAGCGAAGTTTGCTGCAAAACGAGATAAATGCAGAATAATAAAGGCAATGATGCCACCAATAATTAAGTTGGCACTTAAATCCAGAATAAACAGCTCTAAACCAATCAAAGTAAACAGGAATGAATTGATAATCCCTTCAACAGTATGCCAAAAATGGTTCACTTCACGAATTTCTCTTTGTTCGCGAATTTCCTGCCACTTGTTGCCGACAATCAAACCACCAATGACACAGGCAATCGGAGCAGATGCATGCGCAAATAAAGCAACGAGATAAGAACCACTTGCAAGTAGTGCGGTAGTTAAAATCAAAGACTCCATCTCATGTTTACCTCTTAGTAAACGTAAGATCGCAAAACCAAATGCAAAACCAATAATCACTGCAACAAAGATTTCATATAATAACGTTTCAATTGTTGCCAGTAATGAAAAATGCTCCCCCTGTAAAACTTTTAATAAGGTCATAAATAAGGCAATACACATTGCATCATTAAATAAAGACTCACCTTCTAGTTTTACAATCAAATGGTGCGGTGCCCGAATAGAACTTAATACCCCTTTAACGCCAATTGGATCTGTTGCTCCAAGTGCCGCTCCTAATAATAGTAAAACACCAATTGGAACTGGATAACCAACCAACCATTGAAATAAATACAATAATCCTGCGTAAAATCCTGCACATAACACCAGTGCAATCGTGGCTAAAATACCAATTGGTTTCCAGTAACTCCTTAAATCTGAAATTCTAAATTTCAGCGCAGATGACGTTAAAATAAAACAAATCACACCATTGATTAGAAAATCATAAAAATCAATATTTCTTACAGCAGCTTCAATATTATGAATATTAATGGTAATAAATTGATTACCATTTAATAAACTTGCACCCCACTGCAAAATAAAGACAAAAATAGCCGAGACAATTGGAACACCAATGGCCTGAGGAAAACCCAAAATTCGTTTATTAAAAATGGTCGTCGCAATGGATAAGGCAAAAACAACCGTCAATGCTTGTAAAAGAAAAAAGTTACCCATATGACCTCTTTATTTATTCAATTTTAACAACATAAACTTTATTTAAATTTTAAAATTTTAATCAATGATAAAATTCAAAATACTGTGCAATTGAATAAAGAGTGAAGGCCTATGCTGCAATTCATCCATCTTATTATTTAATTTATATTAACAAATGGTTTAGGCACAACAATAAACCAATCATCCTCAATTCAGCATAGACGCTCTTATTTTACGTTATTTGTTCTTCTGATTCGTATATCTTCCGTATAAAAATCAAGGAGCAACGCTCCTTTTTTGTCCTATTTAAAGGTATTGCACTGATTCACGTCACCTGATTTCAAACCGATCTGAAACCATTGCATCCGCTGTTCACTAGTACCATGAGTAAAACTATCTGGCACAACTTGTCCAGTCGCACGGCGTTGTAAATAGTCATCACCAATTTTTTCGGCTGCATCCATTGCTTCTTCAATATCACCTTGTTCAAGGAACTGCGTACGTTTTTGATTCTGATGCGCCCAGATTCCTGCAAAACAATCTGCCTGTAATTCTAAACGTACAGAGAGTTGATTACCTTGTGCTTGACTGGCCTGTGCACGTGCTTGTTGCACCTGACCGGAAATACCTAATAGGTTTTGGATATGATGCCCCACCTCATGCGCAATCACATAGGCCTGAGCAAAATCCCCCGCCTGATCCTGACGAGAAAGTTCTGTTTGATTTTGTTCTCCAGAAATACCCATTTGCTGACGCATATCTTTAAAGAATGAGGTATCAATATAAACTTTCTGATCAGCCGGACAATAAAAAGGTCCCATCGCAGCCTGTGCAGTACCACACCCTGAACGTACAACGCCACTGAAGAGTACTAAGCTTGGCGGCTTATAAGTCATCCCCAGCTGCTGAAAGATTGGTGTCCACGTATCTTCTGTATCTGCCAAAACTGTACCGACAAAATCACTGGCCTCTTTTTGTTCAGCAGTCAAATTCTGTGGTGCACTGCCTTGTTGAGAAGACTGTGCGGTTACAGCTTGTGTCGCTTGATAGGCTTGTTGAGGGTCAACCCCAAAAAACTTCCAAGCCACAAAGGCGACCACTAGCCCAATAATACTAATACCACCTGCTTTCGCACCGCCACCACCACGACGGTCTTCTACATTGGTACTGACTCGACGACCTTTCCAACGCATAATTACCTCACATAATTCTGATGATGACGACCTAGGTTTAAGTAGATGCTTTTTTTGGCCAGAGTTTCTTAATCAAACTGACAATCATCAACACAACAGCACCTGCAAGCAAACCAATACCTAAGTTAATCAAGGTTGGTGTTAAAGCACCAATGATTGAACCGACACTTGGAATGAGCTCTAAATGATCAACCGTTTCTTCAGTAAAATGATGTAACAAAGGAATGGTATGCGAAATAATCCCCCCACCCACTAAAAACATTGCAACCGTTCCAACAATTGAAAGTGTTTTCATTAAAATTGGAGCAAAACCAAGTAAACCACGACCGATTTTATTTTTTAATTCAGAAGCTTGTTGTGTAAGATATAAACCTAAATCGTCAATTTTTACGATCATTGCAACTAGGCCATATACCCCGACAGTCATGACGATTGCAATAATACTTAATACTGTCACTTTAGTCATAAATGCAGCTGTTGCAACTGTACCTAACGAAATCACCACAATTTCAGCAGAAAGAATAAAGTCTGTTCGAATCGCTCCCTTTACTTTTTCCTTTTCAAATTTGGCTAAATCGACTTCGACGTGTTGTAAGTTTTCACTGGCCTCCTCTGCTGTTTTGGCTTTTTTATGAAACAGCATATGCACAACCTTCTCTACCCCTTCATAACAGAGGAATAGACCTCCGATCATAAGCAACGGGTTAATCAACCAGGGGGCAACAACACTAATCAATAAGGCTAATGGAACGAGAATTAATTTATTAACAAATGAACCTTTTGCAACACTCCAGACCACAGGTAATTCTCGATCTGAACGTACACCACTCACTTGTTGAGCATTCAGCGCTAAGTCATCACCTAAAACACCAGCAGTTTTTTTGGCTGCCATTTTACTCATGACTGCAACATCATCTAAAATTGTTGCAATATCATCTAGTAATAGTAATAAACCACTCGCCATTTTTATTTCCTGATTTGTATTTATACAGCCATTGTAGAATCACGCAGTGAAAGCACAATATGATTTTAAGAAAAAGTTAAAATTATCGCTGACGAAAAAAATTTATTTCTCGTACAATAATATCAATCTTATATCTATGAAATTACTGAATCTTGGAACATATCATGAGTAATATTGATCAACGTCCCATCATTTTGACAGGCGACCGTCCAACGGGACAACTCCACCTCGGACATTTTGTCGGTTCATTACGTTCTCGTGTAGGTCTACAAGATAGTCACCATCAACATCTGTTATTGGCAGATGCGCAAGCAATGACAGACAATGCTGATAATCCAGATAAAGTCCGCAATAACATCCTGCAAGTTGCACTCGATTATCTTGCTGTCGGGATTGACCCAAGCAAAACCACAATTTGTGTACAGTCTTGCTTACCTGCGTTGAATGAATTGACCATGATTTACCTCAATTACGTGACTGTTGCACGTTTAGAGCGTAACCCGACCGTAAAAGCTGAAATTCAATTACGTAATTTTGAGCGTGATATTCCAGCAGGCTTCCTGTGCTACCCAATTGCACAGGCAGCAGACATTACCGCATTTAAAGCGACTGTCGTTCCTGTTGGTGAAGATCAACTCCCAATGATCGAACAAACCAACGAAGTGGTACGTCGTATTAATCGTCAAATTGGTCATGATCTATTACCAGAATGTAAAGCCCTGTTGTCAAATATGGCACGCTTACCTGGTTTTGATGGCAAAGCGAAGATGTCGAAATCTTTGGGCAATACCATTGTGTTGAATGCTACAGATAAAGACATCAAAAAAGCTGTCAATGCAATGTATACCGATCCAAACCATCTTCGTATTGAAGACCCAGGTCAGGTTGAAGGCAACATCGTATTTACCTATCTTGATGCTTTCGATCCAAACAAAGAAGAAGTGGAAGAATTAAAAGCACATTATCGTCGTGGTGGTCTCGGTGATGGTACTGTGAAAAAACGCTTGGAAGGTGTCCTACAAGAATTGATTGCACCGATTCGTGAACGTCGTGCCGAGCTGGAAAAAGATCCAGATTACATTATGGATGTATTGAAACAAGGTACCGAAAAGTGCCGCATCATTACTCAACAAACGCTAGATGAAGTGAAGGCGGGAATTGGATTATTTAAATTCTAATTTACGTTACTTTTCACATAAAAAGCCCTTGATTGGGCTTTTTATGTTTTAAACATTTGATTTAAGTTTAATTTTAGAACTCTTCCAAACAATCCAAAACTAACAATTATCGTCACTTCTTAACATCTATTAACAGTAGTTAACATGAATACCGATGAACTTAGTCAGGTTTTTAAATACTATGGCGTTGTAGGTTAGTTCACACTAATCTCATGACATTTCTCCTTTCAACCGAAACTGTTTTAAACAGATTCGTTGTTCAACGCAGTGATCACCCCAATCATTGCGTTTTTTTTCGTCTGCAAGAATGTGGTCAATTTAGGTTGAAATTTAGACGTGTTGGCTTTACTCTTATAACTGTTTTATTTTTATAAAAAATTTATTAATTAACGCTAAAAGAAATAAGAGTAATTACGATGATCTGGGATCTTTTAACACATCCTTCTAACCTTGTTTTTAGCATTGCTTTAATGCTATGCCTGTTTATTGGCCTACTCGAATTCATTCTATTATTATTCGGTGGTAGTTCTAGCTTTTTGGAACAATTCTTACCTGATAGTCTGAGCGATATTGATCATGCAGATGTCTCTGTAGAACAATCTGATTCTGTTTTGATCCAGTTTTTGGAATGGCTGTATTTAGGTAAAGTCCCTTTACTGATCTGGCTGATCATCTTCTTAACAGTCTATGCACTCACAGGTTTAATCATCCAAGACCTGTTTTATCAATTTACAGAACATTATCTTTCTGCGTGGATCATTGCCCCTGCCTGCTTATTTCTCTGTATGCCATTGGTACGTTATAGCGCTGCATTAATTGCCAAGATTATTCCTAAAGATGAAACCACAGCAATTCAAGCAGACGATCTAATTGGCAGAACAGCACATATTATTTTAGGGGATGCTAAACCCAACTCCCCTGCACAAGCCAAAGTTAAAGACCAATTTGGCCAAACCCATTACGTCTTGGTTGAACCCGAACTTGATCTGGTTTTCCATCAAGGACAAGACGTGATTTTAACGCAAAGAACCAAAATTGGATTCCAAGCGATTGCTGCTTAATTTTTATATTTATGACTACATGAGGGTGTTTACATGTTGAATTCAGCATTGACTGAAATTTTAATTATTACTGGTGTTATTTTTGCAGCACTGATTTTTATTGGCATTATTATCGCCCGTCTCTATACCCGTTCAAGTAAAGAAGTTTCTTTTGTGCGCACTGGTTTTGGTGGCGAAAAAGTCATTTTAAATGGCGGTGCAATTGTCCTCCCTGTCTTACACGAAATTATTCCTGTAAATATGAATACTTTACGTTTAGAGGTAAAACGTGCTGCGGACCAAGCCCTGATTACCCGTGACCGTATGCGTGTCGATGTCATGGCTGAATTCTATGTTCGTGTTAAACCGATTGCAGAGTCAATTGCAACTGCGGCCCAAACCTTAGGACGTAAAACCATGTCCCCACCAGAGCTTAAAGATCTGGTCGAAGGTAAATTTGTCGATTCACTTCGTGCCGTTGCTGCAGAAATGGCAATGGAAGAACTACATGAAAAGCGTGTCGACTTTGTCCAAAAAGTTCAACAAGTGGTATCTGAAGATTTATCCAAAAATGGTCTAGAACTTGAAACCGTATCTTTAACGGGTCTCGACCAAACTAGCTTTAAATTCTTCAATCCGCAAAATGCGTTCGATGCGGAAGGCTTAACCAAGCTGACCGAAACCATTGAAGACCGCCGTAAAAAGCGTAATGACATTGAACAAGATGCTGACCTTGCGATTCGTGCAAAGAACTTACAAGCAGAACGTGCTCGTTTAGAAATTTCGCGTGAAGAAGAATATGCAAAGTTACAGCAAGAGCGTGAAATCTCGATTCGTAAAGCTGAACAAACTGCAGAAATCGCCTCTCAAGAAGCAGGTAAAAAACGTGAGGCTGAAGAAGCTCAAATTGCTGCTGAACGTGAAGTGGAACTAAAACGAATTGCTTCTGCGCGTGATGTAGAAAATGAGAATATTCAAAAAGCACAATTGATTCAAAAAGCACAAGTTGAACAAAAGAAAACCATCGAACTGGCTGAGCAAGATCGTGCCATTGCCATTGCTGAAAAATCTCGCGCTGAATCAGAAGCCAAAGCGCAAGCTGACAAGGCCCGTGCCGAAGCGGTAAAAGCAGAGGAAGAAGTTGTGACTGTCCGTGAAACACAACGTGCTGAGCGTCAAAAAGCAGTCGAACTGGTTGCAGCTAAACAAACCGCTGAGAAAGAAGCCATTGCGATTACGGTTGCTGCGGATGCGGGTAAAAAAGCCGCTGCTGATGAAGCAGAAGCAGTACGTATTGCAGCAGAAGCAGATGCTGAAAAGATTCGCTTAAAAGCGAAAGGTGAGGCGGATGCAAAAATCCTACTTGCTCAAGCGTTGGAAAAACAATATCAGGTTGATGCGGAAGGTGCGCGTGCGGTGAATGAAGCAGCCAATACTCTTTCTGCTGAACAGGTAGAAATGCAAGTGCGCTTGGCACTATTAAAGCATTTACCAGAGATCATTCGTGAAAGTGTTAAACCAATGGAAAACATTGATGACATCAAGATTTTACAAGTGAATGGTCTAAGTAGCTTTGCAGGTAGTGGTACTGTCGGTAGTGATGCGGTTGAAAATGGTCAAACCTCTTTATCTGACCAAGTGGTGAATAGTGCCCTTCGCTACCGCTCACAAGCACCACTAATTGACAGTTTAATGAACGAGCTTGGCTTACAAGGTGGCGATATCAATGGTTTAACTCAAGGGTTAAAACCAAAGACTGAGTAAGCATTTTGATCTAAAAAGAGCCTTCATTATGAGGCTCTTTTTTATATAAAAATAAGGAATAAAAATGGGTACACATGTTTTTTGTGCAGGGACACTTGTTCATACAGAGCAAGGCTTAATTCCAATTCAAAAGATTAAAGTTGGGGATATGGTGTTATCGAGTCCTAAAGATAGTGACAAAGATGTTCCTACAGAATACAAGCGAGTAACTAAAACATTTAAATCACCAGAAAAGCAAAGGATTATCGCTGTAGCTATTCCCTCATTAATCAGCGGGTATACTTTAGATAAAGATTATCTAGATGGTCATTGGGTGCGATCACAGCAAATAAAAGATCTTCCACGTTATGCAGAAAAATATATTTACTGTACAGCGAATCATCCATTTTGGACACAAGAAAAAGGATGGATATCTGCAATTGAATTAGCTGTATATAAACAAGGGAGTTTTAATGGAAACACATTGATTAATTATAAGAGGGATTTAATTTCTACTGATTTAGCTTATACATTTTCAACGCCATTGCTAAGAACAACTATTCCAGAACTTGCAGTGAGAGTTGATTGGCAAAGTCAGATCCCATCACCAAACATTATTCATAACATCATCGATTTTAGTTCGGGTAAGCCTGTTCTTCTCGCCAATATCCCTAAACTTCCAGCACATTTAGTTGAAGACCAACACACTGATTGGTCTCAAGATCATATCTATTTACCTGATAATGAGAATGATCCAATGGTTAAACAATTTAGCGCTGAACAACATTTTTATATCAATGGCGATGCATATGACTATGAACAGGGACGCTTTAAAGAAAATGAATATGGTGAGTATGTAGACCCTAATTATGATGCTAACTGGACGATTGATGAAAAAGAAGAAGATGATCGTAAATATAGTGAAAACTCTTATTATATGACAATTGTTTATAATTTTGAGGTAGAAGAATATTCTACCTACTTTGTTGGTGAACAAGGCCTGTGGGTACACCAATAGTATTCCCAATAAAAAACCCCAATGTCTCCATTGGGGTTTTTTAAAGATTAAAATCTAACGTATTACGCTAAACCTTTCTCTTTTAAAACTTGCAACATAGTAGAACCAAGCTCAGCTGGGCTACGCGTGTAAGCCATTCCTGCACGTTCAAATGCAGCGAATTTCTCTTCAGCAGTACCTTGACCACCAGAAATGATCGCACCAGCGTGACCCATACGTTTACCTTTAGGTGCAGTTACACCCGCGATGTAACCGACTACAGGCTTAGTCACGTTAGATTTAATGAATTCAGCAGCTTCTTCTTCTGCTGTACCACCGATCTCACCGATCATGATGATTGCATCAGTATCTGGATCGTCTTGGAACAATTGAAGCGCTTCAATCTGGTTCATACCTGGGATTGGGTCACCACCAATACCGATACAAGTAGACTGACCTAAACCAAGCTTAGTTGTTTGAGCAACAGCTTCATAAGTCAATGTACCTGAACGTGAAATGATACCAATACGACCTGGTTGGTGGATGTGACCAGGCATAATACCGATCTTACATTCACCTGGAGTGATCACGCCTGGGCAGTTAGGACCAACTAAACGAGTACCGTTACCGTTAGTTTCTAAGTAGCGTTTAGCTTTAAGCATGTCGATAGTTGGAACACCTTCAGTGATCACAACGATCAGGCCAACACCTGAATCAACCGCTTCAACGATTGAGTCTAAAACGAATGGAGCTGGTACATAGATAACAGATGCATCTGCATTTGTTTCACGTACCGCTTCTTTCATTGTGTTGAATACTGGTAGGTCAAGGTGAGTTGTACCACCTTTACCTGGAGTAACACCACCAACAACTTTTGTACCGTAGTCTAAAGCTTGTGCAGAGTGGAAAGTACCGTTTTTACCAGTAAAACCTTGTACCAATACTTTAGTGTCTTTATTAATTAATACGCTCATGATTGATACTCCTTACGCTTTAACTGCAGCTACAACTTTTTCTGCGGCATCAGATAAACCGTTCGCAGAAATTAATTTCAAACCTGATTCATCAAGTAATTTAGCACCTAACTCAGCGTTGTTCCCTTCTAAACGAACAACAACTGGTACAGTTACATTTACTTCTTGAACCGCTGCAATAATTGCTTCAGCAATCATGTCACAACGTACGATACCACCGAAGATGTTGATTAAAACACCTTGAACAGAAGTATCAGCAAGGATGATTTTGAACGCTTCGATTACGCGCTCTTTCGTTGCACCGCCACCAACATCAAGGAAGTTTGCAGGCTGGCCACCATAAAGTTTGATGATGTCCATCGTTGCCATTGCAAGACCAGCACCGTTAACCATACAACCGATGTTACCTTCTAAAGCAACATAGTTAAGGTCAAATTCAGATGCTTTTAATTCACGCTCATTCTCTTGAGACTTGTCACGTAAAGCAGCAACTTTAGGTAAACGGTAAAGCGCGTTAGAGTCGATACCTACTTTCGCATCTACACATAAAATATCGCCATTTTCACGAACTGAAAGTGGGTTAATTTCGAATAATGCAAAGTCATTTTCAACAAATGCTTGGTAAGCAGCAGCCATAATTTTTACAAATTGGCTGATTTGCTTGTCTTTCAAACCTAAAGCAAACGCAACTTCACGTGCTTGGAATGGTTGTAAGCCAACTAATGGATCAACTTCAACTTTGATAATTTTTTCAGGCGTTTCTTCTGCAACTTTCTCGATTTCTACACCACCTTCGGTAGAAGCCATGAAAGTAATACGACGGCTAGAACGGTCTACAACCGCGCCCAAGTAAAGCTCACGCTCAACTGGATAAACGTCTTCAGCAACGATAATGCTGTTAACTGGTTGACCGTTTGCATCTGTTTGATACGTTACAAGACGAGTACCAATGATATTGTTTGCAAATTCGATAACATCTTCTTTAGATTTTGCAACTTTAACGCCACCAGCCTTACCACGACCACCAGCATGAACTTGCGCTTTCATTACAGCGAATTTACCACCAAGCTGTTCAAATGCAGCAACTGCTTCGTCTGCATTTGTTGCCAAGATACCTTCTTGTACTGGCATGCCATATTCTTTCAATAACGCTTTAGCTTGATACTCATGTAAGTTCATTTAGTTACCTACTATGTTGTTTGTAGTGATACAGCCTTGATCTTCTTAAAATCAGACTGCTACATATTGAATCAATGATTGTCTAAATAAGACAATCATCATCATTCAAAAAAAGTGTGGCGAACCACACTTTATATTTATTTACGCTTACGTTGAATCGCGTGGATTGCACGACCGTCAACAGAAAGCGCTGCTTCATGTACAACTTCAGAGAAAGTCGGGTGACCGAAAGTCATCAATTGTAAATCTTCAACAGAAGAAACAAATTCAAGCGCGATCATACCTTGGTGTACGATATCAGATGCATTAGGACCCACAACGTGCATACCTAAAAGACGATCTGTTTTCGCATCAGCAACGAATTTCACAAAACCAGCAGTATCACCAGCAGCCAACGCACGACCATTCACCGCAAACGGGAATTGACCTGCTTTAACTTCATGACCTTTTTCAGCGGCTTGTTCTTCAGTTAAACCGACCCAAGCAGCTTCTGGGTGTGTGTAAATAACGCTAATGATCGTGTCATAGTTCACTTGAGCTGCGTGACCGTGAATACGTTCAACAGCCATTACGCCCTCTTCCATTGCTTTATGTGCAAGCATTGGACCGCGTACCAAGTCACCAATCGCGTAAACACCTTCTACAGATGTTTGACATTGGTCATTTACATCAACCAAACCACGCTCAGTCAATTTAATGCCTGAATCTTCAGCCAATAAACCTTCTGCATAGGCTTTACGGCCTACACAAACGATAAGCTTGTCAAAAACTTGTTCTTTATCTTCGCCAGCTTGGTTGTATTTAACCGTTACTTCTTGACCATTGGTTTCAGCACCAGAAACTTTTGCACCGATACGGATATCTAAACCTTGTTTTTTCAAGATTTTTTGATATTCCTTCGCCAATGCTTTGTCTGCCATTGGTAAGAATGCATCTAATGCTTCAAACACAACAACTTCTGATCCAAGACGACGCCATACAGAGCCAAGTTCTAGACCGATAACACCAGCACCAATGACACCAAGACGCTTAGGAACTTCTGAGAATTTCAATGCGCCAGTCGAATCAACAATTAAGTCTTCATCAACAGGTGCGACTGGAATATTTACAGGTACAGAACCCGTCGCAAGAATCACGTACTTTGGTTCTAAAACTTGTACTTCACCTTCAAAAGGTGTGAATTCTACTTTTTTACCTGCAAGTAATTTACCAGTACCTTGTAACCACTCGATACCATTACCTTTTAGTAACTGAGCAACACCACCCGTCAATTGATCTACAACTTTGTCTTTACGTGCCAACAAAGTGTCTAAATCAAATTTAACTTCACCTGTGGTGATACCGTGTTCAGCAAGTTCATGAACTGTTGCTTCGTAACGGTGAGAAGAGTCAAGCAATGCTTTAGAAGGGATACAACCAACGTTTAAACAGGTACCACCTAAAGATGGCTTACCATTGTGAATACGTTTTTCGATACAAGCGACTTTGAAACCAAGTTGAGCTGCACGAATCGCCGCTTCATAACCACCAGGTCCACCGCCAATGACAACAAGATCAAACTGTTGAGACATTTTTATCTCCAAAATCCCATATAAAGGATCACTTTATATGGGAGGCAATATTTGTAGTATTAAAGATCAAGAATGAGTTTAGCTGGTTCTTCTAACAATTCTTTGATTGTTACCAAGAAACCTACAGCTTCTTTACCATCGATTAAACGGTGGTCATAAGAAAGCGCTAAGTACATCATTGGCAAGATTTCAACTTGACCATTTACCGCCATAGGACGTTCTTGGATTTTATGCATACCCAAAATCGCTGTTTGCGGCGTATTCAAAATTGGCGTAGATAATAATGAACCGAAAGTACCACCATTGGTAATCGTGAACGTACCGCCAGTCATGTCTTCGATACCTAATTTACCGTCACGCGCTTTAAAAGCGTAATCACGGATACCGTTTTCCACTTCTGCATAGTTCATACGGTCAGTATCACGAAGGACTGGTACAACTAAGCCACGCTCACTCGATACAGCAACACCGATGTCATAGAAACCGTGATAAACAATATCATCACCATCAATAGAACCGTTCACTGCTGGGTAGCGTTTTAATGCTTCAGTCGCTGCTTTAACAAAGAAAGACATAAAGCCTAAACGCGCACCATGACGCTTTTCGAAAGCATCTTTATATTGCTTACGCATTTCCATGATTGGCTTCATGTTAACTTCGTTGAACGTTGTTAACATTGCAGTTTGTTGTGTCGCAGCCAATAAACGTTCAGCAACACGTTTACGTAAACGTGTCATTGGAACACGTTTCTCGATACGCTCGCCAACAGCAACGCTTAATGGTTGAACTGATGCAGCAGGTTTAGCTTGATGGCTAGCAACATCTTCTTTGGTGATGCGACCACCACGGCCTGTACCTTGTACGTCAGCAGCATTGATACCAGTTTCAGATAATGCTTTACGAACTGCAGGCGCTTGGTTTTGATCAACTGCTTGAGTTGATGCAGCAGCCGCAGGAGCAGATGCAGTAGGTGCCGCTTCTGCTGGTGCAGCAGCCTCAGGAGCAGATGCAGCAACAGCACCAGCTTCGAATTGAGCAATCACTTCGTCAGAAAGAACTGTATCGCCTTCACCTTTGATGATTGCAACTAAGCTACCATCAGCTGGAGCAACCACTTCTAAAACAACTTTATCGGTTTCAATGTCACAGATCACTTCATCACGTGATACAGGTTCACCTACTTTCTTGTGCCAAGTTGCGATCGTACCGTCAGCAACTGACTCTGGAAATACCGGTGCTTTAATTTCGGTTGCCATTATTTAGAATCTCCTGATTGTTCAACTTCAATCGCAAGTGCGTCATTGATAAGCTGAGCTTGTTGTTTTGCATGCAAGTATGGCGAGCCACAAGCAGGTGCGGCAGATGCTTCACGACCAGCATAGCTAATACGGATTTGTTTACCAGATTTAAGAACATCTTCATACAAACGAGGAACGATGAACAACCAAGCGCCTTGGTTCTTCGGCTCTTCTTGTGTCCAAACAAGTTCTTGAATGTTTGGATAAGCTGCCATGACTTCAGCTAAGCGTTGTTCTGGGTATGGATATAACTGCTCGATACGAACAATCGCGATATGGTTTAAACCAAGCTCACGACGTTTTTCGAGTAAATCGTAATAAACCTTACCGCCACAAAGCACTAAGCGAGTTACGTCAGCTTTGTTGATTTGATCAATTTCATCGATCACAGTTTGGAATGAACCGTTTGCTAACTCATCTAAAGTTGACGTCGCAAGTTTATGACGCAATAACGATTTTGGCGACATCACGATCATTGGCTTACGAATCGGACGAACTGCCTGACGACGTAATGCATGGAAAATCTGTGCAGGTGTCGTAGGTGTCATCACTTGCATGTTGTCTTCAGCACATAGCTGTAAGAAACGCTCTAAACGTGCAGATGAATGCTCTGGACCTTGACCTTCATAACCGTGCGGTAACAACATAGTTAGACCACAAACACGCTCCCACTTGGTTTCACCCGAAGCGATAAACTGGTCAATTACAACTTGTGCACAGTTAGCGAAGTCACCAAATTGAGCTTCCCAAACGATCAAGCTTTTTGGCAATGTCGTTGAATAACCGTATTCAAATGCAAGCACGGCTTCTTCTGACAATAAAGAGTCATAAACCGCAGTACGTGGCTGATTTTCTTTGATATGGCAAAGTGGGATATAAACAGAACCATCCACTTGGTTATGTAATTTGGCGTGACGGTGCGAGAATGTACCACGACCCACGTCTTCACCCGTAATACGAACCAAGAAACCATCATCAAGTAAAGTCGCATACGCTAAGGTTTCTGCAGCACCCCAGTTGAGTGGCATTTCACCTGTTTGCATTTTCACGCGATCATCAATGACTTTTTGAACTTGACGCTGTAATACAAAACCTTCTGGTAATGTATTCATTGTTAAACCAAGTTCTTTCAAACGATCAATACTGAATGTTGTGTCCCAAAGATCTGTGTATTCATGACCCAAATATGGTGTCCAATCGACAAACATTTTTTTGTTTGGTTCACGAACTAAAGCATTGGCAACATGGTTACCCGCTTCCAAATCAGAACGGTAGCCTTCAACCATTGCATCTGCGCTTGCGCGATCGAGTACTTTTTCTTGAACCAATTGATCAGCATACAAGGTACGCGTAGTCGCTTTCTTGTTGATCACTTGATACATCAATGGCTGAGTTGCAGATGGTTCATCTGCCTCGTTATGACCGCGACGACGGTAGCAGAACAAGTCTAAAATGACATCTTTACGGAAAGTATGACGGAAATCATGAGCAAGCTGAGTTACGAAAATCACAGCTTCAGGATCATCACCATTCACATGGAAAATCGGTGATTGGATCATTTTTGCAACGTCAGTACAGTATTCTGTAGAACGTGTATCACGTGGATCAGATGTCGTGAAACCAACTTGGTTGTTAATCACGATATGGACTGTACCGCCCACTGTATAACCACGTGTTTGTGACATTTGGAAGGTTTCTTGGTTTACACCTTGACCCGCAAATGCAGCATCACCATGTACAATCACTGGAAGAACGTCATCACCGCCAATGTCTTTACGACGAACTTGACGTGCACGAACCGAACCTTCAACTACAGGACCAACGATCTCTAAATGTGATGGGTTAAACGCTAATGCTAAGTGAACTTCGCCACCTGGAGTCATCACGTTTGAAGAGAAGCCTTGGTGATACTTAACGTCACCAGAACCTTTTTTATGTAAGCTCTTGCCTTCGAACTCACCAAACAGATCAGCTGGATTTTTACCCATGATGTTGACAAGAAGGTTGAGACGACCACGGTGTGGCATACCAATCACAACTTCTTTACAACCGACGCTACCTGCACGTTGAATGATTTCGTTCATCATTGGAATAAAAGACTCACCGCCTTCTACACCAAAACGTTTCGCGCCAACGAATTTATTACCAAGATACTTTTCTAAGCCTTCTGCAGCAGTTAAACGCTCAAGGAAGCCTTTCTTCTGATCACTGGTATAGTTGAATTTACCGCGAACACTTTCCAAACGTTGTTGAATCCAACGTTTCTCTTTAGTGTCAACGATATGCATATATTCCACGCCAACTGAACTACAGTAAGTCGCTTCCATTGCCTCAACCATTTCAGACAATGTTGCTTCTGCTTTTCCAATTGCGAGGTTGCCTGTATTAAATACAGTATCGAGATCAGACTTAGTTAAACCGTGTGCAGATAAATCGAGGTCAGGAACGTCTTCGCGTTTCGCAAGACCTAATGGATCGAGTTTAGCTTTTTGATGACCACGGTTACGGTAAGCAGCGATGAGTTGTAATACACCAATTTGACGACGCTCATGTTCTGTACTTACAGTGCTTTGTACGACAGGCTGAACTCGGCTGGCATTACGTCCCAAAAGGAGGAATTGCTCGCGCACACTGCCGTGTGGTTGATCACCTTTAGGGTATTTATCGAAATATTCACGCCAATCCTCTGACACTGAGGTTGGAGAAGTTAGGTACTGCTCGTATAGCTCTTCAATATACGCTGCACTATCAGCGGAAAGTTCAGTGTCAAGACGCGATGCGTCAGCAACTTCTTGCATTTTTGGACCCATTTCCTATTGCAAAAAATAATACAGGCTGCCTTTTAAGCACACCCATGATTCATAGTGTCAAATTGGTAAACACGACACTACTACTCAAGATCATCCAACCTTGAGACATTATTACTACACATCAGGAGTATTCCCTTTGATGTAACAAATGAGCTACGCACCTTCAATTCAAGGCACATAACTCATTTTTCATACTCGATGAAATCGAGCAATTTTTTGCAAATCATTTTAGAAAAATTAACTGGATTTTTAACTTTTCTAAATTGACTTTTTCCATGAAATCTGTACAAATCTCTAAGGCATTATCGATCGATAACATCCAGAATCTGTTTATTTTTTGATTTCATTTGTGGCAGAAATCCTATCATGTTCTCAAGCAGGGATTGATTTTTTTGACACATACCATCTATAAAGCAGCGAAATACACACATCAAATTATATTCTAATATACCGCCCTTTTGATAAAAGTTGCACTCCAATCGATCAAAAATAAACATTCTCTACAAATCTTGCACAAACCTTATTCAGTTTGATGAAAAATAAATCAATATATTTGTCATATCGATTCCCATGATTTGGTTTAACAGCAAAATCTATAAATATTTAAGGCCTCATTTCTAAAATTCAAGCCCAACTTTTGCAAATAGATATTTTTTAAGCAGCCAACAATTACAGCAACCATAAAAAAAGAAGCCCCTTTCGGAGCTTCTCTTTTTTACGCTAGAAAAAGCAGATTAGCCCGCTTGATCCAACAGCATATTACGAATGTGACCAATGGCCTTTGTCGGGTTCAAACCTTTAGGACATACTGATACACAGTTCATGATCCCTTTACAGCGGAACAAAGAGAATGGATCGTCTAAACGAGCCAAACGTTCTTGTGTTGCCGTATCACGAGAGTCAATGATGAAGCGGTATGCATTTAACAATGCAGACGGCCCAAGGAACTTATCAGGGTTCCACCAGAATGATGGGCATGACGTTGAACAACATGCACAAAGAATACATTCATATAGACCATCTAAGTGTTCACGTTCTGCTTGAGACTGTAAACGCTCTTTTGCCGGTGCAGGCTGATTATTAATCAAGAATGGTTGGATCTTGTCATATTGATCATAGAACTGGTTCATGTCTACAACCAAGTCTTTTACCACTGGTAAACCAGGTAAAGGACGGATCACAATCTTCTCTGGTAAATCGTTCAAGTTCCACAAGCACGCTAAACCATTTTTACCATTGATGTTCACACCATCCGAACCACAAATACCTTCACGGCAAGAGCGACGGAATGTTAATGACTCATCTTGCACTTTCAACGCAAGTAACGCATCAAGCAACATACGGTGCTTATCGGTTAACTCAAGTTTGAAAGTTTGCATGTACGGCGCTTTATCCTTATCAGGATCATAGCGGTAGATTTCGAATGTACGAGTGCCTCTACTCATCTTTGTTCTCCCGATTAGAATGTACGTGGTTTAGGTTCAATTGCTTCAACCGTTAATGGGCTGAAACGTACCGGCTTATATTCAAGACGGTTATCTGATGAATACCATAAAGTATGCTTCATCCACTCATCATCACGGCGACCGTAAGAATAAGTTGGGTGATCAGGTGCTAACTCATAGTCAACAACTGTATGCGCACCACGACATTCTTTACGTGCAGCAGCAGAAATCAGAGTCGCTTTCGCAACTTCATACAAGTTTTCAACTTCTAACGCTTCAACACGCGCAGTGTTAAATACTTTAGATTTGTCTTTCAAATGAATGTTACGAACACGCGGCTCAATCGCAAGAATTTCTTTTACGCCCTTATCAAGCAATGCTTGAGTACGGAATACACCGGCGTGATCTTGTACGATGTCACGGATTGCATCAGCAACTTCCTGTGCGTTTTCACCCGTTGTTGAATCATCAAGCTTACGGATACGCGCTAAAGTGTTCACCAAGACATCAGTTGGAAGCGGTGCATAATCATCGCCATGATGTTTAGTTACATAGTCAATGATGTGCTCGCCCGCTGCTTTACCGAATACCACAAGGTCAAGCAATGAGTTGGTACCTAAACGGTTTGCACCATGTACTGATACGCAAGAACATTCACCAATTGCATAGAACCCTTTCACAGGTTTTACGTAATCACGAGTACCGACATAATGATACTCTTTAGTGTCTTTGTTGTAGCTTGCAGAGAATTCACCTTCTTCTACACCATGTGGTACAACCACTTGGCCATGAATATTGGTCGGAATACCACCCATTTGATAATGGATTGTTGGTACCACTGGAATTGGCTCTTTAGTACAGTCAACGTTTGCAAACTTCTTACCAATCTCAAATACAGACGGAAGACGTTTCATAATCGTTTCAGCGCCTAAGTGAGTCATATCCAATAAGATATAATCCGCTTTAGGACCACAACCACGACCTTCTTTAATTTCTTGGTCCATAGAACGTGATACGAAGTCACGTGGCGCCAAGTCTTTTAAAGTTGGTGCATAACGTTCCATGAATGGTTCGCCGTCTTTGTTACGAAGGATACCACCTTCGCCACGACAACCTTCAGTCAACAATACGCCTGCGCCAGCAACACCCGTTGGGTGGAATTGCCAGAATTCCATATCTTGCAATGGAATACCTGCACGAGCAGCCATACCAAGACCGTCACCAGTATTGATATAAGCATTGGTTGATGCGCGATAAACACGACCCGCACCACCTGTAGCGAATAAGGTTGCTTTGGCTTGGAATACAGCAATGTTACCTGTTTCTTGGTCAATCGCCGTTACACCAAGTACATCACCTTCTTCGTTACGGATTAAATCTAATGCAATCCATTCAACGTAGAACTGAGTACCCATTTTCACGTTGCTTTGATACAAGGTATGCAATAACGCATGGCCTGTACGGTCAGCAGCAGCACACGCACGTGGAACTGCTTTTTCACCATAGTTTGCAGAGTGACCACCAAATGGACGCTGATAGATCGTACCATCTTCGTTACGGTCAAACGGCATACCCAAGTGTTCAAGCTCATACACAACTTTTGGCGCTTCACGTGTCATGAACTCGATTGCGTCCTGATCGCCTAACCAGTCAGAACCTTTCACCGTGTCATAGAAGTGATAATGCCAATTATCTTCTTGCATGTTACCTAACGACGCACCAATACCACCTTGAGCGGCAACTGTATGCGAACGTGTTGGGAATACTTTGGTCAATACAGCAACTTTTAAACCCGCTTGAGCAAGTTGGTAAGCAGCACGCATACCAGAACCACCACCACCAACGATAACTGCGTCGAAAGTGAGGTTTTGAATATTTGAATAATCTTCTTTAGGGTTAATTGCGCCCATGATCTCTTCCTATCAATTTGCCCAGAAAATCTGGATACCCCAGATTGCGTACACGAACACTGAAATAATGACAGCAGAAGTGAGTACAAGGCGTAAACCTGAAGCTGAAGGGCCCATTTGACGAGTCGTTACATAATCAGTAAAGACTTGCCACATACCAATCCAAGCGTGTGCAACCAGCGATAACACTGCTAATAAAGAGAAAATCTTCATTGGCAAAGTCAGCATAAAGCCAGCCCACTGTTCATAACCAAATCCGCTATTGCAAAGGATCCAGCCAAACAACACTACAGTGTATGCAGCTAACACTACAGCACTGACACGTTGGATATACCAGTCGCGAGAACCTGAACCTGTTAAACCTGTAGCACTTTTCATCAGAACATAATCCATACGAATGCTGCGACAATACCAACCGCAGACAAGATCAATGAAACTGTAGCAGCGATACGACCGCTTTGAAGTTCTTCAGCAAAACCGAGGTCAGCAAGTAAATGCTTCACACCTGCAATAAAGTGAAAAATCAAGCCAGCTACAAATACCCATACGATGAAACGTACAATGATATTTCCGAAAACGACATTTTTAACGTAGTCAAATCCTTCTGGTGAAGATAAAGATTTATCCAAAATCCATAAAAGAACTGCGACTAATAAGAATACGATTACACCTGATAGACGGTGTAGAATTGATGCAATAGCCACGGGTGAGCGTAAATTTACCGCTAACACCTGACCCATGGACAAATTGACAGGTCTGTTGCTTTTCACAGCGGGCATCCTGTAGGTAGAAACTCCATCCGGAGTTTGTTTGAATTAATTCAAAGGAAAGCTGGCATTGTTAGGCAAGCACAGCACATGCCTAACCTATAAACGACATCGAATTATAAAACGTGAAATATCAAAATACAAACAATCAACTTTCGCTTTAGTCGAAAAAAACTTTAAATAAGAATCATTCACACGCATAATAGCGGCGATTAATGCATCAAGTTTAAGCAAAAACAACTATCTGATTGTTTTGTAATGATAAAAATAAAATACTATTTTTTATAGATACTTTTTAATTTTATAAATTCTTTTCTTCATATTTCACAAAAAATGCCCTTTTCAGCGTCAAAGCAGCGCAATTTTTCAACCTTTATATATAGCCCCAAATAATACTGCTCATTTATATATTAAATATAATTAATTAATAATCTATTTTTTAAGATTCCTTTTGCCAAATTCAATGAGTCATTTTTTAGACAATTAATCGCACCAAAATGCATCAATAATGAATTTACCTAGAGCGCTTTTGATTGCTGTTTGATTGAACAGTTCACGGCAAAGTATGGCCGTTATAGGGCTTGCAGACGGGATAAGTATTTATTTTATAAGCAGCAACATCGGACCCAAATAAAAATTTACTTACAATTGGACTGATGCTTCATTTTTTTTATGCACCTGAAACTTGATTTGACATATTATACTCGACCGGTGCTGTGATTTTACTCAGTTTTTTCTTCGATACTGAATGACTAATTGACTGTAGCAACGTCATTTTTTATCCCTAAGTATAATTGACAAAATTTTAGTAACCACTAATCTTATAGCAAATTTTGACACCGTCTGATTCGCACATGACAAGATTAGTATTTCGAGTCAGATAATCATTCACCAGGACAGGAGATCTATTGAATGTCTGCAGCAACTGGCAAAAAAGCCGTATTACAGCTTGATGGCAAAGAAATTGAATTACCAATTTACAGCGGCACATTAGGCCCAGATGTAATTGACGTTAAAGATGTATTGGCATCAGGTCACTTTACTTTCGATCCTGGTTTTATGGCGACAGCGGCTTGCGAATCTAAGATCACATTCATTGATGGTGACAAAGGTGTGTTATTACACCGTGGCTATCCAATTGATCAATTAGCGACTCAAGCAGACTACTTAGAAACTTGCTACTTACTACTTAATGGCGAGCTTCCAAATGCTGAACAGAAAGCAGAATTTGATGCGAAAGTACGTAACCATACGATGGTTCACGATCAAGTAAGCCGCTTCTTCAATGGTTTCCGTCGTGACGCTCACCCTATGGCAATCATGGTTGGTGTTGTTGGTGCATTATCTGCGTTCTATCACAACGGTTTAGACATCGAAGATGTTAACCACCGTGAAATTACTGCAATTCGTTTAATCGCGAAAATCCCTACACTTGCAGCGTGGAGCTACAAGTACACTGTAGGTCAACCATTCATTTACCCACGTAATGACCTTGGTTACGCAGAAAACTTCTTACATATGATGTTTGCTACCCCTGCTGACCGCGATTACAAAGTAAACCCAGTTCTTGCTCGTGCAATGGATCGTATCTTCACGCTTCATGCTGACCACGAACAAAATGCGTCTACGTCTACCGTTCGTCTTGCTGGTTCTACTGGCGCAAACCCATATGCATGTATCTCTGCGGGTATCTCAGCACTTTGGGGACCTGCTCACGGTGGTGCAAACGAAGCTGTACTTAAAATGTTAGATGAAATTGGTAGCGTAGAAAACGTTGCTGAATTCATGGAAAAAGTAAAACGTAAAGAAGTTAAACTCATGGGCTTCGGTCACCGTGTTTATAAAAACTTCGATCCACGTGCGAAAGTCATGAAAGAAACTTGTGACGAAGTTCTTGCTGCATTAGGCATCAACGATCCACAATTGCAACTTGCAATGGAACTTGAGCGTATTGCACTGAACGACCCGTACTTCGTTGAGCGTAAGCTTTACCCGAACGTAGACTTCTACTCAGGTATCATCTTAAAAGCGATTGGTATCCCAACAGGTATGTTTACGGTGATCTTCGCGCTTGCACGTACAGTTGGTTGGATCAGCCACTGGTTAGAAATGCACAGCGGTCCTTACAAGATCGGTCGTCCACGTCAGCTTTATACAGGCTCGACTCAGCGCGACATCAAACGTTAATTTCGATTAGCGTTAATAAAAAAGGATGCTTCTGCATCCTTTTTTATTTTTATCGGTTATGCTCTTGAAATAAAACTTAAACAACATTCATTTTGCAGAACTCATTTTATCGAGCCAATGATCAAAAAAACCACTGTTTTGATGCAAGTCACACTGCCCGTCTTTCAAATAAAAATGGCGTCTTTCGCATTATTTCTATTAATGATCATACTGACTTGGCTGCTACTGGTTTACTTTAGTTATGATTTAAGCCTGTACTATCTTTATCAATTCCTGCCTTTCTTTGCCCAACTGCTCAGCATTGCTTTGATGTTTGCTTTATTGATAGCAACGCTTTACCTGTATAACCAGCTTTATCAGAAATACTTTAGCCATCCCATCACCTTTAAGTTATATCAGCAAGGCATCGCTCTGGAAGATTCCAAGCAATCTACTTTTTTCTGTTGGCAAGATTTGATCCAGATACAACTTCGACAACAGCAGGCGCAAATCCACAGTCTCAATCTACTCAGTAAAACCCAACCTTATCAGCAGTATTTTTATTTTAATTCATGGATGTGGCCTGCCACATTAACCCAGCAACATTGTGAGTTTTTACCGTTCTGGAAAAAACTGGAAGCGCTGGCAAAACAGCAACAATTGCAACGGATCAGCAATACAAGTACCCACAAGAAAACCCATATTGATATCATTCGCCTCATTGCAGATCAGCAAGCGCTAGACAGTTTTCAACAAAAACAGAGATGGTCTGCTATCGGATTAACGCTTGGTATTTTAGTCAGCTTTAGCCTATTTATTGCCTACCTACTCTGGCATGAATTTAACGATGGCAGCATTGATCTGCCCCATCAACAAACCCAGTCAATCTCTGGCACAAATTTTGAAAGCTATCAAAATCAGGTCTATATTTTTAAACAAGGTCAAGGTACTTTTTTAGTTCCCCAAGTAAAGGCTAATCAATTTACAGGTTTAGCTTTAAGTAATCTTGCTGACCGTGCAGATGAACTATATAGCAATGTCGGTAAAACACCCCAACAGGTTTACTGGCAAGACCATATCTTGTCTCAATTAAATCCTGCACAAACACGCTATTTAGGTAATGATTTCACCAAAGATCATCAACAGGTTTACTTTCGCGATATACGTTTAACCAACGCGAGAGTCGCTCATTTCTCGGCGGTACTACATCCAAGATTCAATACACTAAGCTATTTTTACGCCAAAGATGATCAACAGGTCTTTTACAAAACTAAAGCCTTAATAGATTTAGATCCGCAACGGAGCCAAGCATTTCCAAATAGCAGCCAATATATCCATGACCAACAGGTGGTTTATTATCAAGATAAAAAGCTGGGCAAGTTAAATGCGCAACAGACGCAGATATTTAGTGGCAGCAACCGTTTTAGTCAGAACTTAAATCTAGCAACAGACGGTCGATCTTTTTATTTAAATGAACATCCATTACCACATATTGCTGAGCACGAGTTTTGGGGAACAACGCCTGTTGATTTATCACACCTGCAACTCATTGGTAGCCAAAGCAGTGAGCCCTATCCAGGAAATTTCAGCTATATTTTTACAGATCAGCAAAACATTTATATCTATGATGAGTTTTATCAACGATTAAAAGTGCTCTATCATTTTCCTCAACCAGTGCAGCTACAGGCTTTGGAAGATCGACGTTTTAGTGATGGAGAAAATATCTACATCATCACTGAAAAGATCTACCGATCTAAAGGGCGTTCTTCTGGAACGACCACGCACGGTTTCAAAATCAGCCTGATTCGCGAACAAGATCAACAGATCATCGCTCAATATTTTGCCCGCAATCCAAGTGCCTTAAAACTATCCAACCTGTTTCATAACAGGGAGATCAACTAATCTCAAAATATAAACAAAATGAGCTGGATGTCGATCAACAACCTTGATGATCAATAAGATTTTTACAGCAAGTGCTTGCTTAAATCTAAATTTCATCTTCTTCTAGCTCTAATGCACGCAACAAGGTATTACTGATGCCATCTGCGCGTAACCACGCCAACTCATAACTCGCCTTCGCTAAAGCCAGTACACGACGTTCAAATTCATCCCAAATCGGCTTAACTTGTGCATCGCTAATACCAAGTCCACTTTCATGCGCCAAATGTTTATTCTTTTCACAAATCTTCAAGGCGTGGTACAACTTGCGCCCTTTGCTCGCACTCTCTAAGACACGAGTACGTTTATTCTGAATAAAGCCCTCGATATGCTGTACATTTGCATAGGGCAGCAAAGGCACCAAGATCTGATCAAGTTGTGCGTCTAAGCGCTTCCACACCATCAGGCGTTGCTCTGCCGTATAGGTATTCCACTGAATCACTTCATGATTAAAACGACGACAGCCACGGCAAACCAGATCACCAAACACCGTTGAACAACGCCCTGCACATGGGGTCAATGATGGAATTCGACGATCATTACTCAAAACCAACTCCTCTAAAACCATATTTGTTTTATGGTTTTCTCGCTTATTTTCAGATTTCGCGCTAAAATGTGCGCCTAATTTTTCTATCTTAATACATTTGGAGTTATCCATGAACGCTACTGTAGAACAGCTTGCACCTGTAGAACAGCAAGCGACCAATAATTGGGTTGTTGCAGCACTATATCAATTTAAAGAAGTTTCAGATGCAGCGGATCTGCAACAACGTCTTTTGGACTTAGTGAATAGCATCAATTTATGTGGAACTCTGATTGTAGCGTCTGAAGGGATAAATGGAACTGTTGCTGGTGACCGTGCCGCAATTGATGCAGTTCATCAATTCCTTTTAAACGAAGGTTTTAACGCAATGGAATATAAAGAGTCTGAAAGCTCTGAAAAGCCATTCCGTAAAATGAAAATTAAACTTAAAAATGAAATTGTAACTTTAGGTGTAGAAGTCAAGCCACGTGATTTAGTTGGTCACTATCTTGATCCTAAAGAATGGAATGAGCTGATTAATCGTGATGATGTAATCCTGATCGATACCCGTAATGATTATGAATATAAAGCAGGCACATTCAAAGGTGCAATCGACCCTAAAACAGAATCATTCCGCGAATTTCCTGAATACGTAAAACAAAACCTTGAACAGCATAAAGACAAAAAAATTGCGATGTTCTGTACCGGTGGTATTCGTTGTGAAAAATCTACCTCCCTCTTGCTTCAAGAAGGTTTCAATGAAGTTTATCACCTGAAAGGCGGTATTCTTAAATACTTAGAAGAAACCCCTGCCGAAGAAAGCATGTGGGAAGGTGAATGTTTCGTATTTGATGGCCGTACTGCGGTGACCCATGGTGTTGAAGAAGGTGAAAACATCAAGTGTCATGCTTGCGGTTGGCCATTGACCAAAGTTGAAGCTGAACTGCCAAGCTATGAACATGGCGTATCTTGTGTGTACTGTATTGATAAAACCACAGACAAACAAAAAGCAGGCTTCCGTATGCGTCAGTCACAGATTGCTGCTGCAAAACGCAAACGTCTATAAGCTTAACAAGTCGATTAAAAGCCATAGTTAGACTATGGCTTTTTTATTACCTTGATAAAAAATCATGTAACGATTCAACCCTTGAGCATTGCCCTGCACCCCTCTATGCTAAAAACAATAATCAAATGAATCATATAAGGGCATTATGGGACTTGAAGATTGGGTCTTATCGATCATGGAAAAACTTGGGTATTTAGGTATCGCATTTTTAATGTTCCTAGATAATATCTTCCCGCCTATTCCCTCAGAAATCATTATGCCATCGGCTGGCTATACCGCTTCAAAAGGTGAACTCACCCTGATCGGCGTCATTATTGCAGGAAGTGCTGGTTCAATTTTAGCTGCGATGTTGTTCTATTGGATCGGTCGAAAAGTTCCACAACAACGACTGTTTCAGTTTATCGAACGTTATGGCAAATATTTACGCATTCAGGTTGCTGATTTAGACAAAGCACTGACATGGTTTAACAAACATGGGCATCGCATTGTTTTCTTCGGGCGAATGATTCCAGCAGTCCGTTCCTTGATTAGTATCCCTGCAGGGATCAGCCGGATGCCTTTTAGTAAATTTATGCTCTACAGTAGCGCTGGAACGCTGATTTGGACCAGTTTCCTTGCCTATCTCGGTTATCATTTTAGTGAAAATCAGACACTCATGCTGGCGATTCTTCAACGTATCAGCTATCTGATCTTCGCCCTAATTGCCTTGTATATCATCTGGTGGGCAATTAAAAAGTTTTACCGATCTAAATCAAACCATAACCAATAACACTAACAAAACTTAGACCTGAGATGAAATTGCGTTAAATCCCAGTTGGCTTTTATGCATTTCATCCCTTAACCAGTCTCTCAGCAATCGTTTACGAATATCCGCTTCAAAAGGCTGGGCAGACAATAAATGATAGGCCGAACCATCCGCATAAGTCGTGGTGAGTGGCTCCAGCATCTGATATTTCATTTCTCGTTCAACCATATAGGCAGAAACTACTGTTGCACCTAAACCCGCCAAACAAGCCTCAATACAGAGATAAAAATGCTCAAGTGAAGATCGTTTTAAACCACTGAGTTGCTCTGGATGCCGACGTTTAAACTGTTGCCATAGCTGAGGTCTGGACTTGGAAATAAACAACTGCGTCATTGCCGCATGATCATTCTTCGCCCGCACAGCAAACATCTGTTCATCTGCAATTTTTTCACTATACAGGGCAGCGCCCCAATCAAAATCATCTCTTCTCAGCGCCACGTCAACATGCTGTGCAGTAAAATCCACCGCTCCACCACCGGTTAACAAGCTCACCTCAAATTCAGGATAGCGCTGTTTAAATTGCGCTAAACGAGGAATCAGCCATTTCATGGCCAGTGTCGGTTCACAAGAAAGAATCAGGTTCTTCTGCACCTTATTGTGTTGCTGTAATTGCACTACGCACTGCTCAATCTGTTGAAAGACCTGCTGACAGCAATCAAACAGCACCTCACCTTCTGAGGTCAAAGTTAATTTTCTGGCTTCACGTACAAATAGCAGCAAGCCTAAACTTTCTTCCAAGTTTTTAAGTTGCTTGCTTACCGCACTTTGCGTCACAAATAGCTTTTCCGCAGCAAGCGTCACACTTTCATAACAGGCCACGTAATAAAAAAACTTGAGTGAATTCAAAGATAATCGTTCAATCATTCCAAAAACTCATGCATAACAAGAATTAACTTCAATTTTAAATATAGCAAGAATATGAAAAATATAAAAAATCTTTAATGATTCAGTTTAGGAATAGATGAGTGAATGAAATCATTGCCGTCGGCATCGTCACCCTGCTTGCAGTCATCAGCCCAGGTGCTGACTTCGCCCTAGTGACCCGAAACAGCTATCTCTATGGTCGACATTTGGGCATGTGTACCGCCTACGGCATTGCGATGGGTGTCTGGGTCCATATCAGCTACAGCTTGATTGGACTCAGCTTTTTACAGAAACACCTCCCCAGTTTAATTCATCTGATTCAATATATGGGTGCAGCTTATTTGATCTATATTGGCTACAAAACCTTTACCGAAGCCCCCATTCTGTTTGATGAAAATAGCCATCAAATCACACGTTGGCAGGCTTTTAGGCATGGTTTTCTCACCAATAGTCTCAACCCCAAAACTACACTTTTTGTCATGAGTATTTATGCACAAGTCATGACCACCACCAACAACCTGCACAAGTTAATCGGCTATGGTTTTTTTATTTCTAGCAGTCATTTGGTTTGGTTTTGTCTCGTGGCACTTTTTTGTTCTGCCCCTTTCATTCGAAATAAAATTCTTGCTCGACAAATCAGCATTAATCGAGTGATTGGTTGTATCTTGAGTGCTTTAGGACTGAGTCTATTTTTTGCTCATTTTTAAATAATGATCTTTAAACGATCTAAATGTAAAGCAACAACGCCAACTGTCGGCAATAAAAAAACGCCTTCTAGAGGCGTTTTAATATTTTATTTGTTTGTCATTCTTCAACTGCGATGATCACAGTATCCGAGGTATTCTTATGCTGGCGTATGGTACATCAGATAGAGTTCATTTAAATTATTTGGAATTTCTTCCGCTAATTCATCCATCAACTGACCATTGCGACGGAAAGATTCCATTTGTGGATCTTCTTCATCAATTCCGCTAAACACCATAATTGGTAATGTTAAATCGATAAGCTGTTCTTCAAACTCAGGCGCAAACCACGCATCTTCATTAAGGAACATGGCATCAACAAAACCAACACTCCAATCACCTAAGCTCGATTCAACGTCCGCTTCTTCGATTTCAAATGGAAACTCGATTCCATTTTCATTGGCTAAATCCTGACGAATAGACTCCAACCAAAGCTTAACCTGCTCAAGCACTTCAGCAGGAAGTTTCTTTTGATTACTCTCGAAAAGCTCATCTAACCAACGATCAAATTGTGGACCAACTGCAATCGCACACAAAAAGCCATGAGTCGCTGCAAAATCTAGACCATATTCATTTTGATCGCCGTCAAGATAGTTACTCAATAAGTCTAAATCTAACGTGCTCATTCTTTAATCCAATTTTAAAAATACATCGTCAACAGCATAACATTTTCGGACATAAAGTCTTAGCAATTTTGCTTAGTCTTCGTCATCAAGATCATCGTCGTCGAAATCGTAATCAAAATCTTTGAGTTCTCGCTCTAAACGACGTTGCGCCAGAAGCTCATCAATCAAACGGCGCTTTTCTAATGATTCTTTGGCAGTAATTTTTCCAGATGACTCATCAAAACCTGCATCATCTTCACCATAGTTATCATCATCTAATTCAAAATCTGTAGAAGACACTAAGTACCTCTAATGAAAAAATATAAATGGGTCTAGCCGCTATTTATCGGTCTTAGCCCACCTTGTCAAGTTTTATTTGTTTTTTTTGTGATAAAACGATGTTTTGTACTTTTTTTCGTCAGTTTTTTTGTGTATTTATAATCTAAGAACAATTGTAATTAAAAAACATCTTTAATCAGGACTGACTGCTTGAAAATTTATGACTCAACCCCATATTCAAGAAACGAACGTGAAATCAAAGCTATTTTTATTTTAAAGTTAACGGATCGAATCCAAAACATTCATCGTGAATTGTGCTATCATGCACGGTTTTTCACCGCCCCAGATTCAACAAAAGAGTAAGCAAAGATGAGCGATATGAATTCCCCTACTTCGCAAGTAGCGGCTCTGATTAGCCGAGGCAAAGAGCAAGGTTATTTAACTTACGCTGAGGTTAACGATCATCTACCAGACTCAATTACGGAAAGTGAGCAGATTGAAGACATCATTCAGATGCTTCAAGACGTTGGTATTCCAGTGCATGAACGTGCACCAGAAACTGATGACACCATGTTTGGTGAATCAACTGAAGCGGCTGACGAAGTTGCCGAAGAAGAAGCTGCTGCCGTATTAGCATCGGTTGAAAGTGAGCCTGGTCGTACCACAGACCCTGTACGTATGTATATGCGTGAAATGGGTACGGTTGAACTTCTTACACGCGAAGGCGAAATTAGCATTGCAAAACGCATCGAAGAAGGTATTCGTGACGTTTTACATTCGATTGCTTACTGGCCAAATGCTGTTGAAGTTGTTTTACAAGAATATAATGACTTTTTAACTGGTGAGCGTCGTCTTGCCGATATTCTCTCTGGTTATTTAGACCCAGAAACTGACGAAGATATTCCAGAAGTTCTTGAAGAAGAAGCTGAGCTTGAAGAAGACGAAGATGCTTCACCTAAAGCAAAAGACGTCAAACTCGATGATGATGACGAAGAAGAAGAATCTGAAGGTGATGATGATTCTGAAGGTGAATCAGGTCCAGACCCTGAAGTTGCCAAAGTTCGTTTCTCTGAATTAGAAGCGGCTTGGAATGAAACTAAAACGGTGGTAGCGAAACACGGTCGTGATAGTGATGAAGCAAAAGCTGCGCTTGAAGCGCTTGCTGCTGTGTTCATGATGTTCAAATTTACACCACGCTTATTCGAAATCATTTCAGAAATGATTCGTGGTACACATGACCAAATTCGTTCAAATGAACGTGAAATTATGCGTTATGCAGTCCGTCGTGGTCGTATGGATCGTACCCAGTTCCGTATGACCTTCCCTGAGCAAGAATCAAATCCAGCTTGGTTAGACGAACAAATTGCCAAAGCACCGGCTGAAACCAAAGCACATTTAGAGAAAGTACGTCCTGACGTATTGGCATTCCAGCAAAAAATTGCAGATATTGAGAAAGATCTTGGTTTAAACGTTAAAGATATCAAAGATATCTCGAAACGTATGGCTGTTGGTGAAGCGAAAGCACGTCGTGCCAAGAAAGAGATGGTTGAAGCAAACTTACGTTTGGTAATTTCGATTGCGAAAAAATATACCAACCGTGGCTTACAGTTCCTCGACTTGATTCAAGAAGGTAACATCGGTTTGATGAAAGCCGTGGACAAGTTTGAATATCGTCGTGGTTATAAATTCTCGACTTATGCAACGTGGTGGATTCGTCAGGCGATTACACGTTCGATTGCCGACCAAGCACGTACCATTCGTATTCCAGTACACATGATTGAAACGATTAACAAGATCAATCGTGTTTCTCGTCAACTTCTTCAAGAAATGGGCCGTGAACCGACTCCTGAAGAATTGGGTGAGCGTCTGGAAATGGACGAAGTTAAAGTTCGTAAAGTACTTAAAATCGCAAAAGAACCGATTTCGATGGAAACACCGATCGGTGATGATGAAGATTCGCATCTTGGTGACTTCATTGAGGACTCAAACATCACTTCACCAGTGGATGCTGCGACCTCAGAAGGCTTAAAAGAAGCGACACGTGAAGTACTTGAAAACTTGACTGAACGTGAAGCAAAAGTATTGAAAATGCGTTTTGGTATCGATATGCCAACCGACCATACTTTAGAAGAAGTAGGTAAACAGTTTGACGTAACACGTGAACGTATTCGTCAGATTGAAGCGAAAGCGTTACGTAAGCTTCGTCACCCTTCTCGTTCAGAACACTTACGTTCATTCTTGGAAAACGACTAATCTTTGGGAAATCTTGTGCTAGACCAATGCATTGTATTGGTTTAGCGCAGGACTTGAAGTTCAATACTTCATCCCCATCTATGTATTAGATCAAAAGCGCCTGCACTGATGCAGGCGTTTCAAATTAAGAGGTTGCTCATGTTAGACCGCACTCCTTCTCGTGAATTGCAAGAACATCTTTGGGTTTTCCCGATGGACTATCCGATCAAATTGATTGGTAATGCAGGGGATGAACTTCGAGTGGCTGTTGTTGATATTTTGCAGAAGCACTTCCCTGAGTTTGATGGCGACACGGTAAAAGTTCAGCCGTCACGTACAGGCAAATACCACTCTTTAACTGCACAATTACGCTTTGAAGAGCTGGAACAAGTTCATGCCTTATACGCTGATCTTGCAGCCTGTCCTTTAATTAAGACAGCGCTTTAATTAAAAAGTCCAAAATACGAAAGTGTTTTGGACTTTTTTTTGCACTAAAAATAAGCTTCAACATTTTGATAAATAGCTATTTATCCTCCCCAAATCATTACATAATTAAGCTATTGACCATTTAAAAACTGTAAAGGATGTTCTGTTGTAATGAGTGCTGCAAAACCAACTTTAATCATTCGTTGTTTCAATGATCTACAAGATTACACGACGCGTTTTGAAGCAATGAAAGACTTCACAACTCATCGTGATGAAACTACACCCGATGAAGTTTGGCTGCTTCAACATCAAGATGTCCTGACCCAAGGACAAGCAGGTAAGCCTGAACATATTCTGCTGCACAGTAGTCTGCCGATTGTACATACTGATCGCGGTGGCCAAGTCACTTGGCATGGCAGAGGTCAATTGGTTGCCTATTTCCTGTTAGATCTCAATCGCCTGAAATGGCATGTCCGTACTTTGGTCAGTTTTGCAGAACAAGCCATGATTGATCTGCTCAAACAGTACAATATCGATGCTTATGCCAAACCAGATGCACCTGGGGTGTATGTGGATGGACGCAAGATTGGTTCACTCGGTTTTAAAATCCGTCGTGGGCGTAGTTATCATGGCCTTGCCCTGAATATTGACTGTGACTTAACTGGCTTTCAAACCATTAACCCATGCGGCTATGCAGGTTTAGAAATGGTGCGCCTGCAAGACTTACTTGAAGATTACCCAAGCTTTGAACAGCTCTGTGATACTTTCATTACTTATTTAAAAAATACCGATTTCTTTAATGACCTTGTAGTCAAATCTGAATAATTTACTTTTCAATTCTAATAAAATAAATTAGAGTAAATACTCTAAATTAGCTTTTGCATAATTTTAACAAGGGATACGCAAGTGATTTCAACCAAAGCAGTGAAGCCCACGTTGCAATTTGCCTACGTCAAACTCATGATGGATGTTGTGGGTCGTGGCCTCGTGATGGCAAGCCAAGTGGATGATGAAGTACAACAGGAAGTATCGAAGTTTCCTGTAGGTTTTATCCTTTCAATGAATGTTTTCCCCAATGGACCTGCATTTGTTGCTCGAGTAACCGAAGAAAAACAATTAGAGCTATTGTCCAATTACAAAGGCAAGCCTGATTTAACCATTACCTTCAAGCATTTAACCCATGCCTTTTTGGTATTTTCTTTCCAAGAAAGTACCGCGCAAGCCTTTGCTAATGACCGTATGATTGCCGATGGTGATGTTTCAAGCGCCATCCGTCTGGTGCGTTGCTTGAATAAAATGGAAGCCCTGATCTTACCTAAGCTAATCGCTTCACTTGCAGTCAAACGCTACCCTACTGAATTAACATTAAAAGAAAAATTCACGGGTGCAAAAAATATTTATCTTAAAGTCGCAAAATCATATCTCAAACGGAGCGCATAACATGGCTAAGCCTTATTACGAGTTTTTCTGTCCTGTAAAAGTCATTGCTGGTAACGCTGCCTTAGAGCATATCCCGTTTGAACTTGCGACGCTTGGCGCAAAACGCCCAATGATCATTACCGATAAAGGTGTCCGTGCCAATGGTTTACTTAGCCCAATCGAAGCAGCTTTTAGTACAACTGATGCGGTGATTGGTGCGATCTTTGATGATGTTCCACCCGATTCAAGCTTGGAAGTGGTTCGCTTAGCCGCAGAACTTTACCGCCAGAAAAAATGTGATGCAATCATCGCGATTGGTGGTGGCTCAGTCATCGACACCTCTAAAGCGACCAATATCTTGGTGTCTGAAGGTGGTGATGATTTATTACAATATTCAGGTGCTCATAACCTGCCAAAACCACTTAAGCCATTCTTTGTGATTCCAACCACCTCTGGTACTGGTTCAGAAGTGACAATGGTTGCTGTGGTGTCGGATACCCAACGCAATGTTAAACTGGCTTTTGCTTCTTATTATCTGATGCCACATGCCGCGATTCTTGATCCACGCATGACTCAGACTTTGCCGCCGCATCTGACTGCCATGACGGGTATGGATGCACTGACACACTGTGTTGAAGCCTATACCTGTTTAGCTGCCAACCCACTCAGTGATGCTTATGCCAGCGCAGGGATTAAAAAAATCAGCGAAAACCTGTTCAAAGTTTTAGACAATCCAAGCGATGCACAAAGTCGTTTAGAGCTTGCACAAGCATCCACCATGGCGGGGATTGCCTTCTCAAATTCAATGGTGGGCTTAGTGCACTCATTGGGTCATGCGCTTGGTGCAGTTGCCCATCTACCCCACGGCTTATGCATGAACTTATTCCTGCCATACGTGCTGGAATACAATAAAGAGATTAATGGCGACAAGATTGGTGAATTACTGCTACCACTTGCGGGTGCCGATATTTATGCACAAACTCCTGCAAACTTACGTGCAGACAAAGCCATTGCCACAATTTTAGCAATGCGTGATCGTCTTTTCAGCCTGACCAAACTGCCACGTACGTTACGCGAAACAGGTAAAGTCACTGAAGCACAACTGGATGAAGTTGCAGATAAGGCATTGAATGATGGTTCTATCATTTACAATCCGAAAGAAGCAAACTTGCAAGACATTCGTGCAATCTTACAAAAAGCATGGTAATACATTGAGTTAAATCAAGTATTGCTGCTTACAAGCCCCGATATTGATTGAGTATCGGGGCTTTTTAATTTTAAGTGAATCTTTATTCATCTATTTCTTTACCCAATTGGCAAAAAAATTGCTAAAAAAAGCATAAAAGTACTGACAATTTATAGTGTTTTAGGATAGATTGGCGCACTTTCGTTTTTTGTACGGGGGATCGTTTTTGTCTCAAATGATCCTTAACACTATGGCTGATCTTTGATCAACGATTATGAGGATAACGCCGTTGACAAATTTATCTGGGACTCAACCAACAGCGAAGCTTCAAAAGAATCTTGTGCTTTGGCACATCATCATTATTGGCTTGGCTTATATTCAACCATTAACTTTATTTGATACGTTTGGTTTAGTATCTGAAAGAAGTGGTGGTCATGTACCGACTTCCTACATATTTGCCTTAGTTGCAATTCTTTTAACGTCGATCAGTTATGGTCACATGATTCGTCGTTATCCGTCTTCTGGTTCTGCATATACCTATGCCCAAAAGTCGATTCACCCTAATGTTGGTTTTATGGTGGGTTGGTCTTCGTGGTTAGACTATTTGCTCTCCCCTCTGGTGAATATCATTCTTGCTGATATTTATTTGAGAGCACTCTTCCCAGAAGTGAACAACTGGATTTGGGTGATTGGTTTAACCGTGCTCATGACCGTGATTAACCTGTTTGGTGCACGTTTTGTTGCGCGTTTTAACAGTACCATTGTCGTGATCCAGCTCGGTGTCATTTTCTACTTTGTGTATCAGGTCTATATCCTGCTCACGCAAGGTGTTTATGCCGATGGCACACTGAATCCAGACAAAGCTGAGTTATGGTCACTTGCGCCATTCTGGAATGAAATGACCTCTGTCGGGGCGTTAATTGCAGGTGCAACGGTCCTATGCTTCTCATTTACAGGCTTTGATGCGCTTTCTTCACTTGCAGAAGAAACCAAAGATGCTGAGAAAACTTTGCCACGTGCAATTTTCACTACAGCCTTGGTTGCAGGTATCATCTTCATTGTCAGCACCTACTTTATTCAGCTTTACTTTCCAAGTAATCCAAGCACCTACTTCAATCCACTGGACGAATCTCAGCCCGTGATGGTTGCAGCGATTGGTAGCCTTGCATTTAAGACCATGGTTTTATATTTTGCAGTCGTGGCAGTGATGGCATCAGGTATTTCGGCACATGCAGGTGTATCGCGTTTAATGTATGTGATGGGTCGTGATGGCGTGATCAATAAGAAATTATTCGGTCATATTAGCCCACGCTTGCATACGCCAACTTACAACATCTTGATTGTGGGTGTTGTTGCGTTGTCTGCTGGTTTCCTTGATCTTGAGCATATCGTGAACTTAATTAGCTTTGGTGCATTAACTGCATTTAGCTTTGTTAACTTCTCGGTGATTTCTCGCTATGCATTGCGAGATGGTAAGAACAAGACACCAAAAGACATTATCAGCTACATCATTATCCCAACACTGGGTTTTGCCAGCGTGTTTATGATGTGGTTAGAAATTGATAAATTGGCTTTACAGATTGGTCTGGCTTGGGCAGTAATCGGTGTCGGTTATCTTGCTTATAAGACTAAAGGCTTCAAATACAATGCGCCACAGCATAATGAATTTGATGACAGACATTAATCTGATGAGGTAATAAAAAAGGCGCTGAATGCGCCTTTTTTATAGCTTGAAAATTTAGCCGTGCAGCTTTTCAACAATCGATTTCACACGTTTTGCATAAAGCTTCGCTGTTTCCAAGTCCCCTGTTGGGATCTCATCAGTACTTGCATCTGATGGTGACTGAACCAACAAACCAACCGAACCACCTAGATTATTTACATCTTCACGTTTTGCATTTTTAGTATTGGCAGGCAACAAACCTAAACTCACCCAAATACCGCCATGCTGAGAAGCCAAAGTCTGTAACTGAATCAGGGTCACCTGCTTATCACCATTCAGGCTCGCGCTATTGGTAAAGCCCGCAAACACCTTGTCTTGCCAACCACGGGTAAACCAGATTTTTGAAGAGGCGTCAGCAAACTTCTTAAACTGCCAAGGGGCTGCCGCCATATAAGTTGGCGCTCCAAACACAATACCTTGCGCATTATTGAGCGTTTGCCAATCCTGTTCCGTAATCTCACCATTCTGATCAATTTCAATCAGAGAGGCGTCAATCGCACCCGCAAAAGTTTCCGCAACCACTTTGGTATGGCCATAGCCTGAGAAATAAACAACTGCAATTTGTGTCATGAGAATATCCAAAATTTTTCAAAAGTTCGATTTAATGATATATTTTAGAAACTAGGTGTCAATTAGTTACCAACTGGTAACTACTAAGATCCGATTGAGAAAATGAGGGTTATCGCTATGAATCAGGCATTAAAATACGATATTTATCAACAACATTGCCCTGCTCGGTTATTTTTTGAAAAAATTGCAGATAAATGGGTACTGATGATCATCAATGTACTTGCACGAGAAACCCAACATTTCAATCTATTGAAAAAAAGCATTCAAGGCATCTCACCTAAAGTATTGTCACAAAAGCTAAAAATGTTGGAAAGAGATGGATTTATCGAGCGCCAAGTGCAGGATACCGCTCCAATTCGAGTTGATTATTCACTCACCACACTTGGTTTAGAGGTGGCAGAAATGGCGTATCAACTCAAAGATTGGGCAGAAAGCAATATTGAACAGGTGATTTACGCTCAACGACGTTTTGATACGATACAGGAACAACAATTCGAATAATGCTGTGAGGTGTCTATGTACCCACAACCTTTAATTGCTGTAGCCGATGTCGAGAAAACCAGTCAGTGGTATCAAACAATACTTGGCTTAGAAAGTGGTCATGGCGGCAAAGACTATGAACAGTTGCTGTATGAACAGCGTATGGTGTTGCAACTGCATCAATGGCAAGCGCATGAACATCCATATATTGGAGATCCGAAACGGCTGATTGGGAATGGCGTTTTGCTTTGGTTTGAAAGCGATCAATTTGATGAGATTGTCAAAAAGCTACAAACTCACCAAGTTGAAATTTTAGAAGGTCCTAAATACAACCCGAACGCGCATCATCGCGAAATTTGGTTTAAAGACCCAAATGGTTATACGCTGGTTGTCGCAAGTCCATATGGCGATATCTAAAGCACGATAAATCAGAGTTGTTTAAAACCCTGTTGTCGCCACGCTTCATAGACAATCACAGCGGTTGCATTTGAGAGGTTTAAACTTCTTGAATTTTCAGCCATCGGTAAACGAATCCACTGCTCTTGCGGAAACATTAAACGCACTTGCTCAGGCAGACCACGGGTTTCAGGTCCCATTAACAGGGCAACTGGACGGTTCAGATCAACCGTATGCGGTGTCGCTGTGCCTTTCGTAGTGAGCGGAAAAACATGCTCCACACCCTTCGCTTTTAAATCAGCAAGGCAAAGCTCGATATTGTCCCAAATTTGCATTCTTGCCCATTCATGGTAGTCCAAACCTGCACGTTTCAACTTTTTATCATCCAGCTCAAAGCCTAGAGGTTTGACCAAATGGAGTTGCGCACCGGTATTGGCACATAGACGAATGATATTACCTGTATTCGCTGGAATCTCAGGCTCGTATAGGACGACATGAATCACAAATTTTCTCTACTTTTCATAATCCCTCCTAGCCTCCCTTTTTCAAAGGGAGGAACTCCCCCTCTTTTTTAAAGAGGTGAGGAGCGCTTATAGCTCCGCAAGGAGGGATTCTATTGCCATTTTAACTGTTCACGTAGACTGACCACTTCACCAATGATGGTTAAAGTCGGCGCTACGATCTGATGTTCAGATACTTTGGTCGCGATATCCGCCAATGTACCCACCACCACTTTCTGATCAGGGGTTGTTCCTTTAGAAATTAAGGCCACAGGCATAGTTGGACGCTGACCATGTGCAATCAATTGCTCACAAATACGTTCCAAACCGACCAAGCCCATGTATAACACCAAAGTTTGGTTTTCATAGACCAGTTCATTCCAAGGTAACTCAGGTGAGCCTTCTTTTAAATGCCCCGTTAGGAAACGTACACTTTGCGCATAATCACGATGCGTCAGTGGAATACCTGCATAGGCAGAACAACCTGAAGCTGCGGTAATACCCGGAACAACTTGGAAAGTCACATTGGCTTGCACCAATTCCTGAATTTCCTCTCCACCACGTCCAAAGATAAAGGGATCGCCACCTTTTAAACGACAAACACGTTTACCTTGCTGTGCATATTCCACCAATAAGGCATTGATGCCATCTTGTGGAACCGAATGATTAGAACGGGCTTTACCGACATAAATCTTTTCAGCATCACGGCGGCACAAATCTAGAATGGGCGCAGACACCAAGCGGTCATAAATCACCACATCGGCTTGCTGCATCAAGCGCAAGGCTTTTAAAGTCAGCAGTTCTGGATCGCCCGGCCCTGCCCCGACCAAATACACCTCACCTTTCGGTGCAGTCCATTCTGTTAAAGCCTGCTCAATCAGATCATTGGCTACATCAATATTGTCATTGAAAACCTGTTCTTTCAGCGGACTAGTGTACAAGTTTTCCCAGAAGATACGACGTTCATCTGGATTGGCAATTTTGGCTTTCACTTGCTTACGCCATTGCCCCGAAAACTCAGCCAATTTACCCATACCATGCGGCACGATGGTTTCGATCTGAGTACGCAACTGTCTGGATAAAACGGGTGATGCACCATTGGAAGCAACAGAAATCACCAACGGTGAACGATCAATAATCGCAGGCACCATAAAACGGCAATGTGGAATATCATCGACACTATTGACCAGCAGGTTACGCTGTTCACACTGTTCAAATACGCTTTTATTGACGTCAGGCTGGTCTGTCGCAGCAATCACTAGGCGATAAGCTATTGCCAAAACATTTTCAGTGAAAAGTGATTGAATATATTGCCCTGCCGATTGCTCAACAAGTTGACGTAATTCAGGAAGGATGTCTGGTGCAATCACATCAACAATTGCACCAGCTTTGACGAGCAGGTTTGCTTTGCGGTAGGCAATATGCCCACCACCCACAATCAGACAACGTTGCTGCTGCAACTTTAAAGAGATTGGGAAAATTTCCACGTCACGCCTCTATATTTTCAATCTGATTGAGCTAAAGCAAAAACTATGCACAAATTCGATGCAAAGTTTAGTCGATGTAGCTAACACCGCCCATATATGGACGTAAAACTTCTGGAATCTCGATTGAACCATCAGCGCGTTGATAGTTTTCCATCACGGCAAGCAAGGTACGACCAACTGCCAAACCTGAACCATTCAAGGTATGCACCAATTCGATCTTCTTCTGATCGACACGGTAGCGTGCTTTCATACGGCGTGCTTGGAAATCACCCACATTTGAGCAGCTTGAGATTTCACGATAAGTATCTTGGCTTGGTACCCATACTTCTAGGTCATAAGTTTTGACAGCACCAAAACCCATGTCACCACCACAGAGCAAAATCTTACGGTACGGTAAGCCCAATGCCTGCAAAATGCCCTCTGCGTGTGCAGTCAATTCTTCAAGTGCCTGCATAGAGTGCTCTGGTTTTACGATTTGCACCATTTCAACTTTGTCGAATTGATGTTGACGAATTAAACCACGGGTATCACGACCATAAGAACCCGCTTCGCTACGGAAACATGGGGTGTGTGCAGAATATTTCAGTGGTAAACGATCCGCATCAATAATTTCGTCACGGACAAAGTTAGTCACCGGCACTTCAGCGGTTGGAATCAGGTAATACTCTTTTTCACCTTGTAGCTTGAATAAATCTTCTTCAAACTTAGGGAGCTGACCTGTACCACGTAAGCTGTCTGCATTGACCAAATATGGTACATAAGCTTCGGTATAGCCATTTTTAAGCGTGTGTGTATCGAGCATGAACTGGGCTAAAGCACGTTGTAAACGCGCCAAAGGTCCTTTCAATACGCTGAAACGTGAACCTGTTAATTTAGTCGCTGTTTCAAATTCCAGACCACCCATCATTTCACCAAGATCGGTATGGTCTTTGATTTCGAAATCAAACTGGCGTGGTGTACCCCACTTCAAGATTTCAAGGTTATCGCTTTCATCTTTACCAAAGGGAACAGATTCGTCTGGCAAGTTTGGAATTGCGAGAGACTTTTGCTCCAGCTCAGCTTGCAACTCAGCCAAAGCCACTTCTGCAGCTTTGATTTCATCACCAATGGCCGCCATACGTGCCATGATCTCAGAAGCATCTCCACCTGATTTTTTGATTTGACCGACTTGCTTGGCACCTGCATTACGCTCTGCTTGTAAGTTTTCAGCTTTGGATTGCAAATCTTTACGGCGAGCTTCTAAATCAGCCCACTCTTGTACATTTAGCTGAATACCACGTTTTGCCAAAGCAGCATTGACTGCTTCAATATTATTTCTGAGTAATTTTGGGTCGATCATAATCAATCATGAATAGAGAAAAAACTGGCTATAGTGTAAGGCTTTAACCTAAAAAAATACAGCGATTGACAATTAAAGTCTTAGCACCTACAGCTAAGATATAGGTGCTGACATGCACTAATTAGGATCTTTAGGCAAGCTTGGTAAGTATTCTGCTTTTACAAACTGCTTGGCAGCATAATATGGCAGCGTCAATTCACTCATACCTTCCGCATAAGAAGCCAATTCATACAATGGATAGACGAAGACGATACCGTTTACCCCATAGTAATAGTTATCACTGACCTGTAGTTGCTCTTTTTTAATGCTGTGGTCTTCCAACCAGTTTTGATTGGATGCATACAGTTCATCACGCAGTTTGGTATTCATATCGGGTTTAAGCAACTCACTGACCGTGATATGTTTTTTATTGGTCAAATCAAAATTCACAAATTCTTGATGTGACATCCCATGTGCAGCACCTGCAGAATATGAATAGGTCTGAATCGCAAAAGTCGCTAAGTTATAGTTTTGCCCAACAAAGCGCACATAAGTACTGCTTTCACTTTGTGATGCTTCATCCGCAGGAACTTTTACTTTTTGATCCGCAATATTCGAAAATGCATTCGGTTCCGCTTTTTTCATCCGATTGACAAAATACTCATCAATCCATTTCTGATTGGTTTCAACTGTTTGTAAATCATAATTGGTACAACCATCTTCCAAACAGACTTTTTGTTTTGGAATTTTAACCGTCACCACTTTTGCATGAATCAATGGAATATCCACTTTTTCAGTTGCCGCTGCGGTCTCTTTTTTAGGTTGGCAACCTGCGAGCGCAACGACGGTCAGGATAGGAAGAAGTGGAATAATTTTTGATAATTGTGAAGTATTCATCGTCATGCAAGTCTCTGATGTTTTTCTTCACTATACAAAGCCTTGCCCTGAGATGAAATTAAAAAATGTATCCAAGCTTCACATAAAAAAGCCGCAACATGTGCGGCTTTTAAATTAAGTAAACAATTACTGATCAATAATATCGGTACCCTTAGGTGGCGTGAAATTAAACACTGAGGCTGGAATCGCCTGATTCACTTTAATATTATTGAAACGAACATAAGTGGTTTGACCCAAAGAGTCTTGTAATACCATCAAATTCGGTGCCTTATTGCCACCAAAACTAATGGTTAAACTTTGGAATGCACCATCTTCCTGTTTTGGATATAAGGTGTAATACAGTTTAGTACGGTCAGGCTGCGTCACACGATAGGACTGCATGATCTGGTTGGTATTACCCGATAACAATAATGCTGGGGTATTGGCAATTTGATCATCTAAGCTTTGACGCACCGCTTGCTGCAAATCTGGATCATAAATCCACACCACTTTACCTGTCGTCACAATGGTTTGTTTGGCCGGACTGGTGGTTTCCCAATAAAATTTCCCCGGACGCTCAACTTTCATGGTTCCTTTAAAGGTTTGATTCATATGTTGAGCAGTTAAACCTTTTTTTTGTATTGCTTTATTACTGGTTGCCACTTTTGTGGTTTGTTCAAAATCTGCGGTGAATCGTTGCAAGCCAGATAACTGTTGAACCAAACTTGTGGTCGCTTGCTGAGCCGATGCAGCTACAGGTGCAGCGAATACCTGACTACTCACAACAGGAGCAAGTGTCATTGCACTTAACGTTGCAGCATAAGCCATTTTTTTTACGAAATTCATAAAAACAACCTTCTATCAGATTTCTACTGGTATGACGACATCTTACTGTTTTTGATCATTAAAAAAATGAAGAAAAGCAACGGTTTTGTGTAATTCGTGTCGCAAAGTTCTGCATTATGTATGAAGTTGCAACCTTTATGTAGAGATTGTAAGGATGAAATTCAACTTTTCGGCCATTCACCAACTAAGGACTTCAATGCCAGATTAGAGAAATTATTCATCAACAATGCTCTAGACGAAAAATAAGAGTTTGATAACCTAAAACCAATAATTTAAAAAGCACCGTCCATGAAAAGCCTTGCCTTTATACACCGAAATGACACACGATTTGCGATTGGCGATTTTTATCCAGCCCTTTCTGTCTTTTCTTATCAGGAACTGGGTAATACCACCTCGCCCTTTTTATTGCTAGATCATCTAGGCCCAGGACGTTTATCACCCAAAAGCACGAAAAAAGGTGTCAATGAACATCCACACCGCGGCTTTGAAACAGTGACCTTTGTTTTTGCAGGTGAATTACAACACCAAGATTCTACAGGTCAAGGCGGCATCATTGCGCAAGGCGATGTTCAATGGATGACGGCAGCTTCTGGTATTCAGCATACAGAACATTTTAGTCCAGAGTTTCGTGAGCGTGGTGGATACTTTGAAATGGTGCAATTGTGGGTCAACCTTCCCGCAAAAGATAAAATGTCAGCACCACATTATCAAAGCTTACTGAATCACAAGATCCCAAAAGTCATTCTCGAAAATAATGCAGGCTATGTTCGTATCGTGGCCGGACAGTTCCAGAATATTCAGGGGATCGCCGAAACCTTTAGCCCGATGAATGTCTTTGATGTACACCTAAATAAAGGACAGCAACTCACTCTGCCTGCCAATCATGGCGACACGACTTTAATTTATTTACGTAAAGGCAAGCTTCAGTTCGCAGCGCATGAAGACCGCTTAGAAGAACAGGCCTTAGCGGTGATGTCGAGCTTTGATACAAATGTTGTGATCACTGCCTTAGAGGGTTGTGATCTGCTATTTTTATCCGCACCGCCCTTACAAGAACCAATCAATGGACATGGTTTCTTTGTGATGAACAGTTATGAGGAAATTTTAAAGGCTTACGAGGACTTAAAAACAGGAAACTTTGGAACAGCTTCCGACTAAACTACAATTCAAAATTGATATACATAAAAAAACCCGCTCAAAGCGGGTTTTCTCGAACTATTAAAACTTAAGCTTCAACAGTTACATAGCGACGGCCAAATTGACCTTTCACTTCAAACTTTACTACGCCGTCAGCAGTAGCAAATAAAGTATGGTCACGGCCCATACCAACATTTGCACCAGCGTGGAACTCAGTACCACGTTGACGAACGATGATGTTACCAGCAGTTACAGTTTGACCACCGTAAACTTTAACACCTAACATCTTAGGATTCGAATCACGACCGTTCTTCGTCGATCCACCGGCTTTTTTAGTTGCCATGTCTATTTACTCCTCGTGTTAGCCTGCGATACCAGTAATTTTCAACTCGGTAAACCATTGACGGTGACCTTGTTGCTTACGGTAGTGTTTACGACGACGCATTTTGATGATGCGGATTTTGTCGTGACGACCATGGCCAACTACTTCTGCAGTTACTTTTGCGCCAGCAACAACTGGAGCACCGATTTGAATGTTGTCACCGTTAACAACCATTAATACGTCATCAAACGTAATAGTCGCGCCAGTTTCAGCTTTCAATAATTCTACTTTAAGGGTTTCACCCTCAACAACACGGTGCTGTTTACCACCGCTTTGGATTACTGCGTACATAATGTACTCCAACTTGCCCGTGTCGTCGTGCCGATAAAGGGATATACCGATCTTAAGACGAACGCCACTGGGGTTATACAAGGGGACAAATTTTAAGTGAAAATTGATCAAACGACAAGTGATTTTACATAAACACATGTATATCGATAACTTGCTTGGATTTTTAAGCAAAATCAATTAGATTGATGGCGAACTGTTTTGATTGATTCTGATCAAAATTTGAAATACATTTTTGAAAACAAATTGTGACAATAACAAACTGTGTTTTTACAGTGCCATAAGTAAAGTAATGGCGCTTGGTGGGAACTTCCCTTTTTTCTGTCTAATTTAAGACCAAAGAGCTCATCATCGTGTTTTAAATGACAGATTACGCAGTCTGTATAACTGTTTAGTCACAGATTAATTGATACACTTGGCAACACTACCCACCTATACGAGGTTTTTCTTCATATGGTTATCGATTTTAAGCAAGACATTCTCTCCCCTGTTGCGACAGATTTTGCTGCGATGGATCGCCTGATTAATGAAGGAATTAGTTCAAAAGTGGGCCTCGTCATGAGTGTCAGCAAACACGTGGTAGAAGCAGGCGGCAAACGCATGCGCCCGATTATGTGCTTATTGGCAGCGCGTGCTTGTGGACTCGCCAATATGCAACAGGCACAGCATTTGGCTGCGGTGATTGAAATGCTGCACACCGCAACTTTGGTTCATGATGACGTGGTAGATGAATCGAACTTGCGCCGTGGTCGTCCAACAGCAAATGCCACTTGGAATAATCAAACAGCAGTTTTAGTCGGTGACTTTTTAATCTCGCGAGCTTTTGATTTGTTGGTCGACTTAAACAATATGACCTTATTAAAAGATTTCTCGACTGGCACCTGTGAAATTGCAGAAGGTGAAGTACTGCAACTGCAATCGCAGCACCAACCAGAAACCACAGAAGAAACCTATTTAAGAATTATCCACGGTAAAACCTCTCGTTTATTCGAACTTGCCACCGAAGGTGCAGCTATTCTGGCGGGAGCAGAAGAATACCGTGAACCTTTGCGTCGCTTCGCAGGTCATTTTGGTAATGCCTTTCAGATTATCGACGATATTTTAGATTACACCTCTGATGCTGAAACATTAGGTAAAAATATTGGCGATGATTTAATGGAAGGAAAACCAACTTTACCGTTAATTTCGGCATTAGCTCATTCAACTGGCGAGGATCACGAGATCATTCGTCGCAGTATTGCAACGGGTGGTGTTGAGCATTTAGATAAAGTGATTGAAATTGTTCATCACTCGGGTGGCCTAGATTACTGTCAAAAACGTGCCCAACAGGAAACGGATGCCGCTTTAGAAGCGTTAAAAGCGCTGCCAGATAATGAATATCGCCAAGCACTGATCAATTTGACCTTAATGGCTTTACATCGACTACAATAATTTTCTGACCGCCTATGCATTTAACCTTATCTGATCTTTTTCTAAAAATGCAGGAACAGCTTGACCAACCTCAAGCTATTCTTGACGAACAACTACTGATTGAACTGGTCAATCGGATCCGTCCCAAAAATTCAAATGATGCGGATGAAGTCAAACAACGTATTCATGCGCTGATCAAAATATTATTACTGACTCCAACCTCAGCAATCCTGCTGCAAAATTTCTTACTTAAGCTCATTAGCCAATATAAACAGTTAAGCTTATATGCTGACAGCGGGATTCTATCGCTGGATGGTTTTTGGAACCAGCTGGGACAACGTCTAGGTGCGCATTTCCTCCCTTTAGTCGAAGACGGTCAACAGCTTAAAACCCTGATTGGGAAAGTGTTCCATCAAGAAAATGACAGTGAATGGCTCGATCTGATTGAGAATCAGGACTGGATTAGGCTATTCAACCTATTAGGTGAAAGCCAAAGCAATACCAAAGAAAAGCAGGTTTCAAAAAATGAGCTGATTAAAGCGATTACGGTATTGTCCTATCGGATTAGCGGTATCGGTTTATATCCTGAATTTATTAATGCTCAACCCGAAATTACCGAATATGAATCACCTTTTTTGGTACAAAACCGAGAAATCGTAGAATTCATCGAAAAATATAAAAAGCAGATTGATGATCAAGATGCGGTTGTTGTTTTGCCGCCACCAGACGCTTCACAAGCCTTTGTAATGCTGGATCAGTGTCGTGAAGTGGTGCTCAAAATTCGCCGTGCCACCAAACGGATTGGGGTTAGTATCAGCCTGACCTATTTATTATCACTATTAGAACAGGCGATTGATCGGATTGAACTGCTGCTGACTTTATTAGCCAGTCAAAATGATGCACGTTATACCGCATTGGGTGAGCTGATCGTCGATTTGACCAAAGCTCATTACAATGAAAAAAGTGTTCGTCATTTACTGACTTCAACCAGTGAATTGATTGCCTTACAGGTAACTGAAAACGCCAGTAAAACAGGCGAACATTATGTAAGTACCGACAAAGCTGGCTTCTTTGGTATGTACAAGGCAGCTGCGGGTGCAGGTGCAATCATTGCCACCATGGCAACGCTGAAAATTTTAACTGCACGCTTGGTACTTGCACCGTTTGGTCATGCCTTTTTATATAGTATGAACTATGCGCTTGGTTTTATGCTGATCCATGTATTGCATTTTACCGTGGCGACCAAACAGCCTGCCATGACTGCTGCAGCTTTGGCATCAACCGTACAGCAGCAAAAAGGCAGCAAGACCGCACAAATTGCCGAACTGGCCGCACTGATTATTAATATTATCCGAACCCAGTTCATTGCTATTCTAGGCAATATCTCGATTGCAATCCCAACTGCGGCACTGATTACCTTTTTATGGCAATACAATCTCGGTGAACCGCTGCTCAATCATGCCAAATCAGCCGCATTGCTACATAGTCTCAACCCCTTTACCTCATTGGCGGTTCCACATGCTGCAATTGCAGGTGTGTGTTTATTTTTCTCAGGCCTAATCGCGGGATATTTCGATAACTTGGCGGTTTACCGTAAAGTTGGCCCACGCTTAAAGCAGCATCGACGTTTAAAACGCTGGATGGGACAACAACGGTTGGATAAATTTGCCAACTATATTGAAACCAATCTTGGCGCATTGGCGGGTAACTTCTTGTTCGGGATCATGCTGGGTAGTATGGGAACGATTGGATTTATCTTAGGCTTGCCTTTAGATATTCGTCATATTGCCTTTGCTTCTGCCAACTTTATCCAAGGTTTAATGACCATTGGTGGTCCTGACATTGGTTTAATTTTAGTGTCATTCTTAGGTGTGATGCTGATCGGCTTAACCAACTTATTTGTCAGCTTTACCTTGACGATTATTGTTGCTCTACGTGCACGTCGTGTTCGTTTTGCACAATGGAAACCTTTAGCTAAGTTAGTGACAACGCATTTCTTAACTCGACCAAGTGATTTTTTCTGGCCACCTAAGCAACCCGTAGAAGTTGAAGAGCAAAGCAAAAACGTATCTTCACATCACTAACTTTGTACAGAAAAAACAGCGAAGTACAAGTCTAACATTTGAACTATTTTTACGTATAATCAAACCACCAAAAATAGTTCAAATGGGTTGGTATTCCCAGCGTCTATTGTTCAATAGATCACTTCTCAGCCATGGTATCCCTTTACCCGAAGGAGATACGATGACGTGAGTCTGTATCTCAATTTGAATGATAGAGATCAAAAAATGCTTCTATATTACTAACTATGTAAGAATTTTATGATGTATTTTGAATAAGTGGTTTGTTATTTCACTTTCGTCGAATCATGTTATATGGCAGATATTGTGATTTTCATGATGAATCGGATACGTAAAAAAACAGCTTCTTTCAATAAATACTGATGTCAATTGAAAATGAGATATACATCAAATTTTGTTATGTTTTTTTACTAGACCTTAAAAAAACACAGAAATGAAATTATCATAAAATTTCAAGACTTGACCAAAAGTGTACTCGCGAGTACACTTTCTAACACTCAACAACCCTGAACAATGGTTAAGCAAATAATGAGTAGCGCATGCCATACCTATTGCTTTGTATTGGTTGCTTTTTTTTAGGACTCGGTGTGATTGGGTTAATGAATTCCAACGCATCAACTTTAGACCTTTTTAGTGTTCAAGCTTTTTTTGAACACCGTTCATTTACGCTTAATCATGTGACAGTTCTGCTCTCTCGGCTCGGTGGAATGCCTTTTTTACTATTTTTAACAACATTTTTGTGTATTTACCAAACATGGATTAAAAATTATAAGAATGTGACGTTTATCGCTTTAAGTGTCAGTGGCAGCATTGTGATTGGTTGGCTTCTGAAATGGGGCATTGATCGGCCAAGACCAATGGAGTTTTATCACTTGGTTCAAAGTTATGGTGCATCCTTCCCAAGTGCCCATAGCCTTTATGCTGCAACCCTTGCGAGTCTAGCTATGTTGTTGTGTCAACAACATAAATATCGCACCAGTGTCATTTTAGTATCTACTTTATGGTTTATCTGCATGGGGATATCTAGAGTCTATGCGGGGGTTCACTACCCAACTGACGTACTTGCCGGTTGGGGAATTGGGTTGATTTGGACTTCGTTGCTTTGGTTTGGGCTGTATCAAAGCACTTTCAGCAACAATTTGTTTTTAGATAAAAAATCTAAATTGAGGTGGAATAATGATGTCGGCTAAGCTTTGGGCTCCTGCCCTAACTGCTTGCGCATTAGCAACAAGCATTGCGCTTGTTGGTTGTAGCAAAGATCCTAAAGATGCACAGCAAGCTGCTGCTGCTCAAAAAATGCCACCTCCAGAAGTTGGTGTCATTGTTGCGCAACCACAAAGCGTTGAACAAAACGTCGAACTGTCAGGACGAACCTCTGCATATCAAGTTTCGGAAGTACGCCCTCAAACAGGTGGCGTAATCTTAAAACGATTATTTGCTGAAGGAAGCTACGTTCAAGCAGGTCAAGCACTTTATCAAATTGATGCCAATACCAACCGCGCAACAGCAGACAATGCTCGTGCAACGTTATTGCGTCAACAAGCAAACTTAAATGCATTACGCGTGAAAGAAGGCCGTTATCGTCAGCTTGTGGGAACCAATGCGGTTTCTAAACAAGAATATGATGATATCAATGCTCAAGTAAAATTAGCTGAAGCTGATGTCGCTGCATCTGAAGCTGCATTAAAAAATGCTGAAATTACATTGGGCTACTCAACTGTTCGCGCACCAATTTCTGGTCAATCTAGCCGTTCTTCGGTGACACCAGGTGCATTGGTGACTGCAAACCAAGCCGATCCATTGGTGACAATTCAACAACTAGATCCAATCTATGTTGATATCAATCAATCGAGTGCTGAATTATTGCGTTTACGCCAACAACTCAGCAAAGGCAGCTTAAACAACAGTAACAATACCCGTGTCAAAATCACGCTGGAAGATGGTTCTGAATACCCAGTGGAAGGTCAACTCGCTTTCTCTGATGCAAGTGTGAATCCGGATACTGGTACTGTGACTTTACGTGCAGTCTTCTCAAATCCAAACCATTTGTTATTACCAGGTATGTATGCAACGGCTAAAATTTCGCAAGGAGTTTTGCCAAATGCCTATCTGATTCCTCAAGCAGCTGTATCTCGTTTACCAACAGGACAAGCAATTGCTTTAGTAGTAAATGCAAAAGGTGCGATCGAAACACGCCCAGTTAAAACTGTGGGTGTCAAAGGTCAAGACTGGATTGTAACTGAAGGCTTACAGGCTGGTGATAAAGTTGTTGTTGATGGTGTTGCCAAGGTAAAAGAAGGACAGGAAGTGTCTGCTAAACCTTATCAACCAAAAGCAGCTGAAGGTCAAAATGCAGCACCAAAAGCTGCTGAACAACAAAAGCAAGCCAATTCACCAAAAGCTGAACAAAAAGCAACTTCAGAAGCTTAAGGGGTAGATTGCATGGCTCAATTTTTTATCCATCGCCCAATTTTCGCTTGGGTGATTGCACTGGTCATTATGTTGGCGGGTATTATCACGCTGACAAAAATGCCAGTTGCACAATATCCGACAATTGCCCCCCCCACGGTAACCATTTCTGCAACTTATCCTGGGGCTTCTGCTCAAACCGTTGAAAATACGGTCACCCAAATCATTGAACAACAAATGAATGGTTTGGATGGCTTACGTTACATTTCATCGAACAGTGCGGGTAATGGTCAAGCATCAATTAACTTAAACTTTGCACAAGGTATCGATCCAGATATCGCGCAGGTTCAAGTTCAAAACAAACTGCAATCAGCAACAGCGCTTTTACCTGCTGACGTACAACGTCAAGGTGTAAAAGTGACTAAGTCTGGCGCAAGCTTCTTGCAAGTTATTGCTTTTTACTCACCAGATAACAGCCTTTCTGCATCTGACATTAAAGACTATGTGAACTCAAATATTTCTGAGCCACTGAGTCGTGTGGCGGGTGTGGGTGAACTCCAAGTATTTGGTGGTTCATATGCAATGCGTATCTGGTTAGATCCAGCAAAGCTGACGAGCTTTAACTTAACGCCTAATGATGTTGCAACAGCCATTCGTGCACAAAACTCTCAAGTTGCAGTTGGTCAGCTCGGTGGTGCGCCATCGACTGCGGGTCAAGTACTCAACGCAACCGTGAATGCACAAACCATGTTGCAAACCCCTGAACAGTTTAAAAACATCTTCCTGAAAAATACTTCAGGTGGTGCTCAAGTTCGTTTAGGTGATGTTGCACGTGTGGAATTGGGTTCTGATAACTACCAATTCGACTCGAAATTTAATGGTAGTCCTGCAGGTGGTGTTGCAATCAAACTTGCAACAGGTGCCAATGCACTGGATACCGCTGCCGCAGTTGAAAAGCGTTTATCTGAGTTACGTCATAACTATCCAAGCGGTTTAAAAGACAAGCTTGCGTATGACACCACACCATTTATTCGTCTATCAATTGAAAGTGTTGTCCATACACTGATTGAAGCAGTCGTCTTGGTATTTATCGTAATGTTCTTGTTCTTACAGAACTGGCGCGCAACGATTATTCCGACATTGGCTGTACCTGTAGTGGTATTGGGTACCTTTGCCGTGATTAATATCTTCGGATTCTCGATCAACACCTTAACCATGTTCGCAATGGTACTGGCCATCGGTCTGTTGGTAGATGACGCCATCGTTGTGGTTGAGAACGTTGAACGGGTGATGCAAGAAGAACATCTCGAACCGATTCCAGCGACTGAAAAGTCAATGAGTCAGATTTCGGGTGCCTTAGTCGGTATCACCAGTGTATTAACAGCGGTATTCGTACCAATGGCGTTCTTCAGTGGAACCACTGGGGTGATTTATCGTCAGTTCTCGATCACGCTGGTTACGGCGATGATCCTGTCATTACTTGTAGCATTAACCTTTACCCCTGCCCTGTGTGCGACCTTGTTAAAACAACACGATCCAAACAAAGAAGAAAGCAACAATATTTTCGCGCGTTTCTTCCGTTGGTTTAACCGTAGCTTTGAAAAACTTTCAGAGAAATACCAAGGCGGCGTCAATCGTATGACCCACCACAAGTTATTCTCTGGTGTGCTTTATATTGTTGTCATCGCAGCGTTGGTTGGTATCTACAAAGTATTGCCATCTTCTTTCTTACCAGAAGAAGACCAAGGTGTGGTCATGACCTTAGTTCAGTTACCACCGAGCGCGAGCTTGGAACGTACTGATAAAGTCATTGATACCATGACGGGTTACTTCTTGAATAAGGAAAAAGAAAATGTAGAGTCGATCTTTACAGTTGCTGGTTTCTCATTCACAGGGGTGGGTCAAAACGCGGGTCTTGCCTTTATTAAATTAAAAGACTGGAGTGAACGTACCACACCAGAATCACAGATTGGTGCCATCATTCAACGTGGTATGGCATTGAACATGATTGTGAAAGATGCGTCTTACATCATGCCATTGCAATTACCAGCAATGCCTGAATTGGGTGTCGCTTCTGGTTTCGATATCCAGTTGAAAGATGCAAGCGGTCAAGGGCATGAAAAGCTGATTGCTGCACGTAATGCAATTTTAGGTATGGCATCACAAGACAAACGTCTTGCAGGTGTACGTCCAAATGGTCAAGAAGATACACCTCAGTACCAAATCACCATTGATCAAGCGCAAGCAGGTGCAATGGGCGTCAGTATCGCTGATATTAACAGCACCATGAGCATGGCTTGGGGTGGTTCATATATCAATGACTTCGTTGACCGTGGTCGTGTGAAGAAAGTTTATGTCCAAGGTGAAGCGGATACCCGCATGATGCCTGAGGACTTGAACAAGTGGTATGTGCGTAATAACAAAGGCGAAATGGTTCCTTTCTCTGGCTTTGCCAAAGGTGAATGGACTTATGGTTCACCACGTCTAGAGCGTTATAACGGCGTATCATCTGTTAACATTCAAGGTACGCCTGCACCGGGTGTCAGCTCTGGTGATGCAATGTTGGCGATGGAAGAAATCATTGGTAAGTTACCCTCTATGGGCTTAACCGGTTTCGACTATGAATGGACCGGTTTATCTTTAGAAGAACGTGATTCTGGCAGCCAAACGGCTCCTCTGTTGGTTCTTTCATTATTAATCGTATTCCTGTGTCTTGCTGCACTCTATGAAAGCTGGTCAGTACCTGTTTCGGTATTACTGGTTGTACCTTTAGGTATCGTCGGTGCATTTACATTGACATGGTTAGGTATGATTATTAAAGGTGATCCAAACTTATCCTTTAACATTTACTTCCAGGTTGCGATTGTTGCCGTAATTGGTCTATCTGCGAAGAATGCGATCTTGATCGTCGAATTTGCGAAAGAATTACAGGAACAAGGCGAAGAACTATTTGAAGCAACATTACATGCTGCAAAAATGCGTTTACGCCCAATTATCATGACTACACTTGCATTTGGTTTTGGTGTATTACCATTAGCCTTGGCAAGCGGTGCGGGCGCTGGTAGCCAACACTCAGTCGGTTATGGTGTACTTGGTGGTGTAATTTCTTCAACTCTTTTAGGTATCTTCTTTATCCCTGTATTCTTCGTGTGGATTCGTAGTATCTTTAAGTACAAACCTAAAACTTTAAATACTCAGGAGCATTGATCGTGATGCAAACTGTATGGTCTATTTCCAGTCGTGGCATTGCAATCTCTGCACTCGCGCTATCTTTGGCTGCCTGCCAAAGCATGCGCGGGCCAGAGCCTGTTGTGAGTTCAGATGTTCCTGAAAGCTTCGCGTCTTATGGCAATGCTTCTGGAAAATCAATTGCGGAACAAGGTTACAAAGACTTCTTTGCTGACCAACGTTTACTGCAAGTACTTGATCTAGCACTTGCCAATAACCGTGATTTACGTACTGCTACGTTGAACATTCAAAAAGCGCAACAGCAATACCAAATTTCGGAAAACAACCAATTGCCAACAATTGGGGCAAGTGGTAGTGCTGTTCGTCAAGTCACCCCTACCCGTGACCCAAATAATCCTTATTCAACTTATCAAGTTGGTTTGGGTCTAACTGCTTATGAGTTAGATTTTTGGGGGCGTGTACGTAGCTTGAAAGATGCAGCTTTAGATAGCTACCTCGCAACACAAAGCTCACGTGATGCAACGCAGATCAGTTTAATCAGCCAAGTGACTCAAGCATGGTTAAACTACTCATATGCGAATGCACAATTGAAACTTGCGGATCAAACGCTAAAAGCTCAACAAGACTCGTTTAACTTGAACAAGAAACGTTTCGATGTAGGTATTGATAGCGAAATCCCTGTGCGCCAAGCACAAATTTCAGTTGAAACGGCACGTAATGATGTCGCGAACTACAAGACTCAAGTTGCTCAAGCTCAAAACTTGTTGAACTTGCTTGTTGGTCAGCCAGTTCCTCAGAACTTGCTCCCTCAACAACAAGTGGCGAGTATCACGCAACAAAACGTGTTTAGCGCTGGCTTACCAAGTGACTTGCTCAACAACCGTCCAGATGTAAAAGCATCTGAATACCAGTTAAGTGCTGCGGGTGCGAATATTGGTGCTGCTAAAGCCCAACTGTTCCCAACTATTAGCCTGACTGGTTCTGCTGGTTATGCATCAACTGATTTGAGTGACTTATTCAAATCAGGGAATGCGTTATGGTCAATTGGTCCAAGCTTGAATATCCCAATTTTTGACTGGGGTACTCGTAAGGCCAATGTCAAAATCTCTGAAACTGATCAGAAAATTGCACTTGCTAACTATGAGAAGTCAGTACAGTCAGCTTTCCGTGAAGTAAATGATGCTTTGGCAACACGTGCTAACATTGGTGACCGTTTAACCGCTCAACGTCGTTTGGTTGATGCAACTAATACAACATACAAGCTTTCAAATGCCCGCTTCCGTGCTGGTATTGATAGCTATTTAACCGTATTGGATGCACAACGTTCTGCTTATTCAGCAGAACAAGGTTTATTGTTATTACAACAAGCAAACCTCAACAACCAAGTTGAACTTTACAAAACACTTGGCGGTGGTCTCAAAGCCTCATCCAGTGAAACTGTAGCTCATCAACCATCGAGCTCTGAACAACATTACGCAAAAAAATAATTTCATCTTTTGCGCATAAAAAAGCTCACTTCGGTGAGCTTTTTTATTGCAACCATTGCCAATATTTCTTATCTTCAAACTGAATATATTGATGATTTAGAAAATACGATGTTACTAAGCAGTTTAGAGTCTGTACCGGGCCATGAAATCTTACGCCAGCTAGATGTGGTGTATGGCAGCACCGTTCGTAGTAAACATGTTGGTCGTGATTTGATGGCAGGTTTAAAGAATATTGTGGGTGGTGAGTTAACGGGTTATACCGAATTGCTGGAAGAGTCACGTCAGGAAGCCACTCAACGTATGATTGATAAGGCCAAAGGTTTAGGTGCCAATGCCATTGTCGGTATTCGTTTCTCAACTTCAAATATTGCCCAAGGCGCATCAGAGTTATTTGTCTATGGTACAGCGGTAGTAGTACAACCCGTTGCGCCTAAACTTCCTGATCCATTTGGCGCATAGGCAAAATTATGGATGGATTAATTTTTCAGATTGTCCTGTTTCTGATCCTATTTTCAGTCGGTTGGGGTTTTGGTCGTCATATCGAGCAGAAACACTTACGTGAACTGGATCAGAAAGAAAAGCAATTTTCCCATATCCGTATTGACACCAATCGCTTTGTAGAAACCTCAGCCTATGGGCAAATGGTCAGCAGCAATGTGGTGATCTCCCACGATTATTTTAAGTATGTACTGGCAACCATTCGAAACTTCTTTGGTGGGCGTTTGGTCAGCTATGAAAGTGTGGTGGAACGGGCGCGTCGTGAAGCTGTGGTTCGCCTGAAGCAAGAAGCGCATGCCATGGGTGCGAACCATATTATGGGGGTTCGACTCAGTACCACTGAATTGGGTATGCAAGGTGGAATGGTTGAAGTGTTTGCTTATGGAACTGCCATCGTAAACGCTCCACATTGATGACAGTAGCCTATTAGGGAATTACTGTAGTACCCATAAAATAAAAAATGCCTCAAATCATGAGGCATTTTTTATCGCTTAGATTTTAAAATTAATGAAATAAAACAATCGCCTTTTGTAAGGTAAACCAAATCCCTGCCAATAAAGGGAGACCTACCACCAACCAAGCAAGTACCACCGTAATGGTCTTGGATGGCGCATGTGCTACATTATTTTCTATGCTTAGATCTTGTGATACTTTCTCATGCGCTAAAGCCTTTTCTGCGGCTAATTCCGCATCTGTCATATATTGATCTTCATCAACAGGTTTGATCAAGAGATTGAGCACAAATCCAATCGCTAACATAGCCGCCAAAATATACATAGCAACATCATAAGATTGAGCCTGAGTCACGCCATGTGCCAGTTGATAATCACGTATATTGGTAATCAATAAGGTCCCCAATATCCCTGCGACAGACCATGCGGTAAGCAAACGCCCATGAATGGCCCCAACCATTTGTGTACCAAAAATATCAGCCAAATAAGCAGGTACAGTGGCAAAACCGCCACCATACATCGACAGGATGACACAGAAGGCTAAAACGAATAATGGTAAATTTTCTGCATACGCCAAGTGTGGAATCGAGACATACAACAAAAAGCCCAATGCGAGAAAAATAAAGTAGGTATTTTTACGACCAATAAAGTCCGATGTCGATGCCCAAAAGAAACGCCCAGCAATATTAAACAAGGACAGTAAACCGGTGAAACCTGCAGCAAAGGTTGCTATCTGCATTTTTTGCTCTGCGTTTAATTCATTAATCCCCACATCTAAACCGATGAGGCGTCCGCCAAATACCTCCTGTAGCAACGGCGAAGCCATTGCTAAAATCCCTATACCAGCAGAAACGTTTAAACAGAGTACACCCCAAATCAACCAGAACTGCTTGGTTTTCCATGCCTTATTTAAATGCACATGACGATTGGTCACAAGGCCCGTCGCCTGCGTTACTGTCGGTTGCCAGCCACTCGGCTTCCAATTTGAGGGCGGAATGCGGTAACCGAAGGCACCACCAATCATAAAAATAAAATAAACGGCAGCCAGTACCAAAAACGTTTGCCAGACACCCACAGAGGTATCCGTTGCAAAGAACTTCATTAGCTTATCTGCCAATGGCGCACCAATCATGGCGCCTCCACCAAAGCCCATAATGGCAAGACCTGTTGCTAAACCACGACGGTCTGGAAACCATTTAATCAGGGTAGATACAGGTGAAATATAACCAAGCCCAAGCCCTATACCCCCTATTCCACCTCCCAACCACAATAACCACAACTGATGCGTATAAACACCCAGCGCAGATAAGATCAAACCACTTGCCCAGCAAAATGCAGCAACCACACCTGCCTTTCGCGGTCCTGCATGTTCAAGCCAACCACCAAACAAAAATGCGGATGAACCCAAAAAGACAAAAAATAGCGTGTACATAATACTTAATGTAGACACACTCCAGTCGCAGGTTGTAGTGAACAACTGCTCAAGCAGACCTATATTTTTACATTCGATCGGGGCATCAATTCCCAATGCTTTGGATAATGGCAACCAGAACACGGAAAAGCCATAGGCCATACCAATACTGAGATGAATCGCTAACGCGGCAGGAGGCAATAGCCAACGGTTATAGCCAGAATGGGCAATCGTGCGTTCCTTGGCCAGAAGTGAAAGTCGTCTTTCCATGTACAATCTCCATACCTTCACTGCTAAAGAGAAGTTAGTATTATTCATTTGGGTCTAGGCAGCGATTCGCGCTGATGCCAGAGCTTGGTATTATGCTTATTTTTCAGTGAAGGCCAATCAAATGATTGTGCAAAAAATATCTTGTTCTTATCAAGTAGCTTTTTTTAATAAATAGTACATAACAGATTTAATGATTTAAAAAAAAATCCTGTGCCATGCACAGGATTTTTGCTTAGGATTCGGCAAAGATCGCTTGCCAATAATGAAAAGTTTTCTCTTCCCCATCTTCTAACTTAAACTCGTATGACATCTGACGAGTTTCAGCAATCTCAAATTCAACAGCATGTTTGAATAAACCGCCTGCATAAGCAAAAGTATGGTATTCGCCATTTTCACCACAAACATCAACATCGCTTGGCATCCGCTTAATCAAAGCTGTATCGATATCCTGTCCAATAAACGACTCATCCAATTTACTGGCATCGGTCACGATGATCTTGGTTTTAATGCCTGAATCCAAGAAGTCCTGCATCACTTCAGTCGAGTTCAGATTCCATATCGGCTCAACCACTTCAATGCCTAAAGGATGTAAACGGTCTTCACGATATTTGCGTACATCGCTGAGGTAAATATCACCAAAGATAAAGTGCTCAACGCCCTGTGCCTTAAAATGATTGGCTGCATCGAGCATACGTTGCTCATAGACAGGCAGACTTTTTGGTAGAAATACAGGATAAAGTGGAATACCAATACTTTCAGCCTGTTTTTCAAGCAATGCATATGGAATGGCATGCATAGATGACAACGCTGTTTCTTCATTGACCGTGGTTAATAAAGCAACCACCTCAAATTCATTTTGCTGTAAGACTTTATACAGTGCCAATGAAGAGTCTTTACCACCGCTCCAATTAAAAACGGCTTTCTTACGATTATTCACACTCATTTCACTTTCATTTTGCGAATCATCTTATACAACAAGTTTGGTGACAATCGAGAAACCAACACACCTAATTGTTCTTTTTTGCCACCAACAACAATATATTGCTCGCCTGCCATCAACGACTCCACCACCCGCTCAGCAAACACATCAGCATCTAAACCATTTTCAATGGCTTCATCCTGATGGCCTTGTGGCTTGCCTTCACCATTGAGGGCATTAAAAGAGACATTGGTTTTGACAAAGCCAGGGAAAACCACCGAAACTTCAACACCTTCTGGTGCAACTTCAGCACGCAAACTGTTGGCCCACATATGAATCGCTGCCTTAGCCGCTGAATACGTGGCACGATATTGGGTGCCTAATAAGCCCGCGACACTGGAAACGAACACCACCCGACCCGATTTTTGTTGCAGCAAAGTTGGTAACACGGTTTTGGTAAAAAAGACCTGTGAAAAGTAGTCGACTTCCATGATGGCACGTTCAGTTTGCATGGTGGTCTCTTGAATCAGAGCACGCTGACTTAAACCCGCATTATTGATCAGCCAGTCAATACGTCCTTTACAGGCCAAGACCTGTTCATGCGCATGGCGGACTTGAGCTTCATCGGTAATATCTGCGGCAATCGAAAGATGCTGTTCGGGTTTAAGTAACCCAACGCGTACTACTTCCAGTTCATCATAACGACGCGAGGTCAGCACCACTTGTGCACCTTGCAATGCACATTCACGAGCTAAAGCTTTACCTAAGCCAGATGAAGCACCCGTAATCCAGACCACTTTATTTTCAAGAGTTTTGAGTTTTGCCATGTCCATGTCCTACCTATGCTTGATGACGCATAAATTTCAGGAAGTAATCTACATATGTTGCCGCGACTTGCTGATCAATTTGCGTGCCTAATTTTTCCAAACGCTTATAACCCAAATGTGTGGTCATATTAATCACCCCATTGAGGGTTTTATCGACCACAAAATTGAACTTGAGACATTTTTTTGGTTCACGAATCAAATGAGTGACGCCAGCATCAATCACGTCAGTGAGAAGTTTGAGTGCATTTGAAATTTCTCGATGATCTCCTCCTGCCAACTTTTGGCTAGAAGCGATGACCTTTTGAGCCAAATGCTGCTCAACAGGATAAGTCATATATACCTGTTCATCTTCAAGTTGCAGGGTTTTAGAGAGATATTCCACCAAAGGGATTAAGCGGTCATTGCCAAAAAATGAAATCGACCATGGCATATATTTGCGAATTGCTTCCAAAATTTGCTGAATCACTTTTTCAGATTCACCCGTTTGTGAATACTGCTGATTTTCTTGTAACAGCACCATAAAAACTTGTTCAATCACTTCACAAGCCATTTCAGACAATACACTGCCCAAAGCATTGGCCTGACTTTCTTTACTTCCTTGCAATAATTGCGTCCGAATATGTGCAAAACGTGCATAAGTATCCGCATGAATATTTAAAAAAACGGCGGTGTTCATTTTAATAACCCTAATTGTAAGATTCCATAAAAAAAGAGCTTGTTAAACAAGCCCTTTTATCAAATCTATTTTTCTATCATTTTTGGCGTTGTACACGCCGAATTTAGCACACTCTATTCTGTATCGACATGCATAAATGCTAAAAAATGATTGACACAATCTGTTGCTGCATTGCTATCCACTTGATTGCCCATTTTCTCTAAACGCTTATAACTTAAATGGGCAGTCATATTGATCACTCCATTTAAGGTTTTATCCACCACAGTATTAAAGTTGAGACATTTTTTCGGTTCACGGATCAAACTGGTCACACCCAAATCCACGATTTGAATCAAGGTTTGAAACACATCGACCATATCACTGATTTCATTATTCTTGAGTTGCGTGACCAAACGATGTGCCTGCTGCACCAATTGTCGATCAATCGGATAAGATACATAAACCTGCTCATCGTGATACTTGATCATATTGGAAAAATAATTGGCAAAGGGACACAGACGTTCATTCCCAAATAAAGCAATCGACCACGGCATATATTTACGTACCGCCCCAATGATCTGTTGAATCACCCTTTCAGATTCAGCAGTATTTTTCTGGGTGAGCTGCGTCGGCTGACGATTTTGAATCAAGAGTACCGAAAACACTTGCTCGACAATCTCACACGCAATTTCGGATAACACCTCACCCAAGATACGGGATTGGCTCTCATGCGTACCAGCATTGAGCTGTTGGCGGATAGTTTCAAATTGTCCATGTGTGACGTCATTAATTTTCAACAGGATTGAATAACTCATGAGAAGCATCCCTTTTTTAGTTTTTTGCATTCTTATATTGTTGTTTTGAGCATCAATATTTTTAAGTTATGTGATGCATTACACAAATCTAATCCTATTTGTATAAAAATCCAACGCCTTTCATCGGCTTTTTTCAAAAAAATGAAGTCTATAAAGACTTTATCTTGATTGAGCTGTCGATCATCAGGCATAAAAGCCACATGATGAAGCTGTACTAAACGTCTCCTTTATAAAAGCTCAAAAAACAGCAATTCAGACATTATTTAAGCAGCTTTTCGCATTAACACTTGGCGCGGCTGAAATGCCTACAGAAGCGAGGATTTTTTGCTACAATAGATCTAATTTTTTATTCAATTTTAATCTTCTGTACTATGACTGACGCTCAATCTGCTCAAAATATTGCAACCACTTACGATCCAACCGAGATCGAAAAGAAATGGTATCAAATCTGGGAACAACAAGGTTATTTCAAACCATCAGGTCAAGGTGAATCATTCTGTATCATGATTCCACCCCCGAACGTCACCGGTAGCTTGCACATGGGACATGGCTTTAACAATGCCATCATGGATGCACTGACCCGTTACAATCGTATGATGGGTAAAAATACCTTATGGCAGCCAGGAACCGACCATGCGGGGATTGCAACGCAGATGGTGGTCGAGCGTCAACTAGGTGCACAAGGTGTCAGCCGTCATGACTTAGGTCGTGAAAAGTTCATCGAAAAAATCTGGGAATGGAAAGAGCAATCAGGCGATACCATCACCCGTCAGATTCGTCGTTTAGGTTCTTCAGTCGACTGGTCGCGTGAACGCTTCACTATGGATGAAGGCTTGTCTAATGCAGTAAAAGAAGTCTTCGTAAAACTGCATGAAGATGGCTTGATCTACCGTGGTAAACGTCTCGTCAACTGGGATCCGAAACTACAAACGGCGCTATCAGACTTAGAAGTTGAATCTGATAAAGAAGAAGCAGGTTCATTGTGGCACTTCAAATACTTCTTTGAAGATAAAAACCTACGTACCCATGATGGTAAAGACCATATCGTTGTCGCTACCACTCGTCCTGAAACCTTGTTAGGTGATACCGCGGTTGCTGTGGCACTTGATGATGAACGCTATACGCATCTTGTAGGTCAGAACATTATCCTGCCAATTACAGGTCGTGCTGTTCCAATCGTTAAAGATGAATATGTAGATAAAGAATTCGGTACAGGCTGTGTGAAAATCACCCCTGCACATGACTTTAACGACTATGAAGTCGGTAAGCGTTGTGAATTACCAATCATTAATATCTTCAATAAAAATGCAGAAGTATTGGCTGAGTTTGAATACATCGCCAAAGCGGGCGAGCAAATTTCTAAAACCATCCCTGCCCCTGCGGACTATATTGGTTTAGAGCGTTTTGAAGCACGTAAAAAACTGGTCGAACAAGCAGAAGCTGAAGGCTGGTTAGATCAAATCCAACCTTACACACTTAAACCACCACGCGGTGACCGTTCAGGTGTGATCGTTGAGCCATTATTGACAGACCAATGGTATGTAAAAATTGCTCCATTGGCGCAACCTGCAATTGAAGCGGTTCAAGACGGTCGTATCAAGTTCGTTCCTGAGCAGTACAGCAACATGTACATGGCGTGGATGAACAACATCCAAGACTGGTGTATCTCTCGTCAGCTTTGGTGGGGTCACCGTATCCCAGCTTGGTACGATGCTGAAGGCAACATCTATGTCGGTCGTGACGAAGCTGAAGTCCGTGCTAAAAACAACATCCCTGCCGATGTTGCGTTAAATCAAGATGAAGACGTACTGGATACATGGTTCTCTTCTGCGCTGTGGACCTTCTCAACCTTAGGTTGGACTGGCGATGCCAAGAAAGATGCGGAAAACTATTTCCTCAATACTTTCCACCCGACTGATGTATTGGTGACTGGTTTTGACATCATCTTCTTCTGGGTTGCTCGTATGATCATGTTTACGATGCACTTCATGAAGAATGAAGATGGTACGCCACAAGTACCGTTTAAAACCGTCTATGTTCACGGTCTAGTTCGTGATGGCGAAGGTCAAAAAATGTCGAAGTCTAAGGGCAACGTACTTGACCCACTAGACCTGATTGACGGTGTTGATCTTGAGACTTTGGTACAAAAACGTACGACGGGTCTGATGAACCCGAAACAAGCGGCGAAGATTGAGAAATCAACCCGTAAAGAATTCCCAGAAGGCATTCAAGCTTACGGTACCGATGCAGTTCGTTTCACATTCTGTGCGCTTGCCAATACAGGTCGTGACATTAAGTTCGATATGAAACGTGTTGAAGGCTACCGTAACTTTGCCAACAAGATCTGGAACGCAACCCGTTTCGTATTGATGAATGTTGAAGGTCAAACCGTTGCTCAAGAAGCTCGTCCTGAGTTATGGGAACTTCCAGAAAAATGGATCATGAGCCGTCTGCAAAAAGCAGAAGCTGCGGTACATCAAGCATTTGCTACGTATCGTTTAGACCTTGCTGCACAAGCGATCTATGACTTTATCTGGAATGAATACTGTGACTGGTATGTTGAGTTAACCAAACCCGTTCTGAACGATGCCAATGTCTCTGAAGAGCGTAAAGCGGAAGTTCGCCGTGTATTACTTGCGGTGATGGAAGCGTCTTTACGTTTGGCACATCCATTGATGCCATATTTGACTGAAGAAATCTGGCAAACGCTTGCGCCAATGTTAGGCAAAGGCGGTGCAACGATTATGACTGCGCAATACCCTGTTCCTGATCAAGCGAAAGTGAATGATCAAGCTGAAGCAGATATGCAGTGGTTACAAGGTCTGATTGGTGCGGTACGTAATATTCGTGGTGAAATGGGCTTAGGTAATGCGCGTTTATTGCCTGTATTACTCAAGAACATTTCTGATGCTGAACGTGAGCAAATCATCCGTATCGAAGCTTTATTCAAAGCATTGGCTAAAGTTGAAAGCATCGAGTTTTTAAGCAATGAACAAGAACCACCGTTGTCTTGCTCTAGCGTTGTTAGCCATGCATCGGTATTTGTACCAATGAAAGGCTTGATTGATCCTAAAGCTGAATTGGGTCGTTTGCAGAAGGACTTGGATAAAGTTCAAAAGCAGCATGACCAAATTGCCAATAAACTTTCGAATGAAGGTTTCGTAGCGAAAGCACCAGCAGCGGTTGTTGAAGGTGAAAAGGTTAAATTGACTGAGTTTGCTGATCAGTTAGCGAAAATTAAGCAAAGTATGGAACAGATTGCTGCGCTTTAAGCAGCAATTTGATTCAAAAAATCCCCTCGAATGAGGGGATTTTTTTAAGTTTAATATTTAGGCAATTTGTTTTAAGTGCTAAAGTAATGAAAATATAAATATATTTTGAGAACATTATGGAAAAAAAAGGATTCCAAGTTGATACTCGTTTATTAACCTTACTTTCACAATCTTATAACTCATCTGAACTAGCGCTAAAGGAACTGATTGATAATGCTTGGGATGCAGATGCTGATATTGTTCAGATAGAACTTCCAGAAATATTAACAAATACTCCAATAGTTATTCATGATTTCGGTTCTGGAATGACTGAGCATGAACTATCAAATGAATACCTTTTTATTGCGAGTGATCGCAGAAAGCGTCGAGGAGAACTTACTAAAATATTTAGAAGAAAGGTAAAAGGAAAAAAAGGTATTGGAAAATTTGCTGGTTTAATGATAGCTAATGATATGAAATTAGAAACATGGGCAAGAGGTAAATATTCAAGCTTTGAAATTTCCTCACACAGATTAAATGAAGCAATAGAACTAGGACAATTAGATTTATCTATAATTTCAACAGAATGCGACACTTCGCTAAAAGGCACTAGAATTTCATTCTATAATTTAAAGCAGAATTTACGTTTTCCTAATCCAGAGAAATTTAAATCTATATTAATTCGAGAATATGGACGTAGCGATAATTTCAAAATAATCATAAATTCTAAAACATTAGATATTGATGATCTTAAAGGTAATTTTCATAACGAAACTATTAATATAGAAAAATTAGGGGAAGTAAAATTACAATTAGTGATCTCAACAGAAAAATCGAAATTAAAACAAGCAGGAATATCTATTAAAGTTCAAGGGAAAGTGGTTGGGAATCCTTATTTTTTTGGTTTAGATAAACATGAAAGCTTCCCTGCAAAGCTATTAGATAAAATATATGGCGAAATAGAAGCCGATTGGCTATCAGATCATGTTACTGCTGACTGGGGTTCATTTATTGAGAATAGTTTACTTTTAGAAAAGCTTGAAGAAGTTATTCAGCCAATTTTAATTGCTAAAGTAAAAGAGGAATATGGACGAGAAATAAACTTAGCAAAAGCTCGTTTGCAAAAGAAAGCTCAAGAACGCTTAGCTTTATTACCAGAATATAAAAGGCAATTTGCAGACAAAGCAATCAAGTCTATATTAGAGAAATACTATGGTGAACCTGATTCAAAGCTTGAACCTATCGTCAACGTTTTACTAGATTCTTTGGAAAAATCAGACTACAGGGCAATATTAGATTATATAAATGAAGCTGATAAAAATGACATTTCCAAGCTAGCTGAAGCCCTGTCAGATTTTGGATTAGCTGAATTAGCAATTATTGCCGAACAAACAAAGACTCGATTAAAATTCTTAGATTATTTTGAGGAACTTTGTGATGAAGATGCAACCCTAGAAAGCGAAGTTCATAAAAGTTTAGAAAATAACTTATGGATTTTAGGCGCTCAATATTCAATTTTTAGTAGTAACACTACTCTAAAAAAGCAAATTAACAATTATTTTAAAAAACACTATTCAGGTGATAGAGCAGATAAAAGACCTGACTTAATGCTAAGTGAAAATTATTTTTCTCAATATTTACTTATAGAGTTTAAGCGCCCTAAGCACCCTCTAGCTTTTAGTGACTATCAACAAGTAACTCATTATAGGCATGATTTTTTACCATATACCAATAAAGATATAAAAGTAATATTAATGGGTGGAAAAAGGTCATCTGACTTAGCTAACAGAAATTACTCGGAGCCTAATGTTGAAATTCTAGTATTTGATGAAATCATCTCAACCGCGAGAAATCAATTAAATTGGCTTTTAAAAGAATTAGGCTCAAAATAAGTCATAAAGTCTAAAAAAGTCTTTATAAATTAATTATACAATTTCACGTTGAATAAATTAACCTCTCTACTTAGGAGAGGTTTATATAACCCCATGCCTCAACAACATCTCTACCCCACTCACCTTTTTCATATGCTTTAAACGTTCCTTTTCCCACTTCAACTGCTGTTTTAACTCAGCACAATCTGCATCTATGGCTTTATACACATCACTCATATGCACATGCTCTGCTTTGGCTTTTTTCACTAACTGAAAAGAATCCAGAATTTCCTCAATTTGACTTTCAAGCTGCTGACTCTGAGCATCCAAAGCGAGTTTATAAAACTTCACTTGCTCTGCCGATAACTCATTCGTCCCGACACCTTTATTCTGTTCAAGCTGTAATTGAAGCTTGAGCAAATAAAATAAATCCTGCTGTTCATAGGCCTGACTAGCTTGCTGGAATAACTCAGTTTTTTCTTCTTTCTTGGTCTCATCTTGCTCACGGTCGGGGTGAATCATCGCAGCAATTTTTAAATACACGGTTTTCAGTGACTGCGCTGCCATCTGCTCAGCTTGTTCTCTTTTCTGCTGTTGTCTCAGTTGCTTGGCTTGTTCCCGTGCCTGTTGCTGTTCAGCCACATACTGCTCAAAATCATCTTGTTCTAATGCTGCACTTTGCTCAAAACTTTGATCATGTTCAAACTTGGCTGACTGTACTTTTTTATTCTTTTTAACGGATTGCTGAGCATGTTGTTGATAAAAAGTATCGATCTGCTTGACCAGCTTTAACTGTTCATCATTTAACATTTTGGAGCGCTTTAACATTTGGGCAAGCTGGGCAATTTTTTCATCGAGTTGCTGCATATCCGCTTTGGAAAACTCATGCTGCTGTAACAACGTCCAAAGTTGATCCAACTGCTGAAACAAGATTTGATGCAACTCACTATACACAGGCATCAGCTTTTGCCGTGTATGCTGTTGAATCTCGGCTTGGGCATTTTGCCATGTGGCAAGGCTGATTTTTTGCTGCTCTATTTGATCAATCAGGCGATTTAGCTTTTTTTGCTGCGCAGAAGGTTCTGCCCTTTGTTTTAAACTGACTTTGAGATCAAAGGACATAATGCTTCCGCCTAAAAATAAAAAAAGTGTAGCAATAATCAACCAACAAAGTCAGCAAACACTTTCAATATCATGTTTGAACAAACGAGTCGCCGAACTAAGCTTTACTCATCGCCAAATAAGGCATTGGCTGAAACGACTTTGGTGATTTTAACTTTATCTTGTTTCAGCAAGGGATAGATTTTTTGTCTAAGTGCATCACTGGTCATGCTGCCATTCAAATTCAGTAACACAGGCTCTTCGCTCAGTGACCCTTTACCTAAGTATTCTTGATTCAAATCATTGGTGGTTGCTTGATTCACCACCACAAAAAAGCCTGAAATGCCTTTGACCTGACCACAAGCCAAACTTTGCGGAGACCAATCCCCTTGGCGAATCACTTTTTGCAACGTATAGCCTTTGCTTTTTAATTGCTGCGTTTGTGCTGCGGTTGCGATTGGAAAATCAATCCGCTTTTGCTGTCCTTTCCAATTCACCAGCAAATGACTCGATTGACAAGATTCACGCATGACACCCCCACTTCCTCTCAATGCGCCTTCATCTGGATCAAAACAGGATGAAATCACTTGAAAAGTCGCTTCACCACAATGCAACGACTCGGATTGATAGGTCTTGAATGGCGTTGCTTGGGCTTGGTTTATTTGAGTTAAACAGACTGATAAAAGACAAAAACTGATAAATTTATTGTTCATATGAAGTCATATTAGAATTAAAGACTGACTCATTCTAACTCAAAAATTGAGTGACTAAAGAAAGTTCGCATCCTCCTCAATTTGAATTAAACATTAAAAATGACAAACCCAACTTTTAAGCTAAAATCCGTTATATACATCATCATTTAAATACTCGAATTGTATGAAGAATAAAGTCCTATTGATCACCTCATTTATTTTGCTCGCTGGATGTAATGAAAAACAAAAAACATCATCAGAAAGCGATCAACCCACACAAAAGGCAGCTCAACAGACTCAAGCCGTATCAGAACCGGTGCTTATTCCTGCTACACCAGAATCCGATTATCTTGCCAATAATTCAACTCCACTACCAAAAGGCTATTCAGTTGATACAACCCATCTCAAAAAGCCTTTGTTTATTGACTTTGATGGCGATGGAAATCTGGATACCTTTCGAGTGCTGAAAAACCCAAATAAAAAAGGAATGAAATATCTCTTTGAATTCCGTATCTCAAATAGCAACAAAGTTTATTATTACGAAAATACAGATAAAGATTATGACCTCGATATTTTCGGAACTTTTGAAGTCGCCCCTAAAACAGATATTTACGTAGACGAAGATTATCGCTTTGATGAAGATGGAAATATCTTAGCTGATGAGCAAATTGACCCAAAACATTATCTAAAGTTCAAGGGTGATGGTATTTCTGTCAATGTTTTAGAAGAAACCTGTGCAACATCTGTATTTTTCTTAACAGATGAAAAAATTAAACGCATTGCGCTGTGCTAAATCCTAATTTCCATTTCATAACAAAAGCCGCCCAATTGAGCGGCTTTTTCAATCACGTAAACGGATTACTGTGCGGTATAACCACCATCCATCACCACCGCCTGTCCTGTAATCCCTGCGCCTTTGTTACTGGCTAAGAAAATCGCATAGTCGGCAATTTCTTCAACGCTAAGTAGACGCTTCTGCGGTACCATCGCCAAAATCACATCTTCCAAAGCACTTTCCAGACTGACATTACGGGTTTTGGCTAAGTCAGCAATTTGCCCACGCACCAATGGCGTATCCACATAACCCGGACATAAAGCATTCACAGTAATGCCGTCACGCGCACATTCCAGAGCCGCCACTTTGGTCAAGCCAATCACCCCATGCTTAGCACTGTTGTATCCCGCCTTACCTGCAAAGCCAATCAAGCCATTGATCGAAGACATATTGATAATACGGCCATATTTCTGCGCTTTCATAATCGGAAATGCGTGCTTAATTCCGATAAATGAACCTGTTAGCATCACCTGTACCAGTTTCTGATAAATATCTGTGGAGAAGTCTTCAATTGCTGCAACATGCTGAAAACCTGCATTATTGATCAGGATATCCAAACGCCCAAACGTTTGTGTGGTCAAATCAATTGCCGCTTTATAAGCCTGTTCATCAGTCACATCACAAGGCGCAGACAAGGCTTCAAAACCCTGCTGTTTTAACTGCTCCACTGCTTGCTGGCATTTCTCTGCATTGACATCAGAAATCACTACTTTCGCGCCTTCCTGAGCAAATTTTTTCGCAATTTCTAAACCAATACCGCTAGCGGAACCGGTAATAAAGGCTACTTTGGCTTCGAGTTGTTGAGTCACTGTACTACTCCTGTTCTTGATGATCTGAATCACTCACCTATAAATATGGGCAAGCTCAAATTAAAATTCGACTTAGACAATACCGAACCATGTAAATGCAGCAATCACCACAAAGACTGCCAAGGTTTTAATAATGGTGACTGCAAAAATATCTTTATAGGATTGCTTATGGGTTAAGCCTGTGACCGCAAGCAAGGTAATCACCGCGCCATTATGCGGCAGCGTATCCATACCACCGGAGGCCATCGCCACCACACGATGCATCACTTCAGGTGGAATACCCGCTGCTACAATGGCTGCGTTATAGGTTTCTGCCATCGCACTCAAGGCAATACTCATCCCCCCCGAGGCTGAACCAGTAATCCCTGCCAATACGGTCGTGGTCACCGCACCATTGACCAAAGGATTGGTAAAGGTGGTACCGAGTGCATGGCTAATCAAAGCAAAGCCCGGCAATGCCGCAATAATCGCACCAAAACCATACTCCGACGCGGTATTCATCACCGCCAATAATGAACCACTGATACTGGCATTGACACCTTCTTTAAAGTTAGTCACCACGCGCTGATAATCAAATAAAATTGCTGCAATAATCCCGACAATCAAGGCCAAACCGACTGCCCAAATTGCCCCTGTTTTTGCCACATCAACCGTGTAGTTAGCGAGGCCAATTGCATTAAAATCAAAGCCATTCGGATACCATTCTTTGATGGCTGTGGACAGATACCGGTTCATCACCGCAACCAGAATCAACGGCACAAAGGCCATGCCTTGACGTAGTACTGAACCATTGTGCTGCGTAGATTGTTCAACATCGGCAGTCGCTGGTGTGACTGCATCTTCAGCAGCAAAACCAGCATAACCTTCACCTGCACGAGCCGCAGCTTTACGGCGTGATTCCAGATACAGTAGACCCATGCTCAAGACGAAAATCGCCCCAATGACACCTAAAAACGGCGCTGCATAAATATTGGTGCCAAAGAAGGTGGTTGGAATCACGTTTTGAATTTGCGGTGTACCCGGCAAAGCATCCATGGTGAATGTAAATGCGCCTAGGGCAATAGTGCCGGGAATCAAACGTTTTGGAATATTGGCTTGTTGGAACAACTGATTGGCAAATGGATAAATCGCAAATACCGCCACAAACAGACTGACACCACTATAAGTCAGAATGGCACCGAGTAAAACCACGGTTAAAATGGCTTTCTTTGCGCCAATCAAATTGACAATGGTACGGGCAATGGACTCGGCAATACCTGACATTTCTACCACTTTGCCAAAGATTGCACCCAGCAAGAACACCAAGAAATAGTCTTTAATGAAATTGACCATCTTCGGCATGAAAACACCCGAATAAAACGGCAGCACATTGGCGGGGTTAATCAGAAAAACCGCCAGCAATGCACATAACGGTGCCATGAGAATCACGGAAAAACCGCGATAGGCCGTGTACATCAGCAAGCCTAAAGACAGCAGAATGACAAATAAATCCCACATATTCTTTTACTCCATTCCAAAGAATATATGTCAGGGCCAACCAAATTATTTTTTTTATACTGTGTAGTGGTTATCCTAACCATAAATAAAATCAAAATACTGCTAATCGCAGTACAGAATCTAAAACAATGACGCATGTTAAAACGTATTTTAAAATAGCATTAAAATCACAAAAAACAAGACGATTAAAACAAAATAAATAATTTTAATTATTATTTAAAATCAATGCATTATAGAAATAAAGATTAAATAATTTAATTGATTAATAAAACAAATTAACTATTCAAAAATACTCATCAATCCCATTCAGTTATATTTAGCTTATTCTTTTTAAAATCCATTTTTCGATATTAAGCTACAATAAATCAATAATCGCATATCGCATTTTTAAAAATAAACGGCTTGCCTCTCGCCACCGAATTAACAAAAATGCCAGTCACAATGTGCTGTTTTTTTTATAAATTACAGCATATAAATCAAAAACTTTCCGCATAGGTCGTCCACCATGACTTTAAAGCAACTCAAAGCATTTCTGGCTTTGACTCGTACCCTGAATTATGCAAATGCCTCTGCTGAATTGCATCTCAGTCAATCTGCTTTAAGTCTCAGTATCAAATCACTGGAAGAAGAACTGGGCGGCAAGCTATTTAAACGTAATACTCGTCGGGTTGAACTAACACAGGAAGGAAAATCATTGATCCCCTATGCCAAGAAATTACTGGCCAATTGGGAAGATATGGAAAAAGACGTCAAGCAACGATTTAAACTCAATCGCGGCACCCTGAATATTGCCTCGATGCCCTTTGTCACCCATGCGATTTTGCCGCAAGTGATTCATAGTTTTTTAGCTAAGCACCCCAATATCAGCTTTTCTATTCATGATATTCCCAATGAAAAAGTACTGGAAAATGTTCAGGATGGCATTTTTGAAATTGGGATCTGCTTTGAGCCACCGCGCAATGATCAACTGGAATTTAAGCCTTTATTTGAAGAAGATTTCCTTGCGCTCTTACCAAAAACTCATCCTTTGGCAAGTGCGAATTCGATCAGTTGGAAACAGCTGTGTGCCAATCCCTTTGTGACCTTGCAACATCCTTCCATTGTTCGTCATCTGATTGAAGAAAACTGTCTCAAAAACCATCTGACTTTAGATTTAAAAGTCGAATGTCATCAAATCAGCTCCCTCTCCAGCTTTGTGGCATTGGATATGGGGGTCAGTGCCATCCCCCGCCATTTTCAGAATTTTATCGACAAGGAACATAATGTCTTAATCGAAATTGAGGACGGCAAACTGCCCCAAGCGATTGGCATTGTCTATAAAAAAGACTTTGAGCTTTCCAATATTTCAGCCGAGTTTATCGAGATATTGCTACAACATGATTTTGGCTAACCCTGATTGACGGCTACACCAAGACAGACTCGCTCCGTCATCCTGCTCTTTTGAGTGAAATAGATGAAATTTGTTGTATTAATGAGTTTCCCTCATTAATCCTTTAAAAATTTAAACTTCTGTAAATAATCCCTGAGTGCTAAAACTAATAGAAACCAAGGAATTTACAGGTGAAAAAAATGAATAAAGTCTATTCAACCGCAGCACTGGCACTGCAAGATGTGGTGCAAGATCAACAGACATTTGCGGTTGGCGGTTTTGGCCTATGTGGTATTCCTGAGGCATTAATCCAAGCACTGAAAGAAACTGGTGTAACAGGCCTCACTTGTATTTCCAATAATGCAGGCATTGATGATTTTGGCTTGGGTGTCTTGCTCAAAACCCGACAAATTAAAAAAATGATCTCGTCTTATGTCGGCGAAAATAAAGAATTTGAACGTCAGTATTTGAATGGCGAACTTGAAGTTGAACTCACACCCCAAGGCACATTGGCGGAAAAACTACGCGCTGGTGGTGCAGGTATTCCTGCCTTTTATACCGCAACAGGTGCAGGCACCTTGGTGGCTCAAGGTAAGGAACAACGTGAATTTAATGGCCGTACTTACATCCTTGAACCCTCACTGACCGCAGATGTAGCACTGGTTAAAGCCTATAAGGCGGATAAAGCTGGCAATCTGGTATTCCGTAAAACCGCTCAAAACTTTAACCCTGAATGTGCGATGGGTGGAAAAATCACCATTGCCGAAGTCGAGCAAATTGTTGAAATCGGCGAACTTGATCCAGATGAAATTCATTTGGCGGGCATTTACGTCAATCGTGTGGTGCTGAATGCCACCCCAGAAAAACGTATCGAACAAAAAACCCTAAAAGCACAGGACGCATAATCATGGCATGGACACGTGAACAAATGGCACAACGTGCCGCACAAGAATTACAAGATGGTTTCTACGTCAACCTTGGTATTGGCCTGCCAACACTGGTTGCCAACTACATCCCAGAGGATATGGATGTGTGGTTGCAATCGGAGAATGGTCTACTCGGGATTGGGGAATTTCCTACCGAACAGCAACTCGACCCAGATTTAATCAATGCAGGCAAACAAACTGTCACCGCTCGTGCAGGTGCGGCATTTTTCTCTAGCAGTGAATCCTTTGCCATGATTCGTGGCGGCCACGTCAATATCGCCATTCTGGGGGCTATGGAAGTCTCTGAACAAGGTGACCTCGCCAACTGGATGATTCCGGGCAAAAAAGTCAAAGGTATGGGTGGTGCGATGGACTTGGTTGCAGGCGTTCAACGGGTGGTGGTGCTGATGGAACACAATGCCAAAGATGGTACCGCTAAAATTGTCAAACAGTGCAGCTTACCACTCACAGGTCAAAAAGTGGTGCATCGTATCATTACCGACTTGGGCGTTTTAGATGTTGTCGCAGAAGGCATCAAACTGGTGGAGTTAGCACCGGGTGTGACTGAACAACAAATTCTAGATGCTACAGGTGTTGAGCTATTGATTGAAGCCAAAGCTTAACTCTACCCCCCTTTTATTTTTCTCGTTGAAGTGATGCTGTAATGGCATCACTTTTCGCTGTTTTCGGGAGCAGCACATTCATTTAGGACAAATGAATCAGATACAACAAAATTAAAAATGGATGCTAAACATGAATAAACAACCTGCCTTGTTAGAACGGTTTGCCCTGCGGATTAGTAACTGGTCGGAAAAATGGTTTCCTGACTCTTATATCTTTGCCCTGCTCGGTGTGATTATCGTTTCCTTTGCTGCAATCAGTATCGGTGCATCGGTACAAGATGTCGCCAGCTCCTTTGGGAATGGTTTTTGGAGTTTAATCCCTTTCACTCTGCAAATGACCATGCTGATTATTGTTGGCTATGTCGTTTCGGTTTCTGCACCTGTGAAAAAACTGATTCAGAAGATGGCGCGTATCCCCCATTCGGGACGCAGTGCCATTGTCTTGGTGGCCACGGTCAGTTTATTGATTTCTTTGGTCAATTGGGCAGTCAGTACTATTTTGACGGCGTTATTGGTGATTGCGCTGGCAAAGCGTAAAGAACTACAAATGGACTATCGTGCTGCCGCCGCCGCTGCAATTATTGGTATGGGCGCAACTTGGGCACTAGGTATCAGCTCTTCTGCAGCTCAATTACAGGCCAATAAAGCCAGTCTACCTGAGTCGATCTATAACTTAACTGGTGTGATTCCATTTACCGAAACCATCTTCCTGTGGCAATCCATGTTAATGACTTTGATCTTGGTGATTGTCTCGATTGCGATTGCCTATTGGTCTGCACCGAAAGGCGGTAATGTCAAAACCATGCAGGATTTTGAACTGAGTTTTGAGGAAGAGGAAGAAACTGAGGTCAAATCCACTCGACCTGGGGATTGGTTGGAGAACTCACCGCTTTTAACCATTATTGTGGTGGCACTAGGCTTGATTTGGATGTTTATCGAGTTTTCTAAAACCAATCCAATCATCGCCATTTCCAGTCTCAATACTTATAACTTTGTGTTTTTGATGCTGGGTCTGGCACTACATCGTACCCCACGTAATTTCCTGAATGCAGTCAGTCAGGCTGTTCCTGCGGTCTCAGGCATTCTGATTCAATTCCCGCTCTACGGCAGTATCGCCTTTATTATGACCCAAGCGCTGAATAGTCAGGATTTATCGCTGTCGCACTATATCGCTGAATTCTTTGTCTCGATTGCCTCCAAAGAGACCTTTGCGATTGTGATGGGTATCTACTCTGCGGTACTCGGTTTCTTTGTGCCATCAGGCGGTGGGAAATGGATTATTGAAGCGCCTTATGTGATGCAGGCCGCCAATGATTTACAAGTACATTTAGGTTGGTCGGTACAGATTTATAATGCGGCCGAAGCATTGCCAAATCTGATCAATCCCTTCTTTATGCTACCGATGTTGGGCATTTTAAAACTTAAAGCCAAAGATGTGATTGGTTTTACCGTCACTCAATTGGTGTTCCATCTGCCTTTAGTACTGTTCTTATTGTGGATTTTAGGCCGTACCCTCAGCTATAGCCCACCTGTCATGTAAGACCAGCAACAACTGCACAGCGCTGCTTTTTATATTGAACATTACGGATATGAAAAGTGGCGTGAGCTGTTCTTGAACACAGCAAAAATCCTCTCCCCATTTGCATTCAAATCCCTCACAGCCTTTCATTTAGAAATGCCCAAAACTGTGCTATTTTTAAGCAAATTGCACCACTTCTCACCAAAATTACAATTTAACTTCTAAATTGGTGCGTTTTTTGCTTTATAAATTTCATCAAATTGAGTTGTTTCAATACAGCTTGAGTTTTTAGATTTACTAAATCTATTTTGGTGCAGAAAATGAATCAAATATTTGCATCAAAATAAAATTTAGCACTTTTTTTGAGCACCACTATGCAAAACGTAGATCTATTTTTCTTACTGCTCGGTGCAGTACTGGTATTAGCAATGCACGCTGGCTTTGCGTTCTTGGAATTGGGCACGGTACGCCATAAAAACCAAGTCAATGCATTGAGCAAAATCCTTACCGATTTTGCCATTTCAGCGATTGCCTATTTCTTTGTAGGCTATTGGATTGCATATGGTCAAAACTTTTTCCATGCAGGCAGTACCTTAGCAGCCGATCATGGCTATAACCTGATGCGTTGTTTCTTCTTACTGACCTTTGCTGCTGCCATTCCTGCGATTATTTCGGGTGGGATCGCAGAACGTGCCAAGATGCGTGCTCAAGCGATTGCAACATTGATCTTGGTGGCACTGATCTATCCTTTGTTTGAAGGTATGATTTGGAATGGTAACTATGGTCTGCAAAAGTGGCTAGAGAACTCTTTTGGTGCAAGTTTCCATGACTTTGCAGGTTCTGTTGTAGTGCATGCAATGGGCGGCTGGATTGCCCTTGCTGCAGTGATTTTACTCGGTGCTCGTCATGGTCGTTATAAAAATGATGGTCGTGTCAGTGCCCATCCACCATCATCTATTCCATTCCTTGCTTTAGGTTCATGGATTCTGATCGTGGGCTGGTTTGGCTTTAACGTGATGAGTGCACAACGGGTTGAAGCGATTTCAGGTCTGGTTGCAATCAATTCTCTCATGGCAATGGTCGGTGGTACTTTAGCAGCCAACTTTATGGGCCGTAATGACCCTGGTTTCTTACACAATGGTCCATTGGCTGGCTTAGTCGCAATCTGTGCGGGTTCAGATATTGTGCACCCAATTGGTGCGCTTGTAATTGGTGGCACGGCGGGTGCACTGTTTGTTTACCTGTTCACCTATACTCAAAATAAACTGAAAGTCGATGATGTACTTGGGGTATGGCCTTTACACGGTGTTTGCGGTGCATTGGGAGGAATTGCAGCAGGCATCTTTGGTCAACAAGCTTTAGGTGGCTTAGGTGGTGTCTCCATCATCTCGCAAATCATTGGTACGGGTCTTGGCATTATCATTGCCTTGGTCGGTGGTTTTATTGTCTATGGTCTATTAAAAGCGACTATGGGTATTCGCCTGTCACAAGAAGATGAATACCGTGGCGCAGACCTTTCCATTCATAAAATTTCAGCCAATTCTGAAGAATCGATGTTCTAATTTTTCAAACTCTTTTAAGCGACGGAAACGTCGCTTTTTTTATCTCAATTAAAAACGAACGAGTGTTTATTTTCCCTATTTTATTTTCTCTTCTCATCAATGCTATCGATACATAGCGGTTTTAATACTGAGATAAAGCCGCTGTACAACCGACTCTGCCCTAGTCTATCCAAACCATTATGGCATATATCATGCTTTATATTTCTTGCAATTTTTACTGTAATTTACAGCTTTTAAATTACGTCACTCATCCACCATTACGATTAACAAAACCGTAAAGAATATCGCTTGAGCATGTGCATTGAACTCCATTAAGATGAAAAATAATGCTTTTTAATACATCAAAAAGAACACATTATTTTTCATAAAAATGAACGGTTAAACCGCAACAATGACGCATGCGATCATAACGATACAAAAGGAGTTTTGTACATGATTTATAAACGCACCATGACCTCTCTGCTTTGTGCAGGCACATTGATATTCGGACTTAGTGCTTGTAGTGACAACAAAGCGCCGGCTGCTGGCGACAAAGCGACTGAAGCGGGTGCCTCCACTTCGGGAACATTAAACAAAATCAAAAGCTCTGGCACGATAGTGCTGGGTTATCGAGACTCATCCATTCCCTTTTCTTATATTGCATCTACCCCAAACCAACCCGTCGGTTATGCGCATGATCTACAACTTAAAGTGGTTGAGGCCGTGAAGCAGAAGCTGAACATGCCAGACCTGAAGATTCGCTATAACTTGGTCACCAGTCAGAACCGCATTCCACTGGTCTCGAATGGGACTGTCGATCTGGAATGTGGCTCAACCACCAATAACAAAGAACGACAACAGCAAGTCGATTTCTCTGTCGGTTTCTTTGAGGTTGGCTCTCGACTGCTGACTGCTAAAAATTCAGGGATTAAAGACTTTGCCGATTTAAAAGGCAAAAAACTGGTCACCACAGCAGGAACCACATCTGAACGCTATATTCGTCAACACCAGCAAGAACTTGGCATTGGCGAAATCATTTCCGCCAAAGACCATGCTGAATCCTTCCTGATGCTGCAAAATGGCCGTGCTGTGGCATTTATGATGGATGATATTCTGCTCGCAGGTGAAAAATCTAAAGCCAAAGATCCGAATCAATGGGACATCGTTGGTACTGCGCCAATTCATGAAATCTATGGTTGTATGCTGCGTAAAGGAGATACTGGTTTTAAACAGGTGGTTGATGATGCCATCAAGGCAACTTATGCTTCTGGTGAAATCAACAAGATGTATGAAAAATGGTTCCAACAACCGATTCCGCCAAAAAATATTAATTTGAATTTTGCCATGTCGGATCAGCTCAAAGCCTTAATCAGCAATCCACATGATCGCGATCAATAATTCGCTCCCCTTATCGCAAGCATAGTAGTGTGAGATCGGGAAACAGTGGATGTTGTCCCGACTCTACTCAGGAGTTGTTATGAATTATAGCTGGAACTGGGGAGTTTTATGGCAATCCACAGGTATCGGAGATACCACCTATCTGAACTGGATCATCACAGGTCTGGGCTGGCTGGTTGTGATTGCTGTGGTCGCATGGACTATTGCCCTGCTGCTGGGCAGTATCCTCGGCATTATGCGCACGCTCCCCAATAAAACCGCCAGAGCCATCGGTACCACCTACGTTACCCTGTTTAGAAATGTACCTTTACTGGTTCAATTATTTATCTGGTTTTATGTGGTTCCCAACTTTCTGCCCGCCCCGATTAAAAACTGGTGGATGAATGATCTTGGGGCCAATACCACTGCCCTGATTTCGGCCAGTATCGGACTCGGTCTATTCACTGCTGCGCGGGTATGTGAGCAAGTCCGAACTGGGATTGAAGCCCTACCCAAAGGACAAATCAATGCAGGTTATGCCATGGGCTTTTCCACGGCGCAACTGTATCGCTATGTCATTCTACCGCAGTCATTTCGCACCATTTTACCGCCGCTCAGTTCAGAATTGACCAACTGTGTCAAAAACACCTCGGTCGCCTCGCTGGTCGGTGTTGCAGAAATTATTTCACAGATGAAAACCATCAGTGAATACACCCAGAATACCATCGAAATTTACACCTACGTCACGCTCATTTTTATTCTGATTAACATCTGTCTTATTTTTAGCATGAACCTGTTGGAAAAGCGTCTGCGTATTCCTGGTTTAATATCAGGAGGAAAGTAGTATGGAATGGCTAACGTCTTTTCTCAGTGACTTACAGCAGTCTGGACCTGCGCTGTGGTATGGATTCAGCATTACCTTAAAAGTCGTGATGATTGCGACCATTGGCGGTATTGCCATTGGTACTCTCGTGGCTCTGATGCGCCTGTCATCAATCAAAATTTTAAATTGGATTGCGCAGGCTTATGTGGATCTATTCCGTTCCATTCCCCTGCTACTGGTGCTGATGTGGTTCTATTTTGCTGTGCCATTTTTTTATACCGCAATTACAGGACAATATCTGACCATTGATACCGCTTTGGTTTCAAGTATTGTCGCCTTCATGCTGTTTGAAGCCGCCTATTTTTCTGAAATTGTCCGTGCAGGGATTCAATCCATTCCCAAAGGTCAAGCTGCCGCAGCTTCTGCATTGGGCATGAGCTATGGCCAATCCATGCGACTGATTATTCTGCCACAGGCATTTAGAAAAATGACACCGTTACTGCTTCAACAGACCATCATCCTGTTTCAGGATTCCACCATGGTCTATGCCATTGGATTACTGGATTTTTTCAGAACAAATTATGTTCGTGGCGATTTAATGTCTCTACTCACCCAATATATTTTATTTGCAGGACTGGTGTACTTCACGATTAGTGCTTTAGCAACATTCGCAGTGAAACGTTTACAAAGGAGGTTAAGTGTATGAGCAACAATAAAGTAATGATAGACCTCCAGAATGTCAGTAAATGGTACGATCAATTTCAGGTCCTAACCGAATGCAGTACCCAAATTTGCCAAGGTGAAGTAGTGGTGGTCTGCGGTCCATCAGGTTCAGGAAAATCAACCTTGATTAAAACCGTAAATGGGCTAGAACCCTTTCAGCAAGGTAAGATCTTTGTCGATGGCGTGCCCGTTCACGAACCTAAAACGGATATGACTAAACTACGTAGCCGTGTCGGTATGGTGTTCCAGCACTTTGAATTGTTTCCTCATCTCAGCATTACCGAAAACCTGACCATTGCACAGATCAAAGTGCTGGGTCGTTCAGAAGCGGAAGCCAATAAAAAAGGACTGGCTTATCTGGATCGGGTGGGGCTCAGTGCCCATGCCAATAAATATCCCGCCCAGCTTTCAGGGGGGCAACAGCAACGGGTTGCGATTGCTCGTGCCCTCAGTATGGACCCAATCGCAATGCTATTTGATGAGCCAACTTCTGCGCTTGACCCTGAAATGATCAATGAAGTTCTCGATGTGATGGTGGGATTGGCCAAAGAAGGCATGACCATGATGTGTGTGACGCATGAAATGGGCTTTGCCCGTCAGGTCGCCAATCGCATTATTTTCATGGACCAAGGTAAAATCGTAGAAGACTGTTCTAAAGATGAATTCTTTGGGGCGCCACGTGGTGAACGTGCACAGCAATTCCTGAATAAAATCCTGCACTAATCAGTTCTTGGTTTCAGCATAAAGCAGCCAAATGGCTGCTTTATGCTGAAATGGAACAAGGAAAAATCATAAAATATACTTAAACAAAAAAATAAAATAATTTCAAACATTTAAAAAATAAGTTTGTGCTTATTTTTAACTCCCCTCCACTAACATTTTTTTATGATGATTTAAGAGCCAATTAAGCTTATTCACATTAAATAACACAATTGTCATCTGATTTTAATAATACGTTCCATGATTTTGAAAACACCTTTCTTCGCATTGATGAGCTTTCTATTATTGGTCAGCTTTTTCATCTTGTTGTTCGTGTTTCCAGTCGGTGGAACCATTGACATGCAACTGATTCAACCTTGGGTCAGTCAACATGGTGGCTTCCCTTATAAAAATGATTGGTTTCTCGATAAACTTAACCATACTTACGTCAAACAACTTTTAACGCTTGTTTATGTGGTTTTTTTCTTTTTGTGGTGCGCCTCTTTTAAAGTCGAAAAGCTGAAACCACAACGTTGGCAATATGGTTATATGTTTTGGGTCAGCATGCTCTGTACAGGTATCGTAGGACTACTCAAAGCCCATTCTTATCACGCCTGTCCATGGTACATGACCCATGAAACGCCAACAGGCTTTATCTGGGATTTCTCTGCAACTGCTGGACACTGCTTTCCAGGTGGACATGCCAGTACAGGTTTTGCATTGGTCACAGGCTATTTTGCCTATCGTCTACATCAAACACAACGTGCTTGGTTTTATCTCGTGGCAGCAATGATCATTGGATTTGCGATGGGTTGGGCTCAGATGATGCGCGGCGCCCATTTTTTGAGTCATAATTTGTGGACTGCATGGGTTTGCGTTGCTGTGAACCTTGTGTTGTATGCGTTCACTTATAAACGCCACCAAGCCATTACAAATCGTAATTCTATACCGTTATCGACAATTGATGTGGTAAAGTGAACGCCCGTACTCAAACAACGAGTATGTTTGACGCTCACATTAGGATTATTTTTGCTGCCGTATGTCTGACTATCAATCTTTTTTGGAATCCACTTTAGCAACGCAATCCGACTCTATTCAGTCTTATGAACTAGATTCACGTAAAGTATGGCTTAAAAAAGCATCTGAACGTCATGGTTTGTGGTTATATACGCCTCTGAAATGGCTAGCAAAAATATTTAATCTCGGCTCCATCACCCCAGTTCCCAACCAAGGGGGGGCAGTTGCAATCCAATGTGAATTCAAACGTATTCAGCAGCTCAAAGCATTAGGGATTTCAACACCAAATGTATTGGCACTCTCAAAAAAAGGCATTCTGCTCGAAGATGTCGGCTCACAACGTCAAAGCCATGTCAGCCAACTAGACCAGAAAATTGCAAGCCTTAAAGATCATCCAGAACAACAATTCGGCTTATTTCATCAAGCCATTCAGGCCATTCGCCAGTTGCATGCGAATGAGGGTTATTTAAGTGAAGCCTTTGCGCGGAACATTCTGGTCGATGAACAAAATCAGTTTACTTTTATTGATTTTGAAACAGATCCGCGAGATGTGCTCAGCCTGCATGATTGTTTTGTTCGTGACTGGTTACTATTTATCTTCTCGACAGCCTATCATTTTGAATTTGAACGACTCGAGCCAGCCAGCCAACTGCTTTATCAAGCTTTACTGGATGAACCTCAAGTCTATAAAGATATTTGTAAGGTCGGTAAACGTTTAAACTGGGTATTACGCTTGAATGTCAGCAAAGTCGGCAATGATGGTAAACGTATCCAGAAATGTGTGTTATTTCTGCGCGATCTGAAACAGCAATCTGAAGCCAATACTCAGTCAAATTAAGCCCTCGTTATATTCAATGCGGTTCATGATGCGCAAGTTTCTTTGGTAATCTGACCAATACGCTCAAACCGCCTAATTCAATACTCCGAGATAAAGTCAAAACCCCACCTAAACGTTGGGTGGCTTTATCTACAATTGAAAGTCCAAGCCCACTACCCACTTCTAAGTGATGGTGGACACGATAAAAACGTTTTAGTACTTTGTCGTATTGTTCAGGATCAATTCCATTACCACTATCTTCGATTTGAATATAGGCAAAATCATCGGTATCGCTATAGACTGAAATATTAATAATGCCTTGATTCGGGGTATATTTAATTGCATTGTCAATCAGGTTAAAAATAATCGAATGTACCGTTGATTCAAGACTCTGCATTTCAATCGGATCATTGCGCTCAAAGCCTAAATCAATCTCCTTTTGCATGGCTAAATTCACCAATTGCTCAACACAGTTGAGTGCAACATCGTTCAATCTGAAATTAGTATTGGGTTCAATCAGGCTTAGTGCAACATCCTGCTTAGCCAATGCCAAAAGCTGGGTGACTAAATGTTGAATACGGGCTAAGCCTTTACTCAGATTTTGCAAAGCCTCATGTTCTGGAAACTGACTGATCAAAATTCGGGTTTGCAAATTCAGTGCAGTCACAGGTGTTCTAAGTTCATGCGCGGCATCGGCAATAAATTGCTTTTGCTCAGTTTGAGCATGCTGAATACGCTCAAATAAACGATTCATTTCTTCAATGGTGGGTAACAGTTCTTGTGGATAATCTTTCACATCTATCGGTGATAAACCATCCGAATCACGTTGGGTCAATTCCGTTTTAAAATCATCTAAGGGTTTTAAGCTCAAACTGATAATAAATGCTAACACCAAAATCGCAATCGGCAATAAGAGCAGATAAGGGACAAACATACTCCCGGCCAACTCCCACGCAAACGCATGGCGTACCTCTTCTTGTTGACTGACTTGAATCTGATAGTCTTTTAATGGAATCACATACACACGCCACTTTCCTTGCGGTGTGTTTTGGGTATAAAAACCAGCTTGTTTCACAGGCGGGAGCAAGAGATGGGTCTGATGCCATAAATGACTTTGATCTTTATAGGCCCAAATATCAATCAACAAATCCTCTTCATGGTAGGTTCTGTGCAACTCCACCCGACTTGCCGTTGGCGTTACTGGCTGAGAACTTGAACGTTCCGCCATATACTGCATTTGGGTATCTAAAATTTCATCGACTTCATGCAATGAAATTTTATATGCGGCTAAAATCAAGAAACAACCCAGCACAATACTGAAAATAGAGGTCCCCCAAATCAGTCTTTTCTTGAGTGAATAATGCTGAGTTTTTTTCATAAGTTTAAGCTTGCCCCAAACGATAACCTAGACCACGAATGGTTCGAATAAAGTCTTTTCCAAGTTTGGCTCGTAAATGGTGCACATAGACTTCAATGGTATTACTGGTCACTTCACTGTCAAAATCATACAGTTTGTCTTCCAAATTAGCTTTCGAGAAAATTTTATTTGGATGAGAAACCATCGGGATCAGAATGGCCCATTCCCGATTAGAAAGTTCAATCTGTTGTCCTTTAAATGTCGCCAAGTGCTGTTCAACATCAAGAATCAACTCACCACTTTTTAACAATTGTGACTGACTTTTCAATTGTGCTGTTTCTACACTGCCACGACGTAATAACGCATTGATTCGTGCAAGTAATTCATCAAACTCATACGGTTTGATCAAATAATCATCTGCACCTTGATTGAGACCATCAACACGATTTTGTAACTGATCTCGTGCAGAAATAATCAACACAGGTATTGAACTACGTTGACGAATCTGTCTGAGAATTTGCATCCCATCCATCAAAGGTAGGCCTAAATCCAACAAGATTAAATCAAAAGACTGTTTGGTTAACAAAGCTAGTCCATCGACCCCGTTATTGACCCACTCCACCTCAAACTGATGATATCGCAATAAAGTCAATGTTGACTCAGCAATCATAAAATCATCTTCTATCATCAAGATCTTAGTCATGATTTCATTACACCTTATGGGTTAGGACATGTCTGCAACATGTCATTTTTAGCATTAATTACCTTGGTTTTGATATCAAGCAAACTCAGCATGGTTGGGAACAAGTTATCTTGGCTCAGCTTATTTTTACTTTGTTGTGCCAAACATTTGACTTGCTTCGCGGCTTGTTGCTGCCATGTCTGAGAGAACCACATCACCATCGGTACATGGGTTTGTTGCGTCGGTGCGATCGCATAAGGTGCACCATGCAAATACATCCCACTCTCACCTGTTGATTCACCATGATCAGACAAATACCACAAACCTGTTTGATATTTCGTTGTATTTTTTAATGTTTCAATCAATGAATCTAAAACATAATCGGTATAAAGCAAAGTATTATCATAGCTATTCACGAGTGCTTCTTGAGTACAGCCCTGAATCGCATTGGTGTCACAAGTTGGTTTAAATACACGGTATTCAGCAGGTACCCGCTTATAATAGGCTGGTCCATGGCTGCCCATTTGATGCAATACCACTAAATGTGGACGGGTATCATCTTTCGGGATTGTTTCAATATAAGCTTTTAAACTATCAATCAGAATATCATCCAGGCACTCTCCATCCTTACACCATTTCTGTTGAATTGGCTCAGGGATTTTAAATTGCTCAACACGGTCACAAGTCCCTTTACAACCCGAATTATTATCAATCCAAGTCACTTGGTAACCCGCTCGTTTTGCAATATCCAGTAGACCTTCTCGATGACTCGCGAGACGTTCATCGTAATCTTCTCTTGGCATACCAGAGAACATACAAGGTACTGAAACTGCCGTTGCTGTACCACACGAACTCACCTGAGAGAAATTCAAAATATCTTGTTTGGATAACTTAGGATTCGTATCTTTTGCATAACCATTTAAAGAAAAATTTTCTGCACGCGCCGTTTCACCCACCACCAATACCATCAATTTGGGTACAGCTGTTGATGATTGCGTTGCTTGAGCATCTTCGCCATAAGTCACCAGAGGTAAATTTTCCTTTGGTGCTTTCTTTTTATAATACGATACAAATGAAGCAATCATATTTTGAGGAGAAATCATGCCTTTTAAATCGCGGTTTTCACGAAAGATTGCAGCAAAATCGACATAAAAGACAAATAGTAAACCACCAACCATAGCTAAAGAAACAAGTGAAGCCACCACCTTTTTCCAAATTTGTCGAATAACAGGTTCTGGTTTTAGTTTAATCAGCAAAATCACAATAATCGGCACAATCACCATACCAATGATCCAGACCAGCAAATGCCAAGACCAGGTATCTTTTGCTTCAGCGATATCCGTTTGCATCAGGTTTTGAATTTGGTCTGAAGTGATCCAGACCCCTAGAGTATTAACCGCATAAGAGGCAAAACCACCAATAAAAACTAAGGCGATTGCAATTGGTTTTACGGTCCATTTCCAATTCAAAACTTGAAAAAGAAAAGTATAGAATGCAGTTACCACACCGACTGAGGCTAAAACAAATAGTCCTGCTTTAAAACCTGTATAGGGGGTCAGTGTCTGCATCTTTTCATAAAATGCAAAATTCAGAAAAACCCCTAACCAAACTGCGAGTAACACATTGAAGGTAAGTAATGAAATGGTCTTGGTTTTGAGTCTTTTTAGCAACATAAGCATCACAATCTAAAAATAAATTTCTTAGCTTTTTTTAAGATAAGAATAAAAACTTAAAAATGACTTAAACAAAACAATAGCAACCCAACAAATGACAGGTTGAAAATTGAGTTAATTAAGAATTGGAGTAATTAAAGTATGAATAAGGTCCTATTTTTATAAATCCTTGTTGAAGTAATCCTCCATCCTTGTAGCCTAGCGTTTTATGAAAATAAACTATTCTATTTAAAGAAAAAACAATATAAACAAAAATGCCCTTTAAGCAAACTTAAAGGGCATTTTTTTAAATAAAAGCAGATTAGAATTTGAACTCTAAACCTAAGCCTGCAACAGGTTGTTTATCCTTTTTGCTTGCTTGCTCAAGCGTTAGATAACCTGCATAACCATAAGTCTTAACTTGTTTGTTAAATGCATAATCTGCACCAGCAATAATTTGTTTTGCTTTAAAGTCAGCAGTATTGGTTTTAAAGCTCGTATCATTCTGACTATATTGACCTTTCACCGTCCAGTTCTTCGCTTGAGGGATATTATATTCCGCGCCTAACAACCAACCTTGTGTATCATCAATATTTTCTGAACCTGGCGCATTACCAGACACAGCTTCTACTTCTGAAGTCTGATACAGTGCTTTAAGTGCCAAGCCTTCAAGCGGCGTGACTTTACCAATTGCACGTACCGTATTTGCCGCTGCAAACAAGCCACCACCAGCAATTGCAGGCTCAGCAGCATTTAAGAAACCACGACCAAGGAAGGTGCTTGGAATCGCTTTGTCATAACCAAGACCAGCTACCACCAATGGATTTTCATAAGTTACAGATGCTGACCATGCATCACCTAAACCACGACCAGCAACTTTTGCGCCGCCACTGGTTGCTTTAATACCAGAAGACTCACCTGTTGCAAGTAACGCATTAAATTTAAATGCACCATCGAGTAATTTCACTGCTGGTGATTCATAAATCACTGCATTATCAATACGGTTTTCACCTGTGAAAATACCTGTGATATCAGCCTTGTTGGCAACATAGTTGTTAAAAGTATCTACAACGCTCGATAATTGTTTTACAGGCGTATCATGCTTACCAATTTTCAAAGTACCCAATTGCGCATCTTTCAAACCGACAAAACGGTTACGCTGTACCCAATCATTGCTATCACCATCAGCGCTAAAGCCCCATTCAATTGCATAAACTGCGCTTAAACGCTCAGTTAGCTTTTCATCACCTTTAAGTCCAAGGAATGAACTGTTTGAGCTGATTTCCCAAACGTCTTTGTTTGACTTCGTTGCATTTTTTTCTGGTAAATAATCAACACTGGCATCAATCTCGCCATAAAATGTTGGTGCAGCAAAAGTGGTTGTTGCAAGTAAACTAAGCACTGCTGCTGTTACAATTTTGATTTTCATTGTTTACATCCTGGTTAAATTTGTAACAAATCCTACACATTAACTTTATATGACAAAACGATTAAAATCTTATTAATTTATTCCAATTTCGACTAAAGTTTAATTTTTATACATTCAGTTATTCATTCTAATTGACTTATTTACGACAATATCTACTCTAAATTTAATATCTATATCAATTAATTATCACAATATTTCTGTATTCTTACTCACAGAAATCTCTATATTCATAAAATGATAAAATCCGACGAAAATCATTCCATTCCTATATAAGCTGAGTCATATACCCAGATTATTTGTTTCAACATACATCGTTTAAACACAAAAATTGTAATAAAAAGTGACCTTTATCTTGCTTTATTTTTCCAATAAAAGATCGGACTCAAACACAGCATTGAAATGATGCAGATCACCAGTAAATAATCTGCATAGCCCAGCCAATCGCCCACCACACCACTGAATAAATACAATAAACCACTGACCGTTGCCATGATCGATACCTGAAAGGTAAAGTCCGTTCCTGCAAATTGTTTACGGCTATATTGCATGACCAGTGTCAGCATCACCACCAGCAGCATTGCAGAACAGGCATCTTCAACCGCATTTACCACATACAACCAAAGTGGAGCAATTTGATAACGAGATTCATAGGCATAGCCGAGAACGGCATACGCCCCCAAACTTATAATTTTCAGAAATGAGAATACGATTAAACAACTTGTTCTAGAGAAATATTTTAATAATAGTCCAGCGACAGCCGCTCCCAATAATGCCGCAACCGCTCCAAACATGGTAATAAACACCCCAATCTGAGTGAAATTCAGCCCCATATCCACCATCAATGGTTTCAATAAAGGTCCTGCTAGGCCATCAGCCACTTTAAAACTGATCAGTACCAACAGCCATGCTTTTAACTCTTGAGAGGATTGAAAATAATTTAAATAAGCTTTAATTGCCTGAGTAAAGGATTGAACATTCGCTTTATTGAGTGTGTCTTTGCTTTCATGTTGCGGCTCGGAATAAAATAAAACAGGCAATGTGTTTAAAAAAACCAAACCTGCCAAAGCCAGAAATGTGCTTTGCCAATCCAGCCAATCCAAACACCAAAGTACAGCTCCGCCCCCAACAATAAAACCTAAACGTGATCCGATCACTTGGAAGGTATTGCCCCAATGCTGCTGATCACTTTTGAGTAAATTGACAGCCAAACCATCTGTGGCAATATCTTGGGTTGCCCCTGTTAAATTCATCAACAAGAGTAAGCCAAAGAAAATCAGTAGATAACTCGGTTGATCCAAGGCATAGATAGGGAAAAATGAGAGAATAATTAGAATAACAACGCTGCAAAGTTGCGTCGGAATGATCCAGCTACGGTAGTGCCCGAATCCAAATAAGGCAAACCGATCCACATAAGCAGCCCAAAAAATCTTAATCGACCAAGGCAACATCAATAAGCCGAAACCACCAATATGCGCCAGCGATACCCCTTGTGCCCTTAAAATCACAGGTAATGCATGCGTCATAAAGCCAACAGGCAAGCCCTGTGCCCAATACAAAGAAAACAATAAAATGTAAATCTGTCGAAGATTAGGCATTCCGCGTTTTCCATGGCAGTACAATAAAGTCGATTAAGTATCCAATCCTTTCATCTGTAAGGCAATAAAATCTTATTTTTTGCCAATGCAGGCGCTGTCATGAGTGTTTAACATAATTGTAGTTGTCATTACATATCGTGATTTATGCCACAGCATTTTCCAGATTTACCTCCGCTGGTTCCACAACGTGGTACAGCTTATAGTCGTGCATTGTGTAAAAAACTTTTTCTCGGTCAAGGCTGGACGGTTGTTGGTGAAATTCCCAATCTACCTAAAGCTGTTGCCATTATCTCGCCACATACTTCCAATATTGATGGTTGGTATGGTTTTCTCGCTATAGGTGGCTTGGGCTTAAAAATTACGGTTTTAGGTAAAGATACTTTATTTAAACCAGCTTTGAAGCCACTTTTAAACTGGGCAGGACTCATTCCTGTTCATCGTGATAGTGCTCATGGTTTGACAGAGCAAGTTGTTGCCACGATTCATCAACACGATAAAATCTGGATTGGGATGGCGCCTGAAGGAACACGTAAAAAAGCAGAGAAAATGAAAAGTGGTTTCTATCATATTGCCCATGCTGCTGGGATTCCCATCGTAATGTTTGCTTTTGATTACGACCATAAAACCATTTACTGCTTAGGTGCTTTTACCCCAACAGGTCACTATCAACAAGACTTAGAGCACATCATGCAACGTTATGTCGGACACTTCTCGCCCAAAAACCCAGATTGGCTGGCAGAACCCTTACAAAAACTTGTGAAAAAAAACTAGAAAGTTAAGGGCAAATCTGCTCTGATGTGCCCATCTTTTTGTACATTTTATCTGCACCTGATATGAAAATTGCTCGACTGTCTTGCTTGGCTGTTCTAAGTCTCGCTTTATTTGGTTGTGATCAAACAGCAAAGAAAACACCTCAAACTACGGCGATTAAAGCACGTGAACCTGTCATTGCACTCGCGTTGGGTGGTGGCGGTGCCAAAGGCTTTGCCCATATTGGCGTGATCAAAGTGTTAGAGTCACATGGCATTAAAGCCAAAATCGTGACGGGCACCAGTGCAGGGAGTTTCGTGGGCAGTATTTATGCCAGTGGACAAACCCCTTATCAAATGCAGAATCTGGCGTTAAAACTGCAAGAATCTGATTTACGCGATTTAACTTTGAATAGTCAAGGTATTATCCTCGGCCAAAAACTACAAAACTATGTAAATACGCAAGTGGGCAATAAACCAATTGAGCAATTCCCAATTCGTTTTGCTGCGGTCGCAACGCGCTTAGATAATGGAAAAAAAGCAGAGTTTATTAAAGGCAACGCAGGTCAAGCTGTACGAGCTTCTTGTAGTATTCCAAACGTGTTTGTGCCTGCGGTGATTGGCAATACCAAATATGTAGATGGTGGCTTAGTCAGTCCAATTCCTGTCAAAACAGCCAAAGATATGGGGGCCGATATTGTGATTGCCGTAGATATTTCTGCACGTCCGGTAGGAGGCAAACCTTTAAGTATGTGGGGCTTACTCGATCAAACCATTAATATTATGGGACAGCAAAGTATTAATGAAGAGCTCAATCAAGCCACTGTCGTGATTCAACCTAAAGTCGGTCATCTCGGTGCACTTGATCTTAAATCCAGTAATGAAGCAATTTTGGAAGGTGAAAAAGCGGCTCAAGCCAAGATCACTGCGATTCGAAATGCGATTACGACGTTTAAAAACTCCCCTGCTGCCCTTAAGCCTGCGCCAAAGTCTAAATTCTAAAAATCCTCCTCAAGGGCTGTTGATCTGCATAACGACTTGCAATCTAAGCAAGATTTCTCATGACCAACAGCCCCAAATTCCAAAAAAACAATCTTTGTATATTCATAAAGATAATGATCTGCTAGAGTGCTAAAGGTGAATATTTTTTCACCTTCACTCCGTTTAATGATGCGAGCAAATCTATGGAATTTGTAGTTGAACCTTGGCACTGGTTTGTATTAGGGATTTTACTCATTCTTTCAGAGTTAATTTTGCCTGCTTTTGCTGCATTATGGTTTGGCATAGCAGCCGTCATGGTCTGTATTTTACTGTGGCTTTTCCCGATGATGGGCTTTACCACCCAAGTCATTACTTGGGGAATTTTATCTATTTTATGCACGATTCTTTGGTTCAAATTTATCAAACCTCTCTCCATTGATAAAACCAAAGCAGGACTTCCTCGTGAAGCAACCATTGGTCAAGTCGGTATGGTGATCCAGACTGGTCTTGAACATGGACAAATTATTGTACGCTTCTCGATGCCTGTTTTAGGTTCTGATGAATGGAATTGCCGTTGTACTGTACCTGTACAAGTCGGCGATCGCGTTCGAGTCGTTGATATTTTGGGTAATGATTTAGTCGTTCAACCGCATAGCACGTCATAAACACAAAAGAGGGTTTTCAATGTCTGTCGGTACTATTGTTGTTTTAGCTTTTTTAGCTTTTATTGCTATAACCATCTTTAAAGGGGTTCGTATTGTTCCCCAAGGTTATAAATGGATTGTTCAACGTTTAGGTAAATACCATACCACGTTGAATCCTGGTCTCAATTTCGTGATTCCATATGTAGACGAAGTTGCTTATAAAATTACCACGAAAGATATTGTTTTAGATATTCCTTCACAAGAAGTCATTACCCGAGACAATGCTGTACTGGTGATGAATGCCGTAGCTTATATCAACCTGACAACACCAGAAAAAGCGGTGTATGGGATTGAAAACTATACTTGGGCCATTCAAAACCTTGTTCAAACTTCACTCCGTTCAATCGTTGGTGAAATGGATTTGGATGATGCGCTTTCTTCACGTGATCATATCAAAGCGAAGTTAAAAGCAGCCATTTCTGATGATATTTCAGATTGGGGCATTACCCTGAAAACGGTTGAAATCCAAGATATTCAGCCATCTCACACCATGCAAGCTGCGATGGAAGCTCAAGCGGCGGCTGAGCGTCAACGTCGTGCGACGGTGACTAAAGCAGATGGTGAAAAACAGGCTGCGATTCTAGAAGCGGATGGTCGTTTGGAAGCTTCGCGTCGTGATGCAGAGGCACAGGTTGTTCTTGCAGAATCTTCACAACGTGCGATTGAAATGGTCACGACAGCTGTCGGTGATAAAGAAATCCCTGTTGCTTACTTACTCGGTGAGCAATATGTGAAAGCGATGCAAGATCTTTCAAAATCTAGCAATGCAAAAACTGTGGTCCTTCCAGCGGATGTACTCAATGCCATTCGTGGAATTATGGGTAAACACTAAACCCATTTTTCAAATCAAAATAAAGCAGCGTTATCGCTGCTTTATTTTTTATACATTCTGAATCCGTTTTCGATCTTTAAGTGGGAGTTTCCCCACCACCAAATCATAAGAATCTTTAATCAGATCTTGCAGCAAATCAGCTGTAATTTCATGACTACTGGCAATTGATATCCAGTGTTTCTTATTCATATGGTAGCCTGCCGAAATCGAAGGATAAAGTTCCTGATATTCCAAACTTTTCTCAGGCTCGCATTTAATCGTCACCAGCAACTTGCCAGAATAAGCACCAATCAACATAAATACCTTATCAAAGACCTTAAAGACCTCACAGTCTGGACCAAAAGGTTGTGATTGGATGGAAAAAGCCAGTTGTTGTCCATATTCAAGCGCACATTGTTCTAATTGATCGTCATTCATAAAGTGATGCTCTGTTGTTATTTCTATGGATCATCTATTTATCTTAGATTCACTTTTATATTAAAACAATGATTTATAAACTGCTTAAATCTATTCTGTTGATCATCTTAAGGTATATACCGACTCCAAAAATAAAGACCATACAAGGATGGTCTTTTATAACACTCAATAATAGATCAAAGCTGACGAAAGATTAACTTTTCCGTGCCAGTAAAAACTGCGAAATTTCGACCAGCTCTTTGGCATCAGCACCAAAATAAGCCAAGGCTTCAAAGGCTTGATCATGTAAAGTTTGTGCATAAGCCTGTGCTTGTGCTAAGCCCATCAACGATGGATAAGTTGATTTTTGAACTTGCTCATCTTTACCAGCAGTTTTACCTAAAGTCTCAGTGCTTGCCGTCACATCTAGAATATCATCTTGCACTTGGAAGGCTAAACCAATCGTTTGCCCAAATTGGCGTAATTTCGGAATGGCCTGATCAGTCCCATTAAAAATGGTCACCGCGCCCATCATAATCGCCGCTTGAATCAAAGCCCCTGTTTTATTGCGGTGAATATTTTCCAATTCAGCTTGATCAACTTGTTTTCCTTCCCCTTCGGCCTGTAAATCCAATACCTGACCACAAACCATTCTTGAACTTGCTGTTGCCAAGATTTGCACTTGTTTTAAGACAATGGCAGCTTCAGTTCCTTGGCCCTGCTCATCAAACAAACGGCTGCCCAAAATCTCAAATGCCATCGACTGCAAAATATCACCCGCCAATAAGGCCGTATCTTCACCAAATGCAACATGACAGGTTGGTTGTCCACGACGTAGTAAATCATTGTCCATGCATGGTAAATCATCATGTGCCAACGAATAACAGTGTATCAATTCAACCGCAACTGCGGCACGGCGTGCTGCTGCAAAGTTGTGATTCGGCTGTAATGACGCTGCTGCATAACAGAGTGCAGGACGAACCCGCTTACCACCTAACATCACGGTATGATGAACGGCTGCTTTTAAAGGTTCTGGAATTGAAAATGCAGCCAATGCTGTCAATAAATCTTGTTGAATACGTTGTTGAGCTTGTTTTAGAACATCCGCATTAACTTGAGAGATAGATGACACAGTTGTTGCCTCAGGAAATCTGAATGGAAGAGTAAAATGACAAGACTTGTCAGAATTGCCACATCATAACATTATTTATCTCATGAAATTGTGTTTGTATTTTTAATAGACCTAAAATAATAAGGCCTTCAAATGAAGGCCTTACCTATAAAACTCAAAAAGAAAATAAACTAGAAGGTATCCCCTGGTACACGAACCCAGCCTTCCATCAACACACGCGCACTGCGACTCATAATGGCTTTTTTAACAGACCACTTACCATCAATCAATTCAGCTTGAGCACCCACACGTAAAGTCCCAGATGGATGACCGAAACGAACGGCTTCACGCTCACCGCCACCAGCAGCCAAATTCACTAAGGTTCCTGGAATAGCGGCTGCCGTACCAATCGCAACTGCTGCCGTTCCCATCATGGCATGATGTAATTTGCCCATCGACAAAGCACGTACCAATAAGTCCACATCACTGGTCTCGACGGGTTTACCACTTGATGAGGTATAGCTCTTTGGTTGTGATACAAAAGCAATTTTAGGCGTATGCTGACGCGCAGCTGCTTCTGAAATATCTTCAATCAAACCCATATGTACTGCGCCATAAGCACGAATTTTCTCAAAACGTGCTAAAGCTGCAGCATCACCATTAATCTGATCTTGTAATTCTGTACCTTGATAACCAATATCTTCTGCATTGAGGAAAATGGTCGGAATACCTGCATTGATAAATGTGGCTTGAAATGTGCCAATTTCAGGAACAACCAGTTGATCCACAACGTTTCCTGTCGGGAACATATCGCCGCCTTCTTCGCCATCATCCGCTGGGTCTAAAAATTCAATCTGAACTTCAGCTGCGGGGAAAGTCACACCGTCCAGTTCAAAATCACCTGTTTCCTGAACTTGACCATTGGTCACAGGAACATGTGCAATAATGGTTTTTTGAATATTCTTCTGCCAGATCCGTACCGTACAAATCCCATTTTCAGGAATACGCGCTGCATCGACCAAACCATTTGAAATGGCAAAGGAACCCACTGCTGCGGTTAGGTTGCCACAGTTACCACTCCAGTCGACAAACGGCTGATCAATTGATACTTGACCAAATAGATAATCAACGTCGTGTTCTGACTCAGAACTTTTTGCCAAAATTACCGTTTTACTGGTGCTTGAGGTCGCCCCACCCATGCCATCAATCTGTTTGCCATAAGGGTCTGGACTGCCAATCACACGGAGAAGAAGTTGATCACGTGCCTTGCCCGCTATTTGTGCCGCTTCAGGTAAATCATCCAGTTTGAAAAACACACCTTTACTTGTCCCCCCACGCATATAGGTTGCTGGGACTTTTATTTGCGGTACTGAGCTCATGTCAATGTCTTCCTTTTATCATATTCTTGGTGCAGATTGGTTTTGAATCTAAAGGTACTGCACGGCCATCAAAAATACCATACGACCAATGGTTTTGGGATTGGTCATAATGTGTAAAATCTGTGCATTATAGTGAGTAGATTTCAAGACTTTCACAATGGCAAAAATACTATTCCATCCGTCGGGAAAAACAAAGGCATTCTCCAGCTGTACAAAATTGCAGCATATTTCATTTTAATTTTCATATAAATATAAGATTTTAAATAACTTTTAAAAACAACTTTCCAGTCATAGCATCGCTGTACTTTTACTAGGCGAAAATCTTTGAATCTATTAGAATAATCCAGTTAATTCCTCGTCGAGCTCAGTCCTTTGAACAACGATTCTTCTCAACTTCAGCGTGGACTAAAAAACCGCCATATCCAACTCATTGCGATGGGTGGAGCGATTGGTACGGGCTTATTTTTAGGTTCTGCGCAAATTATCCAGTCTGCTGGGCCATCTATTATTTTGGGGTATGCGATTGGCGGCTTGATTGTTTTTCTAATCATGCGTCATTTAGGTGAAATGATTGTTGAAGAACCTGTTGCAGGTTCATTTAGCCATTTTGCTTATAAGTATTGGGGTAAATTTCCAGGTTTTATCACTGGCTGGAATTACTGGGTACTGTATATCCTTGTCGCAATGACTGAGCTAACGGCAGTAGGTAAATACATTAATTACTGGTGGCCACAAATCCCCGCTTGGCAGTCTGTATTGTTCTTCTTTGTCGTGATTACGGCAGTGAACCTAACCAATGTTAAATTCTATGGTGAATCAGAGTTCTGGTTAGCGATCATCAAGGTGACTGCTGTCGTTGCCATGATCTTGTTTGGTCTATTCTTGCTCTTCACTGCGGATGCAAATTCAACAGCCTCATTTAGCAACCTGTGGTCACATGGCGGCTTTTTCCCGCATGGCTTCGATGGCTTGTTCTATATGCTGGCTTTCTTGATGTTTGCCTTCGGGGGTATTGAACTGATTGGTATGGCCGCAGCAGAAGCCAAAGATCCAAAGACCACCATTCCTAAAGCGATTAACCAAGTGGTGATTCGTATTTTAGTGTTCTATGTGGGTTCGCTTGCTATTCTCTTGTCACTTGTGCCTTGGAACCAATTGGACTTAGGTGGCTTAGATAAAAGTCCATTCGTGATGATTTTCAGTCAAATGGGGATTGGTTGGGCAGCCCACCTACTTAACTTTATTATCCTGACAGCAGCATTATCTGTATACAACAGTGGTATGTATGCCAATAGCCGTATGGTATTTGGCCTAGCTCAACAAGGTAATGCACCAAAAATCTTTACCAAAACCAATAAACAAGGCGTCCCTGTTCCAGCAGTCCTGCTCTCGGCATTCCTGATCTTTGGTTGTGTCTTGTTAAACTACTTTGTACCTGAAGATGCACTTGGACATTTGATGTATGTGGTTGTTGGTGCACTGGTTTTAAACTGGGCCATGATCAGTTTGACCCATTTGAAATATAGAAGTCATATCAAAAAAGCTCAAATTAAAACCTCTTACCCTGCTTTATGGTCTCCATTTAGTAACTATTTGGTATTAGGTTTTATTGCTGTGGTGCTTTACATCATGTGGCAACAAGGCTTCAAAGAATCTGTACTGATGATTCCGATCTGGATCGTATTAATGTTTATTTTCTATAAGTTTTTAAATCGTAAAACTGAAAGTTAACAGCTGATCGGTTTCATTAAAAAGTGATTGCTTCTGCAATCACTTTTTTGTTTATAATCATAAAATTATGCGCTTATAGCTTAACTGGATAGAGCAGTTGCCTCCTAAGCGACCGACGTGGGTTCGAGTCCCGCTGAGCGCATAACCCATTAGCATTTTTGTTATATTGCAACAGCACATCGAGCGGCTAAATATCCCAACTCTTTTCGATCGCTGTAATCTGGCTATAGACACTTTGATATTCAGCCTGCTTTAGCGTACACCAAAGCGTGGCAAAGTCCTTTCCTAAGTATTCGATTAAAACCGAATTGGCTTGGAATAATTGCAATGCTTGCATTTGCTCAGTCGGCAAGAATAGATGCTCACTTTTCAGTTTTAACTGATGCGCTTGCTTTGGAATATCTAATCCCTGTGTTAGACCATGCAATGTACCTATCAAAATTATAGCGACAGCCAAATAAGGATTACAATCAGCTCCTGCCACGCGGTATTCCAGTCTCTGATTTTCTTGATCTGAACATGGAATTCGAATCGCCACATTTCGATTATTCAGCCCCCAATTGGCTTCAAGTGGCACATGATTGCCAAATTTAAAGCGTCTAAAAGAGTTTAAATTAGGCGCTAAAATCGCCATTGAATCAGGCATCAATAACAGTAATCCACTCACCGCTTTTAATAAATTGTCAGAGATTTTTTCTTGCGCCGAACTAAAAAGGTTCTCCTGATTCTGATCTAAAAGACTCATATGGAAGTGCATACCACTGCCCGCCTTATGCATATCAGGCTTGGCAAGGAAGTTTGCACGTAGTCCATGCTTATTCGCAATCTGCTTGATGCTTCTTTTCAGCAACATAATCTGATCACATAAGCTCAATAGATCCGTTGTATGTTGCAGATTAATCTCATACTGACCTGAAGAGGATTCAGAAACGATTCCTGTAATTTGAATACGCTGTCGTTTTGCGACTGCTTCGATCTCATTCAGAATATTTTGATAATGATCGGAGGTATTAATATCAAAGCATTGGCTCATGGTTTCTTCAACCTCATCAGCCTCACTTAAGGGATGCAGATAGAACTCGACTTCGGCAGCGATACAGGGAAAGTAACTTTTATCATGAAGTTGAGAGAGGATTTTTTTCAACATATTGCGAGGTTCAAATACGCAATCTTGCTGATGATCATCCTTCATACTGAGCAGTAGTTGGGCTGTTGTTTCTGGCTCAAGTGCGTGTGGTTTCAATGTGCCTAAAACAGGTTCACATAAATGATCAGGCTCTCCAATATATTTACCGAGTCCTGTCTCTTCAATCACTTTGCCATCCAAACTCATAGCATAAATCGACAATGGAAAATAACAGCCTTTACTCAGATTTTTGAGGCAACCGACATCTATACGTTTACCGCGTAAATGTCCATTTAAGTCACATAAATAAATATCGACGTGTTGAGTCTGTGGATAATGTTTTAAATAAGTTTCAACTTCTTCTATAAATCGTTTTTTTAGCGTAACACCATTAATATCATTGTTGCAGATTGCCGTTTGAATATACTTTTTAAGCGCAGATGGATGATTGATCTCAACAAGTACAGCACTCATAGCTGAAAGCTCAAGTTATATAGATAAATTTAGCTTAGTTGAGGCTTGGGTAGAAGTAACGTAAACAGTGCGTAAACTCTTGGGGTAATCGAATAAATTTCTTATAACTCGGACAATAAAAAACGGAGCAATGCTCCGTTTTTTATAAATTCATTTAGGCCAGATATCAATCCATCAATTGAACTGGCTTTATACGTCTAATTCTAATTGCCAATTCTTTCAGTGCATAATTGACTGATACCACCAGCATAAAACCAATCACAAAAGAACCAATCACATCAAAGGGAAAATGAACACCGACAAAAACTCTCGATAGACCGACAACTACACTACACAATAATCCGATCAAACCAATCTTTTTAAAGCCCGCCATCCAATAAGAAAAGCCAATAATCACAACCGTTATCGTATGCTGACTTGGGAAAGATGAAGTTGAACCATGGCCAATTAACTTATGACCTAAGTCAATTTGAAATGGGCGAGGATGATGATAAAAGAATTCAATAATGTCGCTTAAAAGTAAAGAAAACAGCACAATCACTAAAGTTTTGGCAAATAAAAGATGATATGTTTTCCATTGGATGACCAATAAAAATACCAGAAAACTGATCAGTACCGTATTTAAATCCTCCGCCAAAAAAATTGCGGCCTTGTCTAGCGCGGCATGCTCCTTTGCAAAAGAATTTATACTATTAAACAAAGAGATATTTAAATCTTTAAAAATCATTTCCTTTTCTATCCACACTATCCATGAAGATCAATGCGCTCAATATACAGGAGAATAATGAAGAAATTATTAATAATTTTTATATTTTATTATTCACATATTCTAAAAGGAATTAAGTCAAGCCTTGCTTTATCAACGAGAAAAACACTTCAAATAAAATCACCAATAAATAGGACAAATTTATCCTATTTATTGATGTTAATTCACTGAAATTTAGAACTTAAATTCTAGACCAGTCCCCGCAATCGGTTGCTTGTCTTTAGCACGTGCTTGCTCGAATGTTGAGTATCCAGCATAGCCATAGACTTTCACTTGTTTGTTAAATGAATAGTCTGTACCAAGCAATAATTGCTTGGCATCGAAATCCGCCTCATTGCTTTTAAAGCTGGTACTGTTTTGGCTATATTGTGCTTTCACTGTCCATTTTGACTGATTTGGTAACTTGTATTCCGCACCGATGAGCCAGCCTTGTGAATCATCAATGTTGATTGCAGCGTCATCATTCCCCTTTTTATCAGCGACCTTCGAGGTTTGGTATAGCGTTTTCAGTGCTAGGCCTTCAATTGGTGTTAAACGACCAATCACACGCACGGTATTCGCAGCAGCGAACACTTCATCCACTTGCGTTTCAGTCTCAGCTGCATTTAATAAACCATGCCCCAAGAAATCACTTGGAATGGCTTTGTCATAGCCAACACCAACCAAAAATACAGGATGACTATAGCTCAGCGATGCCGACCATGCATCACCTAGACCACGACCCGCAGCATTCACACCACCACGTTTATCATCTTCAATGCCTCTACTCTCACCTGTTGCAAGTAAAACACTGGCTTCTAAGTTACCACCATTCAAGGCAATTTCAGGTGAATCATAGACCACCACATTATTGACACGATTCTCACCTGTCATAATGCCGGTGATATCCGCTTTATTACTGATATAGTTATTAAAACTATCTACAGGACTGGATAAATCTTTTAACGGTGTATTATGTTTACCAATTTTGACTGTACCAAAACGATCATCTTTTAATCCGACAAAACGATTACGTTGCGACCAATCAGTTTTGTCGCCATCCGCATAAAATGCCCATTCTGCTAAATAAACCGCACTCAAATTTTCGGTTAATTTTTCTTCACCTTTAATTCCAACAAATGAACTATTACTATTTACTTTCCAAACATCATGATCTGCCGAATTTGCATTTTTTTCTGGTAGATAATCAATACTGGCATCAATCTCTCCATAAAATTTTGGTGCTGCAAATGCAGAACAGGTCGCAATACTCATCATTGTCGCGAGTGCAATTTTCATCTTCATTGTTATGTTCCTAACCATCTAAAAAAAGTGTAAAAAATCTCTATTTCGCTGTGTTTCAAGCAAAATTTAGAATTAAGTGGGAATGCGTAAATAAGTATGCTTTTATATTCTCATGAATATAAAAGCATTATAACAAATTGATTTACATATTATAAAATGGAAATACACCGAATATTAAGGCGCTACCCATCAACACGCAGCAGGTAATAAATGCCCATTTCAACGTGAATTTCTGATGATCACCCATTTCTACAGCAGCCAAACCACATAACAAATATGTTGAAGGAACTAAAGGTGATAACAAGTGAATCGGTTGCCCAATAATCGACGCACGTGCAATTTCAACTGGCGAAATTCCATAATGCGATGCTGCTTCCGCAAGAATTGGTAAAACACCGAAATAAAAGGCATCATTCGACATAAAGAAAGTCAAAGGCATACTCAATACGCCCGTAATTGGCGCTAGATAAGGTCCTAGGCTCGGTGGAATCACCGCAACGAAACCTTTAGACATGGCCTCAACCATACCTGTGCCCGATAAAATCCCTGTAAAAACACCCGCAGCAAAGATTACCCCCACTACTGCTAAGACACTGTCTGCATGCATGGCAATACGCTTTTTCTGCATGTTGACACACGGATAGTTCACGACTAATGCAATACAGAAACCCAGCATAAATAAGATCGACATTGGTAAAATCCCTTTTACCAAAGATGCCATCAAGACTAAGGTCAAAATACCGTTAAACCAACGTAAATGTGGACGTTGTGCTTCTGGATCTTTTGAAATCGAAATATCATCGGCATGGCTGATGTCTACAAGTTCAATCACGCCCAAACGTTTGCGTTCATACATGCCATACATATAAGCCAAGAAGAATAACCAAGCAGCCGCCACAATCATTGATGGGATCATTGGAATGAAGACTTCACTGGCATCAACTTGTAATGCACTTGCAGCACGGGCTGTTGGTCCACCCCATGGCGTCAAATTCATCACACCACTACAAAGCAACATCAAGCAGGTCATGATCAGTGGATTCATACCGACTCGTTTATAAAGCGGCATCATTGCCGCCACACAAATCATATATGTGGTTGAACCATCGCCATCTAAAGAGACCAATAATGTGAGAAAAACTGTACCCAAAGTGATTTTTAATGGATCGCCTTTTACTTTCTTTAAAATCCATCTTACCGAAGGGTCAAATAACCCAGAATCAATCATTAAGGCAAAATATAAAATAGCGAAAAGAAGCATAACGCCTGTTGGTGCAAGCTTTTTAATACCCTCTAACATGGTATTGCCAAGTTCGGCCAATTGAATATGACTTAAGCTATCAAAATAAAAACCTAAGCCCCAAGCGATAATAGCGAATATGAATGGGATTAAAATTAATGCAACTAATGCACTGAGACGTTTTGACATGATCAAATACATAAAGCACATGATCATGCTGATACCTAAAAAAGTCAGCATTGAATGCAATCCTTAGCATAATAAGTTTTTTTAATGGGTAGACCTACCCTAATCCAGCACAGATTCTATGCGATTTAACTTTAGCTAATTCATTTAATTTAATTATATAGTGAACACAGCCATTCACATGAAAAATACCTTAAAAGTATACAAATATACTTTTAAATATAAGACTCTAATTATTAATATGTTTTTATTAAAAAATATAGATCAATCGATCAAAACACCTGAAGAATAACTAATCAAAATGTTATATATTTAAAATCACAATGCAATATTATGGTGCATTTTTTGATTAAAAAATAACATATTTAATTAAATGATAATTAAAACAAATATCATTCATTTATAAAACTTCTATCGTGGTTAAAATAAATAGCTATTTATGAGCATTCCAACAATTATAATCATCATTATTATCGCGTGATATTAAAATTAAATTAAAAAATTCATATTTTGAGAATAAAACCTATTTTTTAAACTAAATTATCTTATTTTTATCGGCTCGATATTCATTTGGTGAAACCCCCACCCAATTACGATAGGCTTTTCTAAAATTTGAGGTATCAGAAAATCCTAAGCGTTCTGCGATTTCATCAATGCTCAAACTTGTTGCCAAATATTCATCTGCAAGCCGCCTTCTGGTACTGTCTAAAATCTCTTGATAACTGATATCCACATCGGCTAAACGGCGATACAAAGTCCGCTTGGATAAATGCAATTGATCTGCCATCTGTTGTGCCGTTGGAAAGCTTCCCACTGCATCTAATAAAATGAGTCGAATGCTACGAACTAATTCAGGTTCCTGTTCATTGTCATCTGTAGCTAACATGCGCTCACAAAAAGATTGGCACATATCTGCAGTAATCGGATTGGCATTCGGACAAGGTTTATCGAGCCAATCAAGATCAAAATGCCATTGCATCACATCAGCATCAAACTCGACTGGACAGCGGAAGACTTTTTCATACTCTGCCGCATACGCTGGGGCAGGATAAGGCACTAATAATTTTTTCGCTTGAAAGGGTGCTTCCAAAACACATTCAATCAGGGTTTGCATTGAACTAAACCAAAACTCACACACCAGAGGCAATAGCTTGCCGAGTGCAATAATTTCATGACCTTCAAAAATGGCAACTTGCTTTTGAATTGAAAAGCTTTTCTTAAGGACGGGTGCCGCGAGTTTGATATGGCGAATACCAAACTCTACGGCTTGTTGAAAATTACGAGAGGAAGACAGCGCATAACCATAAACCCCAAAGTCCGATAGCCGCTGTTTTTGCCCAGCCCGCATACCGATCAGCGGATCTTTAGTTAAATGCTGAATGGTTTGAAACAGTTGTAATTTTTGAAAGGGGGAAATATGAGAGGCCGCACTATTCAGCGCATCTTGAGAAATGCCTGTGCCCGCTAAAACCTCATCCAAACGATAACCTTGCTGTTGCATGGCTTCTAGCAGACTAGTTAAACCGAGGATCGGCGTACCTTGAGCCAATTGATTTTGATCATAACGTGCTTCGACCAATGTTGAGCTCAACTCCTGTTTACGCATTTTTTCACCTCATCCCTTGAGTGATGATGCATAATGGCACTAAATTACCTTTTGTTGTCTCAATTTAACATCGACTACAAATCTCATCAATCATAAAGTCTATTCTACTAATAAGCATGAAAGGAGCAACAATGACACTTTCAACTTCACAAACCTTCAGTGATCCTGCAACCGAGCATATGTATTCGGTTTTTAATCAGCAACGTGCTGCTTTTGATGCTCAGCCTTACCCAGATCTCGATGCTCGTCGTACCAAATTATTGCAAATAAAAAAACAAATTATCCGTTATCAAGATGTGATTGCGACTGCAATTAATACCGACTTTAGTTCACGCTCGGTAGATGAATCAAAACTGCTTGATTTACTCGGTTCAGTGCTTGAAGCAGAACATGCCATTCGTCATGTCCGCCGTTGGATGCGACCAAGTAAACGTAGCACTGAACTGCTATTTTTATCCAATCGCCTACGGGTGCAGTATCAGCCTAAAGGTGTGGTTGGCGTCATCGTACCGTGGAACTTCCCTGTTTATTTAGCTTTGGGCCCCTTAATTGCCGCAATTGCAGCGGGCAATCGGGTGATGATCAAACTACCAGAAGTGACTCCAGCAACCAATGCCGTAGTTAAACGAATGCTGGCTGAGATTTTCAGTGAAGATGAAGTAGCTGTTTTTGGTGAAGAGATCCTTGATCCAGCACAATTCACCTCGCTGCCCTTCAACCATATTGTATTTACTGGCTCGCCTGCGATTGGTCGGGTGGTGATGCGTGCGGCAGCAGATAATTTAACCCCAGTCACCTTAGAACTTGGCGGTAAATCCCCTGCTTTAGTCAGCCGCAACTATCCGCTTGCCGATGCAGCAAAACGTGTTTTACATGGTAAAGCCACCAACTGTGGTCAGATCTGCGTTGCGCCCGACTATGCACTGGTGCCAAAAGAAAAAGTAGATCAATTCGTTGCAGAATGCCAAGCGAATTTCACTGCGATGTATGGCAAAAATATTAGCCAAAACACAAACTACACCTCGATTGTGAATGATCGCCATCTAAAACGTTTGCTTGATATCTTAGATGATGCCAAAGCCAAAGGCGCTCAAATCATTGCCTGTGGCGAATATGATCGTGACAAAGATGCACGTCGTATGCCTGTACATATCGTCCTGAATTGCACAGAAGATATGCGGATTCTTAAAGAAGAGTTATTTGGCCCAGTTTTACCTGTGGTTGCTTACGATACCGTGGATGATGCAATTGATTATATTCAAGCGGGTGAACGACCATTAGCCTTATACCTCTTTACCCACGATGCTAATGAACGTGATTATGTCTTAAAACAAACCCATTCAGGGGGTGTGACCTTGAATGATTGGGGCTGGCATGTGGTCAATCATGATGCACCTTTTGGGGGAATCGGAAACTCGGGAATGGGCACATATCATGGCGAAGAAGGTTTCCGTGAGCTTTCCCATGCAAAAACTGTTTTTGCACGTCATCGCTTCTTCCCAACCCAACTGTTCTATCCACCTTATGGGACTTGGGTACAGAAACTCGCCTTACGTTTCTTCTTGAAACAAGGTGATCCAAATATTAAATAAGATTCGATAATAAAAAAGCCTCATCAAGAGGCTTTTTTATTCTACAGATGAAACATGAATTACTTCACTACGCCATCTTGTTGGTATTTCGGTGAACGAGGTCCGTAAAGCAAACCCAAACCAGAGTTATGCTGCGTCGGGGTAAAGAGTTGGGTATTTACAATCGTTGCCAAAGGATAAGCACGATCATTTAAGCTCCCCGCAATTTGTTCAACCAATGCCCCAACCAGCGCAGTGAGTAAATCATTGTTACCACTATTGCTCGATTGCACGGCTTTCTTTTCACCCGACCAAAGCGTCTCATTGGTGTTTAAATCGACCAGTTTTGCTTCCACACTCACCGTTGCAACACTTTGAATGACTTGATACTGAGAACCATATTCTTTAATTCGAATATACAAAGCCGCATCAGCACCAAAGATTTCCTGCAATTTCTGTGTCGAAATGCTTTGCGCGTCATGACCATTGGTCACGCCGTTCTCTTTAAACATCGAATCCACAACAGAAATTGGAAAAACATAATAACCCGCTTCAGCAACAGGCATAACGACTGTCGGCCAATAGCTATACGTTGCCTTTACATCAGGAGAATCGTTAACGGGCGGTAATACCAAAATAGATTTCGGCATATGCTGTTTATACGCCGTCATATCCTTATTTACCGCTGGAGATGAAGCACAGCCCGTCAATACCAAACCCGTCAGCAGAAGGGTTGTAACTAAAAAGGTCTTAATCATGGCTGCGTCGATCCCACATTGGCATTCATTTTCCGCAACAACCGATCCATCAATACCGTAGATTCAGGATAAACTTGTCGTTCCAATTGAAAATATTCAACTGCTTTTTGCGCATTATTCACTTGTAAAGATAACAATCCTAGATGTGCATATAAACCTGGCGGAACGGCCAGATTTTTCGCTTTGGCTTTTTCAATTTCCGCTTCTAACTTAATGATTTGTGCACTCGGTGTAGCTTTTTCTGGCTGGTTATACATCAGATAGGTCTGTTGTGTATAAGAACCCCAACTATATAAAGGTTGAGGCCCCGCAGCACAGCCAACCAAGCCGATCGTGATTAAACTGGTGAACAGAATTTTTTTCATTTTACAGCGGTCCAGCCTTATTGCGCAGTCCAACGATTATTCTGAATATCAGTCACTAAGTTATTCACTGCTTCACGTACAGCCAAGTCTAAAACCTTACCATTTAAAGTCGAATCATAAGATGCGGTAGAACCAAAACCGAGTACTTCACGTGCGCTCAATGCATATTCCCCCGCGCCTTGTACTGAATGTACAATCTCTGAAGTTTTTACATCCACAATATTCAAGTTCACTTTGGCATAAGCAATTTGCTGTTTACCGCGCCCTAAAATCCCAAATAATTGCTGATCACCCACTTCTTTGCGACCAAATTCAGATACATCACCAGTGATCACATAACGTGCACCTTTAATGCTTTGAGTGCTGTTGCTAAATCCCACTTCTTGCTTAAGTTCAGACAAATTATCGCGATTTAGAACAGAGAAATAACCCGTTTGCTGTAAATGCGTTTCTAAAATAGTTTTCGCCTGCCCACCAAGACGATCAACATTGTCAGAGAAAATGCCTCTCATATAACTAGAACGGTTATCAAACTTACCAATCGAAACAGGTACTTTTACCCCGTTATATTTAATCTGTTGAACTGCTGCCGTCACTTGAGGACTTTGAATTGATTTAGATGTTTCTGTGGTTGAGCAGGCCATTAAGCCAAAAGTACTGAATACTGTCACCGCTAATAATTTTTTCATTGTCGCTCGATCAAAATAAAGATTAAAAAACGTGAAAATTATAGCTTAAAAACTGTGAACTATCTAACATTTTACAATTCAAGCTCCACCTTTAAATCATCATAAATAATTTTATAATCCAACCAATTAGCTCAAATTAATCCAGATTATTCGCAAAAACGTAACCCTACACCCGCAATAGTAAAAATATACTTAGGTGTCACTGCGGAATCCCCTATTTTAGTTCTGAGTTTTTTTACCAAGATTCTAAGATAGTGGGTATCCTCTTCATGCGTAATGCCCCATAACTCGGTCATGATTTGTTTTTGTGTCACGATCTTGCCCTGATGACGAATCAATAAAGCCAGCAACTGAAATTCTTTTTTGGTTAGGGTAATGTCCTCGCCTGCCAGTTTGGCTGCATGTTCAGCCACATCAACCCAGAGCTGTCCATCATTAAACATCAGATTGTGTTCTGCCTGTTGTGGCTTATTGCGGAACATCACCCGAATACGCGCACAGAGCTCCTGAATGCTAAATGGCTTGGTGACATAGTCATTCGCGCCTGCATCTAACAGTTTAATTTTTTGATTTTCATCTGGACGGGCCGACAAGACAATCACAGGAATATCTGACCATTGTCGCAACTCAAGCAATACCGCCTGCCCATCCATATCCGGTAGGCCCAGATCCAGAATCAACAAATCAGCACCACGCGTCGCCAAAACCTCTAATCCTTTCATACCATTTTCAGCCACATGTACCTGATAACCCTGTGCACGTAAGGCAATGTCTAAAAACTTCCGAATTTGTGGCTCATCATCAATAATCAGAATTGATGCTTGTGAATGAAATGATTGCGGCATAAAAGTGGTTTTAATCCTGATGCAGTGGTAATCGTATTCTAATTAAGGTGCCCTGACCATATGTGCTCGCTAGGGCTTCGATACTGCCCATATGCGCTCCAATAATCGCTTTGACAATAGCAAGACCTAAACCAGTTCCTGTTTTACCACGATCGCCACGTTGCATAGTATAGAACATATCAAAGATTTGCTCCCGCTCATCCTCTGGAATACCAACACCTTGGTCCATGATATCAATTTGCAGGAATTGATCTTGTTGTCGAATCCGCACCTCAATCGGCACATCATCAGGTGAAAACTTGGCTGCATTTTCCAACACATTAAAAATAGCCTGCTCAATCAATGCGGGATGTACATGCAATTGCGGCAAGTCTTCTGGCATTTCGACATCAATATTAACCTTGGGCTGATAGCGTTTCAGTCGCTGTGTCGCTGAACCAATCAGTTCTTCTACCCCAATCCAGTCGCGACTGAGACTCAAACCTTGATGGCCAAGTCGGGTCATATCCAGTAAATTTTGAATATAACGATCCAGCCGCTCACCTTCAACATGAATGGTGTCCAATAAGCTTTCACGATCTTCTACCGACATCTGCTCAGCATAGTATTTCAAACTATCCGCCGACCCAATCATGGCCGCCAAAGGTGAACGTAAATCATGGGAGACCGATGATAATAATGCAGAGCGTAATTTTTCAGTTTCAGCCACCACACGGGAGTTCTCTAGCTGTAAAGACAATTGCACCCGCGAAGTGGTTTGCGCAATATCATCGATCATCAACTCGGCTAAACGCTGCTGCTCAAAACTAATAGTTTCGGTTTTCTGATTAAACCGAAGTGCAATTACCCCATAACCTCCCACCAGATTCAATGGATTAAACCACCATTTGGATTGAGTTAAGGTATTGGTAAAGCGCCCACAAGGCTTGGCATTTTTCTGAGTCCAATTGGCCGCGATCTGATCTTTTTCATTTAATAAACGGCTATCGCCTAATTCCTGTGTACCAACTCTCAACCACACCGTTGCATTTAAAGAACTCTCTAGATGTTGCTTGGCGATATTTAACACCTGTTCGATATCGACACAACTGGATAATTTGCGCTCCAACTCCTGCATTTGTAAAGACACTGAATTGGCAGCACGTAAACTCAGGACCTGAGCGCGTAATTGATTGGCTAAGCGCCCCACCAATAAGGCCGAAGCAATAAAGATAACAATGGTGATCACACCACGTTCCGCACTAATCCTGAGGGTAAATCGCGGTTCAATAAAGAAATAGTTATACAGCACGAAGCAAATCACCACACTCAAAATGGTGATCAGCATCCTCGCCCGCATTGCAACCACCAGCACGGTGACCACAAAAATTAAAGCCAATTCGCTATAACCAATAAAATGATCGCTCACCGTTGCCACAATTAAGCCCAATAAGACAATCAAAATACTCTCAATGATCTCACGTGGATTAAAAGCCAAGCCTTGTTCCAACCAAGCAGCACCGTCCCGATCAGTTTGCAGCTTGGATTCATTCACTTTGGCTTTTAAAGGTTGAACAAAAGTGATCTCAAAAGGATGCTGTTTTTCCAAGAGTTGGTCGGCAATATGATCTGAAAACAGACGTTGCCAGAGTGACTTTTTAGGACTCTTCCCCAATAAAATATTGGATGCACCATAATCATAGGCCGCCTGTAAAATGGTCGATGCAATATGATTACTATGTAACAAATAGGTATCGGCACCCAGCTTACGCGCCAAGTTAAATGCTTTGGTCACGGCTAATGTCTGGGTTGTGGTTTTCTGGCTCTTTTGGATCGAAATCACACTCCAGATTGCATTGCGTCTTTCTGCAATACGATGTGCCCGCCGTACCAGATCTTCAGAAAATTCTGATCCATCAATCGCCAACATCACATGATTTTGAATCGGGATAATCTGCCCTTGCGCAACAAACTTCTCTCGATAATCAATTTCAACTTGCCCTGCAACGGTTTGAATCGCCAGATCACGTAAAGCCGTTAAATGGGCGGGTTTAAAAAATCCTTGTAATGCTTGAGGCGCAACATCAGCGAAATAAATCTTGCCATGATTCATTCGCTCTAATAGTTCGGGTACAGGCAAATCCACCAAACGGATGTCTTTCAAACGTTTTAATAAGGCATCGGGAACGGTTTCACTGACCCGAATCCCAGTAATCTGATAGACCACATCATTCAGACTTTCCAAATGCTGAATATTTAAGGTGCTATAGACATCAATGCCTGCATCCAGTAATTCATTGACATCTTGCCAACGATATTCATGCCGACTGTTTGGCACATTGCGATGCGCGAGTTCATCCACCAACACAATTTCAGGCTTTAATTTGAGGATTTGATCAAGATCCATCTCTTCCAGTATCCGACCTTGATATTCCACAGCCTTTCTTGGAATCACATTGAGGCCTTGAATCAAACGCTCGGTATCAGATCGACCGTGGGTTTCCACCACCCCAACCATTACATGCTGCCCTTGTTGCATCAGTTCATGCGCTCGAGTCAACATAGCATAGGTTTTTCCCACGCCAGGTGCTGCACCCAAGAAAATGGTTAAACGTCCAGACTGTTCACGTTGACTATGAGCCAACCATGCATCTGCTTTGTTATTACGGTCAATCTGCATAAAAGAGGCTCTATCAATGAGGTGTAGATGACAATTGATCTAAAGCTAGATTCAACTGCAGTACATTGACTCGTGCTTGCCCATATAAACCAAACTGCGCAGGCTGAATCTGTTGTTGCACCAAATCTCGCAATTGTTGCTCTGCTAAATGACGTTGCTCAGCCACTCGCTTCACCTGTAACAATGCACTCTCCGGTGAAATATCGGGGTCAATCCCACTGCCTGATGCTGTGACCATATCGTTCGGTACGTGTTGCTCTGAAATATGATTATGCTGGGCAAATTGCACAGTTCTTTCCTTAATTTGTTTTTGTAAATCAGGATTAGAGACCGCTAAATTACTGCCGGCCATTCCATCTACACTGTAACTTACCGCACTGGGGCGGCCATGGAAATATTGTTCACCAACAAAATGTTGCCCCACCAAACTTGAACCAACAATTCTGCCATCAAGTTGGATTAAGCTACCATTGGCCTGCTTCGGAAAAATTAACTGGGCAATCGATACACTCACAGCAGAATATAAGACACCTGCGACAAGGAACCCCACCAGAATCAAACCAAGGCTTGGACGTAAAATTACATGTACTGGATTGGATAATGGTAGGTCCTGTTTATTCAATTGCTCATGATTCAATAAAGTATTCATCTCTCACTCCTAAATCCACAAGGACACAATAAGGTCAATCAACTTGATCGCAATAAACGGAAAGATCACGCCACCTACACCGTAAATCAGCATATTACGGCGTAACAATTGCAATGCACTGGCGGGTTTGAATTGCACCCCTCTCAATGCCAATGGGATCAACATCGGAATAATCAGTGCATTAAAAATCAAAGCTGAAATTACTGCACTGCTTGGACTACTGAGTTGCAGAATATTCAACACCCCAAGTTGTGGAATTGCTACTGCAAACAGTGCAGGTAAGATCACAAAGTATTTGGAGACATCATTTGCCAGAGAAAAGGTGGTTAAGGCGCCACGAGTAATCAATTGCTGTTTCCCAATTTCCACCACATCCAACAGTTTGGTTGGATCGGAATCCAAGTCCACCATATTGCCTGCTTCTTTTGCGGCTTGAGTACCTGAATTCATAGCCAAGCCAATATCCGCCTGTGCCAAGGCAGGTGCATCATTAGTCCCATCACCCACCATTGCCACCAGTTTACCTGCCGCTTGTTCTTTACGGATGCAAGCCAATTTATCTTCAGGTTTGGCCTCTGCAATATAGTCATCCACACCCGCTTCTGCGGCAATCGCTGCTGCAGTCAACGGATTGTCTCCTGTGACCATGATGGTTTTAATACCCATCTCACGTAACAGGGCAAAGCGTTCCTTAATCCCAGACTTGATTACATCCGAGAGCTCAATCACCCCTAAAATACTGTGATTCGAAGCCACTACGAGGGGTGTCGCACCTTTTGATGCCACTTGTTCGACACGAGTCTTAAGCTCAACGTTATCCTTGATTTCTTGGTTGGTAAATTTAAGAATCGCGTCCACAGCACCCTTACGAATCTTTTGCCCTGTGACCAAATCCACGCCAGACAACCGTGTCGACGCACTAAACTGGATGAATTCTGCATCTTGAGGCTCACGAATACTCTCACCCAACTCTTTACCCAAACTCACCACGGATTTACCTTCAGGGGTTGGATCAGCAAAAGAGGTCAGCATGGCTGCTTGGCGCAATTCACTTGGCGTTACACCTGCCAATGGATAAAAGGCGGTGGCTTGACGGTCGCCATAGGTAATCGTGCCAGTCTTATCTAACAGCAACACATCAATATCACCTGCAACTTCAACCGCTTTCCCTGATTTGGCCAAGACATTGGCTTTTAAAGCACGGTTCATCCCAGCAATTCCAATCGCAGGCAGCAAGCCTCCGATTGTGGTTGGAATCAAACATACCAACAGTGCAATCAACAAGACGATGCTGATTTTTATGCCAACCATAGAACCAATAAAAGGTAAGCTTGCCACCACTACAATAAAGGTAATGGTCATGATGTTGAGCAAAATACTGAGTGCAATCTCATTCGGTGTTTTTTGGCGGTTGGCACCTTCAACCAAAGCAATCATGCGGTCTAAGAAACTATGACCTGCTTCATTACTCACCCGAATAATAATTTCATCGGACAAGACCTTAGTCCCACCAATCACCCCTGAACGATCAGTATGAGCTTCACGGAGTACAGGTGCAGACTCACCGGTGACTGCCGATTCATTGATGGTGGCAAAACCTTGAATAATCTCACCATCCGCAGGAACAATTTCACCTGCTTTAACAATCACCAAATCATCTTTTTTAAGTAGATTGGCAGAAATGGTATTCGGTGCCGCATTTAAATCGAGGATACGATTTGCAGTTAAGTTTTCACGTGCCTGACGTAATGATGCTGCTTGTCCACGGCCTTTGGCTTCTGCAACCGCTTCTGCATAATTGGCGAATAAGACCGTCACCAATAAGATCAAACTCAAGAGTAGACCAAAACCTAAGCTGGCACTGCCCATCAAGGTTGCAATAATCGTTAAGATTGTTCCCACCCAGACACAGGCCATCACTGGGTTTTTAAAAGCATACTGTGGCAACAGTTTATGAAAAGTTTGCTGAATAATTTCTTTATTCAAAATATCCATTTGTTGTGTCGCATTTGAATGTTTCATTGTTGTCGCTCCACGCTTAAACTTTCACAGATAGCACAGATAAATAATCAGCAATTGGCCCAATCACCAACACTGGCATGAATTGCAATAAGGTGAGAATTAACACGATCCCGATTAAGGTCAGTGCAAATGTCGGTGACTCAATATGTAAAGAACCTTTGCTTTCGGTTGCTTGAGCTTTGGTAGCCAAACTGACTGCAATCAACACAGGGATGATCAGTACGCTGTAACGGCCTGCCAATAACGCAACACTGGCACTCAGATTCCACCATAAAGTGTTATCGCCTAAACCTTCAAAACCAGAACCATTGTTGGCATAAGCAGAGACATACTCATAAAACACTTGGCTAATCCCATGAAACGCTGGATTTGAATTCCCTGTAATCGATGGAAATGCAATCGCAATGGCTGTTAAGCCCAGAATCACCACGGGTTGCAGTAGAATGACCAAAGCCAATAACTTGATTTCAGTCACTTCAACTTTTCGGCCAAACAATTCAGGGGTACGTCCCGTCATCAAGCCTGCAATAAATACAGCCAAGAACAGGTAAATAAAGAACTGTAATAGACCACAGCCAATACCGCCCCAAATGGCATTAATCAGCATATTGCACAGTTCAACCAATCCCGTCAGTGGTGAGGCAGAGTCATGCATCATATTGACCGAACCGTTATTCACTTGGGTGGTCAAACTTGCCCACAGCGCCGATGCCTCTGTACCAAAGCGGACTTCCTTACCTTCCATCAATGCCGTGTTTGGAATCAACGAAGATTTTTCAGCCCACAACGTTAACGAGGTTGAAGCCAATGACATCAGTAACATGGTGCCAAAAATCATCCACATCAATTTCTTACGTTGGATAAAGCGTCCCACCATAAACACCACAGACAATGGAATCAGTAAAATCGCGATCATCTCGATCACATTGGATAACGGCGTTGGATTTTCTAAAGGCACACTACTATTTGGACCATACCAACCACCACCGTTACTCCCCAGTTGTTTAATCGCCACCATCGGCGCAACTGGACCCAGTGGAATATGTTGGGTTTTAAGCTCTACGGTTTGATCCAAAACCTGTGCGGTTGGACCGGCAGATAATGTTGCAGGAACACCTTGAAAAGTGAGTAGCAAAGAAAAAATAAGACCTAATGGAATAAAGAATCGAAATAATGGTCGGACGATATCCATCCAGTAATTACCTAAATTAATCGTATTCCAATTTTTTTTATCCGAGCCTTCTTCTCGACCTGATTGCAAAAATAAAGCTCGCAACATTGCCACCAACAAAGCCAGCCCAATAATTGGCGATAAATATTGCAATCCAACAATGACTGTCATTTGCGATAGATAAGACAGTTGAGCCTGTCCTGAATAGTGTTGTTGGTTGGTATTGGTCAGAAATGAAATGCTGGTATGTAAAGCCAGATCCCAATTCATATTTGGAATATGATCAGGGTTGAGTGGTAACCATGCTTGAGTCATTAAAATAGTGACACTTGCAGCGAGCAGTAAAATATTACTGAGCACAAATGCCGTTAAATATTGCCGCCAATTCATTCCACTACGCTTAACACCCAACACAGCATAAATGGGTTGTTCAATCCATTTAAACAACGCGTCACTTTTCATTGGCTTTGCTTGCATCACATCTGCAAGATAAGCACCGAGCGGATAAGCCAGCAGTAATGAAAGGACAAATACAGAGATAAATTCCCACATAGCATATGCCATTTAAAAATAGGTTAGCGTTAGTATGGAAATGAAGGACGTAAATTCTCTATATTGAAAAAACCAGTAGACGTAAATTCTGCGTAAAATTATTCAACGATGTTCTAATGCGCTGAAATTTTTACCTAAAAAGAAAATATGGAGAAATAAATCTCATTTTTTACAAAAAATCTTTGACCAAATAAAAAACTTTTTTGGGAAAAATGCAAAAAAGAACGATTACTATTTTAAAATAATAATTTATATTTATCATTATTTTACAAATAAAAACACATATGTATATAAATTTTTTAAGATTTATTTTTATCCATTTTCACCTAATCCAGCGTACTGCTTAGTTCATTTAGAACATTTACTCTTATTTTAATTATGGTATTTTTGTTACATGAAGTTATAGCCAATCACGATAGATAACTTTTTTGTTGTCAGATCATAGCTTCTTAACACTTAAGAATCTTGAAGTTCAAGGAAAGATTACAATGAAATTAAAACATCTTAGCACTGCCATGATCTTAGCAACGCTACCTGCAACTGGAGTTTTTGCAGCAGCGTTAGACCGTTCAGGTCAATCTATGTCTGCATTTTTACAGCCGGGTAACTATTTTGAAGCTGGTCTTTCGGTTCTAGACCCAACAGTTAAAGGTCAGGAAGCTGGTACATCATCGACCACTCGTAAAATTGGCGATATGGGTGATGATTATTATTTCCCTAGCGCAGCATTAAAACTGCAACTGACTGACAACATTTCTTTTGGTCTTATTTATGATCAACCATTTGGTGCTGATGCAAAATATACTGGTAACAATGTATTCGTTTCTAGCCCAACTGACGGTGTTTTAAATCAAAAATCTCTAAACGATTTATCAACCAAATCTGTTGGTCAGTTAGTTCAAGCTGCTGGTTCTTCATTCGGACCAGCTCTTCAACAAGTTGCAAAAGACCCAACAAATCCTACTCAACAAGAAATTTTAGGTGCATTACAACGAGTTGCACTAGGTGGTAATGCTGCCGTAGGTGCTGGTCTTCAAAAACTACAACAAACTCAAGCAGCGTTAAATGCAGCAAAAGGCTACCTTGGCTCAAGCACAGGTTCAAATAGCACACAAGTTGAAGTTGACACTCAAAACCTTTCTATGGTTTTTGGATTCCAACCAAATAAAAACCTGAATTTCTATGCGGGTCCAGTGCTTCAAACTGTAAAAGGTAATGTTAGCCTTCGTGGTGAAGCTTACAGCGTTTACAATGGTTATGATGCAAATATTAAAGAAACAACTGGTGTGGGTTGGTTAGCAGGCGCTGCATACCAAATTCCTGAAATTGCGTTAAAAGCTTCTTTAACTTACCGTTCAGAAATCGATCACGATGTGAACATCAAAGAAGATTTATCTTTATTAGCTTTTCCTGGTTTAACAAACGTACTTACAGGTTTAGGTGTTGATCCAACTAAACTTGCAGGATTAAATGCTGATAAGAAAACAAAAATTACGACTCCTCAATCTGTTAACTTAGATTTCCAGACTGGTATCATGGCGAACACTGTTGCATTTGCAAACGTTCGTTGGGTGAACTGGAAAGACTTCTCTATTCAACCATATAAATTTGGCGAGTTATCTAAAGTATTAGGTGGTGCAGGCCTAGTACCAGGTAAAGCAAATGGTTTTAACCTAGTTGAATATTCAGATGACCAATGGTCTGTAAACGCTGGTGTTGGTCGTAAACTGAGTGAACAGTGGGCTGGTAACGTTTCTGTGGGTTGGGATTCTGGCGCAGGTAACCCTGTAACAACTTTAGGCCCAACAGAAGGCTACTGGAATGTTGGTGTTGGTGTTCAATATAGCCCAACCCCTGCTACATTCATCGCTGGTGGTGTAAAATACTTCTGGTTAGGTGATGCTAAGGCACAAACTGGTGCTCAAGCAGGTAGCAATGATTACGTTGCGAAGTTTGAAGACAACAATGCACTCGCATATGGCTTAAAAATTGGTTATAAATTCTAATCAATTTTTAGAAAAGAGAAGGTCATCTTAGGATGACCTTTTTTATTATGTTTTAATCAACAAAATCAAATTAATAGATCAATAAACACACACCCTCTTGTACGCTTAGATGCATCAATAGAAAACATGAATGCTCAAGCATTTTTCGTGACTTTATCAGTTCATTTATTGACATTTGTAAAATATTTAAGCGCATAAAAATTATGATACTTTTCGCGCCATTCTGTTACAAAGTGATTTGAGAGAACATATTAATGAAGCTGAATGCTATTCAAACGGCTCTTCTACTTAGCTTAGTTCCAACAACGACAACATTTGCCGCAGCACTGGATCGCTCAGGTCAATCAATTGCAGCATTTTTACAGCCAAATAACTATTTTGAAGCAGGTCTTACTGTTCTTGATCCCAATGTATCAGGTAAGGACACATCTCAAAACAATACAGGGAATATGGCGAATCATTATTACTCGCCAAATGCTGCCCTAAAAATTCAAGCAACGGATAAATTCTCGATTGGTTTGATCTATGACCAGCCTTATGGGGCGGATGCAGAATACACAGGCAAAAGTAACTTTATCGAAAGCCGTCCTTTGCCTTTTAAAGGTGGTACATCAGTTACGGTCGATACTGAAAACTTAAACTTGTTATTCGGTTATCAACCAACACAAAACTGGAACCTTTATGCGGGTGCGGTTTATCAAACTTTAGACAGCACCGTGTTATTACGTGGTCAGAGCTATAGTGCCTATAGTGGTTATGATTTTAAAACAGGCCGTGATGAAGCAGTCGGTTGGTTAGCAGGGGTTGCTTATCAAATTCCTGAAATCGCACTCAAAACCTCTTTGACCTATCGTGCCAAAATCAAGCATGAAATGAATGCTTATGAAACACATGGCATTGCTGGTATGACTGGTAATGCGGGTTTTGATGCGATTTTAAATAAAATCAATCATTCAACAGGCACAACTGAAATCACCACCCCTCAATCGGTTAACCTTGATTTCCAAACAGGAATTATGGAAAACACAGTTGCGTTTGCGAATTTACGCTGGGTGAACTGGAAAGATTTTGCCATTCGTCCATATAAATTTGGCGCTGCTTCAACATTACCTCCTATCGTTGCTTCAACAGGTAAAAAAGACGGTTTTGATCTGGTTGCATACACCGAAGATCAATACTCAATTACCGCAGGCGTTGGTCGTAAACTAAATGATCAATGGGCAGGAAATGTATCTGTGGGTTGGGATTCTGGTGCAGGTAACCCTGTAACTACACTGGGTCCAACTGAAGGTTATTGGAATGTCGGTATCGGTGTTCAATATAGTCCTACGCCCACAACCTTTATTGCGGGTGGCGTGAAATACTTCTGGCTCGGCGATGCCAAAGCTCAATCAGGTTCACAATTCAATACACCAGGCTATGTGGCTGAATTTGAAAATAATGATGCCATCGCTTATGGCTTAAAGATTGGGTATAAATTCTAACTATCGACCTAGGATAAAAGGCGCTATTTAGGCGCCTTTTATCTTTTAATTTTCTCCAACATACTCAAAAGAAAGCTGGAGAGAATTCATTATTCAGGAATATCACGTTGTGATACCGAACGAATCGCTTGTTTCAATGCTTCATAACCATGCAATGGTGGGAACTGTGGAAATTCTGCAATCACATTGGCTGGTGCATCAAATAAGAAACCATGATCAGCTTCCCCCAGCATCGTGGTATCGTTATACGAATCACCTGCCGCAATGACACGGAAGTTCAAACCATGCAATGCTTTTACCGCCTGACGCTTTTGATCAGGTTGGCGTAATTTATACGCGGTGATCATGCCATTTTCATCAGTTTCAAGCTTATGACAGAAAATCGTTGGCCATCCCAATTGCTTCATGAGTGGATGCGCAAACTCATAAAAAGTATCAGATAAAATAATCAATTGGAAATGAGTACGTACCCATTCAACAAATTCTTTCGCGCCTTCAAATGGTCCCATATCAGCAATCACAGCTTGAATATCATTCAATCCCAAGCCATGTTGTTTTAAGATATTCAAACGTTGTGTCATCAGTACATCGTAATCTGGAATGTCACGTGTAGTTGCTTCGAGTTCTTTAATCCCTGTTTTTTTTGCAAAGTTAATCCAGATTTCTGGAACTAACACCCCTTCAAGATCTAGGCATACGATTTCCATGAATGCTTCCAATGTTGGTTAAAAATTGCTGTATCATAGCACTAAGATTATTCAATTTTTGCGCTGTTGTTGAATAAAATCATTTTATTCTGCAAGATTAAAATCAATGACAAGCACACTGCTTTGCTTCGATTGATTTACAATTGTGCCCAAGCCTATCGCCAGGAACATCCATGACTGTTATTCCGACTATTGACCTTGTAGATGCGCTCGCTGCTGAATATGCAGATAAATCGCCACGAGAAATTTTAGCACTTGCGTTAAGCCAGCAAGGTGAAATCGCAATTTCATTTTCAGGCGCAGAAGATGTTGTTTTAATTGATATTGCTTCTCGTCTTGGCAAGCCCTTCCGTGTTTTTAGTTTGGATACGGGACGTTTACATGCAGAGACTTACCAATTCATTGAAACTGTTCGTAAGCACTATAAGATCGATATTGAAATTTGCTTCCCTGAGTCTGCTGCAGTTGAGCAATTCGTGACTAAAAAAGGCTTGTTTAGCTTTTTTGAAGATGGACATCAGGAATGTTGTGGAATCCGTAAAGTACAACCTCTGCGCAAGAAACTGGCAACATTGGATGGATGGATTACTGGCCAACGTAAGGATCAAAGTCCAACCCGTAGCGAAGTACCTGTGGTTCAAGCTGATGCTGGTTTTTCGGGTGAAGGCAAGCAATTGATCAAATATAACCCGCTTGCAAATTGGAGCAGTGCCGATGTCTGGAGTTATATCCGCATGATGGAAATTCCATATAACCCATTGCACGAACGCGGTTTTACTTCAATTGGTTGCGAACCATGTACACGTGCGGTGCTGCCAAATCAACATGAACGCGAAGGTCGTTGGTGGTGGGAAGAGGCCACGCATAAAGAATGTGGTTTGCACGCAGGCAACCTAAAAAAATAATCAATTACAGATTTGGTATATTAAAACCACTGATTCGTCAGTGGTTTTATTTTTCCTGACTCGCCTGTCTAAAGTCATATTTTAACCAGAACAAACAGTATATACTGCGCAGAACGGTTCCAATAATTCTAATAAGAGCTCTTCGAGAGTATCTTAGAAAAAATGCGATGAGAGGCTAGATCTGCTATGCGCCCACTACACCCCATTGATTTTATCTTTCTCTCGCTAGAGAAAAGGCAACAGCCTATGCATGTAGGCGGATTGTTTTTATTCGAGCTTCCAGAGAATGCATCACCCACGTTTGTGCACGATCTCGTCAATGAAATTCGCCAATCAAAGAGTATTCCTGTCCCACCATTTAACAATCAACTGAATGGTTTGTTCTGGGGTGAAGACAGCGAATTTGATCTGGATCACCACTTCCGCCATATTGCGCTGCCAAATCCTGGGCGTATCCGTGAATTACTGGTTTATATTTCACAGCAGCATAGCTCCTTGATTGATCGCGCCAAGCCTCTTTGGACCTGCGACATTATTGAAGGCATTGAAGGCAACCGTTTTGCCATGTATTTCAAAATTCACCATGCCATGGTGGACGGCGTCGCAGGTATGCGTCTGATTGAAAAATCACTTTCGCAAGATCCAAATGAAAAGCATGTAGTGCCACTCTGGTGTGTAGAAGGTAAACGAACCAAACGCCTCAAAGCACCAAAGCCGCCGACTGTCAGCAAAATCAAAGGTGTGATGGAAGGGATTAAATCTCAGCTTGAAGTTGCCCCTAAAGTCATGCAAGAGCTGTCGCAAACCATTTTTAAAGAGATGGGCAAAAATCCAGATTATGTCTCAACCTTTCAAGCACCACCTTCTATTCTGAACCAACGCGTGAGTTCTTCACGTCGTTTTGCCGCACAATCCTTTGAACTCGGTCGTTTCCGTCGTATTGCCAAATCTTTGGGTGTAACGCTCAATGACGTGATTCTAGCGGTATGTTCAGGTGCTTTACGTGAATACCTCATCAGCCATAACAGCTTGCCAAAGAAACCTTTAATTGCGATGGTTCCTGCATCACTGCGTACCGACGATTCTGATGTCAGCAATCGTATTACCATGATTTTGGCCAATCTTGCGACCCATATTGAAGATCCAATTGAGCGTTTAGAAGTTATTCGCCGTAGCGTACAGAACTCGAAACAGCGTTTTAGCCGTATGACTGCCAATGAGATTTTGAATTATAGTGCAGTTGTGTATGGTCCAGCCGGTTTGAATATTGCATCAGGCATGTTACCTAAGCGTCAAGCCTTTAACCTTGTCATCTCAAACGTACCAGGTCCGCGTGAACCTTTATATTGGAATGGTGCAAAGTTAGATGCGCTCTACCCTGCATCGATTGTGATGGATGGACAGGCACTGAATATCACCATGACCAGTTATTTAGATAAACTGGAAGTGGGTTTGATTGCATGTCGTAATGCTTTGCCAAAAATGCAAAATTTACTGACCCATTTAGAAGAAGAAATTCAACGCTTTGAGCAAGCGATTCAAGATTTACCACAGAAAGTGGCGAATTAAGGATTGAGAAAAAATTAAGGGGCTTTCAGTGGCCCCTTATTTTTTGATTGTGCGGCAACGTTGTAGCAGTTGATGGCAGGCTGAACGAATCATCGCCGTAGTAATCTGAACTTCTTTACCTTGGCTGTCTACCATATAACATGTATTTACAGGGTTGCTGTCTAAAACATGCTTGAAACCGTGGTTCACTAATCTTTCACTCACATTCATCGTTATATACCTCATATTATTTGCTAAGGGACCCAAAAGTACCTATGGCTCATTTTATGGTTCTAGTATTTAAAATTCGTGATAGAAAGTAAAATTTCAGTTGTAACAAGGCTTAAGCGAAATCTTGTTACATCTTTAGGTCAAAATGATATCGTATTGCTCTTGCGTATATAGATTTTCCACTTGGAATTTGATCACACGATTCACAAAATGTTCTAAATCCGCGACAGCTGGGGCTTCTGCTGTTAATAGCCGATCTATCACAGCTGGATGCGCAACGACAGTAAAGCCACCCTTGGAATCAAATGCACGCGCATAACGCATGATCTCTCGAAATATTTCGTAACATACTGTCTCTGCTGTCTTCACATAGCCTCGCCCTTGGCAGGTTGGACATGATTCACAAAGCAAATGTTCCAATGATTCACGCGTGCGTTTACGTGTCATTTCAACTAAGCCCAGCTCCGAAACTTGGGTAATTTTAGTTTTCGCATGATCGCGTTCCAGCATTCGTTCAAACTGACGCATCACTTCTTCACGATGCTCAGCTTCCTGCATGTCGATAAAATCAATAATCAGAATCCCCCCCAAATTACGCAGACGCAGTTGTCTTGCGATCACTTGAGTAGCTTCCATATTGGTTTTAAATACCGTGTCTTCTAAGCTGCGCCCACCAACATATGAGCCGGTATTGACATCAATCGTGGTCATCGCTTCGGTCTGATCAATCATCAGATAGCCGCCAGACTTGAGTGCGACACGGGTTTGCAACGCTTTTTGAATATCTTCTTCGACGTTATACAAATCGAAAAGTGGCTTTTCGCCAGGATAATGAATTAAGCGATTTTGAATCGTCGGAACAAACTCATCGACAAATTCACTGAGCTTGCCATGAATCTCGCGTGAATCGACATAGATCTTCGCCGTTTCATCACTGGCTAAATCTCTGATGATACGTTGCGGTAAAGGCAATTCTTCAAAGATCAGTTCAGCCGTTGCCGCTTCTTTTTGTTTGCGCTGAATAAATTCCCAAAGTTTGCTGAGATAACACATATCTTGTGCAATCGCAGCTTCATCGACGCCTTCTGCCGCAGTACGAACAATGACGCTACCTGGTAAATTATGTTCTGCCTGAATATGTTCAATGATGCTACGTAGGCGATCTCGCTCTTCTTCAGACTCAATTCGCTGCGACACACCAATGTGATTGCCATAAGGCATGAGCACGAGATAACGCGACGGGATAGAAAGATCAGTACTTAGACGAGCACCTTTGGTCCCCAACATATCTTTCATGACTTGGACAGTGAGCATCTGTCCCGGGTGTAACAGCTCAAAAACGTTTGGTGTCGGTTGCGAACGCGACCACACCATATCGTTAATATGCAAAAAAGCGGTTCGAGACAAACCAATATCGACAAAGGCTGCTTGCATACCTGGTAGTACACGAACCACTTTACCTTTGTAGATATTACCCACTAACCCACGTTTTACAGTTCGCTCAACGAATAATTCATTGACCGTACCATTTTCAATCAATGCCACACGACATTCCATCGGCGTGACGTTAATCAGCAACTCTTCTGCCATAACAAACTCAAAATTTTATAAAAATTCTTATACCCGAAAGTGTCGTTCCCTGTATTGAAATACTTAGGCTTTAACGCTTTCTAATAACTGTGCGATCTCATGCAAAGGCAAACCCACGACATTGCTATAACTGCCTCGAATTTGTGGAATATATTGTGCTGCAATTCCCTGTATCGCATAAGCACCTGCTTTACCAATCGGTTCGCCCGTTGCCCAATATTTTTCCATTTCCGCATGACTGAGTTGCTGTAACTCAACTTGCGTTCTCACCACACGACTCAAAATCTGAGCAGAACTTGCAACACAAATTCCGGAATAGACATCATGCCATTGCCCAGAAAGCATCGACCAGATGGAAAAAGCGTGTTGCTTTGACTCTGGCTTACCAATGATCTGCCCAGCAAAACTTAAACTGGTATCTGCCGCAATCACAATTGCGTCAGTATATTTATTTAAAACGACTTGTGCCTTCTCGCGCGCCAAGCGTTCAACATAATGCTCAACAGTCTCACCCTCATGCACCGCCTCATCGACATCTGGACGATAGATTTCAAAGTCCAAACCCAACTGCTGTAGTAGCTCCTGCCGACGAGGCGAGCTTGATGCGAGAATTATATGCGCCATTTATGTAAGCAATAATAAACCAATGGCCATGCCAGTACACTTGTCACAACAGGTTGCCAATGGCGCGCAATCGAAAAATGTGTACCTGCAATGGTCTGGCTAATCCACAAAAAAGTAATATGTGCAACAATCGCAATCACCGCAATCACCCACGAATTCCCAAAAGTGAGAATACGGCGCTCACGGATTAAATAGCGAATACCGAAACTGATTACAACAAAACTGAGTGCATTTAAGCCAAACGGTGCATCGAGCAGCAGGTCGGCAAACAGGCCCATGCCAAAAGCAAACCAGACACCACACCAAACAGGCTGATAGAGAATCCAGAACAGCATAATCATTAGCATGATGGATGGTCGCCAACCCGAGGCCTCATAGGCCATTGGATAAACCATCAATACAGAACCAATCACGATGGATAGAATAATCATCCATAGCGGATCTTTGCGTTTCTCATAATTGAGCTTAGCGATCGGCATAAGGTTGCTCCTGCGCTAAGGATTCAGAGAACAGCACCACAACATGATGACCACTGGCAAGTTGAGCTGCTGGAGTAACATCAATTTCAGCAAACTCACCTGAAGTATGACGACTGACTTTAGACACAGTTCCCACTAAATAACCTGCTGGGAAATGTTCGCCTAAACCTGAACTAAAGACTTTGTCCCCAACCTGGATATTGGCACTGGTTGGCACATATTCCATTTTGAGTTGACCCAAATCGCCAGTACCCGAAATAATCGCACGCATTCCAGTACGCTCTAAACGCACAGATAATGAATGCTCTTTATCAGATAGCAACATGATACGGGCACTATGTGGATAGACATTAATGATCTGCCCCATAATCCCTTTATCGTCTAGAACAGTTTGTCCCGCACTTAAATGATCCACTGAACCACGGTTAATAATAATAATATGGCGCAATGGGTCTGCATCCGTTCCAATCACTTCCGCAATTTGCATACGTCCATCAATAATTAACGGCGTATCCAAAAGCCCTCTTAAACGGTTATTTTCCGCAGAGAGTTCTGAAAGTTTTTGGAGGCGGACTTGTGCTTGTAGCAGTTCAGCTTGCATTGCGGTGTTTTCACGACGCAATTGCGCTTCAGATTTGGTTTGTTGGTTAAGCCATTCTCGCGACAGTACAGGATAGCTTGCCAGCGCATAAATTGGATTATACGCGGCGTACAAGACATCCCTTGCAGGTTGAATTACATAAGGCATGCGCCAATCAAAGAAAAGCACCACCAAACATGTAATCACCGCAATAACAAATGAGCGAAAAGATGGCGGTTGTCTTGAAAAAAGATTCGGTTGCACCGCCTAGTCCTTATGATTTAACCAACGAAAAGCATGTCGTGGTTTGGATTGTCAAAGAACTCTAATACTTTACCGCCGCCACGAGTGACACAAGTTAAAGGATCATCTGCAACAATTACAGGCAAACCTGTTTCTTGCGCAAGCAATTTATCTAGGTTACGCAATAATGCACCACCACCTGTCAACACAATACCGCGCTCTGCAATATCCGAAGACAATTCAGGTGGCGTTTGTTCTAGTGCAGATTTAACAGCACTCACAATGCTTTGTAACGGATCAGAAATGGCCTGCGTAATTTCATCAGAAGTCACCGTAATCGCGCGAGGTACACCCTCAGCCAAGTTGCGACCGCGAACTTCGATCTCTAGGGTCTTGCCATCAGCAACAGCCATACCCACTTCTTTTTTAATGACTTCGGCTGTCGTTTCCCCGATCACACAACCGTGTGCTTTACGCACATAATTGATGATTTGCTCATCAAATACATCACCACCGATACGTAAAGAATCAGCGTAGACACAACCTTGTAATGAAATGATTGCAATTTCAGTGGTACCACCACCAACATCGACAACCATCGAACCACATGCTTGCTCAACAGGCATACCCGCACCAATCGCAGCAGCCATTGGCTCTTCGATTAAACGTACATCACGCGCACCTGCATTAAATACAGCTTCGCGAATCGCACGACGCTCAACCAATGTCGATTTACAAGGTACACAGACCACAACACGCGGTGCTGGCGGGAATAAACGCTTTTCATGCACTTTGCCAATGAACTGATTCAACATGGTCTCAGTGACTTCGAAATCAGCAATCACACCGTCTTTCATCGGACGAATTGCTGAAATATTCGCTGGTGTACGGCCTAACATTTGTTTAGCATCAATACCTACAGCGGCAACAATTTTTTGTGAACCACTATGGCGAATTGCCACAACAGTTGGTTCATTTAATATAATGCCACGGCCTGGTGCATAAATAAGTGTATTTGCAGTACCTAAATCAATGGCTAAATCCGGCGAAAACAAGCCAATTAGTCGTTTTAGAATCACGGGGGCGTTCTCAATTAAACTTTGTGTGAATACAAGGTGGCAACTTTAACTAAATGTGATGATTTGAACAAGTCAATCGCTTATTATAACGCACGATATTTTGAAATTTTTTAATACTGAATTAGGTAAAGTTATGTCTACATCATCAGATGCTCAGCAGACAACAGACTTAAATGCGCAAACGGTCTCGCAAATTGCACACCTTGCCCGTTTATCTCTCAATGACACGCAATCTGCTGAATATGCTCAAAGTTTGAATAAAATCCTTGGCATGATGGAAAGCTTGAAAGGCATTAATACCGATGATGTTGAGCCTTTAAAGAGCCCATTTGACAACCCGCAACCCTTACGCGCTGATGTTGTGACTGAAAGCAACCATCGTGATGAATATCAAGCGGTCGCGCCTGCTACAGAAGCAGGTTTGTACCTCGTACCTCGCGTAATTGAATAAGATTTATTCGATTAGTCAATATTTTATATTTAGAATGTAAAGAAATTTTTCATATGACAGATTTACATCGCTTATCAATCCGTGAACTCTCTGAAGGCTTAAAACAAGCCCAATTTTCATCACGCGAATTGACTGAACATTATTTAAAGCGTATTGCCCAAATTGACCCGAAAGTAAAAAGTTATGTGACGGTTACCGCAGAACAGGCTCTTGCTGAAGCGAATGCAGCCGATGCAGCACTGAAAGCAGGCAATGCACACGCGCTGGCAGGTATTCCACTTGCCCACAAAGATATTTTTTGTACCCAAGGCATTAAAACCACTGCCGGTTCAAAAATGCTGGATAACTTCATTTCACCTTATGATGCAACTGTAGTTGCAAAAGCTAAAGCTGCGGGTCTCGTGACTTTAGGTAAGGTGAACATGGATGAATTCGCCATGGGTTCAACCTCTGAAAACTCTTATGTCGGTGCAACCTCTAACCCTTGGGCACTGGATCATGTTCCGGGTGGTTCATCAGGTGGTTCTGCAGCAGCTGTCGCGGCTGATCTTGCGCCAATCGCAACAGGTACCGATACAGGTGGCTCAATTCGTCAACCTGCTTCATTCTGCGGCTTAACAGGCTTAAAACCAACCTATGGTCGTGTATCTCGCTTCGGTATGATTGCGTATGCATCATCTCTCGACCAAGGCGGTCCAATGGCACGTTCTGCGGAAGACTGTGCTTATTTGATGAATGTAATTGCCGGTCATGATGCCAAAGACTCGACTTCGATCAACAAAGAAGTGGATGATTACGTTGCTAACCTAAACGGTACGGCAGTGAAAGGTCTACGCATTGGTATTCCAAAGCAATACTTCAATGTGGCCGGTTTAGACGCTGATGTAAAAGCACGCGTTGAAGAATCGTTGAAAAAGCTTGAAGACATGGGCGCGATCTTGGTTGAGATTGATCTCAACATGACTGAAGCCTATGTACCAACTTACTACTTGATCGCACCTGCGGAAGCTTCTTCGAACCTATCACGCTTTGACGGCGTACGTTATGGCTACCGTTGTGAAAATCCTGTGGATTTGATGGACTTATACAAACGTTCACGGTCAGAAGGTTTTGGTGCTGAAGTACAACGTCGTATCTTGATCGGGACGTATGCCCTTTCTGCGGGTTACTACGATGCATATTATGTCAAAGCACAAAAAGTACGTCGTTTGATTCAGCAAGATTTCCTCAAAGCATTTGAAAATGTCGATGTGATTGCTGCACCATCTGCACCAACTACTGCGTACAAGATCGGTGCGAATCTCAGCCCGACTGAAATGTATTTAGGCGATATCTATACCCTTGCTGTGAACTTGGCAGGTCTACCAGCCATCAACGCACCAGTTGGTTTTGATAAAGACAGCTTGCCTGTGGGCTTACAGTTGATTGGTAACTACTGGTCAGAATCACAATTGCTTTCGATTGTGCATCAATATCAACAAAATACAGACTGGCATACCAAACGTGCGGCAATTGCTGAGGAGAATGCATAATGGCTGAAGCTCAAAAGTTAAAGTTAATTGACGGTTGGGAAGTCGTTATCGGGATTGAGATCCACACGCAGTTGGCGACCAAGTCTAAAATCTTTTCAGGTTCATCGACTGAATTTGGTCAAGACCCAAATACACAAGCCAGCCTTGTTGATTTGGCGATGCCGGGTGTATTACCAGTATTGAATGCTGAAGTGGTTGATCTTGCAATTCGCTTTGGTTTGGGTATCGATGCCTATATCGACCAAGCCTCTGTGTTTGCACGTAAAAACTACTTCTACCCAGATTCGCCAAAAGGCTACCAGATCAGCCAGATGGACAATCCGATTGTGGGCTTGGGTCATATCGACATCCAGCTTGAAGATGGCACTGTGAAGCGTATTGGCGTAACACGTGCCCATCTTGAAGAAGATGCAGGTAAATCGATCCATGACCAGTTCGAAGGTATGTCGGGTATCGACTTAAACCGTGCGGGCACACCATTACTTGAAATCGTGTCTGAGCCAGATATGCGTTCGGTGGAAGAAGCGGTTGCCTATATCAAATCGATTCACACCCTAGTGCGTTGGTTAGGTATTTCTGACGGTAACATGGCAGAAGGTTCATTCCGTGCCGACTGTAATGTGTCACTCCGTCGTCCGGGTCAACCTTTTGGTACGCGTTGCGAGTTGAAAAACCTCAACTCATTCCGTTTCATTGAGCAAGCGATCAATGTCGAAATTGAACGCCAAATGGAAATTTTGGAATACGGCGGCGAAATTGATCAGGAAACCCGTTTGTTCGATCCGAACAAGATGGAAACCCGTTCTATGCGTTCGAAAGAAGAAGCGAACGACTATCGCTACTTCCCAGATCCAGACTTGTTGCCAGTAATTATTGCTGACGAACAAATCGAAGCGGCACGTGCTGCCCTTCCAGAACTACCTAAAGCGCGCCGTGCACGCTTTATCGCTGACTTTGCTGTAACTGAGTATGATGCGCATGTATTGACGCTTTCACGCGAAATGGCGGACTTCTACGAAGCTGTTGTGGCTGCTGCTGGCGGTGCGAAGCAAGGTAAAGTCTCTGCAAACTGGGTAATGGGTGAATTCTCAGGTGCTTTAAACAAAGCGGGCCTAGAATTGGCGGACTCTCCTGTTTCTGCTGAGCAATTAGGTGGCATGATTGCACGTATTGTCGACAATACCATTAACGGCAAAATTGCGAAGCAAGTGTTTGGCTTTATGTGGGAAGCAGAAGGAAAATCTGCGGATGACATCATTGCTGAGAAAGGCTTGAAGCAAGAAACCGATACCGGTGCGATTGAAGCGATTATCAAAGACGTACTTGCAGCCAATGAAAAAATGGTTGAAGAGTACAAGTCTGGTAAAGAAAAAGCCTTTAATGGTCTGGTTGGTCAAGTCATGAAAGCGGCAAAAGGTAAAGCCAACCCAGCCCAAGTAAATGAATTAATGAAGAAATTGATTGGTTAAACTGATTTAATTTCAAAAGAAAACCCGCTTTAGAGCGGGTTTTTTGGTTTTTATAGGATAAAATACCCGCACAATAAATTTTTAAACTAAAACTGACATGATTATTCAACTTATGAAAAATAGATTACTCTTAGGTGCCTGTTTGCTTTTGATCAGCAATTCTAATTTTGCACAAACACCTCAAGTCCCGAAAGCGGATACTGATGCTATTTTCAAAGCAGCAGGTTTTACAAAAAGTAAAAAGGGCTGGAAAAGTGATTGTTCAGTCGGTGAAATTACAGCTTATGCCGATTTAAACAGTGATGGGCTGAAAGATGCAATCGTTTCAGATTACGGCACCATGTGTTATGGCAATACAGGCGTTGGTTATTATATTGTGGCCCAACAGAAAAACGGTCAATGGAAAACCATTTTAAAAGAAGCTGGTATGCCTGAATTTTTAAAAACGAAAGGAACAGATGACTGGCCTGATATTGAGAATGGTGGGCCTGGTTTCTGTTTTGAAGTTTTACGCTGGAATGGTCAAGCCTACAAGGTTAATCGCTACGAATACGAAGGCAAGGCTTGTAAATTAGATTAAAGGTTATAATAAATCAAAATTATATGTAAAATCAAAATAGTGATTTTACATATTAGGGACTATAAAAATCATGGCTCAAACTAAAACAGTTTTTAACATCACAGAAGAAAGAACATCCAAGCTGGCTGTTTTAATCGATGCAGATAATGCCTCAGCAAAAGATATTAAAAATATTCTAGATGAACTTACAAAATATGGGGAAGCAACAGTAAAGCGAATTTATGGAAATTTTGTTAGTCAAAATGGTAACTGGAAACAAGCTATTAATGATTTAGCCATCAAGCCAATGCAACAATTTGCTTATACCACAGGGAAAAATGCTACTGATGGTTTTATGATTATTGATGCAATGGATTTGCTTTATACGAATCGATTTGATGGTTTTGCCCTAATTTCAAGTGATAGTGATTTCACTGCTTTAGCTATTCGTATTAAAGAACAAGGAGCAACCGTTTATGGCTTTGGTAAAATGCAAACGCCCGAAGCATTTAAAAATGCTTGCTCACATTTCACATATGTTGAAAATTTAAGCAATGAAAATGATACTGAAATCATTCAACCGTTGCCAACTAAACAGCAAACAAATATTAAAACACCTCAAAAAGAAACAAAAAAAACAGAAAGCACTCCAATAATCAGCAATATTAGTCATAAACTACCATTATCAACAATTAAGCAAATTTTCGATAATCATGATGCTGAATGGATACCCGCTTCGTCTTTCACGTCTCAATGGAAGTTATTACAAAATGACTTCGACCCAAGAAATTATGGTTTCAAAAAAGTTGTAGATTTAATCAAAAGCCATACCGATATTTTCAAGTATGATGAGCGTCTATTAGAAAATGGACACAGACAAATATATATAAAATTAAAAGATTAAATTATCCAATATTAATAAAATGCTAAGTCTAATATAACTAATTTATTGTATGGCCTTCTATTCTTAGAATGGAAGGCCTAAAACATCACTGCCCTCTTAACACACCCAACTTATTCCAGATATCAGGTGTTAAAAAAGTCGTAACCAATTTATTCAAATCAATATAACGCAAGGTACCTTGCAACTGCTGTCTAACCGCAGGGTCTTTGACAATATCCTGACCTGCACTCTGACCTAACTGTTGAAAAGCCTGTCCAACTGCTTGAATGCCCTCAGCTTGAATCACTGCTTTGGTTTGTGTCGAACACTGCTCCACAATCACACGCTGTAACACCTGTGCCAATTTCTGATCCAACTGGGTTTTCTGCTCAGGTGTAACATTACTAAAAGACTTTAAATCTGGATGTGCCGCTAAAGCCGTGAAAGTCCATTGCAAAACCGTAGTCTTATCTGCTGCCGTTGTGGCTTTCACTAAACAATCACTCAATTGATCCACAGTTGGCCCTGCCATCGCCACTTGGGTTGTACCCAACACAGCCGCAGCCATCAACACAGAACGACTCAAATGAGAAAATTTACGGCGGGCAGAAGTATAAACACGAGACATAAGCACAGTTCCAAATTGCAATCTTCCCTTTGTACCATGCTCTGTCTAGATCATCTGTTATGACGCTGTAAATTGCGTAAGTCCACGCCCTTAAAGCTTTGGCAAAATGTAAAAACCATGATGATGGTAAATCACTCAACCTGCACCCTCATAATCCCATTCTTCTGGAATATTCGGTTGTTCAGGTGCTTTATTTAAATCAATATTCAGGTTGCGGCTGCCCTTAAATGATTTCTCACCCGAATCTGACGCAGGTGATACATCCAGACTGTAGCGGTAACGGAATTGCCAAAGCATCGGCTTGATCGGACGAATATCCAGACTCAAACTATCTTCATCATGGCACTTGCCCTTAGAGCTTTCATAATCCTGTTCGGAGAAACAGGCCCGAATCATACGGCTAAAATTAAAAGGATAGTTTTCAATAAAGCGATGCGTTTTACCTGAATCCTTTAACTCATAAAAGCTGGCCCGTTCAATTCCAGCCCCACCACCCGAATACATTTCTGAAAAGGTATCAATCACTGCAACGGCATAACGGTTTTGATCCATAGGAAACAGTTTAGGGAAAATATATTGGCTAGATCGTGCCATTTCTTCCGTAGCCGCCAATTCAATACGCCACTGCTTTAACAATTTAAAACCTGTGGTCGAAGTCGCAAACTGGGCAATATTTCCCTCAGATAATAACCATAAGGTTTGATCTGGTGTTTTCAAACTCTGCCATTGTGCGCGCTGCTGACACAGCTCTTTGACTTGTTCACAGAGTTGCGTCTGCTCCGTTGCACTCAGTTTCCCCTTTTTAAAGTCAAGAATCTGTAAAGGTGCAGCAAAAACTGATGCACTAAAATAGGCGGATGTACCTATTAAAATCATTCCACCTAAACCCATTTTATGTTTAAGCATTGTGTTTCCTTAGGCTATTTTTATATTCACAATATTATTTGACGATTGCTTCAATCTGATCAAGATCCCACACTCCACCTGCGGCAAGGCCTCGACACATCCCTGTCCAGCGATCTAGGGTATGTACAAACCTCTGCCCATCCCAGACCCATTCATCACTCGACCAGCAATCACCAATACCGCGCCCTTTCTGCGAACTGCTGAGAATCCCATTATAAAACTCAGAGGAATGTTCCGTCACAAAAGTGGCTTTATTAGCCAGTGACTCATCCAATACCCATGCACCATAACCTTCGTTATATGCACCTCGCCAACATAGCGTAGCTGCCAAAACTTTTTTATTGGTCAATTTATAGAGATCAATTGCTTGAGGTGCTGTTTGCTTACCATCATAAGCCCCTTCACAAAACCCTTCTTGTTTCGGAATTGGCTGGGCAGCCATCAAGTTTTGATAGAGTGCAGCATAGCGTTTGTCGGTTGGCCGCAATGTCAGATAAGGCTTACTGGATGTTTTGATCTGCTTGACGGTAAATTTGGGGTGAGCAACCAATACCTTGGACTCATCTGCCTTACCCTTTTTAATCAAAGCGCCCACTGTACCAATACGTTTTTGAAAATCATCCATTTTTAGCAATACCGCAGTCATTCCCTTATCTGAGATTTGCCAATGTAGATTAGCATTTTTAAACACGATTTCGGTCTTTTTCTTAGATTGCTGTAATAAGGCATTGACTTGATTTGTTGAGAGTTGCCCCATCAGTGGGAATTCTGTTCCATCGACGAACACTTGCCCAAAGTCTTTACCATTCACATAAAAATGGAGATTTTTAAGCTTTGCTGCGGGCATAGAAGGTTGTTCAAAACGAGCCAATGCAAATTCAACCTGTACAGGCTGTCGTGCGCCTGCCTGACGGGTCAATAACAGCGATGCAGGTTCATCATCACTATATTCATTGTAATAACCTGCTGCTCGGCAAGTGCCTGTATTGCTACAGTAAATTTCCCAATCTTCATGCGAGAATGAAATGCCTTTGATATCTTGGGCAAAAGCATTGGAACTCAGGACAATAAGGGAACAGGCTGAAAGAATCTTTTTCATAAGACTTATGCTCTGTCTCATCAATTTTATTATTTGTTAAAATATTCTAAATCTTTTAAATGAGTCAGTTTGTAGGTTCTTGTATTCAAGAATATGCTAATTTGATCTCAACCCCAAAACATCATCTAAAAATGAAAACATTAATCTCTATTCTTACTATTTTATTCGCATTATCAGCCACTTCAACTCATGCTGAGGTCAGTAGCTTTAAGCCCATCTTTCCCAAATTTTCAAATACAGCGCAAGAGCGAAAAGCCGAAAACCAAATTTATGCCTTGGGTGAAGTGTCCTTTGCCAACGATGTCCGGGTTCCCTTTTATGGAGTGACTGCACTCAATCCTGCCGATGAAGGCTTATTAAAAGACTTTAAAAACTGTACAGCCAAAAGCTGCCATTTCGATTTTAAACTGGATACCAATCAGGCCAAGCAACTTAAATTAGTTGCGCTACCTGAAATTGGTGCAGTACTTGTACCCAAAGATTGGCACGATGTGGAGGCACATGCGGGCGCAAATGGTACGGGTTCAGCCCTGCTGATGAGTCCAAATCAAAAACAGGCCATAGAATTATACGATTCATCCTTCTGTGTCGGTTGCGGTATGCCCAATGCCACGCTTTACTTTCCCAATCTGTTAAAAGAGAGTATTGAAAATGAGTTTGGCGGCTATAAAGATCCACAGAAACTGGTGAATATTGTACATCCTTCCAAACAAGTGGCTTTCTTTAGCTATCAAATCCCAAACCTGAATAATAAAACCCATGGCGTCGCGAAATACCATGACGAGGACACCTTCAATTTTAGAGAAATCATCGTCACGCTAGATAAATCACAACAGCACTTGGTTGGACCGATTTTAAACTTCTATCACTTTAACCATTGAGCCGTTTCAAACAGCTTGACTGGCTTTGAGTAGACTCAAGAAATGCTCAACCCGAACACTATTGCCTTTGGCACGGCAAATTGCATAGATCGGGGCGATACAGGGTTTTTTTGCTTCTAGCGGTTTATACACAATTTGCTTATTCCAGAAGTCCTGAATTGAGGCAGGAACAATTGATAGTCCAATCCCCGCTGCAATCAGATTCAGGCTCGAAGTTAAACGAGGGGCTTCTTGGACAATGTTGGGACTAAACCCCGCCTGATAGCAATTTGCCAAAATATTATCAAACAGGTCTTGCCCCGCAATACGGCGATACAACACAAACTCATACGGCTCTAAATCAAGCAAACGGATTGATCCCGCTTGCTCAGCCAAAGGATGATTACTTGGTAAAGCCACAATCAAGGGCTCATCCAGTACATGTATGCTTTGTACTTCGGCATGAATCGGCGCAGGTTTGCGTAGAAAGACGATATCCAGTTTTTCATTAATCACTGCATCAGTTAAAGCAGTACTGCTATCTTCTTCCAAATGAATAGCGACAGCAGGAAACTTTTCCCTGAATTGACGCAAGAGTGCAGGCAAAAAAGGATGTAGCCCTGCGGAGTTGGTAAAGCCAATATTGATTTGACCTTCCAAGCCTTGCGCAATGTTTTTGACCCGTTTCGGAATCGACTGAGCATGCGCCAAAATGGTAATGGCTTCCTGATATAAAGCCTTACCCGCTTCCGTCACCTCTACACCTCGGGGCAGGCGTTTGAGCAAAGCCGTATCCAGCTCTTCTTCCAGACTTTTAATCAATCGGGTCAGTGGCGGCTGTTGCATATGCAGTCTAACCGCAGCTTTGGAAATATTGCTTTCTTCCACCACAGCAACGAATGCATTGAGTTTATGAATATCAATCATACATACCCTAAAAGTATAGATAAAGGCAAAAATAGCATTTGTGAATATACCACAAATCTTTCATGCTATAGCTCACAAGGTTGAACAGAAAGGTAATCCAATGAAAGCCCAAGCCCTATCAATACAGAATGAGCCTCTCACAACTGCTCCTGATTGTAAGGCACTTTTTACGGGATTTATGAAATTGGGATTGATGGGTTTTGGTGGCGTGCTGCCACTGGCACATCGCATTATCGTTGAAGAACATAAATGGATTGATGCTGGCAAATTTACCGACTTACTTGGCGTGTGCCAATTATTACCGGGCGGTAACATCATCAATATGGCCGTTGCCATTGGAATGGAATTCCAAGGCGTGAAAGGTGCGATCAGCTCAGTCCTCGGTTTGATCTCTGCCCCGACCGCAATTGTATTAATCATCTATCAGGTCTATGAGCATTTTCAGTACCTCCCCGCAGTCAAACACATGATTCAAGGTTTGGCCGCTGCTGCCGCAGGCTTACTATTTGCGACAGGATTTAAGATGCTCAAGCCAATTTTGAAAAGCTATCTGACCATTTTCACCATTGGCCTGACTTTCGTGTTTATGATCTGGATCAAGCTGCCCTTAGCACTGACTTTAGCGATTTTACTGGCCATTAATATGCTGGTTCTAGGAGTGAAAAAATCATGATCTTAGTCACCCTTGCTGTCGTTTTTACTCAGCTTTCGCTACTGGCTTTTGGCGGTGGTAATGCCATTCTCCCTGAAATGCAGCACCAAGTGGTAACCGTGCATCAATGGATGAGTGCAGAGCAGTTTAGTTCGTTGTTTGCCATGGCTCAGGCTGCCCCAGGTCCCAATATGATGATTGTACCTTTAGTCGGTTGGCATGTCGCAGGTCCAGCAGGTTTGTTGGTGACGTCGTTGGCGAAGTTCGGCCCATCTTCAATCATTACCATTTATGCACTTAAATTTTGGGAACGCTTTAAAGCCAATCCATTACGGGCACGTTTTGAAAAAGCGTTGAAACCGATTACCGTGGGCTTGGTTTTGGTCAGTGCATGGTTGATTGCCGATGCTTCTGCACAGAACCTGCTTTTGGTCATCATCGTGATTTTGACAGCCATCCTCGGCATGTTTAAAAAGATTCATCCGCTTTGGGTCATGGCCGCAGGCGCAGGGCTTGGAATCGCCTTCCTTTAAAATGGCAATAAAAAACCTGCTTGATGCAGGTTTTTTATTGGATCTCGAATTACCAGATACTAACGCGTTTTTCAGGCGCTAAATACATTTTGTCCCCTTCTTTGATCTTGAAAGCATCATAGAACGGCGCTTGATTGACTAAAGCACCATTGGCGCGAACTTTATCTGGTGCGTGTGGGTCGGTTTTTAAATACACAATCGCTTGCGCTTCTCGAGTTTTGGCACGCCAAACTTGCGTCCAGCCCATATAGAAACGCTGCTCACCCGTACGCCCCTCGATCACAGGCGCAGCTTTGCCTGCTAACGAAATTTGATACGCTTTATAAGCAATCGATAGACCCGAATTATCGGCAATATTTTCACCCAAGGTCAGTTCACCATTGACGTGATAGCCTGCAATCGGCTCATAGGCATTATATTGCGCAACCAAAGCCTGTGTTTTGGCTTTAAACTTCTGATGATCTTGCTTGGTCCACCAATTACGCATATTGCCCAATTCATCAAACTGGCTGCCCTGATCATCGAAACCATGACTGATCTCATGCCCGATCACACTGCCAATCCCGCCATAGTTCACTGCATCATCCGCATCGATATTAAAGAATGGCGGTTGCAAGATTGCTGCTGGAAAGACAATTTCATTAGAGGATGGATTGTAATAGGCATTCACGGTTTGCGGGGTCATAAACCACTCATCACGATCCACAGGTTTACCGAGCTTGTCTAAATCATCTTGATGCTCAAATTCTCTGGCACGAATCACATTGCCAATCAGATCACCATCTTTAATCTCAAGTGCTGAATAATCACGCCATTTGTTTGGATAGCCGACTTTAATCGATAAGCTGGCTAATTTCTTTTTAGCCTGCACTTTGGTTGCAGGACTCATCCAATCCAACTGGCTAATGCTTTGATCATAGGCTTGGATCAAATTCTGCACCAAAGCATCCATACGCTGTTTTTTCTCTGCAGAAAAATGTTTTTCCACATAGATTTTACCCAGACCATCGCCCAACACCGCATTTACGGTTTGTACACCACGCTTCCAGCGCACTTCTTGTTCTGCAACATCACGTAAGGTTTTGCCGTAAAATTCAAAACTTTCATCCACAAAAGCCTTGTTTAAGAAGGGCGAAAAATTACTGATCAAGTTCCATTTAAAATACGCTTTCCACACATTTAAAGGGGTTTTATTGATCACTGGATCAAGTGCTTTGAAATAACTTAATTGATGTACTTGGATGGTTTGAATTTTGTCTTTGACCCCGACTGTATTGAGATAACTATCCCAATCAAAGCTACGGCTTAACTTATTCAAATCTTTAAGTGAGTAAATATTATAGCGTTTAGATAAATCACGGTTCTGAACATTGCTCCACTGGATTTTTGCCAATTCTGTTTCGAGCTTGAGAATGTCTTGTGCATGCTGTGCTGCTTGCTGATCGCCAGACAGTTGCAGCATCCGCTCAATATGCTTCAGATATTTGGCGCGAGTTTCCACAAACTTCTGATCATCTTTTAGATAATAGTCTCGATCTGGTAAACCCAAACGACGCTGCGCCAGACCTGCAATCATCACATCAGAGCGTTTCATATCTTGATCAATACTGATATCAAACGGCGTTCTAACCCCGATGCGAGAGAAATGCCCCATTAATTGAGCAAGGTCTTGTTTATTTTGAATCGCATCCACACCTGCCAATTCTTGCTTTAATGGTGTAATTCCCTGCGCTTCAATTGTTTTTTCATCCATAAAGCTGGCATATAGGCTGGAAACTTTTTGCTCTACTGTTCCTGTTGCCCATTTTTTTGTACTCAGTTCATCAACAATAGCATGTAACTGATTGGTCGATAGCTCATGTAATTCGTTGAATGCGCCCCAGCGTGATTTATCTGCTGGAATCTCAGTATCTTTTAACCATGTGCCATTCACATAGTTATAAAAGTCATCATTGGCAGGCACGCTTTGGTCGATATACTGTTGGTCTATGCCAGAAACTTTTTGTGTTGTAGAAGATTGAATTGCTTGGTCAGCCCATACAGTTGCAGTAAAGGCAGTCAGTGCAAGCGCCAATACACTTTTGAGCAATATAGGTTTCATGATTTATCCTATTTATTTAGGTTTTAAGCGATACAAGAGAGAAATGAAAGATCATTAATTTTATCAAGCGACTATAGTGAAGTACTTTGATCAAATAAAGTCATTTTCGTTGCAATATATATTCACTTTTCACATAAAAACCACAAACTCGCTAAAACCTTTGGCAATAAAAAAGCCTTAGCATCAAGCCAAGGCTTTCTTAATCTTAACTGTTCAAACTAATCTAATATTTTTTCAAAAGCTTTAAGACGTTTATGAATCGATAGTAACTCGATGATAGTTTTCCATGAACTAATCAGATATTGGAAAGAATCTCGAACATTACTAAATACATTCAGTATCTGTTGAAATAAACCAAGGGTTAACAGACCTGCTGAAATAGATGGAAATAACACGACTAGCTTATATAAAATATCAAGTTGTCCATACCAGTTTGCGGTCAAATTAAAATAAGAATAATGGAAGTATAGGCGGAAATAGTTTTTTCTTACTTGAGCAAATAGCTCTTTTAACTTGGCAGGCTGAGCATATTCGACATGATCTTCACCATAAACTAATTCTTTACGGTAAGCAGCCTCGACTTTCTGATTATTAAATTGCAAACCTGGCAATTTTATCCCAACAACCATTAAAAGTATGGTTCCAAAGACAGCCCATAACACAGCAGCCCATACTAATGAATATTTAACCTCACCAATAATAGGTAATGCAGGTACATGATTTGATAAGATAAAAAGTAATGGTAAAAATGCAATAAGCGTCATAATCGCTTTAATAAACTCTACACCCAAGTCCTCAACAATCGTTGCAAAACGCATGGTGTCTTCTTGCACACGTTGTGAAGCACCTTCAATATGTCTCAATTTTTCCCAATTCTCGACATAATATTCATTCATTGCTGTACGCCAACGAAAAACATAATGACTGGTAAAAAAGACATTGATCGTTGCCAAGGTCACGTACACCATAGCAATCCATAAAAAAACCGCCAACTCCTTATAAAGTGCTAGAACATCCCCCCCTTTTGCAGAGAGCATGCTTTGGACTAAATCCCAAAATGGTACATACCATGCATTAATCGCAACATTCGCTTGTACGGCAAACCAGATATTAAAGATGATAAAGGCGGATCCCCAAATCGACCAACGTTGCCATTTATTGGCTGAAAATATCCGCCAAAAACCAGCAAATAGTGCTGTTGCGGTAATAAACCAAGAATAGAACCAAAGCGAAGAAGGTGCCCAAAAACGACTAACACCAATTGGCAACTCTGCATTAGCATAACCTTTGGCAAAACCAAGATATTCGCCCCAACTATGCCCACCGGTGTACCACAGCAACATATTGAGGGATAACCATACGATGACAGAAATAAAAAACAAACGTGGGTTGGGAAAGAAAGACTTAAACATCTGTTTAACAATCCTTGTTAGGTAGCGACTCATTTGACTAGGTCATCCTATGACCTGAAACTTAAAACTGTCTGATAAAAAAGTTTGATGATTTGTAGTTATTTACCTGTTTTTTTCTCTTTTTAATAGCTTTTTGTAGATGATTTACAATTTGTTTTTGCCCGAATATAAGTTTAGTAAATGGACTCAAGTACTTAAGTCCATTACAAGGTTCATAAAATAAAGGCTTAACGTGGTGCTGAGGTACTCATTTTTAAGGCAATATCCTGTTGCTCGCTTTGCGTTGGGAAGCTCTTGCTTTGAATTGCCCATTGAATTTCAGCGAGTTTTTCATTGGCAGCATCCACTCCTGCCTGCATAGTCATCTCTCGACCTTTGACATCAAAGATATGCGCTTTTTCACGCAGATCAGGTTGAATTACAATATCAGCCTCTTTAAGTTCCTCTTCGGCCAAACGTCCTTGCATGATATTGATATTTTGGTTGAACAAGCCCCAGACATTACTGGTTTCCGTATGAATCGGCTGAGCCAAGATATCCACGGCGATGACCACATCCGCACCCAGTTCACGTGCAACCTGCACAGGTACAGGGCTGACTAAACCACCATCAACATACTCAACATCATGAATTTTAGTCGGTACAAACATACTTGGAATGGATGCAGAAGCCCGCACTGCCTGCCCGGTATTACCATAATTAAAGACGGTTCGGGTGCCATCTTTTAATTCAGTTGCCACCACATACATTGGGATTTTCATCTTTTCTAATGGCAGGTTATGCACTTGCTCATTGATATAGTCTTCCACTTTTTTACCGTCAAAAAAGCCCTTTAGACTGACATTGACTTCGCGCACATCATTGGCTTTGAGTTTTAACGCAATATCGCGTAATTCGGCAGGACTTTTACCACTGGCATAGATTGAACCAACAATACTGCCTGCACTGGTCCCCACAATAAAATCTGGACGAATGCCTTGCTGCTCTAAGACTTCAATCACACCAATATGGGCATAACCACGCGCGCCACCACTGCCCAACACCAATGCAATCACAGGACGCTTTTGCTGCTGTTTGATAGCATTAAAGGGTTGGCTTACAGCTTGAGCTTGGGCATCTTCAATGACAGGTTTTAAATGTGAGGTACTTTGGCAACCAGCCAAAATTGCCATTGAAAGACCCAACATCCATAATTTAAGCTGTTTCATACGCCGCGATTGCCATATTAACCATATCTCAGATCCGAATTTTAGCGTTTAGCACATCTAAAAACTGTAGCAATTTTTTGTATTTGTCATCAAAAAGACATAAAAAAAAAAGCTCCTCGAAAGGAGCCTTTTTTATGATTTTAGTTTTGCTTTAGATGCATTACCAAATATCAGAATCAACTTTTTTCTTTAATTCTGGATAGTTATCAATCTTAAACTCAGGCTCTTTAATACCTCGTTTAAGTTGAGAGGTGTAGTCTTTCAACAATGTACGTGCCATAGGGGTTAACAACAAGATTGCAATCAAGTTAATCGTTGCCATGATCCCCATGAACAAGTCCGCCATTGACCAAACCAATGGCACACTACCAATCGCACCGAAATACACCATTACCAATACAAAGATTCGGAAGATGAACATCACTTTCGGATTGTTATTGATAAACTGCACATTACTTTCTGCATAGGCATAATTACCAAGTACAGCGGAATAACAGAATAAGAATAACAGCACCGCAAGGAAGTCAGCACCCCAGTGTCCGACTTGAGTCTCTAAAGCACGCTGTGTCAGCTCTACCCCGACAAAGCCCGCATCGTGATAAACACCCGATACCAAGATAATGATCGCAGTACTGGTACACACAATGAACGTATCAACGAATACACCAAGCATTTGCACCAAGCCTTGGTTCACTGGATGTTTCACATCCGATGCTGCTGCAGCGTTTGGTGCAGAACCCATACCCGCTTCGTTAGAGAACAAGCCACGCTTGATCCCTTGCATCATTGCCATCGAAATCATGGCACCGAAGAAACCACCCGCTGCTGCATTAAACTGGAATGCTTCAGTGAAGATCAGTTTGAAGATCCCTGGTAGAAGTTCGTAATTGCTGATCGCAATATACATCGCCACAGCAAGGTAAAGACCTGCTTTGAGTGGTACAAACATTTCTGCAAATTTGGCGATACGTTTAATACCACCGAAAATCGCTAACGCAACCATAACAACCAGTGCAAGGCCTACCCATGAAATTTCGAGATCAACACCACCTAAGTGGGCAACCAGATTGGCTTTGTCCCAACCCCATGCATGTGAAGATGCATTGGCAATCGCATTGATTTGAACTGAGTTGAATACAAAACCATAGGTAAAGATTAGTGCAAGTGCGAAGATCACACCAAAGGTTTTACTGCGTAAGCCTTGCGTAATATAGTAGGCTGGTCCACCGCGGAATTGCTTACTATTGCTATCTCGTACCTTAAATAACTGAGCAAGCGAAGACTCAATAAAAGCCGAGCTCATCCCCAACAATGCAGTAAACCACATCCAGAACACCGCACCTGGTCCACCAATCGCAATCGCGATCGCCACACCTGCAATGTTACCTACCCCAACACGACTGGCTAAGCCCGTTACAAATGCTTGGAAAGGTGTCAATCCGTGTGAATCTTTTTCTTCACCTTTAGTACGACTGCCCTTCATCACCTTGATACTGTGGAAGAACATTCTGATTTGGACAGCTTTCGTTGCAATGGTATAAAAAATACCGACTGCAAGCAGGAAAACAACGAGAAAGTCCCATAAAGGATCATTGAAAAAACTTACCCAAGCCATCAGGGTGTCATTTAATTTTTCATTCATCACTTATTCGCTTTTAAATATTTTATGTACGTCCGTACATATACGATAACAATGGATGAATCAAAAAAGCCCCGCTTGGGGCTTTTGATCCGACTTAGGCAAAGAATTTCAAAATTAATTGAATTACTGTTGCGTTAATTAAATCAACGAAGAACGCACCACAAAGCGGAACAATCAAGAAGGCTTTATGAGATGGTCCATACATATTGGTAATCGCTTGCATGTTTGCAACCGCAGTTGGTGTTGCCCCCATACCAAAACCACAGTGACCTGCTGCCAATACCGCTGCATCGTAGTTTTTACCCATGACGCGGAAGGTAATGAACGCAGCATATAATGCCATCGTAATGGTTTGCGCACCTAAAATAACGACAAGCGGGCCAGCCAAATCTGCCAACTGCCACAATTTCAATGAAAGCAATGCCATTGCAAGATAGAGCGATAATGATGCATTACCAAACACATCAATTGCACGGTCAAAGATATCTACTTTTAATACGCTTTCTAAGACATTACGTAAGATCACACCACCGCCAAGCGCCCAAACGAAAGTTGGTAACTCGAACCAAGTGCCCTTACTGAAACCTGTCATGAATTCTGCAAATGCCAAACACGCAGCAAACATACCCAAAGTCGTAATCGCATTATCAGCCGTAATTAAACGAACCTGATGTGGATTTTCAAATGGTGCCAGCTCGTCAGGATGTTGATCTAAATGCGTATCGCGATTTTTGATTTCAGCTGGGGTCTGTGCTTGAGCAAGGCTATAACGGTTAATCAACAACTTCGCCAATGGACCACCGATAATACCACCGATAATCAGACCGAAAGTTGCACTCGCCATACCTAAAGCCAACGCACCTTGAATCCCATGCTGAGTCTCAAGAATTTCACCCCATGCACCTGCAGTACCATGACCACCAGTCAATGTGATTGAACCTGCAATCAAACCCACCAAAGGATCAATACCTAGCATGGTTGCAAGGCTCATGCCGACAGCGTTCTGTACCACAATAAAAGAGGCGACACAGACCAGGAAGATCACTAAACCAATACCGCCTTCTTTGAGCTTCATGAAGTTAGCACTTAAGCCAATCGAAGCGAAGAAGATCAACATAAAACTGGTTTGTAATTCACTACTAAACACAATACTGTAACCCCAAAGTGAGTGTACAAGTAGTGAAAGTACCGCTGCAACCAAACCACCAGCCACAGGCTCAGGAATGTTATAGCGTTTTAAGAAGTCAATTTTATTAACGAGCAAACGTCCTAATAACAAGACGATGACCGCCGAAATTAGGGTATAGAAACCATTAAAAGTAAATTCCATATCTTCTTCCGTTTATTTTATTCGTTCTACCGATGATTTTTTCACCACTTTGGAACGCATAAAATAGTAACTCTCAAAATGAGTGAAAACTCAATCAACTTAATAAAAAGCATACAGTTCTAAGCAAGAACTAAGGCCTGTTTCGTTGATCAGTTTTCACGGATGATTACACCTACTAGATAGGTGGCTTAGAAGTTATAGCGAGCCATGGCCCCTACACGATTATCCTTACCTTTTTGTCCATCAAAGGTCTTACGTTCACCGTAGACATACTCTAGACCAAACGTAATCGGTGTAACTGGTGAATACATGATATTCCACCAACCTTGTTGCAAGGTTTTGTTCTGCGCAGCATCTTTTGCAATCACCGCTTGTTTAGCAAAGTCATTGCTATCATCAGCAAACATTGCGCCATAAGCCAAGGTACTACGTAATTTAGGATTAATTTGATAAGTTGCACCGAGTGTCAGCGCATCAAATTCATTCAAATTTAAACCGAAATTATTTGGATTTACGTTATAAGCATTGTTGGTATACAACAAGAATTTGCTGTCACCCTTCACATGCGAGTAATCAATCATCGCCTGCAACGCATCGCTGAACTTATATTTTGCACCAACCGCAACACCCCAGCCTAATTCAGCGTCATTGGCACTGAGCTGTTTGTCATTATTGTAAGCAGCTTTACTGCGGGCTTCGGTAAGTAACACACGTGCAGAGCTTGTGCCCTGACCTTCTGCAAAATCATATTTTAATTTTGAAGTTAAAGCAGGCGCTCGGTTATCGTCATTGCCTTTTTCTAAGGCAACAAAATAATGTGTATTTGGATTAAATGCACCGCTATAACGAACCATTGGTGTACGGTAAGTCCCGATTCCCAAAGGTGAGTTAAAATCTAGCATTTCTGGCTGTAAATCTGTTGCCAAGAACGTCGATGTGGTTTGACCAAATAACCAGTCATTAAAGGTCATATACGCGTGACGGATACGAATGGTGTCATTGCTACTACCACCACGGAAATCAACTTCTAACTTACCACCGACTTCAGCGCCTTCCACAGGTGCTTTAAAATCCAGGCCTAAGCGGGTAACCGTTGCCGTGCTATAGAAACGATCGCTATTCTTTTCAGCGCCTTCTAAATCAACCTTATTGATGCGGTTAAAGATTCCGTCACCACCTTTGGCTTGATAAGAAGCATCACCACGTAAGAAACCGTGTAATTTAACTTCTGCGCCAGAAGCAGTGTTAAACACCAATTGCGACTTTTTAGGAACAGCGGGCGCTACAGCTACATTTGTAGGATGATCTGGGTGTGCTTCTTTAAAATTAGAATGTTCCTGTACAGGAGCAAGGTCATTTTTTTGTTTTGCTTGGGGAACATATTGCTGTAATAAAGCTTTTAATTCCTTCACTTCATCACGAAGTTGTTGAATCTGTTCTTGCTCACTAGCAGCGTGTGCGTTGTTCATCATTAAGGCAGCAACAGTGATTGCTAAACCTTGTAGTACGAACGGCTTACGGATGAGAGATACACTCATGAGAAGCTCCTTGTATCTGTGTATATTTCAACATTTTCTAGCGGCATAAAATTGGATAAATTTGCTATGCCTAGGATAGAAAATTCCCCTCACCTTATCAGTAAGGAAAGCCCAATCAGTTTTTTAAAAAGGGCGTATTATGCATAAATTTCGAATATTGTGTGTACTTTTTATTTAAGGAGTTCTCATCATTTTCGCGTGAATAAAAAAATAGTTTTTCGATTTCATTATGTTACTAATAGTTTTCTTTTTCACAGAAACCAAACAAAACATATAAAACATACTACAACTTATCATAAAGCTTTCTTTTTGTGATTATTTTTTACACACCGCTAAAGTTGTATGTGAAAAACTATCTGCAAAAACCATTTATTGATTTATAGTCAGCACACATTAAAAGATCAAAATGATGAGGAGTTTTTTATGAACACGGAACAAGTCCACTATGTAGATGAAGCGATTACGTCTCGTCATTCAGTCCGTGCATTTTTAGATACCCCTGTCGAAACACAAACCATCAAAGATATTTTAGCGGTAGCAAGTCGTGCGCCTTCTGGCACCAATGTTCAGCCTTGGAAAGTCTATGTGGTGACAGGGCAAAAACGTGCAGAGATGATTGATCGTGTTTGCACTGCCCAAATTGAACTGCTACAAAAACCTGAGCTTGCAGCACAATATCAAGAAACTTTTGCCTATTACCCTGCAACTTGGATTTCACCGTTCATTGATCGTCGTCGTGCCAATGGTTGGGGTCTGTATGGTTTGCTGGGCATTCAAAAGGGCGAAAAAGAAAAAATGGCAGCACAACAATTGCGTAACTTTCAATTGTTCGATGCCCCCGTTGCTTTATATTTTACCGTGAATAAAGTCATGGGGATCGGCTCCAAAATGGATATTGCCATGATGATTCAAAATGTCATGGTGGCTGCTAAAGCGCGTGGCTTAGATACTTGCCCGCAAGCCGCATGGAATCATTTCCATCCAATCGTACTCGATATTTTGGGCGCACCAGAAGATGAAGAACTGGTTTGTGCCGTGGCTTTAGGTCATGCTGACCCTGAGCATATTGTGAATACCTTTATTACACCGCGTGAACCTGTTGAAAACTTCACGGTGTTTTTAGACTAGACTTGTAAATAAAGCAGTCTCTAAGCGGAGAGACTGCTTTGCTGTTTCCCTACTTTTAAAATGGCGAACAATCCCGCACTGGTAAATAACAGCATCATGATGCCCATGTTCAAAGATGCCTTCCACACCAAGAAGTTCAAGATAATCCCAGCCAACAGACCACAAGCAAATTGCATACTGCCCATAATCGCACTGGCCGTACCTGCACGTGCCCCTTGCTGAGACATCGCCAAAGCCATGGCATTCGGCCCTGTTAAACCAATTCCTGATACCACCAAGAATAAGCCTGACATTAGCAGTAATAGCGGTGCATCCTCCATCAACCCAGCAGTCAGCACAATCAATGCCCCAAAACACTGGATTAGACCACCCAAACGCAGGCGTTGAAAAATTCCCATTCGGGTATTCAGATGTTTATTCAGTGAGGACATCAACATAATCCCTGCTGCATTCAACGCAAATGCATAAGAGAAATGTTGCTGAGACAATCCATATTGCCCCATAAACACTTCGGAAGCAGAGCTGATATAGCAGAATAAAGCGGCGCCAGTTAAACAACCCGCAAACATTGGTACTCTAAAGCTCTCATCTTTAAGAATAGCAGCATAGAGTGTGGTGACTTGATAAGCCGATAATTTTAAACGGCGTTCAACAGGCAGTGACTCTTTAAAGAAGAAATGTACACAGAGCCAGCACATCACCCCGATCATCGATAAAGTGATAAAAATCGCTTGCCATGGAAAGAAATTAAGAATCCATGCACCAAAGATTGGTGCCAGAATCGGTGCCAGCCCCATCACAATCATCATGCTAGAAAAGGCTTGTGCAGAGCCGTGCATATCCAGACGATCACGAATGGTTGCTCGCGCCATGACCACACCGACACAGCCACCTAAAGCTTGAAAGATACGAGCTGCAATCAAAGCCCACTCATTGGTCGCAAAGACACAGGCTAAACTGGCAATCGCATAAAGCCCCAAGCCAAAATATAATGGCTTTTTACGTCCAATACGGTCACTGACAGGTCCATAAATCAACTGTCCAATCGCCAGTCCCAAAAAATAAGCGGGTAAGGTATTGGCAACCATTTGTGTACTGACCCCGAACTCATCTGCCATTTGTGGCAAAGCGGGTAAATACATATCGATCGACAACGGCCCTAATGCGGTTAACAAAGCAAGCAACAAAATCCATGCTGTTGAATATTGACGCTGATTGGTTTGCTCTGCCTGCATAATGCTCTACTTTTCATGTTAATCACCATTCTAAGCTTAGCATCCTCAACATATTTGTGCATAATAAGAATCAGAAAATTGATTGCAGAATACAAAAAGGACAAACTTTGAATCCTTGGTTCGGACGTTTAAGACAAGCAACCTATAACACCACGTTTATGTATAACGTGCGTATGTTAATCGCCTTTACGGGCACTGCTTTTGTTCCCTATCTTTTAGATTATCAATTGGCAACGATTCCCTTAACACTCGGTGTCGTTGCAGCCGCGATTAGTGATATTGATGACCGCTTTTCTGTGCGCATCATGAACCTGATTTATACCTATATCGGGTTCTTCATTACAGCAGCTTCGGTTCAACTGTTATTCCCCTATCCGATTGCCTTTGCAATTGGATTAATCGCCTCTTGTATCGGCTGGATCTTATTGGGTTCTTTAGGTCGTCGCTATGCCACCATTGCCTATGGTTGTCTAGTCATTTCGGTCTATTCCATGTTGGGTGTACATTTATTTGAACAATGGTATCTGCAACCTGCTCTGCTTGTTGTTGGTGCTGCTTGGTATGGCTTACTTTCAACCATCAGCTTTCTATTGTTCCCCGTACGTAAAGTTCAAGATCAACTGGCTGCGTCCTACACCGCCTTAGGGAGTTTCTTATTCGCTAAATCAAACTTATTTGATGTGGATATGACCCCCTCTAGCTATCAACAAAGTATGATTGATATCGCCATGGAAAATGGCAAGTTGGTCGCAATCTTTAACGATATGCGGATGTCCCTGTTGACGCGTCTCAAAGGTGACCGTGGACAAAAGGGAACTCGACGAAGTCTGCAATACTATTTTGTCGCTCAAGATATTCATGAGCGCGCCGATTCAGCTCATATCGATTATCAAAAACTGGCAAAAGTCTTTCAACATAGTGATATTTTATTTCGCTTTCAAAGGATCTTATCGATTCAAGGCAAAGCCTGTCAGGATTTGGCTCAATCTATTTTAAGTCGTACCCGTTATGTACATAACAAGCGCTTTAAGCATAGTTTTGAGAACTTGCGTTTATCATTAGAAAAACTGCGCAAAGATGGACACTATGATCAAGTCAGAATTAATGCCTTATTTGCACTTTATCAAAACCTCAAATCGATTGATGCACAATTACAAAACCTAGAAACCGAACGAAATCTGCAAAAGATCAATGCACAACATACCGAAAGCCAGTTAAAAGATGATGATCTCAAAGGCTGGAATGACATCATTGTTCGGGTGAAACAGCATCTCACCCCTGAATCGGTACTCTTCCGTCATGCCGTGCGCTTATCCATCGTCCTCTTTATTGGTTATCTGTTTATTCAGATGACCAATATTGCTTATGGTTACTGGATTTTATTAACGGCACTGTTTGTCTGCCAACCCAACTTCAATGCCACCAAGCGACGTTTATACCTACGTATCATCGGAACCTTGGTCGGGATTATTGTTGGTTTAGCGATTATCTATTTTATTCCTTCAATCGAAGGTCAATTGGTGATGCTGATCCTGAGCGGTGTACTGTTTCTGGAACTACGCAGTAAACAATATGCGCAAGCCACTGCATTCATTACCATTCTCGCCTTAATCAATTTTAATCTGGATGGTTCTGCATTCGCAGCGGGTCTACCCCGTTTTATTGATACCGTGATTGGCTGTGCCTTGGCATGGTTTGGTGTCAGCTTTATCTGGCCAGACTGGAAGTTCCGCAGACTACCGCGTTCGATTCAACGTTCTCTACAGGCGCAATGTAAATATCTGGCCGAGGTGGTGGAACAATATCATCAAGGTCGTAACAATGCCCTGAACTATCGCGTGGTTCGACGTGCTGCGCACAATACCGATGCCGAAGTCGCTTCATTGATTTCCACCATTGCAACTGAACCCAACATTGATGTGAACCGAAAAAGTTTGGCTTTTGAATTTTTATGTCTCAGCCATACCTTTTTAAGTTATATCGCTGCCTTGGGCGCGCATCGGGAACAAATCCAAGATCAGGAAGTGCTGAGCTTACTCGATCAGGCTGTCGACGATATTCAAGGGGCACTGCTCAGAGATGAAGTTCCTGATTTATCCGCACAAAACCTGATGCAAACCATTCGTGACCGTCTCAGCCGCAATGAAGATAATGATCCAAAATCACTGATCATTTTGCAGCAACTTTCACTTATGCTCAGTGTGTTGACACGCTTAAGTATGCTGAAACAGAGTCTGAGCCATGAACCGAATGAAGATGGTACCGAATTTGCTTCACTTTAATGGCTGTTGTGATTGCAATAGCCGCCCATGATTCGCCATTGGCATAATATCTTTGCATGCCAATAGATGTTAAACTAAACCCAGTTATATACTCATTTTTTATACTATGACCGCCAAAACGCTATACGCTTATACGCTACAACCTGTTCCTTACGAAGTTTCTGAAGCTGAACAACGTCAAGCTCAACTGATGATTTGGCGTAGTACCAACAAATTCAGCCGCAAAGCATGGATGATTATGATTGCACTGGTTGTGCTCTCATTGGTTGCTGCAGGACTTATTAAATATTATTCAACCTACTCAACTGTGATTTGTTGGGTCGTGATTGTGAGTGTGGTGCTGTTCTATTTGATCAAACGTTTTGGTCTGGAGTGGTACGTTAAACGCAAGATGACTGAATTCCCTGTACAGGAAATTAAAGGTCTACGTTTAGGCGTACAACCACACGGTATCGTGATGCGTCAAAAAATGGGTCTGCAAGAAGGTACTGCAACCATTGGTTGGAAAGACATTTACGAATGGTATAGTTCACCTGACTTTATTTTGGTGAACTTTAAGGTAAAAACAAAAGGCGAAGAACAACAAGGTGCCTATATTTTACCAAAGCGTATGGACTCGAAAAATTTCTCGTTCAATACCGTACGTAGACACCTAAATGAAACAGTTGGTGCACCTAAATCAATTTAAGTTTTAGTCTCTGACGTAAAAGACCTCCCTACATGGGAGGTTTTTTAATACCCACTAAATAAATGAGAATCAAAATCAATATTACCTGCAAAATCCATATTATGTACTTATTCTTAGGTTATAATTTTTTACATGAATTCCATTATCTTTCCATTCTTTGACCATGTTTAAAAAAGTTTTTTTCCAAATCCATTGGTTTTTAGGGATTACCGCGGGGCTTATTCTCTCTTTAATGGGGGTAACAGGTGCAATCTATTCATACGAACCACAGATTCTAAAATGGATCAACCAAGACAGCTATGTCGTTGAGGTTGCCGAAACACCGAAACTCACCCCTGCCCAACTGTATCAACATTTCAATCAACAACAACCCGAGATTGAAATTAACAGCATCACCATTGCCGCTGATCCCATCGAATCGTCAACCGTCAATATTAAAAAAGAAGGTGCGCGTCGTGGCTATAATATGATGGTCAACCCCTATACAGCGGCAGTATTACCTGAAGTTAAAGGGCGTGATACGCTGCAATTTATTCAGCGTTTACATCGTAATTTAACGGCTGGAGAATTTGGGGCGCAGATTACTGGGGCATCTACGCTGATGCTGATTTTCTTTGTATTGAGTGGTATCTATCTACGCTTTCCAAAGAAACATAGTATTAAACAATGGTTGTTTATTAAGCCAAAACTAAAAGGTCGTAATTTTATTTGGGATCTACATGCAGTAGTCGGAACCTGGGTCATTGTGTTCTATCTACTGTTTGCATGTACAGGCTTATATTGGTCTTATGACTGGTGGCGTGCAGGTATGTTCAAAGTCATGGGCGTTGAACAACCACAACGTAATCAACAAAATAATGAACGTGGCAAAAATAAGCAACCTGAACTGGAAAAAACGCAGGTTAATAGCATCCTGACGCAAACATGGACAGGAGTAAATGCACAGATTGGCCGTGAATATTCTAGCCTGACCTTAAATATTCCTAAACGTGATGATGCCAAGGTTGAACTTTCATTTGTCGATGCTATTCCACAACATGAGCGTGCACGTAACCAAGCGGTTTATAACTATCAAAACAATAAATTCGAAAAATTCGAACTGTATGAAGACAAGAAGCTCAATGAAAAAATCATGAGCAGTATGCTGCCCGTGCATCGTGGTAGCTTCTTTGGTTCAACCTATCAATTTATTGCCATGTTGGCTTCATTGGCCATGCCACTGTTCTTTGTAACAGGTTGGATGCTGTATCTAAAACGCCGTAAACAGAAGAAATTAACTCAAGCGGCACGTCAGTCACTCGGCGCACAGCAGATTGACCCAAATGCCAAACCTTGGCTGATTACTTATGCAACGCAAACTGGTGTAGCTGAACAATTGGCTTGGCGTACAGCGACCAGCTTACAAGAAGCACAACAGCCAACCACGGTTAAACCAATTCAGCAACTGACTGAGCAAGACCTGCAACACGCAGCACAGGTTTTATTTGTGATCAGTACCTATGGTACAGGTGAGGCACCTGATCTTGCCGCAAGTTTCAGCAAGAAACTGATGCAACAACAGCTTGATCTTGGCCAAATGCACTATGCCGTACTTGCACTGGGTTCAAAAGAATACCCTGACAGCTATTGCAGCTTCGGCTATGCAGTAGATGCATGGTTAAAACAATGCAAAGCACAGCCGCTGTTTGACTTGATTGAAGTGGATAATGCCAATAGCAACGATATTCAACGTTGGAATCAGGGCTTGTCTGCGGTAACCCAGCATGAACTACATGCGATGAATATTGAGAAAGTATTTGATCAATGGACGCTAAGCGAACGCACCCTACTCAACCCAGATAGCTTAGGGCAGGCAGCTTATAATATCGAGCTGACCTCAGCATCTGACATAACATGGCATGCGGGTGATATTGCAGAAATTCAACCTGCCAACAGTTTGACTGATATTCAGAATTTCTTGATCAAGTATCAAACCCCTGCACATAGTATCGTTGAATCATTGAAGCAAAATATTGAACATGCACTGTGGAATAAAAATCTGCGGGTTGAGATCCAGCCGTTTGGTACGCTTGAAGACTTACTGGAACAGTTACCCACCCTACCCGCACGTGAATATTCGATTGCCAGTATTCCATCTCAACAAGTACTAAGACTAGTGGTTCGCCAAAAACGTGATGAAAATGATCAACTCGGTCTTGGTTCTGGCTGGTTAACCGAATTTGCGCAACCCAAACAAAACATCGCCCTGCGTATTCGAACCAATGAATCATTCCATTTAATTGATGACAACCGCCCAATTATCTGTATTGGTAATGGTACTGGTATCGCAGGTCTCATGAGCTTGTTACAGCAACGTAATCGCCAAAATTACACGGCCAACTGGCTGATCTTTGGTGAACGTCAACGCGAACATGATTTCTTCTATCAAGAAACCATTCAAGCCTGGTTAAACATGGGAACACTACAGCGTCTGGATTTGGCTTTTTCTCGTGATCAAGAACAACGTGTCTATGTGCAGGATATATTACGCAACAATGCAGATGAACTGATCAAATGGGTTGAGCAAGGTGCGGTGATTTATGTCTGTGGTAGCATTGAAGGTATGGCTTCTGGTGTCGATCAGGCATTGATGGAAATTCTTAGCGAAGAAAAACTGGATGAGTTAAGACAAGCTGGTCGTTATCGCCGAGACGTTTATTAATTCTTCTCTATAAAAAAAACGAGTGCTAGCCACTCGTTTTTTTATAAGACAATAAGAGGATTTGCCTTTCTCTGAATTTTGCATACACTTAGCACGGTTCAAATCGACACAATTAAGATTATGCAAATAAGTTCATGGGTTCGTATTATTTTAGCCCTTATCGGTTCAGTTCTGTTCTTAGATGGCGCAATTCTGATCGCTTTTAAAAAGATTCATATCGGAACCGTACTGCCGCTGCTACTTGGACTATTTTTCTGTCTCTATGCTTATTTCTATTATCATATTGAACGTTTCTTTTTCTATCATTTCCGCTTGCATTCAATCTGGCGCTTTGGCTGGCTCTGTTTCTGGATTTGGTTAGTTAGCTTAGGCTATTTCTTTGATTATCTTTCAGATAATAATGCCAAAACTCAACATATCCCTGCGGTTAAAGCAATTATCGTACTAGGTAGTGGTGTGGAAAAAGGACAACCATCTGCAACGCTCGCAAAACGTTTAGACCGTGCCGCCCCAATTGCTTTAGCTCAGCCTCAAGCAAAATTAGTCATGACAGGTGGTATTGATTTTGGTGAAACTGATAGCGAAGCCGTGGTGATGTCACGTTACGTACAACAACACTATCACATTCCTGCATCACAAATCATTTTGGAAGATAAAAGCACCAGCACTGAGCTAAATCTTAAAAATAGCCAACAGCTCTTGCAGGCACAACAGATTAGCATTCAACAACCAATTGCAATTGTGACCAGTGACTTTCATACCTTGCGTGCTGCTGCCATTGCTAAGAAACAAGGCTATACGGATATTACCCTACTCGGTGCGACTACACCTCTAAGCACACGCTACAATGCATGGTTAAGAGAATACTTTGCCTATGCGAGTGGTTGGATCTTAAATGAGTATTGATTGAGAGATTACCCTCTCAATTAGGATGAAGCTGAGTTATGCAACCGAATATCACGTGGTAAAGGTAGTTTTAACTCAGCAAAGACATCTGGACGTTGTAAATATATTTGGTATAAAAAATTCTTAATATCCAATAACAAAGAATCAGGAGAAACCAATAAATTGTTTCCCTCTGGGGTTAAATCTAGAGATAAGATCGTATTATTTTCTTTTAAAAATGGAATCAATTTTTCAATAAAAGCCAGTAATGGTACTTCCTGAATTTCGTATTGCGCCCAATTGTCTTTAATCAGCAGTTTTGCCAAACTTTTATTCTGCCACACGGATAAAGCATGTTGCCCAGATGGTGTTGAGCATAAGGCCCAACCATCGTGATACAGTGCAATCACATGACGTTGCATAACAATATTTTGAATGAACTGACGGTAAGCGTCTTTGAGTGAAGAACCAGAAGGTGTAGTTTGAGATTTCGACGCAGCCTTGCGTTGATAAGGGTTTCTCATAAAGTACTTCAATATTAGAATCATTATTGACGCTAATGATAGAATAACTTTGTATGGATTACAATGATATGAGATTTAGGGAAGATATATGGTGGGCGCTGACGGGATCGAACCGCCGACATTCTGCTTGTAAGGCAGACGCTCTACCAACTGAGCTAAGCGCCCTGAGCGAGGATAAACAAAGCGAAGCTTTGTCTGAGCGCAAGAGAAAAATCTTCGATTTTTCTAATGGCATCTCGAATCAGAGATCAAGTATAAAGATACTTGTTAAAACTAACATCCTCTTAAACTGATATCAAGAGAATGGCGCAGCGGACGGGGCTCGAACCCGCGACCCTCGGCGTGACAGGCCGATATTCTAACCAACTGAACTACCGCTGCACTGTATTACTTCTATTGAGAAGTAAATGTCACAAATTATGGTGGGCGCTGACGGGATCGAACCGCCGACATTCTGCTTGTAAGGCAGACGCTCTACCAACTGAGCTAAGCGCCCTAAGGAATAAAAACTGACTAACTATCAATCTTTATGACGCAAGATAAAATTATCATCTTGTATCCCAAGGTGTTCATTCTTGCAAATTTAAGTGGCGCAGCGGACGGGGCTCGAACCCGCGACCCTCGGCGTGACAGGCCGATATTCTAACCAACTGAACTACCGCTGCACGATAATTTTGCAATCATGACAAACAATTATTAAAACTTAAGTGGCGCAGCGGACGGGGCTCGAACCCGCGACCCTCGGCGTGACAGGCCGATATTCTAACCAACTGAACTACCGCTGCACTTGAGTTTTAACGTAAAGGCTTGGTGGGCGCTGACGGGATCGAACCGCCGACATTCTGCTTGTAAGGCAGACGCTCTACCAACTGAGCTAAGCGCCCTTAACGTCTTCATCGTTTGTGAGGTGCATTATAGAGAATCTTTACAGCCTGTCAAACGCTTTTGCCACTCTTTTCCGAAAAAACCGTACGAATGATTAAAAAATAAGTCATTCCATCAAAAAAATGATATTTTCGTATTTTATTTAAGCACTTATTTGCATTTTCACGCTTTATTTTCTAAGGCTTGTTCAGAAATATAAACCACAGCTTGCTCAGAAACGAGTTCAAACAGTTCAAGAATTTCATCATTCTTCATACGAATGCAACCATGTGACATTGGAATGCCCATCGGTTCTGTATCAGGAGTACCATGAATATAGATATAACGCTTAAAGGTATCGTGCCCTTCCCCATGGTTAAAGCCTTCTTCTAAACCATCCAACCATAAAATACGCGACAATATCCAATCTCGTTGTGGAAATTGTTGCGCTAATTGCTGGTCATACACTTCACCCGTGGGTTGGCGTGCAATAAATACGGCATTTTTAGGTGCATCACCACCAATCTTTTGAGCAACCTGATGCCAACCTCTTGGCGTCTTGCCACTATTTTCTTGCTCACCAATGCCGTTCTTACCAGAAGAGATCACATAGAATTTATTATGTTTTGGTAAATGTAAGGTTTGTTTTGCTAAATCAATGACGATATCTGCCTGATCTAGGGTATAGCTCATTTTTATCTCGATAGATGAAAGAACACTTTTATTTCAACATAGACCGTAATCTTTTTCTTGTACTTTTCAGTAGTTTTAATTATTCATTGGGTTTAAATATAAAAACAAAACGATGTAGCGTGATTTAATCTTGTTCTGATCTTTTGGATCGGCGATAAGCAATGTTTTATCGATTCTCAGAACAAAGGATTTCTTTTCTTAACTCGCCACTCGCAGCATGACTGCTCGTCTTCTTGCGGAGCTTTAATCGCTCCTCAGGACAAAGCCTTAAAGCGATGCTTTAAATTTGTTTATCCTCACCACTCGCAGCATAGCTGCTCGTCTTGCGCTTCGGGCAAAGCGTTGCTTTGCTTATCCTCGCTCAGGCTCGGGGCGTAACCACAGCCATACAGCCACGATAAACATAGTGACATCGGTAAAAACTTTTACCCAAAATGGCGCATTGGTAAAGAGCATCAAAATACCACTGATCAGCATCATGATACTGGCAATCCATTTTGCCTTACGCGGGACTGTGCCATGCTCACGCCAGTTGTGTAAGGTTGGTCCATACTTCGGATGATTCAATAACCATGCATCCATTTCAGGCCAGCCTTTTGAAGCAGCCCACGCTGCTAAAATCAGAAAGACAGTGGTTGGCATCCCCGGTAGAATTGCCCCTATAATTCCTAACGTAATAAAAATCACGACTAAACTACGCCAGAATAATGTTTTCATTGAGCAATTAACCAACACCGATTTACAACCGTGCTAGTATAAAGTGTTTTTATCGTTCTTTCTTAAACTTCACTTATTATTTCAATGATTGAGTTAATTCATGCCTAACCTGATTACCACTTCCAGTTATTTTGAACCGTGGTTACAGTTTAATAACCCAATCGTACGTCATTTAGCATTTTGTATCGCCAGCCCGAGTATATTGGCTCAGATTCCCAATGAGCTTCATGTAAAACATCATTTTGAGCTTCATCACGATTCGATTTGGCACACTCATTAGGCTTTGTTGCACAAATAGACGAAAGGTAGAGTTGTCTAATCTTCAGATATTTATGCAACAGCCACCGTTTTAGCTGTACCAAGTTGAGTAAATTTATTCAAAATATCGACTCTTATTTGCAAATCAACCACCTGACGATTAAAGCATCGACTAGATACACCTTGTCCAAGTCGTTTCAAGGCAAACATTTTAGCCTCTATTCGGGATCGTCGATGATAACCAATATCTCGTTTCCACTGCTTTTGACCCCTGTCCCAACAGCCTTGTACTGCATGATTCCTTGCTTTACCAATTTCATTTTCTGCCCATAAAGCAGCATTGGAACGAGGAGGGATAATTACATTTGCTTGCCGTTTCAAAATCGCATCATAACAATTCACTGTGTCATAAGCACCATCAGCCGTGACAGATGCAATGGGTTCATCAATTTGATCTAAAAGAGGTTGGAGCATTTCAGCATCACCATATTGGCAGGTCGTGACTTCAACCGCTTGTATTTCTCCACTGTTTGCATCTGTCGCGAGATGTAATTTCAGCCATTGACGATGTTGGTTTACGCCATATTTTTTACGCACCCATTCCCCATCACCTGTAACTTTGATCCCTGTGCTATCAACTAAAATATGCAAGTCTTCCTGTGGATTTTTTGCTGATTTATGTAGAAGTGGCTGGAGCTTATCTGCTCGCCGACTCAATGTTGAGAAGTCTGGAACATTCCAGTCGAGGTGAGCCATTTGAAAAAGGCTTTGAATGAAACCTTGTGTTTGGCGTAAAGCCAGTTGGAACAGGTTTCGTATCGTGAGGGCAAATTGAATTGCTATATCAGTGTAGGTAGGTTGACGTCCTTTTTTTCCAGTAGGTGTTGCAGACCATTGCATTTGGGGATCAAACCAAATGGTGAAAGCACCCCGTTGACGTAAAGCCTGATTGTACTCAGACCAGTTCGTTGTTTTGTATCGGCTTTTTGATTGTGTATTCATCTAACATGTATGGGGATGAAATTTATTTATGCAACAAAGCCCACTCATTATCAAAACTATGAACAGCGATTAAAGCAACTGGATCAACAGCCTCAGCCACTGATTGATTTTCTAGCACAACTCAAAAGTACCCGTCTTGGTTTGCGTTTTGAGAATTTACTCTGGTTCTGGTTATTGGATGATGACTATCATCCCTACCAACTGTTGGGACATAGTATTCAAAAAATTGCAGGTGCAGTGACCTTAGGTGAACTCGATTTTGTTGTACTCAATACAGGAACAAATGAAATTGAACATTGGGAAGTAGCACTAAAATATTACCTAGGTGAAAATGAATTAGATTTAGCGCAATGGTACGGCCTAAACCGAGAAGATACCTTACAGCGAAAGTTAAAGCATTTTACTGAACGTCAATTTCAGTTTTCAGAAGCCAATCACTATCAAATTCAAAGAAAGTTTGCCGTAATGAAAGGCCAACTCTATCTACCCCAAGAGCAAAATAACTTAAATCTACCATCTTGGATCAATGCATCACGACGTTTAGGGCATTGGGGAACCCAGATCCCACAAACGGCTTATTATCGCCTACAACGGCATGAATGGCTCTGCCCTGATTCAGAGCCATCATCACAAACCGCTGTCTGGTGGAGCAATGGTTTGTATTATCAGGATCAGCCAACGCCTTCTTATTATATGTTTCGCCAACCTTCACTTTTATTTATGAAATAAAGTGAATTATTATTCTACAAATTAACATTTTATAACATATCTACCATCAAACCCACATGGTCATTTTCTGTTAACTTTTTTAGCCTCTTAAGTACATCATAATTAAATTGAAATGGAGACGATGATGAAAAAAATTTTAGTTGCTTCAATCATGACTGCTTTTGTTTTAACTGGCTGTAATACATTTAAAGGTATTGGTAAAGATGTGTCTAAAGCAGGTGATAAAGTCACACAAACTGCGGAGAAAACACAAGATAAAATGTAATCCCTGAAAGCAACTTACCAAAACCTTATCTAAACCTAGATAAGGTTTATTTTCCCATACCTTTCTGCTGCATATTCCCCTATTATATCGGTTCACATTTCACCAGATTTAGCTACATCTCGCATGAACCATTCCGATACGCTTGAACTTAGTTTACAACTCCTTCGTCAACCTTCTGTAACGCCTGTAGATCATGATTGTCAAAACATCATGGCAGAACGTTTAGCAAAGATTGGCTTTAATATCGAAAACATGCGTTTTGAAGATGTTGATAATTTATGGGCACGTCGCGGTACTGAAAATCCAGTATTCTGTTTTGCAGGACATACCGATGTAGTGCCAACTGGCCATTTAGACGCATGGAATTCAGATCCATTTTTACCAAGTATTCGTGATGGTAAGTTATATGGGCGTGGTTCTGCTGATATGAAAACGGCATTGGCTGCGATGGTCGTTGCTTCTGAGCGTTTTGTTGCAAAACATCCAAATCATAAAGGTTCTATTGCCTTCCTAATTACTTCAGATGAAGAAGGCCCATCAATTAACGGTACAGTTAAAGTCGTTGAAACATTAGAAGCGCGTAATGAAAAAATGACGTGGTGCTTAGTTGGCGAACCATCAAGCACAAATCAACTGGGTGATATCGTTAAGAATGGCCGTCGAGGCTCTCTAAATGCCGTACTTACTGTTCATGGCAAGCAAGGTCATGTTGCCTATCCACATCTCGCTGAGAACCCAATTCATTCTGCGTCTAAAGCCATCAATGAATTGTGCGAAACGGTTTGGGACAACGGTAATGAATACTTCCCTGCAACCTCATTCCAAATTTCAAATATCCAGGCAGGTACTGGCGCAACCAACGTCATTCCTGGCACCTTAAAAGTAACCTTTAACTTCCGTTATTCAACCGAAGTGACTGCGGACATCTTAAAACAACGTGTACTTGAGACTTTAGATAAACATCAACTGAATTATGATATTCAGTGGACTTTATCGGGTTTGCCCTTCCTTACGCCTGTTGGTGAGTTGGTGAATGCTGCAAAAACAGCGATTAAAAATGTTACAGGCATTGATACGGTACTTTCAACCAGTGGCGGAACTTCAGATGGCCGCTTTATTGCCCCTACAGGTGCACAAGTACTTGAACTGGGTGTGTTGAATGCAACCATCCACCAGATTAATGAGCATGTTAATGTGGCTGAGCTTGAGCCATTGGCTGAAATCTATGAACAGATTTTAATCGAGTTACTTGCTTAAAAATAAAAGAGATCAATAAAGAAAAGGAACTCAAATGAGTTCCTTTTCTTTATTACAACCCGAGCTGGGTTTGTATATTTTGCAGATGGGGAACATAGAATTCATGTTCTCCCATTTTTACATATTTAAAGACTTTGTCGTCATCGGTTTCGCGCTCTTCATCCACAATCTCTGAAATACGCACACGAATCGATTCAGGCATTTCATCGCAGACCAAAGCAAATCGTTCAGAAACGTCATCCCCTTCGATCACCAATGCAACCCCTTGTTTCTGCTTCGGATCATTCACAGCATAGACTGGAAGTTTTAGATCATGCCATTCGATATGATCAACATTGGTTTGCGTATCCATTGCTGATAACACAATATTTTGCGGTAATAGCATCGGTACTTTTTGATGGCATTGAATAATATATGCATCAATAAATCCCGTAGAAACCGTGATTAAATGTTGTAATTCTTGCTGGTCAATCTGCCCCAGTGTCGAATTTGCGCTTTTCTTAGCCATTATTTTTCACCTCTTAGCGCACAGCCAGTAAGCTTTCAATATTTTCCAAAAGTGCCTCTTCTTGGAATGGTTTACCCATATATTGGTTTACACCGAGCGATAATGCACGTTCACGATGCTTCTCACCCGTACGTGATGTAATCATGATAATTGGCAAGTCACGGTGAATTTCATGATGTCGTACCAGATTCGAAACCTCGAAACCATCCATACGTGGCATCTCGATATCCAATAACATCAGATCTGGCTTAACCGTCTCAAGCTGTTCAATTGCATCGACACCATCTTTCGCAGTTACAACATCATAGCCTTGACGCTCTAATAGACGTGAAGTCACCTTACGTACCGTCACCGAGTCATCGACAATCATAATCAAGCGACGTTCGTCATAACGCTGCTTGGTATAGGTCTCATCCGCCTGCTTACTACGTGCAGTTGATTGCGCTTGTCGCGCAATATTTTGACCGTCCAAGATCAAACAAACCTGACCATCACCGAGAATCGTTGCACCTGCAATCACACCAATACTTGAGAACTGTTGTCCCACTGGTTTGACCACAATCTGTCCACGCGAGCCAATCAACTGATCAACCAGTAATGCCGTGGTTTGACCTTGCGCACCTTTAATCAACAGCACTGGTAAGGAATGGACCACACCACTCAATCGTGGAATTGGCTGCCCAGCAACAAACTCAGACAAGTAACGTAAACGATAACGCTCTTGATCAATGCTGAAGTAATCATCCTGACTTTCAAAGTACTGTTCTAAGGCCATTGGTGAGATACGTACAATACGATCGATCTGTGCCAATGGGAACGCGAACTGTTGATCGCCTGCTTTTACCATCAAGGCATCGCTCACCGCCACGGTAGTTGGTACGCGAATGGTAAAGGTGGTGCCCTGACCTAAGCTTGAATCGACACTGACGTGACCACCTAAGGCTTTAATATCACTTTGTACAACGTCGAGCCCTACACCACGTCCAGAAATTTGAGTGACTTGAGCCGCGGTACTAAAGCCTGGATGGAAGATAAATTGTAGAATTTCTTCCTGATCAAGCTTTTGGTCTTTGGTCATTAAACCAGTCTGTAATGCTTTTTCTTTAATGCGGTTAACATCAATCCCTTTACCATCGTCACTAAAGGTCACCACTACATCTGTGCCTTGACGACCAATGTTCAACACAATATGTCCAGTCTCTGGCTTTTGTGCCTGTAGACGTTGTTCGCGGTCTTCAATCCCGTGGTCAATCGCGTTACGTAACATATGTTCAAACGGCGCAACCAAACGTTCAAGAATACTGCGGTCTAATTCACCTTCAGTATTATTCACCACCAGTTCTGTTGGGCGGTTTAAGGTCGATGCTGTTTGACGCACAATACGTTGTAAACGCGGCAATAGACGTGAGAATGGCACCAGACGAGTACGCATCAAGCTTTCTTGAATTTCAGCCTGAATACGTGACTGCTGTAACAACAAACCTTCGGTATCACGAATCTTTTCAGACAGTGTAGTTTTGAAGTCAACCAAATCCGATGCTGACTCGGCCAAGGATTTAGACAATTGATTCAGCGAAGAGTATTGGTCCATTTCTAATGGGTCAAAGTCAGCATAACGTGAGTTTTCACCACCATGTCGTGCAATAATCTGACTTTCTAACTCACCTTCCATTCGGCGTAACTGATCCGCCAAACGTTTGATTGCAAGTTCCATTTCCGTCAAGGTACCGCCCAATTGACCTAAGTCCATCTCGATACGTGAACGGTTGATCGCATTCTCCCCTGACAAATCAATCATCTTCTCGATGACGTCAGCAGAAACACGGATCATTTCATTATTCTGTTCAATGCGTTCAGCGGTTTCCCATTCACCTAGCATTGACGGCGGCTCAGTGCCATCCCCTTGAACAAACTCCATCGTATATTCAGGCGTAAAGATGTCTTTGGCAGAGAGTTTCTGTGGAAGTTGTGCCGAAACATCGACAAATTCCATCTTCTCCAAGCTTTGTTTTAAGCCATCAAAGTTTGCATATTGGCGTTTAGAGATCGCATCCTCAAGCCATGCAAATGCAGTGTTGAGTAGGTTGTCATACACATTCGAGTTGAAATGATGTAAACCAAATTGCTCAAATGCATTTTCTAAGTGGTAGGCAATAATGGCAATCGCATCCATTTCTGCCATACGTGCACCACCTTTAAGACTGTGGGCATTACGCTGTAACTGCAACAGTAAACTACGGTTACTGCGTTGATCAAACCATTGTTTTAATAAGCCTTGTGCCTGCTCTATTAATTCTTCTGCTTCTTCAAGGAACGTTTGTTCAACCAGAGAACGGACATCGTCATCAGCCGACACGTTCTCTGTCTCAACGGTTTGAGCTGCTGAAGTATCTTCCAACACTTCTTCTTCGACTTCAACAATGCCAACTTGCTCTTCAAGTGCTATTGGCTGCACGTCAATTTCAGCTTCGACAAGTTCAAGTACGTCTGCCTGAGTATCAACACGCTCAGTTTCTTTGACTTCATCTACAGACGTATTAGCCTCAACAACTGGTTCAATCGTTGCAGGAGCAACTGTTTGATCTGCTTGTTGCAGTAACTGCACTACATGCGTCGACGGATAATCTGTTTGCTGATCGCGAATGGTTTGAATACGATCTGCAACATCATCTTGGACTAAACGAATGATCGCAATCAGTTGTGGTGTTGCCTGAATCTGTTGGTTAATCAGTTTTTCATAAATCGTTTCCAACTCATGCGCAATCAAACCAATATGACGTGCTTGAATCATATTTGAACCACCTTTTAAGGTGTGCAAATAACGCATCAAGTTCTTTAAAGCATTAATATTTTGGTGATCGGCAGTCCACGTAATTAGATCAGCATCAATCCCTCCCATCAACTCATCTGCTTCTTCAAGGAAAATATCCAACAAGTCAGGATCAAAGTCGCGGTTTGCATCACTTGATTGTAACTGTTGCTTATCCAGAGCCAACTGAGCAGCGAATGCGGTGACATCAATGGTTGCTGACACAGATTCAGTTTTGACTGGCGCAACCGTTATAGTTGCATCTGATGACTCAGCAACATCTTCAATTACAGCTGATGGATCTTGTAGTGTTACTGGTACCGATTCAGTTTCAACTGGATCTGCCACAGCAGCTGTTTTCGACAAATCGGCCAATACAATCAAAGTGTGTGTCGATGGATAATCTATCTGCTGATCACGAATGGTTTGAATACGATCAGCAATATCATCTTGCACTGAACGAATCGCAGTAATCAACTGTGGCGTTGCTTGAATCTGTTGGTTGATCAACTTCTCGTAGATGGTTTCCAATTCATGCGCAATCAAACCAATATGACGCGCTTGAATCATATTTGAACCACCTTTTAAGGTATGCAAATAGCGCATCAGATTCTTTAAGGCATTGACGTTTTGATGATCCGCAGCCCATGTATTCAGGTCAGTATCAATCCCACCCAGTAATTCATCAGCTTCTTCAAGGAAGATATCCAATACGTCAGGATCAAAATCTCGATTCGCTTCATCTGACTGTAACTGCTGCTTATCTAAAGCAAATTGCGCGGCTAGATCAGTGCTCGCAATAACAGGCGTAGTTGCCTCTTGGAGTTCGACTGTATTTGTCTCTTCAACGGCCTCAGTCACCTCAACAACAGGTGTTTCCAGAGACTCAACATTTTGCTGAGTGAAGGAACTTAATTCATTTAAAACAAGCTCATGCGCTTTGCTTAAGGTAACACGCTGTCCTGCAGCCAAAGTATCAAACAGTTGGATAAACTGTTGATGGACTTGGTGATAAAGCTCAAATGCATAATCAAGATTCAGCAGACTTGGTTTAAAGAGAATATCTTGATAGCTAGAACGCAACTGACTGGTGTATTGATACATGCCAATGGTTGCATGGTGATGAGTATGCTGTAACAAGGTTTCAGCTTGCTGGCTGAGTAACTGAATATATTTCGGGAACTCATGACGTGCGCGCTTTTCAAAATCAAACTCGACGTCTAAGAGATCATTAATATTGAGTTCAAGCAGCTCAGAAACTAAACCTTGTGGTCGAACAGTAGTTCCATTCTTTTCTTCAAGTTGGAAATCGTAGCTATCCCAAGCAACATTGAAGGTCTGATAGATTTCAGCAAATTTCTGCTGTGGGGCTTGCTGTTTCAAAGTATGTAAATAATCACGTACAAATTGAGCATAATGTGTCAGCAGAGCCGTTTCATCTGAGCTTGAATCCAGCTCTTCTTGTAATAATGTTTTAAACAAATTCTCAACTTTTGAGCTGGCCTCAAACACATGATCAACCTGCGCCATGGCAGAGCTACCACGTAAGGTATGTAATGCTCGAATCAGCGTATTATAGTGATCATTACTTGGACGATCATTCACCAAGAATTGATCAATCGTGGCAAGATGCTCTTCCGCTTCTTCCAAGAAGATGGCCAAAGTTTCCTTCGCAAGAACCTCATCATCGGTATGAACTGTTGTCTCAGCCGAAAGAGATTCGACTGCGATAGTTTCAGGAACTGTTTCTTCAACTGCTTCGACATCTGCCCATTCAAGACCCGTCACGACATCATCATGCGTCAGATCAGTAGCAAGCTTAAATAACTCGGCCAATGCTGGCTCAGGACTTTGCTGTTGTTGTAATTGTTGTCCTAATAAAACCAGCGGTCTGAAGTCGATCAGATGACTTTGAACTGCTTTAAAATCATGAATCAGTTTAAAACGGTAGAGATTGAAAACTGCTTGTATATAGCGTTGGATATCGGTATTTAAGCTAATCGTACCCGCAATCACACGATTTAAAGTATCTTCAACCGTCCACGCCAACTCACCCGATGACTTCGCCCCCACCATTCTTCCAGAGCCTTTCAGCGTATGGAAATGGCGACGAATATCGGTGAGCACATCCTGCTGATGTGGTTGTTCCGTCCATTGAACTAATAATGGTTCTAACTCAACAAAGATCTCATCTAATTCTTCAATAAAAATTTCAAGAATCTCTGCATCTTGTTCAAGATAACTGTCTTCAGGAAGCGTCATCGTTTCAACTAACGTTTTTAATATTTGTTTCATAGCTGCTTCTTTCGTTTTTATCCACCAACGTGGGTAAAAATTACGTCTATCTATCACACAAGATGTAGTTACATTTCGCCATCACCTTGTTGAGATATCCAACATCTCTAAAAATGGAAAGACAGACACCCCCATCTGCCTTTCCAATTCGGTTTACTCAGGTAACTTAAAGTCAGTTACCGATTCACGTAATGATTCAGCCATGTTTGCCAACTCAGAAACTGAGCGCGCTGTATCAAACGTTGCAGTTGTTGTTTGTGAAGTAATTTCCTGTACGACATTCATCGTAGTTGCAATATGACTGGCAGATGCAGACTGAAGTTTTGCTGCATCCGAAATGCTTTCAATCAGTTTTGCCAAGTCGCCCGATACAGTCTGAATCTCATCCAGTGCAATCCCCGCATCTTTTGCTAAGTTCGCACCACGTACAACTTCCGACGTGGTTTGTTCCATCGAAATTACGGCTTCGTTGGTATCTGTTTGAATGGTTTTTACTAAGCTTTCAATCTGCTTGGTTGCTGATGCAGAACGTTCTGCAAGACGCTGTACTTCATCTGCTACGACCGCGAAACCACGACCTGCTTCACCCGCCATCGATGCTTGGATCGCTGCGTTTAATGCCAAGATGTTGGTTTGGTCGGCAATATCGTTAATCAACGAGACAATGTTACCAATCTCTTGAGAAGATTCACCCAAACGTTTAATACGTTTTGAAGTCTCTTGAATCTGTTCACGAATATGATCCATACCTTCGATTGAACGGTTTACCACTTGCGCACCATTGGTTGCAATTTGTACCGAGCGTTGTGCTACGTCAGCAGATTCAGATGCGTTGGCAGATACTTGGTCAATTGACAGTGCCATTTCGTTCATTGCCGCTGATGCACCTGCAATTTCTTGCGCCTGATGTTCAGAAGCTTCTGCTAACTGGTTAGTAATGCTCTGGGTATCTTGGGTATAACGTGCAACTTCTTGCGAGGTATCGGTAATTCGAGATACAAGGTCACGTAACTGATCAATCGCGAAGTTAATCGAGTCGGCAATCGCCCCCGTAAAGTCTTCCGATACTGTTGCGTAAGAGCGTAAATCACCATCCGCTAAGTCGGCGATCTCATCCAGTAAACGTAAAATCGCGTTTTGGTTACGGTCATATTCGTCTTGTAGACGCGTTACACGTTCTTTATCGGTATTACTACGTAATGCAAGTAATTGTAATGCTGAGAATACAAGTAAACCCAAAGCGCCAATCAGTACAATACCTGCAACTACGTTATCCCAACCGCCTTCGGCTTTATTTGATAAATCATTGAGCGAAGTTAAAAGTGCATCGGACTGAGAGAAAATTTGTGAAGATGCCTGACGTACACGAACAATCTGGTTGGCGTTTTGCAATACCGTTGCTGCCGCAGATTTCAATACGGCATCATAATCAGATTTAATGCTGTCTACAGATTCGCGCAATGCTGCTGAACTGATGCGGTCTACACCAAGCTCTGAGCTACCATTTAACTGTGCATTTAAATACACACCAAAGGTATCAATATCGGCACCAAAGTCATTCGCTGACACGTTTGAGTTGTCCGTACCGACCAATACCGAGTTGATCGAACGTAAAATACGTTCTGCAATGAACACTTGGTTTTTGGTGATAATTACCTGACTACTCGGCATGTTTTCACGAACCATCTGGTCGACCATCAAGTTATATTCCGCCTGAATTTCAGGAATGGTTTCACTGATCGAGATGTTGGTATCGTAAAGCTGGTTAATGACTTTTTGTTGCGATGCAATCAGGTCAATATTTTTGGCAACAGTATCCCAAAGACCACTGACCTTCTTATACTCATCAGAGCCTTTACCATAGACACTCTCAACAGTGTCTAGGTTTTCAGCAAACTGCTTCTCTGACTCGACTAGTTTTTTCATCGCTTCTGGCGTACCAGATGCAGTTGCTTCAGTTGCTTGACGCGAAATGGTTTGCGATAACAAACGCAATTCACCCAAACTACGGGTCAACTGGTTCGAGCGCGGAACACTCACGAATAAGTAAATTAAGAGGATAACTGCAAGGGCCAAAGCAATTAAAGCACGATAGATAATCGGTTTCGATTTCTCTGTTTCACCGAATAAGCGTGAAAACTGGTCAAGTTGCGCTTTAATATTATCTAAAAACGCACCACCTTTTTTCAGCCCTGCACTATCGCCATTGCCGTTCTTTTTTTTAAGTTTAAAGCCCATATCAGCTTCTCCCCTGAATACGCGTTTATGTTCCGTAGCGTATAAATTAGTTTATAAATTTTATTGATGCGTTCATGTATTGTGGATTGCTGAGCAACCGACTCAATAAAAACACATGCCATTGTTGATTATGTTGGTGGAAGTGACCTTGGCAATAATCTTTCAATTTATTATCCAGCTCATTATTTTGAGAGAAAAAACTCTTTTTATTAAAGTGTTGAATCCCCAAAACCTGATCGACGACCAACCCCACATAATGGTCTTGATGGCTAATACAAATCACTTTTTGCGTTGGGGAAAACTGACTTCGTTGCCCTGAAATAAAATGTGTTAAATCAGAAACTGAAAGTAGTCGTCCACGAATATTGGCCAAACCACGTACCCACGCCTGAGTATTTGGTACTGGTGTATATTTCGGAGGATAAATCACCTCCGAAATTTCCCCTAAAGGCGCAACAAAATATTGCCCTAACATCTCAAATGCGATACCAGACCAACGGCTGACTTCATTTTGAGTTGAAGTGTATTGTTTATTGCCTCGCTTGGATAAACGAAGCAATTCGATAAATCCATTTGCTGCCATACCCTATCCCGTATTGAGAAGGCTCATCTTGAGCAAAAAATTAACTTAATAATTGTTTAATTACATCAATAAGCTGCTGTTCATCAATCGGCTTAGTCAAATAATCACAAGCCCCTTGACGTTTACCCCATACACGGTCTGTGGCCTGATCTTTGGTACTCACGATTACAACAGGAATATGCTGTGTGTCTTTGCCCTTACTAATCTGGCGTGTTGCTTGAAAGCCATTCATCCCTGGCATCACCACATCCATCAATACCAAGTCAGGCAATTCTGCTTGAGCCATAGTGACACCGTCAGCACCATTGGTCGCTTCAATAACGTCATAACCGTGCTTCGTCAAAATTTCTCTAAAGCGAAATGTTTCAGTAGGTGAATCATCTACAATAAGTATACGAGCCATTTTTTCCTCAATCTTAAATTTTATGCGCTAACGTGGTTGCGAATCGCATTTAACAATTCATCTTTACTGAATGGCTTGGTTAAATATTCATCCGACCCCACAACACGCCCTTTCGCTTGATCAAACAAACCGTCTTTGCTTGACAACATAATTACTGGAATATTTTGATAATTTAGAGAGTTTTTGATTAATGCACAGGTTTGATAACCGTCTAAACGAGGCATCATAATGTCTACAAAAACGATATCTGGATTGGCTTCTGCAATTTTTGACAATGCTTCAAAGCCATCAACCGCAGTGATCACTTCACAACCTTCACGTTGCAATAAGGTCTCAGCTGTACGGCGAATCGTTTTTGAATCGTCAATCACCATCACCTTTAAATTTTGAAATTTATCGTCCATTTATTGTCCTGCCCCAATACTCAATACAAACTATGGTTGGTTTAATTTGTTTTATACAGATTAGTTGATATTTTTAACATATCTTTACTTGCATTATCAATGAAGTTTTTTGAACCAACCTATCAGTTTCGCTTAACAATCACAAACAGTTCACACTTTTGATTAAATTCCTAATTTTTTTGCTGAATAACTATTTTTAAATGTCTAAATTAGCACTAATATACAACTGATTATTATTTAAAAATAAGTGATTTAATTAACTTTTTTACGGGGAATGTAATGACTGGTTCGTTAAAGTGCGGTTTCCGCATTCGTCACTTTACAACGATTACTCGTAGTTACATTTGTTGTTTTTTTCTATTGCTATTTGTCAACAGTTCCACTTTTGCAGCAACTGAACAGGTTAAACCTGTTTGGTATCGTTATTATGACAAAAATGGTGTTGCCAATGTCAGTACCTCAGTCACGCCAGAACACATCCGACATGGTTATGAAGCACTCGATCGTAATATGCAAGTGATCAAACGTAATCGTGCTTATAATGCCGCTGCCGATGTTCAGCAATCAGCCCAACGTGAGTCTCTCGCACGCCGTCGTGAACAGGATTTAAGGCTCAAACGCGCCTATGGCAGTCCACAAATCGCAGCAGCAAAACGGGATCAAATTTTAGCAAACCTCAAAAAACAGCTGAATTATCAGCAAGAACAGTTACAGCAATTACAAAAGGATAAGATTGGTTTCAAACGCCAAGAAATGGAATATCACCGCAAAGGTGAAATGCTACCTGCCCAGCTTAAAAGCAATCTAGAAAATAATGCTCAAAATATCGAAAACGTCAAAAAAACCGTTGAAAGCCTACGTAATGCCTATCACAAGACTGAAGTTGAATATAGCGATATTATCAATCGCTTAAATGCACTCGGCTCGACTTAAGCTCAAAATCTTGTATAAATCCCTCCCCCTCAATATTAATTTTTAAACAATTTCAATATTTAAACATATGCCAGTGCTATATACTGCGCGAAATTGAATGTTTCATGTCATAATGCCCATTGCTCAAAACTGAGCACATTATTTTTGCTCATTTTATAGCACTTTTTAAATAACACTTAACTTTAGGACAGTTTCCATGCGCGCAAGCCGCTTTTTATTTGCAACGTTAAGAGAAACCCCAAATGATGCTGAAGTGATTTCACACCAGCTCATGTTACGTGCGGGGATGATTCGTAAACTCGCTTCTGGCTTATACTCTTGGTTGCCCATGGGAACGCGCGTTTTAAAGAAAGTGGATGCGATTGTTCGCGAAGAAATGAACCGTTCAGGCGCATTGGAAGTGTTCATGCCGGTTACACAACCTGCTGCGCTTTGGGAAGAATCTGGTCGTTTCGAACAATACGGCCCAGAGTTATTACGCTTTAAAGATCGTCATGACAATCCTTTCGTACTGGGTCCAACTCACGAAGAAGTGATTACCGACTTAGCCCGTAACGAGCTGAAAAGCTATAAGCAACTGCCATTGAATTTTTATCAAATTCAAACCAAATTTCGTGACGAAATTCGTCCACGTTTTGGTGTGATGCGCTCGCGTGAATTTATCATGAAAGATGCTTATTCTTTCCATGCTGACCAAGCATCATTACAAGAAACCTATGATGTTATGTACGACACCTATAGCCGTATCTTTACCCGTCTAGGTTTGGACTTCCGTCCAGTACAAGCAGATACAGGTTCAATTGGTGGTTCTGCATCGCATGAATTCCATGTACTTGCATCAAGTGGTGAAGATGACATCGCTTTCTCGACAGAGTCTGACTTTGCCGCAAACGTTGAAATGGCAGAAGCGCTTTTAGTTGGTGAACGTGCTGCAGCAACTCAAGCATTAACCTTAGTTGATACACCAAATCAAAAAACCATTGCTGATGTTTGCCAGTTCTTAAATGCTGATGCCAAACAGTCTGTTAAAGCATTGCTGGTACAAGGTCCAACTGACGACAAAGGCAATACACCAGTTGTTGCATTGTTCCTTCGTGGCGACCATGAACTCAATGATATTAAAGCTGAAAAGCATCCATTGATTGCTGCACCTTTAGCTTTTGCAACTGAAGAACAATTGCAACAACACGGCCTAACAGCTGGTTTCTGCGGTCCTCAAGGTCTGCTTGAAAAAGGCTTAACTGTGATTGTGGATCGTGCTGCATCGGTATTGTCTGACTTTGTAGCGGGTGCAAATGAAGTCGACAAACATGCAACGGGTGTAAACTGGGACCGCGATGCGAGATTCACGGAAGTGTTTGACCTACGTAATGTAGTTGAAGGTGACCCTTCTCCAGATGGTAAAGGGACAATCCAAATTAGACGTGGTATTGAAGTTGGTCATATTTTCCAACTCGGTACAAAGTATTCTGAAGCTTTGGGCTGTAAAGTCTTAGGTGAAGATGGCAAACCATTTACCGTCACCATGGGTTGTTACGGAATTGGTGTAACACGTGTTGTCGCTGCTGCGATCGAACAAAACTTCGATGATAAAGGTATTATTTGGCCACAAGCGATTGCACCTTTTGAAGTTGCAATTGTGCCAATGAATGCACATAAATCACCACGTACGCTTGAAGCAGCTGAAGCGCTCTATGCTGAATTACAAGCACAAGGCTATGACGTATTATTAGATGATCGTAACGAACGCCCAGGCGTGAAATTCTCTGATCTTGAGTTGATGGGTATTCCACACCGTATCGTGATCGGTGAGAAAGGTTTGGATGCAGGTACTTTTGAATATAAAGGCCGTCGTGATGCTGAAGCGACTAACCTTAATAAAGAAGAATTATTAGCAAAACTTGTTCGCTAATCTCAACTCTATCTGTAAAAAAGCCGTTTCATTGAAACGGCTTTTTTATTACTGATTTAAACAGTTAAATCTTTAATGGTTTCTGATGGTCCATTATTTTTAACAGACTCAATGCCTTTATCACGCGATTGTTCATTTGAATACAGTTGACTGGTACCAATCACCTGATGGTTAGCAGCTTTTAAATTAAAATAAGGTTTATCATTCTTAGATGTTAATCGCTCATAACGTGCATCATCTGGACTATTTTTTTGTACAGATGCAATTCCATTCTGCGCAGCTGCTTTGGTTTTATATAATTCACTATTTAAAATTGGCTCACCATTTCCTGCTTTTAATACAAAACGATATTGCCCATCACTCGCTTGACTTACTTCGAACCATCCTGCCATAAGGACCTCTATTTTTGGAGTTAGTACTGATTGTTATCTCATCCAATATAGATCAGCTCTCATCGTTTAAGAAGATTGTTTTTTGTTCACTTTTGGTAATTTGTATCAGGTAGAAAAAGGAGCATTTTCATGCTCCTAAATAAGAATTTAAACTTTCTTCACAAACTCAGATTTTAATTTCATGGCACCCACACCATCAATTTTACAATCAATGTTATGACCATCGCTTGCATCAGGCACCAAACGAATACTTTTTACCTTCGTTCCCACTTTAACGACAGATGATGAACCTTTAATTTTTAAATCTTTAACAACCGTAACGCTATCACCATCAGCCAATACATTACCGTTGGCATCTTTAATAATGTCTTGCAATTCTGAAGCAGATGCTTCCCCCTCCTTCCATTCATGTGAACATTCAGGACAAATCAATAAGTCGCCATCTTGGTAAGTGTATTCTGATTGGCATTGTGGGCAATGTGGAAAAGACATAAAAGAAACTCAAAACGACTATTATGATGGATAGACACAGTTTTTCAAAATTTAGGCTTGAATCGCTTTGCCAAGTAAATAATTTTTAAGTACCAAAGCATGATTCAGCTCAGGATCTTTAGCTGCATAAATTAGCGTCAACTGCTGTTGCTCTGCCATTTCTCGGAGCTGGTGCACATAAGGATTATCTTTAAGCTCTTGATAATACCCTTCTTGAAAGCTGAGCCAGTGCTCAGCCTTATGACAAAAGGCCTGCCGCAATTCTGTAGTAGGTGCAATTTCCTTGAGCCAAACATCCAAATGCGCACGCTCTTTAGAAATTCCTCTTGGCCACAAACGGTCAACCAGTACACGCTGCCCATCGGTTGGTTCTACAGGATCATAAATACGTTTGATCTCGATTTGCACATGACTCTCCAGCACCTTATCCGTTCAACTTTCCATTGAAATATCTATGACCTGCCCTTTGGAGTCAAAGCTCACACAAATCACATAGTTGGTGATTTCGTCTGGCAAGGTAAAATCCAGCATATCATAACTGTCTAAGTCCTCATCTTCCCACTGATGGGCAAGCACCAAAAACTCTAACACCTGTATAGGTGATGGCGTTGAAGTTGCAAAGTGCTTTTTCCAATATGCTGGCTCCACTTCCTCCAGATGGTGTTGAATAAACAATTCCACACTATCTTCGGCTTGTTGATTTTCCAAAGCTTCACGCATGGCGATACGCGCAAGTTGTTCACGGCGTTCAACAATCGCTTGTTCTGACATAGCATCCCCCGATGTAATGATCATCAAAACTCTGTATTTAAGATTTAAACTGTTTTCCTTATTGATCCGGTATGTCTGCTTGCACCAATAAGCTCAATAAATAAAGTGATTCTTGCCAACCCAGATAACATGCCTCTACAGGAATCACATCAGGGATTCCTTCTTGTGTAATCTGTACTTCTGTGCCGACCAATACTTGCTTCAATTGAATTGTGACTTGAATATCACCCGGTAGATTAGGATCGTCAAAGCGATCGGTATAACGCAGAAGTTCATTGGGTACCAGCTCAACATAGGTTCCACCAAAGGAATGCGAGCTCCCCGTTGAGAAATTGGTAAATGACATTTTATAAGATCCACCTTGTTGTGGATCTAAATGATGAACTTTCGCGGTAAATCCATGCGGTGGCAGCCATTTAACCAATGCATCAGGATCAAGAAATGCGTTATACACACGTGCAGGTGGCGCATTAAATACGCGATGTAATCGAACTGTACCTGTCATTATTATTCTCCAATATCACTATTATTCTGTTGGATCGATTCATCATAGCGATTTATTGTACAAAAGCTATGCCTTCAATCGCTCATTTGAGCACGAATATCGAGAATCTCAAGCTGCTTTTTTGTGAAAAATGGCGCAAAATAACAATCCATATTTTAGTGTCCAGAACGCAGATTTAGGATTGATCTATGAGTCAGCTTGCTTTTACTGCTTTTAGTTTAAATGGTGTCGATGCACAAAAATTTTTACAAGGTCAAGTGACGGTTCATGTAGAACGCTTGCCTGAAAATGAAACTCGCTATACTGCTATTTGTGACTTAAAAGGACGTATTCATTTTGGTTTATGGATTAAAAGATTAAATCCAGAAAGTTTTGAACTTGTGACCACTCAAGATCAGGCAGAAGAGTTTTCTAAGCATATTAAAAAGTTTGGTGCTTTTTCTAAAATGAAGTTAGAAGAAGTTGGAACAGTTTATCCAACTGTTGTCGGTACACAAACCGAGTTTTCTGCAACAACGACAGATATCGATACTTGGCAAGTTCAGGCAATCCAGTCTGGACAGGCTTGGATTACCCAAACAACAGAACATTTGTTCCAACCTCAAGAATTACGTTTACATCAACGTGATGGTGTGCATTTCGATAAAGGCTGTTATCTTGGTCAGGAAATCGTGGCACGTCTTTGGTTTAAAGCTAAACCAAAGCACTGGCTTCATTTAATCCAAGCCAAAGGTGATCTTCCTGCCCCTGCAACTCAACTCAATAAAGATGTTGAAGTGGTGAATAGTATTGCGTTTGAAGAAGGCTATTTAGCACTGGTGATTGCCAAACCCGCTGCTTTAGAAGAACTCGGCGTAATCGTTTTAGATTTACCAGAAACGCTTAATGGTGATGTAGCAAGACCAAGCTAAATACTTGTAAAAATCAGGCTTTGATTTTATATTGAAAACTCATGTGTTATCGCGGCTGCTGAACCCGATCAACTCATGAGTTTTTTAATATGGATGATGTAGCACAACAACGTAATCGAGCGTGGCGGCGTAAACAAAAATTTCTATTTCGTGGTCGAGACTGTAAGCATAATTCTCTCTGTTGGAAACCTCCCAAACAATGGAAATATCTGTATACACGACAAGATAAACTTGCACGTGCCAAGCAATTAAGAATTGAATATCCTCGAATTTCCAAAGCAAAATATTTACGTGAAGCTCATTTCAACTCTTGGATTTAACATACTGAACACTCTTTTCATTTGCAGTCGCAATCAATGGCGCAGTCCTACAGCCGAACGTATTTTCGCTCAAGGGTATGGCTTACATACCCGTTCAGCAGGGACTAGCCGTCATGCCAAACATACTCTTTCGTTAAAAGATATTGCTTGGGCTGAACAAATCTTTGTGATGGAGCCTAGACACAAGCAACAGATCAAACAACAGTTTTCCAAACAGCTTATGCATAAGAAAGTGTTCGTGCTCGATATTCCAGATGACTATCACTATATGGATGCTGAACTAATCGAATTGCTGCAATTGGCAATGCAGCCTTATTTGAAATAAAGTTTAACGATCGTTCTTGTCGAGAATCGAAATGAAGGTTATTGTTCACCTATCCTCAATACAACCGATTTCTCATGAAAATAATGATCAAAACATGGTTATCTGTACTCAGTCTGAGCCTTCTCAGCGTACAAAGCTTGCATGCAGATAGCAAAACACTGGAACGAAACTTCAAACAGAATTATCCTGATATTCCAGTCAAATCCGTCAGCCCCTCTCCTTTACCGGGTATTTATGAAGTCTATGCCGCAGGTAAAATTATCTATACTGATGAAACAGCCAAATACCTATTTTTTGGTAACCTCCTCGATGTCAAAAATAAGAAAAACCTAACCGAAGAGCGCTTGGCTGAATTTGGTAAAATTGATGTTAAACAGCTGCCACTCGATCAGGCCATCAAATATGTAAAAGGTAATGGGGAACGTATCCTCTATGTCTTTAGCGACCCTGATTGCCCTTATTGCCAAAAGCTTGAGCAACATATGACTTCGGTTGATAATGTCACCGTGTATCTGTTCTTGTTCCCGCTTAAGAGACTACATCCTCAAGCAGAAACGATTGCGAATAAAATTTGGTGTTCGAAAAACCCGTATGAAGCTTGGGAAGATTATATGCTGCACCGTAAAGCACCTAAAAATGCAGCACAGTGTGAAACCCCTATTCAGAAGAATCTCGCCCTAGGTCAAAAATTACAAATCGATGGAACACCAACTTTATTTTTGCAAAATGGGATGCGGCTCTCTGGTAGTCCACAAAATGCTGAACAAATTGAGCAACTTTTACAAGAAGCCAGTCCCCCAAAATAAAGATTAAATATGAAGGCTTGTTGACTTTTCTGCCACAAAAAATCTCAAGCCTTCTTTCATATTTTTCAACCTAAGACATTAACTTTAAACAACTAAATAAAAATAAAGTTCCAGTTCAGTCTCTTCCATTTGCTAAGATTTATACAAAATCCTTATTTACATTTTTAACTAAACTTTTATGATGGGAACAGCATATTGAGTTCTGCTATGCAAAGGATGAAAGCAGATCAACATGAAAGGAAAAAATAAACATGAAAAAATTGCTTATCGCAAGTTTAATGACGATTGCAAGCCATGCAACATTCGCAGCTGCCCCTAAAACGTCAACGATTAAACCTGATCCTGCATTTACTAAAGCGACTCAACTTTATGAAGCAAAGGATTACCCTGCTGCCTTCCAAGAAATGCAACGCTTAGCCACAACAGGAAATAAGCAAGCTGTCTATAATCTTGGTTATATGACTCAACTTGGCCAAGGTACAGTAAAAGATGATAAAAAAGCGTTGCAGTATTACCAAGAGGCATCTAATAAAGGCTATGGACCAGCAAGCTATGTCCTAGCGCAGGCCTACCATAAAAGTACGCTTGGCTTAACACATAATCCGCAAAAATATAAAGAGTATTTAGATAAGGCCTCGACTCAAGGCTCAGATGAAGCAACTGTTGAGTTTGCTGATTTATTATTCAGACAAGGAAAACCTGAATATGACCAAATTGCCATTCAGAGGTTGCTCCCTTTACTCCGAAAGGACTATTATCCAGCGAAGAATTTAAAAGCAGTATATGATCTTGGCATTGGCGTAAAGAATAAAAACCCTTTCATGCAACAACAAGCGGTTGAAAGCTTAAAAGATCTTGCCAAGAAAAACTATGCGCCATCTCTAATGATTTTGGGTAACATGCTCGCCAACGGCAATATTATCGATCAAGATTTAGAGCAGGCAAAAAATATTTTCTCTCGTTTAGCTGAAGCAAACTATCCCAATGCGAAAGAATCTTTAGCCAAGGTTGAAGAAGCAATCGCAGCAAAAAAAGCAGCAACTAAAAAGTAGAAAACAAAGAGCAGCATAATAAATGCTGCTCTTTTCACTTAGAATTGTTTGCTGACTTTAATCCCCGCACTCCAGTTGCGCCCATCTGCAGGTTCGAAGAAGCGGCTATTGCTATCATTCACAATCACAGAACCCGCATAGTTTTTATCAAACAGGTTGTCGACACGCGCAAAGCCATTTATGCCCCAATCTGCATATTTCCATGCATATCCAGTATAGATTGAAGCAATGGTGTAACTTGGTGCTGCATCACTATTGATATCATCAACATAGACCTTGTCCATATACTGAGTATCAACACCTGCATAGAAGCCTTGCTCTGGTTTCCACGCCAAGCCAAGAAAAGCTTGGTTCTTGGCAATCCCCGGAATTGCATTGCCCTTTTCAACAGCCTTGACCGTACCTACAGCCGGAATTGTGGTATCAAACTTGGCATCTAAATAACCATAACTGCTACTGATTTCCAGATCTTTCCAGAGCTTTTTATTCCATGCCAACTCAACCCCTTGGCGCAAGGTTTTATCAGCATTCCGAAAGGTCGCACGTCCATTTGAAGTGCCTGCTGAAACAATATCATCTTTGGTTTTACTTTGGAAAACAGCCAAGGTGAAATCACCTAGCGGATTTTGTGATTTTAAGCCAAGTTCATAATTATCACTAGTCGATGGTTTTAGATCAAAGTTAAACCCAGACTTTTTAGGATCAGCTTGATAAGCCATTTCAGTAAACGTTGGGGTTTCAAAACCTTTAGCATAACTGGCATAGGCCAATAACTCAGGTACAATTTGCCAGCTTAAGGCAGCCGACGGTAACACCTTGTTATAATCCGTTTTATCACTATCATCGCCATTACTTAAATAATGATCCTTAGATTTATAATGCACATTGCTATAACGCACACCGGTATCTAAACGCCAAGTCGGTAAAAACTGCCAAGAGGCTTGTAAATAGGGATCAACATTCCACAAGGTATTGTCTTCATCGCGACGCAATGTGCCTTTCACCCCATAAGATGGTGAACCATTAACCAGATTAAAGTTCTCATACCCTTTACGATCTTCATCCATGCTATCAACCGCAAGCCCTGCACTGAAGCTTGTATTCTGCAATAGTTCTTTACCTGTCCAGCGGAAATCAGCACCATAATAATTGCGTTCAAAATCAATCACACCACCAGCGTGATTCTTATTTAGTTGTGTAGTGTTAGGGATACATTCTCGAGTGTCTTTTTTAAAACTACATCTTGGTATCGATTGATATTGAGTCACCTGACGATTGCCAAAATATGCCATGGCATACAACTCATGTTGATCATTAATCGGTTTAGACCAAGTCATACCCGTTTGCGTTTGCTCAATGTCTTTACGAACGTTATATTCATTATTCGCATCATTCACCTGACGCGGATTTTGCTGCCATTGGGTTCGATTTAAGCCTTGGGGATCATCGGCATGAATCTTGACATAGTTGGTGATCCAATTAATTTTACTACCATCATCCAAGTTCCACGTCAGTTTCGCATTATTTAAGACTTTTTCTGCACTGCTGTGGTCTCGATAGCCATCGGTATCAAAATACGAAGAACTGATGATATAGCTCGGTTCATTTTGATTTTTTGCACCGCCCTGTAGTACCAGACCTGCACGATTCTTGTTATGACTGCCACCCGCATAACTCATCTCAATCGAATCTTTGCCCTGACCTTCTTTGGTCGTCGCCAAGATCGCCCCACCTGATGAGTTGCCATATAGTGATGAAAATGGCCCCGTTAAAACTTCAAGATGGCTCAAGCTACCCAAATCAATATTTGAGGTTTGCCCTTGACCATCTGGCATCGTTGCAGGAATACCATCAGTATATAAACGGATTCCGCGCACACCAAAAGTAGAACGCGCACCAAAACCACGCATCGAGAGCTGCAAATCTTGCGCGTAATTTTCGCGATTGCGTAATTGAACACTTGGAAGGCCTTTCACCACTTCGGTTAAATTGACCTGTGCTGATTGATCATTTTTAGGCATATCGACCCTAAAAATTGATGCAGGCGTTTGCATATAAGTGGTATCTGTACGTGTTGCTTCAACTTTGATCGTTGGAAGCTGTACCGCTTGATCCGCATCTGATTCAGCTGCCCAGACAACGCTACTACCCGCCCCCATACACATTGCGACGCAACCGTATAAAAGGTTAATTTTCAGTGAAGGCATGAAGATTCCTTATTTCTCAAAATTTCGAAAGGATGATTTTTAAAAGTAAGCATCTGATTATTTTATATTTGTCTTACATCATTAACTTTAGCCAAAATCATCAATAATCTGGTTACTGATCGGCATTGGTAAATAAAATTAAATACCGTCATAATTGTAAGTGAAACATTTGCCCTCATTGTATTGTTGTTGAAACAACTTGAGCTTTCTATGCCCGAACTTCCTGAAGTTGAAACCACCAAAACCAGCCTGCTGCCGCTGTTGCAACAACGTGTTCAAGCAGTCAACGTCTTGAATGCAAGTTTACGTTGGCCCATTCCGAACGATCTCAATAAGCTAGTTGGACAACGTTTGATTCAACTTAAACGTCGCTCGAAATATATTTTAGCTGAATTTGAACAAGACCATATGCTCTGGCATCTGGGCATGTCTGGTAGCTTTCGTCTATGTGAACCTAATGAAGCACTCAGAAAGCATGACCATCTGGTGATTGATTTTGAAGATCTGCAACTCCGCTATCATGATCCACGTCGCTTTGGCTGTATTTTGTGGTTAGACCAACAGAATCAAAGTAAATTGATCGACACGCTTGGTCCTGAACCACTCAGTGAAGACTTTAACGCAACTTATTTACACGAAAAGCTGAGTAAAAAGAATGTCGGCATTAAAATTGCTTTGATGGATAACCATGTGGTGGTTGGTGTCGGCAATATTTATGCGACTGAAAGTTTATTCAACATCGGGGTTCATCCAGCACAACCTGCTTCGACGCTGAGCAAAGCACAAGTGGAAAAATTGGTCATTGAAGTTAAACGCATCTTAAAACAGGCGATTGACTTAGGTGGCTCAACCTTACGTGACTATAGCAATGCGATGGGTGAAAATGGTTATTTTCAGCAGACGCTTTTGGCCTATGGGCGTGCTGGTGAAATGTGCGTGAATTGTGAAACCACATTGGAAAATATGAAATTAGGTCAGCGTGCCAGTGTATTCTGCCCGCAATGCCAGCCACTGAAGTTAAAAAAAGCGTAAGCTTATGAAATGTACGAAGGAGAACACATCATGCAAACTGCGATTGTTCGACATATTCTAGTTAAAGACAAAGACTTGGCTGAGCAGCTAAAAAAACGGATTCAGTCGGGTGCGGATTTCAGCAAGGTTGCCAAGCAATATTCAACCTGTAATTCAGCAAAACGTGGTGGTGAACTCGGTGAAGTGAAAAAAGGTCAGTTGGTCCCTGTGATCGATAAACTGGTCTTTAGCGCAGCAGAGCGTATTTTACATGGTCCGATTAAAAGCCAGTTTGGCTTCCATCTGGTCGAAGTCAAATTCCGTATGGATGGTTTGAGATAATCGCTGGGGTTGAGCTTAAATTCTAATTTAAGCTCAACAGCCTGTTCCAAGAATAAACCTTTTAATCCTGAGGCTTCATCACATAAGTCCATGCCAATCTTGTGCTGCCATCAGACAACTGAACCTGAACCTTTACACGTTGATATTGTATCCCTTCAAAATCATCCAACATTTGCCAATTCTGTTCTAATTTTTCTGTGCTAAACAAATAACCTTCAACCAACGGATCAGCCTCATTCAAAACCATTGCAGGTAAACCTTGATCTGGCCCCCAATCCAAAATATGAATGGTGCCATGCACCGAAGCCTGCTGCCAGTCACCGCCTATTCCACCCAAAATATGGGCATTTTCTCGATTTGGGCACAGCGTGCCGTAAACAAATAATTGGTTCATGTTGGTTAATCCCCCGATCATATGCACAGCATCTTAAAATGAAAGCAGCAATTTTTCTATGTGAAATGATGATTTTCACCGCATTATCCAGTGCCAATCTATTTTAATAGGCAATAAAAAAACGGCATTTCAAATGCCGTTTTTTTATTCAAGACAAATTAACCTTGTTTTTTCAACTCATCACGAATTTCACGTAACAATTGAACATCTTCAGGTGTTGCTTCAGGCTCAGGCGCAGCCTCTTCTTGTTTGCGGATACGGTTCATCACTTTCACCAACAAGAATACAACCCATGCCAATAACAAGAAGTTAATCAGAATAGTTAAGAAGCTACCATAAGCAAATACATTCAGTCCTGCATCCTGTGCTGCTTTCAGGGTTGTCACATTGTTCGGGTTGTCGCCGAGGATAAGGAACCAATTGGTGTAATCCACATCACCACCCAAGATCCATGAAATCACTGGCATCACAATATCTTTCACTAATGAATCAATGATTTTACCGAAAGCACCACCAATGATGACACCAATCGCTAAATCCATCATATTGCCTTTGATGGCAAATTCTTTAAATTCTTTAATAATACTCATCTATAACTCTCCAGAGTTGAACTTGATCGCAGCCTGTTTTTGCATTGTTTATTACACAGGCGCAGTTATCCACATAATGTTGATAATTTAATATTTTTATCAAAAAAAGAAAGTTATTTCACAGTTTAACAACACTTTTTATTTTAATAAAAATATGTGTTTAAGCATGTCCCTCCCCTTAGGTTTATGCAATAAAAAACCGCTAAATAAATTTAGCGGTTTTGTCATTTTTCAGTGAAGAAAAATTATTTATCGCGGTTACGCTTACGTTCGTTTTCAGTTAAGTAACGCTTACGAATACGAATCGATTTTGGAGTTACTTCAACTAATTCATCATCTTCAATGAATTCAAGCGCTTGTTCAAGCGTGTATTCCATTGCAGGTGTTAAAGTCAAAGCTTCATCAGTACCTGATGCACGAACGTTAGTTAACTGCTTCGCTTTAGTTGGGTTAACAACCATGTCATCAGAACGAGAGTTAATACCGATGATCATACCTTCATATACTTCTAACTGTGGTTTAGCGAACAGACGACCACGGTCTTGAAGTGTGAAGAGTGCATAGCCCAAGCAAGTCCCTTGAACCATAGAGATCAACACACCGTTTTGACGCTTCGCAACAGTACCTGCTTTTGCTGGACCGTAATGCGAGAAGCTTGATGTCATGATCCCTGTACCAGAAGTCATGGTTAAGAATTCTGAACGGAAACCAATCAAACCACGTGAAGGTACAGTTGCTTCAATACGGATACGGCCTTTACCGTCAACTTCCATATTGGTCATCTCACCTTTACGGAAGCCCATTTGTTCCATTACAGAACCTTGGTGTTGTTCTTCAACGTCAAAAGTTACGTTTTCGAATGGCTCTTGTTTTTCGCCATCGATTTCTTTCATGATTACTTGTGGACGTGATACGCCCATTTCGAAGCCTTCACGACGCATGTTTTCGATCAATACTGAAAGGTGAAGTTCACCACGACCAGAAACTTTGAAACGGTCTGGGCTGTCAGTATCTTCAACACGTAATGCTACGTTGTGAATCAATTCACGATCAAGACGTTCACGAATGTTACGTGAAGTTACAAACTTACCTTCTTTACCAGCAAATGGTGAGTTGTTTACTTGGAACGTCATCGAAACTGTTGGCTCATCTACAGACAATGGCGGTAAAGCTTCTACATTCTTCGGATCACAAATCGTGTCAGAAATGTTTAATGCATCAATACCTGTAATACAGATAATGTCACCAGCTGATGCAGATTCTACATCAACACGCTCTAAACCGTGGTAACCCATGATTTTTAAGATACGACCGTTACGAGTCTTACCTTCTTTATCAATTACAGTCACTTGAGTGTTTAATTTTACTGAACCGCGCTGGATACGACCAACACCGATTACACCTACGAAACTGTTATAGTCAAGTGATGAAATCTGCATTTGGAATGGACCATCAACATCAACTGCTGGTGGTTCAACGATATCTACAATCGTTTGGAACAACGGTGTCATGTCTTCCGCTAATTCTTCTGGTGAAGGACCAGCAACACCACGAAGACCAGAAGCATAAACGATTGGGAAGTCTAACTGTTCGTCTGTACCACCAAGGTTATCAAACAAATCAAATACTTGGTCGATTACCCAATCTGGACGCGCGCTTGGCTTGTCGACTTTGTTGATAATCACGATTGGCTTCAAACCACGTGCGAACGCTTTTTGCGTTACGAAACGAGTTTGTGGCATTGGACCTTCTTGTGAGTCTACAAGAAGCAATACGCAGTCAACCATCGACATTACACGTTCAACTTCACCACCGAAGTCGGCGTGTCCTGGGGTGTCCACAATATTAATGCGGTATTCGGTGTTTGTACGTGCGTCTAACCATTTGATTGCAGTGTTTTTTGCAAGAATGGTAATACCACGTTCAGACTCAAGCGCGTTAGAATCCATAACACGTTCAATCTCGCCTGCGCGATCACCAAGAGCACCTGATTGTTGTAAAAGTTTGTCGACTAGAGTCGTCTTACCATGATCGACGTGCGCAATAATGGCAATGTTACGGAGAGTTTTAATATCTGACATGTAAAATTCGATACGCTTTAAATTTGAGGGCAAATTATACAGAAAAATACTAAACTTTAGTAGTGACAGTTTATTGACAGTGCACTTTTTTTCTGACGAAGTGTCATAGAATCGTTGGTAAAGCGAACTAACTCTATTAGAATATTCCACTAATGCCTCTCGCTTTTTATACTCCCATGTCGAATTCACAACCTCAGCAGCAGCTTGATCTGGTCTATGGACTCAATGATCGACCGAAACCTTTTGTTGCATTTTTAGCCGCTTTACAGCATCTTTTAGCGATTTTAGTCCCGATTGTCACCCCTGGATTACTGATTTGTTTAGCACTTGGCGTCTCTCGCGAAGACACCAACATGATCCTTTCGATGTCTTTAATCATTTCAGGAATTGCAACCTTTTTACAGTGTAAAAAGGTTGGTCCATTTGGTGCTGGACTCCTCATTGTCCAAGGTACAAGTTTTAACTTTATCGGCCCAATTATTGGTATTGGGAGTGCAATGGTTGCTGCGGGTACACCTGTTGAGCAAGTCATGGCAGCCATTTTTGGTGTTGTGATTGCGGGTTCATTTATTGAAATGGGCGTTTCTCGAATTTTGCCATGGGTAAAAAAGCTGATTACGCCGTTAGTCACTGGTATTGTGGTGCTGTTGATTGGTCTTACTTTGATTAAAGAAGGCTTGATTAGCATGGGCGGTGGTTATACCGCAATGCAGGACAACACCTTTGCCAATGCAGATAACCTAATTATGTCATGCACCGTGCTTGGCATTATTATTCTATTAAATCGTATCAAAATTATTTGGGTAAAAAGTTCAGCAATTTTAATCGCACTGGTGATTGGCTATATTCTTGCTGGATTCATGGGCCATTTAAACTTTTCAGTACTGAATGATGCACCTTTAATTCAAATTCCAACACCGATGCATTTTGGACTCAGCTTCTCATGGAGTTTGTTCATTCCAATGGCATTCATCTATTTAGTTACTTCTCTCGAAGCGATTGGTGATGTTACTGCGACCAGTAAAATATCTAATCAGCCGGTCGATGGCCCGATCTGGATGCAACGCATTAAAGGTGGTGTATTGGTCAATGGCGCTAACTCTTTCTTAGCAGGTATCTTTAATACTTTCCCAAGTTCAGTATTTGCACAAAACAATGGCGTGATTCAATTGACAGGTGTAGCAAGTCGCTATGTCGGGATTTGGATTGCCGTACTCTTGGTGATTCTAGGCTTATTCCCTGCTGTTGCTGCCGTGATTCAAGCCGTACCGCAAGCGGTACTTGGTGGCGCTGTTATGGTGATGTTTGGGGCTGTTGCTGCGTCTGGTATCAATATTCTTTCCAGTATTCACCTTGACCGTCGTGCATTGTTGATTATTGCGATTTCACTCGCGCTCGGTCTCGGTGTTGCACAAGTACCACAGATTCTTGAGCACCTACCTGAATTATTTAAGAATATTTTCAGTTCAGGTGTTGCAACAGGTGGTATCGCGGCCCTAATTTTAAATATTGTTTTACCTGAAACACATAAATAATCATCCAACCATCACAAGTGCCCAGTTTCACGACTGGGCTTTGTTTTTGATGAGAGATCAAAATGGATCCACGTAGTGAAGTTGTCATCAGACAACAAGATTATTTAAGCGGGCAAGTTTTACTGATTAATGCCCCAAATGATCAACTCGCCAAAACTTTACCCAATAAAGTCCAAGCCTCAGTATGGACTTGGAATTATGCTGATCATCAAGGTTTTATCAGCTCTGGAATTCGCTCTCATTTTTCCGTGGAATTCCCACAAGCACAGTTTGATCAGGTTGTTATTTTCGTTCCAAAGTCTAAAGAACTCCTGAATTATATTCTGCACGTTGTGGTTAGCCATTTAAAACTTGATCAAAATATTTTTCTGGTTGGTGAAAAAAAAGGGGGCGTTGAGCGGGCAGCAAAACAATTATTGCAATATGGCAAAACACTAAAACTTGACAGTGCACGTCACTGCCAACTTTGGCAAATGAAGATCGAAAGAACAGAGCAGTTAAAACCACTTGAACACTGGTTAAAAACTTATACAGTTCAAATAGATCAAGAACAGTTAAATATCTGTGCCTTGCCTGGTGTATTTAGTCAAGATCATTTAGATGTCGGAACAGCCGTATTAGTCCCTTACCTTAGTCAAGTAAAATCAGGTAAGATTGCCGACTTTGGTTGTGGCGCTGGAATTATTAGTGCCTATTTGGCCAAACTAGATTCGAATCGGCAAATTTTTGCACTTGATGTTGATGCATTTGCATTACGGTCTACTGAACTGACCTTTCAACGAAATGGTCTCAATTTAACTCAGTTAAATCTGCAAGCTGTCACCGGTTTTGTAGATGCACCGAATGATTTAGATGCGATCGTCAGCAATCCGCCTTTTCATCAGGGAATTCATACCAATTACGATGCGAGTGAGGAACTTTGCCAACGTGCGAAAAGACATCTGAAAAATTCAGGTGAATTATGGATCGTAGCAAATCGTTTTCTAAACTACCCTCCTCTCATTGAACAAAGCTTTGGTGAATGTCTGGTGAAAGCCGATCAACAAGGATTCAAGGTGTTATATGCCTGTGCAAAATAAACATTTTAAGGAATTTTTATGAGCGATACATCTGCTCCTCAACACCTTCAGCGGAAGCTCGGGGCTCGACACCTGAACATGATTGCCATTGGTGGATCGATCGGCACAGGCTTATTCCTTGCTTCAGGTTCAACCATTGCTACAGCGGGCCCAGGTGGTGCGTTATTGGCCTATGCCCTCATCGGTATCATGATTTATTTCTTGATGACCAGCTTAGGTGAGTTAGCCACGCACAATCCAACATCTGGTGCATTCTTTACCTATGGTAGCCGCTATGTCGAAGATGGCTTTGGTTTCGCCTTAGGTTGGAACTATTGGTATAACTGGGCGATTACGGTTGCCTTTGAACTGGTTGCAGTTCAGTTCATCATGAAGTTTTGGTTCCCTGATATTCCAGGTTTCTACTGGAGTGCCATTTTCCTTGCCATCATTTTTGGAATTAACGCCTTAACAGTCAAAGGGTTTGGTGAAAGTGAATTCTTATTCTCTTTGATCAAAGTGATTGCGATTATCGTGTTTATCATTATTGGTATCTGGATGATTTTTAAAATCATGATGACACCCAATGTATCGGTATTTCAGCACTGGACTTATAAAGAAGCGCCTTTTGTGGGTGGTTTGCAAGCCTTAATCGGTGTGGCCATGATTGCTGGATTCTCCTTTCAGGGAACTGAAATGGTTGGGGTTGCCGCAGGTGAATCGAAAGATCCTAAAAAGACCATTCCATTGGCAATTAAACAAATCTTCTGGCGTATTTTACTGTTCTATATCCTTTGTATTTTCATCATCGGTACATTGGTCAGCTATGATGATCCACTGCTATTAAAAGCAGCGCAAAGTGAAGATATTGCCCTCTCACCATTCACCTTATTGTATGAAAAAGCAGGCTTTGCCTTTGCAGCAAGTTTGATGAATGCGGTTATTCTGAGTGCGATCTTATCTGCTGGTAACTCGGGCATGTATTCTTCTACCCGTATGTTATTTGATATGGCAAAACAAGGTCGTGCACCTAAGTGGTTCTCAAGACTAGATGGCCGTGGCGTACCAATGAATGCACTCTATGCGACCACTGCGGTTGCTGCACTGTGCTTCCTAACCACCTTTATTGGCGAGAAACAAGTCTTCAACTGGTTACTCAACATGTCTGGGATGTGTGGCTTCATTGTCTGGCTAGGTATTGCGATTTCACACTACCGCTTCCGTAAAGGCTATATTGCTCAGGGTTATAAAGTTGAAGATCTGGCTTACCGTGCCAAATTCTTCCCATTTGCACCTTGGTTTGCATTTATTCTTTGTTCAATCATCATCTTAGGTCAAAACTACCAAGCTTTACTTGGCGGAAAAATTGACTGGTTAGGTTTAATTTCAACCTATATTAGTATTCCATTATTCTTAGCGATTTGGCTGGGTTATAAGTGGAAACACAAGACTAAACTGATTGCATATAAAGATATGAATGTGAAAGAAGGCGAATAAAAAACCGCTTTTTTACTTGACCCAATTGAAAATATGAGTAAAATCTCGCTCATATTTTCAACGGCACCATATGATAGGAGGACGACAACATGCCATTACCACAAGGAACCACACAATAAGGTTTGGCACTGTCGACTCACGGACAAGTGTACAAATCGATTGATCACTTGTCCGAATGCTCTATTCAACCTAGCATTCGCTAGGTTTTTTTATGCCTATTCGGACGGAAAATAAAGAGGGTCTGTTGACATTTCAACCATGTGTTGCGTTATTAGCTAAAACGACATAAACAAGGCATGAAACGCTGGTAATAGCACCCCCTTACCAAGTTTCATAACGCAGTTTAGGGAGATTTTAGCTATAACCCTTTGGGACAAGGGCATTTTTTGCTGCTACTACGTTATGTCTTGTTTATTTAGAATGACTAAATTGCACAAGCCATGCCTTGTATCATCTAAAAATGTCCGTTGTCGCAAACATCTGTGAAATGCCAACAGCCCCTCCTACCCGAGACAAGAAAATGGGCATACAAAAAATACTCAATGCAGATGCACAATATGGCATTCCAGTGAAAATCTTCACCAACGATATTGATAGCGAAAGTATTGAACAACTGAAAAAAATGGCACAACTGCAATTTGTTTATTCACATATTGCCGTGATGCCTGATGTACATGTGGGTAAAGGTGCTACCGTAGGCAGCGTCATTCCGACCAAACACGCCATCATTCCTGCTGCTGTAGGTGTTGATATTGGTTGTGGAATGAACGCAATAAGGCTCAATCTAAAAGCGTCACAGCTTCCAGACAACCTTGCACCGCTACGTCATGCAATCGAACGCAAAGTCCCTGTAGGCTTTGAATTACACAAACAGGTGAAAGCAAAAGCTTCGAGCATTATTCCGCTTGAAAAACGCTTACAACCGATCATTAAAAAACATCCCGGCTTAGTTCGAATGTTAAGAAAGTTTGATGCCACTTGGCAGAAACAACTGGGAACTTTAGGTGGGGGTAATCACTTTATCGAACTCTGCCTTGATGAAAATCAGGATGTCTGGGTGATGCTACATTCAGGCAGCCGTGGCTTAGGCAATGTCATTGGAACCTACTTCATCGAACTGGCAAAGAAAGAAGCTCAGCATCGATTTGGACATGTACCAGATAAAGATTTGAGTTATTTTGCGGAAGGTTCAAATAGCTTTAATGATTATGTGGAAGCCGTTGAGTGGGCACAAGAATATGCGTTTGAAAATCGACGTGAAATGATGCGTCTAATTTTAGAGGCAATTCGACCATTACTCCCCCCTTTTCAAATGACCAAAGAAGCGATTAATTGCCACCATAATTACGTCAGTCAAGAAACTCATTTTGGTGAGGATCTCTTAATCACACGTAAGGGGGCAATTCGAGCGGGCCAAGATGAATTAGGCATCATTCCAGGTTCAATGGGAGCTCGTTCTTATATCGTTAAAGGTAAAGCGAATCCTGAGTCCTTCTGTTCATGTTCACATGGTGCAGGACGAAAAATGAGCCGCAGCAAGGCAAAACTGCTGTTTAGCCAAGATGACTTGATTCAGCAGACCCAAGGCATCGAATGCCGAAAGGACAGTGCAGTGATTGATGAAATTCCAGCTGCTTATAAAGATATTGATCAAGTCATGGCCAACCAATCTGACTTGATTGAAATTGTGCATACCCTTAAACAAATTTTATGTATCAAAGGATAATCAAATGAAACTCAAAGAAATGCCAAAAATTAAGGTCCGTAATCCTGTAGCGCTTTCACCTTTATTACACAAAGGTGGAGTTCATGAAACCGAGAAGCCTCGAGCACAACATCGTCGTGAAAGACAAAATACTAAGCAGCAGTTAAAAAAAGAGATATGGTAAATAATTGATAGTAATTGAAATACCTTAAACCCATTAAACAAAAAGGAGAATCCCAATGTTTTATTACTTAAATCTCTCATATAAAAAAAGCGACTCTGACGAGTCGCTTTTTTTCAGTTCATAAACTCAAATTACTGAGCTTGTTGACCTGGTTGTACTAAAACAGTACGGCTACCAGAAATCGCAGCGAATACGCGACGGTTCATAGCACGACCTTCTTTAGTTTTGTTATCAGCAATCGGTTGATCCCAAGCGAAACCTTGAGTTGTCAAACGAGTTGCATTCACGTTGTATTCATTTACAAGTGCAGACTTAACAGAGTTAGCACGCGCTAAAGATAAACGTTCGTTCAACTTACGTGGACCAGTGTTATCTGTGTGACCTTCAATACGAGCAGTCGCATTCGGGAACTCAGCTAACTTCTCAGCAACTTTAGCGATTTCAGTTTTGTATTGTGGTTTGATAACAGATTTGTTCGTATCAAAGAAGACACGAAGTTCCATGTTAAGATCTTCAGTCAACTCTTGTGGTTGCGGAGCAACTGGAGTTGGTTCAACTGGAGCAACTTCCACCACTGGGGCAGCAGCAGGTTTCAAGTGACCACCAACAACAACTTGAAGTGCTGCCAAGGCTTGACCTTCCCACCACTTATTGTCGTAGTTATAAACTGCACGACCTTCTGTACGAAGTGTTAAAGCATCGTTTACTTGCCATAACACACCACCACCTAAGTTGCTGATTGTGTCATATGAACGACGATCCCAACCTGGGTTATCTACTGTAATTTTAGAATGACCAACACCTAATAAAGCATACGGCTTGATTTTACTGTCATAATTACCAGTAAACACATCAGCAGTAGCAATTGCATTCAAACTTAAAGTTTGTTGCTTAGCATCCCACGGCTGACCATTAAAGTTAGTTTTCTCATTACGAGCTGCGTCAGCTTTCGTTTGTTGATATTCAATCTCTGCTTGTAACCAAGGAGTTAACTCAACACCAATTGCAGCACCAACAAGTAAATCACTCTGTAACGCAACGCCATTTTTTAAGCTTCCAGCATCACCACGACCCTGCGGATCACGATCTGTTAAAGTATCACGCATTTTGTCCTGAGCATTCTCAGGGTACCAGTGATAACCAAGCATTAATGGAGTGACTGTTACACCCGCATTCGCAGCAGCTAAAGGAGCAGCAACAAGCATAGCAAGTGCAATACGACTCATTTTCATGGAATATCCTCCAAAAAACAAAAAATTGTTTGTTCTCTAAACTCTAATAGTTTTTGAATACTGAGAAATAATCTTATTGTATCTTTTTCAGTCATTCACTTTATGTTGAATCATACAAATACCTGATCAATTTTCCAAGTATTTGACAACATTTAGTTAGCAGCCACTGAAAAAACCACTTATTTCTCTCCCAAAAATCTAGAAAATTCTATTTTAACAACATCTAATAAAGCTGTGAGAGCTTATCACTTTTTAATCAAAATTTTAACAAGGTATCAAAATCTTTTCAATAAAACTAAATAATTCCCACAATGTATCCAAAGTTAAGGCAAGATTATTCTAGTTTTGAATCCTTATGTTTTTGTTTTACATCAATGCTACAAAAACCTATATATCCATAAAAAAAAAGCGACTCTAACGAGTCGCTTTTTTTAGTTCATAAACTCAAATTATTGAGCTTATTGACCAGGTTGTACAAGAACAGTACGGCTACCAGTGATCGCAGCGAATACGCGACGGTTCATAGCACGACCTTCTTTAGTTTTGTTGTCAGCAATCGGTTGATCCCAAGCGAAACCTTGAGTTGTCAAACGAGTTGCATTCACGTTGTATTCATTTACAAGTGCTGACTTAACAGAGTTAGCACGCGCTAAAGATAAACGTTCGTTCAACTTACGTGGACCAGTGTTATCTGTGTGACCTTCAATACGAGCAGTCGCATTCGGGTATTCAGCTAACTTCTCTGCAACTTTAGCAATTTCAGACTTGTATTGCGGCTTGATGTCAGACTTGTTCGTATCGAAGAATACGCGAAGTTCCATGTTAAGATCTTCAGTCAACTCTTGTGGTTGTGGAGCAACTGGAGTTGGAGCAACTGGAGTAACTTCTACTACTGCAGCTGCAGGTTTCAAGTGACCACCAAGAACTACGTTTAAGCCAGCAAGTGCTGTATATCTCCAATACTTCTCATCAAAGTCGTAAGTACCACGAGCTTCTGTACGAAGTGATAAAGCATCGTTTAAACGCCAGAAAGCACCTAAACCAGCATTACCAATAGTATCTTTCTTAACTTCATAGATACCATCAAAATCAGTTTTAGTTTGACCAGCACCTAATAATACGTACGGCTTAATTTTGCTGTCATAGTTTTTAGTGATTAGGTCAGAAGTTGCATAGAAATTACCAGCAACTGTCTGTTGTTTATATTCAGCATTAGCTACGCCAGTACCGTCAAGATCACCTTTCACTTGGTTATATTCAACTTCAAAACCTAACCAAGGTGTTAATTCAACGCCTAATGCAGCACCAACAAATAAATCATCCTGCAACTCAGCATGAGTTGTTAGGTTGTCATTATTATGCTTACTGTCTTGCCAGCTATAACCAACCAATAATGGAGTTACAGTTATGCCCGCATTCGCAGCAGCTAAAGGAGCAGCAACAAGCATAGCAAGTGCAATACGACTCAATTTCATGGATATCCTCCAGAGATAACAATTGTTTTGTGTAAGCTCAGCCTATGATTTTTCGTCCTGAGAACACAGGTGTTCTACAGTATTATTTTTTCAGCTATTCACTTCACTTTGAATCATACAAACACTTGATGAATTTTCCAAGTGCTTGATAACTTTAACCTCATAAATTATTGACAAAATTTCTTACAATTTCCGTTGTAGTTCAGTAAATTTTCAATTCCCATCGGGTATCTGATTGAATTATTGTTCAGGAACTTATGCTTTAGTATATCTTAATTTTTTTTTTAGAAATACTCACTAGCGAAATTAAGTTTTCATTTAACACACTGTTAATAAAAAAATTAATAAAAATAGATAGGTAAAATATGTTTAAACCATTTGGCTTTACTTTGATTGAATTAGTCATCACCCTTGGAATTCTGACAATTTTGATGACTGCTGCAATCCCCCATTTTCGTGAAATGATGATCTCTACTGAAGTAAACCACCTTAAAAGAATCCTCACAATTCATATACAAAAAGCAAAAACGGATGCACAACTTCATCATAAAAATGTGATGCTGTGCCCAAGTTCAAATTTCGAGAACTGTGACACAAATTGGAATAAAGGTTTTATCGGATTTATTGATATTAATCGAAACAACCAACGTGATCAGAATGAGACTCTCCTCTTTAGCGTCCCTTTGAACCATAAATATGGTTACCTCAACTTTAGGTCTTTTGGACGAAGCCCCAACTCTCTTGTTTTTCAAGCTGAGAACGGCCTTCCCTTTGCCTCCAATGGCAGCTTTGTCTACTGCTCTGAATCCCCTCAGCACCATACGAAGATTGTCTTGAGCCGTATGGGCAATATTCGTTTTGAAAAGTTATCAAGTTGCTAAAAACTCCTCAGTCTAGCCTAAAATAAGTAAAACACTTTATTCCCATCCTTTTTTTACTATACTGCTTAAGTTTGGAACATTTTTATAAATTATAAGTGTGGAGACACATCATGACTGATATCGTAATCATTAATGGCGCTCGTACAGCAATGGGCGGCTTCCAAGGTGCATTATCTGGTGTTACAGCGCCAGAATTAGGTGCAGTTACCATTAAAGAAGCAATTGCCCGTTCTGGCCTGCAACCGACTGATGTAGAAGAAGTAATCATGGGTTGTGTTTTACCTGCAGGCTTAAAACAAGGCCCTGCGCGCCAAGCAATGCGTAAAGCGGGCTTACCAGACTCTACCGGTGCAGTGACCATTAACAAATTGTGTGGTTCTGGCATGAAAGCGGTGATGCAAGCAGCAGATATGATTAAAGCAGGGAGTGCAGAGATCGTGGTTGCAGGTGGTATGGAATCAATGACCAATGCACCATATGTATTACCAAAAGCACGTGCTGGCTACCGTATGGGTCATGGTGAAATTAAGGATCATATGTTCCTTGATGGTTTGGAAGATGCTGAAACTGGTCGTTTAATGGGTTCATTTGCCCAAGATATGGCGAATAAACGTAGCTATACCCGTGAACAGATGGATGACTTTGCCATCCGTTCTTTGCAGCGTGCACAAAAGGCGATTACTGAAGGTTACTTCAAAGATGAAATCGTTCCTGTAACAGTTTCTACCCGTAAAGGTGATGTGGTTGTTGATCAAGACGAACAACCATTAAGTGCAAAAATCGATAAAATCCCATCATTAAAACCAGCATTTGCAAAAGATGGTACGATTACTGCTGCGAACGCAAGTTCAATTTCTGATGGTGCATCAGCATTGGTATTAACCTCAAGTGATGTTGCTGCACAACGTGGTTTACAACCTTTGGCAAAGATTCTTGCAACTGCGTCAAATTCTCAACACCCATCTGAATTTACGATTGCCCCTGTCGGTGCAATTGAAAAAGTATTGAAAAAGGCAGGCTGGGATGCGCAAGACGTAGATCTATGGGAAATCAATGAAGCATTTGCCATGGTAACCATGTGCCCAATCGATGACTTCAAATTAGATGCTGAAAAAGTCAATATCAATGGCGGTGCATGTGCATTGGGTCACCCTGTTGGCTCTACAGGCTCGCGTATCATCCTGACATTAATTCACGCGCTTAAACGTACTGGCGGTAAGAAAGGCGTTGCAGCCCTATGTATCGGTGGTGGTGAAGCGACTGCGGTTGCGATTGAATTAATCTAAGCCCTTTGAATGCAATAAAAATCCTGCTTGATGCAGGATTTTTATTTTTTGGATTACAAAAAATAATGCACCCATTGTTAAATTCCCGATAAGTTATGCTGTGTATAAAAAAACAACAAGGAGTACAACATGCAACTTAATCATTATCTAAATTTTAAAGGACAAACAGAACAAGCATTCAATTTTTATAAATCTGTGTTTGGTGGTGAATTTGCCATGCTCAGCCGTTATAGCGATATGCCACCTACTGAAGGCGTCAGCCTTTCAGAAGCGGATAAGAACTTGGTTTTACATGTTTCCCTACCCATCAATGAATTTACCGTATTGATGGCTTCAGATGTTAATGATCAATTCTGCGCTCAAAATAGCGTATTTACCCAAGGTAACAACCACTATATTTCAATTAATCTTGATCCTGATGAACAAGACGAAGCACAACGATTATTCAATGCCTTGTCTGCAAATGGCCAAATTGAGATGCCCTTAGAAAAAACCTTCTGGGGTGCGCTCTATGGCGCATTCACTGATCAGTTTGGAATTAAATGGATGATCAATTGTCAGTTAGATGAATAATCATTGTGAACTTAGCAATTAAAGCAAAAAAAGCTGAACCAAGGTTCAGCTTTTTTCTTTCAATCTGCTTATGCGCCAGTTTGATAGCTTGCTTGTGGTACAGCAGTCGATGCTTGATAAGGATTGGTAAAATCTTGAAGCCCTGCAGCAGCTTCATGAATATCTTTCCCTTCTTTGACGACAAAAGTATCAAAGCCAGAACGTTTTAAATAGTTTAAAACATCCTTAAATATATCACCGACTGCACGTAATTCACCTTGATACCCTTGGCGACGCAATAAGGCAGCGAATGAATAACCACGGCCATCATTAAAACCAGCAAATTCAATAAAAATGGCATCTAGCTCATTCAATGGAAATTGATGGGTTTCAGGTGAATCATTCACCGTAATGTAAAGCGCCTTTTTGCCTTGCACCTTTGCCAATTGATCCAACTGTTCAGCTGTTACAACCACATCACCTTGTGGAATCGCTCCATCTTCAGCAATCACTTGATAGCTATTGTCAGCAATCGTGCCATCTTTAAACAGCACTTGTAGCGTTGTATTAAGCATAAGCACGCTCCTTAAATGGTTGAATCCCAACACGGCGATAGGTATCGATAAAACGCTCACCTTCTGTACGTAAGTCAAGGTAAGTATTCAAGATTTCATCAATCACATCTGGTACAACTTCAGCGGCAAAAGAAGGTCCTAAGATATCACCGAGTGATGCATCATGATCGGCATGACCACCTAAAGTGATTTGATAGAACTCAGCACCTTTCTTATCGACACCCAAAATACCGATGTTACCGACATGGTGATGACCACAGGCATTCATACAACCCGAAATATTCAGATCAAGTTCACCCAGATTATAAATAGTGTCTAGGTCATCAAAACGACGACTGATCGCTTCTGAAATTGGAATCGATTTGGCATTGGCCAATGAACAGAAATCACCACCCGGGCAGCAGATAATATCGGTAATAAAGCCGATATGTGCACGTGCCATGTCGCTGTGTTCAAGCGTTTGCCACAATTCAAATAGATCTTTCTGCGGCACATCGACCAATGAAATGTTCTGTTCGTGCGTGGTACGGAACTCACCGAAAGTATATTTATCGGCCAAATCCGCAATTAAGTTCATTTCTTCACTCGTGACATCACCCGGTGCAATACCCGCACGTTTCAAAGAAATCGTCACGATGCGATAACCTTTCACTTTATGTGCATTGGTATTAACGTTAAACCACTGTTTGAATTTCGGATGTGCAGCGAATAAGTCTGTGAAGTCTTGATCTTCTAAATCTTGATAATCAAATGGTGTAAATTCTTCATCCAATTTTTTCAAAATTTCAGGTTGAATCTTCAATGCTTCACGCGTGTGCTCAAATTCAGCTTCCACTTTTTGTGCAAACACTTCTGGTGTCAAAGCTTTCACCAAAATTTTGATACGCGCTTTGTATTTATTATCACGACGACCATGTAAGTTATAGACACGTAGGGTCGCTTCTAAATAAGCAATTAAATCTTTGCGTGGTAAAAACTCACGGATCACACTACCAATAATCGGGGTACGGCCCAGACCACCACCGACCATGATTTTATAGCCCATCTCACCTGCATCATTACGAACCAGATAAACACCGATGTCGTGGAATGCTGTTGCAGCACGGTCTTTTTCTTCTAAAGCAGATACTGCAATTTTGAACTTACGTGGCAAGAAAGCAAATTCAGGGTGAAACGTACTCCACTGGCGAATCAGCTCACAGGTTGGGCGTGGGTCAGCAATCTCACCTGCAACCACACCTGCAAACTGATCAGTGGTGGTATTACGGATACAGTTACCTGAAGTTTGTACGGCGTGCATTTGTACCGTTGCTAGCTCAGCTAGAATGTCAGGTACATTTTCTAATGCCGGCCAGTTCAACTGAATATTTTGACGGGTTGAAACGTGAGCATAACCACGATCGTACTCTGTCGCAATTTCAGCAATTTTTCTGAGTTGTTTAGTATTCATCAAGCCATACGGCACAGCGATACGGAGCATAGGTGCATAACGTTGCACGTACAGACCATTTTGCAAACGTAATGGACGATATTCGTCTTCTGTTAATTTTCCAGCTAAATAGCGTTCTGTTTGATCGCGAAACTGAGCAACACGTTGGTTAATCAGTTGTTGATCGAAATCCGTATATAAATACATGGCGTATGGCTAGTCATTCATTATAAAGGCGACTAGCATAGCGAGCTTTTATTCATCAACAAAATGCTTTTTTTGCATATTTAATAACGGTTTTATTGATAAGCCTATCTAATTGCCATAAAAAGAAAAAGCCCAGACGAATCTGAGCTTTGACATTCAATTTCTAAATGAAATTAGTTCTTATCTGGCAATGCATAAGCGACCAAATAATCACCCATTTTAGTACCGAATGAACCATGTCCACCCGCCATAATCACTACATATTGTTTGCCATTGGCTTCATATGTCATTGGTGTGGCTTGTCCACCCGCAGGTAAACGTGCTTCCCACAATTTATCGCCATTTGAAACATTGAATGCACGAATGTAGTTATCTTGGGTTGCACCGACAAACATCACATTACCCGCAGTCGAAATCGAACCGCCTAAACCTGGTACACCAATTTTCACTGGTGGTAACTGGAATAAGGTTGGCAAGCTGTCACGAATGGTACCAATACGTTTTTTCCATACCACTTCATGTGTTTTTAAGTCCACACCAGCAACAAAGCCCCATCCTGGTTGTTTACATGGCAAACCCAATGGAGATAAGAATGGACTGATATCAACACCGTATGGCGTACCATACATCGGTTGCATGCCCTGCTCAGTACCAGCACCACGCGCCACAGGTTGGCGGTTTGGATCTGCTGGAATTAAACGACTCACAAATGGCAAGCCAATCGGGTTCATGACTGCGACCTGACGATCAGCATTCACTGACATCCCACCCCACTCAAACACACCTAAGTTTCCAGGAAATACCAAAGTTCCATTTTCAGAAGGTGGTGTATAGATACCATCGTAATTCAGACGTTTAAATTTCACACGACACATCAACTGATCAAACATGGTGGCACCCCACATGTCTTTATCCGTCAATTTATCTTTCGGTGCTAAATCAAAGTCAGAGAATGGTTGAGTTTTTGAGTAGAACTCACCTTTGGTTTGTGGTCCCCATTTCACAGTTTGCGGAACAGGTTTCTCGGTAATTGGTACAATCGGCTGACCATTACGACGATCTAAAACAAAGGCATTGCCTGTTTTAGTCAATACATAAATCGCTGGAACCGTTTGACCAGATTTATCTTGAATATCAGCCAATGACGGTTGTGATGGTACGTCCATATCCCACAAATCATGATGTGTGGTTTGGAAATGCCATACCAGTTTACCTGTCGTAGCATTGATCGCCAGCATTGAGTTCGCATAACGCTCTTTCAACTCAGTACGGTCTCCACCCCAGATATCTGGTGTACCCACACCTGTTGGGACATAGACGATATCTAGTTTTGAGTCATAGGCAAGTGGCGCCCATGCATTTGGTGAATTATGAACAAACTGAGTGTCTTGACCTGGCATTGCATTTGGATCAGCTGCGCCTGTATCAAATACCCACAATAATTTACCTGTGTTCACGTCATAACCACGAATAACACCTGATGGCTCTTTATTCGAATGGTTATCGGTCACTGAACCTGCAATCACCACAGTAGTACCAGAAACCACACCTGGAGATGTTGGGTTATAACCACCTGGATAAGCATATGGCATGAATTCTTGTAAATTCACTTCGCCATTTTGACCAAAGTCAGAACATGCTTTACCTGTATCTGCATTAACTGCCACTAAACGACCATCATTTACAGGAACAAAGACTTTACGTGGACACTCGGTTGAGGTCGACTTTTTCGCCTGTAAGCTGGTTGCAAATTCAGTGGTATTGGCAGCATCGTAATACATCACACCACGACAGGTTAAATGCTGGAAGGTTTTATCGGTTTTGAGTTTAGGATCAAAACGCCATTTTTCCTTACCCGTTGCAGGGTCAATCGAAATTAAATGTTGATGTGGGGTACACATAAACATGTTATTGCCGATCTTGATTGGTGTTACTTGGTTCGTGGTTTCACCCGAATCATTTTCAGTTCGGAAATCACCCGTACGTAATGTCCAAGCCACTTTAAGATCTTTGACGTTTTTATCGTTGATCTGTGTCAATGGAGAATAACGTTCACCGCCCTGACTACGACCATATGCAGGCCAATCTTCAGGGGCAATGCCATCCACGGCTTTCGCTTGTGCTGGCTGTGGCGTTTGAATCACGCCATTAATTTCTTGTGGATCATTAAAGATCGAGTACACCATCACCACAATTGCAATGGCTAAAGTCGATGACAATGCCACTTTACTTGAAGTGAGGTTATCAATCCCACGCGTCACCGCTGGAATGAGTAACCACAAACCTAAGATGCCAAGGATATCAAGGCGTGGTGCCAGTGCCCAGAAGTCGGTCCCAACTTCCCATACACCCCAAACCACACTACCTAACATCAATGCCGCATAAACCCATAATGGACCTGAGGCACGTTTATAGAGTTGTACTGCTACAATGAGCAACAGTACACCTGCAATTACATAATAAAAAGACCCGCCAATTGCTGCGAGCCAGATACCGCCAACGAGCAAGAACAGTGCAATGAGGGCGGTAATCACCACCGTCAAGGTTCTAAGCCCAGATTTTGAAGCAGATTGATTCATAAGATCACCTTGCATCTTTTATATTTTAGATCCATAAAAAGCAAATAAAGTCTCTTTTTATGGTCGAGTTCAAATCACAACAAGAACTTTGCAGATATCGCCCATCGTATGAACTGCATCTGCAAAATTGCTCGAGTATCAAAATTAGAAAATGGTTTGGAACTTAATACCGCCAACCCAAGTCTTATCCCCGTCCTTCAATGCACCAACATGGTGGACATATTGAATATTTGGACGGATGGTGAGCCAGTTGGTGGCATGAATGCCGTAATACAGCTCAGTGTTATATTCTTCATCCAATAGACTATTGTTTTTGTCATTGGCGTGGATGCGGGCAACACCTAAGGCAATCTCATCTTGAGGACGTTGATCTAACAGGCCTTTATAGATCAATCCAACATTTTGCATGTCTTTGATGGCATTGGTTTTAGAATCATGCACTGTGACATTGACAAAGCCAGTTAAACCACGATCTGACTGACCATCATGACGAGTCAACTGTTGTTTCGCAGTAAACCAACCGCCTTGTTTATGTCCAGTCTTGGCAGGATTCTCGATTTCTGCGGCATCCGCTGTACTGTAGTAATAACCAAAACGGTATTCACCTGGCAGAGACAATGCACCCAGCTTAGGATTCCAGACCACTTCTGCTGGAATAATCGCACCACGAGAGCCATCTGTACTTAGGTTAAAACCTTTGCCACGCTGTAAGTTCTCAGGGTTATATTCATACACCCCGATTTGTGCATAAAGATCTGGCTGTAGGTTATATTTGACACGCAATGCCCATTGGCTCACAGGCCAGTTGTACCATTGGTCACCCATCCAGTTACCCACCTGAGAACCACATAGTGATAAGTTCTGGAAATCACAGTTAAAACTGTTGAAATCTTCACCTTCACCAAAACGACCCACTTTAATATCTAAAGCTTGATCTAAAAATTTCTTTTTGATCCAGAGGTCGGTTAAACGCCACGTTTGACCACGCCCCCAAACTTCTTGTACAGAACTTTGGTGACCTTGTAAGCCATCTGCGGTTTGTGACAAAGACTGTCCATCACGGTATGTCACCGTGATCTGCGCCTCAGTATCTTGCCAACCTAAAATTTTATTTAGGTCGAAGTTTGTACCCAACGCCAATTGTCCAGTGAATTCACTGCCGTGGCTTGAGTATTGTTTAGAATCTAAAACCCCTGCAAATTCACCTGTGTAATCAGCAGAAAATTTGTAACCCTGTTCTTGCAACGCAGTGCGTTGACCGTTCCAATCACCAAACAGCCATTGACCATTTGGGTCAAATGCGGAAGATGCTGCTTGAGTATGTTGTGTGAAAAGACTCAATGATAGAACGGATAAACAAGAAACAATCAAAGACTTAGAGATTGTCATGTTTACGTAACCTTTTATGTTATTGTGTATAAAAGGTTACTCTCATTTTTAAATTACAACTTATTCAAAATGTTAACAATCTGTACAATATTTTAACAATCAGTGATTAGTCGCACATATTTTCTACCATTTTCCCTCACCCAAACCCTGACCGATAAAGGCATACTTCATTTGCGAACGGGAAAACTTGATCGGACAGGCCAACTGTGGCTCAGTTTGTGATGCATGTTCCGATACTGGCACATCAACCACCCACCCTCTTTGTTGAGCGATTGGCGAGACTAAGGCTTCATCCAGACTGAGAACTGGTTCTACACAAATATCCAAGCTTTGGAACAGCTGTTGCCATTCGGCAAAGTTTTGTGTTTTAAACTTTTCCTGCAAGGCTTGCTTTACCGCTTGACGATCTTCTGGGTCAAACGATGTTCCTTTTGCAAGCAATACAGGTAATTCTAACGCTGCAGCCAAGCCTGTCATAAATTGTGGCTCTAAACTTCCCACTGAAAAATAGCGACCATCTTTGGTTTGATAATAATCATAGAAGCTTGCACCATTCAGCATTCCCGCCTCGGGTGCTTGTGTCGTTTTCCCTGCCAGACTTGCAGAAGCAGCCATACTATTCAGACTCGCCACACAATCGGTCATCGAAATATCAAGATATTGACCCAGACCACTGCGTTGACGCTCGACCACAGCAGCAAGAATACCAATCACTGCGTGCAAGGAACCACCTGCCACATCTGCAATTTGGATTCCCAAGGGTGGCGGTCCACCATCTTGACGACCACTATGCCCAGACACGCCTGCCAACGCTAAATAGTTAATGTCGTGTCCTGCCCGATCTTTATAAGCTCCTGTTTGACCATAACCTGTAATCGAACAATAGATAAGTCGTGGATTAATCTCCGCTAAAGTCTCATAGTCCAAGCCCAAACGGCGCATCACATCTGGACGGAACTGTTCAAGCACGATATCGAACTCAGATATTTTATTTTTGATCAGTTCAATATTGGCTGCATCTTTGAGGTCAAGTGCAATCGACTGTTTATTCCGATTCAGATAACTGTGCGCAGTGGCCTGACCATTGGCATAGGGTGGCATAATCCGTACAAGGTCTGGACGAGTCGGTGATTCCACATGGATAACTTCTGCACCCATGTCGGCAAGGTACATACTGGCAAATGGCCCTGGTAATAAAGTCGAAAAATCGAGGACTTTCAATCCCTTTAGTGCAGATGGCATAATAATTTTTACTCAATTTGTTCAAATTTTCTTTTATACTAGGTATGGATAAACACAAAAACAATGTCATGTTCAGCCATTTACCTTGATAGTTTCGGCAATTTAACATGTATACAGAGCGCAATTATTTTTCTTGTCAATTGCCCAATTTGATATTTTAGACGGTTATTTAGGTCAATTATCGTGAATAGTAAAGAAACTGAAGGATTCAATATGAGCCGTGATACGATCAGCATCCACTTCGTGAATGCGGCTTTAACAGGTGTTAAACGCCTAGGCATGGACGTTGAAACGTTACTTTCACATGTCGGCATAGAGGCTGAACTGCTTCGCCAACCAAAGGCTCGAATCTCTCCTGAACAGTACACCCGTTTTGTAAAAATGTTATGGATGGTCACCCAAGATGAACACGTGGGTTTCGATGTACAGCCACGTCGCTTGGGTACATTCGCAATCATGTGTCAATTAATCATCCATTCCAAAACTCTTGGACAAGCACTGGAACTCTCCTCTCAATTCTACAAACTGTTTGGAGATGAATGGTCCGTTAGCTTGGAACGTGACAAGCATGAAGCACGTTTAGTCCCGCATATTCCTAAAGCTTTAGATCCTGATCATTTCATTACTGAAAGCATGCTGATGATCTGGCATGGTCTAGCATCATGGTTGATTGAACGTCGCCTACCTTTAGAGCGTGTGCATTTTGGTTATGAACGTCCGAATCATGCTGATGAATATGATGCATTGTTCTTTGCTCCAGTGATGCAATTCGATGCACCACGTACCGAAATTACCTTTGCAGCAGATTATCTGGATCTCCCAATCCGCCAAGATGAAAAGACTTTAGAAGAATTCTTGAAAGCAGCGCCTGCCCAACTGTTAGTGAAATTCAAAAATACCAACTCGTTGACTTCGCGTATTCGTGATGTATTAAAGAGCCAGATTGGCGAAGAAATGCCAACGCTCAACGATGTCGCGGCAATGTTGTATTTATCACCGCAAACCTTACGTCGTCGTTTGGCTGCGGAAGGCAAAAGCTATCAAGGGGTTAAGGATGCCTTGCGTCGTGATGCTGCGATTCATTTATTGTTGACTCCTAATCTCACCCTTGAAGATGTAGCTCAACAAGTCGGCTTTAGTGAAACCAGTACTTTCCACCGTGCCTTTAAGAAATGGACGGGGGTAACACCGGGTTTATATCGTCAGTTGCACGGTCATCATAACTAATAACAACAAAGCAATGTTCAACTGTATAAAGTTGAACATTGCTTTTTAAATATGCTAATAATCAAGTATACCTCTACAATTTGCTTGAATAACAATGATCATTAAAAAAGCTGACTTTTCTCATCCACAAGTTCAAAATTTGATTCATATCCATTTGCATGGTCTGCATCAAAACACCCCACTTGAACATAGTTTTGCATTAGACCTGAGTAGCCTGCAAAAAGATTCAATTAGTTTTTATACCTTGTGGAATGATGATCAATTACTGGGCTGTGGCGCAATCCAAGAACTGACACCCGACCACGCAGAAATCAAATCTATGCGGACTCATCCTGCCTATTTGCGTCAAGGGGTCGCAGCACAACTAATGGAATATTTGCTAAAACTTGCCCAGCAACGTCACTATCAAAAAGTCAGTTTAGAAACAGGAAAAGATAGTCACTTTGATGCAGCAATCAAACTTTATAAGAAGTTTGGTTTTGTTGAAGGTACAGCTTTCGCAGAATATACCGAATCACCCTATAACCAATTCTTTCATTTAGATTTGTCGAATGAGTCCACAAACCCAAGCTTGAGATGATCTACGCATTGAATAGCCATTGCTCAATGCCTTTTGGATAAACAGGATATTGAGTCAGTGCGATTTGTTCTCGACTTAGCCACTGTGCGATATAGCTATGTCCATTGGTTTCGCAACCCTGTATGTGGTGTTGCTTATAGATATGTGGGTCTATAAATTCAGCATCATATACAAACACAATTTCATGACCTTGCTGCCCATCAAAGCTAAATAGATTTTCCATGACGCAGACAAGTTTAGGTTGTGTCAGCTGCTACTGAATTTTTTCCAAGACCTCTCTTTCAATTGCCTGAATAGATGTTTCCCCAAACTCGATACCACCACCGATCGGTCTGAAAAAATGTTCATCCTTATTGGGATCATACGCTTTTGCAAGTAACACCTTTTCATTATGACGAAATAGGCATAACGCTTTTGCTCGAATAGACGTCATTGCACGGCCTTAATCTGTTCTAAAAATTTTGCTGCTTGTTTTGGAGAGGTTAAATGAATAAACCGAATATGCTGATAGTCAGGATTCTGCATCAAAGCTAAGTATTTTTTTCGGTTTTTTGGATAGGATTTAATTAACCAGATAAAAATAGATTCTTTGGACAGCATCAATTTTAAACTTTCCCGATTATTTGAATCTTCCCATAACTTTTTCCGACTGATCACACGCCCGAATGTACGCTTGGTCAAACGATATAAATTGATGTGAAAGGGATAATCTAACCAGATGACGGTATCTCCTTTCTCCATCATCATTGGAATAGTGCGGGTGTAAAGTCCATCAATGACCCACCCTGTCGCGGCATTTTTCATGGAGATTTTCAGCTTCAAAAACAAGGCTTCATTTGTCGACTCTTGCCAATCATCCAGCCAAAGTAAATTATCCAGTTCGATGTATTGTAATTGTTGTTTTTGCGCCAACTGTCGAGCAAACGTCGATTTACCAGAACCTGTGGTACCAATAATATTAATAAACTTCATTTGTTATTAGCACAATTAAAAGGCAGGTGAGTTTAAACAACTTGCATCGGCTTGTGAATCAGCAGATGCAAGTTGCAAATCAATTACTTATCTCGAGCAGCTTGAATCAGTTTCGCAGCATTGTCCCCAGTCACCTGCCAAGTGAGGCAACGCACGCTACCGCCCATTGGACAAACACTTTCAGCATTTACAGGAATGACTTTCTTACTGGTATTCTGCTTGATGATCGTTAATGCTTTTTGATCATGCGGCATATTAAAGGTTGGCACATAAATATTGTGATGTGTGACCGTGGCATTTAAATTCACACCACATGCTGACTCAAAACCTTCCCATTGCCCTTTGGGATTGGTCTTATATTCAACAGGCACTTCCACAATTTTTGCAGTTGGAAATGATGCTTTTAACTCCTTCATTACGGTTGTTCTAAATGATGGTGTTTTTGAATAGTCATTCACAAGCAAAGTATTTTTATCCACCCAACTGACCATGCCATCTGAATGTGCCAGCACTTCTTCATCTGGTTCTAAGATGGCAACTTCGGTTGCACCCAACGTAGCCTTTAACTCTTGTTTGGCCTCGTTATAGCTAAGCTCATTATCTTCCATAAAACGTGTAGTGGTAATGACACGACCCGCATAATCATCAACAAGGTTACCACCATCAATCATCAAATCAGTTTTAGCTCTTTGAATTTTATAACGATCAGCAAACTGACTGAAACTTTTTTGCACATCTTTACTTTGTTTCTTGGTCATCGAGGCCCAAGTATAGGTAAATTGCACAGGCTGCATTGGATTAACCGTAGTAAAGTCGCGCATCCAGATATCACGGACATCATCCACCAGTAAAATATCTTCAGGCACTTTGCCCGTGAAATAAGGCTTGGTATCCTCATCCACCAAAATCACGACATTGTCATTACCCAAAATTGATTTTGCATAATCAATCTGAAAATCTACAATTCGTTGAAAAGCAGATTTGTAATACGGATCATGTACAGAAGGTGCAGACAACACCAATAGCATTTTGTCATCAGCAGCTTGATTTGAATAGGTTTGGCTCACCTTGTTTTTATCCTCGATTGTTTTGTTATTTTCAATATTCCGTCCAGATGAATCACATCCAAAAAGTGACAAGATCAATGCCATGGCAGCATAGTGACGCATTCGTTTTATCATGTGCTTTCGCCCATCTTTTCTATCAATCATTTCCAAATGCTAGTCTAATCGAAGATGTCACAAGACATGCAGAAAAATACCAAATTTAACGCTTGGCTTGATTACTCACGCAACCTATCAAATTGGCGAAAAACATCAAACTTGCCAATGTTTATCATCATTGCACTGACACTTAAATTGAGTACACTCGATAAACAACAATTTTAAGGTGATACAAGGAAAACCTATGAGCGAGGCCTACATTATTGATGCCATTCGCACACCACGCGGAAAAGGGAAAAAAGACGGCTCACTGCATGAAGTCAAACCGATTACTTTACTCACATCATTACTGAATGAATTACAACAACGCCATCAACTTGACACCTCAAAAGTCGATGACATTGTCTTAGGTTGTGTCACACCAATTGCAGACCAAGGCGGTGATATTGCTAAAACTGCGGCTATTGCAGCAGGCTGGAATGATGATGTTGCTGGTGTGCAAATCAACCGTTTCTGTGCATCTGGTTTGGAAGCAGTCAATTTGGCAGCACAAAAAGTCCGCTCTGGTTGGGAAGATATCGTCGTCGCAGGCGGTGTGGAATCCATGTCACGTATCCCGATGGGCTCTGATGGCGGCCCATGGGCACTTGATCCTGAAACCAACTTAAAATCTTCTTTTGTACCACAAGGCGTTGGCGCGGACTTGATCGCAACCTTAGATGGCTATAGCCGAGAAGATGTCGATGCCTTTGCAGTCGGCTCACAACAAAAAGCAGCGGCTGCACAGGCCAAAGGTTATTTCGATAAATCCGTCGTTCCTGTTAAAGATCATTCGGGTGTACTGATCTTAGAAAAAGATGAATTTATTCGGGGTGCGACCACGGTTGAAGGCTTGGCAAAACTGAATGCCAGTTTTGAAATGATGGGACAAATGGGCTTCGATGCGGTTGCGCTACAGAAGTATCCTGAAGCGCAAAAAATTAACCATGTGCATCATGCGGGTAACTCATCGGGCATCGTTGATGGTGCTGCGGTGGTGTTATTGGCTTCTGAAAAAGCCGTCAAAGAACAAGGCTTAAAACCACGTGCCAAAGTGTTGGCAACGGCATTGGTGGGGACTGACCCAACCATTATGCTCACGGGTCCTGCACCGGCTGCGCGTAAAGCCTTGGCCAAAGCGGGCTTAACGATTGATGATATTGACCTATTTGAAGTCAATGAAGCCTTTGCGGCCGTGGTGATGCGTTTTATCAATGAACTCAAGGTTCCTGCCGAGAAAGTCAATGTGAACGGCGGTGCAATTGCAATGGGTCATCCATTGGGTGCAACGGGTGCCATGATTTTAGGAACTTTGTTAGACGAGTTAGAACGTCAAGGCAAAAAACGTGGCCTAGCCACATTGTGTGTTGGTGGTGGGATGGGGATCGCCACCATTATTGAGTTGGTGTAAGGAGCACAACATGAGCGCTATTAAATACGAAAAAAACGCTGACAATATTGTAATTCTTACCCTTGATTCATCTGGTCAATCTGCCAATACCATGAATGCAGAATTCCGTGATTCACTCAATGACGTCAGCCAAAAGCTCAAAGCGGAAACGGATCTAAAAGGCTTTATTTTCCGTTCAGCCAAGAAAACCTTCTTTGCAGGCGGTGACTTGGATGAGTTGATTCAGGTTCAACCTGAACATGCCACTGAATTTTTCAAAATGATTGAAGAACTCAAGGGTGACTTACGTACGATTGAAACTTTAGGTGTACCTGTTGTTGCTGCCTTAAATGGTACAGCGCTCGGTGGTGGTTGGGAAATTGCTTTAGGCTGTCATTACCGTATTGCCATCAATGATCCAAAAACCAAATTTGGTTTACCTGAAGTTACTTTAGGCTTGCTGCCAGGTGGTGGTGGTATCGTGCGTATGGTACGTTTACTTGGCTTACAAAATGCATTTCCATTCCTGATGGAAGGTAAGCAGTTTGGCGTGGAAAAAGCGAAGTCGCTCGGTTTAGTACATGACACTGCTGAGAACGAACAAGAGCTGTTAGACAAAGCCATTGCTTGGGTCAAAGCTAACCCTAAATCTCAACAGCCATTTGATGTCAAAGGCTACAAGATTCCAGGTGGCGATCCGAAAACGCCTGCGGTGGCACAAGTGCTTGCAATTGCTCCTGCAATGCTACGTGATAAAACCAAAGGCTGTTACCCTGCGCCTGAAGCGATCATGGCGGCAGCAGTAGAAGGTGCACAGGTTGATGTTGATACCGCTTTGCGTATCGAGTCACGTTACTTTACGCAACTCACAGTCGGTCAGATTTCTAAAAATATGATCGGTACTTTCTGGCATGGTCTCAATGCAATCAAGTCTGGCGCAAGCCGCCCTGCTGAAGTTGCAAAATGGCAAGCCACTAAAGTCGGTGTGTTAGGTGCGGGGATGATGGGTGCAGGCATTGCCTATTCAACTGCAATCAAAGGCATCCCTGTCGTACTCAAAGATGTCTCTGTTGAAAACGCAGAGAAAGGTAAAGCCTACTCACAAAAGCTTCTCGACAAACGTGTTTCACAAGGTCGTATGACCGCAGAAAAGCGTGACCAAGTTTTAGCCCTGATTACTGCAACGGCAAATGCAGCAGATCTGCAAGGCTGTGATTTGATTATCGAAGCAGTATTTGAGAACCAAGAACTAAAAGCCAAAGTGACGCAAGAAGCTGAACAATATTTGGCTGAAGGTGGAATCTTTGCATCAAATACCTCTACCCTACCAATCACTGGTTTGGCGACGGCGAGTAAAGATGCTCAAAAGTTCATTGGACTACATTTCTTTAGTCCAGTCGATAAAATGCAATTGGTTGAAATTATCAAAGGTAAACAGACCTCTGCTGATACATTGGCGAAGGCTTACGACTTTGTTCAGCAAATTGCCAAAACCCCAATTGTCGTGAATGACAGCCGAGGCTTCTTCACCAGCCGCGTATTTGGTACTTTCATTCAAGAAGGGATGCGTCTACTTGCAGAAGGTGTGCATCCAGCCAAAATTGAAATGGCAGCACTGAAAGCAGGTATGCCGGTTGGCCCACTTGCCATTCAGGATGAAGTCTCTCTAACCTTAACTGAACATGTTGCAGCAGAAACCCGTAAAGCTCTGCAAGCAGAAGGCAAAGATTTACCGAAAACCCCAGTGGATGAGGTGGTACATACCATGATTCATGAGCTGAACCGTAAAGGTAAGGCTGCGGGTGCAGGTTTCTATGACTATCCGGAAAATGGCAAAAAGCATTTATGGGATGGGCTCAGTCGTTGGCAGAAAGACAACAGCATTTCTGAGCAAGACATGATTGATCGTTTCCTATTTGTACAAGCACTGGATACTTTACGCTGCTATGAAGAAGGTGTTTTAGAATCTGTGATTGATGCCAATGTCGGTTCAATTTTCGGAATTGGTTTTGCTCCATGGACAGGCGGTGCCATTCAATTCCTGAATCAAAATGGCATTCAAAAATCATTGCAACGTGCCGAGCAACTGACTGCTCAATATGGTGAGCGTTTTACGCCACCAAAGTTATTGAAAGAAAAAGCACAGCAAAATACTGTGATTCAATAATCTCTATTTAGCCAAGCCAATTAAGGCCCGTATGGAACTCCGTGTCTGTACGGGCTTTTTTATGCGTTCGACAAAATCACAGCAAAACATCTGAGTAATACATCACAATTTATGCTATAACTTTCTCAATTCTGCTTTATTTTTTTGCATCATTTGGAAATTTCTTATGTCTGAAAAACTCTGCCCAGAAACTTCGCCTTGGGGTTGGAAAGCATTAATTATCACCACAATTCTCAGCGTACTGTTTATGGTGATTTTCTACTTGGCTATTAATAATGAACCAGATTATATGCCAATGAACCAGAAGAAAGCGGCTACCCCAGCTGAAATGTCACACTCATCAGTGACAACAGAAACAGGCTCGACCGAAGCACATCAACACAATCACTAAAGTGTTATTGTCGAATATGATAAATCCGTGTAAAACATGGGTTTATCATGATATTCGAGATTTTCAATGCTTCAACAAAATCGTCAGGCACTGGTCGTTGAAGGCGGTGGAATGCGCGGTGCATTCACCAGCGGTGTCTTAGATGCATTTTTACAGCAACAATTTAATCCCTTTGATCTCTGCGTTGGTGTCTCTTCTGGTTCAACCAATGTCGCCAATTACCTCGCTGCTCAGCAAGGCCGTACCTTACAAATCTATTTAGATCACTCTCTACGTACCGAATTTATCCAATATCGTCGCTTTTTCAAGGGTGGTGACTTACTGGACTTAAAATGGATGTGGGATGTGGTAGAAAAAGAGCATCCACTCAATCAAGCCCATCTATTTGCCAATCATCCTGAATTTTATATGGTATTAACCCATGCCATTTCAGGTGAAGCCACTTATATCAAAGCATCTAAGGACAATATCTTAGAAGGTTTAAGAGCATCCAGTTCAATTCCAGTCTTAACTCGGCAAGCGGTTGAAGTCTTCGGTGAGCCTTATTTTGATGGCGGTGTTGCAGATGCCTTACCCGTGCATTGGGCAGCGCAACAGCATAATGTTTCCAAGTTAATGGTACTCAGAACTCGTCCAAAAAATTATTATAAAGCCAGCAGTAAAGGTGATCAGTTCCTTGCCAAATACCTGTTTAAACAGCAACGTGGTTTTGCACAAAGTTTATTAACGCGAACTCAACGTTATAACGATGCCGTCGAATTTACCCGCTCGGCCTCTGGTCAGAAAATTCTGGAAGTTTGCCCACCTGATTTAAAAAATATGGCAGGTCGACTTTCAAAGAATAAAGCCAAAATCCGTTATAGCTATGATGTCGGGATAGAAACAGGTTTAAAGGCAATTGAGGATTGGAATAGGCTTTAATCCTGATCCAATCAATTTCAATTCTACGTTGGATAGCGAAGCTTTTTTTAAATTCAACCATGACAGCAGGTTCTTGGTAATACGCTTCGCTATCTAAAGTATGAGCTCATCTCTTATCCTCAATTCCATATTTCTACTTGGCAAATCAGCCCCAAAAGGCGCAAAATCTAGTTTTGTTTTTTGTTATTTTTGGAATTTATTATGAATAATCAACCATCCCCAAAAAAAGATTCAAATGAAGAAACGGTATTGGGATGGAAATTTGTCATCATTGTTGGCGTACTGAGTACCATCTTTTTAAGCTTTTTCTATTTGGCCATGACCCAAGAACCGGATTATATGCCAGGCGCACAACGTAAAGCACAACAACAGGAACATACTCAAAATAGCTCTTCAGCGAGTTCTGAAGTGGCTGCCCAAACTCAGCAACAGCCATAAACTCAGTCCAATTCAAGCTCATTCACTTCATTGTGAATTTACTGTAGAAGTGGCATCCGCATTTCAATATGAGGGATGCCACACTCATCATATTCATCCCCTTGCACAAAAAAACCAAGCTGCTGATAAAATGACATTGCATGGACTTGTGAAGACAAATGCAGGAATATACGTCCCTGCTGCTTCGCAAAAGCAATAATCTCCAGCATAATCATTTGACCAAGACCTTGCCCCCGATAAGCCTTAAGCACAGCAACGCGCCCCACACTATTATTTTGTAATAATCGTCCTGTCGCAATCGGCTGATCCTGATCATAGATAACAAAGTGTTGTGAGATCGCATCTTGCTCATCCCACTCATCCGCTTCAGCAATACCTTGTTCCCGAATAAAAACCAATGTTCGGATCAATTTCGCATCTTGCTGTAATTGATCCCAATTTCCCTGTTTGACTTGGTACATCGTTTTCTCTGTTTTAATTAACACTTACAGCCAATATTCTCGACTGGCATCTGATCTTGCAATAATAATTCCAGACTCTGTTTTTCAATCCCATACATGGTTTTCAACGCTTGGATTTGCTGCATGATTTTTGCATCAGGTTGTTGAACATCCTTTCGTTTCGTCGCCAAAATCATTTTATTCTTACTAGTATGTTCCAAAGACACAAACTCAAAAACTTTGGTTTCATAACCATAGGCTTTAAGTAGTAACGCACGCAAAGTATCGGTCAACATTTCAGCCTGTTGTCCTGCATGAATGCCGAATTGCAACATCGGCTGTAACACCTCTGGACTTTGTAGCTGTGGACGGAGTTCCTTATGGCAACACGGTGCGCACATAATCATCGATGCATTCAGACGAATACCAGTATGAATGGCAAAGTCAGTCGCAATATCACAGGCATGCAATGCAATCATCACATCTAACTTTTCTGGCTGATAGCTACGCACATCCCCTTCAAAGAAATCCAGATGACTAAAACCCGTTTGATCAGCCACATTCTGGCAAAACTCAACCAGATTCGAACGCAGTTCAACCCCCGTAATTAACGGTGTTTTCTGCTGCGCCTGCAAATAGTCATATAAAGCAAAAGTTAAATAGCCCTTACCTGAACCAAAATCGACAATATTCAATTCTTGCTGTGAAGCGTCAATCTGCTCATAGGCATGCGAAAAAATTTCAATAAATTTATTAATTTGCTTCCACTTGCGCGCCATACTTGGAACGATTTGTCCTTTTTCATCAGTAATACCGAGATGCTTTAAAAATGGACTTTGCTGTTGTACATAGCGCTGCTTTTCACGATCGTGCTGCTGTTGCCCAACTTTGTCGGTAGATGCCTGTTTCTTCTGAGTGTTCAACATGGCTTTCTTTTTATTTTTCTTCAGTTGAACGTCTTGTTCAGTACTAAAGAGATTGGCTTGCTTAGACAGACTCAATAACTCAGCAATCTTTTCCAAACCTTCGGCAATACTATAATTTTTAGTGATGTCTTGTGTGGTGTGATGGTATAAGCAAGACAAGTTTGCCTGTCCCTGCAGTTCAATCACACGAAATGTCATCTTTTCTAGTTGCGCTATTTCGCCTTTGTACTGACTCAAAATCAGGCGGTCAAAGCTTTTATTTTCAATAGATTGCTGGATATCCAAGAAAAACTGCTGTTCTTGTTCAAAAGAAAAATTCGGCGCAAACATAATGAAAACCTGACAAATAGAAACTAAATTTTAAAGCGTCTTACTTTAAAAGGGAAATTGCATTACGATACAGTTGTATTTTTATGCAACCAGATCGCTTGATGAACACAAACACATTGCTGGACTATGACCCCAAAGAAGAACTGATTAATGCCTATAGCCACGGCGCTGGCGCAGTACTGGCTTTAATTGCCTCAATCTTTTTGATCATCAAAGGCTATGGCCTGCCTTTAGGACATTGGATCAGTTTATGGGTATATGGTTTTAGCCTAGTGCTGTTACTCAGTAGTTCCATGCTGTATCACTTTGCCCAAGATGAACGCAAACGCTATTGGTATAAAAAACTGGATCATACCGCGATTTACTATCTCATTGCAGGCACCTACACCCCTTTTCTCAGTATTGCCATCCCAACCGCCAAAGCGCATTACTTACTAATCGCCTTATGGGCCATTGCTCTGATCGGTACTTTGTTCAAACTGGTATTCATTCATCGCTTCCAAAAACTTTCTCTAGCCGCCTATTTAGTCATGGGTTGGCTGGCGGTTTTGGTGATGGATGATATGCAACGTTATCTGTCTAAAGAAGCGGTGCAACTACTGATTGCAGGTGGTTTGGCTTATACCATCGGCACATTGTTTTATGCCTTAAAAAAGGTAAGATATACCCACGCAATTTGGCATGTTTTTGTGCTATTAGGCGCAGGATTACACTTTTTGGCAATCTACTGTTATGTATTATAAGTCCATATATAGCATTAAGTTTTCGAAGTAAAACTGCACATTCAAAAGGAATTTTCAAGACAACCGCTATTCTGTTTCTTGAATGAATAACATGAAGGTCTTGTATGTCGTCAAGCACTACGACTGCCACCCCAGAAGTGGCCAGCAATTCAAAAGTACGGGTATTATTTGCTAGCCTTGTCGGTACGACAATTGAGTTTTTTGACTTTTATATCTACGCCACAGCAGCAGTACTCATTTTTCCACACTTATTTTTCCCTGAAAGTAGCGATGGCGCTGCGGTGCTCAAGTCACTTGCGACCTTTGCGATTGCTTTTATTGCCCGCCCAATTGGTGCTGCAATTTTCGGACATCTCGGTGACCGAATCGGACGTAAAGCCACATTGGTTGCTGCTTTACTGACCATGGGTATTTCAACTGTCTGTATCGGCCTACTACCAACCTATGCACAAATTGGCCTTGCTGCGCCTCTATTGCTTGCCTTATGCCGTTTGGGTCAAGGTTTAGGCTTAGGTGGTGAATGGAGCGGTGCGGTACTGCTTGCCACTGAGAATGCACCAGAGGGCAAGCGTGCTTGGTATGGTATGTTCCCACAACTCGGCGCACCAATCGGTTTCATCCTTGCAACAGGCTCATTTTTATTACTCAATGCTTTTATGTCTGAACAAGCATTCATGACATGGGGTTGGCGTATTCCATTTATTGCAAGTGCTGTGCTGGTTTTGGTCGGTTTATACATCCGTTTAAAGTTGCATGAAACCCCCGCTTTCCAGAAAGTATTAAACAAGCAAAAAGAAGTGAATGTACCGTTTAAAGAGGTCATGACCAAGCATTTACCAATGCTCATCCTCGGTACGATTGCAGCAATCTGTACTTTCGTGGTGTTCTATCTCACCACCGTATTTGCCTTGAACTGGGGCACCACCAAGCTCGGCTATGCTCGTGGTGAATTCCTAGTATTGCAACTGGTAGCGACTTTATGTTTTGCTGCCTTTATTCCCCTATCTGCAATTTTTGCAGAGAAATTTGGCCGTAAAAATACATCAATTGCAGTATGTATTCTTTCAGCCTTGTTCGGACTATGTTTTGCGCCACTACTCGGCTCAGGTAGCCCAATTCTGGTGTTCTTGTTCTTATGTATCGGTCTTTCGATTATGGGCTTAACCTATGGTCCAATTGGTACCGTATTGTCAGAAATCTTTCCAACTTCAGTTCGCTATACAGGCTCAGCTTTAACTTTTAACTTGGCAGGCATTTTCGGCGCATCCTTTGCACCGTATATCGCAACCAAGTTGGCAGAAAGTTATGGCTTAGGTGCAGTTGGTTTATATTTAAGTCTGGCTTCCATTTTATCGTTGATCGCATTTTTAATGATTCGTGAAACCAAGCATGATGATGTAAATAACCAAATTTAATCATTATTTTTCAGATGATCTGTGAAAAATACACGCTCAGATCATCTGAAATACCATTCAATTGCATAGTTTTTATCTTATAAAGTTGCGCTTAGGGCTGCATTCTTCCAAATATTTTTTGTGCTAAAATAACCGCCTTCATTTTTTTTAGACGATTGTGTTATGTACGCAGTGATTATCGTTGCCGTATTTTTAGTCAGCTTTTTGTATACCTATTTACGGGGTAAAGAGCGCTTAAAAGCATCTCGACAATTATTTGACCATTCGACATTTTTAGCACCGATCAACATGTTTATGACGGGCTTTTCTAAGTTGCCGAATCAGGCTTTCTTCGATGTGGCACAGTTCCCAGAACTGAAACCATTGCAGGATAACTGGCAAGTGATTCGTGAAGAAGCCATTCAACTGCAAAATCAAATTAAAGCTTCTGAAAAAAACAATGATGCAGGCTTTAATACCTTCTTTAAACGAGGCTGGAAACGATTTTATCTGAAATGGTATCAAGATAGTCATCCATCTGCACATCAACTCTGTCCAAAAACGGTAGCGTTACTGGAAAGTATTCCATCAGTCAAAGCTGCCATGTTTACCGAATTGCCTTCTGGCAGCTACTTAGGTAAACACCGTGATCCTTATGCAGGATCGGTACGTTATCATCTTGGTCTAGTGACACCCAATAGCGATGATTGCTTTATCGAAGTCGATCAAGAGCGTTATAGCTGGAGAGATGGTGAAGCTACCGTCTTTGATGAAACCTTTGTGCATTGGGCTGAAAACAAAACCGATGAAACCCGTATTATCTTATTCTGTGACATCGAACGCCCGATGAAATGGGGTTGGGCACAAAAGTTTAATCACTGGTTTGGTCGTAATGTCATGTCTGCGGCAAGTTCGCCCAATGATGACCAAGACAAAACTGGTTTTATTAACCGTATTTTTAAATACGGCTATGCTGTGCATCACTATGGCCGTGGCCTAAAAGAGCGTAATCGCCCACTTTACTACGTATCAAAGTGGCTGCTTTTTGCTATCCTGATTGGCTTAATTTTATTACCAAGCTTTTTATAATAAAATTCTTCCATAAAAAAAGAGATGCAATTGCATCTCTTTTTTTATTCCAAACAAATTGAAATTAATTTGCTTTAGCAGTCTGAGTACCTGCAGTTTGTGCCGCAGCCGCATTAGCTGCCTGAACAGCTGTTTCACCGATTAAAGCAATCTTCGCTTTCTCTTGGCTTTGTGCTGATAATGCAGGGTTTGATGCCACAATACGGTTAATATTTGCTGAGTTTGCAGGTGCGATTGCAGCAGTTTGCAATACGATTGGGCGGTTGCCTGTATCACCTAAGGTATAGCGAATGCCAGTACGTGGACTAATCACAGTTGTTACTTCACGCTTGACTTGCGCTTCAGCTGTATTGGTACCTTTTGCTGCCAATACTTTATCCACAGTTGTAGTTTGTGGTGCATCGTCTGCAAATGCAAAACCAGATACCGCCGCAGTTGCCAAAATTAAAAGTTGTAATGGTTTTTTCATTGTCTTCCCGCTTTTAATGCGAACTCAATCAAGATCTGTAAGTCCAATAATGAAACTACAAAGCGTGCTTGGACTCAAGTAAATTCTCGTAAAAAAAAGCAGAGACCACTGCTCTGCTTTTTTTATTTCAGCTTAAATCAAGTCATGAACTTAGATTTTACCGTGACATTGTTTATATTTCAGACCTGAACCACATGGACAAGGCGCATTACGACTTTCTGGTACTGGGAATGCATTTTCTGTCACTTCAGTTTCTTCAAAAGCAGTGACTTCACCCGTTAAACCATCAACATCATCATGTTCGAAAGACAGACGCATTGATTCAGCCTGACGTTGTTGCTGTGCTTCAAGTTCAGCTAACTCTTCTGCTGTCGGCACATGCACACGGGAAAGGTCCGTCACGACATCAGACTTGATCACACCCAACATATTCACAAACAAGTTAAAGGCTTCTTTCTTGTATTCTTGCTCAGGATTCTTCTGCGCATAACCACGTAAATGAATACCTTGACGCAGATAATCCATCGCCGCTAAATGATCTTTCCAATGGCGATCAAGTGAATTCAACATAAAGTGACGTTCAAGCATTGCTGCTGATTCATCACCCATTTGTTCACGGCGTTGACGATAACGTGCAATTACTTCATCAGTAATGCGTGCAATCAAACCGTCCTCATCTAAACGACGATCTTGGTCTAGCCATTGCTGTACAGGCAAGTCAATACCTAAATCTGCATGTAAAGCATTTTCCAAGCCTTCGATATCCCACTGATCATGAACCGACTCAGGTGGAATAAAGTCCGCAATTAAACCCTTCACCACTTCTTGATGCATTTCTTCGATGTAATCTTGTAAAGTGCTTTCAGCCAATACTTCATCACGTTGCGAATAAATGATCTTACGTTGTTCGTTGTTTACATCATCGTATTTCAATAAGTTCTTACGAATATCAAAGTTACGTGCTTCAACTTTACGCTGCGCATTTTCGATTGAACGACTGACCATTTTGTGTTCAATCGCTTCACTTTCTTGTAAGCCCATCGCACGCATCATGGCAACCACACGATCACCCGCGAAGATACGCATCAAGTCATCTTCAAGCGATAAATAGAAACGAGATACACCAGGGTCACCTTGACGACCTGCACGGCCACGTAACTGGTTATCAATACGACGTGATTCGTGACGTTCAGAACCAATGATATGCAAACCACCCGAATTTAAAACATCCTCGTGATCTTTTTCCCATTGTGCTTGTAAGCGTGCTTCATCTTCAGGCGTTGAATTTTCAATTTTGGCAAGCTTGGCTTTCCAGTTACCACCCAGCAAAATATCTGTACCACGACCCGCCATGTTGGTCGCAATCGTCACCGCATTTGGACTACCCGCTTGCGCAATAATATCCGCTTCACGTTCGTGCTGTTTTGCGTTCAAGACTTCGTGATGAATACCTGCTTGTAGCAACTTAGAAGACAAGATTTCACTTGCTTCAATTGTCGCAGTACCAATCAAGATCGGTGCAACACCCTGCTGACGAATATTGGTAATTTCTTCAATAATCGCGGTGTATTTACCATTACGGTTTAAATAAATTAAATCGTTATGATCCTTACGAACCATTGGACGGTGCGTTGGAATAATGACAACATCTAGGCCATAAATTTCTTTCATTTCCGCAGCTTCAGTATCGGCAGTACCTGTCATACCTGAAAGCTTTTTATATAGACGGAAATAATTCTGGAAAGTTGTGGTTGCAAGCGTTTGGTTCTCAGGTTGAATTTCCATGCTTTCTTTGGCTTCAACCGCTTGGTGCAAGCCTTCTGACCAGCGACGACCAGGCATGGTACGACCCGTGCTTTCATCCACAATAATGACTTCTTCTTTCTGAGTCTGTGGATTAACGCCAATGATGTAGTGCACATTCTTTTGATAAAGATAGTGTGCACGAATCGCTGCAGTGACATGGTGAACTAAATTCAGGTTAGTTGCTGAATAAAGACTCTCGCCTTCAGCCAACAAGCCCATTTCAATCAGTTTTTGCTCAACCGTTTCATAGCCGACTTCAGTCATTTCAACTGAACGTTGTTTCTCATCGACCCAGAAATGCCCACCATCAGCCACTTTTTCTTCTTTCTGTGGACGTAATGTTGGAGGAATACTGTTAATCAGTTGATAAAGATGAGATGAATCTTCACTTTGACCAGAAATAATTAATGGCGTACGTGCTTCATCAATTAGAATTGAGTCGACTTCATCGATGATGGCATAGCTTAAACCACGCTGCTTTTTCTCTTGTAGAGAAAACACCATATTGTCACGTAGATAGTCGAAACCGAATTCGTTATTGGTACCGTAAGTAATATCAGCAGTATACGCTTGTGCTTTTTCAGCAGGCATTTGCATGGAGTAAATCACACCAATGCTCAAGCCTAAGAATTCGAATAATGGACGGTTTAACTCAGCATCACGTTGTGCCAAGTAGTCGTTCACCGTAATCACGTGAACGCCTTGACCGCTTAATGCATTAAGATAACAAGCCAAAGTACCCATCAGGGTTTTACCTTCACCTGTACGCATTTCGGCAATTTTACCTTCGTGCAAGGTAATACCACCAATCAACTGCACGTCATAATGGCGCATGCCCATGACACGTTTTGCTGCTTCACGACACACCGCAAACGCTTCTGGCATTAACTTATCTAAACTTTCGCCATTACTAAAACGTTGTTTGAATTCTGGAGTTTTTGCAGAGAGGTCTGCATCGTTAAGAGCAGATATCGTCGGTTCAAGCGCATTAATTTGTTCAACAATTTTACGCATGCGTTTGAGCTCGCGCTCATTTTTTGTACCGAAGATACCTCCGATCAGACTTGCCAACATGAATAAACTCTCTAATCCTGTTTGTTATAAGGTTTGTCAATTTCAACAAACCCTAGGTCGGTTAATTTTTTCTTAGCTGTTATTATGGAGTCAGAAATAAGAACTACAAGTGCTTTGCATTCAAACAGGCAAAAAAATCTGCGAGGCGATTCTGACATCACACAACCAAAGAGCGTTAATGTAGCAAATTTGCATTTAACTTACATCGATTTGAATGTGTATTTCTGATCATTTTTTAGCATCACTACTTATTCATATCCAAAAAATTCATAACAAAATGAAAAAACAATCTTTTTATTTATAAAGAGAATACTGCATATTGAATAGAGATAGAAAACATAAAGAATGTATAGAGGACTGATCATGACATTACGTTTAGGCGACATCGCCCCAAATTTCCAACAACAATCAAGCCAAGGCGATATTGATTTCTATGGCTTTTTAGGGGATAGCTGGGGAATCCTTTTTTCCCATCCTGCCGACTACACCCCAGTCTGTACCACGGAACTTGGCTATACCGCAAAGCTAAAAGATGAGTTTGACAAGCGCGGAGTGAAAGCCATCGCCCTTTCAGTTGATGATGTTGAATCACATCAAGGCTGGATTCAGGACATCAACGAAACGCAGAACACCACGGTCAACTTCCCGATTATCGCAGACAAAGACCGTAAAGTTTCTGAGCTGTATGGCTTTATTCATCCAAATGCCAGTGAGACTTTAACGGTACGTTCATTGGTGATTATTGACCCGAACAAGAAAGTTCGTTTGATTATTACCTATCCTGCATCGACAGGCCGTAATTTTAATGAAGTATTGCGGGTGGTAGATTCACTACAATTAACTGACAAGCATAAAGTAGCAACCCCAGCAAACTGGCAACATGGTGAAGATGTGGTGATTGTGCCTTCATTGAAAGATGAAGAAGAAATCAAACAACACTTCCCGAAAGGCTATAAGGCGGTCAAACCTTATTTAAGACTCACCCCCCAGCCTGAACAAGATTAAAGCGTATGCTTTAATCGCAGTGCAAGACAAACGGAGTGCGTAGTAGAGTATAAACCCAAGCAGTCAGAAAATAATATTAAATCTGAATAACATGCATCTCAGCCTATCCTCCGGATAGGCTTTTTTATATACCAGCAAAAATTGTTTTGGTATTTCTGAATCAATCGGTTATAAAAATAATTCGATCCGCTACACAATAAAAAAAGCACCATGATCTACAATATCCACCATCTACATTGTGGCAGCTTCTGCCCGACTTGTGCGCCATTATTTGGACAAAAAGGTTGGAAAGCGCACCTCGTTTGTCATTGCCTGTTGATTGAAACTGATCGTGGCTTAGTCTTAATTGACACAGGTCTAGGGCTTCAAGACTATTTACATACTGAACAGCGTTTGGGCCCTTTACTTAAACAGTTTGGTTCAATTGTGCCGAATTTAAAACTTACTGCCATCCAACAAATTCAACAGCTCGGCTTTAACCCCAGTGATGTAAAACATATTTTTGTGACCCATTTAGATTTTGATCATGCCGGTGGAATTTCAGACTTCCCCAATGCCACTGTACATCTCTTAGCTGCGGAATTTAATGCCACTCAATCACTCACAGCCAAAGGCAAGCTCCGTTATAAAACGGAGCAATTCAAACAACATCGCCATTGGAGCTTTGCGGAACATAGTGAAGGTGAATCTTGGTTTAATCTACAAAAAGTCAAAGGATTAGCCTTATTTCAAGAGGAAATCCTGATGATTCCACTGATTGGCCATACTGCTGGACACTGTGGGATTGCAATTAAAAAGACTGATGGCTGGGTCCTATTCTGTGGCGATGCCTATTACACCCACTTGGAACTCAATCCAAAAAATAAACTCAGAGCCTTAGATTTCACTGAACGCTTATTGGCTGAAAATAATCAACTGCGTTTGCAAAACCTCAAGCAGTTACAATATCTCGCTCAACATGAACCAAGCATTGAGTTAATTTGTGCGCACGATCCCGTCGAATTCAATCGTTATCAGTAATATGAAAAAAACACTCCTTGCCCTCACCCTGATTTCTACCCTCAGTGTAGGCGGATGCATGAAGCATTCAAGCCTCAATGATGAACAACGTCCAAAAAACTGGGGAACACTGATTTCACAGCAGCATAATTTTTATCAAATTAGCAATGATGTATTTCGTAGTGATCAGCCCAGCAATGAACTCATTCCAAGCTTAAAACAATATAACATTGATACGGTCATCAATCTCAGAGCCAAAAATGAAGATGCCAAAGTTTTAAAAGATCAACCGTTTAATCTTGTGCATATTCCAATTTATACATGGGCCATCAATCGTCAAGATCTATTACAGACCATGCAAGCGATTCAGACAGCCAAAGAAAAGAATCATAAAATTTTAGTGCATTGCTACCATGGTTCTGACCGTACTGGTGCAACCATTGCCATGTATCGGATTGTTTTTGAAAACTGGTCAATTGATGATGCGGTCAAAGAGATGAAACAAGGAGGTTATGGCTTCCATGTGATCTGGAAAAACATTGACCATTTATTTACGCCTGAAAATGTAAAATGGATTCAACAACAACTGTCTAATCCATCTCGCTAAATATTGTAATTATTTTGGACCAAGCTCTATTTATTTAATAGATAGAGCTTATTAAAGGAACTGGCTTATCCAGTCATTAGGAATCAATCTGCTCAAAATTGCATGATCACCAAGCAAGTTTTACTTCCCCTTCTGGTTTTCAAAAACTGAATGAGCCAACCAGACCTTTAAAATTTCAGAATCTCCGCCATCACTATCCGTGACCAATAAGAATACTTCCCCATCGGATCTCGACTCCAACCAAGTAATCCCTTCAACTTTAATAGCGAGCGTTTTACCTTCTTCATCTTGAATCAAATGACTGGATAACGCCTTACCATCTGGCGAGAACAGCAAAATAAAACTACCCAGCACATCACCATCGTCATAGGTATTTAATGTTTGCTCAACCGCTGCCGTGGCAATAATCAGATTTTTATCCACAAAGAAATAGGCATCAGAAATCCCACTTGCAGCACCCTCAATCTCAGGCAAGTTGAGATTAAGCGAGTTGATAAGCGCATTTTCCAAGGATTTTCCTGCTTGAATTTCAGCTAAATCAAAGACTAAAACACCGTGATGGCGATTAATATTGCCACGTTGAAAGATATAGAGATGATGATGGTCTGAACAGATTGCTTCTATATTCAGTTCAGCTCCACCCGTTAATTCAACACTGTTTTCTAAAAAGTGATAATCGACTGCATCCAGAAAAATGCGGATTTGATTGTTAGATGGATTATAAAGTAATGCTTGTTTCCGATTTTCGGTAGAACCTGATCCCATCACCAATAGTTGCTGTCGCCCATCCAAGGTGATGCAACTTAATGCTTCAAAATCAGGCTTTTTTGCTTTGCTCAATACGCTAAATGATATTTGCTCAGACGCCCCAGATAACGCAACTTTCTCAAAAACCGTTGCACTATCAATATTGTTGTTTCGATTGGTTTTGAGTAAGTAACAAACATCGTCCCCAACAAGGTAAACATCGTCCCCTATACAGGCAACACCAGACAGTGCACTAACATCAGAATCTTGCGAAAAAACAAATCGTTCTAATATTTTGATCGCTGTATTCATGATCGCGAGTCCCCTATTTAATTTTAATGGAACACTCACAGCATAAATAAAGCCTGTGATGTGTTCCTGATTTGATCTAGGGGATGATCAAGGTTTATCGTTGGTCAAGCGGAACCCAATCAATCACCCAAGCAGATTTCATATTTAAGCTTTCATCCGTTGTGATTTTCTTACGCGTGTTATCCGCAGTATCACGATCCTTAGCAGGACCAACCATAATACGGATCCCTTTAGAGGTCTGGCTGGTTGTTACCTTGTAGCCTTTAGCACGTAATTTCGACACAACAGCGTCTGCATTGGCTTGGTTTGCAGCCAATGCCACTTGTACCATCCACTTTTTATCACCATTTTCCATCAGATCGCGTGCTTTCTCAGCCTCAGCTTTCTTCTTGCTATCTTCGTCAGCTTTACGTTTTTTCTCATCAGCAGCTTTTTTCTCTGCTTCTGCCTTACGTTTATCTTCTGCTGCTTTCTTGTCTGCTTCTGCTTTGCGTTTATCTTCAGCGGCTTTCTTATCCACTTCTGCCTTACGCTTATCTTCAGCAGCTTTCTTATCCGCTTCTGCCTTACGTTTGTCTTCTGCTGCTTTTTTGTCAGCTTCTGCTTTACGCTTGTCTTCCGCTAACTTCTTATCAGCATCAGACTTTTGTTGATCTGCTTTCTGTTGTTCAGCGCGCTTCTTTTCATCCGCTTTACGTTTTTCATCCGCAAGTCGTTGAGCCTTGGCTTTTTCATCTTCAACCAATTCTGGCGGAATATTATCCGAGCTTTCTTGAGCTGCAGTACGACGTGCATTAATCGCCGCATATTCTTCTGCAGCTTTACGTGCTGCTGCAGCTTCGGCCTGCTGCTGCATCTTTAAGAATTCAGCCGCACGCGCTTCTTGTTCAGCCACCGCTTTTTCACGTGAACGGCGCTGCTCTTCCAGTAACCGCTTTTCTGTTTCCACATCGACAGCCAATGGTTGCAATGATACCATTTCGCTATCTTGAGCTGGCTGTGCCGTTTTCGGTTTAGTCTCAGTTTTGGGAATCGGATGAGTAACTGGAGCTTGCGTGTGATCTTGCTCAATTTCATCATTGCCCTTTAACAGCAATGCAGCTAATAAAACACCACCACCGAGTAGAACAACGCCGCCCATCCAACGTTGTTTGTTATTCATCGACATTCTTCTAAATACTCCCAGACCGCTTCTAAAGTATGAAACGAACCACAGACTAAAATCAGCTGATTGTTATTACTTTGTTTCAGCACAGTTTCAAACGCTTGCTGGATACTGCCGAACTCATATACCTGTTGCCCTTGCAATGCATCATGTATCTGTTGCACTGGTGCGGCTCTAGGCACATCTAAATTAGCAATAAACCAATCTTTTACTGTTGTTTTTAGTAAATCAGTGACCGATGGAATGTCTTTATCGGCCAACATTGAAAATACTGCAACAACTTCTGTGTACTGTTTATTGTATTTTAAGAATTTTCGCAACTGCTTCAATAAAAATTCGACGCCATGCGCATTATGCCCAGCATCAAAAATTACGGTTTTATCTTGGATTTGTCGTATTTCAAAACGACCTTGTAAGCGTGCTTGTTGAATCCCCGTAGCAATCGCTGCTTGAGAAACCTCAACACCACTCACCAATACAGCAGCTACTGCGGTAGAAATATTGTCGAGTGCCAGTTGTCCAACAGGAAGCTGTAAGGTTGTGCCAGAAGACGCAAATGACCAAGTTTGGCCATCATCATTCTGCTGGTAAAAATAATCTCGATTCAAAGCATATAGCTGAGCTTGGGTTTCAACCACTTTATCTTGAATGGCTTGCGGCAGTTGTTGCTGACCCGCGAACACCACTGGAATATTCGGACGAATAATCCCTGCTTTTTCAAATGCGATTTTTTCTACGGTGTCGCCGAGCCAATCTACATGATCTAGACCAATATTGGTAATCACAGCAATATCAGGATCGATCACATTGACCACATCAAGACGACCGCCTAGGCCGACTTCAAGCACCCAAACATCACATTGTTGCTGTTTAAAAATCAAAAAAGCAGCCAAGGTGGTTGCTTCAAAAAAAGATAAACTTAAACCACATTCACGTCGTGCTTGATCAACTAAAACAAAAGCATCAACCAGACTTCGATCATCAACTTCAACACCCGCCAACTTTACCCTTTCATTAAAACGATAAATATGCGGTGATTGATACAGGCCAACCTTGTAACCTTGCGCATTTAAAATCGCAGCCAAAGTTGTGGTGGTTGAACCTTTACCATTGGTTCCAGCGACGGTAAACACCTTCGCTTGAGGTTGCATCACACCGAGCTTTTCAGCAACGGGAAAGACGCGTTCTAAACCTAAATCAATGCCTGTAACATGAACATGGCCCCAATAATCGAGCCATGTTGTTAATGTGTCTGTTGAATGTGGAGCGAGTGGTTTCAAGGTAAATTCATCAGCTTAGCGACAAGTCTGTATACAGTATCACGTAATGCATGACGATGAACGATCTGATCGACCACACCATGATCAAGCAAATATTCTGCACGTTGGAACGGTTCTTCCAGTTTTTCACGTACTGTTTGTTCAATCACGCGTTTACCTGCAAAGCCAATCATCGCTTTCGGTTCAGCAATATGGACATCGCCGAGCATCGCCAATGAAGCGGTCACACCACCGTATACAGGATGAGTGAGTACCACCAAGTATGGAACACGCGCTTCTTTCATTTTTTGGATTGCAGCCGCAGTACGCGCCATCTGCATCAAAGACAACATGCCTTCTTGCATACGTGCACCGCCAGAAGCAGCAAAACAGATCATTGGTTGATGCAATGCGATTGCACGTTCAGCCGCTTGTACAAAACGGTCTCCGACCACGGTTCCCATTGAACCGCCCATAAAGTCGAAGTCAAATGCACACGCAACCAAGTCCAAACCTTTGAGTGAACCTTGCATAACAACAAGTGCTTCGGTTTCGCCAGTTTTGTCTTGTGCTTCACGCATACGATCTGGATAAGGTTTGCTATCCACAAATTTTAATGGGTCTTTGGCACTAAACTCCTGCCCCAACTCGCCATTCACTTGATCAAAGAACCAGTTCAAACGATCACGTGCACGCATCCGTAAGTGCTCATCACACTGAGGACACACATAGGCATTAAATGACATTGCAGTACGTGTTACCAGCGCATGGCACTCAGGACATTCAATCGTAGGCTCAGTAAAGGTCGCTTTAAATATCTGCTGTTGATCTGCAACCTGAATACCAGGGACATGACGCTCAGTCCAAGGTGTTGAAGGGCTAAGAACCTTCCCTGATGTTAACTCTTGACTCATACTAACTCATCGAGCGCAGCTCGAAGCTCCTTCACTTTATTCACCGTCTGTTGCGCAGCTTCATCCGCTGGCAATGTCGCAAAAGATTTAACGAAAGCACTTCCTACAATCACGGCATCGGCAACTTGACCCATCGCTTTTGCAGACGCAGCATCACTAATCCCGAAACCGACGCCCACGGGCACATTGGTCTTAGACTTAATTTTTGCAATACGCGCTGCTGCTTCAGAGGTATCTAAAGTTGCTGCACCTGTCACACCTTTGAGTGACACATAGTAAACAAAGCCGCTCGCCTGATTGACCACATGTTGGATACGTTGGTCGGTTGAAGTAGGTGCAAGCAAGAAGATCTGATCCATTCCATTTTGTTGAAGAACTTCACCTAATTGCTTAGACTCTTCTGGCGGTAAGTCCACCAAAAGCACTCCATCAACACCGCAGTCTTTCGCATAAGCAACAAACTTTTCATAACCAATGACTTCGACAGGATTTAAATATCCCATCAATACCACTGGTGTGGTTTGATCTTTTTCACGAAAGGCTTTCACCATATCCAATGCATCTAAGGTATTGGTTCCACCAGCCAAAGCACGCTCAGCGGCTAAAGCAATCACAGGGCCATCTGCCATTGGGTCAGAGAATGGAAGACCCAGTTCAATGACATCGACACCCGCTTCAACCATTTGGTGAAGCAATGGAACGGTTACCTGTGGATGCGGGTCACCTGCCATAACATAAGAAACAAGCGCTTTACGTTGCTGAGATTTAAGCTGTTCAAAACGAGTGGCAAGACGTGACATAGGATTATGCTTTCCTGATTTATATAAATTAAGGAGTTGTTTGTAGTCATACAAAAACACTGCATTGTAACGCTATTTTTTGTTCATTGAACAGAGTTTGACGTGAATGCGACAGTGAATCTTGCTACTTACAACAGCCTTGCTACATTTATCTATATTTTGAGTTTTTTCTCAATGATCAAAGCTTCCTAATTTTGGACTGTTCGCATTGCATTTTAGAAATCAGCCAAGCTCCTTTATACTAGCCGCAATTTTTAAGTTTTCTTTTTATTTTTATGTCTGCCCACTCTCAGGAAAAAGTACAAAGCAATGCCCTTGCTTTGCTACCGCTATTGGTATTTTTGATCATCTTTCTCGGGAGTGGTGTCTATCATTCAATGATTGGGACAGAATTTGCCTTCTATCAAGTCAAAGCACCTGTTGCAGCCATTCCAGCCGTGATTTTGGCGTTGTTGTTATATAAACAAAAACTAAATGCCGCAATTGAAGAGTTTTTGCAAGGCGCCAGTCACCCCAATCTGATTCTAATGTTTATGGTGTTTATGCTGGCAGGCGCTTTTGCCAGTGTCTCCAGTGCTATTGGCAGTGTCGATGCAACAGTACAGTTAGGGCTTTCGCTTATTTCACCAGAATTTGTCTTGCCGATGCTGTTTATCATTGCCGCGTTTATTGCAACAGCAATGGGAACATCGATGGGCACCATTGCCGCCTGTGCCCCGATCGCCTTTGGTTTTGCCCAAGCCACTGATATTGCACCTGTCTATGCCATTGGTGCTGTAGTCGGTGGTGCCATGTTTGGCGACAATTTATCTATGATCTCAGATACCACCATTGCTGCAACGCGTAGCCAAAATGTTGAGCTGAGGGATAAGTTTAGAGTCAATGTCTGGATTGCACTCCCTGCGGCCATTATTACCTTGCTGGTCTATATTTCAATGAGCCATGAGGCGGAATCGATTCAATCAACCCCTTATGATCTCTGGCTGATTCTGCCTTATCTGGCTGTGTTTTTCCTCGCTTTTACCCGTCTGCATGTCTTGGCCGTGCTAATGATCGGAGTGATTTTATCAGGGCTAATGGGCTTAACTGAAAAGCCAGATTTTGACCTCCTCAAACTGAATAGTGCGATTTATGATGGCTTTGTCAGCATGTTTGAGGTGGCATTACTTTCCATGTTACTCGGTGGGTTATCCACCTTGATGCAAAAAGAAGGTGGTTTGCAGTGGTTGATCCAACGTATCTATGCCATTACACGCCTATTCAAATTCGGTAAACAACGTGCAGGTGAATTAGGGATTAGCTTTCTGGTGGTATTCTCAAATTTATTTGTGGCCAATAACACGGTTGCAATTATTTTATCTGGGGATATGGCACGTGAAGTGGCAAGAGAATATGGCGTAGATCCTAAGCGCAGTGCAGCTTTACTTGATATTTTCTCGTGTGTGGTTCAAGGAATTATCCCCTACGGTGCGCAACTACTGTTGGCCTGTTCGATTGCCAAACTTTCGCCCGTTGAATTGATTGGCAATATTTATTATTGCTGGATTCTTGCGATTTGCGCAGTCCTTGCCATTGTCTTTAATTATCCACGTTTAAAATTGCGCTAAAAAATTTAGATTAATCATTGAATATAGCAACGACTCTTACATTTTTAATAATTTTTTAATTTAAGCGACAATTTACTATCGTGGCAGGCGACATGGATGTCGCCCGTTGGACTGGCCTTGCGCTGCATTTCAAAGCAATGCTTTAAAATTTGCTCAGGATGTACCGTCAGTCCAACAAAGGATTTTTGTTACTTTTCATCCATGAAAAGTAAAGAAGATATTAAAATGATCCGATAATTCATAAATTAAGTTACAGTAGCCAAAACCCATTTATTAAAAGTTGGTTAGCCATAAAATCTAAAGAGATTTTAAAAACTGCTTGGGAGTAACTCCTGTCCAACGCTTAAATGCCCGCCCAAACGCACTCTGATCAGCATAATTCAGCCGCTCCGCAATCTCAGAAAAAGATTTACCTTGCTGCAAATACAGCTTGCTATGTTCTAAACGGTACTGGTCCAGCACATCCTGAAAATTCAGTTCATAGGCCTTCAGTTGGCGTTGTAGCGTCCGTTCCGAACAATGCAAACGCTTCGCCACATAACTTTGCAACACCTCTTCCTGCTGCAATAAACCTTGCTCGATAAAGCCATGTATCTTTTGGCGAAATTGCTGCTGTTGGATTTCAAAAGAACTCACGCTATTCAATGAATGCTGCGCTTGAGTGGATAGGACTTGGTTCAATTGCTGATCTGCAGCAATACTTTTTGCCTTTAAAATTTGATTGGAAAAGCGGATGGCATATTGCCCCTGCTGAATCTGAATTGGGCAACCATAGAATTTTTCAAAATGATAAAGCGCAGTATGCGGCGCATAGCCAAATTGGATCATCTGCGGTGGTACTAAAGCATCCTGCACAATCGATTGTGAAATTTTAAAGATTAAGGCCAGATTGAGTTCATACATTTCCCGATAATCGCTATAGGATGCACTCCAAACAATTTGAATATATTCAGAAAACTGCTGTACATCGAGTTGTTCTAAATTGGTTTGTTTAAAGACCAGAGAATAATAGCGTTGTAATAGTTGAAGTGCTTGTTGTAGATCAATACTGGTCGATGCCAGATAGCCCATCAGCCCCAAATCTTGTAAATTGGCATGCTCCGCCAAGACCAAAGTAATCGGACGAGTAAAGTGTGGCTGAGCGGCCTGTAACAACAAGGCGTAGCGTTCGACATCAAAGTCACGCTCATCGGGATTTTCCAAACAGGCTTGAAAGGATTGCCAAAGTTCAGGTGCAACAACTTTAGACAAATCAATTTGTTCCTGTTGTAAAACACGATTAAACAAACGCAAATATCCAATGATTATTTTAACTGACATACGCCAATCTCATCCTGATCTGTCGTTATTTGTATAAAACTTGGCTGTAACTGTCAAAACATTTCATCGGACTTTTTCCATACTGAGTGCATGAAGAAAAACAAGGAATCGTCAAAATGAATGCACATGTTTCCTATCAAGTTGATCCTGTTGTCAGAACCAAACTGGACTTCCACCTCGACCAAGCACCGCGCTTCTGGTTTGGAGGTGATCCATTCCGTACTCGTATGTTTGATGCTTTAAGTCTTACCTTCCCTGATGGCGAGCGCTACTTTATCGAATGTGTCCGTTTATTCCGTGACAAAATTGATGATCCAGACTTGCAGGAACGTGTTGCTGATTTTATCCGTCAGGAAGCACAACATGGCATTGCGCATGACAAAATGAACCAAGTCATGAAGGATCAAGGCATGCCTGTAGATCAATTCACCACGCGTTTAAAGAAAATTTTTAGATTTGAGCTCAAGAATCGCTCTCCACAATACAACATTGCCATGACCGCAGCAGCAGAGCATTTAACCGCACTGATGGCCGATACCTTCTATAGTAAAAAAGAAACTTTGGCAGAAGCTGATCCTTTTGTCCGTGCACTTTTTGCGTGGCATGCGATTGAAGAAATGGAACATCGTGATGTGGCTTTTGATGTGATGCGTGAAGTCGGTGAAGTGCCTGAAGCCACCCGTCGCTTTGCACTAGTGTTCACCACAGTGATGATGTTTGGCTTTACCTTGTATCGTACTGATGTGATGCTTAAAACCGATGGTTTTAATTTAAGACAACGTTTTGATATGGCACGTAAAGGTTTACCGTGGTTCTTTGGTCGTAACGGTATTTTAACAGCGAAAAGGGCACAATATAGCGACTGGTTTAAAAAGGATTTTCATCCAAATCAACATCCTGTTATTCGCCAATATGATGTCTGGATTGATACTTTGGCTAAGACCAATGACCCAATTGCAGCAGGTGAAGCGTTCTGGCAGGCGGGTTTATAACCAAGGACAATATTGCAACGAGTTCAGCTTATTTCGGTATTGCTCTTAATTCACTGTGCGAACAAGGATTGCCTACAAGCAGAATATCTAGTATTCCACATCAGTAAGTCTTCAATTACAGTGTACTTTCTTCACTTAATCTGCAAGAAAGTACACATGTGTTTAAGCAATATTCAACGAAAAACTTATCAGCAATATTAATGACAACAACGAGAATATCCTCGACGGCAATGTAGGTATACCTTGCGGTAGAAAATGGCTTGTTAACGCCACACTCATCAGCACCTATATTTTATGATTTATAAAAACTGTTATTTCATAAAAATTCAAAGAGAATCAACGATTACTTCTCAATTTTTAAAACAAAATCCTGATTAAAATCTTTTAATCCATCCCTGACCGTCCCAGAAATATTGATCTTATAAATACCAGACTTCGTGGGTGTGCCCTCAATCTTCGTCAAAGCATGCGGAGCAAACGGTTTTTCCCCTTGACCTGATGAAATAATCAAACCACTGTTTTGATCAATATTTGACGCCACAACAAAAGTATCTTCAATTACACCATATTCCTTCATCTTTATTTCTGTGTAATAAGGGCTTCCAACTTTTGCTGCTGGAATTTCTTTTGTCAAAAAGACATCCTTATTTTCATGAGAACACCCGAATAGAAATAAAAATGTGAGTACGACAATCTTAGGCCGTAAGAAAAACAGAGTGCTTAACACTGAATTTGAAAATTGAATATGCAATGTCCGTTGTTGTACGATTGAGCCATGTTTACTCAAAACATCAAATATTTTAAAAATCATATTATTAGATTTAATCACCCTCAATTAAATAACGATTTTATATGAACCCAAAGGCATTACACACAAAATCACCTTATGATAAAAACCCACTCACGCCATTATGGCTAAAACCATTCAATTCGACATGACTACCACTTCGCGTAATGTTGTTCTAATAAGCCATATTCATTATCTAAGGTCACTAACTCCACCTGTTCATGTGCAATCGTACCACTGACTTTGGCTTGCCATTGATTAAACTGACTGCCAATCAAACGCAAATTAATATTTTCAAAACGGCACCAGCCTGTTTCCACCATCAAATTCAAACATCCACCCAAAGAACGAATCGACCAAGTGTTTTCATTTTGCTGTTCAAATAAAACATCAGTCAGTGGAAATAAACGACCATTCACCCATAAGGCATTTTCATTGCCAAAACTTTCATTGACTCCCGATGCAAGATTCAACCCAATACGACGGTCCTGCGCATCACGGAACTGGCAAGACAACCAAAACCAAGCTGTTTCAGGGCGCAAAAAACCACAGGTATCATCCAAAGCTGCAAGACTATGGGCATTAAATTCAATCTGTTGTCGATCAGGGCTGATAAAGAATCCCTCAACTGCCAATGTGGTTTGCTTCTGGGTATAAGTCCAGCCATTAATTCCCGTCGGGCTACACAAACTTAAGGCATCCGTACCTGCACAAAAAATTCGGGCTTTCAATTGTACTTCACCATGTTTGGTCACTTGAATGTAGCGCACCCCATTGGCATGCTGCATATCGAATTGATAAGCGGATTTTTTAAACGAACTTTGGCTAAATAAGGGTTGCTCGTCGAGTTGTGTTTTTAACGCTAAAGGTTGAATCGCATTCCACTCAATCACTTTTTTAGATTGATGGTCGTAGACATAGAAAAAACCATGACCTGCCCAAGATAAATCGACAATCGCAACCCCAATACTGTAATGCTCATGCTGCAAACCACAGAATTTAAATTTTTTATATTTAAGTTGTTTGCGCCAGCCTGTTAGCACCTGCCCATAAGGCGTTTTATAAATATAGTCGTCCAGATTAATCCGCGAAGGGACTTGCTCAAAACGTCCGTAATGCGGTTGACCATTGGCTTGTATCAAATCCATTTTATATTCCATGATTGCTAGGTCGCAGCTACGCCCATAATAGACTGTAAGTGATCAAATTTACTACTATTTTTATATAAAGAAGTGCAACTTAATTCACATTTTAACCGATAAATCCAAGTCCCTAATGGACTTTTTTAGCTCACAATTTCATCAAAGATTCATACATAAGTTTTATTTTAAAAAACAATCTTATACCACTCGATCAAAAAACATGACGACTCAACGACTCTTAAAAGCAAACGTGCTCTGTCTCATGATGCTGGCTTTAACAGCATGTAATGACGACAATGATAATAATCAAACACCAACCGTTGAACGCAAAAATCAAAATATCAATATCCTTGCGTTTAATGATTTTCATGGCAATTTAGAACCGCCGAAACGTTTTATTGAGGCAGATGATCCAAACGATAATAGTAAAACTGTACGCATTCCTGTCGGTGGAGTGAGTTATTTTGCTGATGCAATTAAAAAGCTGCGTGCGCAATATCCAAACAATGCGGTCGTGTCAGCAGGCGATTTGATTAGTGCTTCACCGCTCACATCATCGTTGTTCTTAGACGAGCCAACTATTGAAACCATGAATGACATTCAGATTGATTTCAATGCGGTCGGTAATCATGAATTTGACCGTGGTACAGATGAATTACGTCGTTTGCAAAATGGTGGCTGTCAGCAATATACCAGTGCAAAACCCTGCCAGATCAATCCAAAATTTGAGGGTGCCAAATTCAATTTCTTGGCTGCCAATGTCTCAATGAAGGCTGATCCCAAGAAAACCCTATTCCCTGCTTATAAAGTCAAAACTTATGGTGGCATTCCAGTGGCCTTTATTGGCATGACCCTAAAAGCGACACCAAGCATCGTATCCGCGGCGGGCATCAAAGATGTCGATTTCCATGACGAAGCCGATACTGTGAATGCCTTGATTCCTGAGTTAAAAAAACAAGGCATTGAAGCGATTGTGGTGGTGGTGCATGAAGGTGTGGCACCTAGTACCAAGTTTAATAAAAAAACCTGTGATGGTCTTAGTGGTCCATTGCTCGGTATCCTCGATCGTTTAGATCCAGCGGTTGATGTGGTGGTTTCTGGTCATACCCATCAGTCTTATATCTGTGACTATGCTACCAAGAATCCACAAAAACCGTTTTTACTCACTTCTGCGGGTCAATATGGTACAGCCATTACCAACATCCAATTAGAACTGGATGGCAAAACAGGTGAGGTGATTAAGAAAGATGCCAAACAAGTTCCGATTCAAAGTGAAGCCTATAGCTCTGGTACAACCACAGTGAACTTGACGGATCTATACGAAAAATTTAATAAAACCCCAAGCATTGAGGCGATTCTGGATAAATATCGCCAAGCCGTTACCACCATTTCAGCCCGTGTGGTCGGTACAGCCAATGCTGTGATTAATCGTAATGCCACCGAAAGTGGTGAAAGCCCACTCGGGAATTTAATTGCCGATGCACAACAGGCCATGGCACTCGCAGCAAGTAATCAAGGCTCTGACTTTACTCTGATGAATCCGGGGGGTGTTCGTGCCGACTTATTGGTAAATAGCAGTAATCAGATCACCTTTGGTGATGTCTTTACCGTACAGCCTTTTGGTAATTCAATTGTGACCCTTAGCTTAACAGGTAAACAGATTCGTGATGTGTTAGAACAGCAATGGTCAGGTGCGAACGCAGCCACAGTTCGTATCTTACAACCATCCAAAGAGTTCAGTTATTCATATAAGAAAGACAACTCGACTTCACCACGTGCCAGCAATATCTTGGTTGCAGGACAAGCGCTGAATGATAGCAAGGTTTACCGTGTGACGGTCAACAGCTTCCTCGCGGATGGTGGAGATAACTTCACGGTATTAAAAGAAGGTAAAAATCCAGTCGGTGGTGGACAAGATATCGACGCCTTAGAAAAATATGTGGCGCAGCATTCTCTACTGACGGCACCTAAAACAGATCGAATCAAAGTACTTCCTTAACTACATACGCAATAAAAAAATAGGGAAGCAATTGCTTCCCTATTTTCATGTTTACTACTGATTAATCCAAAGTCAGATAAATATTTTCCCAAACTGTAAGATTAAACTCACCTTGAATTAAATGGATATAACGTCCTGCAACATGATCAATTGGAATACAATCATCGACATCGACCACACGATCGGTATGCGGTTTATGCCAATCTTGTTCGATAAATTGTTTACCCAACTGTTTTGCAATCCCTGCATCTGGTGCAAGCACCAAATGGTAGCGATGTAATTCACCAAAAGCGTTAAGTGAATATCCACCTAGGTTAATCAAATATAATTTTTCATCCGAAGCTGACGGTGCGGCATCGGAAAACTGAATTTGATAATTCACGCCTTGTGATTGAACACCTGAAATCTGTGCCCAAGCATCGATATGTAAACCTTTCGACTCACCAAACCAAGCTTGTTTGAGCTGAGGTATGACTTCAGACAATGATTCACCTATTGCCATTACCACATCATGGACTTCGGTATTGGCTCTGGCATGTCGGCCACCCAACATCACCATAAACAAACTTGGCATTGTAAAAACTTACATCTCGACCATTTCAACGCCATCAATACGCGCAACCGTCATCAAGTCTTTATCACCACGACCTGAAACCGTTGCAATAATGATCTGATCTTTCGACATGGTTGGTGCGAGTTTAGTGACGTAAGCCATCGCATGCGAGCTTTCAAGTGCAGGAATAATCCCTTCGATTTGAGTAAGATCACGGAAACCTTGTAATGCTTCATCATCATTGATTGGCACATATTCAACACGGTTCATGTCTTTCAGAAAACTATGCTCAGGACCAACACCAGGATAGTCCAAACCCGCTGAAATACTATGTGTTTCAATGATCTGACCTTGTTCATCAGACATCAAATAGGTACGGTTACCATGTAACACACCGACATGACCTGCATTCAACGGCGCAGAGTGTTTGCCTGTTTCAATGCCATAGCCTGCTGCTTCAACACCGTACATTTTCACGTCTTGATCATTCAGGAATGGATAGAACAAGCCCATCGCATTTGAACCACCACCTACACAAGCCACAAGAGCATCAGGTAAACGCCCTGCTTGTTGCTGGATTTGTTGGCGAGCTTCACGGCCAATAATGGATTGGAAATCACGAACCAATTGCGGATATGGATGTGGGCCTGCCACCGTACCAATCACATAATAGGTGCTATCCACATTGGTGACCCAATCGCGCATCGCTTCGTTCATGGCATCTTTCAATGTTTTTGAACCACTTTGTACTGGTACAACCGTCGCACCCAACAAACGCATACGGTAAACATTCATAGCCTGACGTTTCACGTCTTCAGCACCCATGTACACCACACATTCCATGCCTAAACGTGCTGCAATGGTTGCGGTCGCCACACCATGCTGACCCGCGCCTGTTTCCGCAATGATGCGCTTCTTACCCGATAGCTTTGCCAATAAAGCCTGACCAATGGTGTTATTGACCTTATGCGAACCCGTGTGGTTCAAGTCTTCACGTTTCAGGTAAATTTGCGCACCACCGAGGTGCTGAGACCATCGTTCAGCATAATAAAGTGGACTAGGACGACCAACATAGAAGGCAAGATCACGGTCAAACTCTGCCAAGAATTGAGCATCATTCTTCATACGACCATAAAGACTCTCGAGGTCTTCAAGTGCAGCCATCAACGTTTCTGATACAAAACGTCCACCATGAATACCGAAATGCCCTTGAGCATCTGGAAACTGGGTGTAGTCAATCACGTTATTTTGCTGATCCACGTTGGACTCCTTGCATAAATTTTTCAATCAGTTGTTGGTCTTTTATACCTTTTGCGGACTCGACGCCTCCGCTGACATCTACAGCAAATGCCGCTGTAGTATCAATAGCTTCACTGACATTTTCAGGGGTCAACCCACCTGCCAAAATGAGTGGAATATCTAGTTGGGGAAATTGGGCCCAGTCAAAACTGTGTCCTGTGCCGCCTTTCAGTTCAGGATGCCATGCATCCAACAGCACTGCACTGGCTCCCGCTGCTTGATAACGCTGGATTTCAGCCACAACATCTAAATCAGGTTTAACTTGAATGGCCTTATACCAACGGCGTTTACAGTGTGCTGCAATTAATTGACATTGTTCTGGTGTTTCATCGCCATGTAGTTGTAATACATCTAAAGGAACGGAATCAAGCACCGTTTGGATTTCTTCAGCACTGGCATTTACAAATAAGCCGACCAACTGCACATACGGCGGTACCAGCTTTGCCAAAGTTTGGGCTTGCTCAATACTAACATGTCGTGGACTGGGTGGAAAAAACACAAAACCAATCGCATCTGCCCCTGCTTCTACAACGGCGTGGATATCTTGTGCTCGGGTAATTCCACAAATCTTGGCGCGGGTTCGCATTTGGCTTTGGCGCATGAGCTGTCCAATTAAAACTGAATATTTTTGAAACTCTCGCATTGTAATGCAATTTGACTTGCTTTGGGCAAAGTTCATTCGGAAATGCAATTGTTTAAAAAACGTTAACACTTTATACTTTGCGTAATCTTGCAACAAGTCTAAAGCAAATTCTTTTGTTTATAGGGAAGTTGGTGTAAGTCCAACACTGCCCTCGCAACGGTAACACCGAATCACTCATCTCAGCTCAACGCCAAATCACTGCATCGGTATGATGTGGGAAGATGATGAGTAACATCATTCATTTGATGATTATAGTGAAGTCCGGAGACCTGCTTGTTGTTTATTTCCACATTATCATTCACGACGGGTGAATGTCTGGAGCGACATCATGTCTACTGTTTTTCAACCGACTCGTTTAGTTGGTGCTATCGCTATTGCGATGGGGTTTTCTTCACCTGCTTTTGCTCAAGATCAATCAAGCGATAAAACTGCGACGCTAGATACGATTGTTGTGACAGCATCTCGTTCTGAGGAAAAATTAAAGAATGTTCCTGCACGTCTAACTGTAATTGATCAAAAGACAATTGAACAAAATCCTTTATTAAATATATCTGATGTGATTCAACGTGATCCATCTGTATATATCAAACAAAGTGGTGGCTTAGGACAAATTTCTGAGATTTCACTTCGTGGCACCAAATCAGTTCACACACTCGTTCTTAAAGATGGTGCTCGTCTAAATAGTCAAAATGAACTTGGCCCACTATATCCAGCTTTTTTAGATACAACCGATGTTCAACAAGTTGAAATCTTAAAGGGACCTGCATCTGTACAATATGGTAGTGATGCAATTGGCGGTGTTGTTCAGTTAATTTCAAAAAAACCTGAAAAAACAGGGGCAGATTTAACAGGTATTTATGGGGAAAATAATACTTATAAAACGATTGCCAATGCCAATTTAGTTACTGATCAAGGTTTTTATGCACAAGTAGGTGGCCAACGCTTAGAAAGCGATGGCACTCGTATCTTTGAAAGCCAAGCTAAAAATGAAAAAGCAAGTTATGACCAAAAAGGCTATCATGCCAAAGTCGGTTTTTATCAAGAAAATACCATAGATGCTTCTGCATCGATTAGTGAAAATAAGGGAACTAATATTTTCAGTAATGACTATATTACCAATACAGCACAGCGTTTATTTGAAAATCGCGTCATTAATGCCAAAGTTTCCTACAATATTTTGCCTGATTTAATCGTCAACGCACGTTATTCAAATGCTCAAGACAAGCAAAATGTACCCGCTTATGGCTCGCATTATGACACTGAAAATAACGAAGGTGATTTAAACCTAAAATGGAAATTCACACCAAATCAAAACGTCTTAATTGGTGCAACCTACACGGATGCAAATTATAAAACCAACACAATTCTGAAAGGTGATCAGAGTGTTGATAGCACAGGCTATTACCTACAACATCAATTTAAAAATGAACAATTTGATACGCAAGTGGGTGTTCGTTTAGAAGACAATGAACGTTTTGGCGATCATACAGTTGGACAAGCTGCAATTCGTTATCATTTCTTACCTAATGCAAGTGTTTATGCAAATATTGGTAGCGCATTCCGCGCACCAACACTAAATGAACTCTATTCACAATGGGGTGGCAACGAAAACCTTGCCCCAGAAGAAAGCACTTCTTATGAAATCGGTTCTGATTACGATATCACACCGAATATCAGTACTAATCTTTCTGTTTATCATACAAAGATTAAAAACCTCATTACCTATAATGCCGGTACAAATAAAAATGTAGCGAAAGCAAATTTCACAGGTGGCGAAGCTGGTATCAAATGGCATCAAGATGATTTATTTTTATCAACACAATATGCTTACGTAAGAACAGAAAATGAAGCGACTGATCTAGAAATTGCTTATCGCCCACGTCAAACCTTAACAGTCAGTACAGGGTTAGAAAATGCAACTTATGGGATCAGTGCCTCAGTAATCGCACGTGCTAAATCTTATGCAGACTCGGCAAATACGACTCGAGTACCTGGTTATGCAACCGTAGATTTAAATGCTTATTGGAATATCAATCCAAATGTGAAGGTATTTACTAACATTCAAAACGTAGGCGATGTTGAGTATCGTGAGGTATTAAACACCTATCCTTCGAATGATTGGTACATTAATACAGGTCGCCTAGCTTCTGCGGGTGTCACATTCCGTTATTAATCGCGTGATAAAATAATAAAAAATATTTTCTTAACTCCAGTTTCGGGGTAATGTTCTGACCGACATTATCCCCTTTTTATTTTTAGGATCAGAGAAACAGAACTATGGGACATCGTTTAAGTAAAATCTATACACGTACAGGTGACTCAGGCACAACAGGTCTGGGAGATGGCTCACGTGTTGCCAAAGATGATTTACGTATTGCCGCTTTGGGTGATGTCGATGAACTCAATGCAACCATTGGCGTACTTCGTGCACAAATCAGTGCCAGCACAGTTGAAAATAAAGCGCATTGGGATAAAAGCTTAAGTCTGATTCAACACTGGTTGTTCGATTTAGGCGGTGAAGTGTGTATTCCAAATTACCACCTGCTTCAACCTGTATGCATCGAGTTCCTCGAAAAAGAAATCGATCACATAAATGAATCTTTGCCGATGTTAAAAGATTTCATTTTGCCATCAGGCACTTTAGCTTGTAGTTATGCACATCAAGCTCGTGCAGTCTGTCGTCGTGCAGAACGTGCATTATTGTCAGTACATAATCGTGACCAAAATATTCAGGCAACCGCATTACAATTACTGAATCGCTTATCAGACTGGTTGTTCGTTGCTTCACGTGCCTTACAACGTGCTGAAGGTGGTAGCGAAGTGCTATGGCAAAAAAATATTAACGACAGTATCGATCAAGCATAATTTTTCAATCAAGGCAGAAACAAATGCGAATTATTGGTCATCGTGGTGCGCGTGGTGAGGCCCCTGAAAATACCTTAGGTGGTTTTCGCTATTTGCATGATTTAGGTATACGTGCCGTTGAATTTGATGTGCGCCAACTGAAAGATGATCAACTGGTCGTGATCCATGATGATGATTTTGTCCGTACTGCAGGTCGTTCACAACAGGTAGAAAACTGTAGCTTAGTTGAAGCTCAGCAATTCGATCACCGCCATCAATGGCAGGCATGGGCATTTGAAGAATACACGCCGAGCCTGTTACATGTTTTAGATTGTTTAACTGATTTTGAGCATATCGAAGTTGAAATTAAAGCGGTTGCAGATGAAGCTGCAGCTGAGCGTTTGGTCTATCAACTGCATCAAGATTTAAAAGGTTTTGAAGCAACCGCGACCATTACCAGTTTTGATGTCAAAATCTTGGCAGTATTGCAGCAACATCAGAGCCATTTTAAACGCGGGCTGTTGGTGGAAATTCCCATCGGGGAATATGCAATCGAACTGGCACAGCAATATGGCTGCGGTCAAATTGGCTGGGGAGATGCCTTAGCAACAGATGAGATTATTCAACGGACCCAACAGGCCAATCTTGAGATTAGTGTCTGGACAGTGAATGACATTGAACGTGCCAAACATCTTCAGCAATTGGGCATTCAAGGCTTGATTACCGATGTACCCACCACGATGTTGCAGCATTTGAAGTAAGCAAAAGGCGGAATAAATTCCGCCTTTTTTTATTTACTTTTTACGTTGTGCCTGAATAAGACGTTGCCCTTTTGCATCTAATAAATATAAGTTTGCACCATCCAACTGGAAGCGCTCAACTCGTTGAATTGCATCCATCAAGTCAGCTTCTTGTGCTAACGCGCGGTTACAGCTCTGATGTTGAGCCATCACATCAAAGTCCAGTTTACGTTGGGTGAAATCGTATTTATAACGACCATAAATATTGTTGCACCCAGTATGCCCTGTCACCATTTTTGAAACAGAGTTAAGCAAGAAGCTTGGATACTGGTTAAAGAACAGTGCTCGCTTGCCCTGAATCGTTGTAATCTGCCATTCGATATCCTGAACGCCATCTGTACTCTTACGTACTTGCATTGCCGGTGGCTGAGTTACTCGCTTGGGCTGCAAGGTGTTTTTTTGCACAGGTTTTGGCTGGCTTTGGCATGCAGCAAGCATAACTGCAGCAGAGAATATTAAAGTTTTGTTAAAAAATGCCTTCAAAGAAAAAATGGGATTTTTCATGGTAATTTGCTCAGACATTGATTTATTTCACCTTTTAATTCATTGATTAATTTTACAAATGAATTCTGTTACTGTTCTTTCGATACAACTGTAGAATAATGCTAGTGCTAATTGATTTGGACATGCTAATATCAGTGATAAAATAGCAATATATCGTCATGATTGGTTTTGCTATCTCGTTTAGTTTTATTATCTTGTGCAAACAAGGTTTTTAGGAGCGCTGACGGATATGACTTCCGCCCCACTCAAAAAAGCACCCATTAACTGGACTGCTAGCATTACCTTAATTGGAACACCAATTCTTGCTGCTATATTAATTCCTTTGTACGCCTATTATTATGATTTTAGTGTAAGTGCATGGGTGAGTATGATTTTCCTATTGGCACTCAGTAGCCTAGGAATTACAGCAGGTTATCACCGTCTATGGGCACATCGTGCTTATGAAGCAGCATTACCGCTTAAAATCTTACTCATGATTGGCGGCACCTTTGCTGTTCAAAACAGTATTTTATTCTGGGCTTCAGGTCACCGTACCCATCACCGCCATGTCGATGATGTTGATGAAGATCCGTATTCAATCAAACGTGGCTTTTGGTATGCCCATTTAGGTTGGATGATTCGCGATCACTCCCCATCTAAACCAGATTTTAAAAATGCACCTGATTTGCTCAATGACAAATTGGTGATGTTCCAACACAATTACTATGTGCCAATGGTCATCGCAGTTCACGTTGGTGTATTAGGCTTGATTGGTTGGGCGACAGGCGATATTTGGGGTGTAATTTTACTCGGTGGTTTATTACGTTTGATCATCAGCCATCATGTCACCTTCTTTATCAACTCACTATGTCATATGTGGGGCAAACGTCCTTATACCGATGAAAATACGGCGCGTGACAACTTTGTTCTGGCTATTTTCACTTGGGGTGAGGGTTATCATAACTACCACCACATTTTCCAATACGATTACCGTAATGGTGTGAAATGGTGGCAATATGACCCAACCAAATGGTTGATCTGGACCAGTTCTAAACTTGGTTTAGCAAAAAACTTACGTCGTATTCCTAGCTTTAATATCAAAAAAGCAGAGCTTGCGATGAAGTTCAAATATGCGGAACGTGACTTGGCGATTTATGGTCATGATGTGAATACTGACATCGTGCAAATGAAACAACGTATCGCGCAAGAATATGAAGCTTTCACCCATACTTTAAATGATTGGGCTAAGCTGAAAGAACAAGAACTTCAAGCGAAAAAAGCAGCGATGGCTGAGAAAATTCATCAGATGGATCACAAACTGAAAGTTGATTTCCAATTGCTTGAACACCGCTTAAGTCACCATCGTGAATGTTTAGAAACCTTGATGCGTAATATCAAAAAAGCGCCAGTTTCTGAATAAATGATCGATAACTAAAATGGTCTCAAGAGAGGCCATTTTTTATACCTGTTCATCTACCTTTCCCCTTTCTGACGATTCCCCATTTCACACTAATTTTTGCTATAGTCATGATTCAGCTCTCTCTGATGTTTCAGTTATGCAATTCAATCCCCGCTATGCTTCCCTCAATCCTAAGCTCTATCACCAGCAGCAGCCAAGTCCATTGCATGGTGCCAAAGCAGGTCATTTCAATGAAGCTTTAGCAAATGAATTGCAATGGAGCGAAGAAGATAAAGCCAACTGGGTTGAAATTTGTAGCGGACAAAAAACCTTTGCTGAATTTCCCCCACTTGCTATGGTTTATGCAGGCCATCAGTTTGGACAATGGGCTGGTCAGTTAGGAGATGGTCGCGGTTTGTTGATCGGGCAAATCCTAAATAAACAAGGTGAAACGATTGATCTACATCTCAAAGGTGCAGGTTCAACCCCCTACTCGCGCATGGGCGATGGCCGTGCTGTACTGCGTTCAGTAATTCGTGAATATCTCGCTGGACATGCGTTAAATGCTTTGGGTGTTGCATCAAGTCATGCAGTTGGTTTTACCAGCTCAACTCAAGGCGTACAGCGTGAAACCTTAGAGCTAGGTGCGATGCTGTTGCGTACTTCCGAATGCCATATTCGTTTGGGTCATTTTGAATGGATCAATCAATACTCGCCTGAACTCTTGACTGAATTCACACAAAAATGTATCGAATGGCATTATCCAGCATGTCTCGAAGCTGAAGATCCAATTCTAGCGTTTGCTGAAGCCGTGATTGAACGCACAGCCATCATGATCGCCAAATGGCAATTGGTTGGCTTTGCGCATGGGGTGATGAATACCGATAATTTAAATATTACTGGCTCTACACTCGACTTCGGACCTTACGGTTTTATGGAACGTTTCCGCCCGAATTGGATTAACAACCACTCAGACTATCAAGGGCGTTATACCTATCAAAATCAACCGAGTATTGGTCATTGGAATCTTTGGACATGGCTAAATAATTTAATTCCATTAGCGACCCTGGAGAAAAAAGAACAGTTCAAACTCGATCTAGCAGCATGTTTAGAAAAGTTTGAGCCAACTTTCTTAGCTCATTATGGGCAAGGCCTATGCCAAAAAATGGGTCTACCCGATTTCCATAAGGACAGTCTAGAGTGTAGTTTTGCCTTTCTGGGTATTTTGCAAACCGAGCAGCTCGATTACACACAAAGTTTTCTTCGTTTGCAGCAACAAGATTACAAAGCAATAAGAGATGACTGTATTCATATACAACAGTTTGATGACTTCCTAACACGCTATCAAAATATCCGACAACATCAAGATACTGATGCCTTGGATAAGATCATGCTGCAGGTCAATCCACAGTATATTCTGCGCAATCATATGGCGCAGAAAGCCATTGAACTTGCAGAACGTGGTGACTTTAATGAGGTTGATCGTTTGTTTAAGTTATTAAATCTACCCTATCAAAAACAACCTGATTTAGAAACTGAACAGGATACTGGGCCACTACCAAACGATGTACCTGAAATTTCCGTCAGCTGTTCATCTTAGAAGAAGAAATCTATGAAAATTGGGCTGATGATCGGATGTGCGATTTTAATCCTATTATTGGGACTGGCTTATTTCCAGTATGGTAAGTTCATCCCAACATTTGCAGCAACACATACGCCTCTTTCAGCCGAAGAAATACAACAGCTTCAACAAAACAAACCTGTGACTTCAATTGAAGTGTTTAAAAGCCAGCGCATTTTGCAATTGAAACACCAACAGGAAGTCATTCGCAGCTATCCTATGCGTTTAGGCTTTGATCCGATCGGACACAAACAGTTTGAGGGTGATGGCAAAACTCCTGAAGGGACTTATTCTATCGATTGGCGAAATCCTCAAAGTGCTTACTATAAGTCTTTGCACATCTCCTATCCCAACAAAGAAGATAGCGACTATGCCAAACAACATCAGCGCTCGGCAGGCGGTGATGTGATGATTCATGGCACTGTGCCAACACGGGCAACATCACTTCCGGCAAGCGCAAGCTATATGCCACGTAAGGACTGGACGCTGGGCTGTATTGCGGTGACCAACGCGGATATGGATGAAATATGGCAATTGGTCAAGGATCACACTCCTATTATCATTCGTCCATAAAGGTGTTAGTATTGGACAACTTTTGGGGATAAAGACGATGATCAAACTGCACAAGGCTTATGCAGGGGATAAGTTTATCATCTGAAATCAATCACAGTTCACCGTCATAACACATCACAAGCAATTGTAAAGTAATGTAAAATTTCTCTACTTATAAAAAGCGGATACTTAAGTTATCACCCGAAAAGAAGATAATTTCGACAAAAACTTTGCGAAACTATCCACATTTTCTGTGGATAACGCTGTGGTTATCCACAGGATAAAACTTTTTGTAGTTCCTCATCCCTTATTATCCATCAAGACCCATCTTATTTTAGATGCTCAATGTAAACAAAAACAATGCGCTATTTAAGGAAACTTATCCATACTTCCTTAGAGATGAGTTAGATCTAATATAGCGCAGATATGAATGAAAAATTATTTATTCATCTGGATATTCAAAGCGATAACCCACTCCATACACCGCCTGAATCCATTCATGACGATTGCCTGTATCCGCAGCCTCTGAAATCTTACGGCGTAGGTTTTTAATATGGCTGTCGATTACGCGATCGGCTACATCAAAACTATCTGGGTTAATATGATCGAGTAGCTGTGCACGAGAATAAACCTGACCCAAGTGCTCCAAGAATAACTCCAATAAACGGAATTCTGTTGGGGTCAAGGTCAGTGCTTTTTGTTGATACCAAATACGTTGCTGCGCTTTATCAATACGGAATAAATCGTTTTGCTCAGGCTCTGCTTTACGCTCTAAACGACGTAATACTGCTTGTACACGGGCAACCAGTTCTTTGGGACTGAATGGCTTACAGATATAGTCATCTGCTCCCATATTCAAACCTAAAACACGGTCAATTTCTTCAGTACGCGCGGTGACCATAATAATCGGTAGATCAGACTGTTCACGGACTTTACGGCAAATGGTCAAGCCATCCATGCGTGGCACCATCAAGTCCAAAATCATCAAACTCGGTTTACGTTGCTGAAACTGGGTATAAGCATCCTGACCATCATGAAACATACTGACTTCAAAACCAGCAGCTTCTAAATAATCACGAACCAACTGTGCGAGTTCAACCTCATCTTCAACCAACATAATATGTTTCATGGTTTTCATCCTATCCATCATCCTCAACACAAGAGGATCTAAAAATTATTGAATTGATTTTGGGAAAGTCAGGACACAACGTAATCCACCTAATGGTGAATGATCGAAAGTCAATGAACCACCTAAAGCTTGTGCCAACTTACACGACAAGGCCAAACCTAGACCTGTACCACCCGTACTGCGTGTACGCGAATCATCGACACGATAGAAACGTTCACCTAAACGTGCCAGTTGTTCATCATTTAAGCCCAATGGACTATCATCTACATACATTATCCATTGTTGCTCATCTTGTTGAGTGTGAATCTGTATTTTTCCACCTTGTTCGGTGTAACGAACACAGTTCCCTAACAGATTGACGATAATCTGTTTAAAGCGATCCCGATCTAAAGATAGGACTGCCCCTGCTCCGGACAATGTCACTTCAAGCTGATTTTGCTCAAACGTCGATCTAAAGTTTTCAACTTCTTGCAGTACCACATCCCACGGATTGACCTCAGCAAAATAGCATTTCAATTGTTGTGCATCGGCCTGCGCCAAATCTGCCAAGTCTTGGGTTAACTTTTTCAAGGTACTGACCTGACGCATCATGGCATTCAGGTGTTCAGGAGTCGCCTTACGAATCCCGTCCTGCATCGCTTCGATCTGTGCCTGCAATACCGCCAAAGGTGTTTTCAGTTCATGTGAGGTATCAGACACCCATTGACGACGAGATTCTTCATGCTGATGTAAAATATCAGCCAAATGATTCAATTGATTGGATAAATCACCGAGTTCATCATTTCTTTTAATCACAACTTGATGTTGATAATTGCCATCGGTCAATTCCAAGGTTGCTTTTAATAAACGTTGAATCGGTTTTTTAAAATAAGTGGCCATCAACAATGCTGCAACCAAACTTGAAAGTACCGTTAAAGCATAGACCAACAGCAAATATCGTTTTTGATTACTAAAGAAATTGATACTGGATGCATCATCCTGATCCAGTACGGGCTTTAATCCGAGGTAACCGACCACCTTCTCGCCCACCACAATCGGGCGGAAAGAAATTTGATCAGTCGCAGGTTCACCTACAATAAACTGCTGATTCTCATCGTATAAAGACAGCCGTGAGCTCAAACCTAAACGATCAGGAATCGAGACAAAGCGCTTTTTGCCCTGTTCAGCAGGTGCAGCATTGAGTTTACTGTCCTGTTTATCTTGTTTGCTATCCGTCTTTAAACGAAATTGACGTGGACTTAAAGGAAAGCGTAAACCTTCAAAAGGTTGATACTCCGAAGGTAAATTCTGTTTGAGAATTTTTAATTCTTCATCATTAAAGATCTGGCGGTTTTTGATCTCGACATTATTTTGCGCCAGCGTTGGAGACAGGCTAAGTAAGGTGTGGTCATTAAAATAACGTTGTTGTAAGGCAATATCGTATTGACGGCGCAACCACCACTGAGACAGGCGATCATAGTCATCTGGTGCTGCCGTGCCTTCAATTTGCAGAATCTGTGCCTGAATTGCATTGCCCCAGTCATGATAAACCGTATAGACGTTGCCTAAATTGGCAATCAATCGGTCTAGCTTCTGCATTTCCACATCGGCCACATAACGGGCAAAGTTCTTTTGCATGGTCCAATGCAAAATCCCCAAGCTAATCGTTGCAATCAACAAGGTGGTCAGTAATACCGTTAAAAACAGGCGTAAGGCTAAGGGCACGCGACGAACATTCAAAAGCAGATTCTCAATAGTGTTCTATTTGTGGATTGTAACCAACATGGTCGAAAAAAACTCTCCATTGTTTCTTCATCTTTATTATCTAATCTTTAACCATCGAATCACAACTGATCATGCTGGATAAAACAATGAACAAGACAAAAATCGTATTGATGACCACCCTACTCGGTTCTGTTTTAGGTTTGGCTGCCTGTCAGTCAACCACCCCAGCGGAACAGTCAATGGATCGTGACCATCACCGCCATAATATGCAACGTGCACCACTTACACCAGAGCAACGCGCTGAATGGCAAGCCAAACGTGAACAGCGTTTAGAGCAACGCGAACAAATGCGTCAGGAACATCAAGCACAACGTGCCCAGATTGAACAAGCCTGCCAAGGAAAGCGTATTGGAGAACGTGTGAATGTTCAATGGAATAAGCGTGTAATTGAAGGCACCTGTGAGGTTCGTTTTACCCCAGATAAATCACAGTTCAAACGCCAAGCCAACGCAACGACTTAATCCCTCTGTTCCTCATCGGCGCTTTTCAAGCGCCTTTTTTTATGGCTAAAGCATATTCATTTTGAATTACACAGCTGCTTACGATTTTGCCGCTGCAGTTTGACTCAAAAGCACAAAAAGCACCTACAATCTAAACGCTTAAACAGGTTGAACCATAAACTTTGACTTCACAGTCACTAAGAAATGACCTGCAAAAGCTTGTACCGAACTATAACTTGTTGCACGATTAGCAGTACAAAATGGTGCTGTTGGGCACATTTATCATTGACTAAGATTATAACTCTGGTTTAACCAGTATTGAGGAACCCGCTATGCCACAATACAAAGCACCCTTACGTGATATGCAGTTCGTATTGCACGAATTATTAAATGCTGAAGCACATTACGCGAAACTTCCTGCATTTCAAGACACTGTAAGCCGTGAATTGGTTGATCAATATTTAGAAGCAGCGGCTGATTTCTGCGAAAACGAACTTTCTCCTTTAAACCAAGTTGGCGACCGTGAAGGTTGTACTTGGAATGACGGTGTTGTAACAACACCTACAGGCTTTAAAGAAGCGTATCAAAAATATATCGAACTTGGCTTCCCTTCTCTTTCTGCTGATGAAGAATTTGGCGGTCAAGCATTACCAAACTCTTTAGGGATCTCTATCTCTGAAATGGTGGGTACTGCAAACTGGTCATGGGGCATGTACCCTGGTCTTTCTCACGGTGCGGTTCGTACTTTAGAACATCACGGTTCTGATGAGCAAAAGAACACTTACTTGCCAAACCTTGTTTCAGGTGTTTGGACAGGGACCATGTGCTTAACTGAATCTCATGCAGGTTCTGACTTAGGTATCATCCGTTCTAAAGCAGAACCAAATGCTGACGGTAGTTACGCAATCTCTGGCGAGAAAATCTTTATCTCTGCTGGTGAACATGACATGGCTGAGAACATCATCCATATCGTACTTGCACGTTTACCTGGTGCGCCAAAAGGCACTAAAGGGATCTCTTTATTCATCGTACCTAAATTCCACGTCAATGCTGATGGTTCAGTTGGCGAGCGTAATGCAGTACGTTGTGGTTCAATCGAACACAAAATGGGTATCCATGGTAACGCAACCTGTGTCATTAACTTTGACCAAGCAAAAGGTTACTTGATCGGACCTGAAAACCGTGGCTTAAACTGCATGTTCACCTTCATGAACACAGCACGTATCGGTACAGCGGTTCAAGGTTTATCTGCATCTGAATCTTCTTTCCAAGGCGCTTTAGCGTATGCGAAAGATCGTTTGGCAATGCGTTCTCTTTCTGGTCCTAAAGCACCTGAAAAAGAAGCTGATCCAATTATTGTTCACCCAGCTGTTCGTAACATGCTTTTAACGCAAAAATCATTTGCTGAAGGCGGTCGTGCGTTGGTTTACTTATTGGCTCAATATGCAGATATCGTTGAAAAAGGCGAAACTGAAGAAGAGCGTAAGTTTGCTGACAACATCTTGTCTTTGTTAACACCAATCGCAAAAGCATTCTTAACTGAAACAGGTTCTGAATCTGCGAAGCACGGTGTACAAGTATTTGGTGGTCACGGCTTCATTTCTGAACACGGTATGGAACAAATCGTACGTGATACACGTATTGCTTGCTTATACGAAGGTACCACTGAGATTCAAGCGCTTGACTTGTTAGGTCGTAAAGTCTTGCAAACTCAAGGTGCAATGTTGAAAGACTTCACCAAGATCATCCATAAATTTGTTGAAGCAAACAAAGACAATGCGGCGATGCAAGAGTTCATTGCGCCATTGGCTGCTGCCAACAAAGAATGGGGCGACATCACCATGCAAATCGGCATGCGTGCAATGCAAAACCCAGATGAAGTGGGTGCAGCTGCGGTTGACTACTTATACTTCTCTGGTTATGTAACGCTTGCTTACTTATGGGCACGTATGGCACTTGTTGCTCAAGAGAAATTAGCTGAAGGTTCAACTGAAGTTGACTTCTACAATGCAAAAGTGACCACTGCTCGCTTCTACTTCAAGAAGATCTTGCCACGTGTTCGCTCACATGTAGACGTGCTTTCAACTGGCGTTGCGCCATTGTTTGAACTTGATGCGGAACACTTCGCTTTCTAAACATAGTTTAGAATGAGATGCAACGTTCATCACAGAAAAAGGACTGGTCAGTTTTGACCGTCCTTTTTTTGTTTAATCAATGCTAAATTTATACGATTCAATTTATTTGTTCGTTTTATTTGATCACTTTGCACATGAAACGGTGCGTAGAAGGGAACGATTATGCCAATTTACAATGCTCCTTTAGCAGACATGAAATTCATCTTAAATGATGTATTTAAAGCAGAACAATTTTGGCAGTCTAATGAGAAACTGGCTCATGTAGATGCCGCAACAGCTGAAGCAATTTTAGAAGAAATGGCGAAGTTTGCCCAAAACGTGACACATCCGTTAAACCGTACGGGTGATGAAGAAGGTGCACGTTGGGAAAATGGCGAAGTTTTCACTCCAGCAGGTTTTAAAGAAGCATTCCGTCAATACGCTGACGGTGGCTGGATCGGCTTAGGTGCTGATGAAGAATGGGGCGGTCAGGCCATGCCAAAAATGCTGACTGTACTGTCTGATGAAATGTTATTCGCAACCAATCCATCATTCATGCTCTACCCGCTTCTTTCTGTGGGTGCTGGTATGGCATTGAATAGCTATGCATCACAAGAGCAAAAAGAAACCTATTTACCTAAAATCTATTCTGGCGAATGGTCAGGTACGATGTGCTTAACTGAACCGCATGCAGGTACAGATTTAGGTATTATCAAAACTAAAGCTGAACGCAATGAAGATGGTACGTATAACATTACCGGTACTAAAATCTTCATCACGGGTGGTGATAACGATCTAGCTGAAAACATCATTCACTTGGTACTTGCAAAAACCCCTGATGCTCCTGCGGGTTCACGTGGTATCTCATTATTCATCGTTCCAAAGTTCCTGTTAAATGAAGATGGTTCTTTAGGTGAGCGCAACCCTGTAGGCCCAGGTTCAATTGAACACAAAATGGGGATCAAAGCCTCAGCAACATGTGTGATGAACTTTGATGGTGCTAAAGGCTACCTCGTTGGTAAAGAAAACGAAGGTCTTGCTGCAATGTTCGTGATGATGAACTACGAACGTTTGTCGATGGGTATTCAAGGTCTGGGTGCTTCTGAATTTGCATATCAAAATGCAGCACAATACGCAACTGACCGTTTGCAAGGCCGTAGCGCAGCAGGCGTTCAATCACCAAATAAACCAGCAGACAGCATTTTAGTTCACGGTGATGTACGTCGTATGTTGCTCAATGTACGTGCGAATAACGAAGCATCACGTGCATTTGCAGTTTATGTAGGTCAACAGTTAGACATCACTAAATTCTCTACTGATGCAGAAGCTGTGAAGCAAGCGAATAACCGTGTTGCGCTGTTAACACCAATCGCAAAAGCTTACCTCACTGATACGGCCTTCCAAGCAACCTTAGATGCACAAATGGTATTTGGTGGTCACGGTTATATCCGTGAATGGGGTATGGAACAATGTATCCGTGATCTTCGTATTGCTCAAATTTACGAAGGGACTAACGGTGTTCAGTCTCAAGATTTAATTGGTCGTAAAACCATTAAATGTGGCGGCGCATTCATTGCTGAATACATCACCGAAATCCGTGACTTTGCCAATGACCTAGACACAGACTTGAATTTCATTAAAGATGCAACTTTAGATGCTGCAACTGAAATTGAAGCAATTACGCAGTTCATTATCGAGCAAGCAGCTGAAAATGTTGACTTCCCGAACTCAGCTGCAGTTGACTACTTACATGCAGTGGGCTTACTCAGCTTCGCCTATATGTTTGCAAAAATCGCGGCGGCTGCAAAAGACAAATCTGGTGATTTCTACCAAAACAAAATTGCATTAGCACAATACTTTGTAGACCGTATCTTGCCTGAATTAGATGCGCGTTTAGCGAAAATCAAAGCAGGTTCTGACTTGATCATGAACTTCAGCGAAGATTACTTCACAAACCAAGCTTAATTTTGGCGTGATGTTAAAAACTGCCTCAATCATTTGGTTGAGGCAGTTTTTTTATCGCTATAATAAAATCAGCATAAAACTTGCATAACATTCTAATGATCATGTTGAGAATATAAATCGCTATGTCGAACTCTAAAGAGAAACTTGAAGGCTTACCTCGCCTACTTGATCGCTTCGGTCACTACGCGGTTGAAGCCTTTCATTATTTAGCCTTATTTATTATCGGCTGTATGATTGCATGGTCAGCCGTACATACCGTGATTGAAATTCTAACGGTAAAACAGTACGCCACCATTGATGACATCTTGCTGCTGTTTATCTATTTAGAATTAGGCGCCATGGTCGGGATTTACTTCAAGACCAATCACATGCCGGTGCGCTTTTTGATTTATGTCGCGATTACTGCACTCACCCGCCTGTTGATTGCCGATATTCAGCACAATCATAAAGCTTCTATGGATTTGGTGATTACCACAGGTTCGATCTTGATTTTAGCGGTGGCGATTTTGGTGGTCCGATTTGCGTCATGGAACTACCCTTCTGTGATTCGGGGCAAGGATCAAGAACAACAATTGCCTTCCAACAAAACACCTCGACCACAAGATGACGAACTAGCATAAATAAAAAAGCAGGCATATGGCCTGCTTTTTTATTGCATCTGCTATGCAACTCGGAAAACACGATATTTCGAGTCCACCAACACATATTTACCCTGTACCTGCATCCAGTTATAGCCACGAGGTGGTTCATATAAACGATGGGTCCGATAGTTAGAAACCACATAGCGGTTACTACGGAATTCTGATGGTAAACGCTCACCGCGCTTGAAATTAATGCGTTGACCATAATGATTACCACGATCGCCATTTGACCAACGCGGCTGTTCACGATGATCATAACGGTGGTCATAACGATCATAGCGGTTATCGTAGCGATCTCTATGATCATGATTCCAACGATTTGAATCTGCCATAGCGGAGGCAGAAACACCCAGCATAAGCGTTGATACCAGTAATACGGCTGTCTTCTTCATTCTTTGATCCTCTGTTTTTCGATCTGAAATCAGATTAAGAAAAACTCAAGGAGAAAGCATGAATAAAACTCGCAACATTGCAAAGCTTTGTAATGAATAGCGAGAAATTATGGAGAATCCTCGAGAGATTAAATTTTAGAAAACCATCAAAAATCAGCGAATAATCTCAATGGTAAAATTATCATCAGTCACTAAAAGATAACGTCCATCCACGACGACCCAATGTCTGCCACGTGGGGGTTCACGTAAGGAATAATAATCCCAGTCCCGAACCACATAACGCTCACTGCGGAACTCACCCGGTAATTCATTGCCCACCACAAAAGACTCACGGCGATAGCTGCGGTCATATTGCGTATCTGGATAATATTCGACACGGACACCCGGTCGATGATTCGGATGAGGATAATAGTTATTTTGATTGGGTTGATAGTAGTAACCTTTCGGTGGCGCTGTCGGTGTATAACGCTGATTCGAAAAAGCAAATGGATCTTGTGCTGGCGGCTGATAGGCAGGAGTCGTCTGATGAGAGGAGCGGCGTTCTACCCCACTATAGCCACTCCAAGCATTGTCGGCATAGCTCATCACTGGGAGATAGCTCAATACAGCTGCCAAGCCATAAATATAAGGTTGAAATTGCTTCATCGTGATCTCCCTAAAAGCAGAGTATCTGTCTATTTTAGAATAAAAAATAAGCGCAACTGTTGTAATAATATTTTTTCAGATTAGCTGTTGAATTCCCAAGATAAACAGCAGCGAGCTACAGCTCCGCCGAGATATGCTAAAATCATTTTTTTGGTTTTAAGGCAACATCAGTGGCTGAAATGAATTTTGATCGTCTCTATCAATTCTTCTGTAAAGTGCCAAGCGTGCAAGAAGCACGTATTGTTGCACATGGCGCAGATGGTCAACACGCATGGTGGTTTAAATTCAATATTGATGTTGAACATCCTTTAGCATGGCAAACCGTTCAAGAACTTGGACATGTACTCAATTATTTATCCACCAATGAGCGTTTACCAACCCAGTTCTTCCCTGTGTCTCCACCACCCTATATGAACGGTGAAGCCAAAGATTTCTTGGCTTGGGTAATCCAGTGTAACCATCCAGAATTCACTCCAGATGTGGTCTGTGACTGGCTAGAAGCCCGCTTACCGAATCCTGTGGATGATGAGAGTCAGTGGAAAATTAAAACAGATTTAAGTGAACTCGAGCAAATGGCTGATAAGGATTTAGATCAATTAATCCCGCCAAGCCCTTAATTTTTTTATTGATAATGTAGGTCTTTCAACAAGCTGAATCGCAAATAAACATCCACATTCAGCTTGTTGAACTCTCGTTATGAATCAAGATAGGTCATAACCTAAATATTCTTGTGGGGATTCAGAATAAGGTAAAATCAGATAATTATTTTTTAAAATCAGGTCTTTCATTGCCTTTTGATGAGCGGAATCTAAAGGATAAATCAAAGCGAGATCCTGAACTAAATCTTCCATCTTTTCTGCATTAAAATCTGGGGTTTTGATCCATCCCAATAAAGCTGCTCCAAGTCCGATAAATTCGAAGCCATAGTGCTGCATTCTCTGAATCAGTGCATAATTCTCGAAGGGATCAAAATCACAAGAAAAATAGCCATTCGGTAGCATCGCCAGTTTTAATGCTTCGGTTTCAATATCAGCCACTTTTACTTCAATGACACTGTCTAGTGAAATCAATAAATGTTGATTGAAATAAAGCAATGCTTCTAAGTCACTTTCATCATAGTGCTGCATTTTTTCAGCCAGGCTTTCAAAACGCTGCTGCTGTGCGGGATCATTCAACTGTTGAAGATAATGCTGCAATTGCTTTGGAACACAAACATTTTGATAAGTTTGCTCCCACCGTGGATCATCGACTTCAATTCCCTTGAGGTCGTCACTAAAATCGACATACAGACGGTCATCCTCGACCGCATGCATCGAGGTATATTTTGCTTGTGCGGCGTCATCTAAAACTAGAAACACTTTTTTAGGATAAACATCTTGTTTAAGGGAGCGATAACATTCTAAGAGTTCTGCCCAACTTTGAATTTCAACAATATCTGCATAATGATTAAATTGATGTACCTCTAAACCAATCTGCTCATCCTGTCTGATATTCAGTTTAATTTTCGCCATTGCGTAGAACCCTCGTTATGCTGAATTAAAAAGTGGATAAGCCAGACCATTCCATAAAACGATAAATCCAGTATTTTACTTTTGACTCATCAGCATATTTTGCATAATCCACCGTGATTTGACGTGCATTGGCGTTGGTCCATGCTGCATCAAAATACTGTCCCGCATCTTTAAATACAGGTGCTTGTGCTGCACCAATCACCCGCATATCAGTTTCAAGATTATAATTTTTTAAATTACGTGCAGTTAAGTTAGCTGAACCGAGAATGATCTCTGCTTGCTGGGCATTTGATTTAAGCAGCATTTTGCTATGACATTGTTCGCCACGGGTATCACACCAACGGATTGGAATACCAACTGCATTCAGTTCCGAAGCCACTTGACGATTGGGAATGCCATTCTTTTGACGACCAAACGCATCTTTATTCGGGTCAATCATAATACGAATGTTGACACCACGTTGCTGTGCCTGCTTGAGTGCATCAATGATATTGCGTTCTGATAAATAGAACATCGCCATATCCAAATGCTCTTTACTTTTCGCAGTCTGAATCATTTTCAGAACGGCGTCATAAATCGCTTTTTCAGTCAGCACTTGCACTTGTGGTAATGTTTTATCTTCGGCTAGCCCGCCCATAATCACAAATGGGCTCGAACCTTTAGACATATTGGCCACAGCTTGCTCGGTTTGTAACACATCAATCGCTGTTGGCCCATCCACCACCAAGGCCACATTGCTATGATGCGAACTACCATCATGCGGATTGGCCGAAGTTACTAAGCTTTTCCAGCCATCCACAGTATCGACCACCAAGGTTTTACGATGATTGGCTTTAAAATTAAATAATTCCAGATAACTACGCAGAGTAATTTTATCATTGCCAAAGGGGCTACTTAACCAACCACCTTCAGGATTATTGCCCAAATTCTGACAACAGATATACCAAAAACCTGACCAAAGCGGATTCGAAGCACGCAATGGCTTTAAATCAGTTTCGATGACATCCACACCTGCTTGGCGTAGTTGTAGATAATGCTTTGGCGTTAACCCACCATAAACCGAATTAATCGGATCAGTAATCACCACCACTTCAACATTTGGATGCAAACGGCGCTTCACGATTAAGGCATCGGTGAGCTCTTGCATTAAAGGAAACTGTTTGACTGTCGACTTACCCACTTCCTGATTAAATAGGAACATATCCAGCACAATGGTACTCTGTGCCTGATCAATCAACTGAAACACTTCTTTGAAAATATGCTGATCTACTTGTTGCTGACCTTGCGCATCGATATAAGTCTGATCGGCTAAGAATTTCACATTGGCATGACGTAATTGCCCAGTAAAATCCAATCCCTTTGGGAGTGGTTTTACGGTGTGATAGATTGCCGAAGCAATGTATCCAATCGCAAAAATACACAATATGACTGCCATGTAACGTCGACCTGACCAGTTTAATTTTCGATGGATTCGTTGGAAGATACGCATATAAACAAAAAAAGCCCTAGCCTAATGAGTTAAGGCTAGAGCTTATGCTTTGATTTTTCAATGCTAATTTGGTGATCATTTAAAAAATCAAAAATTAAATTTTCACTTAGAAGTTAAAATTCACTCCAACCGTGAAATTACGTCCCACTTGTGGAATCGTTGATAAGAACGATGCATGTTGGTACACCTGATCATCGAGCAAATTATTGGCATTCAGATAAACACGATAATCTGTAGCTTTACTATATTTACCTGTGTATGCCACACCTAAATTCAGCATGTTATAGCTTTGCGTATCAGTTTCATAAGCCGCAATCTTGTCTTGTTGGAATACATGATAGTATTCAGCTGAACCGCTAAAGCCATCGCCAAAATCAGCATTCACTTTAGTCCCTAAACGACCTGCTGGAACACGTGGCGCATTTTCATTGTCGATCTTGCCGCGCACATAGTCACCAAACACACCGACTTTGTACATATCCGAGATCTGATAACCCGCTTCTGCCTCTGCACCATAGAAACGCGCCTGATCTTGGGTATATTGCACCAAGCGAAAATCTTTATAACGATCTAAAGTTTGAGCGTAGATATAGTCATCAAACCAGTTGTGATAGACATGCACATGGTAATCAAACTTGTTATTGTCATAATGGAAACCGAGTTCCACATTATTGGATTTTTCTTTCTTCAATTGATCATTACCTAGTTCATAGGTATTGGTCGCAAAATGTCCACCATTGGCATAGAGCTCTTGCGCTAAAGGCAAACGTTCTTGATGTGAAGTCACCAAAGAGAGTTTGTAGTTGGGCGCAAACTCCCAGTTTGCAGCGCCAGAAACAGAAAAGGCTGAACCGTCGAAATCTTTTTTGCTTGAGTCATCAATATCAATTTTTTGTTTTTCTGCACGTGCTGCCAGCTCAACATGGACATCATTAAATTGTGCATGCTCTAAACCAAAGATGCTCCACTTCTTCGTGGTATTGGGTGCCAAGAATGCTTCTTCACCGGTGAGTTCCAGTTTTTGTTGACCATATTGGGTTCCAATTACCCCTTCCCATGGCCCAATTGGGTTATGTACCAATTCTAAACGGCCATCATAACCCTTATTTTTAAAGCGAGTCGCGATGGTGTCTTCTTCAATTTCATCGTGTTTATAATCAGTATAGCTGGCCTGAGCACGTAACTTTTTAAATCCTGCAAACGGATCATTCAATTCAGTACGGACATCATAACGCTCAGATTTCAGATCAATCCAAGGGCCTGCCTCATGTGCATGATCGTGGTCGTGATCGTCATGACCATGCTCATGATCATCGCCATCTTCGTGATCATGGTCGCCACAATGTAAATGAGGACGTCCTGAAAGATGAGCACTACAGCTCTCATATTCATGGCTATGTCCAGGTAGACCATACTTATCTTGGCGATTGCTATATGAAATTCCCGTAAAACCGCGATCATAAATCCAAGACAAACCGACATTCACCGTTTCACCTTTGGCAAAGGTATTACCGACACGACGCTCTTTCTCACCTTCGTGCACATAGTTCGGCGCGATATAGTCATTGGCTTCACGATTTAAGCCTTCAACTCGTAAGGCCACTTGATCACCCAAAGCAACTGTTACACCAGCCGTTGCCAGTTTTTCATCACTGCCAGTGTTGTAACGTAAGCCCACATTTCCCTCATAACCATTTTCAGGCATTTTGGTTGGAATCTTGCTATCCGTCACATTCACCAAACCACCCACTGTTCCTGCACCAAACAACAAAGTCGATGGTCCACGAATCACTTCAACCTGTTGCGCTAATGCAGGATCTACAGTCACTGCATGGTCAGGAGATAGCGTCGATACATCAATATTTTCAGAGGAGTTTTGCAAAACTTTTACCCGTGGGCCATCTTGACCACGGATCACAGGGCGGCTTGAGCCCGCACCAAATTGATTGGAATAGATCCCAGGTTCACTGCTCAATGCCTCACCAATGGTGACAGCGCCCTGTTGCAAGCGTTTTTGATCTACGACGGTATCGGCAACCGCAAAATCTTTCGATGTTTGCTCTAATGGATGTGCTTTTATTCGTATTGTCTCTAAGCTTGTCACTTGCTCATTTTCTGCTGCAAAAGTAGATACAGATACAACAGCTAAAATAGATAAGGTCAAAATATTCTGTGGAAATGACATATCGGGTCTCGAATCAGTCGATCGTTGTTTTTGTTATATTATAACATTTCGTTTATTTTGCAATAAAAAACAGTGCAACAATGAACATTTGCTACACTGCTTCTCCATGATTCAATGAATGGTCGTTTTTCAACGATATGCCTTTTACACTTTCTCATGCAGTCCTTGCCCCACCTTTATCTAAATTAAGTCAGGGTCATTTGCCTGTCGCAGCATTGGCGATTGGATGCATGGCACCCGATCTTTATCGATTATTTACCCAAGAAAATATCGTTTTAACACACCAATGGTCAGGTATCTTATTTCCGAATCTACCAATTGGAATATTCTTTTGCCTCTTGTGGTATTTAATCTATCGCCCTGTAAGCTATCGCTGTCTTGAAATCCAACATCCTTTAAATATTCACTCACTGGATGATTTTATTTCTTTCAGCTTTCTCAGTTGTCTAGCACTTATAGTCGGGATCAGCACGCACTTAATCTGGGATGGACTCACCCATCTTGATTTTCGAACGTTTGCTTTTAAAGGGATTCTGGCTCAGAACATTTCACTGTTGGGTTTTAGTTATCCATTACATTTTATATTACAGATCGGGTCATCCATTATTGTTTTGCCGTTCCTCATAAGAATGTGCTGGCATTATTATAAGACCCATCAACATCCCGATCCCGTCCCAGCTAGACTCAAAGGATTTGCACTCATCAGTGCCATCTTCTCCATCTTATATGGACTGTTCTCAGTTTTAGACTATAGCCGTCATATCAGCTCTGATCTTTGGAACAGTGAACGCTATTTTTTTATTGGCAAATCGATTAATGAATTTACCCAAGCTGGCCTAACTGTCTTTAGCATGGCTTGTCTATTATTCTTATTTTTGGATCGAACAGAGCGTCTAAAATCATTTTAACAAAAAGCGTCTGTTTAAAATTCGCTTGAAAACATTAAGACTTGAGACTAAACGTTCAACAAGGCATAATCTCCCCTTCATTGGTGGTGCGCTGTTTACGCATTCACCGTCTACAGCCAATATAGTTTGGATACATAATTCAATATGATGCGCACTCATTACTGTGGCTCTTTAACAGAAGCCCAAATCGATCAAACAGTTACTTTATGCGGATGGGTTCATCGTCGCCGTGACCATGGCGGTGTAATTTTCCTTGATATGCGTGACCGTGATGGTCTCGTACAGGTGGTGATCGATCCAGATACGCCTGAAGCATTCGCAACAGCAGATAAAGCACGTTCAGAATTTGTATTAAAAATTACAGGTCGTGTTCGTCGTCGCTATGAAGGTACTGAAAATGCCAACATGGTGAGTGGTCAGATTGAAGTTTTAGGTAAAGACATCGAAGTTCTTGCAGCTTCTGATACTCCGCCATTCCCATTGAATGACGAAAACACCAATATTTCAGAAGAAATTCGTTTGAAATACCGTTTCTTGGACATCCGTCGTCCTGAAATGTTAGAGCGCTTGCGTTTCCGTTCTAAAGTGACCAACTTGATCCGTAACTATTTTGAAGATCATGGTTTCTTAGATGTTGAAACACCAATTTTGACACGTGCGACACCAGAAGGTGCACGTGACTATTTAGTGCCAAGCCGTGTTTCAAATGGTAGCTTCTACGCACTTCCACAATCACCACAATTGTTCAAACAGTTGTTGATGGTGGGTGGTATCGACCGTTATTACCAAATTGCGAAATGTTTCCGTGACGAAGATTTACGTGCAGATCGTCAGCCTGAATTTACCCAAATCGACGTTGAAACATCGTTCATGAGTGACGATGACATCATGGATTTAATGGAAGGCTTAACGGTTAAAATGTTCAATGAATTATTGAATGTAAAATTCGATAAGTTTGAACGTATGACTTATGCAGACGCAATGCGCGACTATGCATCTGACAAACCAGATATGCGTATTCCATTGAAATTGGTTGACGTTGCAGACTTAATGCAAGACGTAGAGTTCAAAGTCTTCGCTGGCCCTGCAAAAGATCCTAAAGGCCGTATTGTTGCTTTACGTGTTCCTGGTGCTGGTTCATTGCCACGTAGTGCAATCGACGAATACACCAAATTCGTAGGTATCTACGGTGCAAAAGGTTTGGCTTACATCAAAGTCAACGAACTTGAAAAAGGCATCGAAGGTCTTCAATCCCCAATCGTTAAATTCATCGAGCCAATCGTACTTGATTTATTAAAACGTGTTGGCGCTGAAAATGGCGACATCGTGTTCTTTGGTGCGGATAAAGCTAAAGTTGTAAATGATGCGATGGGCGCACTTCGTGTGAAAATCGGTCATGACTTGAAACTGACAACTTGTGAGTGGGCGCCACTTTGGGTTGTTGATTTCCCAATGTTCGAAGAAACGGATGATGGAAAATGGACTTCTGTTCACCACCCATTCACACTACCAAAATCTAGTGTTGAAGACGTGAAGAGCAATCCAGGTGAAGCATTGTCTGTTGCATACGATATGGTACTGAACGGTACTGAAATCGGTGGTGGCTCACTTCGTATCTATACTTTAGAAATGCAAAAAGCAATTTTTGAAGCTTTAGGTATTGGTGAAGAAGAAGCAGAAGAGAAATTCAGCTTCTTATTGAATGCATTACGTTATGGCGCGCCTCCACACGGTGGTTTGGCATTTGGTCTTGACCGTTTGATCATGCTCATGACCGGTGCGTCTTCAATTCGTGATGTAATTGCATTCCCGAAAACCAAGACAGCCGAATGTCCATTGACACAAGCACCTGCACCAGTTGAAGCAAATCAATTGCGCGACTTAGGTATTCGTTTACGTGAAAAGCCAAAAGCTGAAGAAAAATAAACCTTAAGTTTATGCTTCAACAAAAACCCTGCTTCATGCAGGGTTTTTTATCTTCGAGTTTTACTTTGCGAACAAGTCCGCTAGTGGCATAATAGGCTGCTTTTTATTGAGAGATCCGTCTTATGGCAATGCGTCCTGATGTACGTCGACATGCAATTGTACTTATTGTATTTTCACTTGCTCAATGGTTTTTCATGCGTTACATCTTGGCAAATGAACTCTTCAATATGGACACCAATCAACGCATTTTATACTTCTGTGTAAGTAGCTTGGCAGGTGCTCTACTGATTTTTGTCGCATTGATCTATATGGTGCTTAAAGGCAACGTAGATAAACAAGACTAAGATCATGTCTTTTTACGCTACCCTACTTCGTATTCTCCCTTTAGCACTTTTGCGTAGTATCGCAAAAGTGGCGGCATACTTTATCAATCAAAATCCGAATAAAAGTATGCTGTGGAAAACCAGAGTCAACTTAGGTCTAGCCTATCCTCAACTTAGTCTAGAACAAAAAGAACAGCTCGCGAGAGAAAGCGTCACCAAACAATGCCTCAGCTATATTGAATCTGGTAAATGCTGGGCGATGCCACCTGAATGGAGCATCCAACAGATTCATACGGTACATCATCTGGACGTATTAACCGATGCGCTTAGTGATCCAAGAGGTGCACTGATCATTACCCCGCATCTGGGCACATGGGAAATGATGAATGCATGGGTACATCAATACGGTATTCCAACCATCATGTACAAACCCATGAAAGATTCTGGCTTTAATGCTTTTGCTTTACATGCCCGTCAGCGTCTTAACGCCACTTTAGTCCCAACTGATGCATCTGGTGTAAAGGCCTTGTTTAAAAACCTAAAACAAGGTGGCTTCAGTGTCATCTTGCCCGATCATGTCCCAGACCCGTCTGGTGGTGTTGTGGTTCCTTTTTTTGGAGTTCCATGTCTCACAAGCACACTTGCCAGTAAAATGGCACAAAAAACCCAATGCCGCTTAGTCGGCTTAAGTTGTTTCCGTCGTGAAGATGGTAAAGGTTTTGATGTGTATTGTGATAACCTGAATGATACACAACTATATGATCGAGATATCGAAGTTGCCACAACAGCACTCAATCAAGCCGTTGAACAGATGATTAACCGCTTTCCTGCTGAATATATGTGGGGTTATAAACGGTTTAGAGGTGGTCAACAGGATCACTACGTTTGATCTCCAAAAGTAAGCCCCCCCCTACTCACTTAATTTTAAAGCCTGTAACACCGTCGTACGCATATTTTCTTGAAAGCCTTCAACACTATGTCTGTCTTTAATATATTGAATCGCTTGCTTGCCTAATATCTGGCGCTTTTCATCATCAAGCATGAGGTTTCGAATTGCATCGACAAAAAGATCAACTTTATCAAAACCATCTCCCAAAACATCACCAACATAAATACCAAACTTCTCGGTTAATTCTTCTGGATTCCGATTACTTACAAGCAATGTACCAAAAGACAGAGCCTCTAAAAATGAGATCGGAAGTGCCTCATGAATGGAGGTATTCACCAATATCTTCGCATCTTTCAGATATTGCTCTTTTTCTACCCCATCAACATGACCAGCAAAATGCAGATTCTCAATTGCATAATAATCTTTCATGATTTCAGAGTTTTTTTCATCTTCTCTAAAGGTTTGACCTAATACAAAAAACTCATATTCAGGCATTTTTTTAGCAATTTCACAAAACAACCAACCTCGCTTCACCGATTCAATTCGACCTAAAAAAATAATCATATTTTTTTTCTGGTGTATATCAAAATGAAAATTTTCATCGATATCAATTGGATTTGGTAGATACTGGATATCAACATCATCATTCAATTGATATAAATCTTTGGCTTTTTGATTTAAAAAATATCCTTGTGATATGAACTTAACCCGGTCTTGTTTATACCATTCATGAACTAGGTCATATATTTTTTGATTATAATATGACGTTTCTGGGAATAGCTTTACGGTATTAATTTCATCCCACTCATAGTGAGGTCTTGGGTCTTGAACCCATAAAATTAATTTCTTGTTTGGATTCGGCTCATGTTTTAAAACATATTCATATGTGAGTTCAATGCTTAAGTAGAGATCGTAATCTTGTTTTTTTAACCATTGTTTCGCAAACCACTTCCCACGAGGTAAACGGTAGACATTCACATCATCGACTTGATATGACTCAGCAAAAAACCTGCACTTTCCTCGTCCGAGCAAAACATCTACCTGAAAATCCTCAGTCGGAAGATATTTGGCAATATGTCGTCTAGCTAAAAAACCATATCCACCATAAGCGGTACCAACTGCACCAAAAAACTCATCAATAATTAAACCTATTTTGATCTTTTTATGTGCCACATTCATCTTAAATTTTTTCTCTACACTTAAATTTCATTTCTAAACATTTTAGCCAAAATACTTTCAGGGGCAATTTTTTCTAAATCGACATTTCTCAACATTTCATTATATAAATGTACGCAGACTGTCTTAGAGCTTACAATATCTTCAATCTGTAGCCTTGGGTCCAATAACTGTCCAATACACTGATAATGTACAGGGTAAAAAAGATCGATAGGTTGGACTTGATCAACCAACTGGAGTGCATTGACAAAATAAGTAATTGCATCAGGGCCAATCACCCCCCATGGCATATCTGATATGTGTTGCCCAATACCCAACATTTTTTTAAATTTCAATCGTTTTTGACGAGACTTCTTATACCATGGTGGTACAAAAAATGGATTATAAGCTGCATCCAATAATGATTTTAATAAAGAACTGTCTTGTGGCAGTGCTAATACTGCACCATTAATCTTGTTGTCACTTTCATAGCCTAAAAGATAACGAGACTCAGGAATTATCATTGGTTTTAAACAATAGACATCACAATCAACATAAATACCAGAAACCTTCGTTAACAACTCGTATCTAAACACATCTGAAAACAGTGCATAACTGCCTGTTTGATTGTGCTTAAAAATCTTCTCTGCTGGAATAATTTGATTTGCATCTACACACTGTACGCCTTTAGGTACATCTGAAACTGTACCATAGGTATGCAAAAAGACCGTATGTCCTCGCATAACAAATGATTGAAGGCAAGAACTTGATATTTTACCTAGTGTATTACCAATCCATAGAGCATGAATCGTTGGAAGTTCCATTAGTACCTCATTAACCTAATCTATAAATTACTTAAAGATAATTTTCACTTTAAAAGGCAGTCGATATAACTGTAAAAAGACTCTTGTCAGTTCTCTTTTAATTTTATTTAAAGGACTCTGTTCTTTCTTTTTATAAGAATCTCTCCAAGATAAACTAGACTGGAATTTCTTATCATCTGGGTATAAAAGATACTCCTGAATACATAATGCAGGATTGACCTGATAAACTGGATATTCGCCATATTTCAAATACTTTTTAAACATAATTTGATCAACATGATCAACCACAGATAAATTCTGTATATAGCAAAGTAAGCTTTGAGCTGCTTTATTCGAAAGAATATATCCTGCTGTACCAAAATTAGGATTTAATAATCTTGAGATTATTCGGCCATTTTCCAGAGAGGTCTTATCTGTTAAAGATAAATAGTTAAATGCTGAATTTTTCTCTATCTTGATAATATCCCATTGAGCTTTTATCCAACCATGATCACTAAGAAAAGCTTTGGCCTGTCCCCCTAAATAAATATCATCTTCAAAGATCCCAATATAGTCGATGTTTTCATCAATTGCTTTTTTCCAAAGCAAAATATGACTAAATAAACACCCCAACTCACCTTGGCTTAAATGACAATTATGAATACGAACTGACAAGCGTGCTGCGAGTTCTTCAACCTGTTGAGGCTCTATGGCATCAAAAAAACTAAAAGCGATCCCTTGCTGCATAAATTGATCTTCGATATGTGTTCGACGATCAACTGCCGTTTTCAAGCTCACGACAAAATTTTTCACCACTTCATTTCCTTATTTAAATCCAACAGATTTTAGGAAAATAATATTTTTGATTTGCTGAAATACTCTAAAAAGCTCAAGCAATATTTTATCAACCCCACTTTTCTTATTATATTTCATCCGAACCTGACGCTCTTTATATAAGTGACTTGCAAACTTCACACTATCTTTGGTTGAATAAAGTGTCACATCTTGAATACACAACGCTGGCTTCATTTGGGAGACAGATAAAATTTGATCCTTGATCAAGCTCTCAAACATTAAATGATCTAAGGCAATCAGCTTATCCAACGACTGAATATAGCTCATTAATTGCTTAGCACCACTCAACGATAAAATATAACCTGCTGTACCTAAATTCTTACTTTTTAGATCAAACATAGCTCTTTGTGGCTGACTCATGAATTCTTTAAGTTTCGTCCCCAATACAACCTTCGGTGTAAATTCCTCTATTTTAATTAAATGCCAATCAGGCTCAATCCATCCATCATCTGCGAGAAATTCTTTAACATTTTCACCCAAATAAATATCATCTTCGAAAATTGCCATATGTGGAATATTTTCTGAAATTATTTTTTCCCACAAAAATACATGACTCATAAAGCATGCCACTTCACCTTTTGTCAGTGTATATTCATCGGTATTTAGACCAAGCCCTTGGGCAAATAATGCTGCAGGCTCTGGTGTTAAAGCATCAAAAAATTCGAAATCAATACTTTTTTTACCGAATTCACTACAAATATGCGCTCTACGCTCATGTGCGGTGGATAAACTAATAACAAATTTTTTCATAACAATGGAAACTTCGATCTTAGCTATATTCTACTGCCTTCCTCTTCCCCTTTCATCAATATTCTATTCCTCTATTGTTAAGAAATGTCCAACAAAGAATCCTTTAGATACATGCCTTTTTCATAATAATGACTCAGGGTTTTTCTTTCCTTTCCTGCAAGCTTGATCAACCTTGGCATTTGCTGAGGCGGGTAATTGATTGCCATATCGATCAGCACTTTTTCTTTCACCCATTGGTGCTTTACCTGAAAATACAGCGCATTTTGATCACAGTTAATTAAGCACATACTCGGCAAATGATGACGCATCACTTTCTGACAGGCCACATACGCCACTAGATATTCCAGACGACCAATCTGTTGAAACATATCCTGATAATCAGGTTCTGTTTCTTTCAATTTTTGCAGATAGGCTTTAGGCGTCATTTCAATCGCTTTCGCCAGTTCATCAAACCATTCTTTAAAGAAAATATTTTTCTCTGCACTGGCCAATAACCAATTCTCTAAGACGGGAAAATCTTTAAGTGTTGTATTCTTGGCACGGTAATAGGCAAAACTGTTGGTATGATTCTTTGCAATCAGTTCCTGAATCCAGTCTAAGCTTTCATAAACAAGGATGCTTGCATCCAACCAAATACCACCATATTGATAAATCAACTCAAAACGAAGCAAATCGGCCTTTTGTTGCGGCGTTGCCTTTGGGAAACGAGTAAAATCAATATCACAAAAGCTTTTCACTGTATCTGGCGTGAGAAAATGAACCTCATAATCCGGATTGGTCTTTTTAACCTGTTCAACACATTTTTCCACAAATCCAGCCAGTGGTCCTTCCCAATACATCCAGATTTTCTTTGGAATGAGTGCATCAGAAATAGTCGGATTAAGTACAATCAGATCTGCTTCATTGTCTATGGCATCATTAATCCCTCTCATTTTGTTCGAATACATCGTATAGAACTTTAAGAGATAGAATATTTTTTTAAATATTTTCATACAGATCACTCAGCCATATCTTCAAATCACCTCAGCTTTTTACTCAAGTGATTTGCCCAGAATATTTAATTAAAAGTAAAGATGCTTAAAAGCATAAAAACGGTCACGCCACATTCGTTTCTGTTTCTTTAGACCATGAGACGAATCGCGCTTTTCCAAGTCTTTACGCTGAATACCCTGTGTTGCAACCGTACCCAAAATATCACTGTCCAATCCAGCAGGTTTAACAAAAGGCTGCCATACACCAAGACCTTTTCCATTCTTGCTGAGCCAACCTTGGAAAAAGATATCGACAGGCACATGTATTTGTTTGCCAAGTTTTACAAACTCTTCCGCCCCTTTACGCGACCAAAGCAGCCCAACCCCACGGATCGGGAAATAATAAGCATGCCACAGGTTGTATTGATCCATCTGTACAATATCTTTGGCGAGTTTTTTCTTTTTCGCCGCCATATTGACCACATACCAATCCAGTTCTTTATGCTGATCCAGATAATTGAGGAGCGACTCAAGCTTGTGTTTAAAGTTGGGCAAAACCTGAATATCATCTTCTAACACCACCAAATAATCAGCGTCGCTTTCAAGAAACTTTTCAGCACAACCATAATGGCTCAGATAACATCCCAGCTCTGAATTCATCAGACTACGACCTAAAATTCGTTGAGCTTCGGCATCATCATATTGCTTAAACTCTGATAAGGCCTTACCACGCCCATCATAGGCCGAAAAACGGGTAAACGGCCATCCCTGTTGCTGTAATTGTGCGGTCGCACTCGCCAGACGCTGATCACTGCCATCAAGGTTAATTAGATAAGTTTCAACTTTCATCATTTATCCTTTGGCCGTTTCAGCCAATAAAACTTTCGGGATATAGCCTGCCAATTTTTGATTTAAAGCTGCATAAATTTCTGCCGCTGCCGCATCACTCAATTGATCCAGACTTTGCATACACCCATATTTAATCTGTTCATTACCCAAGCTTTGCAAGAAGCTGCTTAAACTGCTTTCATTTTTCAAATAGGCAATCTCAAGGTCAGGCTTTAACAAGGCCTCATCCTTTTGAATTTTCAAATGATTCATCAATGAAATCGGATTGATTTGTTCGACACTGCGGAACTTATACTGAATCTGTTTTTCTAGAAACTTAGGATGAGCAAGTAAATAATCTTGTAATATTTTACGGTCAACCGCGTGCGGATAATGGTGAATCTCAAAAAACTTTTTAAATCCAAGCATATCTGCACCTAACATTTGCGCAATCATATGTTTAGGTTGTATCGGCTTGGAAAAATATTGATTTAAAACCTGACGATACCAAAGCTTGGCCTTGAGCACAAAACTGCTTTGCCAATGCCCGTAAATCACCATTTTCTGATCAATCAGAATATCTTCTAATTGTGCTGGCGCGTTAAAAAAGAAATCATCATTCAAGTAGAAAAAGTAATCGGATAAACCCTGAATATTCCAGAGCATGGTTTCAATCGAACGTGTATTGAAAGTGGGTAAGTATTGCTCATACCCCATAAATATTTCACGATGATCAACAATTCGAATTTTACCCGCCTCACAAATCCCATCCTGAACAAAGTCATCAATCCATTGCGGTTGCTGACCATCTGTCACAATATAGATATGTCGACAAAATGGGACATATTTTAAAATAGATGCAACGTTATAATAAATTTCATGGTTGCTGGCAAAACGGGTATCACTAACGGCATCAGAAGCTTGTGTTTTGCCCTGATACTGCATGCGCTTCTGTTTCAACTTCGGATCATTGCCATCCACCCAAGCAATCACCACATCAACCGGTTGCATCATTTCACTCATCAATTCACTCTTAAACGATCCGAAAGCCCGAAAATACGGCCAAACATGTTTAATCTAGGAGCATATGATAACACCACTGATCTGTTCACAGTCAGTCTCTTTTCGTAATAGCGGAGGTATTCATTGTGCGATCATTCCATATAAATCAATATATTATAATTGTTTAAATTTTAATATCGATGAGGTAATCAGCAGATATATAATTCCACCTTGTTTACTGACTTTATTAACATCAACTTAACCCCTGACAATCCCTAACAAAATCAAACCTTTTGGAATCATTTTACACCTAAAATCACCACATTTTTATTAGACGAATTTAGGTATTTTTATTATAATTACAGGTTACTTTGACGGGATTTAATCTTTTGACTGATGATTTATAATTACTTTGAGTATCAAGCAAAAATAATTAGAACTAAATTTGTTTCAGATAAAGCGTATCTCACTAAACGTTTTATCTGCAAATTAGGTTATACCCCTGATTTTTGCTCGCCAAAAAGCTTCAATGAAAAAGTCACTGCCCGAATGATTTTCGAGCGGAGTCCCCTGTTCACAAAATTAGCAGATAAATGTGCAGTCAGACAGCTAGTTTCAGCAAAGGTTGGGGATGCCTATTTTGTTCCATTGATTGGCATTTACAAATGTATTGATGAGATTGATTTTAACCAGTTACCCAATCAATTTGTTTTAAAATGCACCCACGATAGTGGCAGCGCCATGGTCTGTCGCGATAAAAGCAAATTTAGTGTCGAAGCAGCAACCGCTAAAATCAAAAATCATCTTAAAATGAATATGTATTTTAGAAAGCGTGAATGGCACTACAAAGATATTTGCCCTAAAGTACTGGTTGAAGAATATGTAGAGCTCTATGTCGATCCGGCCAGTCAATCCGCCATTACCACGTGTCGTGTGCACTGTTTTGAAGGTCGTCCAGAATATCTAGAAATTGATGTCCAAGATGCTCAAGGCAATGACTATTCAAATATGTATGATACACAATGGCAGTTACAGCCATTTCGGGTCGATCTTAAAGATAATTCACCATCCGCTTTAGCTGCACCGAAACAATTGCAAGAGATCATTCAACTGTCAGAAAAGCTTTGTTTTGCGTATGGTTATAGCCGAGTAGATTTCTTACTCTCTCAAGATCATGTGTATTTTAGTGAAATCACGCTCACTCCGAATGCAGGACGAATGGTGATTACACCTGTAGAATGGGATTTAAAATTAGGCTCACTCTGGTTATCCTATTAGCCGTCCATCATGTATGTCGAATCTGTTAGGTACTTATGAAAATAGCGATTGCTGGAACAGGATATGTCGGGTTGTCAAATGCAATGCTATTTGCACAACACCATGAAACCATCGCCTTGGATATCCTACAAAGTAAAGTAGATTTACTGAATAACAAAGTATCACCGATTCAAGATCATGATATTTCACTCTTTTTAAAAGAAAAACAGCTCAATTTCACGGCGACTACAGATAAACAGCTGGCTTTTCACGATGCTGATTTTATTATTATTGCCACCCCAACTGACTATGACCCTCAAACCAATTACTTTAATACGCAAAGTGTAGAAAGCGTCATTCAGGATGTACTGGCCATTAACCCCAATGCAACCATGATCGTCAAGTCTACCGTTCCCGTGGGTTTCACAGAGCAAGTCAAAAATAAATATCAGACTGAAAACATTATTTTCTCGCCTGAATTTTTACGTGAAGGTAAAGCGCTGCACGATAACCTCTACCCGTCGCGTATCATCGTTGGAGAACAGTCTGAACGTGCCCAGCAATTTGCCGATTTACTGGTAGAAGGCGCAATCAAGCAGGATATTCCTGTCTTACTGACCCATTCAACTGAAGCTGAAGCGATTAAATTGTTCGCCAATACCTATCTGGCGATGCGGGTGGCCTTCTTCAATGAATTGGATACTTACGCACAAAGCTTTGGCCTAGATACCAAACAAGTGATTGACGGTGTTTGTCTCGACCCTCGTATCGGCAGTCATTATAACAATCCATCTTTTGGCTACGGCGGCTATTGTCTACCAAAAGATACCAAGCAGTTATTGGCCAACTATAACAACGTCCCAAGTAATCTAATTAAAGCGATTGTGGATGCTAACCGCACCCGTAAAGATTTTATTGCGGATTCGATTCTAGCAAGAAACCCAAGCACAGTGGGCATCTATCGTCTGGTGATGAAAAGTGGCTCAGATAATTTCCGTGCTTCAGCGATTCAAGGCGTGATGAAGCGATTAAAAGCCAAAGGTCTGGAAATCATTATCTACGAACCGACCTTTCACGAAGACAGCTTTTTTAAGTCTAAAGTGACTCAAGATCTAAATGAATTCAAACAAGCTTGTGATGTGATTATTGCCAATCGCCTCTCCAATGAATTGCTAGATGTACAAGATAAAGTTTATACCCGAGATATTTTTGGAGGCGATGAATGAAAGTTCTAGTCACAGGTGCTGCTGGATTCATCGGCTTTAGTGTTGCAAAAAAACTGCTGGAACGCGGTGATGATGTGGTCGGTTTTGATAATTTTAACGATTATTATGATCCATCCCTGAAAGAGGCCCGTGCTCAGCAATTACAACTGCTGGCTGAGCGCAACGATACAGGCAGTTTCACTCTGATTCGTGACAATCTCGCCAATAAAGCCGTGGTGGATCAATGCTTCCAAGATCATCGTTTTGATCGTGTGATTCATTTGGCCGCGCAGGCTGGTGTACGCTATTCACTTGAAAATCCACATAGCTATGTGGAGAGCAACCTGATTGCATTTACCAACATTTTGGAAGCCTGCCGTTACGCAGCAACACCCCACCTAACCTATGCCAGCACCAGTAGTGTCTATGGTGCTAACACCACCATGCCTTTTAGCGAGCAACATGGTGTGGATCATCCGCTGCAATTCTATGCTGCAACCAAACGCGCCAATGAATTAATGGCACATAGCTACAGTCATTTATTTAAATTACCAACCACAGGACTGCGTTTCTTTACTGTCTATGGACCGTGGACACGTCCAGATATGGCCTTATTTAAGTTCACCAAGAATATTTTTGAAGGCAAACCGATTCCTGTGTTTAATCATGGCAATCACACCCGCGACTTTACCTATATCGATGATATTGTTGAAGGGATTATCCGTACTAGCGACAAGATTGCGACCCCTGATGAGACTTGGGATAGTAACCATCCAAATCCATCCACCAGCAATGCTCCGTTTAGAATTTTCAATATTGGTAATAACCGTACAGTGAAACTGATTGAATACATTCAAGCGATTGAAAAAGCCGCAGGTAAAGAAGCGATTTTAGACCTACTTCCTCTTCAGCCTGGCGATGTACCAGATACCTTTGCCGATAGTTCTGCGCTAGAAAATTATGTGGACTACAAACCAGCTACTTCAGTGGTTGATGGAGTGAAAAACTTTGTCGATTGGTATCGCCAATATCACAATATTTAATAACTCTTAAAGCAAAAAAATCAGGCATTCCGCCTGATTTTTTTATCCTATTCATCTATTCAATTTCAAGATGAATAACACTTGGATTATTGCCAAGACTCTTTAATCCAATCCGATGGCAATACATAGCGATACCACTTACCACCACCACCACTGATCGCATCAGGTGGATTAATCTCACCATGGAAAATAATGATTTTTGCGCCTTTTGGTTTAATAGGCGGCTGGAAATATGCAAATGGCACTCGTCTTAAACAGTGGTATTTATAGCTTTTGCACCACTCTTTATTCCAATAACTCAATTTGCCTTCTTTATGCACAAACCAAGACAGGTACTCTTGTTCATTACGGAACTTTTGACTGATCTCTTTAAAGTTTGCACGGAAGTACGGCAAGATATCTGGAAAAGCACCCAGTTTAAAACGATAAACCGAACTATTGCCTGTGATACGCCAAGGGCGTTTCCAGTCGTGAATCACCAAGAACTCACCTTCCGCTTGGAAGAAGCAGTCAATATTATCAATAATGACCACGTCCAAATCGAGGAATAAAGCATTGCCTTTTAAGCCATACAGATCAGGTTCAAAAGTCGAGAGTTTATTCCAGCCACGCTCAGGGCTACCAGCAGGTAAATCCAGAGATGGAATTGGAAAACATTGAACATTCGGATCAATGCCCTCGGTACGATCAGTCAAGCACACCATTTTAAAAGGCAGAGTCAAATGACGTTTGACCATGTTATACAAACGGTTGACGTACTCAGCACCATACTTGGTTCCCCACTTCATGCACAAGATCACATTGTCTTCATGAGTTGCCGAATTTTGTTGAATATCTACCATCTGATAACCTTAAATGCTTGAGATACGAGGCTACACTTTGTCCAAAAAAACAAAAGTGTTCAATCATATGCACTGAATATACGCTCATCTTAGCATAGAGCGGATTGTTTTTTTTAGTATTAATTCGTCAATAAAAAAGCGAAGCCTAAGCTTCGCCTTTGTGCACGATTACAGCTTATTTAATATAAGTTAACCAGTGTGCATATTTGTCATTGCGACCTTGTACTGCATCAAAGAAAGTCTTTTGAATCACAGTGGTAATCGGACCACGTGAACCACAACCAATTTCACGGTCATCATATTCACGAATCGGTGTTACTTCCGCAGCAGTACCTGTAAAGAATGCTTCATCTGCAATGTAGAATTCATCACGAGTAATACGACGTTCAACCACTTCATAGCCCAGGTCTTTAGCAATGGTAATCACGGTTTGACGGGTAATCCCTTCTAACGCGCCACCTGCTAAATCAGGGGTATGCAACACGCCATCTTTAATCAGGAATACGTTCTCGCCCGCACCTTGGCAAACAAAGCCTTGTGGGTCAAGTAACATCGCTTCGTCATAACCTGAGCGTGCCACTTCCTGATGCGCCAAGATCGACACAGTATAGTTACCGCATGCCTTTGCTTTACACATGGTCACATTTGGATGGTGATGCGTGAATGAAGAGGTTTTTACACGAATACCACGTGCCATTGCTTCTTCACCAAGGTATGCACCCCAACCCCATGCTGCAACCGCGGCATGAATGGTATTGTCAGTTGCGGCAATACCAAGTTTTTCAGAACCAATCCAAATTAATGGACGCAGGTAGCAAGATGCTAATTTATTTTCACGCACCACATCGATTTGTGCTTGTTCTAATGTCGCTTGATCAAATGGAACATTCATCTGATAAATTTTTGCTGAATTTAATAAGCGTTTAGTATGATCTTGCAAACGGAAGATTGCTGTACCATTTGGGGTTTCGTAAGCTCTGACGCCTTCAAAGACACCCATGCTGTAGTGTAGTGTGTGAGTTAAGACGTGAATTTTTGCATCACGCCAGTCAACTAATTTTCCATCTTGCCAAATAAAACCATCACGATCAGCCAAACTCATCGCACATACTCCATTTTCTTTTTTACACAATTATTCACTTTCCAATGCTTGCGCAGTTGGATCAATTAATCTTTGCCATAACTTGCAAACGATCTCGCGGGTTTCGTGCCAATCCGCAGCATTGACTTGCATAGATTGATTTGCAAGCGCTAGACGGTGGCTCTCAGCTCGTTCACGGAGATAAGCGTGTATTAATGCTGTGGCATCTTCACTGGATAAGCAGCCTGCTTTAGCAGCATCTTCTAGAATTCTTACATTATCGGAAAAATGGGCGAGATCTGTATTCGTCCCACTCCATGCAAGCACAGCATACTGTGCCATAAATTCGATATCAACGATACCACCTGAGTCCTGTTTTAAATGAAAAATCCCATGTTTTTTTTGCTCAGAAGATGATCCCAAATGATCTTTCATCTTTTGGCGCATTTTCAACACTTCTTCACGCACCACATTCTCATCACGTACTTGGGTCAGGATCTGACAGCGAATCTGTTCAAATTGCGTGCATAATCCACGATCTCCTGCAATAGAGCGAGCACGCACTAAAGCTTGATGCTCCCATAACCAGGCACTTTTTTGTTGATATTGCTCATAAGCTTTTAAACTGGTGACCAACATCCCCGCTTCACCCGATGGTCGCAGACGGGTATCAATCTCATAGACACGCCCGTCCAAGGTCTGCGTAGTCATCAAGGACATAAACTTCTGCGCCACACGAATGGCAAACTCGGCCCCACTAATGCCCTTACGACCATCGGTTTCACTTTGCTCTTCAAAGGCATGGATAAACACCAAATCTAAATCTGAACCATAGCCCAGCTCAATGCCACCCAATTTGCCATAGGCAATCACGGCAAAGCCTTTGTTATCGAGACTGCAACGCTGTCCATCATTTCCAACTGGATAGCCATGACGCTGTGCAACCGCCTCATACGCCAAACGTAAAGTCGCTTGTACACTGACTTCAGCAATATCAGTCAGGGCATCGGAGACTTTCATCAACGGACTTTCTGCCAGTACATCACTGGCGGCAACCGTCAATACATTACTCTTTTTAAATAAGCGCAGTACCCGCATCTGATCTTCAACTTGATCAATCTCGATGCGTAGCAATTGTTGGCGCAGTGAATCTTCCAAATCTTTGCGTTGTGGCAAACCAAAATCCATCGACAGGAATTCATCCAACAACACTGGATACTGTGCCAGTTCTTCACAGATCCATGGACTGACAGTTGCCATCTTGACCAGTCGCTGCAACGCACCACGGCTTTCCATCAACATCACCAGATAGACGGTACGACGTAGCACCGATTCAACCAATGGCATCAAACGTAACAGCGCCATTTGCGGTTGATCCGACTGTAAAATTGCTTCGATCAAATGTGGCCAGAATTTCTTTAAACGCTCTAAGGCACTGGCAGGGATTTTGCGTAACGCCTGCCCATGCCAAAAGTTTTGAATTAAATTCTTGGCATCATCATCCAATACGGCATTGAGTTTTTGTTCAAGCTGCACAAAATCATCAACTGGCTCAGCAAACTCTTTTTCCTGAATTAACTGCTTAAACTGGACTTTGACCTTATCACGTTTCTGATTCAACACATCCAAGAAGACAGCCCAATCAGCAAAGCCAAGCGTATCCAACATCCGTTGTCTCTGTTCAGGCTCAGTGGGTAAAGATTGGGTTTGCTGATCATTCAAGGCTTGAATGGCGTGTTCAACTCGTCTTAGGAATAAATAAGCATCTTCCAGATCAATCACTGCTTGCTGATCCAGCAGCTCCGCTTCACCCAAATGATGCAAATTGACCAGACATTGACGATCTTGTAGTTCGCGCTTCGATCCGCCATAGATCAACTGGAACACCTGCACGATGAACTCGATTTCACGAATCCCGCCTGCACCGAGCTTAATATCCTCTTCGATATTACGACGCATGACCTCACGTTCGATCATGGCCTTCATTTCACGCATGGCGGCGAAAGCGGAATAATCGACATAACGACGGAATACAAAGGGACGTGACATGTCTAGCAATTCTTCGCCCGCTTTGCCACCCGTTATCACTCGTGCCTTAATCCAAGCATAACGTTCCCACTCACGCCCATGCTGGCTTAAATATTTTTCCAAACCACTATGACTAATCGCCAAGGCTGAACCATCGCCCCACGGACGCAAACGCATATCGACACGGAATACAAAACCATCAGCAGTAATATGATCGAGCAGATAAATCAGCTTCTGCCCCCACAGAATACAGAACTGCTGCACATCAATACATTTACGTCCATTGGTTTCGCCCTGTTCATCAAAGGCAAAAATAAGGTCAATATCACTGGAAAGATTCAGCTCTTGGGCACCGAGCTTGCCCATGCCAATCACAATCAGGTCTTGTAACTGACCTGAATAACCGATGGGCTCACCGTGTTTAGCTAATAAAGGCGGTAATGCAAAAGCTTTAGCTGCACAAATACTGGCATCGGCAAAATCTGATAACTCACGGGTTAGTGTCACCACATTAGTCAACTGATTGGCATCTTGCCAAATCCAGCGAAACATGAGCTTGGCACGGAGTACGCGTAAGGCTTTCATCCATGATTGTTCATCGGAGACTTCCGCCACAGCCAGTTGCACTTTTTGATAGATGGTTTCAGTCGATAGCGAGTCCAGAAATTGATCTTCGGAATAATCTTGTTCTAATTGTAATGTGTATAAATTTAAAACTTGTTCAGCATATTGGCTTGCAACTAAGGTTTTTTGTAGCTGTTGCGCATTCATATAAAAAGGCTCGACTGATGTCATGTCATCTAAGTTAGTTATATCAGTTACAAGCTTATCTTTAAAATCTCTTTAGACTAATTTCGCTTTGCTTTTTTGTTGATCCGTACATAAATCAACCTGTTCACGTTCGATTGGCAGCAACACGGTAAACACAGTGCCTTCGCCCTCATTGGAAGTGACATTGATTTCACCCAAATTCATTTCCACAAAGCGCTTACATAAACTTAAACCCAGACCTGCACCCTTCTCTCCTGCAGTGCCTTTATAACTCATGGTAATCCGTGGCTGGAATAGATCGTTGATTTGTTGTTGAGTCATGCCAAGGCCAGTGTCTTTGACATAGACTTCAACATAAGTGCCTTTATGCTGTGCTTGGATATAGACTTTGCCCTTACCATCCACATCGGTAAATTTCAGCGCATTAGACACCAAGTTCTGAATCACCGAGGTGATCATATTCATATCGGCATAGACTTTAAGATTTTCATCGACTTCATTAATCAGTTGAATATTCTTCTTAATGGCCAAGGTTTTGAGAATATCGGTCACGATATTGGTGATCTGACGCAACTTAAAGTTGATGGGATGATAGACAAACCGCCCACCTTCGGCCATCGCCCAATTCAGCAAGCTTTCCAATAAGTTATAAGTCGATTGCGAAGTATCATAAAGATAATCGGCAATATTCTGAATACTGGATTCATCTAAGGTTTCACGTTCTTTCGCCAAGATTTCGGAGAAACCCAATAGCCCATGAAATGGTGCACGTAAGTCATGGGAAATAATCGAAAAGAATTTAGTTTTACTAAAATTGAGTGCAGCTTCTTGTTCGTATAATTCTTTCAGCTCATCATGATTAAACTTCAATTCCAGTTGTTGCATGAAGTTGATGCAATGTTCTTGCAGGAGTTGTTTTTGTAGATCGCTAAAGCCTTGTGCAGCTTCATCAAACAGGATGATATAACCCAGTGAAGTTTGGTCTGGATGTCTAAGATGTAGGGCGACTGCAGTTTGGATTTTCTTTTTCAGTGGTGCAAGGAATGCCAGTAAGGTTGAGTATTGCGGATGGTCGCTATCGACTAGATCACCATTCACAAATAGGGTGTTTAGACTTTTGATAATCTTTGCGGAATCAATGGCTTTGAGTTTTTCAGGGCAACGATGCCAAAGGTAAGGTTCTTGGTGAAATGACAGCAATGCGGTACTGGCTTGCATCAGTTTTCGGTTGAACTGTAAAAATTGCTCAAGCAAGTTCTGCTCTGAAGTCAACCCCAAAGAAAGAGAGATTTTACAAGCACTTAACTTTTCGGCTTGCTGTAGTTCTAATAATTGAATCGTCATTCCCGCCTCTCGAATATTTTCGTTATACGGTTCTTTACGTTTTATAAAAAAAATGTGAAAACTATCACTTAGTATTAACAAACTTTAACAGAAAAGGCAATTGTTGATTCAATCAATTCGCAACAAAACGTGAAATTTCATTAAATTTTAACTTTGCAATTATCTTGTATAAATCTGACCTAAGGTAAATGTATTCGATAAAAGTGAAAGGAAAAATTTAGCATATGGTTCTATCCAATGTTAATCGGGACTATTTTGGGTTCAATCTTAAGTAGCTTAATAATTTTGTACTATTTACCTTTAATATAGCCTTATTAAAAGGCTATATTAAATAATGATACTTCTTAGAAGACTATTGACTTATTTCTATCGCTCTAGGCTTTTATTTAATTATCAACATTATTTATCTATACATATCTTTTTACTTCGGTGCTCCTTGAAATACTGGCACTGGTGATTTGTTTATCCTAAAGTTCTGATCAAAGTTTTTGTTATGATCTTTCAAAGTGTATTCTTTCAATTCAGTCAAATTTTTATCTTGAGTAAATTCAAAAACTTTTGGCGCTGTATGACTATTTACATCAGCTACACCTCCAGTTTTAACCGTTATTGTACATCCCTGCTTATTAGAGCATAATTCTTGTATTGGTTTTAATGCCACAGGATTAGCAACATTAGCGGTAAACTTACTGATACTATCACTTTCAACGCCCTTAGCATTAATTGGAACTTTAGCATCCTTATGCATATTAGCTTTAATCAATTTTCCAGCAGTTTCTTTAACTTTTTCACAATTTTGACCATATTTAAAAATATCCCAGAAATCATCCTTATGTGCATAAGCTACTTGCAAATCACCTTTAGTATAAGCATCATATGCTCGTTTATAAATATTAATTGAAAGTTCATTTGCTATTTGACAGTCCATGGCTATAACAGAACTAGAAATACATGTAATGAATCCAAGCATATATAATTTATATAAGAGCTGTTTTTTAAAAAAAATAGTATTCATTTTCACTCCAATAGATATTATTTTTCTTGACTATTAATTTAAGAAATAATTCTTAGGGCGGCGGCATTTCAGTTTGTTTGCCGTTAGTAGCATAACTACTCTGTGTCATAGTAGTTGTCTGTGAAGGTTTATATTGAAAATTTGATTTTGCAAAGATAGCGCAGATAATAATAACTGCACCAACAATCATCCCCACAATTCCAGGGGAGTAAGTAGCAAGTGTGGCTTTAGCGACTGTTGTTTCAGATGCATTCATCGTTCCGCTAAAATTTATTGCTTTCTCATAGGCGAAAAAGGAAATAGCGAGTCCTGTAAATGAAATTGCCGCTCCTATAAGTACTGCTAGCAAACGAATTAATATTGTGGTAACTAGTCCTATACCTGAAAAGGTAAATACCAAATCGTTGTCCTTGGTCTCGATAATATCGACTATTTGCACTAGCAGTACACCAACACCAGCTAACAGTGCCATAATTGTTAAAAGTAGTCCAAGTCCAACACCAAACCACATGACCTTTTGCCAACTAGATTTTGGCGTATCGGGAAAATCAGAATCTGCCATATTTACCCCCTATTTAGTGTGTCACCACTTGATTTAAAATACTGCAACAAACTGTTTTTTTATATGTTTATAGTCTATTAATAGGATTTTCTTCAGGATTTTCAAACCATTTAAAATATGCTTCTGTTCCCTTAATTCCTTCATTGATTAAAGCAAGCTTCTTCTCTTTTTTAAGTTTAAAGTCCGTTGTTTTTACATCTAATGTATTGATATATATAGTTCTCTGCCAATCATCACTGTGTAGATGCTGATTTTCTTGGGCATTCATTACTGCTGATATGAGAGCTCCAGCATAATCAAAAAAACTACTGATTTTGTTAGCTTCACCCTTTTCACCGTATCTGAATAACCCAATCTCCTTCTGAGTGTCTAATCTTATTCCTAAGGTCTGTTTATTGTATGTATATGGGCTTCTGTCTGGTTGATCGAGAAGAAAGCTGGCATTTTCGCGATTATAATAATCAACACTTCTAGCCGCCTCACTTTCTGAGGCCATATCAATATATTTTTCTCGATCAAATAATTTAACTGGATAGTTGAGTAACACCCCCCCCATCAACATATACATTCTCTGGGGAACCATAATTAACGGCTGTGAAAAATAAAGGAATTGACATACTTATACGCAGAGCATCCACTAATGCCATATCTTCATGTCTTTCAACTGAAAATACTTCAAGATAACCTGTTGAAAGATTTGTTCCGATTACATGAAGTTCGGGTCTGCCCGCATTTTTTAAGTCTTTAAAGGTGGCCTTACGATTGCCAAGTTTTTTTCCGACTAGGTCTCCGATCCATGTTAAGAAATAATCACCTTTATTCCATCCATATTCACTCATTAATCTCTTGATATCACTAGTTATCAGGAATGAATTATCCATGAACTTTTCAAAGTCAGTCGATGATAAAATCTCTTTCTGTTCTTGATTGGTATATCCCAGTGCAAATAATAATGCATTGATCGCACCAGCACTTGTTCCGCCTACTCTTCTTATTTCTTTCAACAGTCCCCGTTGTTCCAAGATTTGCATCGCTCCAACATATGCAATTCCTTTAACTCCACCACCTTCAAAACATAAATTTCTGAATTGTACTGTCATGATTGATTACCTCCTGTAATCAAAATTCAAAATTATTTTAATTAATAAATACAAGATGTTGTGAAGAATAATTATCATCTTATAAAAAATAATAACTCATTTAGGCTTTTAGATACAAGAGTATCTTAGATACTTGACCACGCTATATCTAAAAATAGATTCAATTAATTTTAGTTGTAGTATCTGACTTCATCGAATAGGTTCGTAATTAGCGCGCATAAACCCTTCTAACCTCACAAATCTAAGTCTAATTGTTCATTTGGTTTTATCTTTTCTAGCTCCAAAAATTTCTTAGCAAACTTTGGAGCAAGTAAAGACTGGACAATTAATATTGATAAAATAAAAGCAGGAAGGAAATACAACAAGGTTCTTTCTATGAAAGTCACTTTAGGAATTGTATAACCCAATATTTCATTTACTTTAAAAATTTCTGCAATAAAGAAGGGACTCATGAGACCAATGTTCAAAGTGAAATATATGAAAAAAGCAGCACGCTCCATCCATTTAATCTTTGAGTCCGAGTAGCCAGCTTTTATTCTAAAGCTATCATTTTCCCTTGTTAAAAATGAACTTCCTCTCTTATATAGCCGGATCGCTCTCTCTTTTTCTTTACATGTCAAAATATAAGATAGAGCATCCAAGTTACTGTTCTTAAAGTTGAGAAACCTGCTTAGCTTTAATACATTAATATGGTGTTGAATCCCATCCTTATATTCACTAAGTGTTGAATCGTTAAGAAAAGCGGTTTTCTCTGCTAATTCTCTATCAAATTTATTTTTATGATGCTCTGAATAGTCTTTAATACTCGAAATAAACCCAGACTTTCCCGTAAAGTACAACCCTATAAATACGAGAATAAGAATGAGAACAGTCCATATAAAAAATATGCTTGTTCCATCTTCAATCAATTTTGCTATAAGACTATTAACATCAACATTCACAGCCATTATTTTTTACCTATAAATTTTATTGTCTGATTGATCAGCATCACTCTTATCATTTCCCTTATACCCCCCAAAAAAATATCGAACATAAACCGTATAGCCTTTAGGAGTTTCTTCTAAAAGAATTGAATGGCGAACAAGAAGTTCAATATAAGTTCGTTCCTACCTTTTCGTGGAATCCATTTTAATATTTAAGTTACTGATCAGATTCAGTTTTTTATCTTCTTTGCTACTTGATAAGTCTTTTACAGATTTCAAAAACTCTGTATTAGCCTTGATATTTTCATGCATCAAGTTTTCACCACCAGTATAACTATCATTATGAATACTATTTCCAAAATATTTATATGCCAAATCGAATCTAATTTTATTCCGCATTTCTTCCGGCAAAGACTCAATATATCGAGGAAAACCAGATAATTCTTTTGCAGTTCTATATGATTCATCAGCTAAACGTCGATTCATAAAAGAGCGTTTTAACAAAAAAGCAGCCAGTGTTGTCGACAATATCAACACTGATATCTTTTGAATATAAAATGATATATCAGCAACATGTTTTTTATCAGAAAAACCAATAGAAAAAACTCCAAAATCTATATCTGAAATATAAACATTAAAGCCCAAAAAGTACAAAAACATAACAACAATCAAAGAATAAAACAAATACTCATATATATTAGATATTTTATTAAACCTATAATAATCTTCATCATACAAGTCTTTAATAGTCTTATTTCTTAAATCATCTAGCAAAACATTAGATTCTGAAAGATTCGCTTTGAATCTACTAAAATTAGGATACCATTCATTAGAAATCGCTATAGCTCTATCAAAATCTTCCATTGCAACTATATATTCTACAATTATTGCTAAGCTATTTTCTAAATCTTTTATTTTCAATTTAAAATTAGAATCTGAAACATTAGGCAATTCTTCAATTTTTCGCCCTGAATTATTTAACTCAGTATTAAGCCAGCTACTACTAATTTTATCTAAAACTTTTTTATTTTCAGCTAAAGTAGAAACTATGACGTCTAGACATAATGAAGACTCTTCAAAATCAGAATCAAAATCATGGCTATCAACTTGCAACGCAACTCTACGCTTATTGAAAAAATTCAATAAGTTCTGCGCCAAAATTAAATTCTTATAATGTGGATTCTTTTTTGAAAGCTCATCATTTTCTAAAGTAATATTGTCTTTTACATCATCTCTAGAAATTATTTCTTCCATTCCCCACCCCAAAAATTATTATAAAATCTTGACGCCATTATAGTATCTAAGCTACTCTTTTAAGTACAGAGTAAACTTTACTCTCACCACAGCAAAATCTGTGGCAGGCGTAGGAACCTGAAAATATCATTGAACTAAGACGCAAAAGTCCGTCATGGGCTATTTTTTTGCGTAAAATTCAGCTTTGCTGTTCTATGGCAGGCTGGACAGGGCAGCCTTTGGCTGGCCGCTTCTTAGTTCGCGGTATTTCCTACCCCTGTTCAGTCTGTCTCCATTACCGTAGGAAAGTATTGGATTCAGGTTTTAATAAACTTGAACTAGGAATTAGCAAATGAAACCATTCGCTTCTAAGCATTCTCATACTCAAAATAATCTCAAAGAACATACCCCTGTTTATGACATGGTGGCATTCCGTCGAAAATCCCGACAACTCAAACTCCGCAAACGCTTCAAAAGCCTTATTGAAGGTGGCCTTGTTTCACTCATTGTGGGCTTGACCATTACCCTATTGTTTTTAGGTCATTAATCTAAATTTTACTTATCTATTTATGCCAACTTTATAAACTTAATAGGTAAAAGCTAAGTTTATTCAGTACATAAATTAAAATTTATTACATCTAAAGTTTTGGAAATTATAGGGTTTATCGGAAATATAGAGCGTCATCGACTGTCGTCAGACTCTATATTTCTCACTCTAAATTGAAGACAATACGCCCATGATCAATAGACAGGGGGAGCAATGCACTCAACGTTAGACATAGACAGCCATAAGAAAATGTCGGCTGAAGAAATATTGGAACAGATTGAATTTCCATTGGAAAACTTAGAAAGCTTTTTATACGCAATGACAAAAATGAAAGTGGATGACCACCTAACAGAAAAGGAATTTTCGGCGATCATCAACACGATCCATCATCAAGTGTGCAACATATCCAGAGCCGTTCAGACTAAGTAATAAAAAACCCAGCTTATGCTGGGTTTCTTAAATTATTTATTTTCATTAGCAAATATTTCTCTCCATTTAATTAAACTAAAGTGAGAATTTTTATGAAACTTTAAACCAAATTTTTCAAAACTTTTATGATGAAAACTATTAAATATTTTTGTATTTTCTAAACTAGAAAGTAAAGTTGTTCGAAATGGTGCGATAAAAAATAAAACTACTTGTTCCGAAAGGTTCATTGAATTGCTAATAACTTTAAGAAAAAATTTTCGATCTTCCTTTTTCAAATTTGAACTCTTAATCAAAGTAAATAAGCTCACATAAATTTGAAAATAATCTAACAATGGATAAAAATTATCTCCCGAATTTAATTCTTTAGAAATTAAATGAAATTTTGCTCTAATCATAGGCGGATTTAAGTCTTCTAATTTGTCACCTTTCCATTCATTTCTTAATAATTTTACAAACTCCAAATGAAAGAGTCTAAAGACATCAATTCCCGTAAATTCTTTATCATTGTTTTTTATATATAATAATTTAAGCTTTTCATTCCTTAAATTTAATAAGGCATAAAATTGAGAAGTAAAAAAAGCTAGTTTTGTTTCATTAATTTGGGCATCATGAGTTTTTTTAGCTAAGCTTAATTGTTCTTCCATTGATTTTTTTGCTTGTAAAAGCTGTAAATTAGTTGACTCTTTCGCCTGTGCAACTTGTTCAGCAGTAGCGTCTCTAGCCTGTTTAAGCTGTTCTGACATCGCTTCTCTTGTATCTTTATTTGCTTGTCTCTGCAAATAGGTAGAATAAATAACAATGAGTAATGTTGCAGATGTAAAAAGTGTATTCAAACTTCCATAGATATCTCCCATGGAACCAAAATCTTCTAGATTATCTTTTGTTGAACCTATTCCGATCATTAACCATTTGAAAAATAATGGAAACAGTCCCCACCCTATCAATAAGATAATAAATACAACAATAGCTAAAACAACTTTTTGGGTATTAGTTAGTCCCATTTTTATTACTCAATTACATTTATTTTCAATTATTTAAACTGATTCGCATAAGTCTCAACAAGTGAAACTAAGCCCCCACGCATTTCTTCACGCGTCTGTCTGTATAGCTGCACCAGCTTCTGTTCTTGTTCTGACAGCTCACTTCCCTTCACTTCTGTTGTCCCCCACAGAATAAATGGAATATTAAAGCCACGCTCTTCAAGACGATCTAACTGGTTCATATCCAGCGGTGCACTATGCTTTTCATAACGCACCACAGAATTCTTTTTCACCTGCAATATTTCAGCAAATTTTATCTAAATTTTGAAGCGTAAATCCAATAATAAATATACAAATAATAAGCATTAAAAAACCCCAAGCCTTTAATACCAGCTTGGGGTCTTTGAATCTTGGTCCCGAGGGTCGGACTCGAACCGACACGTCATCTCTGACAGCGGATTTTGAGTCCGCCGCGTCTACCAATTTCACCACCTCGGGAAGAGTGCGATGCTTTGTGTTGCGTATAATAACCTGTTTGATTTTATTGTCAAACACTAACTCACGCTTATTGCTCACTTTTAAATCACTCAGATATTTTTCTCTCAATAAACACGCGAACTCAGCGAGAAAACGCAAAAAAGACTATACTACGCCCAATTTTTGCAATGTTTTAGATGTATGCAACTCTCCGACTTTTCGTTTGATCTCCCCGATGAACTTATTGCTCGCTATCCGTTAGACAGCCGTAGCGCATCTCGCCTGCTGCATATCGATGCGCAAGGTCAATATCACGACCACGCCTTTACCGATATTATTGACCTGCTCGAAGACGGTGATTTGCTGGTACTGAATGACACCAAAGTCATGAAAGCACGCTTAAAAGGCAAACGTGCGACAGGCGGAGCAATCGAAGTTCTGGTTGAACGCATGTTGGATACCCACACGGCTCATTGCCATATCAAATCAAGCAACTCACCTAAAGCAGGCGCAGAACTGTATATCGGTGAAGATGCAGTACCTGTCACCGTACAAGGTCGCCATGAAAATCTGTTTGTGGTGAAGTTTTCACAACCAATTTTGTCGGTACTGGATCAATACGGTCAACTGCCGATTCCACCTTATTTCAATCGTGAAGCCGAAGAGATTGATACCGAACGTTATCAAACCGTATTCCACGACCCTGAAAAAATTGCCAGTGTGGCAGCGCCGACTGCCAGTTTGCATTTCGACCAAGGCTTATTAGAAAAACTAGAAGCAAAAGGTGTGCAAAAAACCTTTGTCACGCTGCATGTCGGAGCAGGCACGTTTATGCCTGTGCGTACCACGGACATTACCAATCATATTATGCACAGTGAGTGGTGTGACGTACCTCAAGCGACCATTGACCTGATTTTGGCAACTAAAGCACGTGGTAATAAAGTCATTGCAGTCGGAACCACGGCGACCCGTGCCTTAGAAAGTGCAGCACAAGCCAATCAAGGCAAAATTGCAGCTTGGACTGGTGATACGCAAATCTTTCTCTATCCGGGTTATCAATTCTGTATCGTGGATCGTTTGATTACTAACTTCCATTTACCAGAATCAACCTTATTGATGTTGGTTTCAGCGCTATCCAATCGAGACAATATCTTAGCTGCTTATACCCATGCAGTTGAGCAACGTTATCGCTTCTTTAGTTATGGCGATGCAATGTTGGTGGATAAGCTCGACGCTTAATACTGATCAATCGACTAAATTACGGTTTAGTCGATTGTTACTATAAAAATGCTTTGGTAAAAGTCATTCATCCAAAATAATAAAACTCAACTAGATGCAGATTATAGACTTCTTAGTTTCTGAAATTTAAAGCATAATTCAAACAAGACCACCCCATTATAATGAAACGATTATTTCCATGCCGATCGACACTGTACAACAAGCGCTGCATATCAGACGTAAAAAAAATGCGCAGGTTTTTCGCAATATTGCACGATTGTGGGATGTTGGACAGAAAGCGCATAGTGATCAGGCTCTATTAGATGCCTTGCACCCATGGCGTGACGATCACAGCCTGCGTTTTTTTAATGTCCTACCCTATTTATTAGCACTGATCAGTGTTGGCACCTTGGTGTTTGGTTATTTCTTACATCCGCATATTCAATATATCTGGAGTCTACTCGGGGCATTTTTAACCGGTTTTCTGGCCTATCTGCTTTATGAACCACAAGAGCCATTAACGCGCGTCATCAATTATCTAGAAGAACGTATGACCGTATTACGCTATGGTTTGCAGTTCCAGCAATTGCCTGCTTATTTACCGATTCAAGCACAGCCACTTTTGGTGATCAGTAAGTTAAAACAACATTTCCCCCTATTTAATCGCGGCAATGAAGCCAACGAGATTACCCAATACGCGTCGACCACATGGCATGATGGCAATACAGAACATCAGGTTCTACTGTTTCAATATCACTATGTTAGTGAAATGCCGATCCTTCAGGATCAAAGCAGCGATAAGAAAATCGTTAAAGAAATCCATAAAGATTTGTGGGGCGCGTTTATTTTTCAAATGCCAGCCTTAGGAATTGCCGTCAGCAATCAACGTTCTCGTTTTTTTGAACCTTATACCAGCTCATGGCAAAGCAGCGATATTTTGATTAACCAAGAATTGAATATTTTTGGCTTAGATCAACACCGACTCGCAAAAGAGGTGAGCCCTAGTCTGACCTTAAAGTTACATGATTTTTTTCAACATTTTACAGGTGATTTAATTTATCATCATGAGGAACAAATCATGTGTTACGTCGGCGAACAAAATCTTTTCCAAACAGCCAGTAAACGCAGTGACATTCAGGATATTCCAGCATTACGTGGACATTTAAGAACCATGACCATGCCGCAATATCATAAGTTTCAACAATTGATGCTGAATTTAATTCGCTAATGATTGAGCAATAACAATAAGGGGAATGGCGATGACAGGTTTACTGATCTTCTTGGGAATTTTTGTCGCACTGATCGTGTGGGGCATTTCTATCCGTAATAATATCGTGCGTTATTTTAATGCCACCAAACGGGCATGGTCAGAAGTGGCCAACTTCGAACGTCAAAAAGTAAAGACACTAGAAGCCTTGGAAGCAACACTAGATCAATATACTCAGTTCGAAAAATCCACCTTGGAAAAAGTCACTGAGTTACGTCAACAGATTCTCAACCTGAATATGAATGACACGGATATTTCACAGTTACAACAGATTGAGAAAATGAGTAAGGAACTGATTCGTAGCCTGAATGTGGTGGTCGAAAATTATCCTGAGCTGAAAGCCGATGCGCTGTATAGCAAGATGATGGATGATATTCAGGAACAAAACGAAAATGTCGGTGCGGCAATCACCATCTTTAACCGCAACGTGGAATTATTTAATAACCAAATCGAAGTGTTCCCGAATAATCTGATCAATACGCTGACTTTATCCAAGAAAGCCATTCGCCCGTTTAAGGATAATCTGGCGACTGAAAATTTTGACTATAAGCCGAATTTTTAAATATCGAACAAGGCCCTCCTCTTATCTTCATAAGGTATTCGCTATCGTGAAGCGGCATGGATGCCGCTGGTAGCGGCTGCGGTATATGGACATACCGTCAGCCCTACAAAGGATTTTTGTTACTTTTCATCCGTGAAAAGTAAGGTCTACCTATACAAAAGATATCTTTTCTTGGAAATATATTGAGGTTATGCCTTTTTTTAATTATCGGAAAGAAAATTAAAATTTTATCAATTTCATTTCTAGCTACATTTAGTAGTAGAACTACACGCCATAATCGGGGAAAATAGCCGCTTTCGATCAGCGAACTGTTTTTTCGCCTCCTTGCGCTGCAATCAAAGTAGCACTTCGATCTTGCTCAGGTTATTACATGAAATTTGAAAAATTAGGCCAGTCGGGGCGCGCCCGTCGTGGTCGACTTACTTTAGAACATGGTGTGGTTGAAACCCCTGTGTTTATGCCAGTGGGTACTTATGGTACGGTTAAAGGCATGCTCCCGCGTGACATTGAAGAAATTCAGGCACAAATTATCTTAGGAAATACCTTCCACCTTTACTTACGTCCAGGTTTGGAAGTGATTAAAGAGCATGGCGGTCTGCATGAGTTTATCCAATGGGATAAACCAATTTTGACTGACTCAGGCGGTTTCCAAGTGTTTAGCTTGGGCGCAATGCGTAAAATCAAAGAAGAAGGTGTCACCTTCCGCTCTCCGATTGATGGTTCCAAGGTGTTCTTGTCTCCAGAAATTTCAATGGAAATCCAACATGTATTGAACTCAGATATCGTGATGATTTTTGATGAATGTACCCCTTACCCTGCCACGCATGAAGAAGCGCAAAAATCATTGCAGCTTTCTTTACGCTGGGCGAAACGTTGTAAAACTCACCACCATGATGAACTTAACAATAAAAATGCCTTATTCGGCATTATTCAAGGTGGTATGTACGAAGACCTGCGTGACGAGTCACTCAAAGGCTTGTTAGAAGTTGGTTTTGATGGTTATGCGATTGGCGGTCTTTCGGTCGGCGAACCGAAAGAAGAAATGATCAAGGTGCTTGATTATTTACCTAACAAAATGCCGCAAGACAAACCGCGTTACTTAATGGGTGTCGGTAAACCAGAGGATATCGTGGAAGCGGTTCGTCGTGGTGTCGATATGTTTGACTGTGTGATGCCAACCCGTAATGCCCGTAATGGTCATTATTTTGTTACCGATGGCCTAGTCAGAATCCGTAATAGTAAATATCGCCATGATAAAGGGCCTTTAGACCCACATTGTGATTGCTACACTTGTAAAAACTTTACTCGTGCCTATTTATATCATTTAGAGAAGTGTGGTGAGATGCTGGCATCAATGCTTGGCACCATCCACAACTTGCGTTACTACCAACGCCTGACGCAAGATATGCGTGATGCATTGGATAATGGCACATTTGATGAATACGTTCAGGACTTTTATGCCCGTCGTGGATTAGAAGTTCCAGCATGTCCAGAAGACTAAGCGGAACGATTTGCATCAAGATTTGCGCCTGATCGCAAGACAAGGTACATTGCAAAACGAATTGGAATTTATTGTTAATTTTTTGCCTTTTAATTTTAGGAAATCGAAATGAGTTTTTTCATCTCTACTGCTCACGCGGCTCCTGCTGCGACACAAGGTCCAAGCCTCATGGCAAACTTATTGATGATCGCGGTATTCATCGCAATCTTCTATTTCTTGATCTGGAGACCTCAGGCAAAACGTGCTAAAGAACATCGTTCTTTAATCGAAAGCTTGGGTGTAGGCAGCGAAATCGTGTTTGCTGGTGGTTTAATGGGGAGAATTACCAAGCTTGAAGGTGACTTTGCAGTAGTTGAACTCACTCGCGGTGTTGAGGTAAAAATCCAACGTGCGAGTGTCATTTCAGTATTACCTGAAGGCACATTAAATAACCTTTAATCATAAAATAGTCGTGCCTCAGCACGACTTTTTCATTTAAGAAGAAAGCGAATGCGTTACCCTGCATGGAAATATTTACTGATCCTTGTGGTACTTGTGATCAGTACGTTATATGCACTTCCAAGTCTGTATCCAGATGAACCTGCTGTCCAAATTTCTGGGGCAAAAGCAGGCACAAAAATTGATCAGACGATCGTGCAAAAAGCTGAGCAGATTTTAAAAACTGCCGACATTAGCAGTCATGACAATAGCTTTACCAATAACGCGGCATTATTACGTTTAAGCTCTTCTGAAGCGCAGTTAAAAGCCAAAGAAGTGTTACGCCGTGATTTAGGTGATGACTATGTAGTTGCCCTCAACCTTGCACCAACCACACCTGAGTGGTTGCAAAAAATTGGGGCGAAACCGATGAAACTCGGTTTGGACTTACGTGGCGGTGTACACTTCTTGCTCGAAGTCGACATGGATAAAGCAATTAGTCAGCGTATGGAAACATCAGCGACTGATTTGCGTCGTCAATTCCGTGATAACAAAATCAAATTTAACAACCTTGCTTTAAATAACAATACCATTACCGTCCAGTTTGCCAGCAATGCAGACCGTGATGCAGCGGCCGATTTTTTACGTCGTAATGGTAATGAATTTACTCAGCAAGCAGTTGCAACCTCATCTGGTGCAACCTTAAGACTGAATTATACCGACACTCGTCGTCAGGAAATTCAATCTTATGCAGTGAATCAAAACTTAACCACGCTACGTAACCGTATTAACGAACTCGGTGTGGCTGAAGCACTGGTACAAACCCAAGGTAGCAACCGTATTGTGGTTGAATTACCGGGTGTACAAGATACCGCAGAAGCAAAACGTGTCTTGGGTCGTACGGCGAACTTAGAGTTCCGTTTGGTTGCAGACAGTAATGATCAATATATTGACCCATATACGGGTAAATATAATGGTCAGCCGCTTCCTCCGGGGACTGAAGTCTTTGCTTATCAGTCTTTAGACAGTGGTCGTCAATTGCTGTTACAGCGTAACCGTATTTTGACCGGTGAACGTGTTCAAAATGCAAGTTCTGGCTTTAGCCAAGACTCTGGTGGTGCTGAAGTAAACATCACCCTAGACTCTTCTGGCGGTAAGTTGATGGCAGATGCCACTCGTGGTGCTGTCGGCAAACGTATGGCGGTCTTGTTTATCGAAAATAAACAAAAAATCTCTTATGTTGCTGATCCAAATACAGGGGTTCAAACTGAAGTTCGTACCCCATATACCGAATCTGTGGTGATCAACGCTGCGACGATCCAAGCGGTATTGGGTTCACAATTCCGTATTACTGGTCTAGATTCACCACAAGAAGCGGCTGAGCTTGCCTTGATGCTTCGTGCAGGTGCTTTGGCTGCGCCGATGTACTTCGTTGAAGAACGTGTCGTGGGTCCAAGTCTTGGTCAAGAAAACATTGATAAAGGTGTGTTATCGACCCAAATCGGTTTCTTACTGGTTGCGATTTGGATGATCGTGTTCTTCCGTCTATTCGGTTTAATCGCGAACTTTGCCTTGGTCTTCAACCTTGCCATAATCTTAACAGTAATGTCTTGGATTGGGGCTTCCCTCACCCTGCCGGGTATTGCAGGTATCGTGATTACCATTGGTATGGCGGTCGATGCCAACGTCCTGATCTGTGAACGAATACGAGAGGAAATGCTCTGGGGCGCCTCGCCAAAACAGGCGATTGTTGCCGGTTATGATCGCGCCTATAACACCATTCTTGACTCGAACTTAACCACGTTCATTGTTGCGTTTATTTTATTCGCGATTGGTACAGGTCCGATCAAAGGCTTCGCAGTCACCTTGATGATTGGTATTATTTGTTCGATGTTTACTGCAATTACAGTAACGCGTGCAATCGTACAGCTCATTTATGGCAAACGCCGTAATTTGAACAAGTTGAGTATTTAAGGAGATTCACATGACTGATCTGACTCAACAAGACTCAAAGCAATACGGTCGCCCAGATGATCTAAAAATCATCCCATTCATGAAGATTGCCAAACCTGCGGCTATCTTCTCGATCCTGATTACCATTGCCAGTATCTTCTTCATCGTAACGAAAGGTCTAAATCTTGGTTTGGACTTTACTGGTGGTATCTCGGCTGAATTAAACTACAAGCAAGGGGTTCAACCTGCGCAAGTGGTTCAAGCACTGGATCGTGCAGGCTTTAAAGATGCTGTGGTACAAACTTTAGGCAGTAGTACTGACCTCATCGTACGTATGCCAGTACAAGAAGACCTGAATGTTGAAGACCTGAGCAATAGCATCACTAAAGCAGTTCAATTGCCGAATAACACCGTAGAAGTTCACAAAGTGGACTCTGTCGGTGGTGCAGTGGGTAATGAGCTGTATGTACGTTCTGCGGGTGCGGTTGCGCTGGCATTGATCTTAATGTTGATCTATGTCACCGTTCGCTTTGAGTTTAAAATGGCAGTCGGCGCTGTAATGTCATTATTCCATGACATCATCATCATTTTTGGTGCCTTTGCGCTGTTCCAATGGCCATTCGACTTAACCGTATTAGCGGCTGTACTTGCGGTGATTGGTTTCTCGCTCAACGATAACATCGTTGTATCGGACCGTATCCGTGAAAACTTCCGCAAAATTCGTGGTGCAAGCCCTCGTGAAATCGTAGATATTGCGCTGACAGAAACCTTACGTCGTACCATTCACACCTCGATGACCTTATTACTCGTGGTCCTTGCCATGATGTTCTTAGGCGGTGATGGCTTACACTGGTTCTCTATGGCAATGTTTGTCGGTATCTTTGTTGGTACCTACTCATCGATCTATATCGGTACAGCATACGCTTTATGGCGTGGTCTGAATCGTCAGGACTTTATTGTTCAAGTTAAACCTGAATTTGAAGAAGATCAGATTCCTTAAATCTGTTCTTCTTGAAACTAAAAATGCCAGCGAAATGCTGGCATTTTTGTATGGGTATCAAAGCAAATCAGAACTTAAACAGACGTTTATCATCCATGTTTTCACATACAGTTGCACTGAATTATCCTTTCATTAATGGATAATCATAATCTCCCCACTTGCTGGTTTGAATGCCTAAACCATGCAAGCTTTCAATCAGTTTTACCGCAGCCCGAACCCCATCAATAATCGGAATACCAAGCTCTAGACTGACCTGATCTGCCATCTCGGCCATGCCGCCACAACCCAATACAATTGCACCAATCCCATCATGCATTTTAGCTTGCTGACAGCTTGCCAATAATTTTTCATATGCCGCTTGCTTATCATGTTCCAATGCCAATACGGGGAGATCTATGCATCGAATCTGTGCGCATTTTCGTTCAAACCCATATTGCTGCAATAAATGTTCAGCAATAATTTTGGTTCGGGCTAAGGTAGTCACAATCGAAAATTTTGTTGCCACCAAACTGGCCATATGAAATGCTGCTTCGGCAATACCAATCACAGGCGCCTGAGCCAATTCTCTAGCCGCATGCAAGGCTGGATCACCAAAGCAGGCGATAATATGCCCATCGACCTGTTGTGCTTTCCCTTGTTGAATTAACTCCAGCACTCCAATGGCAGACATTGCCTCATCATAATGCCCTTCAATTGAAGGAACACCATTCTTTGGAGATTGGGCTATAATTTCGGTATCTGCCGCGGCTACCCGACGTGCAGCCTCAGCAATCGATGCGGTCATTTCGACACAGGTATTTGGATTAATGATCTGAATTCGAGTCGCGTTTCTCATTTCTGCACATTTTTAATTCAAAAAATAAGATTGATCATATTTCAATCCAACTGGTCTGAACAGTTAAAATCTAAAATTAAATATTTAAACAAATATAATCAATTAATTAATAATAAATTTAAACCAATAAAAAGAAGTTGGCTTAATTTCTGCATCACTGGTCTGAACAGTTGTTTATCTTGAAGACCCGTCATGAGCGATAACCCGAACTATAGTCCTAAACTCTCCAATGAAGATCTCATCCCTGCGCAACAAAATTGGACTTGGTACAACATCTTTTCCTTTTGGATGTCCGATGTGCATAGTATGGGCGGCTATGTGGTCGCAGCGAGCTTATTTTCACTCGGTCTTGCCAGCTGGCAAGTTCTGCTTGCCTTACTCATTGGTATCGTGATTGTTCAAGTTGCGGCGAACTTGGTCGCAAAGCCCAGTCAAATTTCAGGGGTTCCCTATGCCGTCATCTCTCGCCAAGCCTTCGGGATTTATGGGGCCTATATTCCTGCCTTAATTCGCGGCCTGATTGCAGTTTCATGGTACGGCATTCAAACCTGGTTGGCATCCAATGCCCTGATGATGATTCTACTTAAGTTCTATCCAGCCTTACACCCGCTTACACTGACAGAGTTTGCAGGTCTAAGTACGATTGGCTGGATCTGTTTTGGTTTTATTTGGGCGATACAAGCATTGGTTTTCTGGAAAGGCATGGACACCATCAAGGTCTTCATCGATTGGGCAGGTCCAATGGTCTATGTGGTGATGTTAGCGCTGGCATTATGGTTGGTGTGGAAAGCGGGTTGGCATAATATTTCCTTTAATCTCAGTGATAAACAGCTCAGCGTCAATCAGCAGATCATGCAAACTATTGTGGCCATTGCATTGGTGGTGTCTTATTTCTCAGGTCCCTTACTCAACTTTGGTGATTTCTCCCGTTATGGCAAAGATATGCAACAGGTTAAAAAAGGGAACTTCTGGGGACTGCCGTTTAACTTTATTTTCTTTGCCATCATTGTGGTGATGATTGTTTCTGGTACCTTTAGTGTTTTTGGAAAAATGGTACATGATCCACTCGAAACGGTTGCCATGATCGATAACGGATTGGTGGTGGTGCTCGGTTTATTGACGGTATTAACTGCGACCATTGGCATTAATATTGTGGCGAATTTCGTTTCAGCAGGTTTTGACTTCTCTAATCTCGCGCCTCGTTTTCTTAATTTTCGCAGAGCAGGCATGATTGCAGCGATCGGTTCCATCTTTATCACCCCATGGAATTTATTTAATTCCCCAGAACTGATTCACTATACCCTTGATACTTTAGCGGCTTTTATCGGTCCACTGTTTGGTATTCTACTTGCTGACTTTTATCTGATTAACAAACAAAAAGTACGGGTCGATGACTTATTCAGCGATCAACCCACTGCAGCCTATTACTATCAAAAAGGCATCAATAAAAAAGCGGTGATGAGCTTAGTGGCAGCAGTCAGTATCGGCCTGCTGTTGGTTCTTATTCCGAGTTTTCAGTTTTTGGCGCCCTTCAACTGGTTTATTGGCGTTATGCTTGGCAGCAGTTTTTACTATCGCCTCTCTCGGGAAAGTGTCGTTTTAAAAGCAAAGAGTATCCATCATCAGCAAAGCTTAAATCTTCCTCAAAACCATCAATAACTGCATTGATGGTAGTTGGTCTCTAATGCTGAATGATCTGAATTTTTGGAAACTGAAAACCTCGGCAAGACTGCTCTGCCCGCCATGCAATGGTGACCACGATTTTCTGGTTCAGGATAAAGTTCTGGTAAGCAAAAGTGCCAATCAATGGATGCGAACACATGCCGCCCTGATCAGAGGGATGCACCTGCGTATTCAAACTATTCAGGTCTAAACGAATACCAAGACCTGACGCTTTCAATACCGCCTCTTTGGTGGTCCAGACCCGCAGCCAATATTCTGGGTCCTGATCTTGCTGCAGCCAAGTTTGGTATTCTTCGGTATGAAAAGCATGTTTTGCCAAGGCATCAAAACGCACTTTACGATCCAATTCTTCGACATCAATCCCAAGATCTTTGACCCGTTCACTCATCGCCAAGGCATAATATTGCTGGCTATGGGTATGGTTAAAATGTAATGCATGCGAACTTAGAAAGGGCTTACCATGTTCATGTTTGGAAAAACTGAGCGCAGCAACATCACTTTGCAGTCGTTGCGCCAACAGATGATTACGATAGTCCCTGATCTGCTGTTTTTTATAATGGTTAAAGCTGCTTAAATCAGCAAAATCGGTTTTGGGCTTTTCAAGCAGTTGTGCCAATGCCTGAACATGGATTTCAATTTCACGTAGCGTCATTGGCTCAACCTGATCAAATCACTTAAAACTTCACAATATCGCCTTTCAGTGCAACGCTCGCCACTGCCATACCTTTATAGCATTGATAAGTGGTCGAATTTTGTGATTCATTCTTTTTAAAATAACTCACGATATTGGTCACTGCATTGGCACCACGCGCTTTTGCTGCTTTGTCTAACTGGATTAATGCCGAACGAAGCACCCAATCACATGACTTTTCAGCTGACTTACCAAAACCATTGGTTTTCTGATTGGTGACGATATCTTGTTCTAATACTTTTCCACCTGATTTAGTACCTTTAAGATAAAACTTTACTGTTCCATCTAGCGTTCCATCAGCAACTGCACGGTCTACCGCCGCTTTAAAATCCAGATTATGCACGGTATCCGCAGCTTGAACAGATGAAGCAAAACCAGCTGTTAAGACAGTTGCTAAGAATAGTTGTTTGATTGACATTATGATGCCCCTTGCTTGTTATGTTGTTCGTTTAAAAATAAGTGAGGTATTAATCCCACCAAAAGCGAAGTTATTGCTCATCATGATATTGATCTCACTCGCCCTCACTTGCTGAGTAATATAATCTAAGTCACCACATTGTGGATCAATTTCATCCAGATTCAAGGTTGGAATCAATTCCCCACGCAGCATCATTTCTATACCCAACCAAGCTTCAATTGCCCCACACGCCCCCAAGGTATGCCCAAAATAACTCTTTAATGAGCTGATGGGTTTACGCCCTAAAATCCTTGCCGTAGCTTGGCTTTCAGCGATGTCACCTTGATCGGTTGAAGTACCATGCGCATTGACGTAATCAATCTGGCTGGCATCCAGCTGCGCATCTTTCAATGCCATTTGCATGCATTGCCCCATCCGCTCACTATCAGGCTTGGTCACATGCTGCCCATCGGTATTGCTCGCATAGCCAATGATCTCGGCGTAAATGGTGGCGCCGCGCTGCTTGGCATGTTCATATTCTTCAAGAATTAAACAACCAGCGCCCTCACCAATCACCAAGCCATCTCGTCGTGTATCAAACGGTCGTGGTGATTTTTCAGGATGATCATTCATCCCACTGGTCGCCAATAAAACATCAAAAACGGCGGCACCTGCGGCACTCAGCTCTTCCGCCCCACCGGCCAACATCAAGGTTTGTTTACCGTATTTAATCGCTTCATAGGCCTGACCAATCGCCATTGAACCTGAGGTGCATGCACTCGAGGTTGGCAAAGTAAGCCCTTTCAGACCGAAATAAACCGTCATGTTCACAGCACTGGTATGTGACATCATACGGATATAGGTGGTGGCATTGATCTTACTCATGTCTTGATCAATCAGCATATTGCCAAACTCGCGCACCGCATCCACACTGCCTGCAGATGAGCCAAAGGCCACACCAGCCTCACCGCTGCTCAATATCTCATGACCGATTAAGCCTGCATCTTGCAAGGCATTCTCAGCACTGATAACTGACATTAATGCGACACGCCCCATGCCTCGTGTCACCTTACGGTTAAAATGCTTGGCAACTTGAAAATCTGTTACTGGGCCTGCAAGCTTGGTTCTTAAATCTGGATATTGCTCCCACTCGGACATATAGCAAATACCGCTTTTACCCGCATGGAATTGAGCAAAGATGTCATCCGCATTTTCACCCAGCGAGGTAATTCCTGCCATGCCTGTAACCACAACACGCTTCATCAAATCAGTCCTCCATTGACCGAAATCACCTGACGGGTAATATAAGAGGCTTCATCTGAACAGAGAAATTTCACCACAGCCGCCACTTCATCCACCTGCCCCATGCGCTGCATTGGAATCATTTTTAATGCATGTTCTTTAACTTCATCGGTGACCATTTCCGTTTCAATCAGACCAGGTGCCACACAGTTCACCGTGATTTTGCGCTTGGCCAATTCCAAAGCCAATGCCTTGGTTGCCCCAATCAAGCCCGCTTTGGCTGCGCTATAATTCACTTGCCCACGATTGCCCATAATGCCCGAGACCGAAGAAAGCGTCACGATTCGGCCACCTTTGCGTAAATGGATCATTGGCATGATCAAGGGTTTAAGCACATTATAAAAACCGTCTAAAGAGGTCGAAATGACCTCATCCCAGTCCTGATCCGTCAACGCAGGGAAAGCACCGTCATGAGTAAGACCGGCGTTTAGTACTACCCCATAAAAAGCACCATGCTGTTCTACATCTTGTTCTAATAAGCTTTTGACATGCTCACGTTCATTCACATCAAATAATAAATAATGACTGTTTTGCCCAAGTTTTTGAATCTGCTCAACCACTTGAGCTGCTTCAGCCTCACGTGAACGAGCATGAATAGTCACATCAAAACCCGCCTGAGCCAATTGCAATGCGATTGCTTTACCAATGCCACGACTTGAACCCGTGACCAATATTCTTCTATTCATTGTTGTTCCTAAAACTATAATGCCAATGTCGATTGATCAGCCGGTTCATAAACACTGAGTAAGGCACTGATCACCTGCTCAGCACCATCAATCTCGCAAGAAAACTGCCCCAGACCTTCATGCAGGTATTGCTGCTCGACCCGAATCCTCAAGGTCTGTCCAAGCGCAAAATACGCAAAGGGTAAATGTAGCTTGCGTGTTCCCAACAAAAACCCCACTTTTGGTGCTTGCTGTAATTGTTGCCCCATCCAACCTGAATAGGCACTAATGGTTTGCGCCATAATTTCAATACTTGTCCACGTCGGTAAACCCACTGCTTCACAGAACATTAATTCAGGACGAATGGTCAATTCGGCAATCGCATAACCGTCTTTGACTTCGAGCAAATGATCAATAAAGATCATAGGTTGTTGATGTGGAATATATTCAATCGCATCTAATTTCATTTAGTGCTGTACCCCAAATAACAAGCTGATATTGCTGCCACCAAAGGCAAAAGAATTACTCAATACATAGCGAATGTTCTCTGTCTGCCGAGCATCTGTGACATAGTTTTGATCCGCCAGCTCAGGATCAAGCTCAACCTGTTGATGCAAAGGCAAGCCGCTTTGATCTTTTAATAGTTGGGTACAGATAAAAGCTTCTATCGCACCCGCCGCTCCCAAACAATGTCCAGTTTTATGCTTGGTGCTACTTAAGGACACATTCAAGCCTTGAAAGACTTGTCGAACAGCTTTGATTTCCATCGCATCATTTTGCGGTGTGGCAGTTCCATGCAAATTGATATATCCCACCTCTTGCGCTGTTATCGCTGCACTGTCCAAGGCGCGCTGCATCGCGGTCGCTGCACCTAGACCTTCAGGATGCGGCGCAGAAATATGCCATGCATCCATCGATTCACCCACACCATATAACATGATCGGTGCGGAGGCTTTGGTCAGTAAAAATAAAGCCGCGGCTTCGCCAATATTAATACCATCACGATTGATACCGCAGGGTTGGCAAATATCTGCCGATAAACTTTCCAAACTGTTAAAACCATTTAAGGTCAGTTGGCATAAGGTATCCACCCCACCGACCAATACGGCATCAGCTAAGTCCGCCTGAATTAAACGTTGCCCTGCGGCAAAGGCTTTGGCGCTGGAAGAACAGGCTGTCGAAATGGTATAAGCAGCGCCCTGCCAGTCTAGATAATGTTGCAGAGCTTTTGCCAGACAACCCATTTCTTGCGGTTGATGCATAATTTCAATGGCAGCATTACCATCAAAATACTGTTTCAGTAACAGCTCACTGTCGGATATTCCCGAAGTCGAGGTACCCATTACAATACTTAAACGAGTTGGATCAATGCTGGCAATCTGCTGTTGAAGTTCTGTCTCAATTTTTTGCAGCGCAGTCAAAGCAAAGCGCAGATTCCGCGAGTCAAATCGACTTAGCGATTCAGGCACAGTCTCAATCAATGCCTCTGCATAGCGTCCAACCCAAACAGCGCGATCCGCTAAAAAACCTGCTTCCCGTGTCAGGGTATTGTCAGGAGTCGCTAAACCTTCACGGATGTGCTGAATATCCTGACCTAATGCGGATAACCCGACACTGAGGGGAATACCGACTGCTTGCAACTGAGATAAAGATTGACTCATGGCTGCACTCCTTGCTCAGATTGATCGCCATTCAAGGTATTTTCAATCGGGCTCAAGGTCATGCGATACGGTACCTGTAGATTATCAAGCTCAATGCTATTGTCTTGAGTTTGAATTGCTAGTACAGCCTTTTCAGCAATAAAAACTTGCTGTTGCGTTGCAGATTGTTGTACCTGAACAGACTGTTGTCCTAACTGAGCAAAATGAGGATAGGTCGCAAATAACAGATCTCGAACCACAAACTCAAAAGGCAGTAAACGCATCTGATCAATGCGTTGCTGTACTTTGACCTGCTGGCCATCAAACTGTAATTGGAACAAAGGCTGTCCGGTTAAACCCAAAGCAAGCAGACTGAGTTGCTGACCTTGCTGCTGTTGATACAGTAAGAAGCTAAAGCTTTTATTCTTCCACTGCACTTCAACTTGATCTTGTCGTTGATATTGCTGTGCTGGCCAATGACTGCTTTTTAGTCCCTGTGCATGGGGCGTCAGTTGACAGCCACTCAACAGCAACATGCTACAGCATAATATGTTGATCCAGATCCGTTGCATATTAAACCTCTAAGGCTTTCTCTTGCGCGACGCCTTCACGGCAGTACTCGGCCAAGGTGCTTAAACGGCGTTTGGCATTTTTATGAATCGGATTTTGATCATCCCATGCATAACCAGCCAGTAATGATGAAACCATCCGACGAATGTTGTCATTTTGATTACTTGCGAATACCACATCCTGAAACTCGCCTTCGTACCAAGACTCGACATAAGCACGAAACACTTTAATCCCTTTACGCAGCGGTAATTCGTACTCCTGCATCCAATCCACCTGTTCACCTTGCAACACTCGATCAACTAAAGGAATTGCCAGACTGGAAGATTTTAATGCAATGGTCACTCCCGATGAAAATACAGGGTCGAGAAACTCTCCTGCATTGCCGAGCAAGGCATAATTCCGACCAGCCAAATGTTTGACGTTTGCCGAATAACCAACCAAGGTACGTACAGGCGTATCAAATTTCGCCTGTGCTAAGACCTCAGATAACGCAGCATCATCAGCTAGAATCCGTTTCAATAACAAATCTGGTTCATTCTGAGCGGCATCTTCAACCTGATAATGATCAAAGAAATCCTGCTCTGCCACCACACCAAAGGAAGCACGACCATCGGCAAAAGGAATCAGCCAATACCAAGCACGACGGTCTTTTTCATGTACGGTAATTAAAATTTTGTCACGGTCAAAATCAGCACGATCACCAACCCCATCTTCAATATGGGTAAACAAGGCACGACGCACTGGGAAATTGGATGGGCTTTCTAAATCTAGAAACTTCGGTAAGATACGGCCAAAACCACTGGCATCCAATAAAAACTTGGCTTGAATCTGATAGTGCTGCTGTGCCTCATCTAGCACGGTTAAAACAGGGTGTTCCACCTCAACATTGATCGCAACAACTTCATGTCCAAAACGAATATCTGCACCATATTGCTGTGCTTGTTGAGCCAGTAAGTGATCGAAATCAGCTCTGCGAACTTGCCAAGTGGTACCAGGCCCCGCGCTAAATTTTTCAGTGAAATCATAATGGCTACGTTTTTCACCACACAAAAATGCCGCGCCATTTTTAAACTGGAATGCGCGGGATTGAACATGTTCCCGTACAGTTTCTAATAAGCCCGCTTCTTCTAGAAACACCATGCACTGCGGTAATAAAGACTCACCAATCGAAAAGCGTGGAAAATATTGTTTTTCAATCACCGTGACCGCATAGCCTTTTTGACGAAGCAAGGCTGCGGCTGAACTGCCAGAAGGTCCAGCACCAATAATTACCACATCGGCTGTTTGTATCATCTTCATTATTGCCCCTAAAAATTAGATTTTTTTAATGCTCTTCTAAATTCACAATATGGTGCTGATCAGCTGGTGTAAGCAAAGTCGCATAAACAAATGAAAAAATCACACCCAATAAAACGGTTAGACCAAAACAATGAATCGCATAAGTATGACTCAATGATAAGAGTCCAAAGCCCAATAAGGTCGACATCATACACAAAAACAGCGCCATACCAACCACCTGAGGATGGTCATGTCCATGCCGATAGAAAATCGCATAATCCACACCAATCCCGATAATCAGGAAGGTACCCATAATACTAAACAGGTTAATTTCCACACCTAGCCATGCCTGTACCGCAAAGGTACTGATAAGCGCTAAAGTCACAGGCAAAACCAGCGGCATAATCGAACGCTTGCCATAGACCAAGCCCAAACCCAGCGCCAGTCCCAATAAGGCGTAGATCAATAAATGCTGCGCTTGCTGACGATGCTGTGCAAACGCACTAGACAGCGTACTGACAGGTTGTTGGAAATCAATCTGTGCGGATTCCAATTGCTGTAATCGCTGCGCCTGTTTAACCCCACGAACCATGACCAGACGCTCGGTAGGACTGAGCTGTAAAAATGCTAAAGGATGTTGTTGAAATACCTTTTCTGTGAGTAAAGGTTGCTGCTGCAATTGTTGTTGCCATTGCAGTAGATCCGCAAAATTCAACCCCATGCTTTCCGCATACTTTTTCAGTGCGGTTGCAGGAATCTGCTGAAGTAGCTGCACATTTTGTTGCTGCTGGGCCAAAGGAGGAATCCATTGTCCCAAAGCTTGAAAACCGTCAATCTGCCCCTGAGTTTGCAATTGCTGCAATTGATCAATCAATTGTGCTTCCTGCTGCTCAAGCTCAGCACTGGAGTGTGCACGCACAACAAAATAATCACTGCTTTGCTGCTGGGCAAACAAGGAACGAATATATTGATCTTCCTGTTTCAGCTTGGCATCCATACTTTGCAAGTTTCGAATATCATCATTGGATTGCAGAGCAAATAGGCTGCCTCCTCCAATCAGCAAGATACTCAAAATAAAGCCATAGCGTAGTTTTTGATGTTGCTGAAACCATTGTCTGGCCATTCCAATCCAAGCTAAGCGTCGAATTGCAGCTTGTGCATTCAGCGGAGCTAAGCGCGGTAGGAGCAATACACTGGTGATCCAAGCAGCGACCAAACCGACAATTGAAAATACCGCAATTTGCCTAAAGGCAGGAAACGGCGTAAAGCTCAGAAAAATATAGGCCACAACCGTGGTCATTAAGCCCATAAATAAGCTTGGCAGCAACGGTCTAAGAATCCTAAATCCATCCAGTTTACGATGCTGCGATTGCATTGCCATAAAATAGAAAGAGAAATCGACACACACCCCAATCAGGCTGGCGCCAAAAACCAAGGTCATCAGATGGATTTCACCAAACACCAGATGTGTCACCGCAAATGCCAATAAGCTCCCCGTCGACACTGCGATAAATTCAGTAATGAGCGGTCGGAATGAACGGAAGCCAAACCAGACCAACAGGATTAAGCCCAAGGTCGAACCGAGGCCAATGGTTGAGATTTCCTGCTTGGCCGACTGGGTTCCATAATTAGAAAATAAAATGGTCCCCGTCCAATGCGATTGAACCTGCAATTTGTTCAGCTCAGGCTGCAACTGTTCAATCCAAGCGCTGACCTGTTCCTGATAATCAATGTTATAAGGACTCTGTTTTAATTGCAGAACCAATAAGCGTGAGGTCTTTTGCTCATCATGAATGGTTGCAAAACCATCTTCCAGCTCAACATTGCTTGAAAGCTGATTGGCTACACTCAACATATAGCGTGGAAACAGCAATAAAGGGTCTTGCTGTAGTGAGGTCGCGGTAATCGGCATCCCGACACTCATTAACTGCATCAGGCTTTGTTCGGTCAGTGCCTCATAATCCTGCTGTTGCAAAAACTGTCGGTCTTGTTGATTCAGCAAACCTGCCCGATGTTGATATAGCTGTTTGGAAAACTGTGCTAAATCCAACTGTGGTCGAAGCGGTTGCCACAGGTCACTGTGTAGTAACTTCTGTTGAAACAACTGAGTGGCTTGCGCTAAGGCCTGTTGATCCTGACTTTCTAAAACAACAAAGACTTTTTCATTGAGCTGATCACTCATATATTGCTGTGTTTTAGCAAGCTCAGGATTTTTTTGCGTTTCAGGCAGCAAAGCAAAAATATTGGTCTGGATATGGATCTCTTTTTTGACCCATGCCACTGCCAGCGCAAGTCCAACAATGGTTAAAAGAACTAACCAGATGGCAGTAAATTTATTTTGCCAATTGGAAAAGCGCATCTTCAGCAGCCGTCAGTTGATTCGGTTGAGTGGTTTGATTACGGAATAAAATCGTGGTGCTATTATTGGCCTGTTCTTGAATCACAATCTTATTCACATACTGTTGTCCTTGCGCATCAATTCTCAGGAACAACTTTTTAAATAGCGCTGATTTAGGTGTTAACGCGATATTCCATCCTGTCGGGCTGTAATTGGCGGATAACACATTAAAATTCTTCGCCAAGGCTTTATCATCCCCCGACATCAGTTGCAAAAACAAGGTCGCAACCGAACTATAAGGTGATTGGTCAATTTGGATCTGACTATAGGTTCGTTGTGTTTTCTGGATGAGTTTCTTTTGGGTTACGATCAAATCTGCTTGCACAGGTCGTTTAATTTGCCAAAGCACGCCATTAGATTTGGCAAAGGTCAGTGTGCCATTGGAAACAAAAGTCTTGTTTAAACTTGCCAACTTTTTTTGCTGTTCAAAATCGGCGCGGATGAGTTCACTTTTAGCAAGCTGATTAAAAATTGTCGAGACCTGATCCGCATGTGCCGATACGGAAACACTCAAGCTGAACAATACACTAGCAACACTGAGTAATAACCAGCAAGCACGCTGTTGCATCAATGCAACAAGGCGATTGAGATTCAGGAAACTAGAATTAACCATGCGGGTGCTCCTTAAACGCATCCCATGCATTTAAACAATCCAATAAAATTTGCGGTGACTGGAAACACATTTCTCGGGTCTCCATATTCACAGCCACTTGCGAGGTATAGCCTTTGGTTAAACGTCGTCCAGTGTTTGCATCAAGAATCAGATACTCAATTTTTAAACGGTTTTCCCATTCTTTTAAAATCGCACGAACTTTAATTTTCTGTTCAAACTCAATCCCCTGCACATAACGCACATGGCTTTCAATCACAGGCCACGCATAGCCCGATGCTCTCATCTGGTTATAGTTATAATTAAACTGTTCCAATAACTTACAACGCGCAATTTCGAAATACTTTAAATAATGCCCATGCCAGACCACATTCATGGTATCCACATCATGAAACGGGATTTCAATGATTATATCTGCCTGCATCTGTCGCTCCTAGACCTGTTGCTGGAATTGATTGAACAATTCAAAGTTGTCGAAACGATCAATAATCTGTTGTAGTTCAGTTTGTAAAGGACGATCTTCTTGCAGTAGTGCAAAACTTTGTAAGGTCCACTCGACAAAGGCCTTTAAAGGCGGGCTTAATTGAGATTCAACACCTTTCAAATGCACGGCCTGTACACTGGCACAGCACAAGGCCGCCAAAACCTGCTGAGTCAAGGTAATCACACGAGTTGCATCCCGTGCGGCAATGGTCCCCATACTGACTTTATCCTGATTATGACATTCAGTAGAACGAGAGAAAATAGACGCCGCTAAAGTATGCTTCAATGCTTCGGCAGTCCAAGCTGACACCCCGATTTGTACGGCTTTAAAACCATGATTCAGTGGTAAGCGGTCTGCACCAGAGCCTGTCAGATTACGCGGCAATCCATGATTCATTTTATGATCAACCAGTTGTGCAATTTGGCGATCCATCAGATCCGCAATATTGGCAATCATGATCTTTAAACTGTCCATGGCCTGTGCAATATGCCCACCATAGAAATGCCCGCCATGCAGCACCCGTAAATTCACAGGATCAATCAGCGGATTATCATTGCTGGAATTTAATTCATTTTCGATAAATTGACGCAACCATGTTTTTGAATCTTCAAACACACCAATAATATGCGGCGCACAGCGTAAAGAATAACGATCTTGTAAACGTGGACTTTGGTGTGCTGTCTGCACTTCACTGTTCAGCCATTCGCGTAATTGCTGGGCAATCTGTTGCTGACCCTGATGCGGTTTTTGGGCAAACAAGACTTCATCAAAATGACTTGGATTACCTTCTAGTGCCAGTACATTTAAAGCGGTAATCAAAGTACTTGCCAATGCCACCTGCTCTGCTTTTTTATAGTTTAAGCAGGCAATCGCCGTCATCACCGCGGTACCATTCATCAGTGCCAAGCCTTCTTTCGGGCGTAACACCAAAGCGTCCAAGCCTTGTTCAGCATAGACTTGTGCAATCGGCACAATCTTACCTTCCGCATAGACATCACGCTCCCCTACCAAAGCACCTGCAATATAGGACAGAGGCGTCAGATCACCACTTGCCCCGACAGAACCTTCCGATGGAATCACTGGAATAATGTTTTCATTCAGCATCCAGACCAGACGTTCCAGCAAGGCCAAAGACACCCCTGAATAACCACGTGCCAAAGAACAAAGACGAGTCACCACCACCGCACGGGCAGTGATCAAATCCAAATTTTCACCGAGACCGCAGCCATGAAAACGAGACAGATGCAAAGGCAGTTCATTGACCTGATGCATCGGAATTTCAACCAGACATGAATCCCCATAGCCTGTGGTAACACCGTAGATCACGCCTTCATCCAGCAACAGCTGATCTAGAAAATCTGCACCACGCTGAATCAATTCACGCCAAGCTGTTGCTGTCGGTAAAGCCACTTGACGCTGTTGTCGAGCAACCGCGACCACATCTTCAATACTGAGTGGCTGCTCGCCGACAATCAGAACCGGCTTGAGCATTGCTTCACTTTGACTTGCATTCACGTTATTTTGTCCAAAACTGATAAAAATTAAACCATTGATACGGTGCCCGTAAGCAATGTTGTTCTAATACGGCGACATAGGATTGGGTGATCTGTTGCATGCTGCTTAATCGGGTTTTTCGAGGTAAATCCACTTGCTCGGCAATCGCATGAATATGCACCTGAAACTTCTGCTGGGTGCGATAACAAAAGACCGCCAGCACAGGAACTTTCAGTAAATTGGCCAAAATCCATGCCCCTTGTGGTAATGCAGCCTCATGTCCCAAAAACTGGATGCTTTGCACTCGATCTGACTGCACAGGAATCCGATCCGCCGCCACGATCACCCACTCCCCCTGCTCCATCTTTTCCTGTAACAGCATCGCAGTTTCAATGCCGAGTTCATCTACGGCAATTAAATTGACATCAGCCTTATCATTAATTTTTTTTAAAAACTGATTAAATTGTGAGGCATGCTTTTGATACACCAGTACATTAATTTTTTGTGGGTGCTCTGACTTTAGCGCCCTCAGTAACTCAATATTGCCAAAGTGCGACACCACAATAATCGCACCTTTTTGGTAATGTTGCTGGAAGTGCTGATGCCCAAACAATTGCAGTTTTTGCTCGGGAATATGCCCTAACCAGCCCTCAATCTTATCCAGAATACACTCACCAAACTGCATGAAATGCGTATAGCTATTGGTCCAGTTCGGCATTGCTGCAAACGGCGACTGAGACCCTGCAAATTGATGCAAACGCTGTAAATATTGTAAAGAAGCCTGTCGAGCTGTCACCGCAAACAGCCAATACCACATAATAATAAAATACAGTACCACACGGCATAGCCAACGTCCGCCACAGCGATAAAATCCAAGCATCAGCATCAGCGGCAACAGTCCGCCTCGTTCCTTTATCTGATGCCATGTGTCCTGCGAAGTTTGCGGTATCGTCATCAGTCCGCCTTAAACTTATGCCAAATCAGTTTTGGAAAGCGCAGCAGCATCCCTGCAAATAATCGAGCATGTGCCTGACTTAAACCCAGATTATCACGCCACACATTAAAATGTGACACACCATGTTCAGGATAAATTACCCGTGTAGGCACATTCACAAAAGGGGTATCTTCCCATTTTAAGCGGACCAAAATTTCACTATCAAAGCCCATTCGAGGTTGGAATTGAGCAGCATTGAGTACAGCTATGGTTTTCGCCAAGGGATAGACTCGGAAACCGCACATACTGTCTTTAATTTCGAAAGACAAGCTGTTTAACCAGACCCAGAAATGCGTGACATAACGTCCATACAGACGCTTTTTCGGCACTGAATCATCAAAGATCGGCAGACCAATCACCATTGCTTGGGGATGTTGCTGCGACTGTTCGATAAATTTCGGCACATCTTCCCAGCAATGCTGACCATCCGCATCTAGTTGCAGTGCATGTGTCATTCCTAACTGGAAAGCATGTTGCAGCCCAGTCATGACCGCTTGGCCCTTGCCTTGGTTGGTCTGATGTTCCACTAGATCAACCAATGGATGCTGTTGTGCCAGTTGATGCAGAATCGCCGTACATTCGGCATCACTGCCATCATTGACGAGAATAATCGGACATTGAAATTGTTCCAGATACTCAACAAGATCAACAAGATAGTGCGGATGGTTATACACAGGAATAACAATGCCATAGTTCAACATCAGCGGACTCCTAAACCTGTTCAAGCGCAAACAATAAACGCCCTGAAGCCAAGACCTGTTGCTCAGAGGTGATTTCAAAGCTGATTTTATGTAATTTACGACTTAATTTTAATTGCACCACCGCATAAGGACGAATCAGGTTTTGAAACTTCAATTGCTCAAACCCCTGACACCACTGTAAATCAGACCAACTATTCTTCGCAAACTGTTGAATAAAGCCAATCTGTCCAACACCTGGATAAATCGGCTGAGTTGGGAAATGTCCCTTAAAACATTCCAGTTCAGCAGGAAACTCAAGGCTGAAATACTGCTCATCCTGTTGTTGCCATTGCGATAATACGACAGGCTGTAACATTGGGCTAAATAATGCTTTTAAATAGTTTTTATCGCGTTTTGACTGGGTATTTTGTGGAATCTGGCTCAAAAAACGCCACTGTCGAGGAATGGCAATGCTTTCCAGCTGATACTGTAGCTGCTGCTTCAACTGCTTGACAAAAGCGGGTTTACCTATCGTCATTAATTGCTGTTGAGCCTCGGCACTGAGCACCACAATCGCTGCCAGAATTTGCCGATGCTGATGTTCAAGTAAGAGTGTGTGGCTTTGCTCTACTTCCAGCAAGGTATTCAAACTGTGCTCAATCGCATCCAGACTCAAGCGCTTTTCTTCCAACTTGATAATACGGTCCAAGCGACCTAAAAGTTTGAATTGCTTATGGTCGATATTGATCCACTCCGCAGCATCGCCCGTGATAATCCAGCCGGACTCACCTGCATGGTTACTTCGCACCATGAGTTGGGTATTTGCAGCAATCTGAATCTCAACATTATTAAAAGCTGTCCATGCCGCATCATCATATTGACGATGTGCAATGCCTCCGGTTTCTGAGCTCCCGAGTACTTCAACAATCGGAACATTCAAATGTGGTCGGACACCTGCATCTAATTTGCCACCCGAACTGAACACCAGTTCACACTGCTGCAAGACCAGATCCTGCGTCCAGCGTTTCAATAAAGCTGGACTGGAAATCAAGTAGTTGCTCCACCCTTGTTGGGCTAAACGCTGTTGAGCTTGGATGACATCTTCTGGAAACGCCAATTGCGGATTAAAAAAATGACGTCCTGTTGCGAGTGGTAAAAGCAGTTTGAACAGTAAGCCATAAATATGCTGGTGACTGACTGTCGCAATGGCCACGCTTTTCTGCTTGAACTGAAAACTACTGGCTAAGCCAACCACTTCATTGAGCAGTTGCTTCAAAGTACGTTCAATCTTTTTCGGTTCACCAGTTGAACCTGAGGTAAAGAATATGATCTCAGCCTGATTTAAAAAATCATCATCTTGTATACGAATCAGTTGCGCAAAGCTTTCGTCTACATTCACAGTCGCAGCAACAGGCTGACGGCTCAGAAAGTAAATCTGTTGCTGGGCCAATTGTTGTTCTAAATCTCGAACACGATTGGGAGGTAAAATGATTTTTTTATTGGCCAATAAGCCTGCAAAAAATAATAGCAAAAACTGGTAACTATCTGGTTCCCACAATGCCCAAGTCTCTTGGCTCAATCCCCTGATTGCAGCGGCTTGTTCAGCGACGTCTTGCCAAAAATCGGCATAAGAAATTGTTGTTAATTCAGAGCTAATACACAACGCATTCGCTGAATCAGCATCATTATAAAAAGAAATAGGCATAATATTTTAAGGGGTCGTTTGATTTAAACGTTGATGTCTTTTTCGCAAGATGTACTCACCGAGAAATAAGATTCCCATCAATAGGTAAGACACAAAGCCATTATAAATGATCCAATACGTCATGGGTGCAAATACTGTTATCAGTGCAATCATGGCATTTATTGCAAAGAAGAAGCACCAAACCACAGTGACTTTCCGTGTCCATACTACGCCAGAGGCTGGCAGATCAGGCTCAATCAGACGCGCAAAACGCTCAATCATGGACGGTGGTCGATACAGTGTCAGTGCAAAAATGATCAACGCACCAAGACTCATACCCACAGGATAAAGCTTGAGCCAAGCATGATCTTTTAAAATCAGGCTCAGTCCACCACAAATAATGGCTAAGCCTGTCAGCGGTAACAGCAAATCTTTTTTGGCGCTCAGCAAGCGACTCACGCCCAAAATGATCAGTAACACACTGACCCAGATGAACTGTCCATGCGACAGGCTCCATCCAACAATAAAGGGGTACAACACAAAAAAAGTGATCAATACCCCTCTAATGAGATGTCTCATTCAGCGGTCATGTTCTGAATGACAGCAACAACATCCTGTACGGTTCTGACCGCTTTAAAGTCTTCTGGCTTGACTTGCTTGCCGGTCAGTTCTTTAATTTTCACCACCAGATCGACAGCATCAATGCTGTCTACATCGAGATCTTCATATAAATTGGAATCAAGTTGGATATCATCAGGTTCAATTTCGAATAAATCCTGCATCCACTCTCTTAACTTTGCCAGCACCTGTTCTTGAGTTAACATCGATCTACTCCTTAACCTGCTTGCTGCGCTTCAACCAAAGCCACTAAACTTTGAACTGATTTGAAATGTTGTTTGGTTTCATCTGATTCTGCATTCAAATGGATGTTATAGCGTTTTTTCAATGCCAAGCCCAACTCGAGCGCATCAATTGAGTCTAAGCCCAAACCCTCACCAAACAATGGTGCTTCAGTTTCAATATCACTGATGCCAATATCCTCAAGCGCGAGAACATCAATAATCATTTGCTTTAATTCATCAGCAAGATTGCTCATTTTTCGATAACTCATTATTAAAAATTTGATAAAAACCTTGATTCAACTGACGCACCTGTTTCGGTGATACGTCTGAATCAGCCAAGATATCTTGGACTTCAATTGCATCCAGTACCTTAATCTCGATATGAAAAGGTTGTGCGGGCACATGATACCATTTTTCATTTTTGGTTAAGGTCGAGGGTGTACATCTAATCAAAACTGGACGTACCGGCACATTGGCACGAATCGCAATATTTGCAGCGCCGCGTTGGAACTCATTCAGACATTCGCCTTTTTCGGTTCGCGTTCCTTCAGGAAAAATCAGTAATGAAGCTGCACCTTGCTGTTTTAATCGAAGCACACAGTCTTCAATAAACTGCTGCGAACCCGCATTTAAAATATAACCCGCACTCCGCACTGGACCACGAGTAAACGGATTTGACCAAAGCGATTGCTTCACCACACAATTGGCCTGCTGCATCAATCCAATCATCACCACCACATCAATCAAGGTCGGGTGATTGGCAATCACCAACTCTTGGCGGCTATGTTGCAGTTTTTCCAGTCCCTCGACTGAGTAGGTCATGACGCCAAGTTTGACCATCATTTCAGTAAAGCCCTTAAAGCTGTAATGAATTACCTGCTGCGCGCGCTGCTGACGTACAACTGGATTTCGGCTGCTTAAATGAACCAAGGGAGCCACAATCGTTGCAATCCCAACTCCACCCGCACCAAAACTAGCAAAGCTGAAACCTGTCGCTGCAACACGCCAAGCATAATTGGCTTTCTGTTTAATCTGATTCAGCTTTAACATTTTTTCCATCTCAACACCGATTGGCCTACTTCTGCAGCCTGCCAAAACTGGTAAAAAGTTAAACTTTCTAATGATTCAGAACCACTGAGCTGTAGAACTTCCAGATTGGGATTTTCTAAACTCACGACGGTCGCCAAAGCAAATGTAGAGAACTCAATCGCATCAGCATAAACACTCGGTAAAGCTTGATCATATGCCACCACCAACACACGTTGTGCGGTAGTTGTTGACTTTAAAATTGCATAAGCCTCAATCAATGCTTCCGTCCATTCACAGCTTAAACTTGTCGAGGGCGTCGCATCCTGACATAGAATCGAATACAAGCCTGCAATTGCATTATGAACTGAGGTTGAAAATTGTGTTGGTGATGGTGTTTGTTGTTGTAATACGTCTTGGAGAATATCCAAGGTTTTTTGTTCGTCCCCGTATCGGGAAGCCCAGACAATATAATCAACATGTTGACCATTTAAGCTTGTCAAAGCACTGCTTAATGCCATTTTTGCCAATGCAGATAGACGGCGACGCTGCATGGCTGGAATAGCGTCCAACGCAGCATAGTTTTGCTGTGCATCAATCAACTGAGGCTGCGTTAGATGGAGTTTCAACATGCAATGCACAATCCAATATGGTTTAAAAAATAATCAATTTGTAGAAATTTTGCGGTGGCATTATAGCACTGGTGCGAAATTTAACAAAAAATAATTTTTATTATATTTCAATAACTTATATTATTTATTTTAAATAAAACCCAAAGCTAAGCCAAACTAAACAAAAATATGCATTGTTTATATTAACTAATAAAATAATAGCAGCAAAAAAGCCCAAAGCAAACTTTGGGCTTTTATCATCAAAACCAGCTTAACGTTTGAATTTCTTTTCCGCTTTCTTGAACTTCTGAACATAACGACGTTTACGTGCCGCTACACGCTCATCGACTTGAGATTTACGCCCCTCAAATGGGTTATCCGATGTTTTGAAATCTACACGAACCGGCGTTCCTTCCAGTTTATAAACTTTACGGAACACGTTCTCAAGATAACGACGATAATCCGCAGGTGTTTTGTCTACCTTGTTACCATGAATCACGATGGTTGGTGGGTTCTGTCCACCCATATGGGCATAACGCATTTTGATTCGTTTACCACCAATCATTGGTGGTTGGTGCGCTTCAGTCGCATCATTCAAAATCTGAGTCAGTTTCGCAGGAGAAACTTTTAAATGTGATGAGTCATAAGCACGATGGATGGTTGGGTACATTTCACCTACGCCAGTGCCATGCAATGCCGAAATTAAATGAACTTTGGCCCAAGGAATAAAGTCAAAACGACGGTCTACATCCAACTTACATTGCTTGCGATCATACTCGGTCATGTTGTCCCATTTGTTGATCGCAATCACCATGGCACGGCCAGCTTCAAGCGCATAACCGATCAAATGTAAATCTTGTTCGACCACCCCTTCACGGGCATCTAGTACCACCACAATCACATGCGCATCTTTAATCGCTTGTAAAGTTTTCACGATTGAGAATTTCTCAATCATTTCCTCTACTTTACCTTTACGGCGTACACCTGCTGTATCGATCAAGGTATATTGACGACCATCGCGCTCATAAGGAATATAAATCGAGTCACGTGTTGTACCCGGTTGGTCAAATGCAACAACACGGTCTTCACCCAACAGGCGGTTAACCAAGGTTGATTTACCTACGTTAGGACGACCAATAATGGCTAAGCGTAAACCTGTAGCTTTGTCATGTTCTTCTGGATTCTCATCTTCTGGAACCTCAGCCAAGACATCTTCGAGCATCTGTTGTACGCCACGTCCATGACTCGCCGCAACCTGTAATGGCTCACCCATACCAAGCTTATAAAACTCAACCAGAGCAGCTTCAGCATGTACACCATCTACTTTGTTGGCAACCAGATATACTTTCTTACCTAGCGTACGAAGTTCACGAGCGATTTGCTCATCTGACGCCAAAAGGCCAGCACGCGCATCCACAACAAACACAATGATGTCTGCTTCATGGATGGCCGTTTTCGACTGCTCTGCCATGTAAGAGTCGATACCACCTTCGTTCTCACCAATACCACCCGTATCGACAACAATGAACGATTTATTCTGATAAACCGCATCGCCGTATTTGCGGTCACGAGTTAAACCAGCGAAGTCAGCAACCAAAGCATCACGACTTTTGGTGATTTGGTTAAATAGCGTTGATTTTCCGACGTTTGGACGACCAATGAGCGCAATAACGGGTTTCATAGATTAACCTTAATTCAGACGAGCCATCGTTGATGACATCGTATCAGAAACAGTATGGAAGATTTTGGTGATCAAGTAATCACAATAAAAATTCGGGGTTTTGTTTAAACAAATACCCCGATCATTCTTTTATTAGCAATAGCTAATTGAGCATTTTACCACAAGCTAAGACAAAATTAACGATTCTGCCAAATGGTTAATGCACCTTTTCGTGTTGCGACATAAAGCTGATTGTCAATCACACGTAATGAGCGAACTTCACCACTGGTTTTTGCACGACCAATTAGCTTACCTGAGGCTGGATTAATCAGATGAATCACACCATCCAAATCACCCACAACAAGGTTTTGTCCTAGCATCACAGGATTGCTGAGCTTACGATTCAACAATTCTTCATTTTGCCAAACCAACTCACCTGTTGCCAAGTTATATGCATTCAACTTGCCATCTGTGGTCGCAACGAAAACTTTATCATCCGCAACTTCAGCGCTATTGGTACTGCTCGCATCTTCGCTCCACACCACACGTTGTGTCGCAAGATCAGTCACGGTCACTTGACCTTGGAAGCTCGTCGTCACCAGATATTGACCTGAAACCACTGGATCACCCACAACATCCACTAGTCGCTGAATGTCAGAACGACCTTCACTGATCGCCACACGACGTTGGAAACGCGGTACACCACTGATGATATCCAAAGCATAGATATAGGCATTGGCAGAACCAATTAACACAGTACGCTCATCTAAGCGAACAGGTGCTGGTTGACCACGCAAACTAAACTGAACATTCGGTAGCTTATACGCCCAAACCTGTTGTCCTGTCGCTGCATCATGCGCAAATACCGTACCATCATTGGCAATCGTAATCACACGACCTGACTGGATCAGAGACGGAGATAAAATGGCACCTGACAATTTTGCGGTCCACTTCTGTTCACCTGTGGCTTGGTCTAAAGCAAATAACTGACCTTTACGATTACCACTCACCACAATTCCCTCACCTGCTTCTACACCAGCAGTGAGTTCTTGTTTGGTAATTTTACTTTTCCAAAGACGCTGTTTACCTTTGTATGCAGAAACTTGACCATCTGGGTCAATCGCAAAAATCACACCATTGTCTGTATCCAACTGCAAACGTAAAGCCTCAGCAGCATCGGTAGACGAGACACTTTGTGAAAACACAAGGTTTAAATTTTGTTCTTGCGTGATTTTTGGCAATGGATTCGGTTTTGCTTCTTTTACTTTATTGCTTGAACAACCAACGAGTAAAGCTGAAGCAATTGCAATTGCCAAAGGTAATTTTAGTTTATTCTGCATTAAGACTCATCCACTTTGGTATCTAAGATCGGGCGCTCAAACTCAGGATCATCTACTAAAACGCCAACACTTTCGAGTTTAATTTGTAAAAGCTGACGTTCTTGTTTACGCTCGAGTAGGTTATCCCATGCACTTTGATATGCTTTACGCGCAGATTCATTGTCTTTTTTCGCAACAAAAATATCACCGCGAAGTTCATCAGCAGTCGCCTTAAACGCAGGATCAGTCACGCTCGTTAAGGTTTTTAACGCTTCATCGTATTTGCTTTGCGCCAATTGCGCATCCGCTAAACGTAATTTAACAATTTGAACTAAACCAGCATCTTTAACTTTTGAAGTTTCAACTTTCTTCAAGGCTTTTTCAGCAGCAGCATAATCTTGCTTGTCATAAGCAAGTTTCGCCATGATAAATTGTGTTTGAATCGCTTGTGCAGAATCCGCATCATCTTTCACAATTTTATCCGCCGCTTCAGATAAGCTGGCAAAGGCATTTGGTTGACCTGATGCTGCTTTCGCCTCATCCATCAATTTCTGTACCTTTGCTGTTTGGTTCTGGGCTTCAGCAAGGTTTTTCTTTTGCCAATATTCCCATCCGAAAAAGGCAATCAAGGCAATGAGAATTCCGCTAATCATTGCAGAACCATATTTTTTGGCAAACGACTTTAACTGGTCGAGTTGTTCATCATCACTTAAACTCATGTGATTGTCCTTTTCCTAAATTGTGCAATTTATTGTTTAAATTTTTCGATAAAAAATGGCGTCAGTTCAGTTAAAGCCACTTGTGCCTGTTCAGCCGTTGCAAGCTCTTTCACCAATAACTGCTGAGATTCCCACTCACGCTCACCCAAGATCACTGCATAGGTTGCACCTGATTGATCGGCCTTTTTCATTTGGCTTTTCATGCTACCTTGAGATCCAGTTTTTAAGCGGATTGAACTGTTCGCTGCTTCTAACTGGTCACGGATTTGTTCAGCCAAGACCAAGGCTTTAGCTTGATACGCCGGCTCAGCCAATAAAAACACTTCACAATCACGGACATCTTTGGTTTGCGCAACTTGCTCGACCAATAACAACAAACGCTCCATCCCCATGGCAAAACCAACCGCTGGTACAGACTGATCTGCTTTACCTTTGAGCTGTCCAACCAAGCCATCGTAGCGACCACCAGCACAAACCGTCCCTTGTGAACCCAACATGGTGGTGGTCCATTCAAATACCGTTTTGTTGTAGTAATCCAAACCACGGACGAGCTTTTGGTTAATCACAAACTCAACACCAGCATCCGTTAAGTATTGCTGTAATTGCTGAAAGTGATTAATTGAATCTTCTTTTAAGAAATCATGCAACTTCGGTGCATTTTCCAAAATCTTTTGCGTTGATTCAATTTTAGAATCCAAAATACGCAATGGATTCGTCGTTAAACGACGTTGCGAATCCTCATCCAACGCATCTTTATGCTGGTTTAAGAACTCAACCAAAGCCGCACGATATTCTGCACGTTCATCACTTTCACCTAAAGTATTTAACTCTAAGCGAACATTCGCAGCCACACCCATACGTTTCCATAAACGTGCGGTCATTAAAATGATTTCAGCATCAATATCCGGCGTTGCGACACCAAAAGTTTCCACACCAAATTGATGGAATTGGCGATAACGACCTTTTTGTGGTTTTTCATAGCGGAACATCGGTCCGAGATACCATACACGCGGTGTCGCACCACGCAGTAAGTTATGCTCTAACATCGCACGCACACAACCTGCCGTTCCTTCAGGACGCAAGGTCAGTGATTCTGGCGGTGTACCTTTGTCGAAAAAGGTATACATTTCTTTTTCAACAATATCAGTCGCATCACCAATGGCACGCTTGAATAGACCTGTTTGCTCAACGATTGGCAAACGGATTTGTTGATAACCATATGCATCCATTAACGATGCAAGTTGCTGTTCCAGACTTCTCCAAGCCGCAGTTTGCGTTGGAAGGGTGTCATTAAAACCTTTGATAGCGACGATTGAACTCATGATGAACTACGAATAATGACTTTAGATTTTGCTTCTTCAAGCTCTTGAACACGTTGACGAACCATTGTTTCAATTTCATCAACCAGCTGATTTGTATCAATTAAATGGCTCTTTTCACCATTTCGATAGACCAGTGAACGAGGTGATGCACCGACAATCCCGATATCCGCTTCTTTGGCTTCACCAGGACCATTCACTTTACACCCGATCACAGACAAATCCATCGGGGTACGAATATCTTCTAAACGCTCTTCCAAGGCCTGCATCACTTGAATCACATTGAATTCCTGACGCGAACAACTTGGACAAGCAATAAAGTTAATGCCATTTGAGCGTAAGCCCAACGACTTTAAAATATCAAAACCGATTTTAATTTCATCTTCTGGTTCAGCAGCCAGCGAGATGCGCATGGTATCGCCAATGCCTTCCATCAATAATCCGCCCAAGGCAATTGCGGATTTGACTGTACCAGTACGGTAAATGCCAGCCTCAGTGACACCAAGGTGTAACGGATTATCGATCTGTTGAGACAGCAAGCGATAAGCATCCATGGTCAGGAACACATTCGATGCTTTGACACTGACTTTAAACTCATGGAAATCCAAACGGTCGAGAATGTCGATATGACGCATTGCCGATTCAAGTAAGGCCTGCCCTGTTGGCTCGCCATATTTCACTTGTAAGTCTTTTTCCAGAGACCCAGCATTGACCCCAATACGAATCGAAATGCCATGGTGTTTTGCTGCAGCGACCACTTCACGCACTTTCTGATCCGAACCGATATTACCCGGATTGATCCGTAAACAGTCTGCGCCATAATCCGCAACCGCTAAAGCAATACGATGATCAAAATGAATATCTGCCACCAAAGGTACAGAAACGCGCTTACGAATCGCGCCAAACGCCTCTGCTGCTTCCATCGACGGTACTGAAACACGCATGATATCTGCACCTGCATCTGCACAGCGCTGGATTTGCGCCACAGTTGCATCCACATCACAGGTTTCAGTATTGGTCATACTTTGAACACTGATCGGGGCATCACCACCGACATACACTGAACCAACACGGATTTTTCGTGTTGGACGGCGTTTAATTGGATTCACAATCATCGTATAGCTCTACTCTTTGGCATTAACGAGACAAACGGAATTCTGCTTTTCCATTGACTGTATATGGAGACAAGGAAATTTGCTCCTGATTTAAAGTCAATGCGACTGCGGTCGCGTCATCTAAACGAATTTGAAATGGCGATTCACCACTTAAAGTCAAAGTCGATGCTTGACGACCTGTTGCCAATACTTTACCTGTTGCATCGACAATATGCACAGAAGTTGGTCGGTTAAAATTCAAGACCAATTGGTCACCAGATGTTGCAGTCGTGGTATTCCCCATCGGCAAAATCTGAACATCCGAATTTTTGATCTTCGGTACATCATCTTCATCTTTATGGCTTGATGTCCAATTCTGCACCGCCATAACCGCCAACCATGCTAAAACTGCAACAGCCGCGACGATTGCAATACGTTTTAACCAGATACGGTTACGCACGCTTTTCGAACCTGATAATTTCCCCATAATTTTAATCGGAGAATTATTCAAGGCATGGCTAGCTTTCAGTCCAGTATCATTAACATAGATTTCATCAAAACGCTGAATGATCGCACTAGCATCTGCATTTAAATGCTTTGCATAAGCTCGATAATAACCTTTGATAAAAGTTGCTTCAGGTAATGATTTATAATCATCTTGCTCCAATGCTGTCAATGTTTTGACAGGCATATTCAATACGTTTGCAATCTCTTCAATTTCTTTCTTTTGTGCAATACGAATTTGACGCAAATACTCACCAGGTCGTTGAATATTTCCTAAGGTTGACGATGGCGAGGTTGAGCCAGTTGGCTGATGTGAATTTGGATTTATTTCCATACGGCCTCAGTACTGTACTGTAATTGCAAATAACGTTGATATTCTGGACTATCAGGAAATAGCGCACGTAGCTGATTGACTAACACTTGCATTCCTAATTGATCCGCATTCGCTCGAGCAATGCGTAGACCAATCCAAAGTGCCCGAGCACCTTGGTTTTTCTGTCCCACGTTACGAACATATTGTTCGTATAGTTGCGATGCATCTCTATTATTTTGTTGCAAATAGAAAATTTCCGCCAACTCTAACATTGAAATGGTTGCATTTCGATTCGCTTGTAGCGCTTGTTTGAATGATTTTTCAGCATTCGCAACATCGCCCAATTTCAAATAGATTCGTCCTAGGTTTTCCAACGACTGAAAACGCTGTTCATACCCTAAGGTTGCACCCGCACGAGTAAATTGCTCAATGGCGTCATTATAGCGTTGCTGTTGATACAAATATGTACCGTAATTATTACGCGCTTGAGCATTATCAGGTTCTGAGGAAATTGCACGCTTAAAATAAGCTTCTGCTTTTTCCATATTGGTCTTGCTACCTTCTTGTTGCAGCAGAATTCCCATCATCATATTGGCATTGGCATCACGTGAATCAACCTTTAGAGCTTGGTCAAGCGAACGCTTGGCTGCATCTAAATCACGATTGCGAATATATTCTGCTGCAAGTTGGGTACGGACTTGCACTGCTTTTTCTGGATCTTTTTTTAATGTTGAAGATGTTGATTGACATGCTGTTAGGCCAAGTAAAGTAAACACAACAGCTGTCGCAATAATCGTTTTTGGTCGAGTGGTATTCAACGCCTTTTCCCCAAGTATTATCCTTGTGTGCGCAAAATTTCTTGTTGTTGCGCCACTTTCTTTTTCCATTGTTCAGCACGACGAGTACGGTCAGCAACCTGTCCTACCAATTGTCCACACGCAGCATCAATATCATCACCACGTGTCTGACGAATCGTACACACAAATCCAGCATCCGACAAAGTTTTTTGGAAGGCAATAATTCGGTTACGACTCGAGCGACCATACGGCGCATGCGGGAACGGATTAAATGGAATAAGATTGATCTTACTCGGTAAATTTTTTAACAGTTTTAATAATTGTTGTGCGTGCTCAGGCTTATCATTGACGCCATCGAGCATCACATATTCGATGGTGACATGACGACGTGAGCTTTCATTGCCATCTTTAGCGAGATAACGTTGGCAAGCCGCAATTAACTGTTGTAATGGATATTTTTTATTAATCGGTACCAGTTCATTACGCAACTCATCATTTGGTGCATGTAAGGAAATTGCCAAAGCAACATCGATATCTTGCGCCAGTTGATCAATTTTCGGTACGACACCTGACGTCGATAAGGTCACACGGCGTTTCGACATACCATATGCAAAATCATCTAGCATAAGCTGCATAGAACTGAGTACAGCATCATAATTGAGTAAAGGCTCGCCCATACCCATCATCACCACATTGGTCACGGTACGTTCACGTTCAGCCACAGGCACCTCTTCCATATAGGAATAGTTCGCCATCCATAACTGACCAATGATTTCAGCTGGGGTTAAATCACGTTGAAAACCTTGCTTACCCGTCGAACAGAATGAACAATCCAATGCACAGCCCACTTGTGATGAAATACACAAGGTCTTACGTGCACCTGTTTTATCTTCCGCAGGAATCAATACGGTTTCAACCAAAGAACCTTCACCATCTCCTACACGGAACACCCACTTACGGGTTCCATCTTTCGAATAGTTACGATGCACCACATCAGGCGCTTTAATTTCACAAATCTTTTCGAGTTTCTCTCGTAATTTGCCTGAGATATTGCTCATCTCAGCAAAATCAGTCACAAAATATTGATGAATCCATTTCATGACCTGACCCGCACGAAATTTCTTTTCGCCTAAGTCTTCGAAGAATTTTTCTAATTCAGCTCGAGACATGCCAAGTAAATTTACTTTTTTCTCGGCAGCATGAACGACAGGCGTAGAAACAGACTGTTGTTTTTCATCTAAATTTTCTGATGAAACGACCACTGCAGAACTCATGTATATTTACCTAAACAATATCGACGCTAAAAAATGCTGTGCATTATTCGCACAACACAAGCTATAAGAAATAAAAAACCAGATAAGTAGTATACCACTTATCTGGTCTGAATACTTTGGATTAACGAGTGCGTGGGCAAATCTCGTTATCAGCAAAGAAGTAAGCGATTTCACGCTCAGCAGAAGCAACTGAGTCAGAACCGTGAGCAGCGTTTTCGTCGATGCTTACAGCGAAGTCAGCGCGGATTGTGCCAGGAGCAGCTTCTTTAGGGTTTGTAGCGCCTAAAATTTCGCGGTGAGCAAGAACTGCATTTTCACCTTCAAGAACTGAAACAACCACTGGACCAGAAGTCATGAATGCAACTAAGTCAGCAAAGAAACCACGTTCTTTGTGCTCAGCATAGAAACCTTCAGCATCAGCTTGAGAAAGGTGTTTCATTTTAGTTGCAACAATTTTCAAACCTGATTTTTCGAAACGAGCAAAGATGTCGCCGATGTGGTTTTTAGATACTGCATCTGGTTTTACGATAGATAAAGTACGTTCAATCGCCATGATTGACTCCTATTATGGTTTAAACTAAAAAATTTGCCGCATTATACCGATGTCATCGCTAATAATCAGCTTGAATATGCAAAACTTAAGCGTTTTCTGACGAATTTTTAACGAACTTCATCTAGCCATGCCATTTGAATGGCTTCAAGCAAACCTTCAGTTGACTTATTTGGGTCATCACTAAAGTCAGGCAAAGCACAAACCCATGCATGTAAATCGGTAAAACGAATCCATTGTGGATCTACATCTGGGTGTGCTTCGGTGAGTTCAATCGCAATATCAATCGTATCTGTCCAACGTAAGCCCATATGACAACCTAAATAAATGAGTGTAATTGAGCGTACTTTAACAAATCATACAAATTAAGAGATAGTGTTCTGTCGCTAAATTCGAGATAAAACGCCCTACAAAGCGATATTGGCAGTTGGCGCGAACAAGATAATACCACTGGCAACCGATGCACCAATCATCGCACCCACAATCACATCACTTGGATAATGCAGACCGAGTACCATGCGAGATAAGGCAACCAAAATGGTGAATGGCAGCATTAACAGCAATAGTAGAGGTTGAATATAACCTAAAGTGATGGTCACCATGACCGCATGTAAAGTGTGACCCGATGGAAAACTAAAATGATCGAGCGGTCGCTCACCCAACACAATCACCTGATGCACCTGATAGGGTCTTGGGCGTGTGGTTTTATTTTTTAAAAACTTATAGATTAAGGTTCCAACAGAACCTGCTGCAATCACATACAATATTTGCAGACCGTATGCCAGACCTTGCATTGCCCATACAGACAACAACATGACATACCAAAATGGCCCATCCCCCAAACGACTGATCGTTTTAAAAAATAAAGCGATCCGTTGTGACTGAGAGAGATGATTGAGGTAAACACAGCCCTTTAAATCTAAATCGAGTATTTTTATTTTTGCATTTTGAAGATTCATACGATTTCTCCTCTTTTTGAGAGTAGCTTAAGTCGCGGTCATGGGAGACTCCTCACGACTTGATACAATGCTTGTTCTAATTGTTGTACTGGAAACTGCCAGCTACTTTGCTGCACACTTTCACTGGCCAATAAGCCCATTTGTCGTAATTGCGGCAAGGCAGGTAATTGGCAAATCGATTGAATGAGATGATCTGTTTGCCCCAATGGACTCAACCAACCGGTGACATTCGGTTGTACATGCTGATGGGCGCAGACATAATCATAAGCTACCACCGCTAAGCCGCTGGCAATCGCTTCTAAGACCACATTACCAAAAGTATCGGCTTGGCTGGCAAAGGCAAACACATCAGCACTGGCATACGCGGCTGAGAGTTCACGACCACTCAAACTGCCCATAAAGATAATGTCATCCGATTGTGCCATCTTGCCTAGACGGGCACGATCAGGGCCATCACCGACAATCACAAATTTGCTATTTTTGCCTTGTAGCGCCTGTAATGCATGAAAGCTTTTAATCAGCACATCGACTTCTTTTTCGGGTGATAAACGCCCGACATACAACATCACTCGGGTATCGGCATCGACACCCCATTGTTGGCGCAGTTGTTGTGAACGATGTTTGGCCGAGAATTTTTCAGTATCCACACCACGCCCGACCACCACCAATGGGCAAGTCACACCGAAGCCACGTAAAGCTTGTTCGGTATATTGACTCGGTACACAGGTCACATCGGTACTGTTATGGAACCACGTTAAATAGCGCTGAATCGGCTTAACCAAGAAAGCCAAGTCAAAGAAACGGCTAAAATCATGAAAGGCTGAATGGAAACCACTGGAGACGGCTATTTTTCTTGATTTAGCTGCTTGTAAGGCAGTCAAACCCAAAGGCCCCTCAGTCACAATATGCACCACATCTGGAGCAAACTTTTCAAAGGCTTTGGACACTTTAATATATTGCGGCCAACCAAACTGAATACTTGGATATTTCGGAATCGGTTGCGACATCACCAGACATTCTTGTTCAGGGTGAAATTCGGTACAGACTGCTTTTTGGGTTGGTCGTACCAATAAAATTTTATGTCCGAGTCGCTGTAACCCTTGGCATAATTGCATCATCGATAAAGCCACACCATTGATTTCTGGTGGCCATGTTTCGGTTACAATGGCGATTCGGAGACGAGGACGAACCAGATCACGAAGCTCAGACAATTCATCTTGTTTATTTTTGGGTTGTTTCCTTTTAAAGTAAAATTTAAAATTTTCAGGAAACTCTTGCTTGAATAGAGATGTCGCGTATGTACTCTGCATATCGCCATCCATTTGTGTCGTTATTTTCATGCTTTCAGCTTAAAAGCATTTTTTGACACTTTAATGATCAGTCTATGACAATTTTTTGACAGTCTTAAAATAAAAAATGCCCGATTTTAGTATAAAAATGGGCATTTAAAAGAGATTACGGACTGATCAAGCTAAGGGATTATCCACCGCAAACATGTGTTGATCTTCCAAACGGAACGCCATTAATTGCTGACCCCAAACACAGCCACCATCGACATTTTGAATTTGAGTGTTAATGGTCTTGCCCTGCAAAGCCGCCCAATGTCCAAAAATCAACTGATGGGTCTGTGCTGCCTGACTTTCAAACTCAAACCATGGTTGGAAACCCTCAGGCATCGGTGCATCGAGTGCATCTTTAAAATCAAATTCTAAACGGCCTGTTGCATCAGTTAACCGCATTCGAGTGAGATAATTGGTAATACAGCGTAAGCGTGCCATACCTGTGAGTTCATCTGACCATAGATCAGGTTGTGAACCATACATCTCGGCAAGAAAGCCATCCAAAACCGAGAGATCATCATGACCCACTACCTGCTGGACTTCTTGTGCCAATGCCACCGTTTGTTCGGCATTCCAAATACACGGTACACCTGCATGGGTAATCAAGGTCTGCGCATTTGGAGATAGGCTTAACGGCTGTTTACGCAACCAGTCGATCAACTCATCACCATCAATAGCATCAATCACTTCTTGAGTATGATCTTTGTCTTTGGCCTTTTTAAAACCACGGGCGCAGGCGATCAAGGTTAAGTCATGATTACCTAATACCGTTGCAGCAGCACCACGATCCGCCAGTTTTTTAATAAAGCGTAATGCGCCCACTGAGTTTTCACCACGTGCAACCAGATCACCCGCAAACCATAAAAAGTCTTGATCTGGATCAAAGCGGATTTCTTTTAGCAACGCTTTCAGTGCTTCAAAACAGCCTTGTACATCACCAATGACATAGTTATAGCGCTTAGACATCAAGCCACCATCTGATCAGAAAGTGCAACAAAGTCAGCTAGACTCAAGGTTTCTGGACGTGCCATCGGATCAACGCCTGCTTTCTCAAAACCATCTTCCACCAACATGCCTTTTAAGCTATTGCGTAAGGTCTTACGGCGCTGGGTAAATACATGACCCACTAATCGCGCTAAAGCTTTCTCATTTTTTGCCACAATCGGTTTAGTTGCATATGGCTCTAAACGGAAAACGGCTGAAGTTACCTTCGGTGGCGGATTGAATGAGCCCGGTGGCACTTCAAACAAGAAGGTTGGTTTACAGTAATACTGAATCATCACCGATAAACGACCATATTCTTTGGTGTTTGGTGTTGCCGTAATACGATCAACCACTTCCTTTTGCAGCATGAAATGCATGTCTTTGACTTTGTCACCGAACTCCAAGAGATGGAACAACAAAGGTGTTGAAATATTATAGGGTAAGTTCCCCACCACGCGCAGCGGACGGCCGTCTTGAAACAGTTGTGTGAAGTCGTATTTCAACGCATCGGCTTCAATAATGGTCAAACGCTCAGGATGTGGCACACGCCCTGGTAAACCCGCAGCCAAATCGCGATCCAGCTCAACTACGGTCAACGCATCACATTCGCCAATTAAAGGTGAAGTCAATGCCGCCAAACCTGGTCCGATTTCGACAATATTTTCGCCCGCACGCGGATTCACTGAGCGTACAATTTTGGCAATCACACGTTGATCATGTAAGAAGTTTTGACCAAAACGTTTTCGGGCCTGATGCCCTTCATCTTTAGGGTTCAGGGCATTAATTTGATACATAATAATTCCAACGTGAATAATTTCTTGCCCATCACTGACGGGCTAAATCAAGTGCTAAATCCACTGCGACATGTAAGCTTGATGCTTTCGCCTGTCCAGTGCCTGCAAGAGAAAGTGCTGTGCCATGATCGACCGAAGTCCGAATAAATGGCAAGCCTAATGTAATGTTAACTGCTTCACCAAAGCCTTGTGATTTTAACACAGGTAGACCTTGATCGTGATACATCGCCAGAACAGCATCGGCATCTTTTAGATTTTCTGGGGTAAATAAGGTATCCGCAGGTAAACTGAGACTCATGCTAATCCCCTGTGCGCGATAGTTTTCTAACACAGGATTAATCACTTCGATTTCTTCTCGACCCAAATAGCCATCTTCACCGGCATGCGGATTCAGACCACAGACCAAAATACGTGGTGCAGCGATTTTAAATTTTGTTTTTAAATCATGAATCAAAATATCAATCACTTGCTGCAAACGCTCTGTGGTAATGGCATCAGGCACATCACGCAAGGCTAAGTGTGTCGTCGCTAAGGCAACTCTTAATGTTTTCGTTGCCAGCATCATCACCACACGATCAATACTTGCAAACTCTTGGTAATATTCAGTATGTCCGCTAAATGCGATGCCCGCGTCATTAATAATTGATTTTTGTACAGGTGCTGTAGCCACACCCACACTCTGTCCAGACATCGCACAATCGGCTGAACGACGTAATTGTTCCAATACATAAGCCGCATTGGCTGAATCCAATTGTCCCAACACAACAGGCTTAGCTAAAGGCACATGTTCAACAAAAAGTTGTCCCCGCAAACTAGATTCAGTCTGTCCTTGATAAGCAATCAGTTCAACATCAAGACCTAAAAGATTGGCGCGTTGCTGCAACATTTGCATATCAGCCAAAATAACAATGGGCCGTTCATCTACACGCTCTGCCAAACTCAGACAGATGTCTGGGCCAATTCCTGCAGGTTCGCCTGAAGTGACATATAAAGGGAGCATAGGTATCGCCAATCTTTTTGATTACCTCTAGTGTAACCAAAATCTAAAACGAGCTATAGCCCTTCATTTTTTATAATTTACTTTACTTCGGGATTTGTTGTCGCTTTGGGTAAGTTTTGTGGCACTAGATTCGAAGGTACAAACTCGACCTTGCGTGTCCACGGATTAATCTTGGGCTGTACTTTCTTCTCAGCCTGTACGATCACTGCTTCTTCTTTTTTCTCAGGGACTGCTACAGCACTCGCGGATTTATCTGCCAATGGATTGCTAACAGTTTCTTTCTTTTCAGCCACTTGTACAACTTGAGTCTCTTTCTTCTCCACAGGAGTTGGTGCAACCACTGCACTGACTGGGCGTATATATGGTGCTGCGATTGATCCTTGTTTGACAACCGTTTGTGTGGTTGGTTGCTGAACAGGCTGTACCGTTGTATTGGTCGCTTGCCCTTGTAAATTCATCTGATCGACAGGAATCTCAATCGCTTTCATTTCTGCAGTCACAGCCATCGAAGGGTCAACATGATCGTTGCCACGACTTTCCAGCACCTCAAGCTTACGACTGGTGCCCTCTTTGGGCTGAAATTCTGAATAATTGGTGACGCTGGTCTGATCTACCCATTTATAAAGTCGTCGTGCATTGGTTTGTGTTGAACAAACGCCAATTAATAGTGTGACTACAACAATTTTTGTAGAAAACGACAACTTCATCAAATTCCCCGAGAGAAGAGGTAAATACTTCTATTTATTTCAAATAATTGGAATAAAAATGATAGGGTAAATCCAGCCCCCTCACAAGACAAATAATGTGCTATTTCATTCAGTGTGCGTTAATTCCCAAACCAGTCACATTGCAGCAAATTCTGGCATTTTCGGCTAATTTTTCTTGTGTGCTTTTATAAACTCATGTAGAATTCGGTCTCCTTTTGTTTGGACAGATTTCACCGTCCAAACCAACTATAATAGGTAGTGGTTTAAATGAAAACTCTCAGCGCTAAGCCAGCTGAAGTTCAACACGACTGGTATGTTGTTGATGCTTCTGGCAAAACTTTAGGTCGCCTTGCGACTGAAATCGCTCGTCGTTTACGCGGTAAGCACAAAACTTCTTATACTCCTCACGTTGACACAGGCGACTACATCGTTGTGATCAATGCTGAACACGTTCAAGTGACTGGTAAAAAAGCGCTTGATAAGAAATATTATCGCCATACTGGTTTCCCTGGTGGTATCCGTGAGACTAACTTCGAGAAGTTAATTGCTCACAAACCTGAAGCAGTTTTAGAAAAAGCTGTTAAAGGTATGTTACCAAAAGGTCCTCTTGGTTATGCAATGATCAAAAAAATGAAAGTGTACGCTGGTACTGAGCATCCTCATACTGCTCAACAGCCACAAGTTTTGGACATCTAAGGGATACAGCACATGGCTACTAATTATGGTACAGGTCGCCGTAAGACCGCAACTGCACGTGTTTTCTTATCAGCTGGTACAGGTAAACTCGTAATTAACAACCGTACACTTGAGCAATATTTCGGTCGTGAAACTGCTCGTATGGTTGTGCGTCAGCCTTTAGAGCTTTTAGAAGTTACTGAAAAATTTGACCTTTACATCACTGTTAAAGGTGGTGGTATCGGTGGTCAAGCAGGCGCTATCCGTCACGGTATTACTCGTGCATTGATCGCTGCTGACGAAAACTTAAAACCTGCTCTTCGTCAAGCTGGTTTCGTTACTCGTGATGCTCGTGAAGTTGAACGTAAGAAACTTGGTTTACGTAAAGCTCGTAAACGTCCTCAATTCTCTAAACGTTAATCGTTTTACGAATTGGACAAAAAACCTCGGAATTTTCCGAGGTTTTTTTATTGCCTGCTTTTCGTCATTTCTTTTTAGAACAATCCATCATCGCATCACCAGTGCCATCAGCAGAAGCGAACTCAGTGATCTTACAGCCATTCTGTGTATAGGTCTTACTCACTTTAGAAAATTGATGATCTTTCGGGATTGGTGCATTACACGGTTGACCCGTTTTTTCATGAACCATCTGGACTGGACCATCATTATAAAGAGTGACCTGACACCCCTTGACCACATACTGTTTTTTGATCCCACCATATTGTTGCCCACTATCATCAGCCGCATCAGCAATAACCGCATCGGCAGCGGCCCCACTCTCTACTGATGAGACATTGTCCTGCTCAGATCCTGTAGGTGAGCTCGCACAACCAGCCAGTAACAACGCTCCACACAAAACAATCAGGTAATCTCGCTTCATTCTATTTTCCCTCTTTGAACTTATTGAATCATAAATCTATTCTGTAACATGCATATTGTTCAGCTTTAAGTGATTTCCAACGTTAATTTTAGTATTCTAAACAGTCAACCATAATTTTTTGGACTTATGTCTTTAGAAAATCCCCCACCCCCTGTCCAAGGCATTACGCTTTATAGTCATGCAGATGATTTCCGCTCACACTGGATTCGTTTTTTACTTGCTGAAAAACAAATCAAATACCAACTGATTATTACTGATCATGAGGATGAGGATTTAGCCGATCTCAATCCCTACAATCAACTTCCAATGTTGATTGAGCAAAACCTAAAGCTATTTTCAGCCAATGTCATTGCTGAATATTTAGATGATCGCTATCGTCAAAATAAACTCTATGCCGATGCCCCGATGGCGCGTGCCGAGCAACGCCAATACATTTGGCGCTTTGAACAAGATTGGTTCAAGCTTGCCGATCATATGCTAAGACATACGGACACGATAGACCCACAGCAAAAGCAAAAAGCACAGAAGGAACTTCGGGACACCCTCATTTCTCTCACTCCTCTGTTTCAGCATTTTCCATTTTTTATGTCGGAAACTTTTTCAATTTTAGATTGTATGCTCGCTCCAATCTTCCTAAGGCTAAAAAGTATGGGGGTTGAACTCCCTGCACAGCACTGTCGACCTATATTCTTGTATTGCCATCGTATCTTTAGCCGACCATCGTTCATTAAATCAATGACAGCTCAAGAAAAAAACAGCTACAATGAATTGATTTCTACGATTTAATAAGTTTTTCAATTATGTCTGAGCAAATAACTTTTACACCTACACGCCCATATCTTGCTCGTGCCATTTATGAATGGATTTGCGATAACCAACTGACACCATATTTATTGGTGGATGCGACGCAACCCCATACTGATGTTCCCTTACAATTTGTGAAGGATGGTCAAATTGTCTTAAATCTTGCTCCACACGCCATTCATCAGCTACATATGAGTAATGAAGCGATTACCTTCTCTGCTCGCTTCGGTGGCGTTGCAAAAGAAATTTATGTGCCGATTCGTGCTGTATTAGGTATTTACGCAAGAGAAAATGGTCAAGGCTTGTTTTTTGATGCTTCTGAATATGCAGAAACCGAAGACTCTACAGCGACATCAATCGATGAAACAAAGCAAGAAACTGAACCAACGAAAAAGAAACCTTCACTAAGAATTTTAGATTAAGCGAGGATCGTCACGATGGCATTTGATTTAGTTCAATATTTTTCTGAACAAATAAAAATTCAAAAACCACAACTTTTTGGTCAATATTCTCTTAAAGAAAAACAAACATATATTGATGAAGTAAACGTGTTAGCACTCGGACAATTGATTAGTCTATGGAAACAGAATCCACAGAAACTCTATCAAGAAGTCCATACTGCGGATCCTCTTTACATTCAAGAGGTTGCTCGCCATCTCACCACCTCAGCTCATAATCAATCGGCACTTAAAGCAACCGAATTGGAAAAAAGCCTGTCAGATGTACTGGCCTTACAATTAACTGAATTGAAACAGCTTGATCAGACTGGTAGCTTTGGGCAAACAGGGCTAACAGAACTTTTATTGGGTCAGATTGAGCATCTATCTGGACAAGCAGAAGACTGGGTTTGGTCAACCAATCAACTGACCGAATTACTCGGCTCGAAGCCAGTTATTCAGCAAGAAGTATCACTTGAAGCGACGATGCAAGAATTCAATCAAATGGTTCATCAAGCACAACCCGTTGCGCATGATGATGAGCCTACGATCGAAGTCGAAATTCCAGAAACTCCAACTTGGGCCTATATTGTTTCGCCTTTCGTGGCATTGGTCATTCTGATCTTTTTGTATTGTTCATATTGCCAATTGGTTTTCGTTTAAACTCACCATTTAAATGATAAAGAAAGCACGATTGCTTTCTTTATCATAGACTTATTATTAATTTAATTTTATTTAAAAAATCAATGTACCTATATTAATAAAAAATAATTTACATTTATTTACAATCAAAGCAGGTATTTAAAACCCGATATTAATGTGAATAAAATCACACTAAAAATAAAATCCAATCCTTAATTAGTATTTTTATTTGTTTGTTTGACAAAAATTGTCAATTATTAGCAAATCGGTCAATTCAATTATTTTAAAGTATGATTGATTTAATAAAAGAGTTTCCTATAATGAGATTAACTACTTTTGAAAACTAATCAAAAACAGAAGTGGCGAATATAACTTCATAAACAAAGATGTATTAGTAGAGATAAAATCATGGCTAAAATTTCATTAGAAAGCTTAACAAATATTGATGGGTTCGTTGCAGCAGCATTAGTAGATACAGAGAGTGGTTTGGCGCTAGCAACTCAAGGTGGGGGTTCAATCGACTTAGAATTGGCAGCTGCGGGTAATACCGAAGTTATTCGAGCAAAACGCCGTGTAGCTAACTCACTAAAACTGAACGATGACATCGAAGATATTCTGATCACACTGGGCAAGGCATACCACTTAATCCGTCCATTAGAAAGCAATGGCAACTTATTCCTTTATCTCGTATTAGACCGCAGTAAATCGAACCTTGCGATGGCTCGCCACGAATTAAAAACATTTGAAAAAGAATTAGACTTTGCTTAATTCTAAATTTCAAAATACTTAATATATTAGACTTCTTGTATATTTAATATTTTCATCATAAGAAAATATAAATATGCAAGCGGTCTATTATTAGTCTTTAGTATTAGACTAATTTTGTGCAGTCCAATATTTTATAAAATATTAAAGTGATACTATGAATGGACATTGCATTAATATCGCAATTTCAGGTATAAGTTTAAAAGTTTCAGATGAGTTAAAAATAGAACTTAGAAAAACAATACCTCATGAATTTGGCATTAATTGGATCAATATTGCCGATCCCAATATCGACTTATTATTAATAAATGAAAATTTTTTTGAAACCGAAGGTATTCAACGTATTTTAGAACAAAAACAACTTCCCTGCTTAAAAATTTCAAAAGGAGAAGGCTCACAACATATAGAAGAACACAATACGCTTTACTTGCCTTTTCAGCATACTGATGCATTAAAAAACTGGATTCATCTTCGCCTTTTAAGTTATATCACCCATCAACAGGCGCAACAACCGAAGATCGAATCAACCTCTACACATAATGCCATCAATGAAAAGTATTTAACCGACATGTTAAATCCTGAAAATGCCCGTCTACATTTGTTTGATGATCACGGTACTTTGGCCATTATTGATACGCGGAGTCAAATTGCATGGCTAGAACCAACCCGCACCCACACGCAAACTAACCATAGTTTTAAATATGAATTTGCGACCACCTCAAACTTCACTAAAGTTTCTCGCAAAGTTGAATATAACCTGCAAGATTGGTTATGGAACCTGTTCTGGCATTCACTCGAGTTTCAGCGTTTAGCGCCAAATGAAAATGAATACTACAAAATTGAATATTGGCCACAGCCAGCTCAAGGCACTGACCGTAAAACCACTTTATTGCTTTCTGCTTGCTTTATACAAGGAGCCCAACTCTATCAAGTTGCAACACAATTAAAACTTCCTATTCAAACGGTTCAACAATTTATCGCTGCCTGCATTATTTCTGACAATGGCGGCATTATCCCTGCTTCAGAAAGTCATTACCTACGAATTGAAAAGACTGAACAAACAATTGAACAACAAGGCTTTTTAAATAAATTTTTCGGCAAGATCAGACGCCGCTTTGGGCTTTAAGGATTGATATGATTCTCCAACAATATAAAATTGTATTTGCAGGAAGCATGGGCGCAGGTAAAACCGAAGCAATCAAATCGCTTTCAGAAATTCCTGTCCTCGCGACCGAAGCATTCAATACAGATAGTCAGGCCCATAATAAAATGCAAACTACGGTGGGTATTGATTATGGTGAGATTACTTTAGATGACGGTGTAAAAGTAGGCTTATATGGCACCCCAGGCCAATCACGCTTTGATTTTATTTGGCCTGTGATTTGCCAAGGCGCTTTGGGCGTTATTTTATTGGTTGACCACAACAGTAAAGTACCGATCGAAGAACTTGAAGGGTATTTGGATACCTTTAAGGACTATACCCAAAATATTTCAATCGGCATCACCCACGTGGATGAAAACAAGGGGCAACCAACCACGATTTATCGCGAGTGGTTAATTCAAAATGACTACCAATATCCCTTATTTTTTATTGATGCCCGTAAACAAGAACATATTTTGCTGATGATTGAATCTCTCATAGCAGCATTAGAAGTCAATTTAAAAGCAACAAACTAATTACTTTATAAAGAGAAGAATTATGTTCAGTATTCCTAGTCAGCAACGTACAGCACCCAAAGAGCTGATTCAGTTTGCTAAAGCGCAGGCCAACGATATTTTAACCAATATCCGAGGCGTCGATTATATTATGCTCTGCTCTACGGATGGCTTTGAGCTTGCCTCCATTTACAAGAAGAACCCTTATAACAGCACTAAACTGGCAGCTGTCAGTAGTTCAATCTTGGCAATGGTCACCGCTTTTCTCAATGAAATCCAACTGACAGGCTGCCAAAGTATTACCTTGGATGCTGAAAATGGTAAGGCCATTCTGACCTCAATCCCTGCCCCTCATCATCCCATGGTCATGGTGACTTTAAGTAATAAAGATGTCTTGTTAGGACAACTGCTCTATAGTTTGAAACAAACCAGCAGTGCAATCGTCGACGCTGACCAAGCTTAATTTTTCTCATCATAAAATCTGACAGGCATCGCAAGCTTGTCAGATTTTGTTCATTTATAGCCCCTATCATAAATAGATTACTTTTCAATTTTCTTTTTTGAATCATTACTTTTCCTATATTTCACTAAATAACTATCCCAATCTGTTTAAAAATCCCTATTTCAGCCAAAAATATGGAATAAAATATTGTTTTTTAAAACATCAGATGAGCGGTTAGAAATTTAAATGATTTAGCAATATTTTTTCATTATTATAATTTTCGAACAAATAACAATCATAAAATTTTCACAAATGAATAATTTCAACAATGAAAGATTGTATTTGTTCAAACATTATTAAGCACTATGGAGAGATAAAGATGAAGCTGAAGAGCTTAAAACTAGGCGCAGGGGTCGCGCTCTTAATCAGTGGTTTTTCTACCCAACAGACCTTGGCTGATTCCTACGTGTTTGTGACCAATACCACGCCACAAACCGTATCAATACAAGTCAATCAAACTGGGGCAAGCTTACAGCAAGGCAATGAATGGGCACAGGAAGCGACTCAACTTGCACCCTACGAGACCAAACGGGTGTTACGTATCAACCGTTATACTGGGATCAAATCTGGTAAAACCTATAACTTTGATACCGTTCTCAGCAGTGGCAATTCACAAGTCACTTTAAAACAAACCATGACGGGAACTTGGTCGGGTAGTAATATTAAACATGGTATTCAAACGACGACTACAACATCACCTTGGTATTCAGATCGTGATGTACATCGTATTAGCACAACTTATGCTGGTTTATCAGCACAAGCAGCAGTAAAAGCTGAGTACACGGGGGGCTATGATGATTTCCACTACACCATTCATCAAAACACACTTCAAGAGCCTGTTTCAGCCAGTGCCGATGAGCTCAAGGTTCTGACTTACAATATTTATGCCCTGCCGATGGTGGCGAGTAAAATCAGCGAACGCTTGGCTGAATTACCAAATCATTTAAACGGTTACGATGTGATTATGATGCAAGAAGCCTTTGCTTCATCGCGTACAGGCATGTTGAATCAACTGGCACAACAGTACCCATATCAAACTCATATTCCAGTCGGTTCTGGTTATAACTTATTTGATAGTGGTTTGGTGATTGTGAGCCGTTATCCAATCGTCAAAACTGCACAATTGATTTATCCAGACTGTACAGGAACTGATTGTTTTGCGGATAAAGGTGTGTTGTATGCGGAAATCATTAAGAATGGTAAGGCGTATCATGTGACCTCTACGCATACCGCTTCTTTTGATACCGATGCAGCACGCGCATTGCGTCAGGTTCAATTCAAACAAATTCGCCAATTGGTAAATCAACAAAATATCCCAAGTTTTGATGCGGTACTCATGGGCGGTGATTTCAATGTCAATAAACTGTTATGGCCGCAAGATTATCAAGACATGTTAACCAATCTGAATGCGACCGCAGCACCAAGCACAGGTTATACTGAATCTACCTTTGACCCACGCGTGAATAAGTTGGCTGGAGCAGCAGGTTCAGGTGGTGCAACAGTCGAATATCTAGACTATGTCGTGGCATCAAATAATCACCGTCAACCGACTCAGTCTCGTAACGATGTGCGTATCTTACGTACCACAGCGGACCCACTGTATATGACTTGGGATCTTTCAGATCACTTCCCTGTGATGGGGCAATTTAATTACGGCCCATAAACGGAATTCGGTATGAATAAAAGACTATTGCTAACAATGCTTATTGTTGTCGTGGTCTTGGTTGGGATTGTAGTTTGGAAGAGCACTGCCTCTTCCGCTGCAATTCAGCAAACCAAATCCACCGCATCATCTCAAGATTCATCAACACAGGTGAGTAATGAAGGCATGCCAAACAAAACCAAGGACGAAGTTTTTCAAGAGTCACTTTTAAAACAATTAAAAACACTACAACAGCAACCTGGCAATATCACCGAGTTTCTCAATGATTTTAAAGCCAACTGCCCTATATCCGACTGTAATGCAGCTTTAGCAAAAGCTTTAGCTCATTATCCAGATCAAAACTTTGCACATTTGGTGGAAAATCTAATAAAACGTATGCCGCAATATGAACAACGCATGCAGAATACCGTGTTATCGACGTCGTTATCGCCAAAAGAACGCTTTGATGCTTTATGGAAGCTCAGAGAACAAACCTTGGGACAAGCCGAAGCGATGCTGGGTTTTGGGCAAGAGCGTGGCTATGCAGATTATCGGTTTGCCTACAATGATTTGGCGCAGAATCAGAAACTTAGTGCTGAACAACGCTTAAAAGCATTTGAGCAGCTACAAAAACAGTACCCTGATGCAGCTCAACAAGAAAATAAAATGGGGCTTTATGAACAAGCGCTCGGTTTAATCAATCAAGGACAACATAGCCCTGCTGAAACGCAACGCTTAAAGCAGATGTTACAACAACGCTATCTCACCGAACAGCAACGCCAAGATGTACAGCAGCGTGAACAACGTGAAGTTCAACAACAGCAACAAGTCAATCAATATCAGCAGGCTGTGCAACAATTGCAGCAAGAGATGGAGCCATTAAAAACGCAACTGCCAAATGAAGAATGGCAAAAGCAATATCAAAGCCGCCTAGAAAGTCTACGTCTAAAAATGTTCTCTTAACAAACGGAACTCGACAGAGGTCGGCTTAAATTCATAGCTCACCTCTGATCAATAATCGGCCGACCATGTAGACAGACAATGTGTCGGCATTAAATAAGAATGATCCTTTTTAAATCACTCATTCCTTATTTGATAAAGAACATGCATTCCCTCTAAATAAACCATTCAATTACTTCAAGATCATGATGTGGCATGAACAGCTTAAAAACTGATAACGCTGGTTGGAGTGGTCAAGCAGCAATTGCTTTGGGGATTGGCGCTTTTCTTGGACAATCAGGAAATAATCACCCTCACCACCACTATGCACATCAAATCACCATGTCCTTGAATGCAGATCAACCCGTGCAAGTGATTGCTGATGGTCAACTTTATCGAGCACCGACTTTATTCATTCCCGCCAAGCTAAAGCATCAACTCATAACCGGCGACTATCTGTCGCTTTACATTGATACCTGTCATGCACTCACAACCAGATTCAATCTAGAGTTTCATCCATCTACCCAAGCAGGTGAAGTATCAATTGATCTACAACAACTGTTGCAACACAGCTTTCACTCACAGATACCGCTCAATCATGGCTTAGCCCATTTCTAAAAAAATACACAGCTAAGCAATTCGGCTCCCCATCGTAATCCACAGAAGCTTGAATACATTCTAACGTTGCTTTATCAGGGTGTTTTGCAATCCAATATCCCTGATCGTCAATATTTAGCACAAATCGCAGGTTTATCTGAAAGTCGTTTTTCGCACTGGTTTCGCGAACAAGTAGGACTGCCCTTGCGCAGCTATCGCAAATGGTTACGTCTCATGTATGGATTAACTCAAATGCAAAATGGACGCGCATTAACGGATACCGCTCATCAAGCTGATTTTGCTGATCAGGCGCATTTCACACGAACTTGTATCGAATTACTGGGGGTCCGACCCTCAGAACTGAGCCAGATGCAGGGGCAAATTTTCTTTATTGAATAAATAGCTGTTTTGTTCAATTCAGTCCTGCAATCGCACAGGCATAGTGACTGTTCATTGTTTTGGAACAATACACCATGCCGAAGTTAATTCAGTACCTCATTCACTATAGCAGTTATCCCCTAATTATGGGGCTGAGTCTGTTTTTTTTATTGCCCGTTGCCGCGGGTGAGCTTAGCTATTGGCCTTATGTGCCCTGCATTGCAGCCATTGCGATTGGACTGGTTGCTCTGCTTGAACAGATTCAACCTTATGAGCAAACCTGGCTAACCGATCATGAAGATACAGGCGTTGATATCCTGCATGCCAGTTTTAGTATCGTCATGATTTTCATTACTGCTGAATGCATTACCTTATTTCGAAAGCTAATTGATATTGCTAGCTTTTGGCCAAGCACTCTACCGATCTGGCTACAATTACTCATTGTGGGTCTAGTCATCGACTTTGGCTTATGGCAGATGCATTGGCTAAGTCATAAAAAACGTTTCCTATGGAAATTGCATGCCCTTCATCATAGCGCTGAACGATTATATTGGCTGAATGGTGAACGTCGTCATCCATTAAGTGCCATTCTGCTCGCTGCGCCTGGAATTATCTGTATTACCTTAATCGGTGCACCCGCCAATCTGATTGGGACGTGGATGGGATTAACCGCAATTCATTTGGCTTTCCAGCATGCCAATCTGGATTATTCTGTAGGTGTTTTTAGACATTTACTGGGGGTTGCCGAAGTCCATCGCTGGCACCATAAATATGGTTTTGGTCGTAAAAATTTTGGTGAATTCTGGATGATCTGGGATCATCTGTTTGGGACGTATTACTATGAAAGCAAACCTGTGAAAGCTGGGCAAGTCGGGTTAAAGACTGCGCTACCGAAGACTTATCTCAAACAAATACGTTGGCCATTTGCTAGAAAAAACCAATGAGATACATAAATTAAAGGAAATCAGCGATGCATTACCCACAATATCAACAAGATCTCAACACCGCACTTGAATCAGAAATACTGGGTGAACTGATCTTTTTAAATGCAGCCAAACATACACGCTCAATTGAGCAACAACAAAAATGGCAAACGCTGGCCAAACTGGAAACCCAAACCCTGCACAAGTTACAGCAGTTCTTAAGTCAACAAGGTCAAACAGCCAAAATTCGTTTGCATGTTAAGTTACAGGCCAAGGCATCAGGCATTGCGATGGCTAAATTACCTTGGAAACTGGCCATGCACTTACTTAAGCAAGGTACACAACCGTTTATGGTCACTTTTGAGCGGATGCAGCAACACGCAGATGCCAACACACAAGACTTTCTCCAGTATTTGTTGGCGCATGAACAAGCCTTGGCTGAATTTGCAACACAAGAGTTACAAGGAAATTCAAAGCATTCTTTAGATGCTGTATTGCACTTATTAAAAAGCGAGGTATAACACCTCGCTTTTTCGCTCTATTTGATTATGCTCAAGTCGTGCTGAGGTTCAACAATAATTGACGTTTTTTCACTTGTTGCCCGACTTGACCAATCAATTCATCCACCACACCATCGACATCGGATTTGATTTGTTGCTGAATCTTCATCGCCTCAAGCACCAATAAGGTTTGTCCTTTTGTTACTGAATCTCCGACATTGACCAGCAAACTCACAATCGCACCGTCCATTGGTGCACGAATTTTGCCATCACCCACCACCTCAGCCGCTTCTGGTGCTGCATAGGTGGTATTTTCAATCAATAGATTGCCATTAGCTGCATCCAAATAGAGTTGATCCTGATCAATAACATAGGCGAGCTTACGTCGAACGCCTTCACAACTATAAACAATCTGTACATCACTGATGCTTACAATCTTGATCGTTGCTTGTTGATCACATAACGTAACTTTGACCTGCTGCTGATCATTTTGCACATGCAACAAAATCTGCTGATCGGCATATTTCAGTTTCAGTGGAAACGGCATAGCAACACCCGTTTGCCAAGCCACTTGCTGCTGATTTTGCTGAGTAAACAGTGCTGCTGCCACGGCTAAAGTCTCAAGCGGCAAAGCTTGTTGATGCAGACTGATATCCTCTTGGAAGTGTTGCTGAATAAATGCGGTGTTGGTATCTCCCGCCACAATGACCGGATGACGCAACAAATTGACAAGGAACTGCTTATTGCTATTCACACCAAGTAATACACAATCATCAACCGCCTTGGCAAGCAGGCGAATCGCATCCTGACGGGTCTTGCCATAGGCAATTACTTTGGCCACCATCGGATCATAAAAGGGACTAATTTCACCGTGTTCAAGCATGCCATGATCAATACGGACATTCGGTAGAGTGCCATCGGCACCCGCTGCTTGCCAACGCAGTACTTTGCCGGTTTGTGGCAGGAAGTCCTGACGTGGATCTTCTGCATATAAACGGACTTCGATCGCATGTCCGTTTAAGGTCAACTCATGTTGTTGTAAAGGCAGGGTTTCGCCGTTGGCAACACGCAATTGCCATTCCACCAAATCCAATCCTGTGACCATTTCAGTGACTGGATGTTCGACTTGCAAACGCGTATTCATTTCCAAGAAATAGAACTCACCCGATTGATCCAGCAGAAACTCCACCGTACCTGCACCGACATAATCACACGCCTGTGCTGCAGCAACAGCTGCTTCACCCATTTTCTGACGTAGTTCAGGTGTCATCACTGGACAAGGTGCTTCTTCAACCACCTTTTGATGACGGCGTTGAATCGAACAATCCCGTTCAAATAAATATACATAATGACCATGCATATCCCCAAACACCTGAATCTCGACATGCCTTGGAGCAATCACCGCTTTCTCTAAGATCAGCTCACCCGAACCAAAGGCATTTTCTGCTTCCGAACGTGCTGTTTTTAATGCTTCCAATACATCAGCAGCATGTTGGACCAGACGCATGCCTCGCCCACCACCGCCTGCCGAAGCTTTGACCATTAAAGGATAGCCAATCTTCTCAGCTTGTTGGGCTAGATAATCAAGGTCTTGCTGATCGCCTTCATAACCAGGCACACAAGGTACACCTGCTTGTATCATGGCAATTTTAGAAAGACGTTTACTGCCCATCAGCTCAATGGCGGCAGCGGTTGGCCCAATGAAAGTGATGCCATGATCAAGACAAGCCTGAGCAAAATCGGTATTTTCAGACAAAAAACCATAACCCGGATGTACCGCATCCACACCTGTCTTTTTGCAGGCTGCAATAATATTGGCAATGGATAAATAAGATTCTGAAACTTTAGATGCACCGATATAAACCGCTTCATCCGCCAGCTGAACATGACGGGCATTGGCATCCGCATCTGAATACACCGCAACCGTTTGATAGCCCATTGCTTTAGCTGTTTGCATCACACGAACAGCAATTTCACCACGGTTTGCCACTAAGACTTTTGAAAAACTCATTGTTTCATCTCTATTATTAAATCCCTCTCAATCCGCCTATTAACGGAGGAAGTCCCTCTTGTTTAATAAAGAGGATTTGGAGGAAATTTTAGTCAAACCAATTTGGATTACGTTTTTGAATAAAAGCCATGGTGCCTTCTTGTCCTTCTGCGCCACCGACAGCCTGAGCAAACTGTTGTGCGGCGTCATCCAGAAGCTGCTCTAAAGGCTCATTCAATGTCCGATGCAATAAAGCTTTGGTGGTACGGGAAGCCAATGGTGCAGCACGTTTGATCTGCTGAATTATCTCTGTAAGCTGTTGTTCAATCTCAACATGATCTTGTGCAACTTGATGAACAACACCTAAATCTACAGCCGTCTTGCCGTCAAAACGTAAACCCAATAACGCCAAACGACGGGCTTGGGTCAGACCAATCCGCTTCACTACAAAAGGCGCAATCTGTGCAGGCAAAATACCTAAGCCTGTTTCAGGTAGACCAAACTGTGCAGTATCACGGCTGATGGCAATATCTGAAACACAAGCCAGACCAAAACCACCACCGAGTACAGCACCTTCCAAAACCACCACAACGGTTTGCGGTGCTTGATCTACTTGTTCAATCATGGCACCAAAACGACGGTTAAAATCCACATAAGGCTGTAAGCTACCGCTATTGGCAGCTTCAACTCGTAATCCCGCCATATCCTTGATATCGCCACCTGCACAGAAATGCCCACCTTGACCACGTAAAATCACAGCGCGAATGGATACATCATCGGCAATCTGGCTAAACACCTGTTGAATGGCAGTGACCATCTTTAAACTCATGGCATTACGGCTTTCAGGACGATTTAGCCATAGCGTTAAAATGCCACCTTGCTGCTCTAACCGAATGCTGTCATCTAACGCTAAGCCTGCAAGAGAAGTTGCAACTGTCATGCTTCTGCTCCTAGTTTTTCTGTTTCTTCGGCAAAATATCAGTGAGCTTACAAATGATTCCGAGCATGATTTCATCTGCGCCACCGCCAATCGAACCTAAGCGACCATCACGGAACAGTTGCGATGCAGGGTTATCCCACATAAAGCCATTACCGCCCCAATATTGCAGGCAGCTGTCTGCCACTTCACGGCTTAATCGTCCTGCTTTCAGCTTCGCCATTGAAGCCATTAACGTGACATCTTCACCCGCAATATGCTGTTCACAGGCTTGAAGCGTTAAGGCTTTTAATGCTGCAACTTCTGTCATCAGTTCAGCAAAACGGAAATGTACATACTGGTTATTAATTAAAGGCTGACCAAAAGTGGTTCGTTCTCTGGTGTAGTCAATAGTTTGCTGAATGACCTTTTCCATCCCCCCCACCGCATTGATACAGGCCCACATACGCTCCTCTTGGAACTGCATCATTTGCATCATGAAGCCCATGCCTTCCACCCCAACCAAGTTACGTTGTGGTACACGTACATTGTCGAAATAGACCTGTGCCGTGGTGGTGGAGCGCATCCCCAATTTATTTAAGGGTTCTGAAAAGCTGATCCCTGCCGTTTTTGCAGGAACAATAATCATGGATTTATTGACGTGTGGCTTATCGTCAGAAGTATTGGCCAATAGACAAAAGAAATCGGCTTGCAGTGAATTGGTAATCCACATCTTGCTGCCATTAATCACATAGTCATCACCATCTTTTTTTGCAGTGGTTTTGATGGCTGCCACGTCAGAACCCGCATGCACTTCCGAGACTGCAATCGACGCGACATATTCACCACGAATCGCAGGGTTTAGAAATTCATCGCGCAGTTCTTTGCTACCAAAGCGTGCCAATGCTGGGGTTGCCATATCAGTTTGCACACCAATCGCCAGTGGCACACCACCACAAGCAGCTCGACCTAACTCTTCTGCCACCACAAGGTTGTACGAATAGTCGAGTCCTAAACCGCCATTTTCTTCAGGCTTACAAATCCCCAATAAACCCAAGTCTCCCATTTTCTTAAATACGTCATGAATCGGAAAACGGCCCGCCTCTTCCCATTCAGGAATAAAAGGATTTAGCTCATTTTCAACAAACTGGCGTGTGGTACGGCGTAAAGCATCATGTTCTGCGGTAAATTTCATTGTTTTTGTTCCTTAAAAATTATTTTCCCCCTCCCTAACCCTCTCCCCTTGGGGGAGAGGAAATCCCTTCTCCCTCAGGGAGAAGGCCAGGATGAGGGTGTTAAAAATTAAAATCTCGACACACCAAAACGTGTTGGATTTAACTCACGTTGTTGTGCTTCATAAATGGTTTGTAATAAAAATATCAATACTTTACGGGTATCTCTTGGGTCGATGATGCCATCGTCATGCAGCATTGCGGTATTGAATAAAGCAGTCGACTGTTGTTCCAATTTCATCGCTGTACTTTGTTCCAAGAAATCCAGCATCTGCGGATTCGGTTCAATCCCCGAGGCTTTTTGCTTGCCCTCAGCCACGATACGCAAGACTTTGCCTGCTTGTGCCGCGCCCATCACTGCTACATGTGAGTTTGGCCATGCAAAGATAAATTGCGGGGACAAACTGCGACCACACATCGCATAGTTACCCGCGCCATAAGAGCCTGCCACCACAATCGAAATCTTGGGTACTGTCGCATTGGCAACTGCTTGGATCAGCTTGGAACCATGTTTAATAATCCCGTTCTGCTCTGCATCGGTTCCGACCATAAAACCAGTGGTGTTATGCAGGAATAAAAGTGGTCGTTGGGTCTGCTCACACAGATGAATAAACTGAGCTGCTTTGGCTGCCCCTTGAGGTGTAATCGGACCATTATTGGTAATAATGCCAATATGCAGTCCACCCACTTTGGCCCAACCACATACGGTTAAAGCATCATATTCTTGTTTAAATTCTAGAAAATCTGAATCATCGATGATCCGTGCAATGATATCTTTCATATCAAAAGGTTGCTTTGGATCTTGCGGAACAATGCCTAACAGCTCTTCAGCAGCATAACGTGGTTCTTTATAATTTTGATTGGATTGTGCAGTTTGCTCTTTCCAATTGAGATGCTCGAAAATCTCTCGGGCTAAGCGAATCCCATCTGCATCATTTTCAGCTAAATATTCCGCCACACCTGAGACTTGGGTATGCATTTCTGCCCCACCCAGTTCTTCCGCAGTCGCCACTTCCCCTGTTGCTGCCAATAACAAGGGTGGACCAGCCAACAACATTTCTGTTTGTTTGCGCACTGCAATCACATAATCAGACAAACCGGGTTGATAAGCACCACCCGCAGTTGCGTTGCCATGCACCACCGCAACTTGTGGAATCCCTGCTGCGGATAAACGTGCCTGATTGGCAAAAGTCATACCGCCATAGGTAAATACTTCCGCAGCATAGTTCAAGTTTGCGCCACCACTTTCAGTCAAGGTCACCATCGGCAACTTTTGCTCTAAGGCGATCTTTTGCAGGCGTAGGGTTTTATGCACCCCCATTGGTGACATGGTGCCACCTTTGATCGCACTATTACTGGCGGAAACCAGCGCACGCACGCCACTGACAAAACCGATGCCTGCAATCACACCACCGCCTGCTTCGGAACCATCTTTATCGTCATGCATGTTGTAGCCAACTAGACCACATAGCTCGACAAAAGGTGAATCCGCATCTAACAGTAAACGAATACGTTCATGCGGCAAGATTTTGCCTTTCTTATCGAACTTAGGTTTTGCTGCATAGGACTTATCAATACTTTTTTGCTGCACCGCACGCACTTCAGCCAACTGCGCTAATAATACCTCTCGATTTTGCTGGTATTGTTCACTACCTACTGCAATCTCAGATTGGAGAATACTCATCTTTATTCTCCATCTGTTTTGAATATGTCAGGAATAAAAGCACGATGGAAACCATTAAAGGCGTCATTATTGGTCGCATCTGCCAATGGATACATACGTGTACCTTGTGAAGCAGCCCCATCAATACGCAGGGTGACACCAGATACAAAAGCAGCAGCATCTGAAAGTAGATAACAAATCGCTGAAGAGATTTCTGATTCTGTGCCCATACGTTTTAACGGCACATTGCTCGCTAAACTTGGAATAATGACTTTGGCAAAATCACCACTATAGTTATCCATCCCCGAAGAAATAATCCAACCTGGCGCAACGGCATTAACACGTACCCCAGATTTCCCCCATTCTACTGAAGCAGTTTTGGTCAGGTTATCAACACCCGAACGTGCTGCACCTGAATGGCCCATCCCCGGCATTCCGCCCCACATATCCGCAGTCATATTAACAATGCTACCACCATGCTTTGCCATCCACTGGTTATAGGCTTCACGCATCAAGTAAAAGGTAGAATGTAGGTTATTACGGACCACGGCATCAAAACCATTGGCAGAAATATTCTCTAATGCAGAAGGAAATTGTCCCCCCGCGTTATTGACTAAACCATCGAGCTTGCCAAATTTTTCCAGCACCTCAGCAATCATATTTCTGACTTGCTCTTCATCACGGTTATCACAGACGATGAAATGGACTTTGCCTCCATCTTCCAGAATTTCTTGGCTGACTTTTTCTAGTTTTTCAACTTTACGTCCTGTGATGACCACTTGTGCGCCTAAAGAAGCCAACTCATGTGCAGTACAACGGCCAATACCAGAACCACCACCCGTGACGATCACCACTTTGTCAGTAAATGCATCTGTCCTGAAAATTGATTGATAAGCCATGTTTTATGATCCATTCATCTATTATTTTTAACTGAACACACACTACCAAGCAAGTGCTTGGTTTGTAAAGTACCAAGATGCCTTTCTTATTCAAATTTAAATGTCATTTTTTGCTAAAATATTATTTCTAGTGCTAACATGCTGTTCAATTTAAGATTTTTTAAACTTTAAAAACTCACAATGAATACAAGCTATTATCAAAGTTCGATAGATTTTTTTTTAAATGAAAATAAAAATGCAATTTTTGGACAACTTGCACGTCATCATCAACATGATTTAGAAGATTTACAAAAAAATGCTTGGCTTGAACAAATTGATTTTCTAAAACAGGAACTTAAAGAGTTCTGTGGTCATTTATATTTTGAGTTCTCTATCCCTAGAATGGGAAAACGAGTAGATAATATCTTAATTATAAATAATTTAATCTTTGTAATAGAGTTCAAAGTAGGCGACAAAAGTTATTCAAGCTATGCTCAGAATCAGACAATTGACTATTGCTTAGATTTACAAAATTTTCATGAAGGAAGTCATAATAAAACGATTATCCCGATCCTTATCGCGACGAATGCCCCAAGTACGACCTCTCAGATTGATAGCTCTCTAGATCTGACCGGTTGTATCCTATGTAATAAAGAAAACTTTAAAGCCACGCTGATCAAAATTCTAGACCACATAAAAATTGAAGAAAGTCTAAATATTGAGACTTGGGAAAATAGCATATATAAACCTACGCCAACGATTATTGAAGCAGCTCAAGCTTTATATAAAGGCCATAGTGTTGAAGAAATTTCAAGAAGTGATGCTGGTGCAATTAACCTCTCCAACACCTCCATTTTAATAAATGAAATTATCGAAGACTCCAAAGCTCAGCATAGGAAATCAATCTGCTTTTTAACAGGTGTTCCTGGGGCAGGAAAAACGCTTGCAGGTCTAAACATCGCGAACGAACGACTAAAAGCAGATGAATCAGAACACTCAGTATTTCTATCTGGTAATGGCCCGTTAGTTGATGTCTTGAGAGAAGCATTGACTAGAGATTCAGTAGAATCTGCTAAAAGGAGTGGTCAGAGAATTTTACGTACAGAAGCTGAAAGGAAAGCAAAGGCTTTTATCCAAAATATTCATCATTTTAGAGATGACAATTTAAGAACGCCTCATGCCCCTATTGAAAAGGTTGTCGTTTTCGATGAAGCACAAAGAGCTTGGCAAAAAGAACAAGTCTCCAAGTTCATGCAACAGAAAAAAGGAATCACAAACTTTGACATGTCTGAACCCGAATATTTAATCAGTGTAATGGATCGACATGAAGATTGGTGTGCAATTATATGTTTAATCGGAGGTGGACAAGAAATCAATACAGGTGAAGCCGGCGTTTCAGAATGGATTGAGTCGCTAAAAACAAAATACCAATCTTGGGATATTTATTATTCAGATAAGATTTTGGCTGAACCTAATACCTATCTAAATAATTTAGATTTATCAAACTGGTTAAAACAACATGGACATAAAAAAACTGATCTTCATTTATCCACCTCTGTTCGATCATTTCGAAGTGAAAAAGTTGCATCCTTAATCCAATCCATTTTAGACAATCAAAATGGTCAAGCCGCTCAAACTTACCAAGACATCAAACATAATTATCCAATTAAAATCACGAGAGATTTAGGCAAGGCAAAAGCCTGGTTAAGACATCAAGCTAGAGGTACGGAAAGAATTGGACTAATCGCAAGTTCAGGTGCTAAAAGACTAAAAGCAGAAGGTATCTATGTTAAGAATGATATATCTCCAACTGATTGGTTTTTAAATCATCAGGATGATACCCGGTCATCTTATTACTTAGAGGATATTGCGACTGAGTTCGATATCCAAGGACTTGAAATCGACTATACCTGCGTAACTTGGGATATTAACCTCTATTATGATCAAGGTTGGCAATTTCAAAGCTTTAAAGGCTCAAAGTGGCAGAATATTAATAAAGACTCAACTAAAAGTTACCTTCTCAATGCTTATAGAGTTCTATTAACCCGAGCCCGACAAGGTATGGTTATTTTTATTCCTGCTGTAGATGGAAAAGATCCAACAAGACCTCAAAAATACTATGACTCAATCTATAACTATCTGCTCTCTTGTGGGTTAGACATAATATAAAAATTATTGGAGTTTCGCTTGTACTACTTTACGACAAACGAGACTCCAACATCAGGTAAATGCAGCTCAAGATATTAGTTTTCTAGGCACTTTCACTGGCATATCTAATAATTGCTGTGCAAAAGCTTTACCTTGTGGATCAATCCGTAAGCTGGCAATCCCACCACCGCCCAATGCATTTTCCAACATGAAATTCAGTGCATGCATGGCAGGCAGTTCATAACGAATCACTTTTGATTTTTCAGGATCTAAAACATGCTGCATATACGCTGCAACATTGGCCTCAGTCAGTGCCGCACGAATCCACGGTAAATATTCAGCCTTGCGCGCGATCACCCCAATATTGCTGTGATTACCCTTATCGCCACTGCGTGCATGTGCAACTTCAACTAAAGGAACTTCAACCTCATCGCCTTGATATACGGCTACGTCACCAACAGGATGCTGCACATAATCCAGTGCAGACTGTCCAACGGGGATCTGAACGGGATAACGCTGTCCTGCAAAGTCGACTTCGACTTTTAATTGATCTTTATCAATCAAGAATGAAAATAATTTCACCACGGCTGATGCTTTAGGTCGGCCACCAACAATTCCTGCCAATGCAGGTGCCATCCCTGTTGAAGCTTGGGCAATTTCTGAGGCAAAGAACATACAAGCTTCTTTAAATAGGTGCTTGACTGCGATTTTGACTACCACTTCACGGCTGTCTTTGATTCGAGCATGCGCGCCATAAGTGCTTTCAATGCCAAGAATCTCAACTGACTTTTCAATAAAAGGAGGAACTGAACGCAGTGCCAAAACGCGTTCACATTTGTTGATAATGGCATCGGCAATCACTTGAGCTTTTTCTGGCGCTTCACGACCTGCAATCAAAAAACTGACCAAGACACGATAACCATCAGCATAGGTGGCACTGACTTTATATTGCTGGGTCGGTGCACGACCTGTGGCACCCGTCACTCTGACTCGATGTTCGCCCACCTGCTCTAAATGGACTTGGCTAAAATCAGCACTCACATCAGGTAAAAGATAGGCTTGCGGATTGCCAATTTCATAGACAATCTGCTCTGCTACAGTTGCAGTTGAAACGAGGCCACCTGTCCCTTTCGGCTTGGTTACGATAAATGAAGCATCAGCACTGACCTCTACGATTGGAAAGCCCATATTGTCAAAGCCTTGAACGAGACGCCAATCGGTAAAGTTTCCACCTGTACACTGTGCACCGCATTCAATCACATGTCCTGCCAATGAACCTTGCGCCAGCTTGTCATAATCCTCCAGTGACCATTTGTATTCATGCAATAATGGGGCAAGCACAACTGCTGAATCGACCACACGGCCTGTAATCACAATATCTGCACCTAAGTCGAGCGCATCACGGATCGCAACAGCGCCAAGGTAGGCATTACTACTAGCAACATGTGCAGGTAAGGCTTCAGCATTAAACATTTCCTGAACATTTTGGTTGAGTAATTCAGCATGCTTCGGCAATACATCATCACCCAAAACCACTGCAACTTTTAAATTTAGTCCTTTTTCATCAATGATTTTCTGTAAGGCATCACGGCAAGCCAGAGGATTTACCCCGCCCGCATTACTAATGACTTTTATTTTTTTTCAGCAATTTTATTGATCAGTGGTGACATCACTCGACTAACAAAATCCAGCGCATAACCATGACTTGGATCAATCATCATCGCCTTGGCCATAATCGACATGGTGATTTCTGATAGATAATCAAAGACTAGATAATCAATATCACTCAAATGCACCAACTGAAATGCAGCAGTGTTGGTATCGCCCCAGAAGCCTGATGCACACCCAATTTTAACTACCCTCTGGTCATCCTGTTTGACAGTTGTCATGCGCTTTCTCATTGTTATTGCTAAAAACGCCTTAACATTACCAAGCAAGTGCTTGGTTTGTAAAGTGCATAATGCTATGCTGTATTGGCAAAAATAGACAAACTCAAGCAAATGCTTGTTATAAAAAGATAAGACAATGCATCAAATGAATTTTGTTACAATAGACTTTAGATTAAACGGGATAGATGGATAGGCATGATCGCAACCTCAATTGAGCAAATACCCAAGATTGTTTGTTTTGATGACAGTCCACGTGGACGTTTACTGCAAGGTGCTGCCTATCTGTTTTATAAGCAAGGTTATGACAAAACCACTGTTCGTCAGCTCGGTGAATTTATTGGCATTCAATCGGGCAGCTTATTTCACCACTTCAAAAGTAAAGATGAGATTCTAGCGACAGTGATGGAACAAACCATTATCTATAACTTCGCTCGTTTAAAAGAAGCTTCTGAACGCTCCAATGATCCTGAGCAACAGTTACGTCATTTAATTAAATCTGAATTGCTGTCGATTGCAGGTGATACGGGTGCAGCTATGGCGGTATTGGTACACGAATGGTTTGCCCTTTCTAAAGAAAAACAAGATTACCTTCTGAAAATGCGTAATGAATATGAGCAAGTGTGGTTGGATGTGATTGAAAAATTACGTGCTCAAGGCAAAGTGAAACACGATGCTTTTATTTGGCGTCGTTTGCTCGGTGGCTCGATTTCTTGGACAGTGACTTGGTATAGACCAGAAGGTAAAGTCAAAATTGATGAGTTGACTGAAATGGTTTGGGAAATGGCGGTGAAATGAGTGCTATCTATTTGCGTAAGCCTCAACTCAGCGATTTAGCTGAAATCAAACTTACCTACCAAAAGAGTATTCAACTGCATCAACCTTGGACTTATCCACCAACAGACTTTCAACAATATCTCGCACAAGAACATCGTTATTTTGTCTGCTTGAAAGAAAATCATGCCATTGTTGGCACCTTTAATATCTCCAATATCGTTCGAGGTTACTTTCATTCTGCTTACTTGGGTTATGAAGCCTTTTCTCCTTATGCAGGACATGGCTACATGCGACAAGGGCTGCAATTGGTTTTACAAGAAGCATTTCAAACACTGAATCTACATCGACTAGAAGCCAATATCCAACCAGACAATCTGCTCTCTATTCGCCTTGTTGCAAATGCAGGTTTTATAAAAGAAGGGTTTTCTCGCCAATACCTGTGTGTTGGTGGAAAAGAATGGAAAGATCATGAGCGTTGGGCAATTTTAAATGCCGATTGGACCGATAAAAAATATCAGGCATTTTAAAAAATTGATTCTAATTTAAGCACGACACAGCTTATCGCTCACGTCTATTTATCTATATTCGTTGTATCAGAAAGCTGCTATTGTTCTTAAACATCAAATGATTATAAGAATTCGTGAAAATGAATCCAGTACAACATGCCAATATTTCGGTGAAACGTCGTGGGGGCGAGCTTGAAGATTATATTGATATTCATGCTCTAATCGACAGCACCAAAATGTTGTGTACCGACAATCGCCATCGTATCTTGCATACCTTTTGGGGTGTTCAGGAAGTCATTATCCCAATCTTTGGACATCACTTTGAAAATAGTGCAGGAAATAGCATTGAAGTGAAAGACCTGTGTGAAAAAGATCACCTATTGGTTGATTTCCATCACCGCTTTATTCCAACTTTAGGTGATTTTGTTGCAGCGATGCAGGATATCCCTACAGATGGGTTAGCAAAACGCCTAGAGAAATTTCATGCTGATGTGATTGACGACCCAAAAGTATCAGCAACACTACTCTCTCCCTTATCGGTGACAGGACAATTAAAGTCGTTACTGATCACCCACAATAGTTGGTTTATCAATACCATTCTTCCGATGATGGGAAAAGGTAAAGCCAGATTGATTGATTTTGATATTCGTCCCGATTTCTTTTTCAACCCGATGCGTTTTGAACTCTGGATGGACAATGGCATGGCTGTGCCGCCTAGTGCAGCTAAGCTGCAAGAATTAAAAACTAAAATTGCTTAACTTAAGGGGAAATAAAAATGAGCAATATCCAATACGTGATTCGTCAAAATGACTTTGCCTATAATGACGAATGGCATCTCACCAACTGCGTTTCAACTGGGGCAATCAAACAGATTTATACAGATAAAGCTGAAGCAGAAAAGGCCTATAAAACCTTAGTTGTTGAGGGCTTATATTATGATGAACTCTGTAACTATGACATCGGCAATGGCGAAGTAGATGATGAAATCTACGAAAAACTTGAAGCTTTGGTATTAGAAAAAACGGGCAAAAAGTTTGATATCGAAGATGGTGAAATTCCAAAATTGAATGAAGACGATGCGTTCGAATTTGCCCAAATTTCAGGTATCGTCTGGTATCAACTCTTAGAAATCGATGCGACACAACCTTGCTATGTGCTCTGGATCAATTCAGAAGAAGACTATTTCTCTGGCTATGAGACTGGCAGCATTATCTCTAGTCAAGATGAGAACTTTAGCGATGTTATGTGGGAATCCAATATTTATGCGATGGACTATGAGTTCGAAGCCTTGATGAACAAACCACTTTCAGAGTTAAGTGATAGTCCATTATTATTGAAACAGTTTATCGAGCAAACTGCGGATATTCGTTACGATGCCGAAAAAGATAGTATTGAAGGTATTGCTCTCGACAACATAAAATTTATTGATATCAAAGCACTGAACTCATTTCTGAAACAACCTATCTTTGAAATCCGTCAAATTTCTTTAGAAAAGCTGGCTGAACTAGAATAAATTTTAAACCGGAAAAAGTGCGGTGTTTTGACCGCACTTTGAATGATGTTTGAAACAGTTTTAATAGCCCAACTGTTTACTAATTAAATCCTTCATAATTTCTTCTGCACCACCGCCAATCATATTCACCTTCACTTCACGATATATACGTTCAGACTTAGTACCACGCATAAAGCCCATGCCTCCAAGTGTTTGTACCGCAGCATCGGCACAGAATTGCATAGTTTGAGTGGCAACATTCTTCAGCATACAAATCTGGGCAATCAGTTCACTACCCTGCAATTCAGGTTTGCCTAAACGATAAGCGGTATCCTCGAGTAAAGCACGAGTGGCAGTCAGTCGCGTGGCCATATCCACTAACTTATGACGCATCACCTGATGATCAACCAGACGCTTACCAAAGGTTTGGCGTTGTTGTGCCCAATCCAATGCCTCTTCATAGCAAGTCAAGGCAAAGCCATAACTACTGGCCGCAAGGAAAAAACGCTCCATATTGAAGTTATTCATAATCACCAAAAAGCCCATATTTTCAGGGCCTAACAAATTGCTGACTGGTACTTTGACGTTATCAAAATGCAAATGCGCGGTATCTGATGCCCACCACCCCATTTTGTCCAGTTTCGTTTTGCTGATCCCTTCACTATGTGCATCAATCAACAGCATGGATATACCATTTGCACCTTTGGCATTTGGATCAGTACGCACTGCCACTGAATAATAATCAGCTCGCATCCCCGAAGTGATAAAGGTCTTTTCACCGCTCACCAGAAAATAATCACCTTCACGTACAGCTTTAGTTTTGAGCGAAGCCACATCTGAACCACCGCCTGGCTCAGTAATTGCCAGTGCCGAGATTTTTTCACCTGACAAAATCTGAGGGAGTACCTGAGCTTTAACTTCTTCGTTGGCAAAATGCTGGATTGGTGGTGCACCAATGGTATGTGACAGTAAAGAAGCCGCTAAGCCACCCGAAGCACATTTTGCGAGCTCAATCGAAGATAACAAGGTATAAAATGCATCTGTTCCCGCAATCCCACCATACTGCTCTTCAAAACCTAACCCCAACAAACCAATATCTGCGGCTTTTTTATAGAGCTCTCGCGGAAAGGTTTCACTTTCATCCCATTCATTGATAAAAGGTGAAATTTCTTTTTCAACAAAACGTCGAATACTCTTGGCAAATTCAAGATGCTGCTCGTTATAGTACAAAGGATTAAAGTGCATATTCTGCTTCCTAGCAATTATTAATCATTGTTTATTGAATAAGCACTAAAGTAGCAAAACCAGAAAAACCAAGCAAGCGCTTGGCAAAATTAAAGATTAAAAAAACATGCCAAAAGTACGATCGAATCACAAAACTATATTTCTAATCGACCACGAAATCCACGGGTCGCATAATAAGATTGCGCACCATTATGATAGGTAAAAACACGACCATAACGGCTATCACAAAAAATTGCACCGCCCAATTTGCGCACATCTTCTGGCGTTTTTACCCAACTTGAGGTTTTTAAATCAAAATGTTCAACCAACTGTAATTGTTTATATTGTTCTTCTGTGAGCAATTCAATTCCCATAGCTTCGGCCACATCGACCGCATTATTTTCGGGCTTATGTTCTTTACGTGCATCTAAAGCAGCGCGATCATAACAAAGACTCCTACGCCCTTTTGGTGTTTCTACGGCACAATCATAAAAGATGATCTCATTTGGTTCAGAATCAAGTGAAACGATATCTGGTTCCCCGCCAGTCTGTTCCATTTGATTCAGTACCCATAGCTTTTCAGGAAGTTGTTTTAATTGCTCCTCAATATTGACCCAATTCAAACCGTGATGCCGATGCATATTGGCTTCAAAACGCTTTTTTAGTATCTCGAACAACATAATCGTCTGTTCAGCATTTAACTGTTTTTTCTTGGTCATTTTTATTCTCTAAATTTGAGTGTTAAACCGAACGGCCATCAAAATGATTGATTTTGATGCTTTCCAAATCTAAATTTTCGATACATCTGATATTAATGGCATACATCTGATTCCCTTGCGGATCAATGCCTGTTGCATAAGGATGAATACCACAGATCTTACAAAAATGATGGTCAATCACATGCTTATTAAATTGGTAACGAGCTAAAGTATTTTCTTGAGCTGAAACATCAACTTTATCTGTCGGTAAGAACCACAATAAAGAACCTTTTCTTTGGCAGATCGAGCAGTTACATGACATTGCTTCAGTCAAATCACCTTGTGCAACAAAAGTGATTTTTCCACAATGACAACTTCCTTGATATTCCATCTTATTTTCCTTTTTATTCTGTTCTCCCCTATTAGACAAAGCTGTTGAAATGATGTCCACTTAATTTAGTTATTTCTTTGGTGATAAGAAAATGCAAGTTGATGCCGCCATTGATATTCCAATCGAGCCAAAGCACCAACAAAGACCGCCTCCCCAGCAATGTGGATTACGGCAAAGATTGTCATTTCCTGCCAGAATCGCCAAAGCATAACCAAACAAACCAAGCCCCAGATGCTATTTGCAATCACCAAGATGTTGATGAGGAACAGTGCGCGTTTTTTATAATTGGCGAGTGTAAATGAATAACATGCGTATAAGAGATTCACGCAACCCACAAAAACAATAATCCCTTTGGGTAAATGATAAAGTTGACTTAACCATTGTGCAGCAAGCAATACGATCAGCCCAGCAAATGCAGCCGCAGTGCAATCTACCCATAAAATATTTTTCTGAATATTCATAACTTCAATGCTCTTTTTATTTTAATTTGAGCATATACAGATCATTGGTGATTTAAAACATCTTGCTGATTTGCTATACGGCATTAACTCCAAAAATGTTGGCACTGCCGACACTTCGTTCCATTTTTATACGAAAAGAGTGGAAAACCAAGCAATAGGAAAACCACATAAGCAGGGCGTTTACCTTCTGTATAAGGTTGTATATCAGTACTGCCACACTTAGGACAGCTTTCACTTGCTCCAAATTGTTGTTCTAATTCTTGGCTAAAATCTTGAGCAAGTAATGCTTTAGCTTCTTCTGCATAGCTTTCAGGAACTAACAGTCGCACACCACCTAAAGCATTGGAGTAAAGCCAATCCATATTAATAGTATGTTCATTTTCAATACATGCTGGAATTTCAGCTGCTTCTAACTGAGTTTTAGCAATTTGAGCTTCATAGGGAAATGAAAAGCTTTGTACTACGATCCAAGTCATATCAGAAAGCCCGTAAAACAACCAGTATATAAAATTCCACACAATAAAAAACACCCCCTCTGCGATAGCGGAGGGGGTGTTTCTAATTTAAAAGCTGGCGATGACTTACTCTCACATGGCAAGTGCCACACTACCATCAGCGCTAAGAGGTTTCACTTCTGAGTTCGGGAAGGGA
>NZ_KB850222.1:452784-600905 GCF_000369845.1 Acinetobacter higginsii | reverse complement strand
TCAAAACGGGTAACTAAACGGGTAATAAGATAACCGCTTTAAAATTAGTTTATCAATTTCAATAGGTTAAGATGAACAAGATTGTTGTAAAAAAATTTTATTGCCTTCTTTATATCCTTTTCAACAAATATACCTTTCTCATAAAAAAAACCCATTTCATTCTTTGCAAAATCATCATTTTTTTCAACTAATTTTTCAAGTATACTAAAAGCACCTTTATAGTTCTCACTATCCATTTCAGCTTGATATTTAGAAACATATTCTTTTTTTTCAGCTTCAGAAATACCACTAGTACTTTTTGAATTACAAGCACTACTAAAAACAAGAATGAAAACTGTAAAAATAAAAACTATTTTTTTAAAATCAAACATCATTAATCCTTAGATATCAAATCTATTTCCACAATAGGATCTCTATCAAAATGCTTTTTAGAAAAACGACTATATAAATCCAATGATTAATAGTCCGTAAGTTTGTGATTGTGCTAATGATGCTGATAGATGAGTTTTTCATTTGAAATAGAAGATGCTTTCTTCGATCCAACCGCTGTTCCAACATAAAGATAGCATCAATACAATTAGCAAATTTATATGCAAATGGTAAAGATACCTCGAAGAATTCAGGGAAAACATCAATATACTCAAACCAACAGTAGAGCCTGTTAATACTACTGCACAATGTAATCTTGTCATAGTCTACAGAAAGAAAAAAATGAAAAGGAATTTTACTCTGAGAAAACAAGTATGAGTATAATTCAAAAAAATAGAATAAAGCTTATAATTTTAGAAATTACTCAGCTTTAGGCCCTAAATATATTTCTTCTTCAACCACCAATTCATGCTCTACAAATACTTCTAACCCGTCATCTGTTTCATTTATTTTAGTAAAACTGGGTTTAGCTTTCCCTTTACAATCTAAAATTCCTCCATAAATAATATTCTCATCTTTATAAACTCTATAACTAGTTTCAGAACTATTTAAGCTATTTTCATAACATAGCAGTAATAACTCCTGAACACCTTGATTACCATTTTCTGCGATAGCTTTTAACTCTTCATATGCATTTCCTATCTGAGCCCTACCACTATTGACCTGATCATTATGATTATTCTTATCTGAGTGAACACTACCACACCCCAAAATTAAGGATGATAAAAACAATAAAGCAGAAAAATTATCTCTCACAACTATTCACACCATTTTTGTTATAGTACAACCCTATATTCCAAGAGTTTATATCCTCATAAGTAATTTCCTCACCTTTCTTGTTTCTCTCAATCAAATCATTAGGATACAAAATCCCAATAAGCTGATAATTACCAAGACAATACAAGGTATAGTTTTCCGAATTTTCCATTTCAACCCACCCATCTGATTTTATTTTATTTTTTATCCCATCCATTTCTACATTTGATAGTTTTGTCTTATCAATTAAAATTGTTCCAGCATGATTTCCAGGGCGTTTAATAGATGACTCAAAAATAGGATCATAAGATTCAAAATACTTAGATATGATATCTTCAAAACTCATCATTTCAGATTTTCCGCGTTCGCCTGTACAAGATAAAATAGACAAAACAAAAACAAACAAAAGATTTATTTTAAAAAATTTTCTCATCCAAGCAATTATCATATAAAAAACATTTAATCCAACTTAATTACTGGAATTTCGTCCTTAATACAATGCTTAACCCCTGCTTCACTATATGACAATCCAACTGACCATTCATTTATATTTTCATATTTTATTTCCTCACCATCATAACCATAGTGTTTTGCATTTATTGGATACAACACTCCCATATATATTTTTTTATCAAAACAATATTCAAAAAAACTATCATGACTTGATATTAGTACCCAACCATCATCTTGCAATTTTTTTTGTATAATTTCAAAATCACCAAATGACATTTTTGATTTTTCCACCTCTGCTGTTGCATACTTATTCACAGGCTTATTAACCCAAACTTTCTCTCTTGGGCCGTACTCTCCAAAGTAGTTATCAATTACTTTATTAAAATATATACCTTTTTCTGTTGTTTCAGAATCCCGACAAGAAGATGTAAATAAAAAGGATGATATTAAAAAAATCTTTAAAATCAATTTATTCATTTATTAACAACCTTAGGTAATTGTAGTTTAAATTTTAAATCTATCGTTTCAGTCTCTGAGTAATCAAAGATTGTTGTACCAAATCCTCTTTCCAAACCAACTTGACTCTTCGTAGAAAATAGCTTTTGCCCATTAGGAACCGTTACTCCTCCAGTTAAGCCTAATAATCCACCTGTAATAGTATAACCTCTACCAGGTAACCATTCATTTACAAAATCTGATGTTCTTTGAGTTTTAGGCTTGTTAGTGATATAGCCAAAACTACAACCACCACCTTTTGCTGTAAAACTCTTTAATATCGATTTTCCAAATTCAAATGGTTTTTTATTTTGATTGTCTATTATTCCAGTAATTCCTGTGGCAACAGTTGAAAGGCTTACTCCTTTGGCTTTATAAACACTTCCATCATGAAGATTAATTACAACGCCACCGGCCAATGGACCAACACCACCTGAACAAATCGCATAATCAACACTTGGTGGGCAAACATAAGGAGTGTAAGCATTTTTTCCCAATACGGCTCTTGAGCGTAATCCACCTGGTTGTCTAGATTTAGGGGTAATTTCACAGACTGTGTTCCTATAGAACTCTTCTGCACTTTTTGCCCTCGCCTCATCTGCTAACTTCTTCTGTCTTTCTTTTTCCGCTGCTTTTTGTTTTGCTTGCTCATTTGCAAGTTTAGCCTGCTCAGTTGCTTTACGCTGACGCTCTAAAATCGGAGCATTCCTACGGTTAAAGTCTTGAGAATAACGTTCATAGTTTGACTGATTAGAATTCTTATTTTTCTCTGCCATCAAGCCCATTGGATCGACCCATTGAGTGGGATCATTTACATAGGCAGAAGTGTTATATCCACCGAATAACCCTATCGGATCTTTACTCATATACCTTGCACTATACGGCTCATAATAACGATAACGGTTATAATGCAGTCCTGTTTCATTATCGTAATACTGACCTTGGAATCTAAGATTACTCTGCTCAAATGGATTGTCCTTATTTAGCATTTGAATCTCGAGTGCGGTCCCCCATGTATCATGAGTAATTTCCCAAACACATTCACCTGCGGCATTGCTCAGTGTTTGTGGTGTTCCCACCTGGTCACAATGATAAAAAGTGGTTTGCTCTAAAGCCACACGGTTTTTACGTGTATCGCTGCTCCAGATCGGATCTTTATAAACCGAATAAGGCTTGTTGAGATATTCACTATAATCAGGGGTTTCTATCAGTTGAATAAAGCCCTGATACCCTGCCTGCATTAACGGTACAAAGCTATCAGGCTCATAGACATAATGTTTGGTATAACTGCTCTCAGGATGGCTCGAATTTTGGCTAGATTCCCAAATCATCAAATCACCATCCCAACCAAATAAAGTGAAATCTTGGTTTGATGATTTCTTATATAAACGACGTCCAAAAACATCATAGCCATACTGAGTCACGTTCCCATTCAAGTTACTTTGAATCAAACGGTTATGATTGTCCCAAGTCAGCTTTAAGACCTTACCATTTTGCGTGGTTTCAATCACGTTGCCTTGTACATCATATTGATAATGCTTGCCTTGATACTGCTTGATTAAATTGTTTTTGGCATGTGTTGTCTGGTTAATTGGGTCAACCAGATTCCCCGCTGGATCGAACTTAAAACTCTCGTTTTTATGCTGACTCTGGGTTGAAATCAAACGTCCAATCGGATCATATTGATAATTAAGCTGTCCTAAACGACTGTCTTCAACTTGGGTGAGCAAATAATTTTTATCGTATTGATAATGTCTATGTGCTTGATAACGGAGTCGATCTGAGCTTTCTTGCTCAGGCTCAATCTGTTGAGAAATCAGTAACCCGACATCATTATAATGCTTGCTTTGCACCAAACCATTTGCCAAGAAACGTACCGTTTCACGATGCAAATCATCACGTTGGAAAGAAACAACATCCTGCTGGTTAAACGCAATTCCGTAGATATGTCCTGAACCATAGCTCAGATTGGTCTGTTGCTGTCCGTCTGGACGAATGGTTTTAACCAGATGACCCAGTTCATCATATTCATAACGCAGTACAGCCGTTAGATTCAACATTTTATAATGCTGATGTTCACGCACCAATTGTCCAAGCTGATTACGATACAGTTGAACCTGACTTTCTGCATTACTGGCTGAGCTTAATTGTTGATTTAAATTATATTCAAATTGCTCTGTCTGGCTTTGATGAGTATGCAGATGCGTATATGTTTTAGAAGCAATCTGTCCATCATCATAATAGCTAAATTCAGTCAGAATATTGGGTTGTCGAATCTGGAACAATAGACCATTTTCACTATAGCTATAGTGCTTTTCCTCACCATCAAAGGCTTGTTCACGGACCAACTGACCAAACTTGTTGTAGTTAAACTGGTATTCCGCCTGATTCTGGTTAATAAGCTTTTGGATACGACCCTGCTTATCCCATTGATAACCCACACGATGCTGATTGGCATCAATGCGTTGTTCTAACAGGCCGACTGTATTGTATTGATATTGAGTGATTAAGCCGTTGGTGTCGGTGTGATTAAGCAGGCGACCTTCTTGATCATGCTCAAATAGCTCTTTCAAGCCATCTGGATACACGATGGCTTGAAGCTGACCTTTATCTTTGCCTTGCATACTATACAGATATTGAACTTTCTGTTCATTCGCCGCTTGTTGGGCACTTAAATCACCTTCTTCATCATATTCCCATGTACTGCTTTTGCCTGAACAATCGGTATAAGACAGCATTTGCCCTTGATCATTGTACTGGATTTTCTTGATACCTCCTTTGGCATCAACCACTTCCACCACCTGATTATTGCTGTTGTATTTATATTGAGTGACATGACCTAAAGGATTAATCTCTTTGCTGACATTGCCCTGTGTATCATATTCACGTTTCCAGATATTACCTTCTGGATCTTTGGTCTCGGTTAAATTGCCTTGTTCATCATAAGCAAAGCGAATCACACCACCATTCGGCTGTACAATTTTCGCCAGTTGCCCTTGATCATTATATTCTTGCTGAGTTTCCCGACCTTCAAAGTCAATTTGTCGAGTAATGCGTTTTTCACCGTCACGAGAATACCAAGACTCTCGACCATCGGCTAAACGAGTCCGATAGGTAAAACCATCCAAATCGAAATAATAATAGGTTGGTACATCATAGGCATCGTAAACTGCAACTTGACGTAAACGCGGATGCCATTTCAGTTTGGTATGGAAACTGCCGTCATCCGCCCATTCTTCAATGGCTTTGGCATTTGACAACGTCGATTCATAACGAATATTTTGTCCACGTCCTGTACGATCGGTATAGCGCGTTAATTGGTGAGCCTGATTATATTCGTATTGACGTGCATACCCATTTTGATCAAAAGCTGTAATCAGATTACCTTGTGCATCATAGTGATAGCGTGCCCAAGGCTCAATTTGATCATCCACAAATACCGCAATAATCTTAACTTGCTCATTAAAGGCAAATTTTAGTTGGTGCTGAGCCTGTTCAAACTGAAAATCAATAGCTTGAAGATAAGCAACACCATCTGCCAAAAGATAACTTAGGCTAATTTTTTCATTGGAATTTTCATTGAATTGTTGAATTAAATGATAGGGCTGACCAAGACCAAATTGATGAAAATGGAAACTCCAGTCACCGCCAAAATCTAATAGCAAATCACCATTTCCAATTGGATGAACTGTCATTCCTTCATAAGGAACGGTATAAGCCTGCTGCAAAATCGTGGATGGTAAGGCATGTTTACGCCCTTTCGCATCAATAAAGACGTAACCTTGTTCTTTTGGCAAAATCACATTGGAAAAAGGCATCATCCAACGGGCGCCAATCATCCCCTGATCAAACTCATCCATTTGCGAGTTATATTGGCGACTAAATACAAAACCAACTTTCGGTAAATAGAAATCAGCATGCTGAACCCGCTCTGCGCCAATTGAATAACTGATACTCTTACCCGTCTCTGAACCATTACCTTCACAAGGTGGTGCATTCAATGCATCCGCCTGTAAGCTCACAAACTCCAAGGTATCACCTTTGGTATGGCGCTCATATTCTCCCGTCTGATTAATCGGCACACTGGCATTGCCTTTATTTTCGCTGGCCTGAATCGCAGTTAAAGTTTGTTGTAATAACCAAGCCAAGCTGTATTTCTGCCCTGCATTGGCTTGCTGCTGTAAAGTCTGGCTTAAAGTTGCAATTGCTTGTGTTGCTTCTTGTTGCAGGCGTGTTTGAATATTTGGTTGTAGTTTAGGGGTTAAATCTGCCTGACTCGGTTTACCGATTAAATCAATGAGAGGTGCAGCCCAATTGCTAAATTTGAGTTTGGGGTCTCTTTTCTCTGCTGTTGCACCTACCGACGTTGCAGCCATGCTCGCACTTATTGCTGTCGCAGGCACAGACAAGCTCGTCAGAATACTGCTGCCTAAGATCGTTGCCTGTGAGAGTAAGGTCGCTAATTTGGCTTGTGTTTCTTGTAAAAACTTTTCTAAATCACCTGCGACCATCGCATTCAGATGCAGGCCCAAGCGTTTAATATCCGCTTCTTTAATCTTTCCATTTTCTGGATATAAACATTGCGACATTAGACCAAACATCGGACGTAATGCCATACGCGCATGTGCTTGATTGCTTGGTTCTGCAAATAAACCAATTAAATTTGCAGCGAGCAATGCACCCTGTTGTACCGCAGCATCCTCTGTCTTACTGTCGGTCGCATATAAAATTAAATCCAGCACACTGCCTGTTAAAGCAAAAATATTGGCTACCGTTCCAGTATTCGCACTCCCTTGTAATTGTTCTAAACTGGTATTCCCACATACCTGTAAATAAAGCTGGATTTGCTTGGCAATCATTTGCAGGTCAGTTACCGTGTGTACGCTGTCCAAATTAAAAACAGCAAGTTCAACCTTCGACGCTTTTTGATCTGTTGCCTGTTGTGTTTTTTCCGTAGCCATCAATCTCAAACCCTTAATTTATTTCAATACATCTATTTTTTAAATTGCTGCGCGTGAATTAAAATCTGTCCTAACCATTGTTCTTCCCATGAAAACGATCAACGATGCCTTGTTGAAGAATCGAATCCATTTGGGTGGCCTCCGCCAATTTGGTAGCTGCCTGATCTTTTACAAAACCCACACCCTGTGCTTTGATCATGTCAACCGACTGGCTCGGATTCATGGCGAGTTGCGCCAAGCTTTTCATTTGATCTGGAGAAATATTAAGGTTCAGTTGCTTTGAAACAGCACTTAAAGCGGTATTGCTGACTTGATCCTTGATTTGCCCAACCGACTGCTCAACCAAACCATTTAAGGTATTTTTACCTATATTTTTAAGGCTATTTTTATCCATCGAAACTAAACTGCTGGTCAGCTGTTGCTTCATGTTCTGTCCCAATGCGCTGCTTAAGGAGGCAGCAACTTTTTCTACTGGCTCTGCCCAAGTATAATCACGTTTAAAGTCACTACTTGATGCCCATGCACTGGTCTCATCTTTTTCAAAAATGACCTTGGCTGCGCCTGGTGCAATGCCTGTCACTTGCGCAAAACCATTTCCATCCAGTTTGCCAGTCAGTTGCTTACCCAGAGAGTCAATCACTTTATAGCTGTTCTGCTTAAAGAAATTATCTCCCCCATAACTTCTTAATAACTGTAGTGCACCTTTCAGTGATTTTGCTTGTGGTAACTGGGGTGCATTGCTACTTGCACTCGCGCCTGAGGCGAGTAAATGCTGACCTGCTTTTGCTTCAAACTTACCACTGGTCACAGGGAAAATACCTGAACCATTCAGCTTAATCTGAGAACCACCCGCTGTAATTACAATTTCTTTCGGACTGCTGATCTCAATACGATCTTCAGTTGAAATAATCTGAATGCCTTGCTTGGCCAGTAAATCCATACCATCCGACTGTGCTTGGACTTCAAACTTACCTTTGGCAGCAACTTGTTTAATACCATTCTGCGCAGCGAACACACTAATTCTGTTTTGCGCATGTGTAATCAGATTCTTCTGCGTACTCAGATTGATACTATCGCCCGCAAACTGATTGATCTGCCCATCCGCGGATAAATGAATATCCTCACTGGTACTTAGGCCAATCCCTGCTGGCGAGTTCAGCAATAGCAATGATTTTTTAAACTGAGCGATCTTCTCTTGAATCTGCTCAGCAAATTCTTTGAGCTGATCCAATGATTCTATTTCATCAGTCTGCTGATTCTTGGCCACTTCACTTAAGGCTTTGGCATTGTTTTGATTGCCTTCTAGCTGTTGTTTAGCAACTTGGGCATCCAGATGTTCACCTTGGGCTTGATCCTGTTTATGCGTGGAAAATAGTAAACCTTCGCCAGCACGCACGGCTCCCCATTGGTCAGTGCGCAGTTCAAAACCTTCACCGCGATCTTCACTTTCAGCTGTTGCTTTAGGGTGACTCAACTTCCCTAGATTGAGTTGACTGGCAGCATGACTGCTTTGCAACTGGGCGCTGATCTGACCTGTGGTGTCATCAAAGCGCAGTTGGTTAAAACCTTCGCCCTGATATTCTTTCGATTTGATCCCTGCTAGTTTCTTGGTGTCAGGCAGCTTGCCTGCATTGTCAAACTTGCTTGGGCTACGATGGCCTTCATGAATTCTTCCCACCACAAATGGACGGTCGATATTGCCATCAAAGAAGTCGATGACTACGATTTCATCAATACGCGGCAGGAAGCGTGCGCCATAGCCTTCACCTGCCCAAGGGGTCAGTACATCCACCCAAGCCGAATCCGTGTCGTTGTCATTCGCGCCTGCACCGCCATCATGGCTATGATCGTCATTGCGGGTAAATAGGAAACGGACTTTGATCCGCCCCCATTCATCCACGTGAATTTCTTCGCCGCTTGGCCCAACCACTTTGGCACGTTGTGGTGACGCTGTTGGGCGGTGTTGTAATGGGTTAAATTCAGGAACGGTTTTGATATTGCGGCGTTGTAACGTCAGTTGATTGGCTTGGCGTTCGTCACTCTCTTTTATTTGCCAATTGCTTTGTGCTAATAATTGATTGATCTGTTGATGTAGATCTTTAGGCAAGTTGTTTTGGTTATAAAAGTTTTTGCCTGTAATCAGGAATTCTTTATCACTGCCATCATGTTGATCAATTTCAGGGTGTTCGGCTAATTCAAACCAGTAACCAACATGGGTATCTCGCACGGTGCTATGGGCTGTAAATTGTTTGGATTGTAAGTCGTAGTATTGACCCAAGTTCCGATTCAGTTTTTCGATCTGTGTATTGCCCGATGGGGTTGCACCATCTTCCCCATTCATATCTTGCATCCATGCCGGTGAAAAGTGCCATGCCTGTTCTAGACCAAGACTGGCATTGTCATATTGTTCACTGTGTTTATGGGTACTTTGTACACTGCCTGCACCATCTTCTTGTTCTAGCGCATCGGCTTGCCAGCGTTGTACATGCACGCTGCTCGGTTGTAATGAACGTTGCCCGACCAGACTGGTCATGCTGTCGTATTGTTCGGTGGCACTACTACGGTGATAACGAATTGTTCTTCTGTCTAGGGCTTGGTACTGGCTATTGTCGTCAATCAGACGTAGTTTTTGCGGCTGAATCGCGGCACTGCTTTGCGCGACGGTTCGTTCAGCTTCATCAATGAGCCAGTTAATCGATTCGCTCCGTAGCAAACGCGTCAGGAAGTCGTAGTCACTTTCCAAAGATTGCATGATAAAGGGACGAATGTCGTAGTCTTGGCTGAGTCCGCTTAAATCAAGCGTTAAGCTTGATGCAAACAAGGGGCTTTTTTGTTGCCACTCTTTGAAGATAATTTCCACCACATCACGCACACTCTTGTTCATAAACACGCGGCTGTTACGGCGTTGTTTCCACAGTGCGGTGGGATCTTCTAAAGTCAGTTTATAGACAGTTAAGCTACCATCCGATTGCCCTTGCAAGGCTTGGGTGATTACCCCAGTGACTCGGGTCAATTGACCTTGATCAGTGACGCTATCAATTGCTGCTTGGCTACCAATAAATTGTTTCAACGCAATGGCAGCATTGGTCGACAAACAAATCAGTTCTGCTTTAAAACCTGCATTCAGCTGATGCTGACCATCAATACGTTGTAGGAATACTTGAGTATTTAAATTTTGATTAGAAAATTGAATATGGATTGCACGTTTTTGTGCAGTAAGGCCCAAACTGTCCAAGGCCTGAAATATATTACTCAACATTATTTTATAAAATATTAACTAAAATTTACGCTATTTTATAAACAGCATACAAATCTGTCTATATTTTTAATGTTACGTTCTTGCAACAAAGCCTGCAATAATCTGCAGATTTTAGTCTAAGCGCTTAAAATAATGATTAATAATTTTTTTACAGGATTAAATCAGAATACATATAAACCAAAATGTTTTATCAAATAAGGCCAATTCTCCCTATTTGATAAAATAGCAATCATTCAGCCTTAGACTGTGGCCTTAAAATAATCTTCTTTCGGCATATCAATCACTTCAACACACAACTGTATCGGATAGCTGGCTTCAGACTGGATATAGCTTTTTTGCTGCAGTCGCTGCAACAATGCCGCACCAACAGCTTGTTTTTGAGCCTGCGTTCTGCCACTCAATAAATACAGTTTTAAATGAATATAGGCTTCTTCTGTTTCATTCAAACCAATTAAAAATATCTCGTCTTTAAATACACGAGATTTAATATCATGTACGACAAATAAATCCGTTTCAATTAATGCGATATTCGCATCTTTTAATAATTGATGCGGATTTAATTCAGTTAAATTAGCCGAATAGTTTGCAATTAAATGCGGCATTTTTATGATTCCTATTCTACAAATAATAAAGCTAAACGAACTTGGTCATAAGCCATTCGCGGACTAGTGGCTTCAACAATGGGACGCAATTTAATCGAACCATCATCAGTAAAATGTTCAGGGTTTTTACGTTTATGCAAACGCTTATAAATCTTACGCACTTCTTCAATCACTTCATCGCCTGGACTGGCAACTGAAATATCCAAACCCTGCTCTTTATGCAAACGTGCCAGATGATTGATGATCGTTGCAGGGGTTAAACCACGCTCATGCGCAATATCTTCAATTTCATAGCCTTCTTCAAATAAAGTACGGGTTTCATCCAAGGTCGCTGCAGCATAATTCTGTTTTGCACCTTTGGCGATTTTCTTTTCATTACGAGCAATTTCAGTCGCATTCAGTGTGCCACCACAATGCCGAATAAAGGCATTATGCTGTGTGCTTAAATCAATATTTTCAAAGTTGGCTTCCGCTTCACTCGATAATTCCTGAAAACGGCGATCTGCTTTGATTGCCAAGCTATCCAGTTCAAGCGCCTGCTCATTAAAGCCGAGCAATTTCAGCCCTGTCAGAGATTTTAAGCGTGATAAAGCTACATAGCCCTGACCTTTTTCAAAAGTATTGCTGAGATTGATCTCTGCGGCTTCCAAGGTCATACCCTGACTTTTATGAATGGTAATCGCCCATGCCAAACGTAATGGAATCTGTTGAAAGCTGGCAATTGCCTTACCTGCTTCATTTTCAATCGACCATGTTTCTGGTTCAACCAAGAAAGTGGTGCCATCGGTCAATTTCACCTTGGGCAGGATTCCCTGTTTATCATCATCTTCAAAACCAACCACTTCACCCAAACTGCCATTGATATAGCCCATATCAAAGTTGTTTTTAACAAACATCACCTTGGCATTTTTCTTTAGGGTGAGTTCTTCAGGCGCACGCACTGATGATTTTAAAGTTTCCATCAACTTTTCGTTGCCATCGACAACCGCATTGAATTGATGGCTTTCATTGTCAATTTCATTCAGGTGCTGATAATTAATATTATCGACATCCATATTGTGCGTATATAAACGAGTAAAGGTCTCGCCAATATCGTGCTGACGTGATTGTTGCAAAGCACTAATATGGTTGCCTTGAATATTCTGCGCGCGAATCGCATTGAGAATCTGATTGAGGATCTCATCATCCTGACGATGCTGTTCAGTCAAATAACAGACACGGAATTTGGCTTCGACCCAAGCATCCGACATAAAACAGAATTTATCGCGATTGCTCTCATCCTTTTTACCGACTGGCGGTAACTGGAAGAAATCCCCTGCAACAATGACTTGAATCCCACCAAAGGCTTCGTCACTTTCTTTAAAGTATTTTAATACCTGATTAACCAGATTCAATTGCTTGGCATGCAGCATTGAAATCTCATCAATAATCAACACTTGGGCATTTTCTAAATGCTCTTTTAAATATTTACGCTCTTTCATCCGTTTCAGATCATCATCACTTAGACGGTCTTTAATCCCGATCCCTGCCCAAGTATGGATGGTCATGCCATTCATATGCGTCGCCGCAATCCCTGTGGATGCAGTGATCGCCACAGGCACTTTACGTGCTTTGAGATAATGAATGTACTGATTAAGCGTATAGGTTTTTCCTGCACCTGCTGAGCCCGTTAAAAAAACATTTTCCCCAGCTTTAAGTAACTTGAGTGCAGTCTCTTGTTTCATAATTTCTTCAGTCAAAAACAACAGTGCATAGCTTAACGATTTTTTAGCAAAAATAAAAACGCAAATCCAATTCGCGAACGCTAGGTGTCGTATAATTACATTGACATCCAAGGGTTTTCATTTAATGTGTTTGTTAATGAATTCAGACTTGATCTATAAAAATGACTACTTCAAATCTTTATGAATATCAAACAGATATGCTCGGCGAAGATTATCAGCAACTGACTTTAAATTTCGCTGATGATTATGATGGAAAAGTTGTTGCGACCTTAGTCCGCAAGAAGGCCGCTGAAGCAACCAAAAAAGCAGTTTTATATATCCATGGTTTTGCAGACTATTTTTTTCAAAAAGAAATGGCTGAACAATTCAATCAGCATGGTTACGATTTTTACGCACTCGACCTCAGAAAATATGGCCGCTCAAAACTTCCTCATCAAAAACTCTACTACGTTTTAGATTTGCGCGAATACGATGCCGAAATCAGTAAAGCACTCGAAGTGATCAGTCAAGAAAACCACAATCAAGTTGTACTGGCAGGACATTCTACTGGTGGTCTAATTGCTACTTTGTATGCTGCACATTATCCAGATCATCGTTTAATTAAAGCGGTGTGGAACAACAGCCCCTTTTATGACTTCTATAAAAGTGTTATTGAGAAAAAAGTCGGGATTCCCTTGCTCAGTGAAGTGGGTAAACGCTTACCCAACGCAAAATTTCCAAGTGGCTTAAATCCATGGTACACACCAAGCTTGCATAAAGATTTTTACGGCGAATGGGATTTCAATTTGGATTGGAAACCAAAAACCATGCCTTTTGTACATCTCTCTTTTGTCACGGCCATTCATGAAGCACAAAAAGAAATCCATCAAGGCGTGACCTTAAATGTGCCTACCCTAATCATGCATTCACATCAATCCAAATTCCCTAAAAAATGGGGTATTGATGCACAGCAAAGCGATGTGATTCTAGATGTCAATGATATGACTCAAAATGCCAAGAAAATGAAAGGTGATGTGCAAACCCTGTCGATTCAAAATGGTTTACATGATCTTGTACTGTCTGCACCATCTGTACGTGAGCAGGTGTATCAACAGCTTTTTGCATGGCTAGCTGAAAAAATCCAGTAATACCGACGACCATTTTAAATATCTTGATGCTCAGTGGTCTTGGTACTTACTGAGCATATTTTTAGCAGGATGAGATGCAGGCAATAATTCCAATAAGCGTTCAGCCGCATCAACCGCTTCAGGACAATAAGCCAAATGCCTTAATAAAGCGTCGCTGCCCTCTGATTGAAAAATGGCGTGACTCAAACGGGATTCCAAACAATCCCGCCAAGCACATAAAAATGGACTTTCGGTTTTTGCTAAAAAAATGCCAGTATAGCCTTGCAGGGCTGTGTTGATATAACCTGCATCCAAAGCTTGTTCCAGTTGCAGGAAATCCGCCTCAACAGGTACATTCAGGCGATAAGGGCGAGAGCCAAGTAAGTCTCCCAAATGCTCTCTTAAATGAGACATCTCCGCTTTTAATGTCCCCATACTGACTTTGCGTTCCCCATACAAAGCCTGATGTAAATTTTCTAAATTCAGTCCTTGCGGACATAAAGCCAAAATCACCAGAATTTCAACTTGTCTCGGGCTTAAGCTCAAGTTTTTGCCATTGATCAAGACCTGTGCTGTATTAAAAGTACGGAGATACACATGCTGCTGTTGTAACTCTTGCATTGCCATTTGAATAATTGCAGCACAGCGTTCGACCGCCAATAAACCTAAACTATTGTGGTTTTCCCATGTGGTGGATAAATCTACTACGCCTAAGACTTGTTTGGAGTATGGGTCTACGATCGGAGCAGCATAGCAAACCCAATCATGCACCGATGCCATATAGTGTTCATTGGAAAATACACAACTTGATTTCTGCGTCTTGAGCGAAAGTGCCAGCGCATTGGTGCCAACCAGTTCTTCCTGCCATTGCCCGCCAGCAACGAAATGGACACGTTCGGCAGCATTGCGCATTTGGGTACAGGATGCTGTCCAAATAATAGTACTGCCGACATCGCCAACCGCAAGCACCATCGCTGACTGTTCTGCAACATGCTTGAGGTCTTGTTGACAGGCCTGTAATGCCAAGGCCAATGAACCTGTTTGAGTCGAAACTTGATCAAGTAAAGGTGCAGCTAAACGTTCTTTAGGAATATCAGCACGTGTAGAACGCTCCCAGGAACTGGCAATACTCTGTTCCATTTTTTCCGCATGTTGTGGATTGAGGCTACTTTGTGATCTGAGTTGCTCAACCAATGTCCGCTGTTGCTGTAATTCCCTTTTTGTATGCATTTGTAATTTCCTTATTCCCTTACATGCAATTCCAACCTTTTTCCAACCTTCAACGCGATAACGTCATTCTCAATAACGTACCCAGTACTTTATTTAAAAATATCACAACACATAAAGGAGTATGTATATGCGCTATGTTGATCCGAATCAATCTGGTTCAAAAATCCATTTTAAAGACCAATATGAAAACTTTATTGGTGGACAGTGGGTTGCCCCTGTTAAAGGAGTCTACTTCGACAATATTTCTCCTGTCGATGGCAAAAGTTTTACTCGTATCCCACGTTCGAGTGCAGAAGATATTGAATTAGCACTGGATGCCGCCCACAAAGCCAAGAAAGAATGGAATAAATCCTCTCCCACCATACGATCTAATTTATTACTAAAAATTGCTGACCGTATGGAAGCCAATTTGGAAATGTTGGCAGTTGCTGAAACTTGGGATAATGGTAAACCTGTCCGTGAAACGCTGGCGGCTGATATCCCTTTGGCCATTGATCATTTCCGTTATTTTGCAGGCTGTATTCGCGCACAGGAAGGTGGTATTTCTGAGATAGACGAAGACACGATTGCCTATCATTTTCATGAACCTCTCGGCGTGGTTGGGCAGATCATCCCTTGGAACTTCCCAATCTTGATGGCAGCATGGAAACTGGCACCCGCATTGGCAGCAGGCAACTGTGTGGTAATCAAACCTGCAGAGCAAACTCCCGTCGGTATTTTATTGGTGGCTGAACTGATACAAGACCTATTGCCTGCGGGTGTACTCAATATCGTCAATGGTTATGGTGCCGAAGTTGGCCGCCCACTGGCAACCAGTCCACGTATTGCCAAAATTGCGTTTACTGGCTCAACCCAAGTTGGGCAATTAATCATGCAATATGCCACTGAAAACATTATTCCAGTGACTTTGGAACTCGGCGGAAAATCACCGAATGTGTTCTTTGCCGATGTGATGGATCATGACGATGATTTTCTGGATAAAACCCTTGAAGGTTTTGCCATGTTTGCACTGAATCAAGGTGAAGTCTGCACCTGCCCATCGCGTGCCTTGATTCAGGAAAGTATTGCCGATCAGTTTATGGAAAAAGCCATTGAACGGGTCAAGCGCATCAAACTTGGACATCCCCTCGATACCGACACCATGGTCGGTGCACAAGCCTCACTGGAACAGCAAGAGAAAATCCTGCGTTGTATTGATACAGGCCGACAAGAAGGTGCTGAAGTGCTATTGGGTGGTCATGGTCGCCAAGAGGTCGGCAATGGATACTACATCGAACCGACCATCTTTAAAGGTCATAACAACATGCAAGTGTTTCAGGAAGAAATCTTTGGCCCTGTGCTGTCGGTAACTACATTCAAGGACTTTGATGAAGCCATTCAGATTGCCAATGACACCATGTATGGCTTAGGTGCTGGGGTCTGGTCACGTTCAACCCATACCGCCTATCGTGCAGGTCGTGCCATTGAAGCGGGTCGAGTTTGGACCAATTGTTACCACATCTACCCAGCTCATGCTGCATTTGGAGGCTATAAAAAGTCAGGTGTAGGCCGTGAAAATCACAAAATGATGCTCGACCACTATCAACAAACCAAAAATCTGTTGGTGAGCTATTCAACCAAAGCCATGGGCTTTTTCTAAGTCTATAGAAGGATCAAACCCTGTATAAGCCTTGCGACATAGGCTTATACAGCCTTAAACCCTAATGTACTGATGACTCAATAAACACCGTATTTTCTCAAGCAAACTGGATCAAGCAATCAAATAAAAATTTAATTTTGGCACAAGGTGTGCAACATCGGCATTGCTTTTGCATCTTGCTGATGAGACCCATACACGGAGCTTTGTATGAACAATCAAGAACCTATTTCTGCACTTTCAGCATCTGCAACCTCTTCTGAAGATTATTTTGCCCAAAGAAAACTCAAGCAAGGTGCCGTGGGCTGGTTATTACTGATCGGCTTAGGGGTCGCCTATGTTATTTCAGGCGATTTCGCTGGCTGGAATTTTGGTATCGCTCAAGGGGGTTGGGGCGGCATGTTTGTTGCCACCGCGGTCGTTGCCGTGATGTATCTCTGCCTATGTCTTGCCATGTCCGAAATGGCGACCATGCTGCCTACAGCGGGTGGCGGTTATAGTTTTGCCCGTATTGCATTTGGTCCACTCGGTGGTTATTTAACAGGTACCGCGATTCTGATTGAGTATGCGATTGCGCCTGCCGCTATTGCGGTCTTTATTGGGGCCTATTGTGAATCTCTATTCGGTATTGGCGGCTGGCAAGTTTATTTAGCCTGTTATCTGATTTTTATGGGGATCCACCTAAAAGGTGCTGGTGAAGCACTTAAGATTATGTTTGCCATCACCTTGGTTGCGGCAATCGCACTGGCTGTTTTTATCGTTGCGATGTTGCCTCATTTTAATTCGCAGAATTTGTTTGATATTGCTGCAGGGCAACAATTTGGCGCAAGCAGCTTTTTACCCTATGGCTATTTAGGCATTTGGGCAGCGGTTCCCTATGCGATTTGGTTTTTCTTGGCTGTTGAAGGTGTACCTTTAGCTGCTGAAGAAGCCAAAGACCCTGCCAAATCACTACCACGCGGATTGATTGGTGCGATGTTAATTTTAACCGCTTTTGCCCTACTGATTCTATTTTTAGGCGCAGGTGCAGCCGGTGCCAGTACCTTACAAAACTCCAGTGCGCCCTTGGTCGATGCGCTCGTCAAAGTCTATGGTCAAGGTACATGGCTGGCGAACTTTGTTAATTTTGTCGGTCTTGCTGGGCTTATCGCCAGTTTCTTTTCAATTATCTATGCCTATTCACGCCAGATTTTTGCGCTCTCCCGTGCGGGCTATTTACCCACCTCGCTGTCATTAACCAATAAAAATCACGCCCCTTATTTAGCCATCATCATTCCAGGCATCATTGGCTTCTTCTTGTCCTTAAGTAAAGAAGGCGATTTGCTTATTTTAATTGCAGTCTTCGGGGCAACCATTTCTTATGTCTTGATGATGCTTTCACATATTAAGCTGCGAGTATCTCGTCCCTTGATGTACCGCCCCTATAAAACACCAGGTGGTATCTTCACCTCTAGCATTGCCTTAATTTTGGCTGCCATCGCAGTTGTTGCAGGCTTTCTGGTCAACCCTAAAGTGTGGTGTATTGCAGCAGGTATTTATATGGTCTTTATTGCCTATTTTATCTTTTATAGTCGTCACCAACTCATACAAGGGACGCCAGAAGAAGAATTTGCACAGATCACGGCAGATGAAAAGCAATAATCAGAAAGATTAAGGAGAACCGCATGCGTTACCGTCAAATCGTGGCACAACAACACTATCAATTTGCCGATCTTAAAACATTGATGGCAAAAGCCACCCCTTTACGTTCTGGCGATCAACTGGCGGGTGTTGCTGCGCAGGATGCTACTGAACGTGTTGCTGCACAAATTACGCTTGCAGATGTGCCTTTAAAAAACTTTTTAAATGAAACCGTAGTGGATTACGAGACCGATGAAATTACCCGTCTGATTATTGATGAACATCGCGCTGATCTGTTTGCACCGATTGCGCATTTTACTGTGGGCGATTTTCGTAACTGGTTACTCAGCGAAGATGCCACAACAGAGAAGCTACAACAGCTTACAGCGGGTTTAACCCCAGAAATGGTTGCCGCTGTGAGTAAAATCATGCGTAATCAAGATCTGATTTATGTCGCAAGCAAATGTGAGGTCATTACCCAATTTCGCAATACCATCGGCTTAAAAGGACATTTATCCACGCGTTTACAACCCAATCATCCGACCGATGATGTACTCGGTATTTCCGCCAGTATTTTAGATGGTCTGATGTATGGCAATGGCGATGCAGTGATTGGGATTAATCCAGCAACAGACAATCTGCATAATCTCTCTGAGCTGTTAAAGCTGATCGACCATGTCATTCAAGAATATCAAATCCCGACCCAGTCTTGTGTTCTGACCCATATTAGTTCAGGCATTCAACTGGCAGAAAAAAATGTTCCGATTGACCTGATGTTTCAATCTATCGCAGGTACACAAAAAGCCAATGAAGGTTTTGGTATTTCACTTGCCATGTTGCAGGAAGGTTATGAAGCGACACTGGCGTTAAATCGAGGTACGCTTGGAAACAATGTAATGTACTTTGAAACGGGTCAAGGTAGTGCCCTGTCCAGCAATGCACATCACGGCGTTGATCAGCAAACCATCGAAGCACGTGCCTATGCTGTGGCGCGCAAATACAAGCCTTTATTGGTCAATACCGTGGTCGGCTTTATTGGCCCTGAATATCTCTACGACGGAAAACAAATTATTCGCGCAGGTTTAGAAGATCATTTCTGTGGCAAATTGCTTGGTCTGCCAATGGGCTGTGATATTTGCTATACCAATCATGCAGATGCCGATCAGAACGATATGGATGTACTTCTGACCTTATTTGGTACAGCAGGCATTAATTTTATTATGGGCATTCCAGGTTCGGATGATGTGATGTTGAATTATCAAACCACCTCTTTTCATGATGCACTGTATCTCAGACAACTACTTGGGTTACAACCTGCCCCTGAGTTTTCACTCTGGTTGGAACAACAAGGCATTTTAAAACAACAGCAGCAACAGATTCATTGGGCAGAACAAATGCCCGCTCAATTCTCCAGATTATTGATGCATTAAGGAGAATCTCATGAAGCTTTCCAAGGACATTCAATTTCCTGCACAGGCGCATCAAGACCAGTGGGAAACACTAAAACAGTTTACCGATGCCCGTATTGCCATTGGACGTGCAGGGTGCAGCATTCCAACCCATGCATTACTTGATTTCCAACTCAGCCACGCCCAAGCCAAAGATGCGGTCTTTCAATCACTGAATGTCACCCATCTGCAAGAACAGCTACAAAAACTAGGTCTAAACCCGATCCATGTACAAAGTCAGGCTGAACATAAAGAGCTGTATTTGAAGCGACCTGATTTAGGACGTTTACTTTCAACCGATTCGACACAACAGCTTCAGCAAATGCAAAAAGCGTCGCAGGCTTATGATATCTGTATTGTGATTGGTGATGGTTTATCAGCCCGTGCCATTGAAGAAAATGCACTGCCATTCATACATGCATTGATTCAGCCTTTTGCAGAACAACAGTGGTCTTTAGCCCCTGTAGTGATTGCTACAGGCAGCCGGGTTGCTTTGGGCGACGAAATTGCTGAAATTTTTCAGGCGCGTATGTTGATTATGCTGATCGGTGAACGTCCTGGGCTCAGTTCACCTGACAGTATGGGACTCTACTACACATGGAAAGCGCACAGCGGTTGCCTAGATTCACAACGCAACTGTATTTCCAATATTCGTCCCGCAGGATTAAGTACGCCGATTGCCACACAACGCCTATTGGCTTTAATGCATAACTCCAAACGACTGGGCTTATCTGGTGTCGATTTAAAGGATGAACATGTGGTTCCAACTGTTGAAGAACATCATCAACGCAGATTGCTTTTTTAACTGAGCAATTGGACAGCCCTATTTTCCAGTGCTGTCCAAAAAGCATAAGGTCAACACATCGGTCTTAAAAATGATTTAAGATACAACATAATTTTTATTCATTGGTACTCGGTCATGCCCCTCGCTTCTCATCTAAAAACCGTTTACGCCATTCAGCATCTTGCTTTTGAAGACCTTGGTTCATTAGAAGATATTTTTTATCAATTGGGTTTTCGCGTCCGTTATTTTGAAGCGGGTGTGGATAATCTGAGTCCCGCACTGAGTTATGAGGGCTTAACGATAATTCTCGGTGGCCCAATCGGCGTCTATGAAACCGAGGACTACCCGTTTTTAGTGGATGAAATTGAGGGTTTAAAACAACGCTTAAAAGCCAATAAACCCACCATTGGCATTTGTTTGGGCGCACAGCTGATTGCACATGCACTGGGGGCAAAAGTCTATGCTGGACATCAAAAAGAGATTGGTTGGAGCAAATTAGACATTAAAGTGCTTGAGACGAATCCCTTAGCCGCATTAGAAAATGTCGAAGTGCTGCACTGGCACGGTGATACTTTTGATTTACCTGAAAATAGTAGCTTATTGGCAAGTTCGGCGATCTATCCAAATCAAGCTTTTTCTGTGGGCAATAACATCTTGGCCTTGCAGTTCCATATTGAAATCGCTGAAGAAAACTTTGAAAAATGGCTCATTGGCCATACCTGTGAAATACGTCATGCGGGTTTATCCATTCCTCAATTACGCCAAGATAATCAGGCTTATGCAGCACAGTTGGAACAGCAGTGCCGATTGGTCATTCAAACGTTCTTAGACCATCTGAATGTTTAAAGCTTGCTATTTTAGAACTGTAAAAAAAGCCCAACATTATATCGCTGGGCTTTTTTGATGGTTCATCCATAAGCTCTATTGCACCAATGTTAAAGCTGTGTTGTTGTCTGCATTGGCAGTAATCGAGAATCCTGAATTGCTGCAATACGATGTCCATTTCCCTTCATGCATTCTGGGTTCTGTGCAAACGACATAAAGCTGTCAATGGATGTTTGTTTTACCAACATTACTATGTCCCAATACTCATCAGAGGGGCCGATAAAAAAATCACCCGCATTGGCAAGCAGTAAAATATCACCACCCGTTTGCTGTAGAAATGGACGTGTATGGTCGATATAGCGCTGAAAAGCCTCTCGTCCTGTAATTGGGGTTGCTGGAGCTAGATCTGGACAATCTGAATAATCCGCCACTTGCTTCAATCGAAGTAAGTTCAACATGACGACCTCCCCTTGAAGATGTCGCTTAAATAAACGAATCCCATCCTCTTGGGTTGGGAAAATATACGCGTCTTTCATTTTGCCTCCGCTTTAAACTTTTAATTTATTTAACAAAAGCTGTAGCGTCTTAATTTCCTCTTGATTGAATAATGCAAAGATAGAATCAACCGTGTGCTCGACCGTCGTGATCGCATTGCTGAGAAGTTCTTGACCACTTGCACTCAGTACGACAAAGCTTTGTCTTGCATCACGTGGATGAACCGTCTTTACGATCAGTCCAGTTTTTTCCATAGGTTGTAACACTCTGGTGACACCAGAAGCTGTCAGTGCAACTTTATGGGCCAATGAGATTCGATTTAATCCCACCTCAGGCACCAGACCAAGGTGATACATCAGAATGAATTCCGTCAGATTAATTCCGTGTACGCTAAGCGCCAGATCAAGTTTTTTACTCAATAAAGAACCAACAAGGTGTTGATCCAGTAATAATTCAAGCTTATTCATAACCAATTTCAATACCGATACAATGCTTGCAATATACTTGATAACTCAAGTATATTGCAAGCATTGTATCTTACTTTTTTGAGATGAAGCATGAATGAGGTCTCTACAAACAATCTCTATCTCCACTACGATATCTTTGGCGCTGAGCATAAAAATACCATTCTATTAATTTCAGGATTAGGTACTCAGATGATTCATTGGCGTGATTTATTCTGTCAAATGCTTGCTAAAAGAGGCTTTCGAGTCATTCGGTTTGATAATCGAGATGTTGGCTTGTCAACACATTTGCATGATCAACCCGCTCCAGAATTGCATGATCTGATCCATGCTAGCCAAAATGGCGAGAACATCAAGATTGCTTATACGCTTCACGATATGGTTGAAGATACAGTGGGATTACTTGATGCTTTAGCAATTGATCAAGTCCACATTATTGGACGCTCTATGGGTGGGATGATTGCTCAACTGATGGCAAGTACTTACCCCCAAAGAGTCAAGAGCTTGATATCCATTATGTCGAGTACAGGAAACCCAGTACTTCCAAGTGCCCAAGCTGATGTTATAGAGCTGCTCACCCGCCCCAGTCCAGATCCACATTTGAATAAGACTGATTTTTTTCTGCATAAACTGCATTTTGCAAAATATATTTCGAGTCCTCGATTTAGTTTTGACGAAAATGCATATTTAAAACTTATTTCAGAGGAATATGACCGCAATTACGATCCAGATGGGCTAAAAAGGCAAATTGCTGCAATTGCTGCAACTGGTGATATTCGCTCATACCTCGCCCGCATCGTTGCCCCGACCCTGGTGATTCATGGCACAAAGGATTTATTAATCCCGATTGCATGCGGCCAAGAGAGCGCAAAGTCTATTTCTGGCGCAAAGCTATTAAAAATTGAGGGTATGGGACATGATTTACCAACTGATCTCTATCAATTCATCATCGATGCGATTGCTGCCCACATCCAACAAGCAAGGCATCACCAAGATCAGTAACAAACCGACCGACCAACAATCGCACAATGCGATACACCGATTTAAAATAAAATGCTTAAAAAAACCCATTAGCAGCAGAAATAAAAAGCCGATTTGAAAACAAATCGGCTTTTTAAGATCAAAACAATAAATTCAAAACTTATTTCTTGTCAGCTTTAAAGCTATCTTTCAGATCCAGAATACGGTTGAACACTGGTTTGTCTGCTTGATGATCATGTTGATCCGCAACAAAATAACCTTCACGTTCAAACTGGAAACGATCTTCAGGTTTTGCTTGTGCTAAAGCTGGCTCAATCACCGCTTGAACCACTTGCAACGATTCTGGGTTTAAATGTGCGAGGAAATCATCATCTGCATCTGGTGCTGCTTCGTTAAACAAACGATCGTAAATACGAACTTCCGCAGGTACACCTTTGGTCGCAGAGACCCAATGAACAACCCCTTTCACCTTACGCCCTTCAGGATTTTTACCCAAAGTCTCAGGATCAATTGAACATTTAAGTTCGATCACTTCACCATTGGCATCTTTAATTACTTCATCACACTTGATCACATAGGCATGACGTAAGCGCACTTCACCATCAGGAATCAGACGTTTAAAGCCTTTTGGCGGTACTTCTTCAAAGTCTTTACGATCAATATAAAGTTCACGCGTTAACGGAATAATGCGTTCGCCCATATCCACGTTTGGATGACGTGCATGCGTAAGATCCAATTCTTCAGGTAAATTCGTCAATGTCACTTTCAATGGATTGAGTACTGCCATACCGCGTGCTGCGGTATTTTCCAAAGACTGGCGAATACAGAACTCAAGCATTGCCACATCAACAATACCATCCGTTTTCGATACACCAACACGCTTACAGAAATCGCGTAAACCTTCTGCGGTAAAACCACGGCGACGCATCCCAACGACTGTTGGCATACGTGGATCGTCCCAGCCCTGTACATGCTGACCTTCAACCAATTTACGTAACTTACGTTTAGAGGTAATGGTGTAATCGATATTTAAGCGTGAAGACTCGTACTGACGTGGTACAGCTTGCGAGTGAACTTTTTCCACAATCCAGTCATAGAATGGACGATGATCTTGGAATTCTAAAGTACAGAGTGAATGGGTAATACCTTCAATCGCATCAGACAATGGATGAGCGTAGTCATACATTGGGTACATTTTCCACTTATCACCGGTTTGGTGATGCTCTGAATGCAGTACACGATAAAGAATCGGATCACGCATATGCACATTCGGGCTTGCCATATCGATTTTGGCACGAAGTACAGCACCGCCTTCTTGGATTTCACCATTACGCATTTGTTCAAAACGCGCAAGATTTTCTGCAACAGTCGCATCACGATAAGGTGAGTTTTTCCCTGGTTCAACGAAATTACCACGGTTCAACTTAATTTCTTCTGGGGTTTGCAAATCCACATAGGCATCACCTTGTTCAATCAACTGAACAGCCCATGCATAAAGTTGGTCAAAATAACCAGACGCATAGCGAGGCTCGCCATTCCAGTTAAAACCTAACCATTTCACATCATTGGCAATACCATCAACATATTCTTGTTCTTCAGCATCTGGGTTGGTATCGTCAAAACGTAAATTACATAAACCTTCAAATTCTTCGGCAATACCAAAGTTCAAACAAATTGCTTTGACATGACCAATATGCAGATAACCATTTGGTTCAGGTGGGAAACGTGTTACTACTTTTTGGGTACGCCCTTCTTTTAAATCATCGGTAATGACTTGACGTACAAAGTCTAAGCCTGCCTGTTGTTCTTGCTGCACGGCATCGACAGAGGCATGGGTATTCGGCGTCGGGGTCTTTGGCAGTTCAGAAACAACATCATTTGGCTTCATAGGGTGTAAATCACTTCTTACAGTTAAAAATGGGAAATAAAAACGCAATCTTTGCTATTTATGAAAGATTTTAACGTTTTTTACTTGCCTTGTAGTTTACAGTTTGCTTATGCTTCTCTCAACCAAAAACCCATGGTCAATTTGCCCATGTTTAGGAGATTAATGTAATGAGTTTTCCTCAAGTCGAATTAAACACCAACAAAGGTCGTATTGTTCTTGAGCTTAACGCTGAAAAAGCACCAAAAACGGTTGCAAATTTCTTAGAATATGTACGTGACGGTTTCTATGACGGCGTAATTTTCCACCGCGTGATTGATGGTTTTATGATCCAAGGCGGTGGCATGGATGAAAACTTCAAAGAAAAAGCAACACGTGACTCAATCGAAAATGAAGCTGACAACGGCTTAAGCAACGATGAAGGCACAATTGCAATGGCGCGTACTCAAGCTCCACACTCTGCATCTGCTCAATTCTTTATCAATGTTAAAAACAACTCTTTCTTAAACCATACTGGTAAAACAGCGCAAGGCTGGGGTTATGCAGTATTTGGTAAAGTTGTTGAAGGTCTTGATATTGTAGAAGCGATCAAAGGCGTACGTACAGGTAACCGTGGTTATCACGCAGACGTTCCTTTAGAGAACGTTGTAATTGAATCTGCTAAAATTATTTCTGAATAAGAATCTCCCCTAACCCCTCTTTTAAAAGAGGGGAAACTCCTCCCTTTACAAAGGGAGGCTGGGAGGGATTATAAAATAGGATAAAAGTGTGACCTACCTGTTTATCTCAGATCTACATTTGTCACCTGATCACCCTCGACTCGTTCGAGGGTTTTTAGCTTTATTGAAACAATACCAGCATAAAAACACGCAACTCTATATTTTGGGTGATTGGTTTAATGCTTGGATTGGTGATGATTACACTGCCCCATGGTTAGATGAAATTGTCAGTGCTTTGCAAAAATTCACCGCAGCGAATAACCAAGTTTATTTCCAAGTGGGTAATCGTGATTTTGCCTTAGGTCAAAAATTCTTAAAACACTTCGATGGCATTTTACTGCCTGACGTTTATACCCTAAATATTCAACAACATACGTTCCGACTGGAACATGGTGATGCGCTCTGTACCGATGATGTTGCTTATCAACGTTTTCGTAAAGTGATTCGTAACCCCGTATTATTGGGGCTAATAAAACGCACCCCATTGAGCTTTAGACAAAAACTTGCCAATGGTTTCCGTAAAAAAAGTAGCGAAACCAAACAGCTGAAAAGCTATGACATCATGGATGTTAATGCTCAAGCAGTAGAATCCGTGATTGAACACGTTGATTATTTAATTCACGGCCATACCCATCGTCCAGAGATTCACCATGTCCTTAACAAACGACGTATTGTGTTAGGAGATTGGCGAGCAGATTCAGCTTGGATTTTAGAGCTCAATGAGCAAGAAAATTATCAATTAGATTTTAAACAGTGGTTCTATTAATTAATCACTCTTTAACTGATCTTAACGACTTCTTTTATCTCTTCATATTTTTATCCCAACCATCTATTAATAAATTATTGCCTTACACTTGGATAAAAACTTTAGTCACTTTAAGCATCTTGCACTTCGCTAAACCTTCAATCGGTCATCTCCTTACGCTTGATCAGAGCTTTAATCGCTCTAACCCACTCATATACGACTTAAATCTATATAGAAATCACATTTAGCTACTTTTCGTGAAATTTAGATCAAGTAAAATAAATTAAATTTTAAAATCGAGTAAATGACGGATGGATACTTTAGCTACGGCAAAAACACGTTACGCCACAAAAGCTTATGATGCAGAGAAAAAAATTCCTCAAGCACAATTTGAAAAACTACTCGAAATTTTACGTTTCAGCCCTTCTTCGGTAAATATTCAACCTTGGCACTTTTTGGTTGCTGAATCTGATCAAGCAAAGCAGCGTATTGCATCGGCATTGACTGGCAATTATGTGTATAACGCGGCCAAAGTTCTCAATTCTTCACATACCTTAGTATTTTGCACGCGTACCGATATTTCTGCTGAATACTTAGAACAATTATTACAGCAAGATGATGTCAGTGGTCGCTTTAAAGACGAAACTGCCAAACAAGGACAACGTGCCACCCGTTCTGGTTATGTTGAATTCTATCGTAATGAACTGAAAAATCTTCCGGCATGGATGGAAAACCAGACCTACCTTGCACTTGGGCAACTGCTTTTTGCTGCGGGTCTAGAAGGAATCGACGCAACACCTATGGAAGGGTTTGATAGAGAGCTCATAAATAAAGAATTTGGTTTGGCTGAAAAAGGCTTCAAAGCCTCTGTAATTGTTGCACTCGGTTATCGCAGCGACAGTGATTTCAATGCCAAACTGCCAAAATCACGACTACCAGATGAAGTGGTTTTTACTCGCCTATAACAGCACTTATTGAATGAACGCCCTAATAATAACTAGTTAAACCTTATTATTAGGGCTTAGCATTACGCATTCGTATTGATTTGAGATTGACTTAAAACCGTCTGGTCTAATTCTTCAAAGAAGACCTTCAGATCATCAGCCTGAATAAAATCTGCTTTAAATAGCATTGAGGTTTGGACATCATCAATCCCACAATAGGCAAAAATACCTTCCACGATTTGTTTGTGAATCGCTTGTGTATAACCGTGCCGATCATACCCAGATTGCGTCCCTGTTGCAGTCCCAATCAGTTTGACTGGAATATTTTTTAGAGTACCCAATAGATTCCCCTGTTCATCGTATTTGTAGGCCCAGTCCTGACTAAATACACGTTCAAACCAGCCCTTTAAGAAAGCTGGAACCGACCACCAATACACAGGAAAAATAAAATAAACAATATCCGCACGATCAAAGCGCGCTTGTTCAAATTGGACCTCTGCATCCAAAGCTTGACGACCACGATAAGCTTCAATATCAGAAAGCGTCATCACAGCTTGAAAACCTTCCTTATATAAATCGGCAATTTCTACTGAAACACCCTTTCCAGTTAAATCATGAGAAATATGCTGTGCAATCTGATGAGAAAGTGATTGGGTATCTGGATGCGTTATAACAATCAAAGCATGCTGGAATTTATTTGAATTAGACATAGATCCATTCCGAATAGATGATCTACACAAGTTACCAATAGTAACTTATGCTGTCAACTCGGTTTATGATGCCTGTAATTAGGTCGCTGAATAATCTTGTAAAATAACTAAAAGTGAATTTTCCATCACCTGCTGTGCAGTCAGTGCATCAATTTGATTTTTACTTGCTGCTGTCGATACCGTTTCAATCAAGCCCATGATCGCGATCACGATCGCCTCACCCTCTTTTCCATCCAATTGAATAAATGGATGGATGCTTTGTTTAAAAATTTCTGTGAATTTTTGCTGACATTGCTGAAAATAGTTTTGCAAGATATCACTACCAGACAAAGCAGCAATGACCAATCCAACCTCTGGACCCGTTGAGATAAAACAACTTAAATAAGCGTCGCAAAAAATATGGATGGTTTGCTGTAAGGTTTTTGCTTCAGCAGCTAAAGATCGATTAAGCTCTGCAGTCTGTTTATCATCAAACTCCTGATAAATCGAAATCAGTAACCCTTCGCGGTCAATAAAATGTCGATAAGCAATTGGTTTAGTAATACCAGCTTGCTCTGCTAAATATCCCAGAGTTAGGGCTTCTACACCCTGAGTTCGAATAATTGAACGGGCCACCTGCAACAATTGTTGTCTGCGCTCTTCCTTACTTAGTCTCTTACCAGCCATAATTTTACTTCCATCAAATTTAACCAAATCGCTTTACATCATTGCTTTGGCTAAACACAGAACTGCAACCACACCACAGATCAATCCAATCCAGGTATAAGCTTTTAACCGTTCTTTAAATAATACGACGCCACTAAGAACACCAAGTACCACGACAAGAATATTCATCCCAGCAAAAACAATGGCAGGAGTTTCTTTGAAAATCATATGTGCTTTGACATATAAGGCAATATTGGCAAAATTGAGTACACCTAAAAATAAACCTGTAAAAATATTTTTAGGTTGCCAATTGGGTTGAGTAATTGCGATATAAGCGATGGATAAAATAAAGGCTGCAATAAACGTTAAATTCAGTGTGACTGCAAACTGTAAACCTAAACTACTACTATATTTAAGTAATATATCGACAGCAGCATAACCCGCCCAAACACTAAACAAAAACAAGGCTGATTTTAAATTCATGCCTTTACTAGCCTGCTCTGTGGCCTGTCCGATAATAATCGCTAAAATCGCAATGATGCCCAGTACGACACCAATTAATTTTAATTGGCTAAACTGCTCCCCAAAAATAAAATAGGCAGCTAATAACGACAGTATGACTGCAAGCCGCTGAGCAATTTCCGTTTTCAGGATACCTGCAAATTGCAAAGACTTCGCCAAACATAAAAATATGCTGGGTAATAACACAGCTAAAATAAGAATTAACCACCAAGGGGTATGATTCAAAGAGATATGCGTAATATCGGTTTTAAACCAATAAAAACATAAAAGGCTTGCGCTCAAATAATTCCACGCAATCATTTGAAAAACATCAAATCCCTTTGCTTTTAGGTATTTCAGCAAAATTGAGACCAATACACTACAACATGCCGCAGCAACAATCATTTCCATAGTATTTATTCTAGCTTTCTAATAGACAAAAAAATGCCAGTCTAGCGTGAGACTGGCATTTTCTTAAAGATCATCGATCAATTAACGATTGTTTTCGTCTTCTTGACCATCTTCGAATTTAGTTTCGCCATCAAAGCCACCTTGATGACCAAAGCCACCTTGACCACCGAAGCCGCCTTGACCACCGAAGCCACCTTGACCACCGAAGCCGCCACCTTGACCGCCGAAGCCGCCTTGACCACCGAAGCCACCACCTTGACCGCCGAAGCCACCTTGACCGCCGAAGCCGCCACCTTGACCACCGAAGCCACCAGCAGCGCCTTGACCACCGAAGCCACCAGTAGCACCTTGTGCAGGGAAGCCACCAGCAGTACCTTGAGCACCAGCAGGACGTGGGTTACGCGCAGGAACAACTGTAGAAATCGCGTGTTTATAAACCATTTGACTTACAGTGTTTTTCAACAAAACAACATATTGGTCAAATGACTCAATATGACCCTGCAATTTGATACCGTTTACAAGGAAAATAGAAACTGGAATACGTTCTTTACGGAGAGAATTTAAGAACGGATCTTGTAAAGTTTGACCTTTAGACATTTTTAACTCCAAAAAATTTTTAAATCAGCGCAAAAAAACTATCTTTATTTTTCAACTAAAAATTATAAAAAGACAGCCTGCGAATTTTGCTTTATCCAAAGAAGTTTCGCAAGTCTTCTTTCGCCTGCTTTATCGTCACGTAAGTTTTAAAATCGTGTATTTCTTGCAAAGAACGTAACCATGTGTATTGACGTTTAGCTAATTGCCTCGTCGCAAAAAGGGCTTTGTTCTCCATTTCTACTTTATTTTTGAGACTTAAGTCACTTTTTAGTAAAAAATCTAAAGCTTGACGATAACCAACAGACCGCATAGACGGTAAATCATCATTTAAATCGTATTTTTTAATCAATTCCTCTACTTCATTCAAAAAACCAATATTCCACATTTTGCTCAATCTTTGCTCAATGCGTTGATGTAATTCTAAACGATCTGGCATTAATGCGTAGTTATGAAATATGTAACGATATGGTTGATTTTTAGGTTGTTCAGCTTGTAGTTTTGTTATCGGTTCACCCGTGATTCGAAACACTTCAAGCGCACGAATGATGCGCTGCTTATCCGATACTTTAAACTTTTCTCCTGCAACAGGATCTACCTCAACCAACTCTTCGTAGACAGATTGCCACCCCTGTTGTTCAGCTTTCTGAAGAATGGCATCACGTATCGTTTGATCCGCATTGGGTAAATTACTTGCCAGACCTTCAAGCAAGGCTTTGAAGTACAACATGGTTCCACCCACCAAGATTGGGGTTTTGCCACGGGCATGCATATCATCAATCAATGGGCAAACATCTTCAACAAATTGTGCCGCCGAATACACCTCTAAAGGCGTAATAATATCAATCAAATGATGTGGATATTGCTCTTGTTCTGCTTTGGTTGGTTTCGCTGTACCAATATCCATATCTTTATAAACTAAAGCTGAATCGACTGAAATCAGTTCGCAATTTCCACGCTCATAAAGTTCACATGCCAATGCTGTTTTACCGCTTGCGGTAGGCCCCATTAAATTGATGACGGGCAATTGATTTGACATGTAAAACTACTCTCCTCGAGCAAATAATTTATCTAATTGATGGAGTGGAAACGCACGCCAAGTTGGACGCCCATGATTACATTGGCTGGCAAACTCGGTTTGTTCCATTTGACGTAATAAAGCATTCATTTCCGATAAACTTAACTGGCGATGCGCACGCACAGCGCCATGGCAAGCCATCCCAGCGAGCAATTCATCACGTTTTTGCAATAAACCTCTCGCTTCATCATTTGGATCAAGATCATTTAGCAGTTCTGGGATGAGGTTGCTAAAATCAGCCTTATGCAAAATCGCAGGGACACCACGCACAATCACTTGATCATCACCATATTGATCGACTTCTAAACCGAGCCGTTGCAATTGTGATTGTAAATCTTCGATACGTGTCGCTTGCATGCGTGTGATAGATACAATTTTTGGAATCAATAACTGCTGAGACGTCCAAAACTCAGGTTTATCCCATGCTGACTTCATTTGTTGCAACAAGATACGTTCATGTGCCGCATGCATATCGACAATAATCAGGCCTTCAGTATTTTGCGCCAGAATATAAATCCCATGCAGTTGTGCAATTGCAATCCCTAAAGGAAATTCATCTACACGTGATGGAGCTTGATCATTTCCATCTTCTGCATCTTCACGTAAAGGCGCCAAATAACTTTTGAGTGCATTATTCAAGTGCGCAGAACCGTTATAACGTGGTTCTTGTGGTGTTGAATTGTAGTGCACTGCTTGTGGACGACTTTGATTAAACTCAGTCAATAAATCAGTCGACACAGCCACTTGCTGATTGACTTGAGGTTCTGCTTCTACCGTCGCACGATGTAAATTAAATTGTTCTTGGTATTTTGGCTGTGGTTGATAATTAAAATGATCATCCGCCGCATCTGTTTTCATTGCCTGTGCTAAATCTGCACTTGCAGTCTGAAATTGAGACAAGGTTGCTTTGGCATAGTGACGTACAAATTCATGCACTTCACGCTGGTTTAAAAAGCGGATTTCATGCTTGGTCGGATGCACATTCACATCGATATTTTCAGGATCGACTTCTAAAAACAACAAATAGGAGGAATGTTGATGACCATGCAAAATTCCGTCATAGGCCATACGTAAAGCGTGTGAAATGGTTTTATCTTTGACAATACGACCATTCACATACACATATTGCATGTCAGCTTGTGCACGTGCATCCGAAGGATGTCCCAACCAGCCAGATAAGCGCATATTGATACTGTCTGAATCGATCCAGTACGCATTTTGGATAAATTGCTGGCCTAATAACTGTTGCACACGCTGATAGCGTAATTCACCACTGTCAGCGACAGGCAGGTTTAAACGAATATTATCGTTATGTTCTAGCACAAAACGAATATCGAAATGGGTTAAAGCCAGACGGCGAACAATTTCTTCAATATGATTAAATTCAGTGGTTGGTTTTTTTAAGAATTTACGGCGTGCAGGCACATTAAAAAATAAATCTTGTACGCGAATATGCGTGCCTTTTTGTGCAGCGACTGCCTGAATTTGTTGATGATCAAAAGCCGTACCATTCACTTCAACTTGATAGCCGACACCTTGCTCATCTTGACTACTGGTCAGAGTTAAGCGTGATACGGCTGCAATTGACGCTAAAGCCTCTCCACGAAATCCCAGACTCACAATTGCATGTAAGTCATCAGCAGTTTGAATTTTACTGGTGGCATGACGCATCACCGCTAAAGGTAAATCTTCTGCATGAATACCATTACCATTATCAATGATTTCAATTAACGTTGCCCCCCCCTGTGCAACTCGAATAATCAGTTCAGTTGCACCCGCATCAATTGAGTTTTCTAATAATTCTTTGACCACAGATGATGGACGTTCAATTACCTCACCCGCCGCAATCTGGTTGGCTAAGGCAGCATCAAGGGTATGAATACGACGAGTTGAATCATGCGCCATTCAATTGTTCCTGCAAAATTTGAGATAAAGCTTCAGACGCTGTGGTTAAAGTCACGAATCGAGTCAGTTCATCTTCCGATTTTTGAATATCAATCACAATATCTGGTTTTGGAATTTCATCACCACCTTTCGATGGCCATTCAAATAAAAATAAAGCATCGGGTGTTTCCAGATAATCACGGATGCCCATTAACTCAAGTTCATAAGGATCATTCAAACGATACAGGTCAAAATGGAAGATCTCTTTACCTTGAATGGTATAAGGTTCAACCAAGGTATAAGTCGGACTTTTGACCGAACCTTGATGCCCTAACTTTTGTAGAAAGTAACGGGTAAATGTGGTTTTTCCTGCGCCCAAATCACCAATTAAATAAATAATGCCAGCATGCACATGTTGTGATAGCACCTGTGCAAAACGTTGAGTGTCTTGTTCATGATTTAAAGTAAATTTCACTGAAGATGACATGGCAAATAAAACAAAATTGGGATGGCAGCTATGATAACATTGCCCTGCTTTAAAGCCTAATCCATAGAAAGAAGTTGATTCTTTTTAAAACAACTCCTAAATTATTTTCTGAGGAAACTGTTGTGGACGAACATCGGAAACTCATTTCGAAATTTACGCATCAGCTTTTTTTATCCATCGAAAAACCTTTTGAGACAACAACTGAGCTAGAACGGCAAATTCTTGCAAGTTTTAGTTTTGGTACAATTCATGCCCAATGTTTTTTAAACCAACTCCCGGCTTTAGAGATTCATAAACTTGCAATTTTTATTTTTACTGCAGAATTTAAATATGCACCTCAACAAGCACAAGATTTTGTAGAACATCTCATTGAAGTTGCAAGTGATAAAGAGCTTCATCCGACCACGCATGCAATCATTCATAGAGGAATTGATGGGCACAGGCAATTCATCAACTCGGATTATGTTAATCTAAGCAAAAACATCAACGAGATACTTAATCTCATTTGTTCTTAAAATGCCGGACCTTAATTTTAGTGGCATCATTTATCTCTATGAATCAATTCTCAAATAAAGATTTTACTCCTCCACTCATAAATGGTGTCAGTGCCAGTAAAGTCTTTTTACCTCACGATGTTTCTGCACTTACTATTTTTGATTATCTCTGCCAACACTTCCCACATATTCAGATCAGCGAATGGCAACAGCGTTTTGCCGATGAGCTGATTTATGCAGCAGATGGCAGCAAACTCACATTGGATAGCCCCTATACACCCAATACCCATATTTTTTATTATCGTTTCCTTGCGCATGAAGTGCATGTTCCGTTTCAGCATGAAATTCTATTTGAAAATGATGATCTGCTTGTCGTCGATAAACCACACTTTTTGACCATGACACCAACGGGGCAATATGTACAAGAAACCCTCTTGGTCAGACTGAAAAAACAAACAGGCTACGAAGATCTCACCCCCATCCATCGACTTGATCGAGAAACAGCCGGTGTGGTTTTATTCTGTAAAAAAGCCACCTCAAGAGGTGCGTATCAGCAGCTTTTTGCCGAACGAAAAGTGCAAAAAACCTATCATGCCATTGCAAAATATCGACCTGAACTGGATTTTCCGCAAATTTTGCAACTACATTTAGAAAAAGGTCAGCCTTTTTATACGATGCAAATTAATCCTGAAAAACCGAATAATACTGAGACTTTAATTGAACTGTTAATGCATGATCAGCAGCATGCCAAATATAAACTCAGTCCTAAAACAGGAAAACAGCACCAATTACGCGTGCATTTAAATTATCTGAATATTCCGATACTTAACGATTCTTTTTACCCTCATATTGAGCATAAAGCAGAGGATGATTTTAGTCAGCCATTGCAGCTACTTGCCAAAGAAATTTGGTTTATTGATCCGATTCTAAATCAAGAAATGCAGTTTAGCTCTAAGCTTGAACTCACATTGTAAATACACCGTAATGACAAAAATTCTATTTTTTCACTTCAAAAATATTGAAATTACATTGCAATGGTTTAAAATACATGACGATAACTAAAAATATTTGGTCTCATTCTTCATGCGAAAAACAGAAGTTTATCAGGTTCGCCTCGATTCACATGAAAAGAAGCAAGCTTTTGCCGTGTTTAAACAGTTGGGTATCTCCCCTGCTCAAGCCGTTCGCCTTTTCTTTAAACAAGTGGTACTCACCAAGTCGATTCCATTTGCAATTGAAAACCAGAACATCAACATGGAACAGTTATTAAAACTGCGTAAATCAAAAGCAGCCGCCAGTACTGAAAACCCATCTTCTGTCGAAATTGAAGATGATCATGAAGACCTGTTTGAAGAGTTAAACGCCCTTCTTGGTGAAAGTGACAAAACTTAACAATGTTGCATTTATAAACAAGTTTTTATTTTTTAAGCTGAATTTTTTTCGCTATTCTGACAGTCCTAATAAAATTATAAGTGTAAGGATGGGCAGGAATGATTGTTAAGCGAGCAACAAAGGAAGATCTTCATCAACTTGCTGTCTTGTTTGACGAATACCGTCAGTTCTACGGTGCATCATCAAATATTGATCAATCTTATCAATTTTTAAAACATCGCTTTGACAACAAAGACAGTGTCATTTTCATTCATGTTAAAGATGACGTATTTACAGGCTTTGTACTACTCTACCTTGCTTTTTCTTCTGTGGCTTGCGAAACCTACTATATTCTCGATGATGTCTATGTCACTCCCTCTTATCGAAAACAAGGTTCCGCTAAACAACTGATTGATACAGCGATCTTATTCGCACGGCATGAAAATGCACAACGTATCAGCCTAGAAACGCAAAAAAATAATTATCAATCTCACCGTCTATACGAACAAATGGGCTTTATTCAAGACAGTGAGTTCAAAACCTTTCATTGTTTTTTAAAGTAATCATTCATCTAAAGCAATATTCTGACTTAGCTGCTTCTGCGAAGGAGTTAAATAGGTCCATTCACCTTCCTCCAACTCAGGAAGTTCAAGTAAACCCACTTGATGTCGATGTAAGACCTCAACTTTATTTCCAACAGCTGCCAGCATACGTTTGACTTGATGGTAAACACCTTGGTGAATGGTCATTGAAATTTGATGTTCTGAGAATAATTGTACATCGGTGGCTGCATAGGTGCCTTTCTCATTACGCAGTTCGACACCTTGCTCTAAGCCATGTTGCTGTTCAGCTGTAACTGGATCTGCTGTGGTCACATGATAAACTTTGGGTACATGTTTACGTGGATGCGTCAATGCTTGTAGATATTGCCCATCATCGGTCAGCAATAATAGACCTGTTGTATCTTGGTCTAGACGCCCCACACATTGAATCCCACGATGCAGCAAAATTTCAGGAAAAAGACTAAATACACTTTTATGATGTGTCGCCTGATGCGAACATTCATAGCCTTGCGGTTTATTTAAAACAATATAGACGTGCTCTCGATATTGGTATTCTTCACCAAATACTTCAAAGACCAGTTGATCGGTATTGATATTCTGTTTCGGGTTATCACAGACTTGATTATCAATCTGAACAGAACCATTTTTAATTAACTGCTGACAATACTTACGTGAACCAAAGCCTTGTGATTGCAAAATTTTTTCCAGCAGCATAAATAAATCCTAAGCTAAACTACGGCCATTGTACTCGATTACAACGCTAGCTGTTGCTCGTTGCCTATTCATTCTTTATTTTTATAATTTATTCACAATCTCTTCATTTGTTATAGAACACCAACAAAACCCTCGTCAAACACTCTCAATCTAGATATTGCGCTCCATATTTTCAGCCACAACTCTTGTTACATTTGTCACAAGCAAAAAGAATATTGTCCAAAAGAATGGATAAGGAGTTTCACCATGAAATCGAATATGTGGTTATGTAGCGTTATCTTAGCAGCATCTTCAATGATGACCGTTGCACATGCAGATAATACCACTCGTGTTGCCGCAACCTCTGCCCTAGGAAGTGTAGTTGGTACCGCCTTGGGAAAACAACTTGGTGGTGACACTGGTGCAATGATTGGCTCTGCAATCGGTGGTGCTGGCGGTGCAGCTGCATCGAGTAATCGACGCGACCGTACTGAAGCTGCCATTGGTGGTGGTTTAGGTGGTGTGGGTGGTTATACCGTTGGCCGTAATATGGGCGGAAGCAATGGTGGTTATATTGGTGCGGCACTCGGTGCAGCTGGTGGTTCGGCATTAGGTCAAAAGGTTGGTCAAGACCGTGATGCGGATCGACGTTATGATGATCGTCGCTATGACCGCCGTTATGATAACCGTCGTTCTTACGATGACCGTCGCTATTACAATTCTCGTGAAAGCTACCGTCATGACAATGGCCGCCATCGTGGCTGGTACAAACACCGTTAATCAGATCAAAACGTTTTACCCCTTTAGCGCCCTCGGGCGCTTTTTTTGTTTGATCAAAACTATATATCGATCTAAAACGATATACAAAACCAAACTTATATCGTATTATTTCGATATATAGTTTTGAGACACCATGATGAAATCACTACAAGATATAAAATTCTCTATCCTAGAACTCGCTCCTGTTCGAGATGACAAGAGTATCGAGTTTTCTCTCCGTCATGCATTAGAACTCGCGCAACATGCGGAAAAATTAGGTTATGAGCGTTTTTGGTTGGCTGAACATCATAATATGGACGGGATTGCCAGTTCAGCAACAGCAGTTTTATTAGGATTTATTGCCGCAAATACGCAGCACATCCGTTTGGGTTCTGGCGGTATCATGCTGCCAAACCATGCACCATTGGTGGTTGCAGAGCAGTTTGGAACACTAGCCACACTCTATCCAGACCGTTTTGAACTCGGCTTGGGTCGTGCACCAGGCACAGATCAAATGACCATGCGCGCCTTACGTCGTGGCCGTCAGGAAACTGAAGATCAATTCCCTCAAGATGTGATAGAGATTCTGCAATATTTTAAAGCACCGCAACCGAATCAGAGAATTATCGCCACACCAGGTCAAAATACCCATGTGCCTGTTTGGTTACTCGGCTCAAGTTTATTTAGCGCACAATTGGCCGCAAAACTTGGACTGCCTTATTCTTTTGCGTCTCATTTTGCACCAAGAATGTTAGGTCAAGCTATTGAGATCTATCGTGATAACTTCCAAGCTTCGGAATACCTCGATAAACCTTATGTTTCAATGGGTGTCCCAACAGTCGTTGCTGCAACAGATGAGGAAGCTCAATATCTGGCGACCAGTTCATATCAACGTATTTTGAATCTGATCCGCGGTCATAGCTTAAAGCTTAAACCACCGATTGATTCAACTGAAGGTCTTGCATCTAGCGCTGAACAAGTGGCAATTCAGAATTTTTATGCCATGGCACAAATTGGTTCTCAAGAAACTGTTAAAGCTGGATTAAATAAAATTGCAGCGCAATATGATGTCGATGAATTCATCTTTACTTGTGATATCTACGATACGCAAAAACGCTTAGATAATTTTAGTTTATTGATGGATATTAAAAACAGCTAAATCTTTGGCTTAAGTCTACAAGGTTCATTTCCCAATCAGCCTTGTAGATTCACCATCCATTTAAATTCCAGCTTGGAGCATCTCTGTTGCTTGTTCTACATTCACAGCTCGGCTAAATAAATAGCCCTGTCCGATTGAGCATCCAGAAGATTTTAAGAGTTCTAATTGTTCGGTGTTCTCAATACCTTCTGCAACAATATCCAATGATAGTTTTGGTCCCAAAGCGATGATCGCCTGTACAATGGCTAAAATCGCCTCATCATCATTCATTTGACGAATAAAATCGCAGTCAATTTTTAAACAATCTACTGGGTAGTCCCGTAAACGGGTTAAAGAGGAATGTCCCGTACCGAAGTCATCCAATGATATTTTAACGCCTTGTTGTTTCAATAAATTTAATGCTCGAATCACATAGTCAGAACCACGATCATCCAAGATATGTTCAGTAATTTCTATTTCTACTAAATGATGTGGAATGTTGTAGGCGTTTAAACGGTGGAGTAAACGCTCAGCATAATTGTCTTTCAGAAACTCGACTGGTGCTGCATTGATTGAAACAGGAACAACATCCAATCCTTGTGCTATCCAGGCTGCAATATTTTTAAAAACTTTATTCTGCATTGCATCACTAATTTTTGTCGCCAGAATATAGTCTTGAAATGCTTGTTCAATATTACAAGGTGAATGGATATGCTGATCTTCCGTCTGCCAACGTAATAATGCCTCGAAACCAACCACCTTCGCATCTGCTAAACGCACTTTCGGCTGGTAAAATGGGACGATAAGATCATCACGAATAATATGGCGCGCATCATTTAATTGAATTGCAATGTTTTGAGCCGCAACTTGCATCTGCTGGTTAAACATACGAAAACCACCACGTCCCGTCGCTTTCAAATCATTGAGCGCAGTATCTGCGCATTTCATTAAATTAGCTGAGTCTTTTGCATCTCGTGGATAAATCGCACAACCGATACTCATACTGCCATTAATCAAATTGCCAGCATAAGTAATCGGGGCTTCTAACTGTCGACTCACATCCACAGCTATTTTTTCAAGCTCTACTTGTGTCTCAATTCCATTGACGACAATAGCAAACTCATCACCGCCTAAACGAGCGACAAAAGTGTTTTCAGGCAAAATGTTTTCTATTCGCTTAGACAGAACACGGAGTAGATGATCTCCAGCTGCATGGCCAAGCGTATCATTGACATGTTTAAAGTAATCTAAATCCAGCAACATCAAGCCGAGTAACTTCTTGCCTTTTTTATGTCGATGTAATGCACGCTTAAGTTGTAATTTGAAGAAACGACGGTTATATAACCCTGTTAAGTCGTCTAACTCACTCGAAAGCTGTAATTGGATTTCAGTTTGGCGTTGTGTGGTCACATCGCGAGACAGACACAAAACCTGCACGATCTGGCCCTTATCATTTAATATCGGCGTGAGTAAATTATCCCAATATTGTCTTTCAGCCCCTTCTCCACTCATCCCACGGAAACGCGCAGCCTTCCCTTTAAGTGCCGTTTTTAAGGCATAACTTGCCTTGGTTCTTATTTCCACAGGTAACAGCTCGGCCCACTTCATGCCAAAGCTATTTTGGCTTTGAGGAAGATTAAGTGCGATACATCCCGTTTTATTGACATGCAGTAAAGAGCCATCTGCTTCTAATAATTTTATGCAATCAATACTATTATCCAGCATGTTGGTTTGGGCATTAATACACTGAACTAAGTTTTGTTGATACTGCTTGGTTTCATGGATATCAACGCTATTGATAAACCAATGTGCTTTTTCTTCTGAATTCGCCGCTATAAATTTTGCTGACAATAAAAACCAGCGATATGCACCAGACTGATGTTTTAATCGGCATTCAATTTGAAATGGGGACTTATAGATAAATGCCTGCTGCCACTCACTTTGGAAGATTGCTCTATCCTCAGAATGGATTAAATCGACCCAGTCTTTTGCAAAATGTTCTAGGTCGTTAAAACCAATATACTCTTGGCTTAAACTATTAAAAAAATACGCATCTCCATACTCAGAGAGCAGCCAGACCAGACTCGGAATACGGTTAAAAATATTTTGTTGGGCCTCACTCAGTTGATGGTTAGAGTGAAAAGGAATAGCCAAGTTCACAGACTTCTGTTCCAAACAGAACTCTCTCTATCAAGATATTCAGTTGCAATAAAAGCCATAGACCACCAACAATAAAAAGTGAGATTTAAATCACAGTATTGTAGCAGAAATGCAATAAAATTATCACCAATTGCAGACTGATCAGTTAGATTTACTTTATTATTTAATATCAATTATTTACTTTAAATTCACGATATTTGTCAAACTTTCTTTAAGAAAATGATCTAAAAAATTACAGACTACCCCATCCAGATGACTGAGGTAGTCAGGCCTGATTAGCCAATACGACGTTTTAAACCCGTCATTTGTAAGACACGTGTTGAGATTTCCTCAATCGACATTTCCGTGACATTTAAATATTTAATCCCTTCAGAAATATAGATCCCTTCAATCGCACGTAATTCCATCTGACACTGGCTGAAACTTGAATAGCGGCTATTCGCTTTACGTTCGTTACGGATTGCCACCAAACGTTCAGCATCAATCATCAAACCAAATAGCTTGTTTTTATGTTCACGCAGTACTTTAGGCAAGCGATTGTCATCCAAATCTTCTTCAGTCAATGGATAGTTCGCCACACGAATACCGAATTGTAATGACAAATAAATTGAGGTCGGGGTTTTCCCTGAACGTGATACGCCAATTAAAATAATGTCAGCTTTGTCATAATGGCGTGTTCTTGCCCCATCATCATTGTCCAGTGCGAAATGTACGGCATCGATACGCGCTTTATAATATTCAGAATCAGTTACCGCATGAGTTTGTCCAACCAAAGTGGTCGGTGGCGTACCTAATTCTTGTTCTAATTTACTAATCAAGCCTTCAAAAACGTCTAAGTTGACCGCCTTAGCAGTATTGATAATTTCACGGACATGCGGATCAACCAAGGTATCAAAAACTAGCGGCAAAGAACCATCACGACTTTGACATGCATTGATCTCTACAGCGACATTCATAGCCGCCTCTTCAGTCGTAATATAAGGTATAATATGGATGTCAAAATCAACGTTTGGAAATTGCGCAAGTAGTGAATGTCCAAGGGTTTCTGCGGTAATTGCGGTACCATCTGAAATAAAAAAAACGCTCCGTTTAATTTCTTTACTTACGGGCATCAAAATTCTCCTTAAACATTTGTCTTAGTGCTCTATAATCTTTATAGTAAACTCATCTAACATGACTGTCGCTTAGTAAAACACTAAATCTAAGCACTTTTGTATAATTTCATACCAATGATGGTCATTCATACTGCAAAAAAAGTGGAGTAAATACTTTGGAAGCGCGCGTAATCGGTCTGGAAAAATTAGGAAAACACGATGTCGAACTCGTAGGTGGGAAAAACTCATCTTTGGGTGAAATGATCAGCCATTTATCCAATGCTGGTGTATCGGTACCTGGTGGCTTTGCAACTACTGCTGCTGCCTATCGTGAGTTCTTGGATCAAAGCGGCTTAAACGCTCGTATTCAGGCTGAACTTGTTCAGCTAAATGTAGAAGATGTAAATGCACTTGCTGAAACTGGTGCAAAAATCCGTAACTGGATTGTTGAAACTCCGCTTACTGCGACATTAGAACAAGAAATTCGTGAAGCTTTTGCTGCACTTTCAAACGGCAACCCAGACATTGCTGTTGCGGTACGTTCTTCTGCAACGGCTGAAGACTTACCTGATGCGTCTTTCGCAGGTCAACAAGAAACATTCCTCAACATTCGCGGTATTGATAATATTCTTATCGCGATTAAAGAAGTTTTTGCATCACTTTATAATGACCGTGCGATTGCTTACCGTGTACACCAAGGCTTTGAACATAGTGTTGTTGCCCTTTCTGCTGGTGTACAACGTATGGTTCGCTCTGAAACTGGTGCTGCGGGCGTTATGTTTACGCTTGATACAGAATCAGGTTTCCGTGATGTTGTGTTTATTACTGCATCTTACGGTTTAGGCGAAATGGTCGTTCAAGGTGCTGTAAACCCAGATGAATTCTATTTATCTAAACCACTTTTAAATGCAGGTAAACACTCTGTTTTACGTCGTAACCTCGGTTCTAAACACCAGAAAATGATTTATGGTGAAGAAGGTTCTGCGGGTAAATCAGTGGTTGTGGTTGACGTTGAAAAACCAGAACGCCAACAATTCGCATTAAATGATCACGAATTACACGAATTAGCAAAGCAAGCTTTAATCATCGAACAACACTACGGCTCGCCGATGGATATCGAATGGGCAAAAGATGGCGATGATGGTCAAATCTATATTGTTCAAGCACGTCCTGAAACAGTAAAAAGCCGTCAAAATGTCGGTACCATGGAACGGTATTTGTTAAAACAACGCGGTACTGTTATCTGTGAAGGTCGTTCAATCGGTCAACGCATTGGTTCAGGTAAAGTGCGTGTTGTAACGTCGATTAAAGAAATGGATAAGGTTCAGGACGGTGACGTACTTGTATCTGACATGACTGACCCAGATTGGGAACCAGTGATGAAGCGTGCTGCTGCAATCGTGACCAACCGTGGTGGTCGTACTTGTCACGCAGCAATTATTGCACGTGAATTAGGTGTTCCAGCAATCGTGGGTTGTGGTAATGCAACAGAAGTACTGACTGATGGTCAAGAAGTAACAGTTTCATGTGCTGAAGGTGATACTGGCTTCATCTATGAAGGTGCATTAGATTTCGAAGTACAACGTAATTCGATTAATTCAATGCCTTCATTACCATTCAAAATCATGATGAACGTTGGTAACCCTGACCGTGCTTTTGACTTCGCTCAAATCCCGAATGAAGGTATTGGTCTTGCACGTCTTGAGTTCATCATTAACCGTATGATCGGTGTGCATCCTAAAGCATTGTTAAACATTGACAGCTTGCCACGCGAAACACGTGCTGCCGTTATGGCGCGTACTTCTGGCTACTCTTCTCCAATCGAATTTTATGTCGAGAAGTTAGTTGAAGGTATTTCAACACTTGCTGCTGCATTTGCAGAAAAGCCAGTGATTGTTCGTATGTCTGATTTTAAATCGAATGAATATGCAAACTTGATCGGCGGTAAGCTATACGAGCCAGAAGAAGAAAACCCAATGTTGGGCTTCCGTGGTGCGAGTCGTTATGTATCTGATAACTTCCGTGACTGTTTTGAACTTGAATGTCGTGCCTTGAAAAAAGCACGTGATGAAATGGGTTTAACCAATATCCAAATCATGATCCCATTCGTGCGTACAGTTTCTGAAGCGAAACGTGTGATCGAACTTCTTGCTCAGAATGGTTTAAAACGTGGTGAGAATGGCCTCAAAGTCATCATGATGTGTGAATTACCAACCAATGCCCTATTGGCTGAGCAATTCCTTGAGCACTTCGATGGTTTCTCTATCGGTTCAAACGACTTAACACAATTAACACTCGGTCTTGACCGTGACTCTGGTATCGTATCTCACTTATTCGATGAGCGTGATCCAGCAGTTAAAGCGCTCCTTTCTATGGCAATTCATGCTTGCCGCAAAGCAGGAAAATACGTTGGTATTTGTGGTCAAGGTCCTTCGGATCACCCTGACCTTGCGAAGTGGCTCATGGAACAAGGTATTGAATCTGTGTCACTTAACCCTGACTCAGTACTTGATACTTGGTTCTTCCTTGCTGAAGAACAAATCAAGAAAGCCTAGTCTTTTTTAGAAAAAGACCCTCTTTCGCAGGGTCTTTTTTCATCTTTCGTAATTGAGATTTTTAAATTATGCAAATTTACTTGGCTCGTAATAATCAACAAGCAGGACCTTACAGTTTAGAACAAGTAAACCAAATGCTTGCCAGTCAACAAGTTTTATTGACCGATTTAGCTTGGCATGAAGGTATGGCTGAATGGAAAACACTTGGTGAACTGACACAAGGTAAACTTGTCTACGAACCTGTAGGTTACTCTCCTTTTAGTGCTCAAATTAAAACTGAAACGAACGAACCAACTTACAAAATCAAAGTCGAACAAAAAGCACCTGAACTCGCACCTTTCCATTCACGTGCGCTAGCGAAAGTTTTTGATCTCATCCTTTGGCTACCGATGGCTTCTATCCCATCTTTCTTTTTTAATGAAAGCCAATACCAAGAGTTGTTTGAAATTCAAAAACAGATGCAAGCCACCCAAATTGCATCTGATAAAGCAGTAGAATTACAGCATCAATTGATGCAGCTAATTCCAAATGAAGCATGGATAATGATCTTTGCTTACCTCATTATCATGCTCATGATTCAGGCGTTCTTTATTGCAAAATCAGGCCAGAGTATTGGTAAAAAAATCACCAAGATTAAAATTGTGGATGTCGAAACATCAGAAAAAGTCAGCACAATTCGGGCCTTTTGGTTGAGAAGCGTGTTCTTTATCATTCTCAATTTGATCCTTGTCCCAATCATTACCGTGATTGATTATGCTTTATTCGCATTTACCAAAAATCGTCAAACTTTGCACGATAAAATGGCAAAAACTAAGGTCATTAAGCAGTAATCACAAATCGATAAACAAAAGAGGATTTATTCCTCTTTTTTTATGTATTAAGCTGATATCTATATAAAAAACACAGATGCAAATAACAATCCCTACAAAATAAATCGGGTTTTAAAACAAGTATTTCACACGACTTTATGAGTAGCTTAGTTTTTCAATATAAGGCATAATGCCCAACAACGTTGCGGTGTCGCGTGATTGCTAAGCATTTTTTAACCAATCCTTATCAATCACGCGACACTTTAATCGCTATCCCATAATTTTAATTAGGGAATGGGACTCTTCACCGAGGTTGTAAAATGAGACAAACGATTTTAGCTGTATTGTCTTTATCAACGATGGCTGCGCTCTTGACTGGGTGTGGCGGTGATATGGTACTTCTAAACAATAAAGGTCCAGTTGGTCAAGGTCAAAGTAACCTGATGATGACTGCGATCTATTTAATGCTATTGGTGGTGATTCCATCAATCATTATGGCATTATGGTTTGGTTGGAAATATCGCGCATCGAATAAAGATGCAGACTATAAACCTACTTGGGCACACTCAACGACAATTGAGATCGTTGTATGGGGTGTACCTGTCATTATTATTGGTATTTTAGCTTGGTTAACTTGGTGGGGTTCCCACAAGTACGACCCTTACCGTCCGTTAGAATCAGATAAAGCACCATTGACTATTCAAGCTGTCGCTGAACAGTTCAAGTGGATTTTTATCTATCCTGAGCAAAACATTGCAACGGTAAACGAAGTACGCTTCCCAGAACAAACACCAGTAAGCTTTAAGATCACTTCTAACTTCACGATGAACTCGTTCTTCATCCCACAGTTAGGCGGTCAGATTTACGCAATGGCTGGTATGCAAACTCACCTTCACCTATTAGCCGACGAACCAGGTATCTTCCGTGGTTTCTCAGCAAACTATTCAGGTTACGGTTTCTCACAAATGCGCTTTAAAGCGCATAGCGTGACTGAGCCAGAATTTGCACAATGGGTAGAAGCAGTTAAAGCTGGTAATGGTACAAGTATTAACCCTGAAGCAATTCAAAAAGGCACACTTGACCAAGCTGAGTTAGCAACGCTTAAAGATGGCGATCGTTCTAAGCATCAGATCGAGCATTTAGTGAATCGTGCTAAAGCTGCTGGTGATGAAGAAGCACTTGCAAAAGCTGAAGCGATGAAACCGTTCCCGACTAAGCCACACCCAGTGACTTATTACTCATCAGTTGAGCCAAAATTGTTTGAAACAATCATCAACCACTACATGAGTAACTATCACGGTGCTGACCATTCTGCTGGACATGATGCAACAGCAGAAACTCATGCTGCAGCAGAACACGCTGCTCAAGGGGAATAAGACATGGATATGATTTTTGGTAAATTGGGGTGGGATTCTATCCCGACTGAACCCCTTGTACTTGTCACCATGGTCTTTATGGCACTTGGTGCAATTGCTGTATTAGGTGGTATTACCTATTTCAAGAAATGGGGATATTTGTGGAACGAATGGTTTATCACTGTAGACCATAAAAAGATTGGTATCATGTATATCATCGTATCTGTAGTCATGCTGTTGCGTGGCTTCGCCGATGCAATCATGATGCGTCTACAACTTTTCCTCGCGAAAGGCGGCGGCGAAGGTTACTTACATCCTGACCACTACGACCAGATCTTCACCGCACACGGTGTAATCATGATCTTCTTCGTAGCAATGGGTCTCGTTGTTGGTATGATGAACATCTCTGTACCTTTACAGATTGGTGCTCGTGACGTTGCCTTCCCATTATTGAACTCTTTAAGCTTCTGGTTATTCGCTGGTGCTGCTGGTTTAATGATGCTTTCACTTGTATTAGGTGAATTTGCTGCGACTGGTTGGATGGCTTACCCTCCTCTATCTGGCATTCAATATTCTCCTGGTGTTGGTGTTGACTACTATATCTGGGCACTTCAAGTTTCTGGTCTAGGTACGCTTTTATCTGGTGTTAACTTCTTTGTTACCATCATCAAAATGCGTGCACCTGGCATGAAATTAATGGACATGCCTATTTTCACGTGGACTTCACTTTGTACGGCTGTATTAATCATTGCATCATTCCCTGTATTAACAGGTACGCTTGCAATGCTGACGCTTGACCGTTACTTCGGCTTCCATTTCTTCACAAATGAGCTTGGCGGTAGCCCAATGCTTTATGTGAACTTGATTTGGACATGGGGTCACCCTGAAGTATATATCTTAGTATTACCAGCATTTGGTTTATACTCAGAAATCGTTGCAACCTTCTCTCGTAAAGCGTTGTTCGGTTATAAGTCTATGGTGTATGCGACGATTGCGATTACTGTACTTGCGTTCGTTGTATGGCTTCACCACTTCTTCACCATGGGTGCTGGTGCGAACGTTAACGCGTTCTTCGGTATCATGACCATGGTTATTGCGATTCCTACAGGTGTGAAAATCTTCTCTTGGTTATTCACAATGTATAAAGGTCGCATCACCTATACTACTCCTATGTTATGGACGCTTGGCTTCCTTGTAACATTCGGTATCGGTGGTTTAACTGGTGTACTTATGGCTGTTCCACCTGCGGACTTCCTTGTACACAACTCATTATTCTTGATCGCTCACTTCCATAACGTAATTATCGGTGGTGTGGTGTTTGGTATGTTTGCCGGCATCATCTTCTACTGGCCGAAAATGTTTGGTTGGAAGCTCAACGAAGCATGGGGTAAAGCTGCGTTCTGGTTCTGGTTCATTGGTTTCTATTTTGCATTCATGCCACTTTATATCCTTGGTTTCATGGGTATGACGCGTCGTTTGAATACATATGACAACCCTGAGTGGGATCCATACTTAGCAATTGCATTGTTTGGTGCTGTTCTTATCGCGATCGGTATTGCATGTTTCTTAATGCAAATCATCGTTGGTTTCTTACAACGTAAGGACAACATGGACCATACAGGCGATCCATGGGATAGCCGTACCCTTGAATGGGCAACGTCATCTCCTGCTCCGTTCTATAACTTTGCGCATGAACCAGATGCTAGCGGTGTAGACCGTTTCTGGACTGACAAAGAAAATGGTGTAGCATACGCACGTAACACTAAATATGAAGACATCCACATGCCGACTGATCGTGCTGCTGGTTTTGTCATTGCAATGTTCATTACAATTCTTGGCTTTGCACTCATCTGGCATATTTGGTGGCTCGCTGTTGTTTCATTCGTTTCAGCTATTGTTAGCTTGATCGTAAGCTCATTCACGAAGAATGTTGATTACTACGTTCCTGCTGCTGAAGTTGAGCGTATTGAAAACGAACGCTATGCTTTACTTGAAAAACACTTGAAGAAGGACTAAGGAAATGGCTGAAGTACTTCATCACGACAACCACGGCCACGATGGTCATCATGAACATGATGATACTGACTTAACGGTCTTTGGTTTCTGGACATACTTGATGAGTGACTTGATTCTTTTCGGATCACTCTTCATTGCGTTCGCTGTATTAAGCAGTCATATCCCGCCAGGAACCCCAAGTGCATATGACCTATTCCATGATTCATTAGGCTTCGTGTTAACTGAAACATTTGCCTTATTGATTTCATCGGTAACATTTGGTTTTGCTGTACTTGCATCTTATAAAAAGAATGTAAATCAAGTGATCACTTGGTTGTTTGTTACATTCCTTTTTGGTGCATCGTTCATTGGTATGGAAATCTATGAGTTCCATCACCTTGTACACGAAGGCCATGGTCCAACTCACAGTGCATTCTTATCTGCATTCTTTACTTTGGTTGGTACACACGGTATCCACGTAACTTCTGGTTTAGTGTGGATGCTGGTATTAATCTACCAAATTAAAAAGAATGGTTTGACTTTACCGAATACACGTCGTCTTGCTTGCTTAAGCTTGTTCTGGCACTTCCTTGACATCGTTTGGATCTGTGTATTCAGCGTCGTTTACTTACTGGGAGTTCTCTAATGAGTAGTCATGACCATAATGCGGCAGGTGCGTCACACGGTAACTTTAAACAATACACGATTGGATTTATCCTTTCTGTCATCCTTACCATCATCCCTTTCGGGATGGTGATGGCTGGCGGTTTTAGTCGTGGCATTTTAGTTACAGTAATTGCAATCACTGCTGTTGCTCAGGTACTTGTACAACTTGTGTATTTCTTGCACATGAATACATCATCTGACCAACGTTGGAACCTTATTGCATTTATCTACACAATCTTATGTATCGCTGTACTTTTAGTCGGCTCTGTGTGGATTATGAATTACCTACACTACAACATGATGATCTAAACTGATCGTCATGTGGAAAAAGTACTTATTCCTGACTAAACCAGGAATTCTCTTCGGTAATTTTATTACCACCTTGGGCGGCTTCTTCTTAGCCGCCCAAGGCTCTATAGACTGCCTCTTATTATTACTTACTCTTCTCGGAACAACATTAGTGGTTGCTTCTGGTTGTGTAGTTAATAACGTAATTGATCAAGACATCGATCAGAAAATGCAACGCACCATGAACCGTGCACTTGTGACCAAAACCATTTCCCCTACTGTTGCCATGTGCTATGCGCTGGTTTTAGGTGTGATTGGCTTTAGCATGCTCTGGTTTTATGTTAATGCTTATGCTTTTTTATTCGCTGTCATTGGTTTTGTCGTCTATGTCGGTTTTTATAGTTTGTGGAGCAAACGCACCACAATCCATCAAACCGTGATCGGTAGTATTTCTGGAGCGAGTCCACCTGTTATTGGTTATGTGGCTGTAAGTCATCAGTTCGATATAGCGGCCCTATTGATCTTTGTTGCATATGCTTTATGGCAAATGCCGCATTCATGGGCGATCGCAATTTATCGTTTTGACGACTATAAAAATGCAGGCGTTCCTATTTTACCTGTAGCCCGTTCAATCCTTAGAACAAAAATCGAATCACTGATTTATGTGGTTTTATTTACTCTAGCGATGAATGCATTATATGTATATGGATACACCAATATCGTGTTCTTGGTCATCTGTAATATACTTTGCATTTACTGGTTCTACATTGCTATTTTAGGATTCAAGGCCGAAGATGATCAGCTTTGGGCCAAACGCTTTTTCCTTTTCTCAGTAATCCTCATTACTGTTATCAGTTTAAGCTTCAGCTTCACCTTTAAAAGCCCTGCACCATTCTTTCCTATTTTTTAAAAAGATAGAGAATGCTCTATCTTTTTATGCTCTCCCAATTTTTATCATTTCGTGCAATAAAAACATTTCGTTCTTTATTGCCTAAATGAAACAAGCCTAGACTAAATTCCAAACCAGTCGTTACATACAACCTTTAAAGATTAACCTGCAACACGACTCTAGCCAAAAAACTCACTGTCTGGCTCAAAACGTCTAAAAAATTGATTAATATTATGGGGATATTTTTGATCTAATTTTTGCCATACCTCTTGAGGTAACGGAATGAACTCCAAGGTATCGGACCCATCGGAAGCCACACAAAAACGGATTTCATAATCAGGCTGCAAAATTTGATTGAGTGCTTTTAAGGTGGTATCTCGATCTGCACCCTCACCTTGATAAGGAATAATCAAAGTTTGATTCTGATAATAAACAGTAATGGTAAATCCTTGCAGGTTATCCGCATTTTGTATCTCAGCCCGCAAACTCCCCGTTTGTAAAATATTTTCGCAATACTCAATAATCGCCTCGTCCTCTTCACGCCAATCGACAATCATCAAGATTTGGTAAATGTTACCTTGGTATTGCTCAAAAGCATCTAAATATGCCTCCTCAGTATTCAACTGCAAAATCGACTCAAGTAGGGCGACTGTCTTTATAAATTGTGGTTCCATTTTTATTGCCTATTTTTATTTAAAAAATATATCACAAAGACTATGGCAAATTTGCTTTATAGCGTCAATTTGCATATAATCCCCGCTTCGCAATTTGCGACATAACTTTTTAGTTATGACTCCTTGCTTCTAATTTTTTAATTAGGGGCTGCTTAAACCGTAAGGAGCTGACAATGCGTCACTACGAAATCGTACTATTGGTACATCCAGACCAAAGCGATCAAGTTGTAGGTATGGTTGAACGCTATATCTCTCAGATCAAAGAAGCTGAAGGTCAAATTCACCGTTTAGAAGATTGGGGCCGCCGCCAATTGGCTTACCCGATTAACAAAATTCACAAAGCACACTACATTCTTATGAATGTTGAATGTGGTCAAACGACTCTTGATGAGTTAGAAGAATTGTTCCGTTATAACGATGCAATTATTCGTAACATCATTATCCGTCGTGAAAACGCAATTACTGAAGAATCTTTGCTTGCTAAAAGTGCTGAAGAAAAACGTGCGCGTAAAGCTCAACGTGAAGAAGCACAACAAGCAGTTCCAGAAGCTGAATAAGGAGAACATCAATGGCACGTTTTTACCGTCGTCGCAAGTTCTGCCGCTTTACAGCTGAGAATGTTGCGTACATCGACTACAAAGATATCGACACATTAAAACAGTACATCACTGAAAACGGCAAGATTGTTCCTAGCCGTATTACAGGTACTAAAGCTCGTTATCAACGTCAATTAGCGTTAGCTATTAAACAAGCTCGCTATTTGTCTTTGATTCCGTACACTGACAACCATAAGTAAGTGAGGTGAGCTGTGGACGTTATCTTATTACAACGCATTAAAAACCTTGGTAAATTAGGCGACAAAGTATCAGTTAAAGCTGGTTACGGTCGTAACTTCTTGATCCCTCAAGGTAAAGCTGTAGCTGCAACAGAAGCAAACACTGCTGCTTTTGAAGCTCGTCGTGCTGAACTTGAGAAGCAAGAAGCTGAAGTATTAGCTGCTGCGAATGCACGTGCTGAACAATTGAACGAAGTTAACATCGTAATCACTGCGAAAGCTGGTGACGAAGGTAAACTATTCGGTTCTATCGGTACTCGTGACATCGCTGATGCTTTAACTAATGCTGGTCTTGTTGTAGACCGTGCAGAAGTTCGTTTACCAAACGGTGCGCTTCGTCACACTGGTGAATTCAACATCGCAATCCAATTGCACCATGATGTTGTTGCTGAAGTTCTCGTTACTATCGTATCTGAGTAATTTCTGCAAAGAAAAAGAGCATGTTTTACATGCTCTTTTTTTATGTCTATTGTTTTTGTTTTCTTAAATACTCCTATTCATTGAAAATGCAGTTAGCGCATCTCTAATAAATATTTCACATAATTCACTGCACTCTGATTGATTTCATTCCCCGTAGGTTGAGCCTCTCCTTGTTCTGGATTGGTATCCATTCCATAAAAAGCATACATTGGTTGGTAATCTGCCTTTACATAACGGGCTGTCAATTCAAATGGTAAACACAATTCTTTTAAACTAAATTGATATCGTCCATCAGTTGAATAGTCTTTCTCTTTGATCCCCGCCGAGACCGCAAGCGTAATTTTCTTGTCTCTTAATTGATTTCCTGCTGAACCATAGGCCCAACCATAAGTCAGCACATCATCTAACCATTGCTTTAATAACGGTGGGCAGTTAAACCAATAGATCGGGAATTGAAAGACCAGATTTTGATGTGCTTCTACCAAAGCTTGTTCTCTTGTGACATCAATAACACCATCTGGGTAGTGCTGATAAAGTTGATGAATCGTGAATTCATCTGGATATTGACTCAATTCCTCAATCCACTGTTTATTAATAACAGCATTATCAATATCTGGGTGAGCAACAATCACGAGTGTTTTCTTCATTTCAAAGCATCCCATCGGACATCTGTGTCTTTCTGCAATCAATATGAAATAGATTATAGAAGTATGCTAGAAAAAATATAAGTACGGTCATTATGGTTATATACTAGACTAAAAGTTAGTGTCGGAAAAATTATGGAAACTTGTGCCCCACCCCAGATTGACTTAGAGCAAACAGATTTTGGATATACGCTTTCCCTAATCAATGGCAAATACAAAATGATTATCATGTATTGGCTTTATCAGCATAAATCCATCATGCGATTCAATGAGTTAAAACGCTCCATCGGTAATGTTTCTTTTAAAACCTTAAGTCTGACTTTAAAAGAAATGGAACGAGACCAATTAATTATTCGTAAGGAATATCCACAAATTCCACCCAAAGTCGAATACAGTTTATCTGAACGTGGGCTGTCCTTAATTCCATTATTAGACATGATGTGCCAATGGGGTGCATCCAATCGGCTCTAACTGCTAAACCACACTTTTTCGCCACTTACACAATTTTCACTGAATTAAATTGTGCCGATGCGCTCCATTTGGATTAAGATAGTCACTCGGTATCGTTTCATCTTTTTATTAGGTCTTGTTATGTCACAGGCGAATGCCAATTTTACAAAAAATTCTCCAAACACAGAGAGTAAAGTGAGTGACTCAGGTCAGCTAAAAGAATTCCGTACCCCACCGCACAATCTTGCAATTGAGCAAGCGGTATTGGCAGCGTTAATGACGGTTGCTGAATCATTTGAACAAGTCAGCGACTTGCTTAAAGAAAATGATTTTTATGCGACACGTCACAAATATATTTATCGTGCCATTGAAAAACTGGCACAGGAAAACTCACCGTATGACGCTGTTTTGGTCAATGACTGGTTGCTCAAACAAAACCTGTTAGATGCAATTGGTGGTGAAGAATATCTGATGCAATTGATGGCAGATTCACCTTCAAGCTTCTACAATCTTGAAATTTATGCAAATAAAATCAAGGAGTTCTCAACTCTGCGTAACATGATCAAGATCAGCAGTGATATTTTACAAAATGCCTATGACACCAAAGGTCGTCCAGTCAGCGAAATTCTTGATTTAGCAGAAACCAGTATTTTCTCTTTGGCAGAACAGCACAACAACAATAAAAAAGATTCTGGGCCAAAATCAATCAGCTCTGTGACTGCTGACGTTATCACCAAATTAGATGAACTGTCTAAACTAGATGGCAACATTACTGGTTTAACCACAGGCTTCTTAGAGCTTGATAATAAAACATCAGGGATGCAGGCGGGAGATTTGATTATTGTTGCAGCACGTCCATCGATGGGTAAAACCACGTTCGCCATGAACTTGGTTGAAAGTGTACTGCAATACAACCGCCTACCGGCTCTCGTATTCTCGATGGAGATGCCAGCCGACTCGATTGCCATGCGTTTGATTTCAGCAATGGGTAAAGTCCATCAGGGTCATCTACGTTCAGGTAATCTCGATGCAGACGAATGGACCAAAGTCACTGGGACCATTCTTCAGCTACAAGAAATGCATCTCTATATCGATGACTCATCTGCCCTGCCGCCAACCGAACTACGTGCACGTGCGCGCCGTGTGGCTAAAATGCATGACGGTAAAATCGGCTGTATCATGGTCGATTACTTACAGTTGATGAAAGTCCCTGGTATGGGCGATAACCGTGTCGGCGAGATCTCGGAAATTTCACGAAGCTTAAAAGCTTTGGCCAAAGAAATGCAATGCCCTGTAATTGCACTGTCTCAGCTTAACCGTAGTTTGGAGAACCGACCAAACAAACGCCCAGTAATGTCAGACTTACGTGAATCGGGTGCGATCGAGCAGGATGCCGACTTGATCATGTTTATTTACCGTGATGAAGTCTATAACAAAGAATCTAAAGAAGCTGGTACTGCTGAAATCATTATCGGTAAGCAACGTAACGGTCCAATTGGTAGCGTACGTCTCGCATTTGAAGGTCAATATACGCGTTTTAGTAATCTCTCACCTGAGTTCTATGCTCAGTATGAAGATGACGAATAACATTCAAACTATTTCTATTTTATATACAATCCAAGTCGACCCAAAGGAGAACTCAGGGTGCGCCAAGCAACAGTTTATATTGACAGTGAAGCGCTGCAATATAATTTAAACCGTGTTAAACAACTTGCTCCACATTCAAAAATCGTCAGTATGGTCAAAGCCAATGCTTATGGACATGGAGTCAAAAACTGTTTAACCGCCCTAGAGGCCACGGACGCTTTTGGTGTCGCCTGTTTAGAAGAAGCACTGGAGATCAGGCAACTTGGATACACTCAGCCGATTACATTGATTGAAGGTGTATTTTCTGAAGATGAAATGACGCAAGTCATCGAGCAGAAACTTGAATGCATCGTACATCACAAACAACAAGTAGAATGGTTGATTCAACATAAAGCTGCTTATAATGCGTTGAGTTTAAAGGTTTGGGTTAAACTAAATAGCGGCATGAACCGTTTAGGTTTCAAAGTCGATGAAATCATTAACGTGATTCAACGTTTAAAAACTGAAGGTTTTACCTGTGTACTTGCCATGCATTTTGCCAATGCTGACGTAGACCACCCCTTAAATGAGCAACAAAAGCAACAATTCTTACAGGTAAAACAAGCCTGTGAACCGATCTTGGTATCTTGCTGTAATTCTGCTGCGATTTATAAATACCCTGAACTGCATTTTGATTTTGTTCGTCCGGGCATCATGCTTTACGGCGCATCACCCTTCGCGGATCGCAATGTACATGAACTCGATCTAAAGCCAGTAATGACTTTTAGTGCCGAAATTATTGCCCTCAATCAGATTCAACAAGGTGAGTTTGTCGGTTATGGCTCGACCTACTCAGCGTCATGTACGTCACAAATTGCCATTGTTTCGATTGGCTATGGTGACGGCTATCCACGCGCGTATATCGAGCAAAACTTTGTTGCCATTGATCAGCAACTTGTTCCTGTAGTCGGCCGTGTCAGCATGGATATGATCGCCATTGATATCAGCAATGTTAAAGCAGAAATTGGCACAAAAGTTGAGCTTTGGGGCCAATCTCGCCTAGTTGATGATGTTGCAGCAGCAAACGGAACTATCGGCTACGAGCTACTTTGCCGCCTCACCCAACGCCCAATACGTCAATTAGATAACTAAACATTACTTGATCAATTTTTGTGTTTTATCTCTAATAAGGTTTTAACCATTCAGATCCAGAATGCTCAAACTGATTTATGATAATCCGCTGTATAAAATGCCGATCCAGCAATTCGTGCTCTTTTTGATCCGAATTTCGATCGGCATTTTTTTCTTCACCACAGGCTTCAATAAACTTTTCGTTGAAAAAAATAAACTAATTATGCTGGAAACAATCATCGATGCAGGCATTCCATTTCCAGCAATCATGAGTAGCTTTGTGTCAGTCACTGAAATGCTTGCAGGTTTATTTCTGATTTTGGGCTTATTTACTCAGATCAGCAGTATTTTCTTGTTTATGATCTGCCTGACAGCACTATACACGGTTGGGATTCATACGATTCCAAGCGGCTTAGATCCGATAAGCTGGCTCAGTTGGTTCTTCTACATCCATGACCTATTGTATATGTTCATTCTTGCGATATTGATTACATCTCGGCCAAGCATACTGTCGCTAGATCGTATTCTAAGCAAAAATATAACAACATCTTAGGATGATTCTCCCTCAAAAGGATCTATGCTTTTGAGGGAGTTTACGGAAGTTATAAACCATAGTCCGCCGTTGGCTTGGGTAACTCTTGTAAACCACGGCGCAAGGTCTCAGACCACTGTCGACTTATCTGAGTAAAATAAGGATCATCCTCACCAATCCGCTTACCTTCTGGAATTTTAAAGCTGTCTTTATGGTAAACCAGCGCATCTAAAGGCAAGCCCACTGAAACATTCGAGCGCAAAGTCGAATCAAAAGAAATGAGTGAACAGCGCAGTGCATCATCCAAAGGCATATCGTAGTGTAAAGCACGATCTAAAATAGGTTTGCCGTATTTGCTTTCACCAATTTGGAAATACGGCGTATCGGTCGTTGCACAAATAAAGTTCCCTTGTGGGTAAACATTATAAAGCTGCATCTCTTCGCCTTGAATTTGCCCACCGACCAATATGCTACACGAATAATTCATCTGTTCTTGGGTGTCACTGGTAATATCTTCAAGCACTTTGCGTAGAGTTTTTCCAACCAATTCAGCCACTTCAAACATGGTATTGGCACTATACAAATTCGGCTCTTGATGCAAAGCCAGAGCATTCTGCAAATGCCCAATCACGGCTTGAGTCGTCGCCAAATTACCTGCTGTTTGCAAAGCAATAAAACGTTCACCTTCAACACCAAAGGTATGCAACTTACGAAATACAGAAATATGATCGACCCCTGCATTGGTTCGGGTATCACTAATCAATACCAAACCTTGCTCTAATCTTAATGCGCAACAATAGGTCATCTTTCTCTCTTTACATTCAACACGCTAAAACCTGCACCACAGACATCATACTTTCTACCCCGCCTTGCTCACGAATACCACGAACAGGCGCCACATCTAAATAATCACGTCCAACTGCAACGTATATATGGTTTTGGGGTGTAAATATCTGGTTACTTACATCGAAACAATACCACTCATTATCCACAAAAACTTCTGCCCATGCATGACTGGCGAGGTGTGGCTGATTTTCATCGTAGATATAGCCCGAAACGTAACGTGCAGGTAATTGTAACGCACGACACATGGCAATTAATATATGTGCGTGGTCTTGGCACACTCCTTGACCCGCATAAAAGGCATCAATAGCTGAGGTCGTAACCGAGGTGCTTTCAGGTTGATATGGCACTTGTTGTAAGATTTTTCCTGATAAAACAATCAAATGGTGGCGGTCTTTTACAGTAACAATCGAATGCGCAAAATCCGTCATGGTCAGGTCACAGCAGGTCATTGCCGTGCGTTGTAAAAACAGTAATGCTGAAACATCTGTCTCAAAATAACCCAACTCAGTCGCATGCAAATCCACTACACCCTGTGCCATGATGGTCAAATAACGATAATCATGGCGTTGCGTTGCTGTAATCCATAGGTTATTAAATGTATCACGTTGACACGAGTACTGTCCTGGCACACTAATATGCCAATTCTCTACACTCTGATGCCGTGAACTTTGTGGCATCATTTTGATGGATTGGACACTGTTCCGCGCAATCTCAGTATATTGATAATGCGTTTGGTGATTCACCATGAGTTTCATGAGGATACCTCAAATTGATTTTCCAATTTATAGGTAAATGCATAAAACTGATTTAAATATGGCTGTTCTTTTAATGTCTCCCAACACGGTTGTAAGTCTTGCCATCCCAAATGATATAACCGCTCAATGGTTGGATCAATCGCATCAAAAACAGCATGGGTATTGTGTTGAAATCTGAAATAGGTATCAATTTGCTCAATACATTGCCCAATATGAAAAAATAGAAAAATATCTTCTTGTTCAGCTTTCAGAATGTCGCAACAGCTTTGCACCACATCTTGAATGGCCAATCCATCTGCTGCCACATTTTTGATCAGATAATTGAGTTCGGCATACGCCTGTGCGGTTAATAATCCCCTCAACTCCTGAATATTATCCCGCGCAATCTCAAGCTGACTCAATAAAGAATAAGGCTGCTGACGATCTAACATAAATTGATTCAAGTTTTCGGCATCATCAATATGTAAACAAAGTGCCTGTGCAAATTCTGATGCCTGAAAATTATCAACAAAAGGTAAATGACCCGCCACATGACCAATACGGAATAAATAACGTCCTAACCAATAAATATGTTGAGCGCTTGAGCTAAGTAAAAGCATAAATCTCCTCCCTTTTCTTAATATTCAGTCACACAGCCCGCGTTGTTATCATCTTCGGGCTGTGGATATGGTTCAGGAACGTAATGTTTCAACCACCCATGTATCTTTAATTCCACCACCTTGAGAAGAGTTCACCACGAGAGAGCCTGCTTGCATGGCAACACGTGTTAAGCCACCCGGCACAATTTCAGTGCGATAAGGTGAGCTGAGTACAAAAGGTCTTAAATCAATATGTCGTTCAGCAACGCCTTCTGCTGTCATTGTTGGGGCGACTGAAAGAGCTAAAGTTGGTTGTGCAATGTATAAATGTGGCGTCTCAATCAGTTTCTGTCTGAAACAATCAATCTGTTGTTGATCTGCTTGAGGACCAATCAACATGCCGTAACCACCTGAACCTTGTGCTTCTTTCACCACTAATTTTTCTAAATTACAGAGCACATAATCCAGCTGTTCCGCCTCTCGACATTGATAAGTTGGCACATTATTCAAAATAGGTACTTCACCTAAATAGAACTGAATCATCTGATCGACATATGGATAAATCGACTTGTCATCTGCCACCCCTGTTCCCGGTGCATTGGCAATCACAACATTATGCTGTAGATAGGCAGACATCAGTCCGGGTACACCCAAAGTGCTGTCAGGTCTAAAACTGAGTGGATCTAAGAATTCATCATCAACACGGCGATAGATGACGTCTACCTGCTGCCGACCACGAATAGTTTTGACGAAAACCTTATCATCTTCTACATAGAGATCTCGGCTGGTCACCAACGGTACATCCATTTCACGCGCTAGAAATGAATGTTCATAATAAGCACTGTTAAAACGCCCAGGTGTTAGCACCACAATTAATGGTTGATCGACATAAGCATTTTCTTCGAGAATTGCTCTTAACAGGCTTGGATATTGCTCAATCCCCTGTAAATTATTACTACTACACAGATCTGGCATCAATTTCTGGCTAATTTTGCGACTTTCCAACATATAAGACACACCTGATGGTGTGCGTAGGTTATCTTCCAACACAAAGAAATCACCTTGCCCGTCACGGATGATATCGATACCACTAATTTGTGAATAAACCTTGCCTTTCAACTGGTGCTTTAGCATATGCGGCTGGAACGCTTCGTGCGCAATCACCTGTTCTGCAGGAATCAAACCTTCTTTTAAAATATGCTGTCCATGATAAATATCATCTAGAAATAAATTTAATGCTTTGACTCGTTGTGCGCAGCCCGTCGCGATCTTTTCCCATTGCTTCTTTTCAATCACACGCGGTATCAAATCATAAGGAATGGTACGCTCAGCACCCTCCTGATCACCATAAACATTAAAAGTAATGCCTTGATATAAGAAATGCTGTTTTGCTTGTGCTTCTAGTGTTTTTAAATCATCAAGACTACGAATACTCAACCATTGCTCAATTTTTTTGGATGCTTCACCGTTAAAACTTTTGTCATCTAACATTTCATTAAAAAATTGCGATTTAAGTTGCTCAAATAAATTGGTGGTCACATTGAGCTGTGAAATAAATGTAGAGGTATCAACGGACGCCGCTGGATTGGGCTCTGGTGCGTAATAATCTGTGCTGATATGTAGGTTGTGTTCTTGTTCTGACATAGAAACCTCGTCCCATCATTTATTTATATCTAAAGGAAGCAATTTCAATGCCACTTATATAAAATGATCAATTTTCAACCAGACTTAGAATATTTAAGCAAAACTAGGGTCATTTCAGTCGTAAATACGTAATCTAGATAGGATGGACTTGATAATTAAGTATAGTTTTTTTATTGTGTCTGCTTTAGACCATTGAATTACGTATTTCGCTTATGTCATCCATACAAGAAAAAGAAACATCCAATAGCCTTTATCGCCAATGGCAAATTTTATCCCGCCTTTCTACTGGGAAATGGATGGGCACACGCGAATTACAAGAAATATTAGAACGCGAAGGCATTGATATCAGTCTGCGTACCATTCAGCGTGATTTAAATCAAATTGCTCAGCGTTTCCCAATCGAGAGCAATAAAACCGTACCACAAGGTTGGCGTTGGCGTTCAGATGCACCAATTCAAAGCTTGCCCCACATGACCAGCTCGCAAGCGGTTACGTTTATGATGGTCGAAGAGCATTTACGTCACTTGCTTCCACCAAGTTTATTAGAAGAAATGACACCTTGGTTTGATTTGGCCAAACGTAGCCTATCGACACAAAATAATGTTCGACAATGGATCAACCGTGTTCGTATTGTACCGGCGACACAACCCTTGATTCCGCCTGTTGTCGACAAACATGCACAACAAGCGATTTATGAAGGTTTATTACAAGACAAACAGATCGAATGTATTTATCGCGCCCGTACCCATCAAGGCGAAGATAAGACCTATATCCTCAATCCGCTGGCTTTGGTTCAAAAAGGTGCAGTGATTTATTTAATCTGTACCCGAAATGATAAAACTGAAGTACAAACCTTCGCCTTGCACCGCTTTAAAGCAGCAACGGTATTGGAAAGTCGCGCCTTACATCCTGTGAACTTTGAAATTGATAATTATATTGAATCAGGTGCATTGGGTTTCCGTGTTGACTACAGCAAGCCAACCGAACAAATTCATTTAAAACTGACCATGACCGAGAGTACAGCCAAGAGTTTCTACGAAAGCCAGCTGAGTAAGGATCAAATCATCCAACATCTAGAAGAAAACATTGTCGAAGTCTCTGCAACTGTTCCATTTACCTCACAACTGGTGTGGTGGCTCAGAAGTTTTGGTAAGAAAATGCTGAATATTGAACCCGCTGCCGTTTATAACGCAGTGAAAGAGATTGAAGAGCAAGCCCAATAAAAAAGAGAACCTTTCGGTTCTCTTCGATTTTTTATAAATTTTATTATCAAACACTCAGTATTATTTTTATTGTTTAAATGTTCAAACCAACCTCTCTCCCCGCCTTGATCAAAATTGGTTTGTACCTTTTTAAGCGCTTAGATTTAAATTAACATCGGCACGCTAATTCATAGCCATTGTAGCGGATTCTCTTTTTGGTCATGGTTAAACCCTCTTTGTTTGAACGTAGAATCACTATAACGAGGATTTTTTAGACTGTGAAATAACAAAGATTGGAATCAAAATCTAATTTTTTGCTATCGCTGATCTTTGCGTCAAAATCAACTTATTCATCTTCTTTTTTATCAGATAATAAAACTTCGAAGCGATGCAAATGGGTAAAATGCCCAGCCTGTATTTGATATTGATCAATCTGAGGCACTAATTTCCGGAAATGCTCCGACTGTACATGTAAATCTAGTGCTTCACGATCAACCCATTCTTCGATAAAAACAAAATGCCCTTTTTGTTTATGGTCATGATAAAGATCATAAGCAATGCATCCTGCCTCGGCTTTAGTTTTCTCTACCAACTCTTGATAAAGCGCTAACACCTCATCAATTTTGTCTGGCTGGATATAGTCTTCAGCAATCAGTTTTAAGGTCATTTACCTCGCTCTCCCTAAATATTTCCCATAAAAAAAGCTCTCAAATTCATGAGAGCTTTTTTGTCATCAATTCAGCTTATGCTGAAAATGGATGACGCAATACGATTGTTTCTGCACGGTCAGGACCTGTTGAAACGATATCAATTGGGCAACCAATTAAAGTTTCAATACGACGTACATAGGCCAATGCATTTGCAGGAAGTTGATCAATTTGAGTCAAACCAACAGTAGACTCGCTCCAACCCGGCATGGTTTCATAGATCGGTTTCAAGCTTTCAAATGAAATCGCATCAGAAGAACCTGCACAGCCAGAATCTACATCTTCATAACCGACACAGATTTTTACTTCTTCTAAACCATCTAATACATCAAGCTTAGTTAGGCAAATACCAGATAATGAGTTCACGTCAACCGAACGACGTAAAATCTCAGCATCGAACCAACCACAACGACGTTGACGGCCAGTAGACGCACCAAACTCATGACCAACTGTACCCAAGTGACGACCAATCGCATCACCTGTATCTGTTGCTGCATCATAATGCAACTCAGTTGGGAACGGACCTGCACCTACACGTGTTGTATATGCTTTGGTAATACCCAATACATAGTCTAAATGCAATGGACCCATACCTGAACCAGAGCTTACGCCACCAGCAGTAGTATTCGAGCTTGTTACAAATGGATAAGTACCATGATCGATGTCAAGCAATGAACCTTGCGCACCTTCGAACATGATTGCCTTACCTTCTTTGCGGTAATTATGTAATACAGTCGTTACATCAATCACTAATGGAGCAAGAACTTCGCGCCATGCATCACAAAGTGCAAGTACGTCTTCAAACTTAACTTCTTCAACGCCATAGAATTGAGAAAGTTGGAAGTTATGAAGCTCAAGCATTTCCTTGAGTTTTTCTTCAAGTAAAGCACCGCCACGAATCAAATCTGCTACGCGTACAGCACGACGTGCAACTTTGTCTTCGTAAGCTGGGCCAATACCGCGACCAGTTGTACCAATTTTTGCGTTACCACGTTTTTTCTCACGTGCTTGGTCAAGCGCGATGTGGTTTGGCAAAATAAGTGGACAGTTTGGAGAAATACGTAAACGCTCTTTAACAGGTACGCCTTCTTGTTCCAAAATCGCCATTTCTTTAATCAAGGCTTCAGGAGAAAGAACAACACCATTCCCGATTAAGCACAATACGTTTTCACGTAAAATACCTGATGGAATGAGGTGTAATACAGTCTTCTTACCACCTACCACAAGCGTATGGCCTGCGTTGTGTCCGCCTTGATAGCGAACTACCGCAGCCGCTTGATCTGTGAGCAGGTCGACGATTTTACCTTTTCCTTCGTCGCCCCATTGGGTACCAAGTACCACAACATTTTTGCCCATAATAGCCTCATTACATCATGCTGTTAAAATTGGAAACCAAGTCTTAAAACTTGGCAATTAAATTTTTTCAATCACCCACTGCCCGTTTTGAGACACCAACTGATGGGTCGCATAAGGCACTGAGCTTAAATCATCATTACCCAACAACTGCACCACACGTGAACCTTTGCCACGTACATCTGCAATTGCATTTAATAAATCTTGATCATGGCCTTTAGGTGCAACCACAGTTTCAATTTCTACAAACTGAGTCGCGCCTAAAGCATATAAGTCACAACTAAATCCAGTTGCTGGACGCGCACGCCCAAAATGCTCACCAATACCATCATAACGACCACCTTGAGCCAGTGGTGCGGCACGATTCGGTGCATAAATGGCATACATCAAACCTGTATGATAGTGATAGCTGCGTAACTCAACCACATCTATCCCAATGTTCAGATTCGACCAACGTGACTGAATTTGAGCTAATGTAGATTTCAATGCAGCTAATGCATTTTTGAAATCCGCATCATTTAAAATATCTTGGCTTAAATGCGTTTCTAGTGCATCAAGGTCGCTTGCATAACGCCCTAAAGCATAAAAGTCCGCACCCATCGCTAAATCTTGCGTGAATTCTTCTAACTCTGGGAAAGCTTTACGCTGATATAAGTCAGAAAGTTCACTTTCGGTATTTTTATTTAAGCCAGCGCGTTTAACCAGACTACGGAATAAACCAACATGACCTAAATCTAAATGAGCGCCCTCTAAAGTATGAGTATGCTCAATTAACGCCAACATAACGTTGATCATTTCAACATCTGCTTCGATGCTGTCATGACCATACAACTCTGCACCTAACTGCAAAGGTGCACGGGTTGCATTGAAATTCTGTGGTTTGGTATGCAAGACTGAACCTGCATAGCAATAACGTGCTACACCTTCAATTGGTCGAACATGAGCATCTATACGCGCAACTTGCGGCGTCATATCCGCACGCACACCGAGTAAACGGCCAGATAGTTGATCAATAACTTTGAAGGTAACTAAATCTAAATCTTGATTAGATTCTGAAAGTAGCGAGAGCGATTCGATGTATTCAATAAATGGCGTATACACCAATTGATAACCTCGAACTGCGAGGAAATCTAACGCTTCTCGACGCAAGGTTTCAACCACTTGCGCTTGTTCTGGCAATACATCTGCTACCCCGTCAGGGAGCAACCATGTCTCTGAAATGGCCATGTTCCAAACCTAAAATCTGTTCAATGTGGAAGCATCCACACAAAAAGCAACCACATAAAAAAATCGGGTGAATGCCCGATTCAGCGTAGTGTAGCACGAAGATTTATGTGATGCACCTTCGAATTTGAATAAATCTTTCGGGTTTAACGATCAAGAAACATCATTAAGTAAGAAAAATTAACGATTAGATTCAATAGATTGAAACTAATCACCAATAGTAGAAGTCCATGTCCTTGTCCCTAAGAACTGCCCAATATCTGAACTATCACCCTGTTTCCAATTGATCAAGTTTAATTTTTTTATAGCATTGATTGATTGGGAGTTACATGCCAGCCTGCGTTTCCGAAATTCCGAGCCGTTTAAGCAGCGACTACCCAAAATAAATGAAACGCCTTAAGGTCTTGTTCTTAGTTTATATTAAAAAATCACACATTCCATTTTTTGACTTCTTTCACCTGAACTCAGGGCTAAAGATTCCCATTCAGGTATAAACACAAAATCGTGCCTAGAATATAAATAGACTGCTCGCTCATTTTTTGGAGATACGCTTAATACAATTCTAGAGTGACCTTTAGAAACGGCTAAATTCTTAATCGCAGAAACCAGCAGATCAGCTATACCACTGCCACGAAATACAGGATTAACCCACATCGCGATCACATTAAATTCATGTACAACGTTTTGAGTTGCACCAATAATCCCAATTGCCCGATCCCCTTTAATTGCTAAAACATATTGAAATTTAGTCTTTTGTGAAGCACGGTCACGCCATTCTGATTCACTATATTTCTCTGTAGTCGCATAATTAGCAGCGAAAACATCTGGACTATCAAGCAGCGACTCGAAACGAACGGTTTTAAGGATTTTCCAATCCTCCTCGGTGGTGAGACGAACCACCAATTCATCCAAGTCTGGACTCATTCAATACCTCGAACTTATCGCGAATCTGAATTTTTATAAAAGATTCTCAAAAATTAGCTTCTATTTATTCAGTTCCTTTGCCGCCTTTTACTACGATTTCTAGCAAATTCACCATTTCAACATTTTGCTTTTCTAAAGCGGCAATATTTGCCACGGTTCGATCCAAAACCTCTTGTTGCACATGCATCTTCTTGGCCAGATCTTGCATGATTTCCAAACTCTTTTTTAGATGCAGCTCTAAATGCACAACTTTTTCTTCAAGTTGTTGTACCTGAATATCTGAGTTTGGTACTTCTACGCTTTTAAACTGCAGCCAGAATAAAAAAGCCACCGCCGCCAATAAAACAGCAATAAATCCCCAAATCAACATCAATGTCATTCACTACTCCAAATTAATTTTTATATTATTTAAATCATTAATCACAAAAAGTTTCACACAAATCCAGCAAGCGATTTGCATATCCCCATTCATTATCATACCACGCAAAAACTTTTGCTTGATGCCCCACCACCATGGTTTGGGTTAAATCCACAATCAGAGAATAAGGCGAATGATTAAAATCACTTGAAACCAGATCTTCATCTGTCACTTGCATAATCTGTGCATAATCATATTGCGCCGCTTTGCTCAAAACTTCATTGATTTTATGCACAGTAATCGGTGAATGCGAAACAAAAGTGAGGTCAATGGCAGCCACATTAATGGTCGGTACACGAATGGAATAGCCATTAATCCGATCTTCCATTTTCGGCATGACTTGTTTCAATGCACCCAAGGCACTTGATGTGGTTGGAATAATATTTTGCCCAGACGCTCGTGCACGACGTAAATCCCGATGCGCATGATCCAAAACCGATTGATCTGCTGTGACCGCATGAATTTCTGTCATTAATGCGGTATCAATACCAAAGGCATCATCAATAATTTTGACCAACGGCACTAAGGCCTGTGTGGTACATGAGACACTGGAAATGATTTGATCTGTGGCCTTTACGTCATTGTGATTGACACCATAGACAATTGCAGCGTCCACAGAATCAAAAGGCGCAGCGCCAATAATCACACGCTTCGCGCCTGCCTCAACATGACGAGTTGCATCAGCACGTGAACGGAATAAACCGGTACATTCAAGCACCACATCAATATCTAAGTCGGCCCAAGGCAATAATTCTGGCTGAGCCTGCTTAAAGACTTGTAGTTTTAACTGACGTTGATTGGACTGGATATTCAAAAAAATATGTTGATTTTCAATTTGAATTTCAACTTGACCTGCAAAACGACCATGGGTGGTATCGTATTTGAACAAATGCACCAAGGTCTGCACATCTGCGATGTCATTAATGGCAACAATATCAAACTGAAATTGCTTAGGACTCTCAAACCACGCACGTAATACATTCCGACCAATTCGACCAAATCCATTGATAGCGATACGTTGCATGTAGGGTCCTTATTCATCAAAACATCATCTTTTCTATGCTATATGGTAAAACATCAAGCGCATTGTTGAATATAGATTTTTAGCTTAAACACAGTTTTATATGATATTGCTTGTAAAATCGTTGGTGAGGCAGGTATTTTCCGTTATAATTTAGCACTTTTAAAATCTATGCCACGCACTGGGTTCGATTGTAGAACGTTAGACACAACGTACCTTGTTGCATATAGCCAAATTCAAAATTATGGAGTGTCTTGGTTGTGAGTACTCGCTTTATGACATCAGCTGAAATCCGTGAAGCATTTTTGCGTTATTTCGAATCGCAAGGGCATACACGTGTCGCTTCGAGTTCTCTCGTTCCCGCCAACGACCCAACTTTGCTGTTTACCAATGCTGGTATGAACCAGTTTAAAGATTGTTTCTTAGGTTTAGAAAAGCGCGACTATGTTCGTGCTGTTTCATCTCAAAAATGTGTCCGTGCCGGTGGAAAACACAATGACCTCGATAACGTCGGTTATACAGCGCGTCACCACACTTTCTTTGAAATGTTAGGCAACTTCTCTTTCGGTGATTATTTCAAACAAAATGCATTGAAATTTGCTTGGGAATTTTTGACCAGCGAACAGTGGTTAGGCTTACCGAAAGATCGTTTATATGTCACGGTTTATCATACCGATGATGAAGCATTTGATATCTGGAACAAAGAAATCGGGATCGATGCTGAACGTATTATCCGTATTGGCGATAACAAAGGCGGTCAATACGCATCAGATAACTTCTGGGCAATGGGTGACACAGGTCCTTGTGGTCCTTGTTCTGAAATTTTCTATGACCATGGTGACCATATCTGGGGTGGCTTACCAGGCACACCAGAAGAAGACGGTGATCGTTTCATCGAAATTTGGAACAACGTTTTCATGCAGTTCAACCGCACCGCGGATGGTGTGATGCACCCTCTTCCAGCACCTTCTGTTGATACAGGTATGGGCTTGGAGCGTATTTCGGCTGTACTGCAACATGTCAATTCAAACTATGAAATTGACCTGTTCCAACACTTATTAAAAGCTGCTGCTGAAATCATTGGTTTAGATACCACTGCAATTGAGGCTGAAGCAAAAGCACAAAATAAACCCGTTGAATATCCAGCATCATTAAAAGTGATTGCTGACCATGCACGTTCATGCTCATTCTTAATTGCTGACGGTGTTAACCCTTCAAATGAAGGTCGTGGTTATGTGTTGCGTCGTATCATTCGTCGTGCAGTTCGTCATGGTAACAAATTAGGTGCGACGGGTTCATTCTTCTATAAGATGTTGCAACCTCTGATTGAGGTGATGGGTGATGCCTATCCAGAACTTGCAGCACAGCAAGCACGCATCGAAGCGCAACTGCTTAAAGAAGAAGAGCAATTCGCAAAAACACTTGAGCAAGGCTTGAAGTTGTTAGAAGGTGAATTAGCACAACTGAAAGGCAATGTAATTCCAGGTGAAACCGTATTTAAACTATACGATACTTACGGCTTCCCAACAGATTTAACAGCTGATATCGCACGTGAACGTGACCTGACCATTGACGAAGCTGGCTTCGAAGTGGAAATGGCTGCACAACGCCAACGCGCACGTGATGCAGGTAAGTTTGCAGTTGACTACAACAGCATTGTCAAAGTTGAAGGCGAAACTCAATTTGATGGTTATGAAGCGACTCAAGGCCAAGGTCAAATCGTTGCGATCTATAAAGATGGCGTTCAGGTTGATGAAATCAACGAGGGTGACGAAGCGCTTATCGTATTGAACCAAACCCCTTTCTATGCAGAAAGCGGTGGTCAAATCGGTGACACAGGTATCTTCAAAAACGATACAGGTATTTTCGAAGTTCAAGATACTAAAAAGTCTGGTGGTGCTTTTGTCCATCAAGGTATCGTGACCATGGGTAGCCTCAAAGCCACTCAAAATGTTGAAGCTACCGTTAAAGCAGACATTCGTGCAGCAACAGCGCGTAATCACTCAGCGACTCACCTTCTACATGCGGCTTTACGTCAGATTCTTGGTGAGCATGTACAACAAAAAGGTTCTTTGGTTGCCAGCGATATTTTACGTTTTGACTTTGCCAATGACCAACCTGTTTCATTTGAACAATTGCAACAGATTGAACGTTTAGTCAATGCCGAAGTCATTGCGAACAGCCCTGTAACAACTGAATTACTTGATATTGAATCAGCAAAAGCCAAAGGCGCAATGATGCTATTTGGTGAGAAGTATGGCGAGGAAGTTCGCGTACTGTCTATGGGTTCTATTATTGAAGAGAAAAACTTCTCTATCGAACTTTGTGGTGGTATTCACGTTAAGCGCACAGGTGATATTGGTTTATTTAAAATCACTTCTGAAGGTGGTGTAGCTGCGGGTGTTCGTCGTATTGAAGCCGTGACTGGCACTAAAGCGCTTGAAGTGGTTCAAAAAGCAGAAACAGATATCCAAATCATTAACGGTTTGTTGAAAGCGCAAAAAGACCAAACTGTAGAGAAAGTTGAAGCAATTGTTGAAACTGCTTCTAGCCTACAAAAGCAAATCGAGCAATTGAATCAAAAATTAGCCAGCTTCCAAGCGGCTGAACTTTTAGATCAAGTGAAAGAAATTGCGGGTCGTCAAACGCTTATCACATCGGTAAAAGGTTTAGATGCCAAATCATTACGCAATCTTCATGACAGCGTAAAATCAAAATTAGAAGATGCAGTCATTATTTTAGCTGGTGTTGAAGGTGATAAAGTGAGTTTAATCGCTTCCGTCGCTAAACAATACGCTGCAACTCTAAAAGCAGGTGACATCATCAAACACTTGGCTCAAGAGCTGGGTGGTAAAGGTGGTGGTAAACCTGACTTAGCACAAGGTGGCGCGCCACTTAACGAGAAGTTTGATCAAGTCATCGCAGCATTACCTGCTTGGCTTGCGCAATAATAAAGACTTCACTTTTGTGTAACTGACCCTGATGCCTCTCAGGGTCATGGCTTATATGGAACAACTATGGCTTTAATCGTTCAAAAATATGGCGGTACCTCTATGGGTACTCCTGAGCGCATTTTAAATGTTGCTCATCGTGTCAAGCGTTGGCATGATCATGGTCACAAGGTGGTCGTGGTTGTATCAGCAATGAGTGGTGAAACTAACCGCTTACTTGCGCTTGCCAAAGCCATTACTAGCACCCCTGACCCACGCGAATTAGATCAAATGGTGTCAACGGGTGAACAAGTAACGATTTCCATGTTAGCTATGGCACTTAATTCAATTGGTGTAGAAGCTAAATCATATACAGGTCGTCAAGTTGGTATCAAAACTGACAGCGCGTTTACCAAAGCACGTATTGAATCCATTGATACTGATGTAATGACCGCTGATCTAGATGCTGGTCGTGTCATCGTCGTTGCTGGTTTCCAAGGTTATGATGCCAATGGCAATATCACAACTTTAGGTCGCGGTGGTTCAGATACTTCAGGCGTTGCACTTGCAGCAGCACTAAAAGCAGATGAATGCCAGATTTATACCGATGTTGACGGTGTTTATACCACTGACCCTCGTGTAGCGCCTAAAGCGAAGAAAGTTGACCGTATTTCTTTTGAAGAAATGCTAGAAATGGCATCTTTAGGCTCGAAAGTTTTACAAATTCGCTCTGTTGAATTCGCAGGCAAATATCAGGTGCCATTACGTGTATTATCAAGCTTTGATAACGATAATGATGGCGCATTTGATGAAGATTTCAAACAAAACGTAGGTACACTAATTACGACTGAGGCGGAAGACGATATGGAACAACCAATCATCGCAGGTATTGCATTTAACCGTGACGAAGCAAAACTCACTATTTTAGGTGTTCCTGACGAACCAGGTATCGCATCTAAAATCTTATCACCGATCAGCAATGCCAACATCGAAGTGGATATGATTATCCAGAATGTTGAAGAAGACGGTACAACAGATTTTACTTTTACCGTGAATCGTAACGACTTGGCGAAAGCAAAAGCAATTTTAGAACAAACTGCAAACAGCATCGAAGGTTGTGAAGTTGTGACGCGTGATGACATCGTAAAAGTGTCAATCGTAGGTGTTGGTATGCGTTCTCACGCAGGTGTAGCGAGCAAAATGTTTACTGCATTAGCTGAAGAAAGCATTAATATTCTCATGATTTCTACATCAGAAATCAAAGTTTCTGTGATCATCGAAGAAAACTATTTAGAATTGGCAGTTCGTTGTTTACATACAGCTTTTGGCCTAGATCGTGAACACGGCGAAAGCAGTGCACGTGCTTAATTAATAGCTGCTTAAACATATTTACTCGCAAGTAAATAAGAAAAAAAACAGAGCCACTATAGTTTTTCTTATAGTGGCTCTGTTATATTAGCCTTGAGGTTTTTAAAAAGACTCTCACAGAACTTACGAAAAAAAATGTTTTTTACATATTTCTGTTAGAGTTTTCTGTATATTAGGCTGTGCTTTCAAACAATGAATTCCCTGTCGCAAGTTTAAGCGTTTAGCAAGGAGATAAACATGCTGATTCTGACCCGTCGTGTCGGAGAAACATTAATGATTGGGGATCAAGTCAGTGTTACTGTGCTTGGCGTAAAAGGCAATCAGGTGCGTATTGGTGTAAATGCTCCAAAAGAAGTTTCTGTGCATCGTGAGGAAATTTACCAACGTATCCAACATGAACGTGCCATGCATGAGCATCTGCAACATCTTGATCAAGATTATCAACATTCTTATGAAGAAGAGAATAATGATTTTTCTCAACATAATAACTTCAATCGTTAATATGCCGCATTCTTCTCGAATGATTAAAGCGACTAAAATTAGTCGCTTTAATTGTTTTTACAGCCCTAAAACTTTCTTGACAGGCGCATAACTACGGCGGTGTTGATCAATGACACCATGAGCCGCAATCGCTTCAAAATGTGCTTTAGTTGGATATCCTTTGTGTTTAGCAAAACCATAGTCAGGATATTGCTGATCTAACTCATGCATCTGACGGTCACGGGTCACTTTCGCTAGAATACTTGCCGCACTAATTTCTGCATGGCTAGCATCCCCCCCCACAATCGCCTCACACGGAATCGTAATTCCTTTTGGAATCTGGTTACCATCCACAATTACTTTTGCAGGAGAAGCCGCTAATCCCTCTACTGCACGACGCATTGCAAGAAAAGTGGCTTGCAAAATATTCAATTCATCAATTTCAGCATGGCTTGCTTCAGCAATTGACCAAGCTAAAGCTTTTTCTTGAATCTCCAAGAACAGCTTTTCCCGTTTTTTTTCGGTTAACTTTTTAGAATCATTTAAACCCTCAATCGGATTATTCGGATCTAAAATGACTGCGGCAGCAACAACAGAACCCACTAATGGTCCTCGCCCAGCCTCATCTACACCAGCAACTCTCATATAAAATCTCTAAAGGCCGATGACTCAGCCTTATCTTATTAACCCGCTTTCTTGAAAGTTTCAGCCACACATGCATTTACAGTTTGAGAAACCACTTGAGTCACAATCGTCGCGCGTGCTGTTGGATCAATAGCTGCGGTAGCCAATTCTACTGCTGTTACGCTATTTGGTGCTTTTTCACTGACACAGCCACAAACTTCAGTTTGAATATTTTCACGTTGTTCTGCGGTCATTACACGTGTCGCTGTTTTCCACGCTGGTAGCGTATTAATTTCATTAATACATTTCGCATTTACAGCAACTTTCAATGCAGCCATGCCTAACTGTTGTGAAGTTGTACCCACTGAGTTATTTCCATCTGGAGTAACACAGCCTGTTAAAGCTAAAACGACAGGGGCAACAATAAGTACCAACTTTTTCATGATTTCTAACCTGTATCTAATTTTTGGCAGGCGTATTGTGCCTAAATGACACGCGTTATGATATGACTCAGCGCCATATTTACATAATATAACAATCATACGGCATTTATAAGCACTACACCGTTCTACTCATAAAACGCTCTGTTACATTTACACTGTAGGAGAATGAAAAAGCGCTATCTATTATTAAAAATAATTACCTATAACAAAGCCAGGATGTTGCAATGTCAACCTCAGCACAATATTACACGCGTACGGCACAAGTTATTCATTGGCTCATGGCTGCGATCTTCATTGCTGCCTGGTTGATTGGTTTCTATAGTGGCAACTTTCTCAGCTATGAGGTTGATGGAAGCTTCAAGGGAACTGTGATTACCCTACATAAAAATATAGCCACCACTATTATTTTCTTAGTGGTTATCCGTATTTTTTGGCGCTATACCCACCCTGCACCAGAATTACCAGACACCATGTCACCAACAATGAAAATGTTGGCGCATGTTGGACATTTATTCCTTTATCTAATGCTATTAGCGCTGCCAATTACTGGCTGCTTATTTAGTTGGAGTGCTGGACACCCTGCACCAGTTTTATATTTATTCGAAATTCCACGCTTGGTACAAGACAATCCAGAATTACTGGCAATTGTTAAACCGCTACATATTTATCTTTCATGGTTCGCTGGCCTACTCGTTGCTGGACATGCTTTGGCTGCAATTAAACATCACCTGATTGATAAAGATAATGTCTTGCTCAGCATGTTGCGCCAACCCAAATAATTTTAAGACATAAAAAAACCGCTTTACGCGGTTTTTTTTATTTAGATCTTCTTCACTTCGGCAATCCACTTTTGCTTTTCTTCATCAGAAATGAATGAAGCTTCAAAAGAATTAATTGCCAGTTGCTTTAATTCATCATTGCTTAAATCCAACGCTTGCTGAATCGCTACAAAGTTATCATTCATATAACCACCGAAATATGAAGGATCGTCTGAGTTCACAGTAACATGTACACCCTGCTGCAATAAACGGCGGATGTTGTGCTCACCCATGTCTTTTACAACACAAAGCTTTAAGTTACTTAAAGGACAAACTGTTAAAGGCATTTTCTCAGCGATTAAACGTGCCATTAAGCGTTCATCTTCTTCAGAGCGTACACCATGATCAATACGGTTTACTTTTAACAAGTCTAAAGCTTCCCAGATATACTCTGGTGGACCTTCTTCACCTGCATGTGCCACGATCAAAAAACCTGCTTCACGGGCTTTAGCAAATACACGCTCAAATTTCGCTGGTGGATGTCCAACTTCACTTGAGTCTAAACCGATCGCAATAATGTCATCTTTGAATGGCAATGCTTGTTCAAGCGTTTCAAATGCTTTTTCTTCGCTTAAATGACGCAAGAAACACATGATCAACTGAGAACTAATTCCTAGTTTTGCTTGTGCATCTACACAGGCACGTTTTAAACCAGCCAACACGGTTGCAAACTCAACCCCACGCTCAGTATGCGTTTGTGGGTCAAAGAACATTTCGGTATGTACCACACGGTCTTCAGCACATTTTTCAAAATATGCCCAAGCAAGGTCATAAAAATCTTGTTCATGCACCAGCACGTTCGCGCCTGCATAATAGATATCAAGGAATGATTGAAGATTATGGAAGTTATAGGCTTGCTTGACTTCTTCCACAGATTGATAAGGAATCTGAATCTGATTACGCTGTGCAATTGCAAACATCAGTTCTGGTTCAAAAGTCCCTTCAATATGCACATGCAATTCGGCTTTGGGTAAAGCACGAATCAGCTCGATTTGATTCATAATAACTCCACGTCTAAAGAAAAAAGGGTGTTATCGAAATAACGCCCTTTTAGGCTCTCTTCACAATGAGCTGCAAACACATACAACTCAAGAAGAAAATGATAAAAGAATTTGCTTAGCCGCCAAATGCAACAAACTTGAATACCCACAGTGCTGCAATAATCCAGACCATATAAGGAACTGTTTTTGCCTTACCTGTCAGCAACTTAACCAACGCATAGCTGATAAAGCCCATCGCGATACCATCTGCAATTGAGTAGGTAAATGGCATAAACACAATGGTTAAAAAGGCAGGAACAGCTTCAGTGATATCATCCCAATCGATATGCGTGATCCCTTGGATCATCAACACACCAATAAACAATAATGCAGGTGCAGTTGCAAAGCCTGGAACAGATTGGGCCAATGGGGCCAAGAACAAGCAACCAATAAACAAGAATGCAACAACGACTGCAGTTAGACCCGTACGCCCACCTGCTGCAACACCCGAAGCAGATTCAATATATGGTGTTGTTGAAGAAGTCCCCAAAGCAGCGCCTGCAACAATTGCAGTTGAGTCAGCAAATAAAGCCTTCTTTAAACGTGGCAATTTACCATCTTGCAACAAACCTGCACGATGCGATACACCCACCAAGGTTCCAGTACTGTCAAATAAATCGACAATAAAGAAAACGAAAATCACCCCGACCATACTGGCAGTAAATAGACCCTCAAAGTCCATTTGCATGAATGTCGGTGCTAGAGAAGGAACTTGACCAACAACGCCCTTAAACTCATTTAAGCCCATTGCGGTTGCAATGGCAGTCACCACCAAAATACTGAGGATGATCGCACCACGTACTTTAAACTGATGTAAAACCACAATCATCAAGAAGCCAAATAAGGCCAATAAGACTGTTGGTTGTTTGATATCGCCCAGACCCACTAAAGTCGCTGGATTATCAACAATAATGCCTGCATTTTTAAGCGCAATGAGGGCAAGGAATAAACCAATACCACCGCCAATTGCAAACTTCAGTGACATCGGAATCGCATTGACAATCGCTTCACGGATTTTAAAGAAGCTGATTGCAAGGAAAACCAAACCTGAGACAAAAACTGCAGCAAGTGCAGTTTGCCAAGGCACGCCCATGCCTAAACAGACGGAATAGGTAAAATAAGCATTTAAACCCATACCAGGTGCAAGTGCGATTGGGTAGTTCGCAATAATCCCCATGACCAAACACCCAATTGCCGCCGCCAAACAGGTCGCAACAAACACAGCACCGTGATCCATGCCAGTTTCTGAAAGAATGAGTGGGTTTACAATGATGATGTAACACATCGTCAAGAATGTAGTTACACCTGCTAGAACTTCTGTTCTAAAGTTGGTTTTGTTCTCGCTCAATTTAAATAAGCGTTCTAGCAAACCAGCCGAAGCATTAGGCGTTGTCATAACATAGCACCTGTTGAAATCTAAGATCGTAGAATGTGAAATCTATACGTTTGTGTTTGCAATCTTTTTTGAATGTACACAAAAAGGTATACAAGGCTCAAAGCAATCTATATGCCAGTTTTGCACTTGCTACGCAGAGGATATGTATAGATTCGATTCCGATATCAAAACGTAAAAAGCCGCATCTCAAAATGCAGCTTTTTATTTAATGGTAAATATTTTAACAGATTCTACTCAAAACTTGAGTATCACAATACAAAAAAAGCGCATTTCATGCCCAATCTCGGATCATTGAGCTAACAATGCTCTCATATTCCCCACCAAAACTAATGCGTACGCTGATATGAGGATAAATGCGTATGGGGGTTATGTTGTATTGTATTCAAGCTACTTTCAGCATCTTGAACAATTTTCAGCAGTTCTTGGCGTTTCTTGGTTTGGGCATCGACATAAGCAACATAACCCAAAATGAACACCAAAAAGCTCAAGGCGATCGCAATTTTAATCTTCATTATTATTATCTCTATTATAAAGTTTTCTTTAATGCTAACAAAAAAGAAGGGAAACGAGAACAAAAACGCATATTAAAATCACAAATGATAACCACATCACAATTATATAGTTATTTTCATAATTTTTTTGCTTAATTTTCACTCAATCAAATATTAGAATATTCCAGTTTTTTTAGCAATGACATTTTATATAATTCAATAAGATAGATATAAACTATATCTTTATAACAGAAAAAACTGTTCATTTTCAGCAGCTAAAAACAAGAAAGCACTTTTGTCTAGACAAAAGTGCTTAAAGTCACATTAACGTGTTTAGATTAGAACTGGTAGTTCAAACGCACCAAGAAGTTGCGTGGTGTACCTGGCATTGACTCTGAACGCCAATATTCTTTATTGGTCACATTATTGACAGCGAATGTAATGTTCCAAGGATCTGCACTATAGCCAATCGCAGCATCTAGTCGAGTAAACCCAGCAAAGTCAGTTGGTTCTCTATCTAGGTTTCCGTTTGGATAAATTTTGGCATCACCGACATAAGTTGCCCCCACTTCACCATAAATCTTATCTGTTGGTAGATAACGAACAAAGAGATTACCAGTATGGTGAGGCGTATTATTTAACTCTTTTCCAACATTTTGTGGCTTGGGATCTTTAGAAACCTCCGTGTCCATATAGCTATAACCACCACGTACAAACAGATTATCTAAAGCACGTCCAATAAAGCTAAATTCAATCCCCTTGGACTGGTGCTGCGCACCAACAGCCCACTTTTCTGGCGCATCTGGGTTTGGCTGGTAACGGATATTGTTCTTACGGATGTCAAATACAGAAAGCTGGGTATTTAAACGATCATTCAGCCAATCACTTTTTATACCAACTTCGTATTGTTCATTGTATTGTGGTTTAGCATCAAATGTATCTACATCTGTATTTGCTGAAACAACACTTACTCCCACTCGCCCACCAAATGGCGCGAAGCTTTTACTATAAGAGGCATAAAAGCTCTGACTTTCTACAGGTTGCCAAATAAAACCTATATTTGGGCTAAAGCTCTCACCATCAATACGACGATGATAGTCCAGAGACTCACGTGATTTTAAACGGTTGGTGGTTTCAGATTGATAATAGTCATAACGACCACCCAACATGACTTTAAAATAATCATTAAAACTAATGAGGTCTTGGATGAATACACCATAACCTTCACCTTGGTTATAGTTATGTGTATTTAATATTAAGTTACCCGAACCTCTAGAACTGCTGCGCTCACCAGTTAACGGATTTACATAGCCATAGATAGCACCACCATCTTTCTTATTGGCTAAAAGCGGCTCACGTTGTTCATAAGTCCAGTCTGCACCAACCAATAAATTATGTTTAATACTGCCTGTATCAAACTCACCACGGATATCAAAAGTATTGCTAGTGGTTTTATTATCGGTTTTCTGCCAATAATAAATTTGTGAGATATCACCGACATGGCCTTTACATGTTCCAGCATTAGTTACCGTTGTACTTTCTGTCGCACATAATCCACCCGCATAAAAGTGATCAAAGTTTTGCTCTGCTTGACGATAACTTAGTGCCCAATGAAAATTCCAATTTGGTGCAAACTCGTAATTCAGGTCAGAACGCGCAACTTGTAAAACATCATTTACATAGTCTCCATCTTGGGCAAAACCTGTTTTAATCGAGGTTCCCTTCGGAAGTGCTGTATAAGATGGTCCACGATCCGGCACACGATGTAATTTATCGTAGGTATATTGCATGGTCCAAGTTAAACCCTCATCATTTTTATAAGTAAAACTTGGTGAAAGCATTTCGATTTTATTTTCAATGCCTGAACGGAAACTATCTGACTCTCCATATTCTCCAGTTAAACGTACAGCAACGTTATCTGTGAGCACTTGATTGAAATCTACTGTTGTTCCATAGTTATCATATGAACCACCGTAGATACCCACCGAGCTTTTTGAATCAAAATTGGCGAATTTACTCACCATATTGATCACTCCACCACCCGAACTACGACCATATAGAACCGACGCAGGGCCTTTTAAGATTTCAATACGTTCGATATTTGCTGTGCTACGGCGAACCTGACCGCTTTCACGAATACCATCACGATAAATATCGCCTGTATCTGCATTAAATCCTCTTAAGTTAATCCCGTCACCGCGCATGTCATAACTGGTTGATACACCTGGTGTCCCCTGTAGCATGACACTCAGATCATTGGCGCCATAAATTTTATATTTTTGCACATCAATGGTATCGATGGTCTGTGGAATATCTTTTTTCTTAAGACCATTTCGGGTCACACTTGCCTGATCATAATCGATATAACTTTTGATCGGATCAAGCTCGCTCATTGCTTCGATCTTAATGGTTGGCATCACTGCTGTTGGTGTTGGAGCCTCATTGGCAAAAGCATACTGTGCTTGCAACAGCATCATGGTTAACAAGCTAAATTTGAAAATAGGCTTGTGATGCATATTTAAGGGTAAAGAACGCATAAAATTTCTCAAAAAACTCAGACAAAAATTAAAAAAATATTAAAAATTAAAAAACGCTACAATTTTAATAAAAATAATTCTCATTTTCATCATTTTTTGCATTAATTTTTAACCCAATAGGCCATTTGTTATGCATTTAAAATTTATGCTTCATTTTCATCCTCAAAGACAATCTCGAAAATAATTTTTAAATCTTTGAGTTCTTAGGAATAAATTCCATTTTTCTACACAATTATACATTAGGCTACACAGAAAATAATTTGATCATTTTTTTGGGGTCTAGAATGAAATATGCTGTTTATTGTGGAAAACTCAGTGTGCTTAGCTCAGCATTGCTCAGTATAAGTGCTTCAATATGTGCTGCCGAACCAGTTACCGAGAGTTCTGCATCCGCAGCATCTGAGTCAAGTCCTCAAGTTTTGCCTACCCTTTCATTCAAAGCTTCAGCCGAACCCCAAAAAGCCAAAGATGATGATATTAGCGCCGTCCCTAAAACCATCATTACTCAAGAAGAAATGCTGCAATATGGCGACCAGTCTGTAATGGATGCTTTACGACGCGCTGCTGGTTTTCAAATCCCTGCTTTTGGTCAAGGGCCACGCGGTGGCGGTGGTGCTTCAGGCATGCGTTTCCGTGGTGGCGGTGCACCCACATTTTTGGTCAATGGCGAGCCTGTGCAAGGTGGCCCGCGTGGTGGTATGTCGGTTATTGATACCATTAGCCCTGAAATGATTGAACGTATTGAAGTGGTCAAACAACCGAGTGTTGCTCAAGCTTCAGTTGCATCCTCAGCGGTGATCAATATTATTTTAAAAGAACCTCTGGATACCCGTTTAAATGGCTCAGTGAAACTTGGCTATGGCTTACGTGATAGTGGTGAACAACAATCTGAACGCAAGCAAATCAACATTCAAGCAGATGGCCGTGAAAACCAGTGGTCATATAGTGTTTCAGCCAATCAAATGTGGATGGATAATACTTCGATCAGCAAAACTGAAACCGCAACAGGAACACGCGAACAGCTTCGTACCACCAACCGCACCATGCAAATGTTTTCACCACGTTTGCAATACGATCTGGATGATCAACAGAAGTTGATTGCAGAATTGTTCTATCGCAATATTAAAATGGATGGCTATTCATCCAATCAGACTCAAGATGACAAGAACGATAGTATTCGCTTAAATACGCGTTATGAACGTAAAGACAAAGACCTGAGTGATAAAATCCGCTTATCTGTTGAACGTCAGACCGAAACACAACTCACCCGCTCGCCACAAAATACAATTTATACTGATGAAACGGTAAATGAGTACGGGCTTGCCTATGATGGGGTTCGTAAATTAGATAAAGACCGTCAAATTAAATTTGGTTTTGATACTCGCAGTAATGAACTCGATAGCAATGTCAGCAAAAGTCTGGATGAGCAACGTTATGCTGTTTATGGTGAGGGTAGCTGGCGTTTTACAGACCGCCAAACAGTGACTTTAGGTGCGCGTCAGGAATGGCTGAATCGTTCAGGCTTGGTTGATTATCAAGATCAACATTTAAGTCCAGTTTTGGCTTATCGTTTTGACCTCACTGAGCAATGGTCAATTCAAACTAACTTGAGCCAAGCTTTTAAGAGTCCTAATACCGATCGGCTGATTCCGAATGTGACTGTCTCTACAGATAGTGATGCAGGTAGCTTGAATAATCCTGATCGTGGCGGTAATCCAAATCTAAAACCAGAAAAAATTCGTGCAGCTGAATCCACCCTCGCCTATGATTCAGCGAGTGGTGGTGTGAGTGTCACGGCGTATCATCGTGAAATTAAAGATTACATCGAGAAAGTCATCGCACTTGAAGGCACACGTTATGTGGAACGCCCACAAAACCAAGATCAAGCGACCACCTATGGTGTTGAGTTGTCTGGACGCTATGCACTCAAACAAACTGAAGCTGGGCATTCATTTATGCTCAATGGGCAGCTATCAACAGTTCGCGCTAAAATTGAAGATGGGCAACACCGTGAACGCTTAGCCAGTGATGTTGCGCCTTATAATACCAGTGCGGGCTTATCCTATAGCTATAAGCCTTGGCAACTCTCGACCAGTGTAAACGTCAGTTACACGCCTGAATTTACCCGTGCCTTAGATGGTCAACCCTATGATCGCACCACCAATGAACGTTTTAGTTTAGATTTGAGCGCAACCAAACGCTTTAGTCATGGCTGGGCAGCGAGTCTTAACCTGAATAACGTCTTGAGTACCCATTATAAGGAACGCCTCACCAACCAAACAGATGGCAGCTTATATCAGGCGAGAACCAATGAAAGCATTCCATCATTACAGTTCAGTCTTGAGAAAAAATTCTAATTTTCTTGCGCTTTAAAATGATTGAAGTACCGAAAGTCAGCTTAGCTCAAGCTGACTTTTTTAATTTCAAAACAAATATTAAAACTAAATGATGACAATCACTTAGGTTGAGGATGCTATGATCTGCAGCTAACTCTGATTAACCACTTAAAAACAAGATGAAAACCGAATTAAAAGCGAAGATCGTTCATATCTGCGATGAAAAAATGGCCAAGAAAGGCAACAATGTCGGACTTTCATTTTATGCTTTCTTTGCCAATAAAAATGATGATCCTGAACTTCTCATGGAGGCTGCTGAATGGTGGATTATGGAGCATCGACTAGATCATTTTGAAAAAGCCAGCAAGATTAAAGCACTGGTTCTAGCTGAATCCGATTAATACACATCGCGTTGATAACGCTGTTGTTGTTTAAGCTGCTCCAGCAAATCAAGACCTAAAATCTCTTTTAAGGCATGATCAACGCCACCCGCCATACCCTTAAGGCTACCACAGACATAAATTGCTGCGCCCTGTGCAACCCAAGTCTGTAATCGAGTGGATTGTGCTTTTAAACAATCTTGTACATAGATTTTTTCGGCTTGATCACGGGAAAATGCATAGTCAACTTGATCAAGAAAACCATGCTGTTGCCAATAATGAATTTCAGTCTGATAAAGATGATCAAATTGCTGCTGTCTTTCACCAAAAATCAGCCAGTTTTGTTTATAGCCCCAATGCTCTCTCTGACGTAGATGTGCCAGAAAACCCGCAATCCCCGTACCATTGCCAATTAAAATCAAAGGCCGTGCATCATGCGGCAAATGAAAACTTGGATTATGACGAATATGAGCTTGTAAGATTTGGTCTTGCTGCAAGCCCTGTGTCAGCCAACCTGAACCCAAGCCTAAACCTGTTGCCGTGCGTTGCTGTCTGACCACCAATTCAATAAAGCCATTTTCAGCCAAGCTGGCAATCGAATACTCACGCTTAGGTAAGCGCTCAAATTGTGTTAACCATTGCTGAAAAGACTGCTCTGCTTTGCTCGGTAATTTTCTTAAATTCAGCGTACTTAATTGAGCGATTAACTTAGCATTGACTACCTGTTGCTGTGATTGCAAAAATGCCTTGATATCATCCAAATTGTTTTCGCATTGGATCTCTAAAATATCACCTGATGACCAAACCAAGTCCTCATCACCAATCAATTGAACTTTATAAATAGGCTCACCAATACTGCCTTTATTTAAACACTGCCGATGCGCAAACTTTAATTGCAGCATATGTTCTGAATGAGTTAAATCATTGAACTGCATTGAAGTCAGCTGCTCTAATCCATTTAACCATTGTTCTAAATCACGGCTATTCATTTGATCTACTAAAACCGTATTAAATAAAGCCTGCGCCTGTTGTTGAACTAACCATTGTTCCAGTCGCTGCCCAAACTGACAGAAGTGAGCATAGCGCCGATCTCCCAATGCCAAGATTGCAAAAGATAGATGGGATAAATCTAGACCTTGAGTAAAAGCTTTATTGATAAAGGATTGTGCACTATCCGGCGCATCCCCTTCACCATAGGTACTGACCACCCATAGAATCCGTTGTTGCTCGCTTAAATCATGGAGACTTAGATCTTGAATATTTCTGACCGTAATCTGATCATCAACTAAACGTAATTGCTCAGCGGTGTGTCTGGCCCAAATTTCGGCATGTCCAGACTGACTGGCATAGACCACCAAATAAGCAGGATGCGATTGCAGCAGTGATTTTGAATTTCTTTGCAGCCAATATAGCCACACAATCACAAAAAGATGCAGACTCAATAATATTGCCAATATAGCAATAACGATCAGCACAGCCTGAGTCATGATGTCACCTTAAATGGCAAACCAAATGAGTAAAATAATTACCGCTAAACTGCCTGCTGTGAGCAGCAAATGCGTAATTAAACGGGTTTTAATGGTTAAAAATAAAATATAGCCCGCCAAGGACAATAAAATGATGATGATCGCACTAATATCAATGAGCCAATGCCATGTTGCACCGACATTTTTACCGCGATGTAAATCATTGAGCAATGAAACAGTGCTTGCTGGTTTTTGGGTAATTTCAACTTGACCTTCATCCATCAACACCCAGAGATCTGTTGAACCCGCAGGACTCTCTAAACGAATCATCGCCTCCCCATCCATGACTTCACTGCTTTTATAACGCCCAATCAACGGCTGCTTGTCTCGAACAAAATCTAGAATCGCCGGAGTTGGATTCTCTTGTTTTTGGATGGCACTGACAAAAGCAGCGGGTAAAGTGAGTTTTACAATTTGTTCATCGTTGGATGATTTAAACCAATCGGGATTATTCAGTAATAGTCCTGTTGCAGCAAAAAAAATCAGTACGATGAAAGCAAAAGCAGATAACCAACCATGCACATAACGTGCATGGCGGTAAAAATCACGGCGTTGATACAAGAGATAAGCCTCGTAAATAAGTAGGGCTTTTAATTAAGCACCACGTTGGAAGTTTAGTTTCAGCGTACCAATTTCTGCCTGTGCAGGAAGTGTTTTTGTTACCGCTTTTGGCCCGACTTCCAATTCAAAACTTTGGTATGAATGATCACCATGCTCACGAGAGGTTTCAATATGGATTAAATATTTACCTGCATCAACAGCTTTACCAGCTTCATCTTTACCATCCCAAGCTAAACGGTACTGTCCTGGTTGGCGTGATGGCTTAGCCACCGCATCCAAGTTTGGCATTTGACGACCATAACGGCGCCACCAGACATAGTTTGAATTGATCCATTTCTCATCTTTACCCCAAACCGCAAGGGTACGCACTAATTTTTTATCGCTATCCGTCACCCATACTGAAACATAAGGCGCGCGATAATTATCAACAGCGAGCTTAGGAATATTCACTTCAACTTGTGCCTGATAACCTTTAGGCCAAGCCGTTGCAGCACCATTAGCTGCCACATGTCGCATGATCGCAGGTTGATTGGCATCTAAAAGTGTAGACCAACCTGAGCTTTGATAACGATTGCCATCAGTCGCCACCAATTGCGCTTCAAAACCAACCAATTGTTCAATCAGCTTCATGCCTTCCTGAGGCGACATTGCGGTTAAAGCCGTTGCCAAAGCATCCGTATCTGCAGCGCACTGTCCTACGACGACACATTGCTCTACGGTTTGAATTGGCATCCCTGTTTGGGGATTAAGCAAATGCGACTGGCCTGCCAATGAACGATAACCTTGTCCACTAAAAGCAACAGCTTGGTCTTTAATATTTAAAACTTGTGTTGGTGCTGTATTATCAAAGCGTTCATTTGGATTCTGAATACCAATTTTCCAGCCCGCTTGTTGCGGTGATTGACCCCACACCCGCATATCACCACCAATATCGATCAAAATCCCCTGTAAATGTGGGACAGCTTGTTTAGCTGCAATCAAGGCACGATCAATGACATACCCTTTGGCATAGGCATCAGGTGCGATTTTAATGGCTGAATCGAGTTTAATCTGTTTGGTTTTCGGATTTAGCTCAATACTTTGAGTTTTTAATTGGCTTAATAAAGCTTCTTGCGTTTGATCATCCAGATTGTGTACCTGATGACTTTGTTCCCATAACTGCATCAACTGGCCTAAACGTGCATCAAAACCACCACAGGTGGCACTACGCCATTGTTCACAAGCAGCAATTACCTCATACAGTTCAGAGGAAGCTTCGACCTGTTGTTCACGATTGAGTTGACTGATTTCACTGTCATCACGCCATACAGATAAAATCTTATCCAAACGTGCCACTTCATTCTGAATGGCCTGTAATGCCTTTTCTGCATCTTTTTGATGTGCAGTGGTCACAACCACATCCAAAGACGTTCCTAAAATATGATCTTGATGAAAGCTATAACTTGGTATTTGAATAGGTGCTTGTAATGTCTGAGCATCTTTTACAGTAGTTTCATTGGCCTGAACTATCGTGACTGGAGACATAAATACAGCAATGGCTGCCATCAACGGAGATAAACGAAATATGAGTTGAACGGGGCGAAAAATTTGTTGCGTTGATGACATCGTTAAGCTTCCATTTTCTAAGATTTAACTCGGCCAACCTACTGACTTTATGCATAGTCAATCGCTCGGCCTCTCACATGAATTACAGCCAAAAGAACATGAAAATGAAATGATTTTATTCTGAACAAAATCAAAAACATTTGATTCATTTGCGACACGCATTTGGGAGATAAAAAGCTTCTTAATCTTTGTCTGCCCAATGGCATAAAAACGATTAAAAATTTATCGAAATAATATTGCAACTGATACTCGTTATCAAGTAGATTGTAGCAAATCTTTTGCATTTTTGTTTATTTCTCTTTTAAGGAATTCTTCATGCGTCATCTACTCACTGTTGCTCTATTTTCTGCGCTACCAACTCTGAGCTTTGCTCATACAGCAAGCCCTTTTTTATTGCCAGAAGTGTTCGACAGTAAGGCCGATAGCGTTAGCTTCCAAAGTGGAATTACCGTTGAAAAATTCTTTGTAGCAAGTCGTAACTTTAAAACTGATTATCAGGTGACAACACCAGAAGGAAAAACCGAAACCATTAAAGCAGCAGCAGAATTAAAAAAATTCAATATCGCTGAAGTCAATTTAACCACGGATGGCACCTATCGTCTTCGTACTGAAAATGCGATAGGCAACCCAACCAAATATGCATTGATTGATGGTCGTTGGTTACGTGTTCGCCCTCAACGCCCTGCTAATGCAAACCCGATGCAGCCACAAGGTAATAATGCAGAGCAAAAAGCGCCTCAAGCACCAGCCAATCAACCGCCACGTTTTATTGCTGAAGACCAAATTCCTGCCAACGCAAAAACAGCACAAACTAGCAATACCTATATTGCTGAAAGTTTTATCACTAAAGGCAAACCAAGTGCTGTGCCTGCTGTGAGCAACAAAGGTTTCGAGTTTAAGTTCCTCACTCATCCAAATGAGTTGTTTGCTGGTGAATCTTTTAAAGCACAAGTGCTCATGGATGGTAAGCCTGTTCCAAATCTGGAAGTGGATGTGTTTAAAGGCGCTAGCAGTTATCAACCCAATGCCAAACGCGAACAACCGCATGTAAAAACCAACACCAAAGGTGAGGTTGAAGTGAAATTTAGTGAAGCTGGTATTTACCTGATTACCACCGCTTATCCTGAAGCGAATACTGACAACACCAAACCACCCATCGCGCAATCTTATACTTACAGCGTGACCGTTGAAGTGACTGAATAAACCTTTTGACTAAGGTACTTATCAGCGTATAAGTACCTTTCCCCTTTTGATTGAGTTGCAATCCATTTCTATCTAAAAAATAACAGCGTATATTGTTTTAAAACTCGTATTTGCCCTGTTTTATGACTTCAAAAAAAACCAGTGATGCAGGCATCTTTTTATGGATGGTTTATCAAACCATGCAAAAGATGAATTTAGATGCCGCTGCCATATTTGCGCGTGTTCATTTACCCGATCAGCCACCTGATAAGTTTGTCCGTCGAGACAACGCCACACAGCAACGCTTTTGGCAAGCCGCAGAACAAATTAGTCATGATCCCGATATTGGTTTACATGTTGGGCACAATGTTCCACCCTTTCGCGGGCAAGTGATTGAATATCTTTTTCTCAGTAGTGCAACATTTGGTGAAGGCCTCAAACGAACCATTCGATATCAGGCCTTACTCACTGATGCCATGTCATTTAACTTAGAAATGATAAATGAACATAGAGTGATGATTTCAGGGCTCAATCATCCTGTTCGACACTATTTGGAATGTGCGATTGGTATTTTGCTTAATTTCTTTCAATACATCAGTGACGGGACTTTTACGCCGACTGAAATTGGCCTGCCATATCTAGACGGAGCGGATCAAGAGGAATACCAGAAAATCTGGGGCTGTCCTGTCAAACTCGGGCAAGATAATGGCTATATTTGCTTTGATTCAGCACAATTAACGACGCCCTCTGCTGCTCATGAACCTGAACTGTTAAAAGTACATGAACATCATGCTGCATCACAAATTGAGCTATTAAACAAACACCAGCTTATAAACGAAATCGAAAAAATCTTGGCCAGTGGTTTATTAGAGTCTGGTGAATTTGACCAGAACATTATTGCCGAGCATTTAGGACGTAGCGCTCGGAGCTTAAGAGCGGATTTACAACTGTTAAATACCAGCTACGAAAAAGTCATTGCCCATTACCGTGAACGTCTTGCTCGTCGCTTACTTTCTCAAACCGAAGAAAGTATCGACCAGATTGTTTATCTGACTGGTTTTTCTGAACCTTCAGCATTTTCCAGAGCATTTAAACGCTGGACTGGAGAGACACCTACTGCATATCGACAACGTAAACAGACTTAAATTGATTGGATAGGCAGCTTAAAACTGTCAGATCAGTCAAAACTTTTTGCCCTTCTCTTTTTAAAATCCGATCTATGTTAAACGAGGTAATCCAAGCATGATCGGTTTTCCAGTAGGCGTTTTTGTTGCAAATGGTATGGAGTGGTATTTCCACAAAGTCTGGTTACACGAATTTCCAAGCAAAAATAGAAACAGTCCGTTCTTTACCCATATTGCGCATCACAAACGTGCTCGCTTAAATGGCTTTCATGATGAAGGCTATGCGGAGTCGATGTTTAAAAATTCTGAGATGTACAATGAAAAATCGGCACTCATCGGCCTAGCAGCTGCATCCACCATTTTTCTACCGGTTGCACCGTTCTTTACCGCGGGCTTGTACTATGGCATTTGGAATTATTGGAAAGTACATGCCAAATCACACCTAGATCCAGAGTTCGCTAAAAAACGGATTCCTTGGCATTATGATCATCACATGACCAGCAATCAAAATGCCAATTGGTGTGTGACGAAGCCATGGTTTGATTACATTATGGGAACGCGAGTCATGACCAATGTATCGGTCACGGAAACCAATCCATTGGCAATCAACATGCCGAAATGGCTGGAAAAAAGAGTGAATCTCGTAGCACGCCGCCTCTTACCAAAAGCCTATGCCCAAATTGATGCCAATACACAATTTGATCAGCAGAATTTACGCCAAGGGATTGAGGTCGCGTTATAAATACGTTGAAGTAGAAGATTAATTCAAACCGAGTTATGCATGACTCGGTTTTATTGTGACAAAGTTAATGCGAGCTGGTTTTAGACAGTAAATTGAGAATCAATACCCCACTCATAATCAAGACAAGCCCAATGATTCCCCAAATATCCAGTTTTTGGTCAAATACAAACCAAGCCACAGTCGTAATCAAAACAATCCCAACGCCAGACCAAATCGCATAAGCGACGCCTACAGGAATCGTTTTTAAGGTTAGAGACAAGCAATAGAATGCAATCAGATAACCCACTACAACCACGATGGAAGCAACTGGTTTGGTAAAACCTTCACTACTTTTTAAGGCAGAGGTTGCAATCACTTCCGCAGTAATCGCAATGAATAAAATTATCCAATTGTTCATTTACTCACCCCCTTCAATTAAACAGAATTTGCTTAGCAGAAAAAAACACCCTTTGTAGAAGGGTGTTTTTAACATTTACGACAATAGACGAAGCAGGCAATTAAGCCGATTTCTTCGCCATATTGTTTTTACGGATCGTAATCATCAGTAACTGTACCGCAGCTGGTGTTACCCCTGGGATACGACTTGCTTGTGCTAATGTTTCAGGGCGAACCGTGTTTAACTTTAATGTGATCTCACGTGACAAACCTGAAATACCCTCATATTCAAAATCAGCAGGGATTCGGGTTTCTTCAAGACGTTTTAATTGTGCAACATCTTCATGCTGACGATTAATATAGCCTTCGTATTTCACCGCGATTTCAATCTGCTCACCCACATGCTCAGACACTTCTGAACCTGTTAATTCAGCAATTTGGCTAAAATTGATATTTGGACGTTTCAGTAAATCGATCGCACTACATTCTTTACTGAGATCTGCACCTGTCATTTCAACGAACTTTTTACCCATTGGGTTATTTGGTGCAGCCCACAAATGTTGTAAACGAGAAGTTTCACGCTCAACCGCTTCCATTTTTTCGCTATATGCAGCCCAACGCTCATCGTCAACTAAACCAAGTTCACGACCAATTGAGGTTAAACGCTGATCGGCATTGTCTTCACGTAACATCAAACGGTATTCCGCACGTGAAGTAAACATACGATACGGTTCTTTAGTACCCAAAGTGATTAGATCGTCGACTAAAACACCCATATAAGCTTGATCACGTTTTGGCGTCCATTCTTCCTGTTCCCAGGCACGGCGTGCTGCATTTAAGCCTGCAAGTAAGCCTTGCGCACCCGCCTCTTCATAACCCGTGGTACCATTAATCTGGCCAGCAAAGTACAAGTTTTGAATCGCTTTGGTTTCAAGTGTGAATTTCAACGCTTGTGGATTGAAATAGTCATATTCAATCGCATAGCCCGGACGCAAGATATGCGCATTTTCCATACCACGAATTGAACGAACCAAATTGAACTGTACGTCAAATGGCAATGAAGTCGAAATACCGTTTGGATACAGTTCATGAGTATCTAAGCCTTCAGGCTCCAAGAACACTTGATGTGAATCTTTATCGGCAAAACGGTGAATTTTATCTTCAATTGATGGGCAATAACGTGGACCAACACCTTCAATCACACCGGTGTACATTGGTGAACGGTCTAAACCACCACGGATAATTTCGTGGGTTTTTTCACTGGTATGCGTGATATAACAATTGACTTGTTCAGGGTGCATAGATGCATCACCCATAAACGACATCACTGGCGATGGGAAATCACCAGGTTGTGGCGTCATGACAGAGAAATCAACACTACGTGCATCAATACGAGGCGGGGTACCCGTCTTTAAACGCCCAACGGGTAATTTAAGTTCACGTAACCGATGCGCTAAAGCAATTGATGGTGGATCACCTGCACGACCACCACTTGAATTTTGTAGACCGACGTGGATCACCCCACCCAAGAAAGTCCCTGTCGTCAATACCACCGTCTTGGTATCAAAACGGATACCCATTTGGGTCACAACACCTTTAACAGTATCGCCTTCAACAATTAAGTCGTCTGCAGCTTGCTGGAAAATATCCAAGTTCGCTTGATTTTCTAAAGTATCGCGAATCGCTGCTTTATAACGTACACGGTCCGCTTGCGCACGTGTTGCACGCACAGCTGCACCTTTACGAGAATTTAGAATACGGAATTGAATACCACCTTTATCCGCTGCGAGTGCCATTGCACCACCGAGTGCATCGATCTCGCGGACAAGATGTGATTTACCAATACCACCAATCGCTGGGTTACAGCTCATCTGCCCCAAAGTTTCAATGTTATGCGTTAACAATAATGTTTGTCTTCCCATACGTGCCGCAGCAAGTGCTGCTTCCGTACCAGCGTGACCGCCGCCAATTACGATAACGTCGTAAACTTTAGGATAGTGCATAGTGGTAAATGTGTATTCAAAAAATGACAGAGCATTATACAGGAGTTTTGCATTAAATTGCCAAAAACAGTCAAGATTGTTGAGGATTGCAAGCCCCTGTTCTGACTACAGAACATACAAAAAGAAACCTTATGTTGCATTTTCCTCTTAGACTGCACACAGCGATTCATCACTATTAACTTGAACACCACTGTTTTATCTGCCCAGTTTCTTATCCTAAAAAGTGTATAAAAAATACTTTAGGACAATGATATGAACACAAAGCTTTTATTTTCATCTCTAATTTGTAGTCTATGTTTTAGCGTAGCTGCGCATGCAGATACCAAAGCAAGCCAAGACCAACAGGCCAAGAAATATCAACAGGTCTGTAAAGGCAAAAAACAAGGTGATCCAGTTTCATTTGCATTTAAAGGCGTTGTTTTCAATGGTTCATGTGAGCCTAATGAAGCTGGTAAGTTAGCATTCCAACCACCAACACCTGCATCTAATGCTACCGTTGAGACTCAAAGTCGTCTTTCAGAAACGCAATCGGCACCTCGCCCAGTCAATAGTGCACCAGCAGACAATAGTACTGCACCTATGGAAGCACCCGCTATCGCTCCTGCACCACCAGTAGCACCTGATGTCGAACAGACTGCACCTTAATGCATAAATGATATAAAAGAAGGCCTAATTTGGCCTTCTTTTATATAAAAACAATATAATAGATTGCATTAGGACAAAATATTTCATCTTAAAATTGTAATCTGTCTACTTTATAATCCCTTTAACAAGCACGAATCCATTACAATAAGCACAAATACATTTATTTAGGTTTTCCTGTGAACTGGCTACAAATTCATATTACTGTTGATCAAAACCAAGTCGAACTGACCGAAACATTACTCCTGTCATTAGGCGCGGTGAGCGTAACTTTAGATGATGCTGAAGACCAAGCCTTACTTGAACCATTGCCAGGTGAAACACCACTTTGGAATAAAGTCATCGTCACAGGGATTTATCAACAAGAAGAAGATGACCCAATTGATGTCGATACTTTAGAAGCCTTCTTAAAAGCACAACTTCCAGATGTACCAATGCGCCATGAATACTTGGAAAACCAAGTGTGGGAACGTGCATGGATGGATTATTATGAACCGATTCAAATTGGTGAAAAATACTGGATCGTACCAGAATGGTTAGAACCACCTGAAGCTGATGCAACCAATATTAAGCTAGATCCAGGTCTTGCTTTCGGTACTGGAAACCATGCAAGTACCTTCTTATGCTTACAATGGCTAGGTAAAACTGATGTTAAAGACAAAGTTGTGATCGACTATGGTTGTGGCTCAGGCATCTTAGGTGTTGCGGCTTTATTACTCGGCGCTAAAAAAGTTTATGCGACTGATATTGATCCACAAGCGGTACTTGCGACCAAACAAAATGCAGAATTAAATGGTGTACTGGATCGTCTTTCTGTAGGATTACCCGAAGAGTTTGATCAAGAATTTAAACCACAACAAGCAGATGTCCTTGTCGCCAATATTTTAGCGGCACCATTAATGGCACTTGCGCCTGAATTCTCAACTTTAATAAAAAATGAGGGCGAGTTCGCACTTGCAGGTGTAATCGAAGAGCAAGTTGCTGATGTTTCTAGTGTTTACTCACAGTTTTTTGATATATTAGAGATCGAAAAGCGTGAAGAAAACTGGTGTCGCATTTCAGGAAAACGTAAAACAACAATTTGAGAACATTGTTACTTATGAGTGAAAAACAAACCCGCTGCCCTAAATGTTCAACTGTGTACAAAGTGACCCTTTCACAACTCAGTGTTGCACAGGGTATGGTTTGTTGTCCGAAATGTGTCATTAACTTTAATGCATTAACCAACTTATTAGAAACAGATAGTGAAGCGATTCCCACACCTGTCAATCGCTCACTTTTTTCTTCAATTCAACCTGACAGCTCGTTTGCAGAAAAACAAATGCAGATTTTGAGCATCTTTGATCAGAAAATTGAAAACTCAAATATTGATTTATTGACCTATCTCAACAACCTCAATTATTTCAATACCGAGCCTGTTACTGCCTTACCTAATTTAAATCTGTCTGAAGATACTTTACAAATTGACCATGAGAATAATGATAAACAACATGGTTGGCTGTATTACACGCTTTGGGGGCTCGGTAATATTGCTTTAATTTTAGTATTTGCTTTTCAGATTTTATGGTTCAACCCAAAACTGATGCATGAAAGCCCAGCCTTGAATCAGATGTTTAATTATGCTTGCGGCATTTTTTCGTGCAAAACCAGTGATGAACAATATAAATATCTTAGTTTTGAAAAAGTAAAAATTAAGCGTGGAGAAAAAGATGCTACTGTTTTTTCAGGTGTGCTTCTAAATCATAATGAGAACAGCGTGGCACTGCCTCCTATTAAAGTCGTGCTCAAACAAAACGACGAAGCCGTTTTTAACGTAATGCTCAAACCACAAGATTATTTAGTTGACAGTTTAAAAACGATTCAACGCATTCCAACCAACAGCCCTTTTCGCTTCGAATTTACCCTTCCAAAAAGTAAAAATAGCTTCAATGACTATAGTTTAGAATTTGTACAGCCCTAAAAGCTCAAAAAAGTGACAAAAAAACAAAAAAAAGTGCAGTTAATTTGCTCACTTTTTCGCTGACAGTGGTATGATACGCGCCACGAATGCTTGACCTACTTACTCCTCGTAATTTATAGACAATAAAATCGTTAAACGAACTGTGCTTTTACCCAATAAGCGCATTGTTGGTTTTTTTGTTTTTAAAAGTAGGCGGTAACAAATATTTAACTATTGTTACGCTTATTTTTTACACAGCTCGAGGATTTGTGGCAAGCTAATAGTCCTTTTGTTTTAGAGTCACTGTTTTAGGATCTAAAACGGGGCTCAGTAATTTAGACCACATTTATATCACTTTACCCAAGTGATATTTTGATATTTCGGATTAACACGCATGAATAGCAAATCTCCTATTTTTACGGCTCAATCTGATGTCGCTCTTCGCATCCATGTAGATCGCGCAGTTCGTCATTATTTTGCACAATTGCAAGGTGAGCAACCATCTCAAGTTTATGACATGGTTTTAGCAGAAATGGAGAAACCTCTTTTATCTGTGGTCTTAGAATATACTCGCGGTAATCAAACACGTGCCGCTGAGATTTTAGGCCTTAACCGCGGAACTTTACGCAAAAAGTTAAAAGCTCACGGTTTAATGAGTGAATAATTGATAAAATGCTCACGTTCTCGTGGGCATTTTTTTTGCCTTTTATTTTTAATCTGTAGACTTCAAACTGTTGACTAAAATCATGACTATCAAACGTGCTTTAATCTCTGTATCTGATAAAACCGGAATCGTTGAATTCGCTCAAAATCTTGTAGCTCTAGGGGTAGAAATTTTATCTACGGGCGGTACATATAAGTTGCTTAAAGACAACAATATCGCCGTAGTAGAAGTTTCTGAACATACAGGTTTTCCTGAAATGATGGATGGTCGTGTAAAAACACTTCATCCTAAAATTCATGGAGGCATCTTAGCGCGTCGTGGTCTGGACGAAGCAGTGATGCAAGAACACAACATCGATCCGATTGATCTAGTGATTGTAAACCTGTATCCATTTGCAGCCACAGTAGCAAAACCAAACTGTTCACTTGCAGATGCAATCGAGAATATCGACATCGGTGGTCCAACGATGGTTCGTGCTGCTGCAAAGAACCATGCTTCAGTAGGCATTATCGTGAATGCAGCTGACTACGACACAGTCGTTGCTGAATTAAAAGCCAATGGTGCGCTTTCTTACGAAACTCGTTTCGACTTAGCGGTAAAAGCATTTGAGCACACTGCACAATACGATGGCATGATCGCATCTTATTTAGGCGCGCGCGTTGGCAAAACTGAAGGCGAAGCGGATCTGTTCCCGCGTACCTTCAATACGCAACTGAATAAAGCACAAGATTTACGTTATGGTGAAAATCCACACCAAAACGCGGCATTCTATGTAGAAGCCAATGCCAAAGAAGCATCTGTTTCTACTGCGAAACAATTACAAGGCAAAGAACTCTCTTATAACAATATTGCAGATACCGATGCAGCGCTTGAATGTGTGAAATCATTTGCGAAGCCTGCTTGTGTCATCGTTAAACATGCAAACCCTTGTGGCGTTGCAGTTTCATTGGATGGTATCAAAGCAGCTTATGATCTTGCTTATGCAACTGATCCTGAATCAGCATTTGGTGGCATCATTGCATTCAACCGTGAATTGGACACTGCGACTGCACAAGCGATTGTAGATCGTCAATTCGTTGAAGTGATTATTGCACCAAGCATTGCGGATGGCGTACTTGAAATCACAGGTGCGAAAAAGAATGTACGTGTGTTGGTGTGTGGTGAGCTCCCAGCAATTGACGCTCGTGCAGCACAACTTGACTATAAGCGTGTGAATGGCGGCTTATTGGTTCAAGACCAAGATCTAGGTATGATCACTAAAGATGATCTTAAAGTTGTGACCAAACGTGCGCCAACTGAACAAGAAATTGATGATTTGATCTTTGCTTGGAAAGTAGCGAAATATGTGAAATCAAATGCAATTGTTTATGCAAAAAATCGTCAAACGATTGGTGTAGGTGCTGGTCAAATGAGCCGCGTCAACTCAGCACGTATTGCAGCGATTAAAGCGAAGCATGCTGGTCTAGTGGTTGAAGGTGCGGTAATGGCATCTGATGCATTCTTCCCTTTCCGTGATGGTATTGATAATGCAGCTAAGGCTGGTATTAAATGTATTATCCAACCAGGTGGTTCAATGCGCGACGAAGAAACCATTGCAGCAGCGGATGAAGCGGGTATCGCGATGGTGTTCACAGGCATGCGTCACTTCCGTCACTAAATGATTTGAGTCTCAAACGCAATCCCCCTAAATCCCCCTTTATAAAAAGGGGGACTTACTTTTTTACTTAAATTAAAAAGTATGCTCCCCTCTTTATCAAAGAGAGGTCTGGGGGAGATTCAGAGGGACTTTTTTATTCTGAACAGGTATATTCTTAGATACTGAAAAAGGGAAATAACTTAATAATGAATATTTTAGTTTTGGGTAGCGGTGGCCGTGAACATGCACTTGCATGGAAAATCGCACAAGATGCAAAAGTCACTCAAGTGTTCGTTGCACCGGGTAATGCAGGCACGGCAACAGAAGACAAATGTACAAACGTAGAGCTTAATATTCTAGACAATCCAGCAATCATCGCATTTGCAAAAGCAAATGATATTGCATTGGTGATTGTTGGTCCTGAAGCACCATTAGTCAATGGTGTGGTAGATGCAGCACGTGAAGCAGGTTTAAAAATCTGGGGCCCAACCCAGTACGCTGCACAGCTTGAAGGCTCTAAAGCATTTGCCAAACATTTCTTAAAACGCCACAACATTCCTACCGCTTTTTATGACGTTTTCACTGAAGTGGATGCGGCAAAAGCATACGTTGAAAAAAATGGCGCACCTATTGTAATTAAAGCGGACGGTCTAGCTGCAGGTAAAGGCGTAATCGTGGCAATGACCAACGAAGAAGCTTTTGCTGCGATTGACGATATGCTTGCGGGTAACAAGTTTGGTGATGCAGGTTCACGTGTTGTTATCGAACAGTTCCTTGCTGGTGAAGAAGCAAGCTTCATTTGTATGATCGATGGCAACAACATTTTGCCAATGGCCACTTCACAAGATCACAAACGTATTTTTGAAGGTGATGAAGGCCCAAATACGGGTGGTATGGGTGCTTACTCTCCCGCTCCTGTGGTAACGGCAGAAGTGTTTGAACGTGTCATGAACGAAGTAATGCGCCCTACTGTTGACGGTATGGCTGCAGATGGTCATGTTTATACTGGCTTCTTATATGCTGGCTTGATGATTGATGAACAAGGTCAACCGCGTGTGATCGAGTTCAACTGCCGCTTCGGCGATCCTGAAACTCAACCAATTATGATGCGTTTAAAATCATCTTTGGTTGATTTAGTGGAAGCAGGTATTGCAGGTAATTTACCAAGCGAAGCTGAATGGGATGAACGTAAATCGATTGGTATCGTGCTGGCCGCTGGCGGTTATCCTGAAACGGTTCGCAAAGGCGATGTGATTTCAGGTCTTGGTCAATCTCCAGAAGACACCAAGATTTTCCATGCAGGTACGGCAATGAGCACAGATGGTCATGTCATTACTGCTGGTGGTCGCGTACTTTGTGTGACTGCACTGGGTGATACTGTGCTAGAAGCGCAAATCAATGCCTTAGAAGTTTGTGGTCAAGTCACATTTACGGGGATGCAATACCGTAGTGACATCGGTTACCGTGCCATTGCACGAGAAAAAGCTGAATAAGCTTTGTTGAGCAAAAAAGCCTTCTTCGGAAGGCTTTTTTATTCCATAAACCGCATAAATATGAATTCTATATTCATTATTTAAATATAAAATTCAGAAAAATATATATTTATTATTCAATTGATTCCTCTCTCTATATTTTTGGAAAAATTCATAAAACTATCATTTATTTATATTTACTTAGACCATAATTATCTTCTAGCAAGTAGGTTATTAAGCTTCAAAGTACAAGCTGTTCCACTATAACCGCCCATAAATTGTTGCTATGATTGCCGAAATTTTAGATGTTGTTTTTATGTTAACTGTATATTCTTTTTCATTATTTTTAAATGTCTAGAATATTGAACCTAACAAAACAAATTGCAGCTAAATCCAAATTTGATTTGAAAATGAGATGAACAGTTGGTTCCTATCTGTATATACTGAATCGGAACATGAATATTCATCTACTTTTCGGATGTTGTAGATCTATCACACTTGTTCAAACTTTAAGAATAATTCAGGGATTGTTTTGAGTGCGATGTCAATTTACAACATACAAACCTATTGCAATCATTAATGCTAGAGAAATGATGATTTTCTCGACATTTTTCCGATTAGGATTTATACATGAAAAAGCTGATTAGTCTTTTTTTAAGTGTATCTGTGTTATTACTTGCGGCATGCAGTAAACAACCAGATACCGCATCTACCGAACAAAAAGGTGATGCTGCTGCATTACAAACCGTTGTAATCGCTTCTACAGGTTCAGACGCTGATATTTGGCGTTATATCGCAACATTACCAGAAACTAAAGCCGCTGGACTTAAACTCGAAATCAAGAACTTCACAGACTACGTTGCAATGAACACTGCAGCCGCAAATAAAGAAGTTGATTTGAATGCATTCCAATCTTACGCTTACCTTGTCGCATTCAATGCTGCAAATAAAGACAAGATTGCTCCTGTTTCGACTACTTACTTAGAACCAATGGGTATCTACTCAAGCAAAGTAAAGAAAGTTGAAGAGTTTGCTGAAGGCGCAACCATTGCGATTCCAAATGATGGTGCCAATGAATCACGTGCTTTATTACTTTTACAAAGTGCTGGCTTGATCAAATTAAAAGCTGACTTCGACCCTGTAAAAGGCACACCTGCTGACATTATCGAAAACAGCAAAAAAATCGTGATCAAACCAATTCAAATGGCAACAGCTGTACGTGTTAAAGATGAAGTTGATGCGATTCTATTGGGTAATACACTTGCAATGGAGGGCGGTTTAAACGTTCTTAAAGATGCAATCTACTATGAACCAGTTGATCAAAGCACCAAATTAAATGTCAATGTATTGGCAACTGCTGAATCACGTAAGGATGATGCAGTACTCCAAAAAGTTGGCGCGCTTTATCATACTGAAGCAGTGAAGCAATATGTTCAAGAACACTTTGCTGGTACGAAAGTTGACGTGAACAAACCAACAAGCTACCTCACAGAAGCAAATTCGTAATATAATGCTCTCAAATAAAACAGGCAAAGTTATTTTGCCTGTTTTTTCTTTTCTGCCATAGTACTGACGAACATGATCCAATTTAAAAACATTTCGAAACACTATCAGTTGAAAGGTCAAACGATCAATGCACTGGACCAGATCAATTTAGAGATCCCGGACGGTAGTATCTTTGGCATTATCGGCTATAGTGGTGCAGGTAAAAGTACGCTGATCCGTTTGATTAATTTGCTTGAACGCCCGACGCAGGGGCAAGTCATTATCAATCAAAAAGACTTTACTGCTATGGACGCGCGAACACTTCGTCAAGAACGTGCAAATATTGGCATGATCTTTCAGCACTTCAATCTCCTTCAGACTAAAACCGTGTCTGAAAATATTGAAATGCCACTTAAATTACTTGGGCATAGCAAAGCTGAACGTGAAAAACGTCTGGCTGAACTACTTGAGTTTATCGATCTTAAACATAAAAAAGATGCCTACCCTGATGAGCTTTCAGGGGGGCAAAAACAACGTGTTGGTATCGCACGTGCGCTGGCAAATCATCCCAAGATTTTACTCTGCGATGAAGCAACTTCTGCCCTTGATCCACAGACCACAAAATCTGTTTTAGCACTATTAAAAAAGATTAATAAAGAACAGAACATTACTATTGTGATGGTCACCCATGAAATGGATGTCATCGAATCAGTATGTGATTATGTAGCGGTCATGGAGTCAGGTCATGTGATTGAAACTGGCCCGACGCTGGATATTTTCAGTCAGCCACAGCATCCAACCACCAAGACTTTTATTCAAACGGTATTGCAACAGCAGTTACCTGTAAATATTTTAAGTAATCTTGAACATCAACATCATAATAGTATCTATAGCTTGCAGTTTCTCGGCACTTCAGCACAGGAAACCGTGATTCAGGCTGCGATTAAACAGTTTGATGTCAGCTTAAATATTCTGTTTGCTAACATGACCGAGATTAATGGTACCGTGATCGGACAAATGTTTATCCAGCTTTTGGGTGATCCGTCGATCATACAGGAAACCGTAAAATTCCTTGAGCTTCAAGGCGTGAAAGTCGAACAATCTGGAGTGGTAAGCCAATGAGAGATTTAATTGTACAATGGCTGACACAAGTCACTGCTCCATTTTGGCACAGTTCCCTTTCGATCGACCAGTTTGTGACAGCACTGCAAGAAACCTTTCAAATGGTGTTCTTTTCTCTGCTGTTTGGTTGCATTTGGGGATTGATTCAAGGTATTACGCTAGTCGTTACCCGCTCAGGCGGTATCTTGCAAAATCGTGCGATTTATTATTTCCTGAACCCGATTGTGAATGCACTGCGTTCCCTTCCCTTCATTATTCTGCTGATTGCCGTTATTCCACTGACTAAAATGCTGGTTGGCACTTCAATTGGAACATGGGCAGCGATTGTGCCTTTGACTATTTATGTGGGCCCATACTTAGGTCGTTTAATTGAAACTTCGTTACTTGAAGTGAATGAAGGCATTGTCGAATCCGCTCAGGCAATGGGTGCTTCGCCTTGGCAAATTATCTTTAAATTTATTATCCCTGAAGCACGTAGCTCTCTGATTCTGAATTTAACTACGGGTACGATCTCGCTCATCGGTGCAACTGCAATGGCAGGTGCTGTTGGTGCTGGTGGTATTGGTGACTTGGCAATTTCTTATGGTTACCAACGTTTCGACACCAGTGTGGTGATTTTAACGGTCATCGTGTTATTACTGTTGGTTCAGATGGTACAAATGCTCGGTGATTGGTTAGCAAAACTGCGATAGAAAAAATAGAAAAAACGCTCAGCTGAGCGTTTTTTTATGTCTTGTATTTTTACTTAAGGAAAATAGATTTCATTCGCCGCTTTAAAAGTATTGACATGCAATGGCACTAAATCATCCAATGCTTGATATCCTCCAGCCAAAACGAACAGTATTGGAATCTTCATTTTCTTGGCCATCTCAAAGACAATTCTGTCACGTTCAAATAATAACTCAGTGCTAAACCATTTAGAGCCGTATTTATCATGTTGATGGCAGTCCATGCCTGCTTGATAAATAATTAAATCTGTATCCCAACGCGAAGCATATTGGAATGCCTCAAAGATCGCTTCACGATATAAATCGAAATTACCTTGTTTGGGGTGAATATAACGGGTCAAACTGCGCTCACTAGCCTTACAGCCAAAACGAATGCCAAAAATTCCAAAATTAATCAGATTGGTCATACGATTGGTGAAAATAGCTGTGCCATCTCCACCATGTTGATCACAATCCAAAACAAAGATTCGTTTTTCAGGATATTGCTTAGCAACCAGCGCTAAGCCATTAAAGGTACAATAGGCTGCACCAGATTCATAACTGGCATGATGAAAACCTTGAGCAATATTTGCAGCAATCCCTTCTTGCAAAGCAATTTCAGCTCCAACCAACTGTCCAGCCTGAACCGATAAAATCGCATCTCTCAGTTGTTCATTCCACGGCTTAAATCCTTGTATGGTGGCAAATGCTGACTGTCCCGATAAAAAAGCTTCCACATACTGTGGATTGTGCAATTTCTTTAACAGCTCAACATCAATACTGCCTGGATCGATCAGTTCAACCATCCGTTGGGCACGTAACACATCAGCGACAGCGGTGAGTTTTTCCATACTATTGGTATGCGTTTGCGCATAATAGCGTGGTGAATAACAGGCTTTTAGCATGGATGTCCTACGTAAATCTGATCACGCGCAATTTCCATCAGCTGACTCAATTCGGTTGTATCAGGTCTAAATAATCCATTATCGACCTGTTGTTTAAAGTGATATCCAAATGCCCGAGCACGATTTTTTGGCGAAACTGCCAAGGTTGTTAAACGTAAAAACCAAAAACCATTCATTTCAGTGATTGGAATCACATAGCCCTTATATTGTTTATTTTTATGTTTTTCGAGCTGCTCGATTTCATAATGTGTTGAAAACAAACTTCCCGCAGGTAAACAAACACCATTCATCATCAAGGGAACTAAGCTGATGCAAGAGTGGTTATCCCCCATATTTAACTTTTCCATCATGATAGGTTGATCATGCTCATCCACAAAAATATTGATTTCACCTTGTCTTAATAAACGGTGGTGTGCAATACGCAAGAAGAATTTCTCTGCCATCGGGCAAGAGCCTACTTTAGGTTTTTCCTCTAAAGCTCGACATTCAATCATTTCAAGGTTTTTGGCATCTTGCGGTAGGATAATATCGCTAAGTAGCTGACAAATCAGCTGGCTCTCTTCGAGCTCAGCATATTGATGTATGGTTCTTAACTTGGCTTGAAACTCAACTTCCAGCTGTAAGCTCTGTGCAAAACTTTCTTGTGGGTTTATACGCTGCAAGCATTGTTGGACATTTAAATTGGTATCCAAATTACGCCATGTTTCTAACTCTAAACCATAAGATGAGCTTTGATTAAGAATATTACGCAAAGCTTTGGTCTCGTATTCTTCAAAAATACGCAAATCCTGAAACCCGATTGGATCCCGAACTTGAGAAACAAACTCTGCAATAACACGCGTCGCCTGCGTATAACCGCAACCCCGACGTTCAGTCTGATGACTAAAATGCTCATTCAGCATTTCTGTAAGTTTGGCAGAGAGCGGATATAAATACTTTTTAAAGATAACGACCACTTCATGATCGATCAGCTCAGACATAACGCCCCCTCTTGTTCTTCAGATTTATCACTTTTCACTCATCGTAAAAGATCTTTATTTCTCTTTTTAAATTTAATCATTGAAATTATTTAGCTTTACTTCAATATTTTTATACGACTAAAGATAAATCATTAACTTATAAAACTTTTATCTCATCTTTATTGAAAATATAACAGTTGTCAACGATTAAGATATCTATTGAAAGTGGCTGTCAAAATCTGCCCGATAAAGTCATTATTCAGCGCTATAAATCAGTAGGAATTTTGCACTGAACTGCATTTGCACTTACACTACAAATAGGCACTCATATAAGTACCCAAACCGCAATAACCTCACGAAACAAAGCTTTAGGATTCGGCTATGCATTATAAGATTCATGCAATTGATGTAAAAAATGCCTTAAAAAACTATATTTGGTTATTGGAAGATACTCATACACAAGAAGTTGTGGCGATCGACCCAACTGAAGCGGGTTTAGTAATTGATTTTTGCCAACAGCATCAGCTTCAACTGAAGCAAATTTGGTTGACGCATTGGCATAAAGATCATACAGGTGGAGTTGAAGGCTTACTCGCCGATCAAAATATTATGGTCTACGGTCCACGCGATGAATTGAGTAAGATTTCGTTCATTTCCAACCCTTTGCAAAATGACGATCACTTTCATTTTAATGACCTCAAAGTTGAAATTATTGCGACGCCCGGTCATACCCTTGGCCATATTACTTATTTTATTGAAAAAATTGAGACGCTGTTTAGCGGTGACACCTTATTTGCAATGGGCTGTGGTCGTCTATTTGAAGGGACAGCGGAGCAAATGTATCACTCATTGAATCGGTTGGCTGCGTTACCTATTCAGACCAAAGTATACTGCACCCATGAATACACACTTGCCAATGCTGAATTCGCTTTAACTGTTGAACCAAATAATGTCGCGCTGCAAGAGCGCATGCAACAAGTCAAAGCGCTAAGAGAAGCAGATCAAATTACCCTTCCAAGTACGATCGAATTAGAGCTTGAAACCAATCCCTTCCTGCGGACTGAAAGTGCAGAAGAGTTTGCCCGAATTCGTAGTCTGAAAGATCAATTTTGATTAAATCCTATCGCTTCGACTGATTCATTTTCTACTTTCACAGCAAAGTAGAAAATGAAATTATTTTTTACATTTGCTTCAAGAATATTTTCCCTAAAACTTGATTTCCACCACATTTATAAAAAATATTTTTTATAGTAAATTCAACAAACTAACAAAAACACAGATAAGATTCTATCTATAAAAATTACGCTAAATTTACATTACTTACATGTGGAAAAATAAATCTATGCAATCCCCCTTTAAAAAAATTTAACTGACCCTTATTAATAAATACATGTTCACAAGGAGATCTGTCATGAAAAACAGAGTTGTTAAAGCAAAAAACGTATTGGCTTTCCGTATTTGGTTAGAAAAATTAGGATATTCGGTTAAAAATCTGACAGATAACCGCGGTTTCACATTTAGCTTCAAAAAAGAATATGGTTTAGTCACAGGCGATTTATCTGGTAATGCTTTAGCAATGCAACTGGGTGAAGAGTTTGAAGATCATTTAAAAGCCTAATGGCAAATTTCCCTAGATATCAGGGTTTCAAAGGGATTTGGAATCCTTGATTGATGCTCATAAAAATAATTAAGACGTATCTCTCATTTAATCCTTCATTTTCTAACCATTTCAAACAAAATTTCATTGGAACAAACGCAATTTCCAAGTATCATTATGCCCAGTCGAGGGATGCTGCGACAATTGATCGGCACTAAAGATCAATTTGCCAGGCTCGACGATCGGTTAGACACTCGTTTTAACCAACAACGGCATCCGCGAACAGAATGATCCATACTATTTTTCTAGGAGATCCTGATGAACGCGGTGAATGCTTCATTTACAGATTATAAAGTTGCTGATATTTCCCTTGCTGACTATGGCCGTAAAGAGATCAAACTTGCTGAAGCAGAAATGCCAGCTTTGATCGGTTTACGTAAACGTTATTCAGCAGCTAAACCACTTGCTGGCGCAAAAATCTTGGGTTGTATCCACATGACAATCCAAACCGCTGTTTTAATCGAAACTTTGGTTGAACTCGGTGCAGAGGTGCGTTGGACTTCTTGCAATATCTTCTCTACTCAAGACCATGCTGCAGCTGCAATTGCTGCAAGCGGTGTTCCTGTATTCGCGTGGAAAGGCGAAACTGAAGAAGAATATGTGTGGTGCTTAGAACAGCAAATTAATGTCAACGGTCAGCCTTGGGATGCCAACATGATCTTGGACGATGGCGGTGACTTAACTGCTCTTGTTCATGACAAATACCCTGCGCTTTTAGAACGTATCCACGGTATTACTGAAGAAACAACAACAGGTGTACAACGTCTGTTGGAAATGTGGAAAGACGGTTCGCTTAAAGTACCAGCGATCAACGTGAACGATTCGATCACTAAATCGAAGAATGACAACAAATACGGTTGCCGCCATTCATTAAATGATGCCATCAAACGTGCAACTGACATGTTACTTTCTGGCCGTCGTGCACTAGTCATTGGTTATGGCGATGTTGGTAAAGGTTCTGCGCAATCTTTACGTCAAGAAGGCATGATCGTTCGTGTAACTGAAGTTGATCCAATCTGTGCAATGCAAGCATGTATGGATGGATACGAAGTTGTATCTCCATATAAAAATGGCGTACAAACTGGCAAAAAAGAAGATATTAACCAAGACTTATTAGGCAATACTGATCTTGTTGTCACGACAACTGGTAACTACCATGTATGTGATTCTGCAATGTTAGATAGCTTAAAAGCGGGTGCTGTAGTGTGTAACATCGGTCACTTTGATACAGAGATCGACACTGCATACTTACGTGGTTACAAGTGGGTTGAAGTGAAGCCACAAGTACACCAAGTGTATCGTTCAGAAGACGAAAACAACTACCTTATCCTTCTTTCTGAAGGTCGTTTAGTGAATCTTGGTAATGCAACAGGCCACCCATCACGTGTGATGGACGGTTCTTTCGCTAACCAAGTGTTAGGTCAAATGCATTTATTTGCTGAAAAATTTGCTGACTTACCTGCTGAGCAAAAACAAGCAGCGATTCGCGTAGAAGTTCTTCCTAAAAAATTAGATGAAGAAGTGGCTGCTGCAATGGTCCTTGGCTTTGGTGGTGTGTTAACACAATTAACGCAAGTACAAGCAGATTACCTTGGCGTTCCTGTAGAAGGTCCGTTCAAATCTGACGCTTATAAATACTAAGAAAATCAGGGCAGACGTTTTACGGACTGCCCTTTTTTCTAAAATTCCAAGCGATTTTAAAAAGGATTTGAAATGACAAAACGTGTTCCTATTTCTTTTGAATTTTTCCCACCAAAAACTGATGCGGGCGCGGAAAAATTAAAAACTGTTCATCAAGAATTACAACAATTAAATCCAGAGTTTTTCTCGATTACCTATGGTGCGGGTGGCTCTACACGTGAACGTACTTTAGCTGCGATTAGTGACTTTAACGGCAAAGGTACACCAGTTGCGCCTCACCTCTCTTGTATTGGTGATGACAAAGCACGTATTGCTGAGCTCTTAGATTTATATAAATCTCAAGGCATTGATCGTATTGTCGCTTTACGTGGCGATTTACCTTCAGGTCAGGTTGGTCTGGGTGAACTGCCTTATGCGCAGGACTTAGTCCGCTTTATTCGCGAGCATTCAGGCGATCATTTCCACATTGAAGTGGCAGCCTATCCTGAAATGCATCCACAAGCTGATACCTTTGATGGTGATATTCAACGTTTTGTTGAAAAAGTAAATGCAGGCGCGAATGCAGGCATTACCCAATTTTTCTTCAATCCAGATGCCTATTTCTATTTTATTGAACGTATTACCAAAGCTGGCGTGAATATTCCAGTTGCACCAGGTATCATGCCGATTACCAATGCAAGCAACCTGATCCGCTTTGCTGACGGAACAGGTGCAGAAATTCCACGTTGGATCCGCAAACAACTCGCAGCTTATGGCGATGACAGTGCAAGTATCAAAGCATTCGGTCACGAAGTGATTGTGAAACTTTGTGAACGTCTGATCGCAGGTGGCGCACCAACACTGCATTTTTATTCAATGAACCAAACTGAACCGACTCGACAACTGGTTGTCGATCTTGGTTTAAACTAATTTGTACGAGCACAACCCAAGCATGAATCGTTTTTATATCGAAACCGAATTAAATACTGACAACACCGTTGAATTAACCGAATCGGTATTTCATCACTGGGTACGTGTGCTACGTGCAAAAGAACAAGAACAAGCCATCTTTTTCAATGGAAAAGGTGGCGAATATATCGTAACACTGACTCAAATCAATAAGAAAAATGCCTTGGTTTCTGTTGATCAATTTGATCCAGCCGATCGTACAGCACCTTTCAAAGTTGTTTTAGGTCAAGTGATGAGTAAAGGTGATCGCATGGATTATGCGATTCAAAAAGCCACTGAACTTGGTGTTACGACCATTCAACTCCTGACCAGTGAACGCTGTGAAATGCGTTTAAAATACGATCGTGACCAGAAAAAAATAGAGCATTGGCAATCTGTGGCAATCGCCGCCTGTGAGCAATGTGGCATGAATCGAGTTCCTCAAGTTTTGCCACCCATCAGCTTAACTGAGTGGCTAAACTCAGAGTTACCGTCATCACGCTTTGTGCTGGCTCCAAACAAAGACCAAACGAATGTCTTACTTAACAGCCTACCGGACATTGCCCTACTAATAGGTCCAGAAGGTGGCCTGAGTGAAGCAGAAATTAATACTGCCAATCAACATCAATTTAAAAACTGGTGTATCGGAGACCGTGTTCTAAGAACTGAAACAGCCCCAGTAGTTGCTTTATCTATTTTAAATTATCACTTTGCATAGATGTAATGCCGTGACATTGCTTTCTGCTATGTTTAGCGTTAATTTAAAATAAAACGTTGCTGTGTTTACAAAAAAACAAAGACTGTGAATATAGATAAAAAATGAAAAGGATTATTCTTTGTATGTTAGGGGCTCAGGAAAAAAATTTGCCACAGTTTATCTATACAGATCAAATCGATTATCCAAATCATGTACGCTTATTTGTATTAAGTGTCTTCTGCATTTGTCTGTTAGATTACGCCCTATTTGGTATTTTTTATTCATTTGAATCAAATATTTTCACCACTTGGATGAGCATTACCCTCATCCTTTTATTTAGCTTTACCGGTATCTGTCATTTTTTACTCAAACGCTACTCTTCAGTTCGTTACACCAAGCAAACCAACATCATTTTTCAAGTGATCTGTTTTTTTACGGGTTTACTGATTGGAGTCAATACGATTGTCATAAATCACTACTTGGCTGTCGATATTCCTCATTTGATTGGGTCACATATTTTGACCTTAACTGCGTTACTACTCACCGCATCTCATATCATTGCACTGACCTTTTTAACCCAACATATTCGCTATTTCTTCTTATTTTTTATTCCAAGTATTGCACCTTTAATCGCATCTCAAATTTTACATCGAGATCATGATCACACCCTGTTCTACCTTGCATATTACTCTTCATTTTTCGCAACCGTACTCTGTGCTCAAGTCACCTATAAAATTCATAAACGCTTGGCCTTGGTTTTAGATAAAAATAAACAACTGATTGATGTCGCCGAGCAGCATAACCAATGGACTGAAGAATTGTGTCAGCAATTACAGCGTGAAGTGAATAAATCCAAAGATATTGAAGCGCAACTGCAATTCAATAATCACCTCTTGGAACAAAAAGTGCGTGAGCGTACATTTGACTTGACGCAAATGAATGAAAGCTTAGAAGAACATCGTCAGAACTTAAGTTTTGCCCATGAAACCGCAGGCATTCGCCCTTGGGACTGGAATCTTGAAAGCCATACCGTTGGAGTCACCAATGCGCATAGTCAGGCAGTCACGCGCAATTCTGAAAACCATTACACCCTCCTGCATAAAATCATTCATCCAGATGATATCGAGCGGGTAAAAAACACCTTATATAATCATTTATGTGGCCAAACCAAGCGTTATGAAGAAACCTTCAGAATTAAACGCCACAATGGTGAGTGGACCTGGATTCATGATGTTGGTCAGGTGATTTTAAGGGATCCAAAAGATGACACCCCTTTGCGAATGGTGGGTATTCATCGTGATATTAATCAGGAAAAGAAAGATCAGGAACGTTTAAAGCTTGCTGCCAGTGTATTTGAGCAGGCCTCAGAAGGTATTTTCATTTTAGATGAAAACTTTAACTATGTTGAAGTGAATCCTAAATATGAACAGCTCACAGGCCTTGATAAACAAGCAATCGTGAGTAAACAGTTATTTGAAATTACCAAACAAAATAAACAACATCATCATAATTTTCATTTATCAATTCTTGATACACTGCGTGAAGAACAGGAATATGAGGGTGAATTTCAAGAAACTTATATTTCTGAAAAATCTTGTTTTTTGTGGATTCATATCAATGCGGTGAAAGATGAACAAGAACGAGTCATCAACTATATCGGTATTGTTTCAGATCAGACAGAACGTAAGCATCAAGAGCAACGTTTATCCTATCTGACCAATTACGATACGCTCACCGATCTCCCTAACCGTTTTTATTATCAACAGCAGTTACATCAATATTTGGTCAATGAAGCGTCGATTCAGCATCTGGCTGTTATCCGTTTAAATATCGACCGATTCCGTGCCTTGAATGAAATCATTAGCAATCAAGCGGGTAATGAACTCCTCAAACAGGTGGCACAACGCTTACGTATTAGTAATATTGATGCTCTACTGGTCGCTCATTTAAGTGCAGATGACTTTGCGATTATTTATGAAATTTCACCACTACATCCACCGATTCACCAATTGTGTAACAACATCGTTGAAGCCTTTAGTAAACCTTTTTATCTGGCAGATCAAGAATACTTCGTCAGTATCTCGATCGGTGTCGCCATTTATCCAGAACATGGCCGCCAAGTCGATAATTTAAATACCCATGCAGAACAGGCATTGACCGAAGCCAAGCGCTTAGGTGGCAACACCATTCGCTACTACTCCAATGAAAGAGCGAATTTTGTAGCCAAATATACTGATCTAGAACTTGATCTCAGAAAAGCCATTCAGAATAACGAGCTGGTTGTATACTATCAGCCAAAAATTAATGCACATAATCACCAAATTAATGGTTTTGAAGCCCTAATCCGTTGGAAGCATCCAACGAAAGGTCTAATCATGCCAAGCATTTTCATTCCTTTAGCGGAAAGTACCAGCCTGATTTCTGATATTGGACAGCTCGTGTTACACGAAGCGGCTAAGCAACTGCAAACATGGCAAAAGCTTGGTTTTAACAATATCAATATCGCAGTCAATATTGTGGCACAGCAAATTTTACGCGGCCAACTGCTACATGATATTGATGCTGTGCTAAATACATATGAGATCTCAGGAAAAAATCTCGAACTCGAAATTACTGAATCAGCCTTTATTGAAAACACCGACAGTGTCAAAACCGTGTTGTATGCCATTAAAGAACGTCAGATTTCAATCGCACTGGATGATTTCGGTACAGGCTACTCTTCTCTTGCTTACCTCACCGAATATCCAATTGACATTTTAAAAATTGATCGTGCTTTTATCTCGAAAATTGGTAATGCCAAACAAGATGCGATCGTTAATGCCATGATTGCCATGGGCAAAACCATTGGCCTAAAAGTTGTGGCAGAAGGTGTTGAAACAGAACAGCAATATGAGTATTTGAAACGACAAAATTGCGACATATTACAGGGTTACTTATTTTCACAACCGCTTACTGCCGCCCATGCGACAGAATATCTGCAAAAACAAAAGCAGCAGTCAACTGCAAGATATTCCATTTAAACGTGAATTTTAACCTTTTTTACTCTTTATTTTTCACGGAATAGCAACTGTCAATACGTATGCAGTTCAGTGAAAATAAGCTTTTTTGACTGTGCGAAAGCATGAACTAGTGCTATATTCTTGTGCACTTATCTTAATATCGTAATTAGACAGCTATATGTCTGATTATTATCGGAACAAACGAGACTCAGATGGACGATCAATCTTTAAAACAAGCCGCTTTGTATTACCATGAATTTCCAACCCCAGGAAAAATCAGTGTGACACCTAGCAAGCAGCTCGTTAACCAACGAGATTTAGCGCTTGCCTACTCACCTGGTGTTGCTGCGCCATGTTTGGAAATCGAACGTGACCCTTCTGCCGCTGCCAAATATACAGCGCGTGGTAATCTGGTTGCCGTCGTGAGTAATGGTACAGCCGTGCTTGGTTTAGGAAATATTGGTCCGCTCGCGTCTAAACCTGTAATGGAAGGTAAAGGCGTTCTATTCAAAAAGTTCGCTGGTGTTGATGTCTTTGATATCGAGATTGATGAAAATGATCCAGACAAGATCGTAGATATCGTTGCTGCATTAGAGCCGACTTTTGGTGGTATCAACTTAGAAGATATCAAGGCGCCAGAATGTTTCTACATCGAGAAGAAACTTCGCGAACGCATGAAAATTCCTGTATTCCATGATGACCAACATGGGACCAGTATTATTGTCGGTTCAGCATTGCTGAATGCTTTGCAACTGGTAAATAAAAAAATTGACGAAATTAAAATCGTTGCATCAGGTGCCGGTGCAGCAGCACTTTCGTGCTTAGACTTGCTTTGCGCTTTAGGCGTGAATAAAGCCAATATCGTTGTTGCCGATTCTCGCGGTCTGCTCACTACATCACGTGAAGGTTTAGATGAATCGAAAAAGCGTTATGTACAAGACATTCAAGCAACACAATTACATGAAGTAATGGCTGGTGCAGACATGTTCTTGGGTCTTTCAGCAGCAGGTATCTTAACCAAAGAAATGGTTAAGGAAATGGCTGAAAATCCAATTATTTTTGCACTTGCAAACCCAGATCCTGAAATTCTACCTGAACATGCGCACGAAGTACGTCCAGATGCAATCATGGCAACGGGTCGTTCAGACTATCCTAACCAAGTGAACAACGCACTTTGCTTCCCTTATATCTTCCGTGGTGCACTCGATGTTGGTGCAACCACCATTAATGAAGAAATGAAGATTGCCTGTGTACATGCAATTGCACGCATGGCACATGTTGAAGCGGATGCTGCAACTTATGGTGAAAAATCTGCGTCATTTGGCCGCGACTATTTGATCCCTCGTCCACTCGATCAACGCTTGATTTTGGAAATCGCACCAGCTGTTGCCAAAGCAGCAATGGACTCTGGCGTTGCGACACGTCCAATTGAAGATTTCTCTGCATACCGTCAACGTCTTTCTGAGTTTGTGTATAACTCAGCATTCTTGATGAAACCAATCTTCTCTCAAGCGAAGACTGATCCGAAGCGTATTGCGTATGCTGAAGGTGAAGATCAACGTGTATTACGTGCTGTTCAAATTGTTGTTGATGAAGGCTTAGCGAAACCAATTCTAATTGGTCGTACTGCTGTGATTGAAGACAATATTCGAAAATTAGGTTTACGCTTACAGCATGGCGTGAACATTGAGATCGTCGATCAGGAAAAGAATCCTTCGTATGATGATTTCTGGAAAGAATACCATCAAATCATGCAACGCAAAGGCGTAACAGTTGAATATGCGCAACGTGAAGCACGTCGCCGCTCAACACTCATCGCAGCAATGTTGGTTAAATTTGGCAAAGCCGATGGTATGTTATGTGGTACCTACTCAAGCTATGACATTCATTTAGATTTCGTGAAAAACGTCATTGGGTTAAAAGAAGGTCGCAGCACGTTCTTTACGCTGAATGCATTGATGCTTGAAGATCGCAATTTATTTATTGCAGATACTTATGTAAATACCAATCCAACTGCGACTCAACTTGCTGAAATGACGATTTTAGCGGCCGAAGAAGTTCGTCGTTTTGGTATTACGCCACGCGTAGCGCTGCTTTCTCATTCAAGCTTCGGTAGTGACCAAACCGATGCAAGCGCTCAAAAAATGCGTGAAGTCTATCGCCTACTTTCAGAGCAAGCACCTGAGCTAGAAGTTGAAGGGGAAATGCATGGTGATGCGGCGTTGGATGAAAATATTCGTCATTTTGCATTCCCGAACTCACGCTTCAAAGGTTCAGCAAACTTGTTGATTATGCCTAACTTAGATTCAGCCAATATTTCATTCAACTTGTTAAAAGCAACTTCAGGTAATAATGTGACCATTGGTCCTATTTTATTAGGTGCTGCAAAACCTGTTCATATTCTGACACCTACAGCAACGACGCGTCGTTTGGTGAATATGACTGCATTAACGGTTGCCGAAATTCAGCAAAGTCAAAACTAAGTTCACTTAAGCCCTGCTTTTCTTGAAAAGCTTCGCTTAACCCTTGAGAAAACCTCTATTCTGTAGCATGATTGTGTGAAGAATAGAGGTTTTTTCATGCAAGTTTATTTAGTAGGCGGTGCTGTTCGAGATCATTTACTCGGCCATCCCTATCACGAAAAAGATTATGTGGTGGTTGGAGCAACGCCCGAGCAATTACTCGCCGAAGGCTATCAACCCGTGGGAAAAGATTTCCCGGTATTTCTACATCCAATAACAAAAGAAGAATATGCACTTGCACGTACTGAACGTAAATCTGGTGTGGGTTATCACGGTTTTCAATTTTTTACCGATACCACGGTTAAGTTAGAAGAAGATCTGATCCGCCGTGATTTAACCATTAATGCAATGGCAATGGATGATGCAGGTACCATCTATGACCCCTATGGTGGGCAGGATGATTTAGATCAAAAAATTCTACGCCATGTTTCAGATGCATTTACCGAAGATCCTCTGCGCGTACTTCGTGTAGCGCGTTTTGCTGCTCGTTATGCAAATTATGGCTTTAAAATCGCAGACGAAACCCTAGAATTAATGCAGGAAATTGCCAAATCTGGTGAGCTTGATGCATTAACGCCTGAACGTGTCTGGAAAGAAACTTCACGTGCATTGCTGGAAGATCATGCTGATGTCTACTTTCAAACACTCAAAGCGTGTGATGCCTTGAAAATCTTGTTTCCAGAGATTGATGCGTTATTTGGTGTACCACAGCGTCCTGAATACCATCCTGAGATTGATTGTGGTATTCACACCCTCATGGCGCTTAAACAAGCCTGTTTAGCAAAATATGCGCTTGATGTGCGTTTTGCTGTGCTTGTGCATGATCTTGGCAAGGCACTCACCCCTGTGGACGAACTACCACGCCATATCATGCATGAAGAACGTGGTCTTCAGCCTGTAACGGATCTGTGTGATCGTTTAAGAGTACCCACCCATTTAAAAAGCTTAGCTTTAATTGTGTGTAAAGAACATTTGAAGTGCCATCAAGTCAAGAATCTGAAACCAGGCACTTTATGGCGTCTTTTACAACGCTTAGATGTATTGCGTCGACCTGAAAAAGTGGAAGCTTTTGTTCAGGCCTGTGAGTGTGATGCCAAAGGTCGTTTAGGCTTAGAGCAACGCCCGTACCCACAAGCGCAATACATGTTAGATGCGATGCAAATTGTCAGAAATATTCGTGCGCAAGATTTACCTGAACATGTCACTGGTCCAGAAATTGGTGAAATGCTGATTCAGTATCGCATTGAAGCACTAGCTAAGTTTAAAGAGTTGCACAATAACTGATTAATTTTTAAGTAAATTAAGTCTTTTTTGTACAGATTCGCTTATCTATACGCCAAAAAGATTATTAATCAAGCAAACGATTAATTTTATTTACTATTGTTGTTGACGCATCTGCTTTTCATGCCTAAAATGCGCATCAGATTCTCCAATAGCTCAGTCGGTAGAGCGACGGACTGTTAATCCGCAGGTCCCTGGTTCGAGCCCAGGTTGGAGAGCCAATCTACTAATCTCCCATAGCTCAGTCGGTAGAGCGACGGACTGTTAATCCGCAGGTCCCTGGTTCGAGCCCAGGTGGGAGAGCCAAGATTCTAAAAAGCCCTGATCAATGATCAGGGCTTTTTTTATTCCGTAATTAATAAAATACCCAATAAAAAAGACCCGTGATGAACACAGGCCCTTTCGCTTCTACTTTAAACTAAGCAGCAACTTCTGCTGGCACGCCACTATGAAAGCGGAACGTATCATCTGGACTTAAAATCAGATTTTTTTCCACTTCACGAATATGCTCGATGCGTTGCTGGATCGTCTCTTCTGGATCTTTAAGTTTCGCCGTTTTTGCAACATCCAAAGCTAAAGCCAGATAGTCCTCAAAATGACGAGATTCAGACTTAAGCAAGTAGCGGTAGTAACGCCCCAGCTCATCGTCCACAATCGGTGCTAGCGCATAGAAACGCTCACACGAGCGTGCTTCGACAAATGCACCAATAATCATCACATCAATTAGAGCCTCAGGCTCATAAGTACGAATTTCTTTACGTAATCCGCCTGCATAACGCCCTGCACTCAAACCCTTCCATTCTTGGCCACGTTTGTTCATGAATTCCAAAACCTGCTCATAATGCAGCATTTCTTCACGCACCAATTGTGCCAATTTCACTTGCAGGTCCGTAAAGAAACTATAGCGGAACATCAAGTTCATTGCTGTACTCGCTGCTTTTTTCTCACAGTTAGCATGGTCTTGCATTAAGATGTCCAGATTATTAATGGCTTCATCCAACCACGCCTGAGGAGTCGTACAACCCAAAAATGCGATGACAGGTTGCATTAACTCATCATAATTTACACTACTCATCAACTTATCTCGCAGCAGCCTGAATCGCTGCTTTCATATCTATTACTGCTTGAGCCAAACCAACGAATACGCTATCGGCAATAATTGAATGCCCGATGTTTAATTCATGAATTTGTGGAATTGCTGCAATCGCGGCAACGTTATCCAGATTCAAACCATGCCCTGCATTCACAACCAAACCTTTTGCCGCTGCATATTCAGCACCTTTAATAATACGAGCTAATTCAGCTTGTTGCTGCTCATCTGTCTCAGCATCAGCATAAGCACCCGTATGGATTTCAATGGTCGGCGCACCACATGCCACTGCGGCATCAATCTGTGCCAAATCTGCATCGATAAATAAAGAAACATCACTGCCAATGGCTTTGAGTGCTTGGGTTGCTGCTTTGACTTTTTCAAAATGACCAACCACATCCAAGCCACCTTCGGTTGTCACTTCTTGACGACGCTCAGGTACAAAGCACACATGTTGCGGCTGAATCTCTTTGGCAAATGCAACCATTTCATCTGTTACGGCCAATTCAAGATTCATACGTGTTTTTAACAATGGACGCATACGACGTACATCATCATCCTGTATATGGCGGCGATCTTCACGCAAATGCAAAGTAATGCCCTCAGCACCTGCCTGTTCACAGACCAGAGCCGCCTGAACTGGATCAGGGTAAGTTGTACCACGTGCCTGTCTTAACGTCGCAACATGATCAATGTTTACACCCAAGATTGCAGCCATAAAAATATCCTATCGGTTTAGCCCTGAATCATTATTTTCAATACATCAGGAATATCAATTTTGTGTACTTTGAATCCAAAGTTGCCGACTCTTCAGCGGCCGATCGCCCAGCAAAGAGCTAATCATTTGACGGTATAGTTTACCCAATAATTGCAATTGTTCGTGAGAAAAATCCTGCCCATCTTCGTAACTTTGCATGGATGTAATCAATGCACCATCAAGTGTTGAACGCGAAGCTTGTGAAACTGGTAAAAAGCCATCATTGAGTTGAAATTGATAATGCTGAGTGACCTGAATGTCTTTTTGGCTCGCATCTACTGAAAAATCAATGGCATAACCAAGTTCAGGCAATAATACATGCTCAAATTGACGTAAAATTTGTCGAAGAAACAAAGCCGCTTGCTCATGTGTAGCCAATTGCTGTAACAGTGCGAGAATCAACTGATATTGTTCGAAGGTTTGTGGCATCATCTCTTCTAAAGGACACAGTCGCAATAGAATTTCATTTAAATAAAAACCGGCAAAAAATGCATCACCATGAAAAAACACAGGTTGATTCAGGATTTCTAATTTTGTGAAATTTTTAAGTTCTGACTTACCTGAAGCTTGCAAACGAATAGGTTGGTATTGTGGCGGTGGGACCTGTCTTAAAATCCCATCCACCCGACCATATTCTTGTGTAAATAAATGCACAATATGGCTTTTTTCACGATATTTACGATGATGAATCAAATAGCCATGCAGGACTTCATTACGCATCATAGAACGATACTAGTCCTTCTTTTTCTCATCCTTTTCTTCATCATCGCCATCAGGAATGACTGCACCTACAACCGCAGCCGTCCCTTTAACAACACCTTTAGTGGTCTTATAGGCAACTTTCACAGGTACAGTTACAAGCTTATGAATACAGCCCTGCAACATGACTACACATGTCACGATTGCGAGTACACGGATTGTTATTTTCATACCTGTTTCCATTGTCAACAAGACAGTTAAATATCGCTATAACCTAAGCTTTTTAGTGCACGTTCATCATCAGACCAACCACCTTTGACTTTCACCCAAAGTGTCAACATGATTTTTTGTTCAAACATCTTTTCCATGTCTGCACGTGCATCCATACCGATACTTTTCAGCTTCGCGCCTTTGTCGCCAATTACAATGGCTTTTTGACCTTGACGTTCCACAAAGATGGTCGCATCAATATAGGTACAAGGTGGCTTTAAACGGCCTGTTTTTTCGTTTACAGCCGCTTCTTCAGTTTTGAATGATTCAATCTGAACCGTTAAATCGTACGGAAGCTCTTCACCCAACTGACGCATAATTTTCTCACGAATGATTTCACTCGCAAGGAAACGTTCAGAACGATCGGTAATCTGATCTAATGAATATAAAGGTGGTTGATACGGCAGATATTTTTCAATCGTGTCACGTAAATGATCTAGGTTCGCACCACGCAACGCTGATACTGGAACAATCTCAGCAAAGTTCATTAACTTAGCGCGCTCTCGAATCAGCGGCAAAGCTTCATTTTTATTTTCGAAGGTATCTAGCTTATTGATCACAAGGATCACAGGCATATCTGCATTTTTAAGCTTTTCCAAAACCAATTCATCGTTTTGAGTCCACTTTTGTGCATCAACCACAAATAAAACCAAGTTCACATCGCGCAATGCTGAGTGAGCAGCACGGTTCATCATCTTATTGATGGCACGTACTTCTTTTTTATGCATCCCAGGAGTATCTACGAATACCGCCTGTGATTTCTCACGTGAATCAATCCCCACGATCTTATGACGTGTGGTTTGTGGCTTACGTGAGGTAATGGATAGCTTCTGACCCAAGATATGGTTCATCAAAGTTGACTTGCCCACGTTTGGACGGCCAACGATCGCAACAAAACCGCTTTTGAAATCTGAAGGAATTGTGCTTCCTTGAGAACTAAAAAATTGATCAACTACATTATTGCCATCTTGCTGTTCAGTTGCTTCTGGCTTATTTTCTTCTGAATGAGACATCAGGTTATTGCTCCAATAATTTTAAAATCTCTGCCGCTGCCGTTTGTTCGGCAAAACGACGACTTGAGCCCTCGCCTATAATTTTTGGCAATCCCGCTACATCACATTCCACTTTGAAATGTTGATTCGGGGCATCACCCTGAATATCTACAACCTCGTAAACTGGGAGAGGTTTTTTACGTGCTTGTAAATACTCTTGCAAACGTGATTTAGGGTCTTTCAGTTGATCTGTCGGTTCGATATGATCAAGATATGGTTCATACCATTTTAACACAATGCGCTCTAGCAAGTTGAGATCATTACTGTCTAAATAAATAGCACCAATAATGGCTTCAACCGTATCAGCCAAAATCGATTCACGATGATGTCCACCCGATTTTAACTCGCCTGTGCTTAAAATTAATGACCGACTCAATTGTAAGTCATTTGCAATTTTCCCCAATGCTTCCTGTCGAACCAAAGTCGCACGCATACGTGTTAAGCGACCTTCATTTTCTAGGGGATAGGCATTGTACAAATAATTTGCAACGATCATCCCTAATAATGCATCGCCTAGAAATTCTAGGCGTTCATAATTATGTTTATGGCTGACTGAGCGATGGGTCAAAGCCAGTTTTAACAAGTCAAACTGTTTAAACTGGTGACCTATTCGCCCTTGCAGCCGTGTATCATTGAGCTTGTTTTGCAGATTTTTGGTCAAAAGTCTTCTCAAAGGTCATCACTAAACTGATATTCAGCATGAAAGGCTTACGTATTTCATACTTCTTCATCACCACAAGATCATCTTTATAAGTCACTTGCGCAATATCTTTAAAATGTAGATCGCGAATCCCGTTCATATCAAAACGTTGATCCATCTGAGATGCAAACTTACTCGGTGTAATATTTGCAGGACTATCTTTTAATAGCCCCTCAATTTGAGTATTAATCAGTTTGTCATCCCAGTATGCTGGCCAAATCGCAATTGCTGCTTTCACAGCAACTGCAAATAAGACCACCCCAAATAAAATTGCAATATACGAAGTCCCTTGTTGAGATTTACGCATCTGTCTATTTCCTATATATTTTTATTAGTCAATCTTACCATTTCGGTTGAAACTTGGAAGATTAAAACCAGGTTCTTTATGCATCCATACATAAAAAGCACGACCTGTTAGGTTCGCTTCAGGTACAAAGCCCCAAAAACGACTATCTGCACTTTGATCGCGGTTATCACCCATTGCGAAGTATTGTCCCTTTGGCACTGTTACTTCCCAATCTTGACCGTTACTTTGGATAAATACATCATTCTCTTTTGCGACAAATGGCACCAAAGCCTCAGCACCTCTCAATTGCGCAAACTGGAATTGCTCAACAAGCGGATTGCGTCCTTCCAAGTAGCGGATTAAATGCTGATGTTCACCTAAAGTTTCTTTGAAATAAAGCGCTGTAGGCGTATCTTGCTGATCTTTCTCACGCGAGTATTGAGTCTCTACCTTTGCAACTTGCTGGCCATTAATCATTAATTGACCATTTCTAAATTGAACATGGTCACCTGGTACACCAACGACACGTTTAATATAGCTAATGGTTGGTTGTGGCGGATAACGGAATACAATCACTTCACCCCGTTTTGGCTCACCGACATCAATGATTTTAGTATTTACGATTGGTAAACGTACACCATAATCAAACTTATTCACCAAGATAAAATCACCTGTTTCCAAGGTCGGAACCATAGAATCTGATGGAATATTAAATGGTTCATATAAGAAAGAACGTAGCACCAGCACAACAGCCAACACAGGCCAAAAGTCATATGCCCAAGTAATGACAAAGTTCTCTTGATTACGCCCACGTGTTGCACGCTGTTTCAATACCAACTTATCCAGTAACCACACCAAAAAGAAAATCAGTGTTGCTGGTACCAGAATCAAGTTAAAATCAAAATCCACAAACCCTCTCTTGCAGTTTCACTGCCCGTCATTCGACTGGGTAAAGCGGCATGCTTCCCCAGCCTGATCTTTTTTATCGATCAACTTTCAATACAGCTAAGAACGCTTCTTGTGGAATCTCAACACTTCCCACTTGCTTCATACGTTTCTTACCTTCTTTTTGTTTCGAAAGAAGTTTCTTCTTACGCGAAACGTCACCACCATAACATTTTGCCAATACGTTTTTACGCATCGCTTTTACAGTAGAACGTGCAATGATTTGCGCGCCAATCGCAGCTTGAATCGCAACATCATACATTTGGCGCGGAATCAGATCTTTCATCTTCTCAACCAATGCAATACCACGATGACGTGCATCTTGACGGTGACAGATCATTGCCAAGGCATCAACCTTTTCGCTATTAATTAGAACATCAACCTTAACCAGCGCTGAACTCTCGAAACGAACGAAGTTATAATCCAGTGAAGCAAAACCACGCGAACATGATTTTAATTTATCAAAGAAATCCATGACCACTTCAGCCATTGGAATTTCAAACGTGATTGATACTTGGTTACCCAAGAATTTCATATCTTTTTGAATACCACGACGTTCGATACATAAAGTCATGACATTGCCTAAATACTCTTGCGGTACAAGGATATGACATTCAGCAATCGGTTCACGTAAATCTTCAACTGTTGAGCCATCTGGCATTTTTGAAGGGCTGTCGATATAAATGATATCGCCTTTCTTGGTTAATGCTTCGTAAATAACAGTCGGTGCAGAACTGATCAAATCAAGATCATACTCACGCTCTAAACGCTCTTGCACGATTTCCATGTGCAGCATACCTAAGAAGCCACAACGGAAACCAAAGCCTAACGCATCCGAACTCTCAGGCTCAAAGAATAAAGCAGAGTCATTGATCTGTAGTTTTTGCAGCGCTTCACGGAATGGTTCAAAGTCACTTGAATCAATCGGGAACAGACCTGCATAGACCTGTGGTTTAACCTTTTTAAAACCTGGTAAAGTCGCAACATCAGGTGTGTTAGAAAGCGTAATGGTATCACCGACTGGCGCACCAAAAATGTCTTTAATCCCTGCAATAACGAAACCAACTTCACCTGCTTCGAGGATGTCAGTTTCGGTATGCTTTGGATTGAACACACCAACTGAAGTCACAGGATGTGTTTGGCCGGTTGATTTCACCAACATCTTGTCGCCCTTGCGGATACGACCTTGTTTAATACGAACAAGCGATACCACACCAAGATAGTTATCGAACCATGAGTCGATAATCAATGCTTGTAACGGTGCATCACGATCACCTTCTGGCGCAGGAATCACATCGACCAAACGCTCTAGAACACCTTCAACACCTAAACCAGTTTTTGCTGAACAGGTTGGTGCATCTGTCGCTTCAATCCCGATAATTTCTTCAATCTCGTGAATGACACGCTCAGGCTCTGCTTGAGGTAAATCAATCTTGTTCAAGATTGGTAAAACTTCTAAGCCCTGCTCAATCGCGGTATAACAGTTTGCAACTGACTGCGCTTCTACACCTTGAGCAGCATCAACCACCAACAATGCGCCTTCACATGCGGCCAAAGAACGTGATACTTCATAAGAGAAGTCAACGTGTCCTGGAGTATCAATGAAGTTCAATTGATATTCTTGACCATTTGGGTGCGTGTAATACAAGGTGACTGACGCGGCTTTGATGGTAATCCCACGTTCACGCTCAAGCTCCATAGAGTCTAATACTTGAGCTTGCATCTCGCGATCTTGCAAACCACCGCACATTTGAATGAAACGGTCAGCCAAAGTCGACTTACCATGGTCAATATGAGCAATGATCGAGAAATTGCGTATATTTTTGATATCTACGGATTTTTTAGCTTGCGCCATGGGTTACCTTAACAAAATAGAACGCCCTATACTTTCAAAAAGTAGTGAGCCAAATGGTTTAATAAAATTGCCCGCGATTATAACAGAAGCTCGGTATGAAGACGAAAGAAATTTATGCCTAGACGTTTTATACGGTATAGCATTAGGCCCAAATAGCTCAATATCAAAATAACGACAATCGGAATTGTAAGAAAGTTCGCCCCATTTCGACCACAGGTTGAATTTGATGAAATTCTAATTTCTGTAACAGTCGTTGTGATTTAAGGTTTTGCTGCATGACTTGTGCATCTACATGGCGAATTTTTCGATCAAACAACAACTCGGTTCGAATCAAATTTAACATCGCTGTAATCGCCTCAAGCATATAACCATTTCCCCAATAGTTCGGATGTAAGTCATAACCAATAATCGCACGATGATCACCCTCCTCCTCAACAATACGATTAACACCACAACCACCTATCATTTCGCCAGTCTTTAATCGTATTGCATAACGAAAGCCCGATGCTGAACAATAACGATGATGCATTCGATGAATCAGCGCTTCCGCCTGTTCAATCTCAGAGAAAGCATCTAAATCATAAAATTCGAGTACTTGAGCATTTGAAAACATATCGAGAACGAATGCAGTATCATCTAAATGTAGGCTATTTAAAATCAAACGTTCTGTTGCTAAAGTCTTCAATGGTTGCATCAAATACTCTCTCATCTGGTCGAAACTTAATGCTTTCTATTCAAAATAGGTCACACTAAAGTCCATTGGATTTAAACTGGTTGCAATTGGCTGATAAGCTTGGGTAAAACTCGGCGACATTCGCTTTGGACGACCTGTCTCAATTTCAATACATGCCCATTTGGTATTACCAACAAATAAGATGCTCTGATCTTTAGGACGATAGAAGGCGTACTGACGGAACGAGTAAAGTGCATTAATATCATCTAGCCATGTCCGCAAGATGACTTCTTCACCTTCCAGTGCAGCCTTACGGTATTGAACATGATGTTCAACCGCGACCATAGCGTGTTTCAGTTCTAAATATTGTGCCAAACCTAAACCCAATGCTTCGATGTGCGCTGAAGCAACGTCTTGCATCCACTGGATGTACATCACATTGTTCACATGACCCAATACATCGATATGCTTGGGCTGGACTTGTATTTTTAAATCAAAAATCGTACTCATAATTTTGTATAGTTCATCAAACAATGTGCCGCTAGCTACACTAGTCTAAACACGAAAGTATTTCAAAATAAAAACCACCCTAATCTAGAGTGGTTTTAGCAACATAACCTTCATGCCATCATTAAGGTAAACGTAATCCAAGGATTGCACGTTGACCTTGGCGAATAATCGTTACACGCGCAACACTATTTTTTGGTAAGGCAGAAACAGTTTTTGCAAACTGTTGGCTATTGGTAATCGCTGTACCATTCACCTGTACTATCACATCACCCGCAACCAGATTTGATAACGACGCAGTACCACCACGCTTCACATCTTGTATCAAGATACCACCACGCACATCTAAACGCGCTTGCTCAGCTGCCGTTAGATCACGGATACTCATGCCTAAACCACTGGTTGGGTTATTTTTCTCAGCATCAGCAGCAGTGTCATCTGGTGCAGTGCCCAATGTTGCAGAAATTGTACGTGTTTTATCATCACGTAGAATTTCCAGTTGAACAGTTTGGTTCGGCGCAATACGATTGAGTGAATAAAGCAAATCGCTAGTACGCGAGATTGGTGCACCATTGGCTTTCAAAATCACATCACCTGATTTCAAGCCTGCTTTTTCAGCTGGGGACTTTGGCGCAACCTGAGTAATCAACGAGCCTTCTGGTTTCGGTAGTTTATAGGCTTCTGCCAAGTTACGATCAATATCCTGCATCATAATACCAAGATAAGAACGGGTAACTTTACCAGTCGTTTTCAATTGTTGTACGACATCCATTGCCACATCAATTGGGATCGAGAATGATAGGCCCATATAACCACCCGTACCACTAAAGATACGTGAGTTGACTCCCACTACTTCACCACGTTGGTTAAACAATGGACCACCTGAGTTACCTGGGTTTAAAGCCGCATCAGTTTGAATAAATGGAACCGAAGTTTCTCCACTCATATTTCTTGATTTTGCACTGACGATCCCTGCCGAAGCGGAATAATCAAAACCAAATGGTGAACCAATTGCGAGTACAGGTTCACCTACTCGGAGTTGGTCTACATTACCAATTCTTAATTCTGGAAAATTATTGCCATTCACTTTAAGCAATGCAATATCGGTACGCTCATCACTTCCTACAAGTGTCGCATCCAATTCACGACGATCATTTAAGGTAATACTGATACGTGAAGCATCTGCAATTACATGACGGTTCGTGAGTAAGTAGCCATCTTTCCCGATAAAGAAGGCACTACCATATGCCGTTTTTTCTTGAGGTCCCTGCTGTTGAGGGATAATCACTTGATTACCAAAAAAACGACGTAGAATTTCTGGGACTTGTTGCTGTAATAACTCTTCCTGAGTCATTTTCTTAACAACATTGACACTCACGACCGCAGGACTGACCTGCTCAACGAGATTTGAAAAATCTACTGGCGATGCAGCATTGACTTGAGATGCTGCTATCGTAAATACCGCAGCATACATTCCTTGTTGTAAATAGCGACTTTTCATGAAGCAAGAACCTACATACTGATAATTAAAATGAAATTTAGGTCTATATTTCTAGCACACACCCATCATTCTTTTCGTAAAAATATGTTTATATTTTCAATGCATACAACGATCTAGAATGATGAAATGTGAATAAACTATGGAGAAACACACCATAATTTACCCGATAGAAATGGTTTTATCTTGGAGAGCTTAACGATAGATTAAAACAATGTACTGAAACGTAATCATTTTCTCATTCATATAGATCAGGCAAAAAATAATCGACAATAAATCGCATTCGCTAAAAATTCACTCAATTCTAGGCAGATTAGCCCTTGCCTTTTTGATAAAAAAGCGGTGTCATTAGCGAACGTTTAAAACTGAAGCAGATTGACATGCCTGATTTAAAAACAATTCACCATTTTGATGTGATTATTGTGGGCAGTGGCGGTGCAGGTTTAAGTCTTGCACTCTCTTTACCAAGTCATTACAACATTGCAATTTTAGCTAAGGCGGCGCTGACGGAAGCCAGTACCTTCTATGCGCAAGGCGGTGTTGCTGCAGTATTAGACGAAACAGATTCTATTCAACAACATATTAATGACACTATGATTGCAGGTGGTCATCTTTGTGAATTAGATGCCGTCAAACACACCGTCGAAGGTGGTAAACCTTCCGTTGATTTCCTGCTCAAGCAAGGCGTGCAATTTACGCTAGATGATGATGAACAATTGCACCTCACCCGTGAAGGTGGCCATTCACAACGTCGTATCATTCACTCTGCCGATGCAACCGGCAAAGCCATTTCAACCACCTTGGTTGAACGTGCTAAAGAACGAAATAACATTACGATTTTTGAAAATTATATTGCAATTGATCTGATTACCCTACACAAGCTTGGGCATCTAAATCAAACCAATCGTTCAATTGGTCTTTATGCTTTAGATGAAGCTAATGAACAGGTGCATACTTTCCTCGCGCCATTTACTGCACTGGCTTGTGGCGGTGCAATGAAAGCTTATCTCTACACATCAAACCCTGATATTGCCACAGGTGATGGTATTGCCATGGCTTATCGTGCAGGTTGTCGCGTGGCGAATATGGAATTTAACCAATTCCATCCAACCTGTTTATATCATCCGAAAGCGCGTTCGTTCTTGATCACCGAAGCGATGCGTGGTGAAGGTGCTTATTTACGCTTACCAGATGGCGAACGTTTTATGCTGCGTTTTGATGAACGTGCTGAACTTGCTCCACGTGACATTGTGGCACGTACCATCGACCACGAAATCAAACGTTTAGGTATTCGTCATGTCTGGTTAGACATCACCCATAAATCACCCGAATTTATTACTGAACACTTCCCGACACTCTATGCGCGCTTACTTGAACTCGGCATTGATATCACTAAAGATATGATCCCTGTTGTTCCAGCAGCACATTACACCTGCGGCGGTGTGGTGGTAGATGAACATAGCCAAACTGATTTAGACGGTTTATATGCCATTGGTGAGACCTCTTATACAGGTCTACACGGCGCTAATCGTATGGCGAGTAACTCACTACTTGAATGTTTCGTTTATGGCATGAGTGCAGCAGAAGATATCGAACAGAAATTTGATGCTGAGTTTCAATTCCCTGATGTTCCAACATGGGATGAAACGCAAGTTACAGATGCAGATGAAGATGTCGTGATCCTACAAAACTGGGATGAGCTTCGTTCTACCATGTGGAACTATGTGGGTATTGTCCGTACCACCAAACGCTTACAACGTGCCTTGCACCGTATTGAAATGTTGAAACGTGAAATCACTGAGTATTATCAGGATTATCGTGTCAGTAAGAATCTAATTGAATTGCGTAATCTAGTTCTAGTTTCGGAAATGATTGTACGTTGTGCAATGGAACGTAAGGAATCACGTGGTTTACATTACACGCTAGATTATCCTGAACTTTCAAATGAGATTCGTAAAACAGTATTAACACCACCTAATTTTAAAGTGGAACAGCCGTTGGTGAATGAGTGATACTTTCAAAGAAGACTCTTAGTTAATATTTACTATCGCGGTAGGCGACAGGGATGTCGCCCGTTGAGCTGCGGTATCAAGGATGTACCGTCAGCTCAACAAAGGATTTTTGTTACTTTTCATCCCTGAAAAGTAAGGCATAAGAAATAAAACCAAAGCATCACACAAACTTTTTAGATGATGCAGATTGAGTATATAGCTGCTTTTATTTCAAATATTGCAGCGCCTCTTCAAACACAACATCTGCATTCTGTGTTGCATCCAAACGCTTCATCCTTTCAGGTTCTGCTTGCCATAAGGTCTCATAACCTGCACGCACCTTAGCAAAGAAACTTAATTTCTCCTGCTCAAAACGGTCCAATGCCCCACGCTCTCGCGCACGGGTCATGCCCAATTCAATCGGTGCATCTAACCAAAAGGTAATATTCGGCATTTTCGCCACAAAAGTTTGATTTAACAGTTGCAACTTTTGCTGGCTTAAACCACGTCCAGAACACTGATAAGCAAAGCTGGCATCAGTAAAACGATCACTCAATACAATCTTCCCTGCCTCTAAGGCGGGTAAAATCACTTGCTGTAAATGCTGTGCACGCGCTGCATAAATTAATAACAGCTCGGTATCATGACTCATTTGCTCTTCATGATTCACCGCCAATAATAAGGAGCGAATCTGTTCCGCCAATGGTGTTCCACCTGGTTCACGGGTCAACACCACTTCTTTACCTTGCTGTTCAAAGTACTGATGAATTTTACGAATCAGCGTAGTTTTTCCTACACCTTCCGTCCCTTCAAAACTAATAAACATTATTCGCCCTGCTTTTTCTTTGAACGTAGCACAGTTAAATATTCTTGCACTGCACGATTATGGTCTTCTAAAGACGCGGTAAATTTATGCCCACCATTGCCCGTGGCAACGAAGTAAATATTTTTGGCATCATCAGGATGCATCGCTGCTTCAATTGCTTTCTTACTTGGCAAAGCAATTGGCGTTGGTGGCAAACCATTAATGGTATAGGTGTTATAAGCCGTTGGCGTACGCAGGTCATTACGGGTGATATTACCTTTATAGTTATCGCCCATACCATAAATCACCGTTGGATCTGTTTGTAAGCGCATACCCATTTTCAAACGACGGACAAATACACCTGAAACTTGTTCTAACTCGCTATCAAGGCTAGTTTCTTTCTCAATAATCGAAGCCATGATCAACGCTTCATACTTATCTTTATACGGTAAGTTCGGTGCTTTCTTGGCCCAAGCCTCATCCAGCGATTTCATTTGACGGCGATACAAATCGGTTAAGATTTTTTTATCGGTCTCGCCTTTGGCAAAGAAGTAAGTATCAGGCGCAAATAGGCCTTCTGGATGCGTATATGAGATATTTAATTGTTTTAATAATTCACTGTGCGGAAGATCAAGCAAAGTATTGGTGACATTTGGGTCTTTTCTTAAACTCTGAATCAATTGTGAAAAAGTGGTTCCTTCAATCACTAAAATACGGTTCATCTGTGCATTATCTGCATCAGACAACATATCCATCACCTGACGAATACTCATGCCTTCTGTAATTTCATAAACGCCCGCTTTCATGGTGTCATGAATCATAAACTTCTGATACAGCTTTAAAACTATTGGAAAATTCACCTTATTTTCTTTGGCTAAACGATCAATAAAGCGTGAATAGGTATCACCAGAAGAAATCACCAAAAGCTGTTTTTTACTGTCTACAGGGTAATTTTTAAATAAACTCGACCATACAATGCCAAAGATCGCCAATACAAAAATAACAATGGCGATCAAAAAGGCTTTAAAAAAAGAAAATCTAGATTTCGGTTTCGCTTTGGGCTTTTTCTTACTTTTGCTGGAATTTGGCGGCTTTGGCATATTAATCAATCTGGCTAAGTTTTAAAGTTTCAAATAAATCAAGATAGGGTTGCTGCGCTAAGGCCTGATCATTAAATCGAACAACCGCTTTCATTGGATGTAACGCATTGCAAAAAAATAAACTTTGGATATGGCCAATCTCATTCATATCGATACACCGCTGCTCACATTCAATCTGATATTGCTGCATTCTCGACAAGATTTTGGCTCTCATCACACCGTGGACGCCATTATAACGAAGTTCAGGCGTAATCCATCGATCATTTATACGAATAAAACAATTACTGCTCACCCCTTCAACAATATAACCTTGTACATCACTAACAAGGGCTTCTAACCAACCACGCTGATCAGCTTCTTGCTTGAGTAAGACCTGTTCTAATCTGTTCAGCGTTTTTAAACCCACCAAATGAGGCATATTCAAACCCAACGCATGATTTAACATGCCACTTTCAATCCACTCAGGCTGAAAAGCCTGTGTCACTCTTGGGTAATACCAAACATATACATCAGCCGCATGTAATGGCAGACTATAGCCACGATCGCCTTCACCACGGCTAATCACGACTTTTAATGTGCCATTGAGCTTTGAATATTGCTGCTGTAATTGTACAAGTGACTTTTCTACATAAGATAAATCTGCATCCAGCTGCAAGGACTGACATGCCAATTTTAAACGTGCAAAGTGTAGTTCTTTTAGTTCAAAAATTCCGTGAAAAATACGTGCTGTGGTAAAGCAGCCATCACCATAATGAAAAGCCCGGTCTAATAAAGGGATGGAATCAATTAATTGTCCATTTTTATAACACTGCATAATCTAGATACCTTTCCACTTTATAAGTCAGCACCACCAAAACCAATAAGCTATTGATTTTAAATAAGTATAACAATTAAAACCTAAAATTAAAAATCGCTTATATATCAACAATTCAGCAAAGCTTATCTGTTTTATCTATTTCTATTTTTTTCATAACAAATTCGATTTTAATTATTTTTTTTGCAAAAAAACTGGCGTTATGCTGCGTACATATTCCAAACAGTGATTTAGATTTTAAGGGGTTTTCCATGCGTTTTTCTCAAGTTAAAGTCGGCGTAATTGCCGCATTACTCTCAGTTTCTTCATTCGCGGCACAAGAATTCTTAAACGTTTCTTATGACCCAACGCGTGAACTGTATACAGATTTCAATAAACAATTCGGTACGTTCTGGAAACAACGTACAGGTCAGGACATCGATTTTAAGCAATCACACGGCGGTTCAGGTAAACAAGCCCGTGCCGTGATTGATGGCTTAAATGCAGATGTAGTCACACTTGCACTTGCAGCAGATATCGATGAAATTGCAGAAAATGCAAAACTCCTTCCAGCAGACTGGCAAAAGAAATTACCGAACAACTCTACGCCATATACTTCAACAATTGTATTCCTAGTTCGTAAAGGCAACCCAAAACAAATCAAAGATTGGGGTGATCTCGTTAAGCCAGGTGTAGAAATCATTACACCAAACCCAAAAACATCGGGTGGTGCACGTTGGAACTACTTAGGTGCTTGGGCTTGGGCGAAACACCAGAAAGGCGGTAATGATGCCAAAGCTCAAGAATTTGTTCGTCAAATTTATAAACAAACTAAAGTACTTGATTCAGGTGCACGTGGTGCAACTACAACATTTGCTGAACGCGGTATCGGTGATGTATTGCTGGCTTGGGAAAATGAAGCTTATCTTGCAGTACGTGAGCAACCAGGCAAATTCGAAATCGTCACACCTTCTCTTTCGATTCTTGCAGAGCCACCAGTGGCTGTAGTTGAAAAGAATGCTGAGAAAAAAGGCAATCTACAAATCGCTCGTGGTTACTTGAACTACCTGTATTCACCAGCAGGTCAAGAAATTGCTGCACGTAACTTTTACCGTCCACGTAATGCCGCGGTGTTAAAGAAATACAGCAACGTGTTTAAACCACTTAAATTGGTGACAATTGACCAAGAGTTTGGTGGCTGGACCAAAGTACAAAAAACTCACTTTGATAACGGCGGTATCTTTGACCAAATCGTCAAGATCAACAGCACAACGAAATAATTTACTCAACGGGTAAATAGGGAGAGCGGACATGATTCATACCGTAATTGTTCCAGGTGTAGGTGGTAGCGAAGCGCAGCATTGGCAATCTTGGTTACAACAGCAACTCGCGTCTAGCTCTCGCGTTCAACAGCAACATTGGGATCGTCCTGTCTTAAGCGAATGGGTTGCTCAATTTGTTAAAACTGTTTCAGCCGCTCCAGCGCCTGTTCAAATTGTGGCACATAGCTTTGGCTGCTTAACTAGTGTTGCTGCGCTGGCTGAACATCCAGAACTCCGAGCAAAAGTTAAAAATCTGATTTTGGTTGCACCTGCGAACCCTGCACGATTTGGTGAAGCAGGTTTTGCGCGTCATAGCTTGACTGACTATAAACAGTATTTTCAGCAGCTGAAAATCGAAGTACCAACCACATTATTGATTAGTGAAAATGACCCTTGGTTAGGTTATGTCGATGCACTGCAACTCGCGCAAGCATGGAAATTAACACCAATCAATTTAGGTCAAGTTGGTCATATCAATGTTGCTTCTGGATTTGGTCCTTTCCCTGAGATCCTGAATTACCTGCTACCTGAAAAAAAGATGCAGCCTATCGTCCGAATGAGTCAGGCAAATTTTAATTTGAAATTTGCCTAACCCCAGCTTTCCGTAATTCTAGTATTCGCATTATTTATTTGCTTGTTTTAGCAAACATTTCTCTTTGAGGAAATATCATGTCGCAGCGTTCCCGAGTGCTGCCTGGGTTTGGTCTCTCATTAGGCTTCACCCTCGCTTACGTGTCTTTGATTGTGCTTATTCCTTTATCTGCTGTCTTTATCAAATCTTTAGGGATTGGGTGGGATGGCTTATGGGAAATCTTAACCTCAGAACGAATTTTAAAATCCTTACAGCTTAGCTTTAGTGCCGCACTAATTGCCGCTTTAGTTAACGTTATTTTTGGTTTGTTATTGGCTTGGTGTCTAGTCCGCTATACCTTCCCAGGCAAACGCATTGTCGATGCTTTGGTGGACTTGCCGTTTGCCCTACCGACTGCTGTTGCAGGTATTGCTTTAACCTCTTTATATGCCCCAACAGGCTGGATTGGACAATACCTTTCACCACTCGGGATTGAAGTGGCTTATACCCCGATTGGGATCACACTTGCTTTAATCTTTATTGGTCTTCCCTTCGTAGTTCGTACCGTACAACCTGTACTCAGCGATATTGAAACTGAATTGGAAGAAGCCGCTTCAGCATTAGGAGCGAATCGTTGGCAAACCATTACCAAAATCATTTTGCCGATTTTGTTTCCAGCCTTACTAACAGGTTTTGCCTTAGCTTTTGCACGCGGTGTTGGCGAATATGGCTCTGTTATCTTCATTGCAGGCAACCAACCTTATAAAACAGAAATTGCACCGTTGATGATCATCTCTCGCTTAGAGGAATACGATTACGCAGGTGCAACCACCATCGCTGTGGTTATGCTCGTCCTCTCTTTCGGCATCTTATTTTTAATTAACTTGGTGCAAGCATGGGCTAGCCGTCGCACAGGGAGAGTTGCACAATGAGCTTAAATACCAATAGCAACGCTTTAGCAATCAAATTACAAACCAGAGATGCAACCCGAGAACCAACTTGGGTTCGCTATACCTTGATTGGTGTTGCACTGATCTTTTTCCTGAGCTGCTTAATCCTACCGCTGATTTTGGTTTTTGTTGAAGCATTTAAACAAGGTTTGACTGTTTATATCAATGCTTTAACCGATTCAGATACTTTGTCAGCCGTCAAACTGACCTTACTCACTGCCGGGATTGCAGTACCCATTAATGTGGTGTTTGGTGTTGCAGCAGCATGGGCGGTTGCAAAGTTCCAGTTCCGAGGCAAAGCCATCTTAACCACCATTATTGATATGCCTTTCTCGGTATCGCCAGTCATTGCAGGTTTAATGTTGGTTCTGATTTTTGGTACACAAGGCTGGATGGGCAGTTGGTTAATGGATCATGACATCAAAATCTTGTATGCCGTTCCTGCGATCGTACTCGCCACCATTTTCATTACTGTTCCATTCGTTGCTCGTGAGTTAATTCCGTTAATGGAAGCACAAGGGACTGAAGAAGAAGAAGCAGCGATTGTACTCGGTGCTTCAGGTTGGCAAACTTTCTGGAGAGTGACTTTACCGAATATCAAATGGGGTCTGATTTACGGCGTGATTCTGTGTAATGCCCGTGCAATGGGTGAGTTCGGTGCGGTATCCGTGGTTTCAGGTCATATTCGCGGCCAAACCAATACCTTACCGTTACACGTCGAGATTCTTTATAACGAATATACCTTTAGTGCTGCATTTGCTGTGTCTTCATTACTGGCATTTTTAGCGATCATCACTTTGATTTTGAAAACATGGCTAGAAATACGTCAAGAGCAAGCAAATAAACATCAGCCGAATCACTAAGGAATAAACACATGAGTATTCAAGTTAAAAATATTGAAAAACACTTTGGTGCATTCCATGCGCTGAAAAATATCTCTTTGGACTTTCCTGAAGGTGAATTGGTTGCCCTACTTGGTCCTTCAGGCTGCGGAAAAACAACATTATTACGCATCATTGCAGGCTTAGAATCTGCAGATGGTGGTCAGGTTTTGCTTGAAGGTGAAGATGCAACAGACATTCATGTTCGTGAGCGTCAGGTTGGTTTTGTTTTCCAACATTATGCCCTGTTCCGCCACATGACTGTTTTTGACAATATTGCCTTTGGTTTACGCGTTCGCCCACGTGCAACACGTCCTTCAGAAGCTGAAATTAAGAAACGCGTAACGCGCTTATTGGATTTGGTACAACTCGGCTTCTTGGCAGATCGCTATCCAGCTCAGCTTTCTGGTGGTCAGCGTCAACGTATTGCATTGGCACGTGCACTCGCAGTTGAACCGCGTGTTCTACTCTTAGATGAACCATTTGGTGCACTTGATGCTAAAGTTCGTAAAGAATTACGCCGTTGGTTACGTACCTTACATGATGAGCTGCATATTACTTCGATCTTCGTGACTCACGATCAAGAAGAAGCTTTAGAAGTGGCTGACCAGATCATCGTGATGAACAAAGGTGACGTTGAACAGATTGGTTCACCACGTGAAGTGTATGAAAAACCTGCTACCCCATTTGTTTTTGATTTCCTTGGTCAAGCAAATCGTTTTGAAGGTGAGCATACTGGCGGTATTATCCGTATCGGCGATGACCGTATTCAGCTACCGACTCTATTAGATGCGCCACAAGGGAAAGTAATTGCATTTGCACGACCAAATGAATTACATATTCATACCCAACCTCAAGCCAATACCCTTGAGGCAACGTTCTTACGTGAAGTGTGGATTGCAGGTAGAGTTGTGGCGGAATTACAAGATCGTAGTGGACGTACTATCGAAATTTTATTAAGTGTAGAAGAAGCGAACTTACATCAATTCAAACCAAATCAAACCGTTTGGATCAGTGCAGCTCAACTTCATTTATTCGCAGATCAAACAACGCAAGTTGCTTAAAATAATATTGATGGGGTAAAACACGCCCCATCCTCTTATGAGGAAAAACTTTTATGAACTTCCAACAACTCAGAATTATTCGAGAAACTGTTCGCCAAAACTTTAATTTAACTGAAGCATCTGCGGCACTTTATACCTCCCAATCTGGTGTCAGTAAACACATTAAAGATTTAGAAGATGAATTAGGTGTACAACTTTTTGTACGTAAAGGTAAACGCTTATTAGGCCTCACCGAACCAGGACAATCCTTATTAAGCATTGTAGAGCGCATGTTGGTCGATGCTGACAATATTAAACGTCTAGCCGATGATTTTAATAAAGTGGATGAAGGCACACTGACCATTGCAACCACGCATACTCAGGCACGTTATGTGCTGCCACCGATTGTGAATCAGTTTAAAAAATTATTTCCAAAAGTCCATTTGGTTTTACAACAGGCCAGCCCAGTTGAAATTGCAGAAATGCTGCTACAAGGTGAAGCAGATATTGGTATTGCAACCGAATCATTAACAACAGAAGATAATTTGGCCAGCGTACCTTATTATGAATGGCACCATAGCATAATCACCCCAAAAGACCACCCTCTAGCGAAACTAGATAAAATCAGCTTGGACGTCTTAGCCGAATATCCGTTGATTACCTATCATGGCGGTTTTACAGGCCGTTCTAAAATTGACAAAGCCTTTGAAGATGCACAATTGCATGCCGACATTGTAATGTCAGCCCTCGATGCCGATGTCATCAAAACCTATGTCGAACTGAATATGGGGGTCGGGATTGTCAACGATGTCGCTTATGATGCGGAGCGTGATTATCGTTTACAACAAATTAAAACAGATATATTTGGTGTTAATACCACTTGGATTGCGGTACGAAAAGGGCATCTGCTCCGTGGCTATGGTTATGAATTTATTTCGCTCTGCTCACCAGAAACAGATATTAAAGCACTGAAAAAAGTAGCTTATCCAGAAGAATAAATTATCCAAAAAAACAAAAGGCTCATATGAGCCTTTTGTTTTGCTTATTAAAGCGCATAAAAAAACGAGCATTGAGCTCGTTTTTTTATGCTGAATGCATGGATTAGAACTTGAAGCTCACACCCACTTTTGCAACTGGCATCCACTCATATTTACTTTTGTTTTCAATATTGCGTTCTTCTTTCGCAATTTCATCATTCAAGCTAGCACCGCTACCATTAGTAGCTGTACCACCATTTACGTTTTGTAAAGTTGCTGTTGGATTACCAGTATAGTAAGCACCAACCTCACCAAACACACCAATGTTTTTATACACTTGCGGCGCAATACCAACACCTACATATGGTGCGATATCGTCTTTATAACGCATTTTACCTGCAATATGAACGTCAGAAGTTGCATTAAAATCAGTGTTGTTTACACTGAAGTTGCGACCTTGACCTACACGGCGATCAAGTGCGTAATCATTATCTAAGTAACCTACACCAGTAGCTACGTATAATGAGTTTGCAAACATATTTGCACTTGTACCCCAAGGACGAATCTCAGCATTTAAATAAGCTGTTTTATTGTCCATATCTAGGTCATATTTAGAGCCATTTACTTTAAGATCATCAGACCAAGAAATGTCACCACCATTATAACCAAGGCTTAAGCTCACGTATGGATTGACTCGATATGAAATTGCACCACCGTAGCCTGTAGTACCTACCTCAGCACGAACTGAAACCGGATCTAAGTATGAAGGGAACGCATAAACTGATTCCTTCACCACTTGTTCATCTGCTGCAAATGCAGTACCTGCAATCGCTGTTAATGCACCTGCTGCTAACATAACACGCAAAGCTTTCATTGAAGTCTCCTCAAAAAAACGCTTTTATTTAAATAAATGTATAATTGTTGCTTGTGGAATAAGCATAAAAGAATGATCGCTAACTTTTTATACAGAAACTGATTACTTTTTGTTATTTTTTGATACAAATTCGAATGAATTATGTATTTCTAAATTATAGATAAAAAACAATGGTCTCCATTTTTATGACATTTTTATTGCTTAAATTTAAAACAATATATTGTAACTACTTTTTTCAAAGATTCTTGCTGCAAATTAGTGTAAAATCTTCAAAATTTTTTTGGAAGAACGAAGATCATGTCTCAGCTTTCTACAATCATTGAGCAAGCATTTGAAGACCGTGCCAACTATAGCGCAACGGACTGCCCAACAGAAATCCGTCAAGCTGTAGAAGAAGCATTGACTGCTTTAGACAACGGTACACTTCGTGTAGCGGAAAAAATCGATGGTGAGTGGGTTGTTCACCAATGGTTAAAAAAAGCAGTTTTACTTTCATTCAAACTCAATGACAACAAGCCAATTGAAGCTTGTGATCTTCGTTTCTATGACAAAGTAGATACTAAATATGCAGGTTGGACTGAAGAACAGTTCAAAGCTGCGGGTGTACGTGTTGTACCACCTGCTGTAGCTCGTCGTGGTAGTTTCCAAGCGAAAAATGTGATTTTGATGCCTTCATATGTCAACATCGGTGCTTATGTAGACGAAGGTACGATGGTTGATACATGGGCTACTGTAGGTTCATGTGCGCAAATCGGTAAAAATGTTCACTTATCTGGTGGCGTTGGTATCGGTGGTGTTTTAGAGCCATTACAAGCAAACCCAACTATTATTGAAGACAACTGCTTCATCGGTGCACGTTCTGAAATCGTTGAAGGTGTGATTGTTGAAGAAGGTTCTGTCATCTCAATGGGCGTTTTCATTGGTCAATCAACCAAGATCTTCGATCGTGAGACTGGTGAAGTTCATTATGGCCGCGTACCAGCAGGTTCTGTGGTTGTTGCGGGTAGCCTTCCATCTAAATGCGGTACTTACAGCCTTTACGCTGCGATCATCGTGAAAAAAGTTGATGCGAAAACACGTGCAAAAACTAGCCTAAACGATTTATTGCGTGCAGACTAATTTATAATATTTATTGCGGAACTTGGTCGTTCCCCGTCTCTACGATCAGTCATGGTCGTAGAGATTTTGTTTTTTATGTACATGCTGCTTGTGTAGCAACTGTTTTGTGGTAACTGTTTATGGCTTCCTTACGTTCTTCTGCAATTCCTGTCTCAGATCCTGCGGCGGGTTTACGCATCACAGAGATTTTTTACTCTTTGCAAGGCGAAGCGAATACCTTTGGTCTACCGACCGTTTTTATTCGTTTAACAGGTTGCCCTTTACGTTGTAGTTATTGCGATACGACCTACTCTTTTGAAGGTGGCGAACGTTTATCGCTTGAACAGATTATCGAAACTGCAAGCCAACATAAAACACCCTATATTTGCGTCACAGGAGGCGAGCCACTTGCTCAGCCGAATTGCCTGATTTTATTACAGCGCCTATGTGACCTCGGTTTTGAAGTATCTCTAGAAACCAGTGGTGCCTTAGATGTGTCTAAAGTTGATCCACGTGTTTCCAAAGTACTGGATTTAAAAACACCGACCTCTAAAGAAGATCATCGGAACCTATACAGCAATCTTGACTATTTAACGCCACATGATCAGATTAAATTTGTGATCTGTAATCGTGCGGACTATGAGTGGTCGAAACAACAACTTGAACAATTCCAGTTGCAAGATAAAGTGAGTACAGTATGGTTCTCGCCTGCTTTTGCAGTTGAAAAAGGTGCTGTTGCCCTGCCTGCCTTGGCGCGTGACTTAGCCCAATGGATTTTAGAAGACCATCTCCCTATTCGTTTCCAATTACAGTTGCATAAGCTGTTATGGAATGATGAATCTGGTCGTTAAAATACTCACCATATCCGTTCTGCAAAATAGATCGGCTTTTCTCAAATTTATTTTTAGGTTGAATCATGGAAAATAATATGCGTTCTCGTGCCATCGTATTATTGTCTGGCGGCTTAGACTCAACAACGTGTCTTGCTTGGGCACAGGCAAATTATGAATGTATCGCCCTAAGCTTTATGTATGGTCAACGTTCGACGACTGAACTTGATGCAGCAAAAGCACTTGCACAACGTGCAGGCGTAGAACACCGCGTCATTAATATTGATTTGGGCAATTTAGGCGGCTCTGCGCTTACAGATCATAACATTGAAGTCCCAGAACAATTACAAGAAGGCATTCCTGTAACTTATGTTCCAGCACGTAACACTATTTTCTTATCTTATGCACTTGCTGCAGCCGAGGTTTTTGACGCTGCTGCCATCGTTATTGGGATCAATGCTGTTGATTATTCAGGATATCCTGACTGTCGCCCTGAATTTATTGATGCTTTTGCCAATTTGGCTTGTCTGGCGACAAAAGCTGGCGTGGAAGGAAAACCCCTTAAAATTGAAACACCTTTGTTACATTTATCCAAAGCGAATATTATACGCTTAGGCATCGAACATGGCGTAGACTATAGTCAAACGGTATCCTGCTATCAGGCAGATGCTCAAGGACGTGCATGTGGCAAATGCGACAGCTGTCGTTTACGTCAACAAGGTTTTATCGAAGCAGGTATTGCGGATCCAACGCGTTACGCTGAATAACCGATATAGGGTAAAAAATTAGGTACATTATATGAAGTTTTCTAAATCAAATCTTATTCTTTCTACAATAATGTCAGCTGCAGCATTATTTGCAACGGCAACTCACGCAGCTGATAATCCATTACAAACTGCGTATAAAAGTACCAATGTAAAAGCAGCGTTGGTCAATGTATGTAAAGACCAAACTGCGAAAGGCGGCAAATTAACAGCAGCAGAAGTAACTAAATTCTGTGGTTGTCAAATTGACGCGCAAGGTAAAGTAACTGAAGCACAAAAATGGGAAATCCAAAGCGCAATCAATGCGAAGAAAAGCCCAAGTACTTTAGGTTTTGTACAACAGCAAAATAAAGATTTACAAGCTTGCTTAGGCGCGCCGCTTGTAAGCAAGTTAGAAAAGCTCACTGAAGAAGCAATGAAAGCTGCTCAGCAACAGCAGCAACAAGCGCCGAAAAAATAAGCTTGTCTTGCTCAGAACAAAGCCTGCATTTATGCAGGCTTTTTTTATCGAGTTTGTTAAAATCTCATTTATTTTTAATCAATTGAATAAGATCATGCAGGATCAATGGAAAAGCAATGCCGAACGACGAAAATCAATCGTCTCTTTTAGTGGTGGCAAAGACAGTTCTCTCGCCCTATATCACGCCATGCAAACAGGCACAGTGATCGGGTTAATTATGATGTTAGAAGAACAAGGGCAACGCTCCCGTTCACATGCAATGCCACTCGAAATTATCCGTGCACAAGCAGAGGCCATTGGTTTGCCAGTGTATATGGCATCTTCCAGTTGGGCTGATTATGAAAGTAAATTTATTGCCCTACTCGATCAAGCCAAACAACACGGTGCCGAAGTACTGGTAACCGGTGATTTGGATATGCCTCAACATGGCTGTTGGCATGATCGTGTTACCCAACAAGTAGGGTTGAAATTAGGGATGCCACTGTGGTTACGTCCACATAAAGAAGTAGTAGAAGAATTTATCAATCTTGGTTTTCGCAGTGTTCTCGTAACAGTTAATCTTAAACTCGGCATGAAAGTCGAAGATTTAGGCAAAATGCTCACGCTGGAATACATCCAAGAATTAGAAAATCGTGGCATTGATCCATGTGGTGAAGGTGGAGAATTCCACACCACCGTGATTGATGGGCCAATTTTTAACAAAGCTATTCCTGTACGCCAAGGCGATATTGTTTATCATGAGGAATATGCTTTTTTGCCACTTGAGCTTGAACAACATTAATTTTATCGAAGGATGAACAATGTCTGAGAATATTCAATTACCGAATCACACCTTCCCAACCACACAGGGTGAGGTGAATCTTGCAGAGCTGAGTAGTGAATGGCTGGTGCTTTATTTCTACCCTAAAGATTCAACCCCAGGTTGCACCACTCAAGCCGTTGGCTTTTCTTGCTTAAAAGACCAGTTTGATGCGTTAAACTGTCAAATTATTGGCATCTCACGCGACTCGGTTAAAGCGCATCAGAACTTCACTGAGAAACAAGCGCTCACGATTGATTTAATCAGTGATAAAGAAGAAGTGTTGTGCAAACATTTCGATGTAATCAAAGAAAAGAATATGTATGGCAAACAAGTGATGGGCATCGAACGCTCAACGTTTATTTTCCATAACCAGAAATTGGTCAAAAGCTATCGTAAGGTCAAGGCTGCTGGACATGCAGAACAAGTGCTTGAAGACTTAAAAGCGTTACAATCAGCATAATCATGTTAAGTAACAAAAAAGCGAGTTAAAGGCTCGCTTTTTTTATTCAAGCAAATTGCCCTCAGCTTTGCGATTGACGTATGATAAATAGATTAAAAGAATTAAATTAAAGACCTTTAAAATGACTCAGCCCAATGCTTTTTTACCCCTATCCTTGTTATTTTTTCTAGCGGCATGTAACTCCAATGCACCGACGACTTCTCAAGATTCTGCCCCCTTAGTCGCACAAATTCAAAAACCACCGATTGAAATACGCTGCCAAGATATACAGAATCCTGCGTATCAACAGGTCATTCTGAATGCAATTAATGAAATTCGGCAACATCCACGTCAATGTGGCGGACAGCATTTTCCCGCAGTTGCACCACTTAGATGGAACAATCAGTTATATCAAAGTGCTTTGGTTCATGCCGAGGATATGGCGCAGTACAGTGTGCTTGGACATGTCAGTAGCACAGGGCAAGATTTTAGAACCCGTCTAAAACAAACACAATTTAAAGGTCGAGGCGGCGGTGAAAACGTAGCACGTGGACAAAAAAATTTAAATGATGTGATGGCTACATGGCTTGCCAGCCCTGTGCATTGTCATAATTTAATGCATCCAAAATTTACAGATTATGCGCTAGCCTGTACAGTCGACGCATCAACCAAGCAAAAGAGTTATTGGACTCAACAGTTTGGTGTTCGCTAAGAGGAAGAACCATGCAATCTGGATTAATTACCCCGATTTTTCGTATTTTTGATATTGAACTTGCTCAAGCATTTTATCTTGAGTATTTGGGCTTCCAATTGGACTGGCAACATACTTTTGGGGATAACTTCCCTATTTATCTACAGATTTCCAAAGGCGATTGCATTATCCACTTATCAGAACATTTTGGTGATGCTAGCCCGCATAGCGCCATTCGTATTTATTGGGAAAACCTCAGTTTGCTTCATGCAGAATTAGATGCAAAAGATTATAAATTTGCCAAACCTCAAATTGAGAAGACCGATTGGGAAACATTAGAGCTGAGTATCACTGATCCATTTTCAAATCGAATTATCTTTTGGGAAGATGCTTAATCTTCCCTCAGCATTAAGATTCATCAATATTAGAACGGTCATTGTGCTTAAACTTTTGCTGTAATTGTGGATACATCGCTGATTTTTGAAATTCACTCAGAAACTGGATTGTCCCCTCAGGAAAAAATTCAGTTTGAATCTCGCCACGATAATAGGCCTCACGCATTGGCGTTGCTGAAATTGAATCTTTCAAACTGTCTAATTCAACCATCTGCCACTCGGGGAATAAACGTAAATAATACGAAGATTCATCCTTGAAATGACCAATTAAGCCCACTTTCGCATTGGATTGAATGACCGCATTGACCAAATCTTTAACTTGTTTAACCCATTTTTCATCGTTATACACATCGACAACATGCACAAAATGAATCCGTTTTTGATCTTGTGCAGAAAAATTCGACAAAATCATCTGTTCACGTTCAGTGGCTAAAAAGGGATTTTTGATATTCCGTTCAGATTGAGCCGAGCCCAAAGCCAAGATCACGTTCTGACTTTGCTGTAACGCAATTTCAATGGTTTGCATATGCGCCAAATGAAAAGGCTGAAAACGTCCAATAAAAACAAGATAGTCAAATGTGTACATAGGCGTAATTTCACTTTTTGTGAACTCATCAGTTGTGTCATTCAGATAAATATGCGACATAATGAGGGCACTTAAAAATCAATCTGGATTAAAGCAAGGATAGTACGATGACACTTAGCTGTATTCAACAACCTCATCAACATTTGCAAGCAAATTTAGAAGATGGCGTACTCACCTTAGCCATTAACCGTTCAGAAGCAAAAAATGCACTCTATGGCGAACTTTATCTTTGGATCGCAAAAGCTTTGGATGAAGCAGATGCGGATAAAGACGTTCGTGTGGTGATCTTCCGTGGTGCAGAACAAGACTTTACTGCGGGTAATGACATGAAAGACTTTATGGGCTTTATCCAAAAGCCACATGAAGGTAAAGCTGGCGATCAACCTCCATTTGTATTGTTAAAAGCTGCTGCACGTTTGTCTAAGCCATTGATCATTGCGGTCAAAGGTGTAGCAATTGGTATTGGTGTAACGCTGCTATTACATGCTGACCTCGTTTTCGCAGATAACACTGCCCTGTTCCAAATTCCATTTGTCAGCCTTGGCCTGTCTCCTGAAGGTGCTGCAAGTCGTTTATTAGTCAAACAAGCGGGCTATCAAAAAGCTGCTGAATTGCTATTTACTGCGAAGAAGTTTGATGCAGCAACTGCGGTGAAAGCCAATCTGGTGAACGACGTGGTTGAAGATGTCTATGCCACTGCGCAACAAACAGCTCAACATTTAGCTGCATTGCCATTGGCTTCGATCAAACAAAGTAAGGCACTAATGAAGCAAGACTTGGCTGAAATCATTCAGTGTGTTGATGATGAAGCTGAAATCTTTATGCAGCGCGTACGCTCACCTGAAATGATGGAAGCCGTACAAGCCTTTATGCAAAAACGTAAGCCTGATTTTTCTCAGTTTAATTAATGCGATAGTCGTTGATTAAACTCAGCCACTTCGTTGCTCAACTTAGTGGCTTTTTTATTTTTGTCATTTGTCTAGATATTCAACATCGGACAGTCTAAGCTCAAGCTAGATTAAAATTAAATTGCAAAGAATTTATGAAAGTTGTGATTGCCCCAGATTCATTTAAGGACAGCCTATCTGCACACGGTATTGCTCAGGCGATTGCTTTAGCTTGGCAACAAGTCTTTCCTGATGCAGAAATCATTCAATGCCCAATGGCGGATGGTGGTGAAGGCTCTATCGAGGCCGTCTTAGAGGTTTGTTCAGGGCAATGGCATGAGCAAAGGGTTCAAGGCCCACTTGGTGAAGCTGTACTGGCAAAATGGGGCTGGTTAGATGCTAAAAAGATCGCCATCATTGAAATGGCACAAGCCAGTGGTATCCAGTTGGTGCAACCTGCTGATCGTGATGCATGTCATAGCAGTACTTTTGGTACAGGTGAACTAATCCTCGCTGCTTTGGATGCGGGTGCAAAGGAAATTGTACTGACTGTCGGCGGCAGCGCAACCAACGATGCAGGTGTAGGTTTACTCAATGCATTAGGTGCAAAATTTCTAGATGCAGATCATCAGATCTTACCTGCTGGTGGTCTTGCCCTGCAAAACTTAGCTGAAATCAATTTAGATCAGTTTGATCCACGGATTCAACAAACCCAATTCCGATTAGCTGCCGATGTGACCAATCCTTTATGTGGGCCTAATGGCGCTTCTCGTATTTTTGGACCACAAAAAGGTGCTTCACCTCATCAAGTGTTGGAGTTAGATCAAGCTCTCTCCTGTTTTGCAGACGTTACTGCTCAATTGCTTGGCGTTGATCAACGTAATGAGGCTGGTGCAGGAGCCGCTGGTGGACTTGGTTTTGCTGCTAAAACATTCTTAAAGGCTGAGTTTCGATCTGGAGTTGAAGTCATTGCAGAACTGAATCAACTTGCTGCCAAAATCCAAGGCGCTGATTGGGTGATTACAGGTGAGGGAAAGTTTGATGAGCAGACTTTAAATGGCAAAACACCGTTTGGCGTTGCCAAAATTGCACAAGCCGCCAATATCCCTGTGATTGTGATAGCAGGAACGCTTGGGCAAAACTATCAAGCTTTATATGAACATGGCATTACGGCTGCCTTTTCTTTAACCTCAGGCCCAACTAGCTTAGAAGAAGCTTGTACTAATGCAGCAGAACTGGTGAGTGCGCGAACAACGGATATTGCTCGATTGATTCAAAGCAATATTATTAGAAAAGAATAAAGCTTATTGAATCTCTAAAATCTGGATAAACTCAAAAGCAGGTTCTTCATAGGGATGACTTGCTTTTAGAGCTTTTGCCACAGCACTGGCCTTTTCTTTTGTGACAATAGTTTCAACTCGCCATTCTTCGAGCTGCTCTAATTCATCCAACTGCCCTAAAAAAGGATTTGCACCTTTTACAGGCTTAAATTGCCCAGTGCCTTTGACTTGCCAAGCACAATGCTCATAATTGCCAATACCACCTGCTCCTGCTTTGAAAATGGCAGATTTTGTAGATTCAAGGTGAGACTCTGGCACGTAATAAATCAATTTTAGCATTATCGAAATGACTCAAATCATGGATAATCAATTCATGAATCATAACGCTAAAAAAGTCTAAAAATCAAAGTGAAATATTCATCATCAGATAGCTCACGCTTATCAGTACAATTTGAATAACGACGGTCAAGCCAAACCAAAACCAGCCTTGATCTTTTGTATGCAATGTTCTTAAATAATTTTCGTGTTTCATTATCCGATTTCTCATATTTTGTTCATTTTCAAAATATAAGAAGCAAGAATTGAACCAACTCTGAAAAGCAATTTTTTTATAAATGATTCAAACAAACGATCCTAAGCTCTAGATTTATCTTTCTATCTAATTAAAATAAAATAAATTTCTATAGAATTTTTATAAATTGATATGGCTCATTCTTTTCAAACTCGATGGGATTTTTTTTATCCCGACAAACTTCCAATTTCTCATTATTTAGTCCAAAATTTTCCACAATTTTGGTTCAGAATCCACAGCCTTCCCGAGTCAAAAAGATATGCTAACAACCCTGAAGAATATGAGTTATTGCTAAATCGGCAAAACAAAATCATTACAGATTGCCTCGGTATCGGTACTTCTATTTTTATTGTTTCAGGTCATTACTTCACAGCGAGCAGGAACAATAAAGCTTATGACCCTATTTTTAGGCTTAATTACCAATTCCATTTAGAGCAGGAAATTAACTTAACTCAAGCCAATCCTGAATATTATGAAGGAGAGGATGAAGATCATTTCTTTAGACCTTGTACAGTAGAAGTAACTTGGCAAACGAATCAACACAATGACTTGTTGAAAAAAATCGCTGATGATGAGTTAAGGGCTTTTATGATTTCCTTTGAGCAAAATATAATTGTTGCACCTTATGATGGCGGCATTGATTTTATTATCTTTGATAAAGCGAAAAGAAATGATTTAAGAAACAAATATCAAGACTGGCTTTCACCAAGAGCAGATGGATTATGACGACGTTAAGCTATTCCTTAAAAAGCTTAACGCTTCTCTAAAGGTTTCATGCCAATGATCATCTGGTTGTTGATCTAAACAATACCAAAAGAATCTAAAGTCTAAACCACCGCCATCCTGACAATGATGTTGCCACGTTTCAGCCAACTCACCCTTCACCTCACATAAATAAAAATACCAGTTTTGCAGATTGAATTTAAGTATGAGATTACCCAGAAACTTGGGATTAGGCTGAGCACTCAATCCCGACTCTTCAAACAACTCACGAATTGCAGCCTGTTCATATTGCTCACCCTGTTCAATTGTGCCCTTAACCAATTGGGTCCCAGCAAGTGGATGATGAAAAGCCAATATATCTATACCTTGGTTTTTATGTCTTAAAACTACAGGGACAACTTTTCCATAGCACTGCACTTTTAGTCACTCAAAGTTATATAAATAAAACTTTTATTTTCAAACCAATGATTTAGTCTAATAATTTTCCCGTAATATATTGTTTATCCTGTTCAAAGTTGACCAATTTATCTCCAAACCGTGCTTGTTTAGTCTCATATTCTACTAACCATTTTAAATATTCTAAAAGTGTAGATCCAGTACGACTAAATTCAGATTCTGGTTGTCCATCATCCCATAACCAAACATAATCATTTTTTAAAGCAGTCGCTAGATATGCAAACTGATTGCCTTCATTTTCATTTGTTAATGGGAAGAGTTTATTTTCAACTGCACTAATCCACCCATTAGGTTTATTTATTTCATCTTCACCATCTAAAACTTTTTGATAGTCTGTATAAGCCTCTTTATTCCATGAATATCTGAACATAGATACAGAGCCCCACAACAAACCGCCTGAGCATCTTCCCATTTGTGATAAAAACTCTCGGAACTGCCCATGAATCTCTAGATTATAAATTTCAGCAATTTGATCAATTTCTTGCTCTGTATAGCCTTGAATATGTTCTGGATAAAAAGGCAAATGCGTATCTTCATGTCGACAGCTTATCAACTCAGAAACAAAATCAACCATATAGAAAAATCTCTAATTCTTTAATTATGTTGATCATTATATAAAAGAATCATCTAGCATGCGTTTTTCAATTAATGAGTTCAAATACACTTTTATATTGCTGATTTCCAGATACTCTATTTACAAAAGCCTTTTACTGAATCTGCTCTGGAAGGCTACAGCCTGAATAATAAACCCAACATTGATTTCCAGTTGCAATACAGCGTTTCATAGCTCGGCTTTTTGCTTCTTCTAAAGTCGGTGAACCAGATGAAAAAGTCGCTGAAGTACTAGCTGCGACAGCAGCACATTGATTATGATACGTCAGTTGTAATTTGCAATCCCCACCGTTTCTATTCTTGCACTCGTCAAGTGCACTATTCTCTGCTATTCGCTTACTGCTCATATTCGAAACAATACCAAAAATACCTTTGCCATCATCAGCAATCGCCCCCCAACGATCTGCCCATTTGGGCGCAGCATGAGCATATCCTACGACACCATAAGATGAACTTGATGAACCACCACTTGCATTCCCACCATTACATGGCCCTGCCTGTGCTGCACCATCGCAAGCATAAACGCCAGGAGCAATCGGAACCTGTGCTACAGAGAATGGAGTTAAGCCAGCAAAAACCAATCCAATCAATAAACCATAATTTGCTTTCATCCCTTATCTCTCTTTATTCAAAATGATTTATTTTTAAACTATTGGATCTGCTCTGGAAGGCTACAGCCAGAATAGTAGACACGACAGTTACTCCGCTCCTTCTCGCATCCATTCATACTGTTCTGAACCGCTAATTCTCTAGTTGCCGCACGGGCCCATGTTGTACCTCCTTGCCCTGCAGCAATTGCGGCGCACTGGTTGTGGTAGGCAAATACGAGGTTGCATGCTCTCCCTCCTCTCTTCTTGCATGCCTCCACCGCCCCTCGCTCAGCATCACTCCGACTGATCTTGTTCTCGACAATCCCAGCAATGCCAGCACCATCATCAGCAACCGCCCCCCATCGATCTGCCCATTTGGGCGCAGCATGAGCATATCCTACGACACCATAAGATGAACTTGATGAACCACCACTTGCATTCCCACCATTACATGGCCC
>NZ_KB850222.1:375788-443359 GCF_000369845.1 Acinetobacter higginsii | reverse complement strand
GCAATCGGAACCTGTGCTACAGAGAATGGAGTTAAGCCAGCAAAAACCAATCCAATCAATAAACCATAATTTGCTTTCATCCCTTATCTCTCTTTGTTAAAAAGTGAATTATCTTCAAGATTACTAAATTCTGAGAAGATGAAAACAAAATTGAAAGTCAAACAGAGAAATTGTCCCAATAAGTTAAATATTTATAAACAAAGTGTAATCAGATCTTTATTTTATTATTTAAAAAAACATCACTTAGAAAATAAAAGGTCATATTATCAAACACCTTATTCTTTAATTATAAACATCATAGGACAACTTTAGCTATTGATCATCTTATGATCTTTTAACCAATGTTAAAAAAATATATAAAAGATCAATCAGGATATATAACGCTCAGTCAAATATCCCATAATTCGCTCAATTAGATTTTAAAGCGAGCAAATAGAATTTTAAAACTAGAATCCAAAGCAAAGAGTATTTATATGCCCCATAAACCTCTAATGACCTTAATTTTCGCTTTTAGTGCTTTAACAAAATCAACATTTCTCTATGCAAATGAGCTTATTCAAGCTAACTCAAATTCACATTATCCATTAACAAGCTCTAAAAACATGAAACAAATTTATCAAGGTGAACATGGAATATGGTTTCTTTCTAAACATCGTGGCAGAAAAGGAGGATGTGCCGTCTCTTATAATTCAGGTTTGAATCAACTTACCCTGTTCGGTCCTTCAGAAAGAAGTACTGGAGCATTGATGTTTACAGGTCCTCATATACCAACAACGGCCAGTAATCAACAACTCGACATTGTGATACGGACTGATCATTCAGTCATGCCAACGGAGGCTACCCTACTTCCTAGCCCAAAGAAAGGTATGCTGCTCGTTCCTGTAAGTATGGTACAGACAGCCCCCAAACTGGATGATGTCGGTGCAATGGAAATTTTACTGCAAGGAAAAACAATCTACGCATCATCCATTAGTGGTGGATTTAGAGCTCGCGATGCATTAATGAGTTGCATCAAAAGCTAAATATAAAAAAGCCATCATCAGATGGCTTTTAAATGTATTTCAGTCCAAAAATCAAACTATAAGATTTAACTTACTAATTTAGTTAATTGTCGTTTTTCATATAAGGTCAGCACAAAAGCCAAACCACATAAAATCACAAAACCACAGGTCATTGGAATTAAAGTTCCGTTATATAACTGACCAATAATAGAGGCGAGAATAAGCGATAATACCGAAGACGATGCACCAATAATCGCAGAAGCCATACCAGCCACATGCCCCATCGGTTCCATTGCAATCGCATTTAGATTGCCAAATAGTGTTCCAAACAATAAAAATAGAATGCAGGCATACAGCATAAACATCCAGAATGAGATGGATACGCCAGAAAGCTGGATGATGAGGAACAGCAACGAAATTAGACTTAAACCAAGAAAGCCATAAATACAGATGGGACGCATGCCAAACTTCATGACAATTCTAGAATTGGTAAAAGACGCAATCCCCATCACACCTGCTAATAGCGCAAAATAGGCACTAAACTCCTGCCCTGTTTTGCCAAATTGTTGCATAAAAATTTGTTGTGACGTTCCAAGATAGCCAATAAACCCACCAAAACAAAAACCTGCACACAACAAATAGCTCATGGTAGTTTTATTACTCACCACTTCCTTAAAACCATCCTTAAATGCTTGTACCCGCATTGGCAGACGATTTTCAGGCACTAAGGTCTCTTCCAAGCGCAAAGCGATCCATGCTCCAACAGCGATGGCATAGACCATATACAACACAAAAATATCGCGCCAGCCAAAGAAATGGATGATCAGCTGACCCAAGCTCGGGGCAACTGCAGGTGCGACCATAAACACCATCATGATCAGCGACATGATTCGCGCCATTTGGGCGCCACTGTATTTATCCCGAACAATCGAAATCGAAGCCACATAAGGCCCTGAAACACCAACACCCTGAATAAAACGCCCTAGCAAGAACCATTCAAAACTTTGGGTGGAATAGCATAACAAACTACCTAAAAAGTAGATCACGATGCCAGTGAATAAAATCCGTTTCCGTCCAATCGCATCGGACAATGGTCCTGCAATCAATTGTCCAATGGTCATGCCTGAAAAAATGCTAATAATCACCCACTGGGCTTGATTACTATTTTGCAAATTAAAAACACGACCAATTTCACCGAGTGCAGGTAAAACAGCATCAATTGAAAATGAGACGATGGACATCAGTAATGCCATCAGCAGTGCAAATTCGTGGAAATGGATTTTTGATTTCATTTTTCTTGTCCATTGATGATTATTTTATACTGAATGAAATAAGCCACCTGACGGTGGCTTATTGCATGGGTTTAATTAACCAATAAATTTACGTGCATTACGGAACATACGTAACCAAGCACCATCTTCAGCCCAATCTTCTGGCTTCCAAGAATGCTGTAAGGCACGGAAGTTACGCTCTGGATGCGGCATCATCACGGTTGCACGGCCATCTTTAGAGGTTAAACCTGTAATCGCTTCCGGTGAACCATTCGGGTTCAATGGATAGTGTTGAGTTGGATTACCCAAACTATCTACATAACGCAAGATCACTTGGTTCTCAGCATTTAAAGCAGCAATTTGCTGTTCAGTTGCAACCAGACGACCTTCACCATGCGCAACAGCGATTGGTAAAATCGAACCTTGCATATCTTCAAGTAAGACAGAAACTGATTTTTCTACACGAACGTTCACGGCACGCGCTTCAAATACTTCTGAAGTATTGCGGTGGAAACGGCCCCAATGCTCTGCGCCTGGAATCAATGGTGCAAGTTGAGACATCATTTGACAGCCATTACATACGCCTAAGCTGAATGTATTTTGACGATGGAAGAACTGTTCAAACTGGTCACGTAATTTCGCATTGAACAATACTGATTTCGCCCAGCCACCACCAGCACCCATCACGTCACCGTATGAGAAACCACCACACGCCACTAAACCTTCGAAGTCGCTTAAGCTGACACGACCTGCAAGTAAGTCACTCATATGTACGTCGATGGTATTGAAGCCAACTTTGTCAAAAGCAGCTGCCATTTCAACATGACCGTTAACACCCTGCTCACGCAAGATGGCCATGTTTGGACGACGTGTATTAATAAAAGGCGCCTCAACAGGTTCATTTAAATCATAAGTTGCTTGTGCAATTAAACCTTTATGGTTTTGATCTGCAATTAAAGCAAACTCTTGATCAGCTGTTTCAACGTTATCACGTAAACGTTGGATCTGATGCGATACCTCAGCCCATGCTTGTTGTAACTCAGCACGCTCTAAAGTCAAACCATTGACAGCCAATTGATCCGTAGTATTCACACGACCAACTACTGCAATGGCATCTTTCAGACTTGATGCTGCAACTTCAACTTCTAATAATGCCCAATCAGCAGCGGTAATTTGCAGTACAGCACCAATTTCTTCAGCAAATAAACTTTCAGTTGTTTGATTTTCTAATGCCACACCTAAGCGTGATGCAAACATCATCTCGGCTACAGTTGCTAATAGACCACCATCACCGATGTCATGATAAGCCTTGATCACACCACGATTGTTCCAGTCTTGAATCAAGGCAAAGAATGCTTTGAAGTCATCAAAACTATCGACATCAGGTGTCACTGAACCAATGGCTTTATACACCTGCGCAAGGATCGAACCACCTAAGCGGAACTGCCCTTTAGACAAATCAATACGTACCAGTACTGAGTCTGCTAAGTCCTTCAATTCAGGCGTTAATGTTTTACGAACATCTAGAACTGGTGCGAATGCTGTGATCACACCTGTCATTGGCGAAGTCACTGCTTTATCTTCACCATCGTTCCAAGTGGTACGCATTGAAAGTGAATCTTTACCAACTGGAATTGCGATACCTAATGCAGGACACATTTCCATACCAATCGCTTTTACACCTTCAAACAAGGCTTGGTCTTCACCTTTTTGACCTGCCGCTGCCATCCAGTTTGCAGAAAGTTTGATATCACTGATTTGTTCGATGTTGGCACAGGCAATATTTGTGATTGCTTCAGCAACAGCTAAACGTGCAGATGCGGCAGGATTCAATAATGCTACTGGTGGACGTTCGCCCATTGCCATTGCCTCACCTGTGAAGCCTTGCAAGCTGGTGGTGGTTACTGCTGCATCTGCAACAGGCACCTGCCAGCGTCCTACCATCTGATCACGTGCAACCATACCTGTAATCGAACGGTCACCAATGGTGATCAAGAATGATTTAGATGCAACTGTTGGATTTTTCAATACACGAAAAATCGCATCTTTTAAATCAACTTTCGCAGCATCAAAGTCGTTACCCGTACGCTCAATCGTTTCATATGAACGTTGCATACGCGGTGTACCGCCTAAGATCACCTGCATTGGAATATCAACAGGCTTGTTCTCAAACAACGGATCTTCAACCGTTAAGTGACGCGCTTCAGTCGCCTCACCCAATACCGCAAACGGACAACGCTCACGTGCACAAATTTCTTCAAACTGTTCTAAAGACTCTGGGCGAATAGCAAGTACATAACGTTCTTGCGCTTCATTTGACCAGATCTCCATCGGGCTCATACCTGGCTCTAATGATGGAATTTTACGTAGGTTAAGCACTGCACCCAACTCATGATCATTCACAAGTTCTGGCATGGCATTAGATACACCACCTGCACCGACGTCATGTACAGACACAATTGGGTTAAAGTCTTCTAAACGCCAGCAGGTATCGATGACTTCTTGGCAACGGCGTTCCATTTCTGGGTTTTCACGTTGCACCGAAGCAAAGTCCAAGCTCTCGCCCATGGTACCGCTGTCTACAGAAGACGCTGCGCCACCGCCAAGACCGATCAACATTGCAGGGCCACCCAATACAATGAGCAAGTCACCCGGTTGAATCGCATCTTTTTCAACATGGTCAGGACGAATATTACCGTAACCACCAGCGATCATGATTGGCTTATGGAAGCCTTTCACTTCACCATTGACATTCTGTTCGAAAGTACGGAAATAACCATTTAATGCTGGGCGACCAAATTCGTTGTTAAACGCAGCACCACCCAATGGACCTTCGATCATGATTTGTAATGGCGATGCCATACGTGAAGGTTTACCGTAGTTATCTTCCCAAGGTTGTTCAAAACCTGGGATATTTAAGTTTGAAACGGTAAAGCCTGTTAAACCTGCTTTTGGTTTACCACCACGACCTGTTGCACCTTCATCACGGATTTCACCGCCCGAACCTGTTGCAGCACCTGCAAATGGAGCAATTGCAGTTGGATGGTTGTGTGTTTCAACCTTCATCAAGATATGAGCAGCTTGGCTCTTATATTTATAAACGAAGTGACCATTTTCATCCGCTTTCGGATAAAAACGCATGGTGTCATAACCCACGATCACAGACGCGTTATCTTTATATGCCGATAACACATCAGTTGGTGATTCTTTATAAGTATTCTTGATCATTTGGAACAAGGATAATGGTTGTTTCTCACCATCAATTGTCCATTCAGAACCAAAGATTTTATGACGACAGTGTTCAGAGTTTGCTTGTGCAAACATCATCAACTCGATGTCGTTTGGATTACGACCAAGCTTGGTAAATGCTTCGGTTAAGTAATCAATTTCTTGCTCAGATAAAGCAAAGCCAAACTCATTGTTGGCTTTGACTAGTGCTTCTTTTCCTTGACCCAAGATATCAATTGAGTTCAATGGCTTCGGCGCTGTTTCTGAGAATAGAGCTTTTGCATCATCAATTTGAGCAAAAACACTCTCTGTCATCCGGTCATGTAAGGCCAATTTCACTTCATTCGAAATCTCTTTCACACCTTTCAGTGTAAATAACAGACCACGCTCTAAACGGTGAATAGGTGTATTACAGTTTTGGAAAATATCGGTTGCTTTAGATGACCACGGCGAGATTGTCCCCACACGCGGTGTCACTAAAATCTGGATTTCATCACTTGCAGCTTGGCGAAGTTCGAAAGATTGACCATCGTTTAAAAGTTGTAATGCCGATTGATGTTGCTGCTCGTTGAGCGCTTGATCAAACAAATAAACCCACTGGCTGTCAAAAGATTGAACAGAACTCATTGACGTTAATCGGTTTAAGAGTTGAGCTTTCTTGAAAGAAGAATGTGCTGATGCACCGGCCACGATAAACATGTTGACTTTGGCTCCACGGGTGGGTCTAACGAACCTACCACAATGTGACTTATGAAAGAGCGCATATTCTACTGTGAAAGGCTCATTTCAGCTAGCTATATCCATCTTAAAAATCAGAGTTTTCTACTGCAAATGGCTTAATTTCTTGTAGCTTTATCTATTTTACTTTATTCGTAACAATTCATTTAGCATTGCACATATCTCAACTTTCCAGTCTGCGCCTCTTATTTTTCAATAATACTCTATAATCAAGTTAGGTAAAGATACCATCAGAAAGGTAAGAGCAAATGCTCGCTTATTTCCCGCGACTGTTTAATAAAGTCTGCAGTCAAAGTACATAGTTTCTTTTCAAATATTTTGACTGGTAATCCCACGTAGCTCTTAGTTGCTATAGCAAAACCAACAAATTCAGTGTAACAATCTAACTCTAAATCCTTATCAAACTCAATTGGATCTACAAAATCTTCAGTTAACCCGACAAAGTAGTCACCAGTATTAGTAATACCATCAAATATATAATTACCGCAAACGGTGTGTTTGGTCCGAAGTGTACAAACTGCAATACTTAGTCCACATGTCGAATAACCAATAAAATTAAATATCTCGACCTCATCATCGAACTCTTCTTTGTTATGATGATATTTAATAAAATCTTCAACAGTTTTTGTTAATGTAGTCTGCTCTATGAAAAATGTTATTTCCTTACCTTTTAAATTAATATCTAAATCAGGCGAACTACCAACAGGTCTTTGCTCTCTATCATAGGCTATAGAATATATATCCATAATATTTCTCCTTGCTTAAAGCAAAAAAATCTAATGATCGAAACTATAAATTCTTTTTCATATAAGTAAGAATATATTTTCATAGTTTTTTCAAAGATTTCCAGTATCTAAATTAAAGTTTTCTAAAAATCACCAAAATAGTTGAAAGGATGCAGTATTGTAGCTTAGTTTGATTTTTTAGAAGAGAATATCCATTCACATAAAAGACAACTTATGTCGCACTACTCTAGTGCTTTAATCTTTTTTTTGGCATGATGAAACTGAATTCATAGTGAATAATGATAAATGGAACAAATGCGTTGGTTAGAATTGCTTTCTGCAATTCGTTTAGGTAGTAAAAAAAGCAGTACAGAATTGGCTCGAAGCCCATTCCACAAAGATTATGACAGAATTATATTTTCTCAAAGTTTCCGTCAATTAAATAGAAAAACACAGGTTCACCCACTGACTCAACATGATGGGATTCATACCCGTCTCACACACTCGCTAGAAGTGTCTTGTATTGGGCGTTCACTCGGCATGTTGGCCGCAGAAAAAATCAAAGATGAATTACCGATGTGGATTTCACCTGCTGATGTTGGTGCGATTATCCAAGCTGCCTGTCTAGCGCATGATATTGGTAATCCACCTTTTGGTCATGCAGGCGAATATGCGATTCGTGAGTGGTTTGATGATGCATCGCATCGTGATTTCTTGACAAAACTCACCCCAGAAGAAGCAGCCGATGTACGTCAATTTGAAGGCAATGCCCAAGGACTTCGACTACTCAGCCGTATTGACTATCACCCCGATGATGGTGGTATGCGCTTAACCTGTGCAACACTCGGTGCCTATTTAAAATATCCGTGGTTATCTAAAACCATCGAAGAACAAGGCGATATGCCGTCCCATCAACGGGCAAAGTTTGGTTGCTATCAATCTGAAAAAGAAATTTTAAAACAGTTAGCAGAGCAACTTGGTCTGATTCAGCTTGGTGACTATCACTATTGCCGCCATCCACTGACCTATTTATTAGAAGCAGCTGATGATATTTGTTATGCACTCATTGATTTAGAAGATGGCATTATTCTGAACATGTTGAACTATGCCGAAGTCGAGCCAATTTTTCTGAATCTGATTGCAGATTATGGTTATCCAGAAGAACTCCATTTACCACATACCACTTGGCAGCAAAAAATTGCAGCTCTGCGTGGGCGTGTAATGAAGCGTTTAGTCGATGAAGTCACTACAGCTTTTGCCAAACATCAGTATGAAATTTTAACCGGTCAGCTTAAAGGCAGCCTATTACAATATTGCTCACCCGATATTGAAGCAGGCATTCAAACGGCAAAAAATCTGGCCAGAGACCGTATTTTTGAGCATCCCCAAAAATCAGGTTTAGAAATTATTGCCCATCAAAGTTTGCAAACCATCTTAGATGCTTTTATCCCTTTAACCATGCCACATAAAACCTTAAGCTTTAAAGAACAGCGGTTGATGTCAATTTTGCAACATTCAGGGGTAAATCTGCAAAACAACCACTATAATAATATTATGCAAGTTCTCGATATTATTAGTAAGTTCTCGGATCATCAGGCTTATAGCTTGGCGCAAGAGCTGCAAGGCAATAAGATAGGCTTTTTTTAATGAAGCGATTTATTGATGAAGGGATAAGTAGCTTATCTCTTCTCAAGCCTGAAATTTGGGTGCATTGTCCCGTATGTCAAAAGCTTGCAAAGATTATCGAAATAAAGGAACGAGAATCGGAAACCATAAATGTCTTTTGTACGCAATGTACCTATCGCAAAGCGTTACAGCATATTCATGTCCAAAGTTATGACTACATGCGTTATTACTTTAATTTAAATCAAAATATGACTGAATGGAACGGTGGATGTGAAGTCGAAATCAATACGAAATGTACAGTCTGTAAGAAAGGAAAATACAAATATCTCAGGCAATATGCCCGTAAATCCCTTATTCCAAGCGAAATAACGCTAAACTGTAATTTCTGCCTACGAGAAAATAGGTTTAATGACTCTGTTTATACGTTAAGAAAAGTCAGTTATTCCAAAGTTGGCATTGATCCCTATTGCACATATCCATTATTTTTAAATATTGCTGTTCGACAGGGTCAAATTTGTGCTTATAACCCAACTCATTTAGAAATATTGAAAAATTTTATTCAAGCCGATTTAAGAGAGCGTAAATTTCCAAATTACAATCGCAGTTACTTTTCCCGCTTACCTGCTTGGATAAAATCCACACGAAATCGTAAAGAAATTCTAAAAGCCATTTTGCGTTTAGAACAAATGGCATCTACTATTCAACCATTAACAAATAAGTGAAAGACTCAATGATCGGATGTTTAATTGGCGAAGTGTTTGCCCTAGAAGCCCCAACCGTATTACTCAATGTAAATGGCGTCGGCTATGAAATTGACACGCCACTTTCGACATTTTGCCAATTACAAAAAGGACAGAAAGTCACTTTATGGACGCATTTGGTTGTTCGTGAAGATGCTCAGCAATTGTATGGCTTTAGCGATGCTCAAGAAAAAACCATTTTCCGTACCCTGCTCAAAGTGAATGGCGTTGGCCCTAAAATGGCTTTGGGCATTCTATCGACATTAAGTGTTGAACTGCTCATCCATACCATTGAACATGATGATATTAATACGCTGATTAAAGTTCCGGGTGTGGGCAAAAAAACTGCTGAACGATTAATGATTGAATTACGCGATCGTTTCAAAGCATTAGCGCATTCAACTGGCAGTACGACAAATGCAGCTGCTGCTCAAATTCAATTTATGGCAAACTCACCAGTTGCCGAAGCTGAAGCTGCTTTGCAATCCTTAGGTTATAAACCAGCAGAAGCACAAAAAGCAGTGGCAGCAGTTAAAGCAGACTATACTGAATCTGCTGACATTATCCGTGCTGCGCTTAAATCCATGATGAAGTAATAGATATATGCAAGATCGTCTTATTAGCGGAACAGAAAAACCTGAAGATCATTTTGATCGTGCCATTCGTCCGACCTCATTGGCTGACTATATTGGTCAGCCTGTGGTTCGTGAGCAAATGGAAATCTTCATTGGTGCAGCGCGTGGTCGTGGTGAAGCACTAGATCATACCTTGATATTCGGCCCTCCTGGTTTAGGAAAAACCACGTTGGCCAATATTATCGCAAGAGAAATGGGCGGTAATTTAAAATCAACTTCTGGCCCTGTATTGGAACGTGCGGGTGACCTAGCTGCCATGCTGACCAATTTGGAAGAAGGTGATGTGCTGTTTATTGACGAGATTCATCGTCTTTCACCCGTGATCGAAGAGATTCTCTATCCAGCCATGGAAGACTATCAACTCGATATTATGATTGGTGAGGGCCCTGCTGCTCGTTCAATCAAGCTCGATCTACCCGCCTTCACTTTAGTCGCTGCCACAACACGTGCAGGTCTACTCACCTCTCCGTTACGTGACCGTTTTGGGATTGTACAGCGTTTAGAGTTCTATTCAGTTGAAGACCTGACCCATATCGTGACGCGTTCAGCTAACTTGATGGATGTCCCGATTACCAAAGAAGGCTCAACAGAGATTGCCCGTCGTGCCCGCGGCACCCCACGTATTGCCAACCGTTTATTACGTCGTGTGCGTGATTATGCGCAAGTGAAAGGTACAGGCGAAGTGACTCAAGATATGGCACAACGTGCTTTAGACATGCTTAATGTCGATAAAGCTGGTTTAGATACACTCGATCGTCGTTATCTCAGTATGTTATTGGAACGTTTTGAAGGCAGACCAACAGGTGTGGAAGCTTTGGCCGCAGCCATGGCTGAAGATAGTGGAACGCTTGAAGATGTGATTGAACCCTATTTAATCCAGCAAGGTTATGTGATGCGTACTGCACGTGGCCGTATTGCAACCAATATGGCGTATTTACAATTTGGGATGACGCCACCTGAGTCATAGTCGGATAAATAATGAATCCAACTGCTGATGAGTTACAACTTATAGAAAGAATCAAAGCATCGTATCATGATGTTATTTCTGATTTACCGCCTATCGAAGTATTACCTAGATATATTAAGTTCTCGGAATATAGCCAAGAGCAAAGACATTGTTTAGATGCGCTTATTAAAGCTCACTCTGCATTGTCACTCTCTTACCAACTTATCGATTCAAAACAACAGGCTGTTTCCCTTTCGAGTGAGCAGCTTGAACAATTCAACATCACTTCATATCTGGACTGGTCACTCACAACGCTTTCCTTTGACCTTACGAACGCTGCAATCTTTATTTCTTTATGCTTTCAAGATGATCTAAAGTAGATTGTCGAGACACACCGCCCACCTCGCAAACCTATATTGACCTTTAAAAACTTGGCAATTTTATTGATCAGTTGGTGTATGCTCGGCATTTCCTTTTACTTATTTAACCAAGCTCCTGAATGGTTAGTATTTATCATTTTTGCAGTTGGTTTTTTAGGTTTATGCATGCTATACGACAGCGTGAAAGATTATATTCAATACAATAAAGTAAAAGATGATCCGCTAAAAACCTTGATTGTTGCAGGTTATTTTGCCGAACATTTAGAAGATTACGCAACGCGGACTTTAATCTTAGATAAAAACTCAAGCAAATAGCTTGCTTGATCTGTTGTGCCATTTGCCCCAAAAATCAATATGCTAAACTGCGACATTCATCAACACCTCGTTTCAAGAATGGATTTTTATCATGGCAAATCATTTTGAGTTCAACATTCGCGTTTATATCGAAGATACAGATGCAGGCGGTATCGTTTACCATGCCAATCATATCCGTTTTATGGAGCGTGCCCGTACCGAATGGCTACGTGCAGCTGGTGTTGATCACTACTGGCACCAAAAAGATTACAGCTTCGTTGTACATCAAATCGCTGTTAAATATGTACGCCCAATATTAATGGATGATTTAATTACCGTTACAGCACGTGTTATTTCGTGTAAAGCCGCATCTTTTGTGTTGCAACAAAATATTTATCGTGGTGAAATCTTGCTGGCTTCAGGTGAGGTTGTGTTGGCATGTTTAAACAAAGAGTTAATGCCACGTAGACTTCCTGATGAAATTCGTGATCTGATTCAAAAAGAATTAGCACAGGACTAAAATAAACTTTCGGCACAGCAACTTATGGCAACTAACTTAGAATCTTCCCTGCATATTTCTGACCTAATTTTACAAGCAAGTCCTGTTGTACAACTGGTCATGCTGATCCTGCTACTCTCTTCAATTTATAGCTGGTATCTGATTGCCAAATTATATATGGGCTTTAAAAAAGCAGGACAAGAGGATGAGCATTTTCAAAAAATGTTCTGGTCAGGTGCCGAATTAAACACGCTTTATAATAATGCACAATTGAACTCTAAACGTCGTGGTCTAGAAGATATTTTCTACCAAGGCCTAGGTGAGTTCTTTAAGTTGCAAAAACGTAAAGCAGACACCAATCAAACCATCGAAGGAACTGAACGTATCCTGCGTGTTGGTTTAAGCCGTGACCAAGGTGGTTTAGAAGTCGGCTTGGGTGCACTTGCTAGTATTGGTTCAGTTGCACCTTATATCGGCTTATTTGGTACGGTATGGGGGATTATGAATGCCTTTATCGGCCTTGCTGCCGTTGACCAAGTGACTTTGGCAACAGTTGCACCTGGTATTGCAGAAGCCCTCATTGCAACTGCGATTGGTTTATTTGCAGCAATTCCTGCGGTACTTGCGTTTAACCACTTTACCGCTAAAGGTGAATCAATCTATTCAGATCGTGCTTTATTTGCAGAAGAAATGGTTGCCCTATTACAGCGTCAAGCGATTGGAACGACACAGGAAGATGCATAATGGCGATTCAACGATCTGGACGCTTTGAGCGGATTAAAAAACCGCTCAAAAGTGATATGAATGTGGTTCCCTATATCGACGTCATGTTGGTGTTATTGGTCATTTTTATGGTGACCGCCCCCATGATTACCAGCGGTATTAAAGTAGATTTGCCACAAGCCAATAATCAACCTATCGAATCAAAAGATATGCCAGCAATGGTGACTTTAGGTAAAGATGGCAATATCTACCTTGAGTATAAAGAACATAAAAGTAGTGAACCACTTTCACTTGAACAGCTCGAAACTGTGTTAAGCGAAGCTCAAGTACAAGCTGAACAAGAAAATAAGAAGTTGATGGTATTAGTCAATGGAGAGGAATCTCGTCCATATGGTGAAGTTGTCGCTCTTATGTCTAGTTTACAAGAAGCTGGTCTTACTCAAGTCGGCTTACTCACGAAGTCTTTAAAATAAGCTATGAAAAAATTTCAAGAGCCACCTTTTAAGCAAAATGCGATTGCGCTGGGTTTTACCCTCGGTGTTCATGCAATCGCAATTGTTGGCTTGTTGTTTTTAGGCTTGAGTAAACCCCCTGAAGAACCTAAAAAACTGACCACTATTTTGGTGAAGCCAGAAGATTTACCACAGTCATTACAACAACCCGAACAACAAGTCTCTGCTGAACATCAGGCAGAAGAAGTGCAAAGCCCTATCGTGGATACAACACTTCCTGAAAATATTCCTGTAACACCTCCGCCGCCAACTGCACAACAACTTGCGGCTGAAAAGCAAAAAGCTGAACAGGCACAGCAAGCCAAACTTGCTGAGCAAAAACGCAAAGCAGATGAAGCTGCTCGTGCACAGCAAGTTGAAGAACAACGTAAACTTGCAGATGCTCAAGCACAGAAACAACGTGCGGACGCTGAAGCGAAACACCAAGCAGAAGCAGATGCGAAGCGTAGAGCTGAACAAAATGCCAAAGCCGAGGCTGAAGCCAAAGCACGCCAAAAAGCGGAACAAGATGCGAAATTAAGACAGCAAAAAGCTGCTGAAAATGCAAAACTTCAAGCGCAACAGGATGCCAAGCGCAAAGCTGAGGCAGATGCCAAGGCGCGTGCTGAAGCAGATGCAAAACGTAAAGCTGAGGCTGACGCGAGAGCAAAAGCCAACGCAGATACGAAGCGTAAAGCAGAAGCTGATGCCAAGGCACGTGCTGAAGCCGATGCAAAACGTAAAGCTGAGGCCGACGCGAGAGCAAAAGCCAACGCAGATGCGAAGCGTAAAGCCGAAGCTGATGCCAAGGCTAAAGCTGAGGCCGACGCGAAACGCAAAGCAAATGCTGATGCCAAAGCAAAAGCTGACGCAGATGCGAAACGTAAAGCCGAGGCCGATGCGAAGGCAAAAGCTGACGCAGATGCTAAACGTAAAGCAAATGCAGATGCCAAGGCAAAAGCTGATGCAGACGCGAAACGTAAAGCCGAGGCCGATGCGAAGGCAAAAGCTGACGCAGATGCTAAACGTAAAGCTGAGGCTGAAGCAGATGCCAAAGCTGCAGCCGCTAAAAAAGCTGAGCAGGAAGCTGCCCAGAAAAAAGCGGATGCAAAACGTGTTGCTTCAACTGCGAAACGTGATTTCGAACAAAAAATCTATCGTGCGTGGAATATGCCATCTGGCTCATCGGGTCAGCGTGCGAGTGCTCGTGTGACTTTAAGCGATAGCGGTGCCGTACTTTCTGTCGTTGTAACAGCGAGTGACCCAGACGTTAAGGCGAGTGTCGAAGCTGCGGTAAGAGCTGCTGCTCCTTACCCGATGCCAGATGATCCAACCGCCCGTCGTGAAGCAAGAAGCTTTACTTCAAGTTTTACTGCAAAATAGTAATGAATAGTTAACGTTACATGCTTTTAATAGCACAAAGCATGTAACTATGTTAAATAATCAACAGCCACAAAAATACGAACGCAAGTAATTGTAACTATGGACAAGACTCGTAAACACCTCCTCTCTTTAGCAGTATTTGCTGCGATTAGTACAGTTGTTCCAACAGCAACTTTCGCACAATTACACCTCGAAATTGCTAAAGCACCTGAACAAGCACCTAAAATCGCGATCATCCCATTTGCAAATGACAATGCGATCTATCCAATTGTGGAAAGCGACTTGAATCGTTCAGGTCGTTTTACCAGCGCATCTCAAAATTTGCCGGCTACTGCAAGCCTTAATCAGGTTCAAGCGGGTGATTGGCAGAATGCCGGTGTGCCGTATGTTGTCGTTGGACAACTTAAGGCGGTTGATGCCAATACTTTTGAGATTCATTACCAGTTATATGATGTACAGAAACAACAATACTTACTCAATGAAGTACTGACTGTACCAAGCTCACGTGTACGCCAAGCAGGCCACCTGATCAGTGATACCATCTATCAAGCTTTAACAGGTATTGCTGGTGACTTTAGTGGTCGTATTGCTTATGTATTGCGTAATCAAGCGACACCTGCCCAACGCTATACATTACAAATCGCCGACACAGATGGTGAGCAACCTAAAACAGTATTGTCATCACGTGATCCTATCTTATCTCCAGCTTGGACACCTGATGCTAAGAAAATTGCTTATGTATCATTTGAAACCAAACGCCCTGCAATTTACTTACAAGACTTAGCCACGGGCCAACGTGAAGTTTTAGCGAGCTTCCGCGGTCTAAATGGCGCTCCAAGCTTCTCTCCAGACGGAAAATCGATGTTATTCACTGCATCAATGCATGGTAACCCAGAAGTTTATCAAATGGATTTAAGCACACGTCAAGTACAGCGCATGACCAATGACTCTGCGATTGATACTGAAGCACGTTATTCTCCAGATGGTAAATCATTTATCTTTACTTCTGATCGTGGTGGTTCACCACAGATTTATCGCTATAGCTTTGATGATAGTTCTGTAAAACGCTTGACCTTCAAAGGTGCGTTCAATGCACGCGGTACTTTGAGTGCTGATGGTAAAAAGATTGCTTTAGTACATCGTCCAAGTGGCAGTAACTACAAAGTTGCAATCCAAGATATCAATACTGGTATCACCAATATTCTGACACCGACAAGTTTAGATGAATCACCGAGCTTCTCACCAAATGGACAGATGGTGGTTTATGCAACACGTGAAGGTAGTCGTGGTTTGTTATCCGTCATGTCGACTGATGGCCGTTTCCGCATGAATTTACCAAGCGAGCAAGGTGAAGTTCGTGAACCAGCTTGGGCACCAAAATAAGTTTAATCGATTGGAGAATCATATGAACATTAAATATCTAACGCTTCCACTGATTGCTGCAACACTTGTATTTACAGGCTGTGCAAGCCGTAAGCCTGCCGCTGAAATTACTACTGGCACAAATCCAAATGGCTCAACCACAGTCAGCACAGATGGTTTAAGTGAAGATGCAGCATTAAATGCGCAAAACTTGGCTGGTGCATCTTCTAAAGGTGTCACTGCTGCAAATAAAGCATTCTTGGCAAAACGCGTGGTGCACTTTAACTTTGATAGCAGTGATTTATCGAATGAAGATTATCAAACCCTACAAGCACATGCTCAATTCCTAGTTGCTAACGCTAACTCTCGTGTTGCTCTGACAGGCCATACGGATGAACGTGGTACGCGTGAATACAATATGGCACTTGGCGAACGCCGTGCAAAAGCAGTTGAAAGCTTTTTGATTACCAACGGTGTAAACCCACAGCAACTTGAAGCAGTTAGCTACGGTAAAGAATCACCGGTGAATGCAGGTCATGATGAAGCGGCGTGGAAAGAAAATCGCCGCGTAGAAATTAACTACGAAGCAGTTCCACCACTATTAAAATAATTGTGGTTTCGCTGTAAATAAAAATGCTCACTTCATGTGAGCATTTTTATTTCATTTATTAAGACGAAGATTGAGCATCAGGCTTGTTTTGCATTGATTCAATCAAATCGTGCTTATTAAACTCTTTATATTCTGGCTTAGCTTCATACTCTTTCCATGCATCCTTCACATTTTCTTTGGAAATCGTATCTAAGCTAATCGGCTCACTCGGCGTGGGCGTTGCCTCAAAATTCTTGGTTGACATCGGTAGCCTCCAAACATCCTGTTTAGTATCTATGCAACATAGCATGTAATGCTGCACTTGTAATCATAAAAGCAACATAAATAAAGTAAGATAATTTTTATTTTCGGACGATCTCATCTAGAATACCCACATTCTTTTTTTATCAATTTTTGACACGGCCAAATCGGAGCTATTCAATATGTCAAACCTTACTTTGACCCAATACCTAGAACAACAAAATGGGAATTTGACTCCAGAGTTGGCACAAGTCATCGAAACAATTGCGGCTACATGCCAAACCATTGATCAGGCACTTCAAAAAGGTGCTTTAGCTGGTATTTTGGGCAGTGCAGGCAACGAGAACGTTCAAGGCGAAACACAAAAGAAATTAGATGTTATTTCTAATGATTACCTGATTGATGCTTTAAAAGCACACCCACAAGTGGGTGGTTTGGCCTCAGAAGAGCTAGATGACTTCACCCCTGCCCAAGAAAATGGTAAATATCTAGTTTTGTTTGATCCACTCGATGGTTCAAGCAATATCGACATTAACATGTGTGTCGGTACAATTTTCTCTATTCTTCCTGCAAAGAATTCTGTCACTCAATCTGCAGACTTTATGCAAGCTGGTACAGCGCAAGTTGCCGCAGGTTATGTGCTTTATGGCCCGTCAACCATGTTAGCACTTACAGTGGGTGCAGGTGTTGCGTTCTTTACTTTTGACCCAATAACACAAAACTTCTTGCTAACGACAGAACAAGTGCAAGTCACAGCAGATACACAAGAGTTTGCAATTAACTCGTCGAATCAACGTCACTGGGAAAACCCTGTAAAACGTTATATTGACGAACTTTTAGCGGGTAAAACATCAGTCCGTGAAAAAGATTTTAATATGCGTTGGGTTGCATGTATGGTAGGTGATATTCACCGTATCTTATGTCGTGGCGGTATTTTCCTTTACCCTTACGATTTAAAAGACCCAAAAAAAGCAGGTCGCTTACGTTTGATGTATGAAGCAAATCCAATGAGTATGTTGATCGAACAAGCTGGCGGTGCATCAACGACAGGTCGTGCGCGTATTATGGACATCCAACCGACTGAACTACACCAACGTGTTCCTGTGATTATTGGCTCTAAAAACGAAGTGGAACGCGTAACAAGCTACCACTAATTAATTTTATAATCAGGGCATTATAAAATTATGATGCCCTTTTGGATGTTTATCTTATGGCGGTTATTTTCCTAGAATCAAAAGACAATGCAAAAATTAAACATTTGCGTGGTCTGATCGAGCTCAATAGTGCTCGAAAAAAACATCAGCAAACCGTTCTAGAAGGTACACATCTGTGCTTGGCTTGGTTACAACAGCAGAAAAAAATCTTTTCTTTATTTACCACTGAACAAGCATTAGAACACTCAGATTTACAAGAGGTGATCGAACTCCACCAAGGTCACATCTTCGTTATAAGTGAAGTCCTGTATAAGGATTTAAGTACATTAGGCACAACCCTGCCTTGTCTCGCGATTGTTGATCTACCCAAAACCGCTGCCACTATTGATTTTAAGGCCGATACTTTAATTCTAGAAAATGTTCAAGATCCTGGAAATGTAGGTACACTACTCCGCTCTGCTGCCGCTGCAAACATCAAGCAGGTGATTTGTACACAAGGTTCAGCTGCACTTTGGTCTCCACGTGTGCTTCGTGCAGGTATGGGTGCTCATTTTAGCCTTCAATGTTTTGAAAACTTCCAGCTCGCAGATATTCTTCCAAAATTTCAAATTCCAGTTTTTGTGACCAGTTCACATCGCTCAACCAGTTTATATAGCCAAGATTTAACTCAAGCGTGCGTCTGGATTTTAGGCAATGAAGGTCAAGGTGCAAGTGACTATGCACTTGAGCATGCTCAGGCAGTGGCGATCCCTCAACCTGGTGGACAAGAGTCCCTCAATGTCGCCATTGCAGGTTCTGTATGCTTCTTTGAAATGGTTCGCCAACGTCAGTAAAAACGTTAAATTATTTTAAATACGATTTTTTTACTGAGAAAATCAATTACACTACTAAAAATAATTGCTTAAGTTGTCAACGCGCCCACCATTTTCAACGTTATATGATTAATGAATTGGAATTAATGGTGGGTATCCATGACAGGATTTTCCATCTCTATGGATTTAGCACCGAAACAGGCTCGAACTGAAAACAGTACTGATCGTAGTACCGTTGAACAACGTCTGCGTTTTTTCATGCAAGACGTTACAGGTCGTGCCTTGGTTATGATGGAAAGTGCAACGCAAGGACAACAAGGCATTGCAATGGATTTAGTGCAAGAAGCATTTATTTCATTGCACAAGTCATATGCAGATAAAAGTACTGAAGAATGGTACCCCCTGTTCTACACCATATTAAATAACAAACTTCAGGATTGGCGACGTAAAGAAGCTCGCCGTGCGAGTCCATTTTCATTATTTAAAAAAATTAGTTTAGATGATGACGAAGAAATCATTGATGTTGTGGATGAATCGACCCCTAATCCGTTTGAATTTCTTGATCAAGAAGTCACGATGGAGGAAATTCAAGCTGCAGTCAATCAATTACCCGTCCGTCAACAACAAGCATTTATGCTAAGAGCGTGGGAAGGTTTTGATACGATGACCACAGCACAAATTATGGATTGCAGTGAAGGCAGTGTGAAAACACATTACCACCGTGCAATTCAGGGACTCCGAATTGCTTTAGAGCATTTAAACCCGCATACGGGAGGATCATCAGATGAAAAAAGATGAGTTCACTAAACAGGTGACTTCCAAACTTGACCAACTTGCGAAAGAACAGCACCACAATAAAATGATGGTGATGAATCATGTTCTCGATACTGTACAAAAGAAACCAACCTCTTATTACAGTGTTTGGAAAATGACTGGTTTTGCGTTTGCTGCTGCCCTCATGGGGATTGTGGTTCTGCCTAGTTCGTTGCAATTGGCAGATCAACCACAAAACCAAGTTGTAGTGAATCCAAAACTTTCACCGCAAATGGTTGAAGATATGGAAATGTTATTGGTCTTAGGTGAGGATAAAGTTCCACATGGCAGCTAAAAAATTAGCACTTGTTGTGTGTACACTCGGCTTATTACAAACCAGTTTTGCAGGTTCAGAACGTTTTTGGGTATTTTCCAAACCGAATAAACCAGCAACGGAAGAAGCATGGGATGACTTATCACCTGAGGAGCAACGCGTTTTAATCAAGCGCTATCAGACATTAAAAGAAGTACCGACCAATCAAAGCTCACAGCTTCAACAACGAATGGAGTGGTTCACGCAATTACCTGAAGAAGAAAAACAGAAAATGCGTGATGTATGGCAAAAAATGAGTATGCAAGAACGTAACATTCTTCGTAAACGCATGCTAAATGCCAGTAGCGAAGAGCGTGTAAATATCAGAGAAGAATACCTTAGTAAATACGCCGAACATTGAGTTTTAAATTTATAAGAATAAAAAAATAGCGCCTATTTAGGCGCTATTTTTACCTTTAGTCTACTTATTTTTAAAGCGGCGATAGGCCAATAGCCCCAATAAACCAAATACTGCATAGAAACTCATGCTCCCCCCGCCACTGCTCGCAGAACGAGTATCATCAGTCGTGGTAGCTGTACTAATGGTTCGCACAGTCGCTGAATTTGATGATATACCATCAGCATCATAAACTTGATAGTTAAATGAGAAGTTAAATGGGTTAAATGCATTGACTTCCTGAACGTAAATATTCCCACCGTAGCAAGTCTCTTTTTCATCTGGCGCAGGGCAAGCACCTTTACGATCAGCGGTAATACTTAAATCTTTGGTCGGAACATTCGTCAAACGAATTGGTAACTCAACCCCTTCTTCATTTTTCCAAAACTGAGATTTATTTGGATTCTTTTCTGGTCCAGCACCACCTTCACCCATATCACCATTGTCATTGGCAAAGTTTAATAAATTCAGGCTGAGTTTTTGCTTTTCTTTATATTTAAAAGTCAAGGATGTATCTGCTGCAACTGGTGCAATATTTGCAAAAGCTGCTTTCAATAAACCCGATGACGTAACATTAGAATTCACTTTAGAAGTAATTGTGTATTTACAGAAGTTTTTATCACCCGCCTGTGTAATCTCATCATCTTTGCGATAAATAAGGATCTGTTGCAGATCTGAATTCCAATTACATACTAGACCTTCATCTGGTTGAATATTCTCCACTGAATCACTAATTTGTCCAGTTCCCAAAGCCTCCACCTTAATAATATAATCATCTTGATTAAAGAACTTTAATATATGAGATCCATCAGCTTGCTCTATTTCTTCTGGTAATGGTAATTTATAGTTGCTTAGATCAACATAAATAGCACGATACTTTAAATTTCCTTTAGTCCCATCCAACAACCTCTTATATTGGGCTAAACGAGATTGATAGTAAGTTAAAAAATCAGGATCATTAGGATTTTTTACTAGATCATTAAAGAAATCATATTGTGCTTGATAACCTGAAATCAATTTACTAAGAGAAGTGTTAGTCAAATCTTCTATGTCACCCGCTGTAAATTTCATTAACTCTATAGAGCCAATATCACAGCTATTGCGCGCATCAGGATCGTAATAGAGCGTTCCATCTGTAATTCTAGCCAAACCACGCTGATCTGTAGAAGTACACCCTGTTTTGTCTATATCTACTAAATCTGTCTTTGTGCGATTATCTTTAGGATAATATATTGGTAAAAAAACTGTATATGCTGATGGGGCCTGAAGCGGACCTAATAAAGTACTAAAAGAAACCCCTCCCACATCAATATTAGTAGTATTTTCCTTTAATGACTCCTCAGGTAAATCACATTTATTACTACCTGTTCGCGAAATAGCATTATTTTGGATAGTTAACTTAACCTTTTCCTGCTTTTCTGCATCACCTAACAAATAACGACAAGCATAAGAATTATTATCACCATTATATGCAAGAATATTAAAATTTAATCTTTTAGTGCCTATTTTATCATACAAAAAAGTGGTAAATGATTGATTTTCAACAATTGTATTGCTAGTTAATATCAGACTACTTAAATTACTTAAAATACTTGAATCAATATTAGACTCAGTACCCGCTCTAGTATCACCAGAAAACTTAATTAAATTACCGATAGCCATATTGGCACTATTCTTAGCAATGGTATTTGCACTCATAGTAACATCAGGCTCTCCACAGAACTCCAGCATACTTCTTGAGCCATCAGAACCGTTACCAATAAGACTGTTCGCTGTAATATTTATCTCGCGTTTAGAATAACCTAAATCATTCTTACAACTCATTGATAGTACACTACCAATTTCTGCTTGGTTTCCTTGAATCAAACTATTGGTTAATGTCAATGATGCGGAAGGTCCAGCCAAGAAAATTGCGCCACCTTCTTTTGCTTTTGAGCCTAAGATCTGTGCATTCTGCAATAATAAATTCGCCCCAGCATAAATTGCTCCACCGCGTTCTGCAGTGTTTCCGCCAGACAAAATCAAACTATTCAAAGATAGGTTCTTTGCTCCCAAAGTCGTATTAAAAATACGAGAGTTTTCCGCTTTAATTGTCGTTTTTAATGCTGTCTGTGCAGGATATTGATTCACAATATCATTTGTTAAAACATTCTTTTCCTGCCAATTTACTGGATTTGCTCCTAAAATAGAGACATTCACATTAGGTGTTAACTCTCTTTTCAGATTATAAACACCTGCCTCCAATTGAATAACTTTTTGTGTGGTTGATAGAGTATCTGTAACAATACATCCACCATAAGATTTACGGGTTTCTGCAGTTACTAATGCTTCTCGTAGCGAACAAGCATTCATATTTTCATTATCTTCATCAGCAAACGTTGTAACCTTAATCGGTGTGCTGCTCGTTGCAGCAAGTAATGGCATTGTCGCCATGACCATTGTTGCCAATAATGTTTTTTTATAATTTTTCATCTCATCATCCCTGATTATGATTTAAAACGACGCAATCTAATTAAACCCAATAATACAAAAATTGCTCCTACACCAAAGGCTCCACCACTTACATTAACTGTTTTGCTTTGGAAGTTGTTTGGTGGATCTTGTACAACGGTAGCAGGAATATCAATATAATAATTAGATTCATCGTTGAAGCGAGTTGTTGTCGTCATTATTCGAAGATTAAATTTGTCAGCACCATGCCAATCGCTATCAGGTACGTAAGTTACATTGCCGTCCTGATCAATGGTTAACTTACCTTTTGATGGTGTCTGAGTTTGGACTACTTCCAAACAACCTGGCTGCCATGGTTGCCCTTTTGAATTTGTTTCTCTTTTAAAAATAAGTTTACAAGATTCAGGATCTAACAACTCCCCATCCTGTAAATTATTAGCAATACTAAACTTTGCAACTTGTCCGTATAGAATATCCTGACCTACAATTTGAATATCACTGCGATCTACCATGAGCTCCAATGCCCCTAAATCACACAACTCATCATAGCCACTCCGACTCTTCCCTCGTTGATCAGCAGACTCACAACTAGCTAAACTAAACGTTGAACCATCACTATAAATTCGCCCTTTATTTACAATCAAAGAATCAGATAGTTTATTATAAGACATCAATAAACGTGGCTTAAAAAAGCCTAACATTTGATCCTTTGGTGTATAGTAAGGACACAATAAACCTTCTACAGATGGAATATCACAGGTCTGCTTCTCATCTACATCACCAGCTATTAATTTATTATTTCCTAACATGAAGTTAGGTAGTGAATCTTTCGCATTCCGATCACATTCAGTTTCTGTTAGATTACTTTGTACAACAGTTTCATCATTTGTAGCCGCACTACAATTATTTTTCCCATTCGCAACAATAATACTATTTGAAATATAAGAACTTGCCGCCTCAGTTGTTGTTGTCTCACCATTACTAGTCGTTGTTGACTTCCATTTAGGAGATTGTAAATATAATCCAGCAGCATTTTTGATCATCGTTACATTATTAAAAAACATCCCTTCGCGAATATTTGCTACATAGCCACCTTTATTATGAAAAATTGTACTATTCTTAATCCCAGCAATACCACTTTTCAAGATATTTGAACCAATTGTTGGATCTTGGAAGCCAGTTTGAACATAAAACAATGCACCAGTTTCACCAACCATGCCTTCATTATCACGAATAACAGATTGTGTAATGTTGTATAATGGCATCTCAGTATAAATAACAGCTCCTTGGTCAGCTTTATTATTTTGCAAAATACTATTATTAATCGTCACCGCACTCGCTGTTTGCTGATTATTAGAAATTAAACCAGCATTATAAATTGCCCCACCTTTACTCGCCAACCCACCCGCTAAACGAGAATATTGTATTGTTAAAGCTTCGCGATTTAAAATTAGCCCACCATCATTTATTTTAGCTGAAGCGCCTTGCAAATTTAACTCTACTAAGCTTACAGAAATTAAAGCATTCTCAACACTACCATCATCAACTACCAAAAGACGATCTGAGCCAAGCATTTTAATCGTAGCGTTATTTAAGCCTTTTTTAGTGTCATTAAATTCATCACTATTTGCACTTCGAATTGTGGTTGCTGCTTTGATATTTAACGCTGAATTAAGATTATAAGTCTGATCACGTTGTAAAATGATATTACTCGTTGCATCTTTATTACCACATCCGTGATAACCATTCTCAAATTCTTTCTGGCTTCTTTTATTTAAAAACTCAACAGCTTCTCGTAATGAACAAACGGCATCATCTTTGTCTTCATCAGCCAATGTTGTAACTTGAATATCCGCAGAATATGCATGTCCAGTAATCGCAAATAAAGCGCAGGCAAGCGTCCGTTTGAGCATACCGATCTCCTTCTATTTTTCATTTTTCTTTGTATTGCAAACGCAATGTTTGCAACCACATTCCTTTGTGCGTACTTTGTCATAGCTCTCGAAATTACTCAAGAAATTTTATGCTATTGGCGATATTCATCAATCAAAGCATAAATCTGCTTAAGTGTTGTATTTGAAAGCTTAGTTTTTTCACCCTTTAGCATTTTTTCCAACTGAGCCAGTGTCTGTAATAAAATTGATGCCTGATGCGGACCATTGCTTAACAAGTAATCTACGATCTGTTGATCAAAATGAATACCACGTCGAGTCATAACCGATTGTAGTAAAGCATGCCGATCAATATAGGAACTACCATTCGGCACTTTTACACTGACAGCCTGAGTCAACCTTGACTGTAAATCTGGTAATTCAAGCTTTAGCTCAATTGGCGCAACACGAGAAGAAAAAACCAACTGCCCTTCATGATTATTCATTAAATGAAAAACGGCTTTCTGCCAATGTGGAACGCCACTAATCGAATCAATATCATCTAATGCAACTAAATCATAAAATTCTAAAGACGTGATTGCTTCGATGGGTGCATCTAATAATTCTAATAATGAAACTTTTATTGCAGGTCGACCTAACTCTAAATATGAATCACAGATCGCTGAAAGCAAATGACTCTTACCTGTTCCAGCACCGCCATAAACATAAAAGCGGCTCACCAACCCAGCATGTAGCTGTCGAACTGCATCAACCACAGGTCCCCAACCCGGCCCCGAAAAATCACTGATTCGAGCATCGAGTTGAGGTTCTATATCCAGTTGTAGTTGACGCATATACTTAATTTGTTCCTCAATTACTTTAAGTCATTCGAGTTTGAAGTCTCTGTATCTTGAGAGTTTTTAATTTGAATATCAAGCTCCACATGACCTGATTCAATATTTATATGCTGAGTTTCACCTTCTACCAACACAACTTCTGTTGGTAATCCATATAAGCGACTTTTTTCATAATTATCACGTGCGTGTTTTAATAATACAACAATGACAGCTGCCACAGGTAAGGCAATTAACATCCCAAGGAAACCACCAAGTTGTGCACCAGCCAATACAGCAAAAACAACGGCTACAGGAGATAAACCAATTTTATCTCCCAACAAGAATGGCTGAAGAATATAGCCTTCGACCATCTGTCCAATCATAAACACAACACCAACCAGAAGTAGCTGCGTCCAGTCCAAACCAAACTGAAACAGTGTTGCGATTACGGCAGCAATAATCCCGACACCAAAGCCTAAATAAGGAATAATGCTTGCTAAACCAGCAATCATTCCAATAATCAAGCCAACCTCAAGACCAATCAGTTGTAGACCAACAGCATAAACAATGCCTAACAGAAGCATGACAAGGAATTGGCCTTTTACAAAAGCACCTAATACACTATGACATTCACGAACGATGGTTAAAGTTGAAGCTTCATAAGGACGTGGAATTAAACGTCTAAAGCTTTGTAACATTCTCTCCCAATCAAGCAAAAAGTAGAATGAGATAATTGGAATTAAAATCACCACACCACCCAACTGAATAAAGTTTAATCCAGATTGAGCAACTCTTAATGCCATAGTTTGAATACTGTCAGCACTGTAGTTGGTCTGGATATAATCCATAAAAGCTTTGGTAATCTGCTCAGTATCAATTTCCATCGGAACTACATTAAAAGTATGTGATACCCACGGTAAAAAGGTTGCATTAATCCAATGAATTCCCGCAGGAATACTATCCCGCGCATACATCAATTGCTTCCAGATCAATGGTACTAGGAACCATAAAACCATGGTCAAAGTCACACCAATACCAATAAACACGATACTGATTGCGAGCCAACGAGGCAATTTAATTTTGACAAGAACATCCACAAGTGGGCTAAACAAGTAGGCAATGAAAAAAGCACCTACAAAAGGAATCACAATGGGCTTTAATAGATAGAGCACCCAAAGGAGTAATGCGAGCCCAGCGAGGATAAAGATACGACGTAGTACCTGATCTTGCATAAAATCTAGCCTTTTTTCGTGTAATCGTTATAAATGGAAAAAAATTTTAATTAAAGATAGCATTTTCGAGCATAAATAACATAAGAGTTTCGTATATTCAGGTTATAATCTGCCGCCACTGCGGAGACTTCACTATGAGCAACTCAACTTCTACCCCAAATACTGGTTTAAGCTATAAAGATGCTGGCGTCGACATTGAAGCGGGAGACGCATTGGTCGATCGTATCAAATCTGTCGCTAAACGCACCACTCGTCCTGAAGTAATGGGCGGTCTTGGTGGTTTCGGTGCCCTATGCAAAATTCCAAAAGGTTATGAAGAACCTGTTTTAGTATCAGGAACAGATGGTGTAGGGACTAAATTACGTTTAGCACTAAACCTCAACCGTCATGACACGATTGGTCAAGATCTCGTTGCAATGTGTGTAAACGACTTACTTGTTTGTGGTGCTGAGCCATTATTCTTCCTCGACTACTATGCGACTGGTCATTTAAATGTTGATGTTGCAGCAGATGTCGTAACAGGTATTGGTAAAGGTTGTGAACTTGCTGGTTGTGCATTGGTCGGTGGTGAAACTGCTGAAATGCCAGGTATGTATGAAGGTGAAGATTACGATCTTGCTGGTTTTGCTGTTGGTGTAGTTGAGCACAGCAAAATTATCGATGGAACTAAAGTGAAATCTGGTGACGTACTTCTTGGTGTAGCATCAAGTGGTGCGCACTCAAATGGTTACTCATTATTGCGTAAAATTTTAGATGTTAAGAATGTAGACTTAACTCAAATCGTTGATGGTCGCCCACTTGCCGACGTGGCAATGGAACCAACACGTATTTATGTAAAACCAGTACTCGAACTTTGTAAACAAGTTGATGTTCATGCCATGGCACATATCACAGGTGGTGGTTTACCGGGTAACTTACCACGTGTACTTCCAAATGGTGCTCAAGCTGTCATTGATGAATCAAGCTGGGAATGGTCTGAATTATTCCAGTTGTTACAACGTGAAGGCAATGTAGAACGCTTTGAAATGTACCGCACCTTTAACTGTGGCGTAGGTATGGTGATTGCAGTTGATGCAAGTGAAGCAGACAAAGCGATTGATCTCTTAAATGCTCAAGGCGAAAAAGCATGGAAAATTGGTTATATCCAAGAAAATGCTGAATCAGTTGAAGGCGCAGACGAAAAAATTCGCGTGATCTTTGCATAATGAGAATTGCTGTCCTTGTCTCTGGCAACGGTAGCAACTTACAGGCCCTGATCGATGCAAATCTTTCAGGGCAAATCATTGGTGTCTTATCCAACAAAGCTGATGCTTATGCATTACAACGTGCCAAAGATGCCAATATTGCGACCGCTGTTATTTCACATAAAGATTATCCAAATCGCGAAAGCTTCGATGACGCCATGCATCAACAATTATTAGCATGGCAAGTTGATCTCGTGATCCTTGCTGGTTTTATGCGGATTTTAACACCAAGTCTTGTTAGCAAATGGCAAGGCAAAATGTTAAACATCCATCCTTCTCTGTTGCCTTTCTATAAAGGTGTGAATACACATCAACGTGTATTAAATACCGGAGATCGTTTGCATGGCTGTACAGTTCATTTTGTCACAGCCGAACTCGATGCTGGACAAAGTATTGCGCAATCGGCAATTCAAGTTGGTTTGCAGGATTCGGTAACAAGCTTGGCGCAACGTGTGCATGAACTTGAGCATTTTATCTATCCTCAAGTTGCACAATGGTTCTGTACAGGTCAACTGACCTGGCAAAACGGTCAAGCCTATTTCAATCAGAAACCTTTAGAACGGCCGATTCAGTTTGCGCAATTCTAAAGAATAAAACGCATCCTAGGATGCGTTTTTTTATTGATTCAAACCACTAAACTTTTAATTTTCTCTACTGTTTCCATCGGATGTTCTAATGGGAACATATGCCCGCCATCCATAACAGAAAAAGGAATACCCAATTTCTTTTTCGCCACTTGCGGAAACTTTTCTTTTAAGAAAATACTGTCTTTTCCCACAACCAAATGTACAGGTACAGGAGGTTTTGGCATCGGTAACCACCACATGGATGGCGTAGTCCTAAACATTGCCACTTCATCCTCTTTAGTAATGGTCAGTGTGACACCACCATTTTGTGGGTCATCGGTCAGGGCATAATCGATATAAGCTTGAAAGCAATCTGGATCAAAGTGCTGATAAAAACCTCTAGAACCTAGCAGTTCCGCTGCTTGTTCGCGCGAATCCCAGTGATCACGACGACGCACAGACAAACCAGCTGGGGTGATTTTATCCACTAATTTAGGTTTAAAGATTTTAGCAAGATGAAAAACAAAAGAGGCCTTACCAATAATGAGTGGTGGATCAAGCATGATGACTTGTGAAAACAACTCTGGACGACGATAAGCAGCCATCAGTGTCAAAACTGAACCCAAGGAATGTCCCAAGCCAATCACTTTACGCCCTTGCGCTTGCTGCACAATGCTATCAATAATCTGATCGACCAAGTGTGTCCAGCCATGGGTAATTGGATAGCGCTTGTCATTTCCTATCTCGGCAACATAAATAATGTCGTATTGATCTTTTAATTGATCAAACAGCTTTTGATAAACTTTAGATGGAACACCATTGGCATGGGCAAAATGAATCAAAGGTTTCATAAGCTTGTCTTTTATTTTCACTGATTGGTCAATTATCCTGCTCTACCTATGTATTGCAAATTAAAAGGATAACTGTCCAGTTATTTTTAGCATAAAAAAGGCTGTAATATACACAGCCTCCTTAAAATCAACATAGTGCTTTGATCAAAGCCGATCTGCTATTGTATTTTCGCATTCTGCTGAGTTTCTAGCTGTGCCGCAAGCGAACTACTAATACCTGCACCAAGCTGCGCCCCCATACGTCCCAAGATAGACTCTAACGGATTACGTTGAACGGTATAATCTACTTTTTGCTCAATCTTCAGATCACGCATCAATGTCGTCAAACTACCACTACGGTCAGCAACACCTAAAGCAACAGCCTGTTCACCTGTCCAGAACAATCCAGAGAAAATAGCTGGGTCATTTGACTTCAAACGTTTACCACGCCCTTCTTTCACTGCATTGATAAAGTGAGTATGCACATTATCAAGCACCGACTGCACATGTTGTTTCTGTCCTAGATCAAGTGGCTTGGTCATACTTAAAATATCTTTATTACTACCCGCAGTCAGAGTACGGTCTTCAATGCCTAACTTCTGCGCCAAGCCACTTAAGCCATAATTCGGCATAATCACACCGATCGAACCCACTAAGCTTGATGGATTGACAATGATTTCATCTGCTGCTGAAGCAATATAATACGCACCCGATGCGCCCATATCCCCAATCACCGCATAGACTTTTTTATCTGGGTGCTGTTTTTTCAAGTAACGAATTTCTTGCCAGATTTCATCCGACTGCACTGGTGAACCGCCTGGTGAATTGATATTCAATGCAACTGCTTTACTGCCACTCGCTTCAAATGCACGTTTTAAAGCTTTGTTGGTATCTTCACTATTCACAGTAGACTGGCCAGCAGATGAATCGATGGTTCCCACAATATCAACAACAGCCAAGTGATTGCTGCTGATACTGGTGGTTGCTTTATCTGATGACGAGGTACAGCTCTTGGTCATTGCCAATAATACAATCAGCAAATATGCAAAACCCAAGCATTTAAAAAAGATGCTCCAACGGCGGCTACGACGTTGTTCTTCCACAGAAGCAAGAACAGCTTTTTCTAAAATTTGCCATTCTTTGCCTGTCACATTATTACTATTTGTAGATTCATTTTGTGGTTTTGGTGGCCAATCGGACATAAGATTCCAATCCAATATATTTTAAAAAGTGACTTTATTATATACGCGGATTTGAGTAAAACTGTTTAAATAACTTGTCTTAACTTATAATTATTTTTTGCTTTATACTTTCCTTTGTAATTTTTCTAATTTTGAATACATGACCCAGCCCAAATCAAACAATTCAAGTTATCGTCTTATCAAGCTTGTTAGTCATCAGCCACTCCAATTGGGACGGTTTTTTGCACGCTTGGTTGCAGCCTTAGTCAATACATTCCCGCTGTCTAAGCTTTCAAAAATTATCAGCTTGAATATACAAATTGCTTTTCCTGAAATGGAACAACAACAAAGACAAAAACTCACCAAACAAGCAATACAAAACGAACTGACCTCTTATTTCGAGTTTTTGAGTATTTGGGGTTCAACAAATGAAAAAAATATCAAGAGCATCCATCGCATTCAGGGTGAACATTATTTCCATGAAGCTGTTGCAGAAAAGAAAGGGTTGGTATTAGTCGTTCCTCATTTTGGTACATGGGAAGTCATGAACGCATGGTTATCACAATACACCCAAATGACGATCCTCTATAAACCAGTTAAAAATCCCGATGCTGACCAGTTTGTCCGTGATGCACGTAGTCGCGAACTAGCCCATCTGGTTCCTACCGATGAAAGCGGGGTTAGACAGATTTTTAAGGCCTTGAAACAAGGTGGAACTACTGCGATTTTACCTGACCATACCCCTGATCATGGCGGGGACATGATCAACTACTTTGGTATTCCGCTTGCCTCCAGTAGCCTCAGTGCCAAACTGATTCAAAAAACCAAGGCCAAGGCCCTCCTCATCTATACAAAAAGAAATGATCAAGATGGCTTTGATATGTATGTCGAACCGATCAATCCTCAAATCTATGAAGGTAATGCCGAAGATGGCACGTTAATTATCCATCAAACTTTAGAACAACTGATTCGACGTTATCCAGAACATTATCACTGGAGCTACAAACGTTTTCGCGCTAATCCCGCTTTAAAAAAAATCTACGATATTGATGAAAAAGAAGCACTGGCAAAAGTGACTGAAGTTCGTCAACAAACGCAGCAAAATAAAGAAGCTTAGACTATTCTCGCTGTAGCCACTTCCATTGCTGTCTTTGTTGCTTTAATTCAGTAACACCATTTTCAAATAAAAAAGTTAAACTGCCTGACTGTGCTGTATTCAGCAAAGGAATATTTAAGGATTGAAGACGACTTTGTAATTCTTGGCTTGGATGGCCGTAACGATTATCGAACCCAGCTGAGGCAATCGCTAATTTAGGGTTTAATGTCGCTAAAAAATCATAGGCAGAGCTATGCTTACTGCCATGATGCCCTAAAACTAGAACATCCACTTTTAAATCAGGATAGTGCTGCAATAGCTTATATTCGGTTTCCCACCCCGCATCCCCCATAATCAGAAAATTTTGATACGGTTGTGCATTTAAGAATTGCAGATATACCACACAAGACTGTTCATTTTGCTGATGTGTTGCAACAGCCAAACCCTCCTGATCGGGTGATAGAATCTCTATTTTTAGATTTGAATATGACCAAGTTTGACCTTGTTGGCACAATGAGAAATTTTTTTTAAATGGCATTTTTTCATTATGCTGATTGGACTGTACTTGAGTGATTGCAAAAGCATTTTGGATTGGTGCAAATGCACCACTATGATCTTGATCCAGATGAGACAAAATCACATGATCCAATGTCCTTATCCCTTGCTGCCTTAAAAAAGGGATAATCACTCGCTCACCCAAACTAAACTTAGTTTCATCATATGCCCCACCCGTATCGATCATTAAGCTCAGTTTCGGATGCTGTAAAAAAATTGCCTGTCCTTGCCCCACATCAAGAATAGAGAATACAGTTGATTGAACTTTTATCCCGAGAAAAATCGGTAAGAAGCACGCCAGCGACCAGATCTTGGGGACTATGCCTCTTGGCAGAAATAGAATGACGATACCAATAATAAAACCCAACATCATCAAGGGAGTGTAACTGACACCATATAACTCAGGTGAAATGCGCTGTAGGCTATTGAGTAGCCATAACAAAATAGCCAGTAATCCATCACTCAACTGAAATAGTAGTTGCCCAAGCGTAGGAATCAACAACCAAATACATGCTGCGATAATCCCTAAAGGCACCACTACGCCACTAAGCAATGGGATGGCAATCAAATTACTGATCGGCGCAAGCCATGAAATCTGCTGAAAGAAAATAAGTACCAAAGGGAGTAATGCAATGAAGATTTTCCATTGCGACTCAATCAGAAGCTTCACCGCTAGAAGTAGTTTTTGAGTCGTTGTGATGACTTGTTCTTGAGGTACATCCCTAATCGTTTGATAGATGCGCAGCAGAATAAAGCACGCCCCATAGGACAACCAAAATGCAGCAGACAAAATACTGAATGGATCAAAGATCAGCAATAAGCTTGCGCTATAAATCAATAATGCAAATGGTTGAATCGACTGTCTAAACCATAGAAAAATGCTGGCAATAATTACGGTTAATAAAGTTCGCAATGCAGGAATTTCAAAACCGACAAAGGCCACATACAACAGTACACTGAATCCAAAAGGCAACAGTACTAACACCTGTCGTGGTTGCCATAAATATAATTTTGGCGCATAACGCTGAACCATGCACTTTAATACCCAAGTCAGCATCAGCGCAAAAACCAAGACATGTGGCCCAGAGATTGCCAATAAATGTGAAAGACCTAATTGTTGGAATTGTTGCTTTAAACGATTTGATAACAAGCTTTCATCGCCTGTCAGCAACGCCAATAACAATCCTTTGTGCTGTAGCGTAGTACTCGCTTGCAGCATTTCACGGAATGACAAGCGCAGCATTTCAACATTGAGCAGAAATTTTTCTTGTAGTGTTTGTTGTTGCTTAAGATGCTGATGGTAGCCCAAACGATAGATCTGATCTTGACTTAAAGGCTGAATGTCGCTGACCTGATAAGCAGACATGATATTTTGTTGTAAAAACCATTTTTCCTTATCAAATGCACCTGCGACAGCATAGCTATGTGCAGGTTTTATCCTCCCAGATAGACGATAATAATGACCTAATTGCAACTCTTGCTGCTGAACAATTAGATTATTTTGTTGTTTTATATAAAGTACCCAATCAACGGGCTGTGTGTGCCGATTAAGTACTTCTGCGATTTGTTTCTGCCCATCGTCGCTTAACTCGTCAATCTTTTTGATATATAATGGCTTCAAAAGGCTGCACTTCAATTTCTTTGAGTTTTAGCCGTTGCTGCAAGGCTGAATCTGCATAATAAAAACCTGTACAGAACAAGGCCCAACTGACACTACATAAGAGTAACAACCTATAGGCAAGAGATTCAGAATATAACGTTCTTTTATATAGACCCAGACCAAATATCACGGCTGCTAATGTTAGCCAAATCCACCAAGTTTGTGCGGCAAAGCTAAAATCATGTCCCATCAGGGCAATACCAGCAATCCAGCTGATTAAAACAATTTTCAACATTTCTTAAAATTAGATTTAGTTTTTCTAAAGACAAAATTAAAGCCCTTTTTCAGGGCTTTAACAAGAGGTCTAATTCAATATTTATGCACTATTCATAACGTAATGCTTCCGCAGGTTGAACTTTAGCTGCACGTAATGCAGGATAAATTGTTGCGAGTAGGCTTAACAGTAGCGAGACACTCACAACAAGTAAGACATCTTGCCAGCGTAAATAGGAAGGCAGATAATGCACAAAATATGCATCGAGTAGATTCAAGCCAAAGGTGGTATTGATCCATGACACAATATTACCAATGCTTAAAGATAGAATAATGCCTAAAACAGTCCCTAAACACGTTCCAATCACACCAATAATCGTACCCTGCACCATAAAAATTTGGGTAATCAATAAGGGGGACGCCCCTAAAGTACGTAAGATTGCGATATCTGACTTTTTATCCGTGACCAGCATCATCAAAGATGAAATGATATTAAAAGTCGCCACGATAATAATCAGTAAAAGCAATAATCCCACCATATTTTTTGCCATTTGAATGGCGCTAAATAAATTACCTTGGGTATATGTCCAATTAGAAGCATAAAAATTACTTGGTAATTTTTTGATAATGCTCTCAGAAATTTCTGGTGCGGCAAAAATATCATCCAGCTTTAAACGTATGCCCTGCGCACCATCTGGTAAGCGTAATAAAGTTGATGCATCATTGAGTGCGATATATCCCACCATCGAATCGACTTGAGTCCCGATTTTGAATATTCCAACCACTTCAAAACGTTTAAATCGAGGCACAACACCTGCCGATGAACTCGTCGCTTCTGGTAAAACCAGAGTTACAGGATCATTAAGTTTAAGTCCCAAACTATCTGCTAAATCTTGCCCCAATACGATTCCATATTTCCCTTTTTTCAGCGCATCTAGACTGCCTGCTTTCATATAGTCATGAACAATAGAGACTTGTTTTTCATATTCTGGCTCAATCCCCGAGATCGAAATCCCAGTCACTTGACCATGTGCAGTTAGCATCCCTTGTAACTGGGTATAAGGCGCAACTGCAACAACATGAGGCTGTTTAGCGATATCTTTCGCCAGACCATCCCAATTGGTCATAATTTGTGTTGAGGCAATGGTCGCTTGCGGCACAATGCCTAAAATACGGTTTTTTAATTCCCGGTCAAAACCATTAATCACAGATAAAACTGTAATCAGTACCGCCACACCCAAAGTGAGACCAATCATGGTCATCAACGAAATAAAAGACACCAGACGGCTTTTTTTTCTCGCTTGTGTGTATTTCAGCCCAATATAAAATGAAATGGGTTTAAACATGCTCACCCACCCATATACCATCTTGCATATGCAAAATTGAATCTGCTGACTGTGCCAATTGTTCATCATGGGTCACGATCAACATTGCCATGTTGAGCTCTTTTTTCAAATCGGTGAGCAATTCAAAAATATTGAGCGCTGTTTTACGATCCAGATTTCCTGTTGGTTCATCTGCCAACACCACAGCGGGCTTGGTCACCAATGCACGAGCCAACGCCACACGTTGGCGTTCACCACCCGACAATTCGCCTGGTTTATGATCCATACGATGGGATAGACCTACACGATCCAGTAAATATTCTGCCTGCTTCTTCACGTCCTTAAAGTTGCTTTCTCTACGCAACATTAACGGCATAGCCACATTTTCTAGAGCTGAAAATTCAGGGAGTAAATGATGGAACTGATAAACAAAACCAAGGTATTGATTACGCTTGTAGCCACGCTCCGCCTCACCTAAATTATCAAAGCGTTGGCCTTGTAAAAATACTTGACCTTGTGAAGGTTGCTCCAAGCCACCTAATACATGCAATAAGGTACTTTTACCTGAACCACTTGACCCCACAATTGAAACGAACTCGCCAGCATTGACTTGAAGAGATAAGCCTTTGATCACTTCAACTTTACTTTTGCCATCATCGAAATGCTTAAAGATATTTTTTGATTCTAGAACGATCTTACTCATAACGTAATGCCTCAGCTGGTTGTGTTTTCGCTGCACGAATAGCGGGGTAAATTGTTGCTAAAAAACTGATAGATAAAGATGCTGTCACAACAATCAGTACATCTTGCCAGCGTAAATAGGAAGGCAAATAGCCAATCACATAACCACTAAATAAATTCAGTCCAAAGGTATGATTTAACCAGCTCACCAAATCGCTGATGGTTAATGCAAAACTGCTACCTAAAATCACCCCGATCACAGTACCCACAACACCAATGATGGTGCCCTGTACAATAAAAACAGACGTGATAAATCTCGGAGAGGCGCCTAAAGTACGCAGAATTGCGATATCCGCCTTTTTATCGGTGACCACCATCACCAATGAAGATACGATATTAAATGCTGCCACGACAATAATCAGAAATAACAGCAAACCGACCAGGTTCTTTTCCATTTTTACTGCGCTGAATAAACTCCCATGCGTTTCCTTCCAGCTTGTTGCATAAAAATTATCAGGTAATTGTTTAACAATCTGGTTAACCACTTCGGGAGCAGCAAAAATATCATCCACTTTAAGGCGTACACCTTGTGCACCATCAGGTAAACGCAATAAAGTAGAAGCATCATTCAAGGCGATATAACCGACCATTGAATCCACTTCTGCACCGACACTAAAAATCCCCACGATTTTAAAACGTTTAAAACGAGGTACCACACCTGCGGGTGACGGTGTCGCTTCAGGCAACACCAAAGTCACACTGTCATTTAAGCCAAGGCCGAGTGCATCGGTCATATCCTTGCCGAGGACAATCCCAAACTCGCCTTTTTTTAATGCATTTAAATCACCTGAAACCATGTGGTTCTGGATAATCGAAACCTTCTTTTCATATTCAGGATCAATCCCCGTCACCATAATGCCTGCAACTTGCCCTTGCCCAGTTAACATCCCTTGCAATTGAGTAAAAGGTGCAGCACCAGTGACATGCGGATGCTTCTCAACTTTTTTTACAAGCTCAGGCCAATCTGTTAGAATTTGAGTAGAAGAAACAGTGGCTTGTGGAACCATTCCAAGGACACGATTTTTTAATTCACGATCGAAACCATTCATAACAGATAGCACTGTAATGAGAACAGCGACACCAAGCGTCAAGCCGATCATGGAAACTAAAGCGACAAAAGAAATAAAATGATTACTCCGCTGAGCACGAGTGTATCTCAACCCTATATACAGCGAAATTGGCTTAAACATACCATCTAGTCCGAGGTGATTTATTATGGAAAATTCACAACATCATCTTGTTGACGACAACACTGAACGTCGAGTGATGTCTCGTATTGATGCTGTGTTGAGAATCAACTATCAAATCATTCCAGATGATGTTGCGTTGAATGACCCGTATGATTCTCATTTCGTTTTGCCACGCTATTTTCTACTACTTGCAGAATTAGATCAATTTGATCATGCGTTTCGCTACGAATTAGAACAATTAAATGAAAAAGATCAACAAATTGCTCGCATCTTATCCCTTTTTAACCAAAAATTGAATCTGATTACAGGCTCTTTTTACGACAATATCGTGCAATCCTTATTGCCCGTTCCTGAACAAGTAAATTTTTCGGAGAATGGTTTAAGTTTTTATAGTTCGCAAGATATTATTGAAGGTACATATATCCATATTACCTTGAGCCACCCAGAAAATTTCTTCCATATTGCAGCAACAGCACAAGTGGCACATAGCACGGCAGACGAACAAGGTAAGTTCCGTATCGGCGCGTATTTCATTACTTTAAATCCGCAAGATCGGGCTAAATTAGCGGCCAGTATTCAACAAACACAACAAACGGAAAGTAATTAATCCCCACATTTTCTTATATTTTTAAACGGCGATATGCTCTTAAATCTTTAAAGAAATAAAGGAGTAGTCCAAATAAAATAATACTCGCCCCAATAAAGACCTGAGCGGACAATTGTTCGTGATTCAGGTATGCCCCGATCAAGATCGCCAACATTGGCGTCATCACCGTTGTTAATGACAATGTGGTTGCTTTTAGATTTTGCACCAATTTAAAGTAGCAGAACATGGCGATCAACGATGCCATAATCACCGTATAAGCCAATGCCAATAATGATTTGGCTGATGGGAAATGTGTTGGAACATATTGCCAGATCCATGGGATTAACATGGTTGCCAATATTGTTGAAACCAGAATTGAACCCGTTGCCTGTGCCATGACAGGCAAATCTGCATTAATCCTCTTCACTAGAAAAATTGACAATGAATAAGAAAAAACACTAATCAGCATTAAAATAATACCAATCGGCTGCACATGTTGCTGGCTACCACTCAGGCAGATCATGGCCAATCCAACAATCGAAGTTGCCATACCTAACCACTGTAAACCCGCCAGTTTTTGCTGGAAGCCAAAGCGTCCAATCAATCCCGCCATAATTGGCGCCAAACCAAACATCAGCGCAATCAATCCAGAACTTAAATAAGCTGTTGCCGCATAGGTAAAGATTTGTGACCCAATCAGGCTTAATGAACCCGCAGCATAACTTAATACTGCAATTTTATGGACTGGGAACTTAACCTTCAACAGCAATAACACCGTCACAGCCAAAGGCAAAGCAATAAAAAAGCGGATCACCAATGCCCACATGGGATGCAGGTCGGAGACGCTCCATACAATCGCTAAAGGTGTAGTTGCCCAAATAAAGACTAATAGTCCATAAGTAAGCATGAGGTTAATACGTGATGGCATAACCGACTCAAGAAGCTGTCTTACGTTTCTGTTTTAAAATGGTCTGATCCAGTGAACTGGAAAACTCTCGCTTGTCTCGTTCTGAGATCGGAGGTGGCCCACCGGTTTGCACCCCTGCACCACGTAAAGTATCCATAAAATCTCGCAAATGCAGACGCGCTTTCACATTGGCTGTGGTATAAATTTCACCGCGTGGATGAATCGCAATCCCACCCTTTTCAATCACTTGTGCTGCAAGAGGTATGTCCTGTGTAATAACAATGTCATTTTCTTGCATCCGATCTACAATTTCTTGGTCAGCCTTATCGGCGCCACTCATCACTTGAATGGATTTAATCCGCAGTGACGGCGTAATACCAACATTTTGATTGGCAACAAAAATAACTTCAAGTTGATAACGATCAGATGCACGTAGAATCACTTCACGTAAAATTTTAGGCAAAGCATCAGCATCTACCCACAATTTGAATGGCAGCACGTTGGCAAAAGCTCATGAAAGTAAAAAATATAGTGTAACAGATTACTGGAAAAGTAGAATTAAGATCATCTAACTATTCACATGGATAGTTCTGGTCCGACACACTGAAGCAGCATATTGATATTTCGAGCTAAAAATTAAATTAATTGTAGAGAATTACAGATTCAGACTTGAAATATGACAGTTACCCTCGATTTAATAGAGTAAGTTCAATCTTTTTAGCATTACGCTTTATGAAAAATCAAAACAGTCCAGAAATCATTAAAATTCAAGATCAAAATTTCGGTAATCATGTCGAGCATTGGAACTTACTGACAGATACCCCCGAAACAGATGTTCCCAAATGGTTAGGATTGGCTCTTGATGCACCGGTAATGCCGATGGGTCTCTGTCAGGACGAACATGAGATGGATCAATCATTCTGGTTGATTCAAGGTCCGAGTGGTGAAGCTGTTTCGATTAATCAAATTATTGCGGTTGAAGATCAAAAACCTCGTGCATTGAAAACAGCATTTCCAAGTTTTGATAGCCCATATAAATATGATGCGCAAATCGAGCGAATTATTACCTGTGATTCTTCAACTCAGGCAGTATTACGTTTGAACTTAAATAAAAATACCATTATTTATGCATTCGATAATTTATTCAGTGTAAATAGCTGTCAATATGACAAGAATCAAACCTATCAAGTTCAATTTAATGCTTGGGCATATGAATTAGAAACGGTTTCGGCTGATGAGAAAATCATTGTTGATGACCCAGCTTCAATTAAGCATCACCGCGCATTAAATGCGATTTTGACAGAGCATAATGGAATTGCCCCTGACAATTTACAAGAATTGATTAATGACTGGCAACCAAAAACACCAGAAGATCAAGAACCTGTCACTGTCGACTTTTCTAAAATGGTGGCTTACTTATTTGGTGAAACATTAGGTCAAGAAGATGAGGCTTGGTTCCAAGGTAATATCGTCGGCAAAACTTCTATGCAGTTTATGCAAGAAGAATATACCCTTTATGATGTGACACTGGTATTAGAAGATGATTTACCTGCAATCTTGATTCGTATTGCAACCAAGAATGAATTGTATAAAAACTTTAACATTGGACAATATATTCGCGGTAACCTATGGATTCAGGCCAATATTTATGCTAAAACTGCACATAAGTGACAAAAAATCACATAAATGGCATTTTAGGCGTTCTAATGAAAATTATACCAGAACAAACGACCACCAGTCTGATTCATTCGAGTGATCAAGGTCTTAAACTTGATGTTGGTGCTTTTTGCTTTTTTTTACTTGGTATGTTTTTAGCAGCACTCATGTTTCATCGAATTGGCTTTTTTTAAACTTTTTGACCACTACCCTATTCGCACATAAAAGCCCTCAATGTTGAGGGCTTTTATTTTAGCAACACCTTATGGCTTAACCATGACGTTTCGCAAACTCATCCATAAAGTTCACCAATGCTTGAACACCTTCTAAAGGTACAGCATTGTAAATACTTGCACGCATACCGCCCACTGAACGGTGGCCTGCCAAGTTCAATAAGTGATTTTGTTCAGCTTCTTGCAAGAATGTCTTTTCCAGTGCTTCATCCGCTAATGTAAAAGGTACGTTCATCATTGAACGGTTTGGAATGGCAATGGGGTTGTTATAGAAATCGCTTGAATCAATATAACCATAAAGCAGTTTTGCTTTCTCTTGATTGACTTTATAGATCGCATCTACCCCACCCTGCTCAAGCAACCACTCAAATACTAGACCAGATAAATACCACGCATAAGTCGCAGGCGTATTCACCATTGAACCATTCTTGGCTTGATCGGCATATTTTAAGATGCTTGGAATCTCAGGTTTTGCTTGATCTAACAAGTCATCACGAATAATGACGATAGTTAAGCCTGCTGGACCAATATTCTTTTGCGCACCCGCATAGATCAGACCAAACTTGCTGACATCCAATGGCGCAGACAAAATGCTAGATGAATAATCACAAACCAACGGTGCATTCACATCTGGAATAGCCGCGAATTGTAAACCACCAATAGTCTCATTATCCGCATAATGTACATAAGCAGCATCGTTTGAAAGGTTCCAAGTACTTTGTTCAGTAATTGCATGTTTACCATCAATTAAAGTCCCCGCTTCAACGATATTAATATCGCCATAGCGCTTGGCTTCTTTAAGTGCTTTCTCAGACCAGATGCCTGTATGGATGTAATCAGCCTTGTTGTTTTTACCCAATAAATTCAGTGGGATCGCTGAAAACTGCAGCGATGCACCGCCTTGTAAAAACAAGACTTTATAATTTTCAGGAATGTTCATGAGCTTACGTAAATCAGCTTCAGCCTTCTCTGCCACAGCAACATAGTCATTGCTACGATGACTCATTTCCATGATCGACAGACCTTTGCCCTGCCAATTCAACAATTCTTGTTGAGCTTTTTCTAAAACGGCAGTAGGTAATGCAGCAGGACCAGCGCAGAAATTATAAGCACGCATGAGTTTTTCCCTTGTTAAAGTGGAACAAATTGGAATGGGAATTTAACCATAGATTGACGAAGCTTGCAGCAGCTTATCACCTAAATATTTCAATTTAACCGAGAAAATAATATTAATTTTTCACTCCTGTTGGGTTCATAAATGATATTTTAGGCCAAGTCTCAATAGTGGATTTAAACAGCACATTTTCATATTTTTTCGGAGATTTATTTAGATTAAAAACTCTACTTTTTACAATTTCACTACACCAAAAGTGTCGATATAACTATTTAATTAAAAACATATTATTTTAATTTTATAAAAAGAATTTAGACTTACTCAGGATATTATTAAATTGCGACATAACCAAATGTTGAAACGACATGATCGACCGAGTTTTAAGGTCCAGTGCTTTCCTAAAATGTTAAGTTTGAGTATAGGCTTAATCAGCTGTGCCCTATTGCCTACGGTCCTATTTGCACAAACATTGAGTTATAGCCAAGCTGAACAATATGTTGTGGAAAATGCCTATTCAACACAAGCTCAACAGGCCTTACAACAGGCCTCCCAACTTGAAATGGAAGCTGTCAAACACCTCGGTTTACCCCGTATTGATTTAAATGCTCGCGCCTATTCATTTCATAGCGAAACCAGTGTGCCCTTAGAATCGAGTAAACGTCGACTCGAAAACTCACTCACTCGTGGATTTGACGACAAATTATCACAATGGGGTAATGTGCTTCCACCAGAAGTGATTGATCAAGTCAGCCAAGGTTTTGATCAAACTGTCCAAGAAGGCTTAAATCAGGTACCCAATAATCTGGATGTTACGGTGAAAGACCATGATGTGCGCACTTCAATTTCAATGGTGATGCCACTCTATACTGGCGGGAAAATTAGTAGTGCCAAACAGATTGCAACGATTCAATCGCAACGCTCAAATATCAGCGAAAAACAACAACAAGATTCACAACGCTTTGAAATGATTCAATCCTATTTTAATGTGCAATTACAACAACAGTTACTCAACGCTAGCCTGTTTAATTTAAATGCCATGCAAGAACACTATAACAATGCACTTAAATTAGAGAAACAAGGTTTTATTAATAAAGGCCAGCGCATGCAGTTTGAAGTGGCGCGGAATAACGCAGAACGCAGCTATCAAAATGCGCAGTCGAATCTGCAAGCGAGCCAGTTTAGCCTAAAAAATCTATTACAGACTAAAGAAGGCCTAAACCTCACCACCCCACTATTTGTAAATAATGCACAAAATCATTCTTTGGATAAACTACTTGCAAATTATGATCAAAACTCCAGTTTGATTAAAAAGCTGCAAATGGATACCCAACTTGCCAATGAAAATGTCAAAGTTCAACAATCTGCGAAGAAACCAAGTGTTTTTGCCTTTGGTGAATATGGGTTAGACAATAAAGAGAATTGGATTGTCGGCGTGATGGCGAAATACAATTTATTCTCGGGTATTGATAACAACAAAAATATCCGTGCTGCCGAACTGAAAAAATATGCTGCTGAACTCATGACCGAACGCACCAAGCAAGAAGTCGAAAACGTGCTGTACAAATCTTATAGCGAATTAAATGCGTCTCAGACCAGCCATCAACTGCTAACCCAAAACACCAAAGCCGCACAAGAAAACTTACGTATCCAACAGCTTTCATTTAAAGAAGGTATGGGCACGGCGACTCAAGTGATTGATGCACAAAATGCCTTCAGTGCATTAAGAAGTGAGATGGCGATAAATTCATATAAATACATCTTATCTTTAGCCACCTTATTACAAAGCTATGGTTCGATTGATGAATTCAAGCTTTATGTTAATCAACCACGTACAGACTATATCCGTTAATTGGAGAATTTTATGAGCCAAGATCAATCATCATCCAATTCAGAACGCGATACAGATCAAGTGGGAAATAAGACTGAGACTCAAGCGTCTGAACCATCTCAAGCACAAGTGACCTCTACAGAAAAAGTAGAACAGCCGAGACCTGAGACCTCAAACTCGAATATACAGCAACCACCCACCGAACCAGCCAAAAAAGGCAAGGCAAAAATCATCGGCCTGATTATTTTAATTTTGCTGTTAGGTCTGATTGCATTTGGTTTATGGAAAGCCTATCAGCCACAAGCGATTGAATTACAAGGTCGGGTTGAGTCAGAAACGGTACATATCAGCACCAAAGTCCCGAGTCGTATTGAAGAGTTTTATGTGTCTGAAGGTCAGTCCGTTAAAAAAGGTCAGGCCTTAGTTCGTTTTGTCAGCCCAGAATTAGAAGCGAAAAAGGAACAGGCACAAGCCGCTTTACAAAGTGCAACTGCTTTCCATTCAACCGTGTATCGCGGTGCACAACAAGAGAATATCGAGACGCTATATGCCAATTGGCAAGCAATGAAAACTCAAGCGGAGTTAGCAGCAACAACCTACAAACGTGGTGAAACTTTATTTCAACAAGGTGTAATTTCACGTCAACGCCGTGACGAAATGCTTGCAGCACAAACCTCTGCACGTGAAACAGCCGAGGCAGCTTATCAACAATATGCACGAGCCAAACGTGGCAGTACTGAACAGCAAAAATCAACTGCCGATGCGCAAGTTGCGATGGCACAGGCGGCAGTGAAAGAAGCCAATGCTCTGACTGAAGAAACCAAACTGTATTCACCAACAGATGGAACTGTGTCTAAGACTTATGGTAAGCCAACAGAATTGGTGGCAACTGCGGTACCTGTGGTCAGTATTATCGAAGATCATGATTTGTGGGTCAGCTTAAATGTCCGCGAAGACATGTATAGCTCAGTCTATAAAACCAAAACTTTAGAAGGCTTTATACCCGCCCTCAACAAAAAAGCCACGTTTAAAGTCAAAAATATCGATGCAGAAGGTGACTTTGCGACCATCAAAACCACACGCCAAACAGGCGGTTATGATATTCGCAGTTTTAAGTTTCATTTAGTCCCAGAGCAAAGTATTCCAGATTTAAAAGTCGGTATGAGTGTATTGTTTAAAATTGAAGAGGCAAAATAAGCGATGTTTGCAGTGATGCTGCGGGAATTGCGCTATTTAAAACGCCATAAAGTTGATTTGTTTATGGCGGTCATTGCCCCTTTGCTGGTGATTCTATTATTTGGCAGTATGTTTTCCGCGGGTAAAGCGGAACATTTACCCATTGTGGTGATTGATCAAGATCAAAGTGAAATGAGTCGTAAAGTGATTCATGCACTTAGCATCAATCACACCTTGAAGGTTAAAACGATTACCGCTAGCCAAGATGAAGCCGAACGACTGATCAATAAAACCGAAGCTTGGGGATTCGTGATGATCCCTGAGGGGGCTGAGCAACGTCTGGTCAAAGCCCAAGATGCGCAGATCAGTATCGCCTATAACCAGTCTTTTTTTAGTATCGGTAATACCATTTCTTCAGCCATGTTGATCAGCACCTTGAATGGGATGGCGGATTATATGGGGCAAAGCTATTTAGCCAATACTATTCCCTATTTAGACATGCCAACACCGCATATCAAGATCTCAACTCTATACAACCCAAGCATGAGTTATGAACTGTTTCTGGAACCTTTTATGGTGCCAGCAGTCTTACATTTATTACTATGCTGTTGCGTGGCTTTTGCTATCGGGCAGGAATTTAAACGCAAGACTGTCGGTGAATGGGTCCAATCAAAACAAATTATCTCTAGCCTACTTGGTAAAGTCCTGCTCTATGTCTTTATTTTTTGCGCTTGGACTTGGTGCTGGATGTTCTGGCTCGCACATATTCGTGGTTACTTTATCGCAGGTTCACTTATACTGATCCTTGTTGCACAGTTTTTGCTATATTTTGCCTATGCCGTGATCAGCAGTACTGTGGTTTTAGCCACCCAGAATTTGCCCAAGACCTTTGGTTTTATCGCACTCTACGGTGGATCATCGCCAAGCTTTTCAGGGATTACCCTGCCCTTGAATAATGCACCCGCATTTACTCAATTTTGGTCGATGATTATTCCCTACACCCCTTATGCTAAATTGCAGACCGAACAATGGATTATTGGCAGTGATCTGTATGTTTCATTGGTTCCATTTGGGATATTGTTGATCTTTGCAGGGTTATTCTTTGCACTAAGCGTGCGTCTGTTAAAGAAAAATACTCAGGAGCTATGCTCATGAAATCATTTTTCAATTATTACCTACAGACCTTCAAAAACATTTTTGCCAATAGCTCGGTGTTTACCACGCTCATTGCCGCAATCCTGCTCTATAGTTTTTTCTATCCAACTGCCTATAAAGCACAAACCGCTGAAGATATTCCAATTGTGATTGTGGATGAAGAACAGAGCATTTTGACCTCAAAAATCATTAGCCAAGCGTCTAATAGTCCTCACATCAAAATCATCACCGTGACAGATAACTTTCTTGAAGCACAGCGCATGGTGAAAAACCAGCAAGCTGAAGGTATTTTGCTACTTCCTGAAAACCTGACCAATAGCTTAAAACGCGGTGAAATGGGCGGTATTGGCTTATATTTGAGTACAGCCTATTTCATCCGAACCAAAGAAGTCGGAGTCGGTTTAGCTGGTTCGATCGAATATACCCTGAAAGAGCATCTCGAAAAGTTTGGCAGTGCCTCTGCTTTTGAACCAGAAATTTCGATCCATCAGATTCCTCTGTTTAATACCATGTCGGGTTATGGCAGTTATATCTTCCCTGCTGTGGCCAGTTTAATTATTCATCAGACTATTCTACTTGGTCTGGCGATGCTGATTGCCAGTTACCGTGAACAAGGCTGGGTGGCGAAACCTGTAGAGTTCTGGGCCACTTTTGCAGCGATCTTTACCACAGGTTGTTTAGGCTGCCTGTATTTATTTGGCTTTACCTTCTGGTTATATGAATATCCACATGGTGGCAATTTCTGGGGCATGCTGCTTGCCGTGCCGATCTATGTCAGCTGTGTGATTGGTTTGGGTATGTTGGTCGGTTCACTGGTTGATATGCCAGAACGGGTTGGTCATTTAATTGTTGTGACTTCTGTACCCTTGTTTTTGCTGACAGGTACCGCATGGCCACATGAAGCCATGCCGCATTGGATGCAATGGTTTGCATGGACACTGCCTTCAACCCATGGAGTACAACTCTTTGTACAACTCAATCAGATGGGTGTGCCCACCTCAATTGTGGTGCCAAAACTGATTTATCTTGCGACAGTCGCTGCAATATTATTGGCAATTTCTTATTATCGTCTGGTTAAAAAATAGTATTTTTCGCTTTAAGTTGATATTAAGGATCTCTTGGCATATTGCTTCAATCGTAGACATTAAAAGGTAAGACTGAATTTGGCTTACCTTTTAATCCATCTGAATTGAGGCATGGATATGGCTAAAGTATGCTATTGCGCTGATGACTTCGCAATGAATCCTGAGATTTCAGATGCGATTTTATTGCTCATCAAAACAGGTGCTTTACATGCAACTTCTTGCATGACACAAGCGGAGCATTGGCCTATTGCAGCACAACAGCTCAAGCCAATCTCCAATAATATTGATGTCGGCTTACACCTAAATTTCACCCATAGATTTAGCTCAGCAACCACAATATTCTCATTGCCAATATTAATGCTTAAAGCATGGAGCCGACAGTTAGACAGCAAACTTATTCAACAAAATATTGAACAACAGTGGAATGCATTTGTTGAAGTCATGGGAAAACAACCTGATTTTATCGATGGACATCAACATATTCACCAATTCCCCATCATTCGGGATGTTTTGGTTACTTTCCTTAAGCAACAAAATTTTCAAGGCTGGGTTAGGAACCTACAACATCCAATCACGGCCCCGCACTATTTGATCAAAACTCGCTTACTATCACGACTAGGCGCAGCTACGCTAGCCTCAATATGCCAGCAACAGAACATTCGGCAAAATCGATATTTTGCAGGGATCTATAATTTTGAATCTAGCAACTATGCCCTTTTAAATCAACAGTGGTTGCAGCAGGCTCAAGATAATTTACTGATCATGTGCCACCCTGCCACGCAAACAATTGATCAACATGACCCCATTTCAGTTGCACGCGTTCAAGAATTCCATTATTTGAATTCAGCTCAATTTCACTCTGACTGTCAGCGCTATCACATCACACTGAGCCCAATGGATACATTATTATGATAAACAGTCCATTTCTTTCTTGCGTAGTCCCTGCCTACAACGAAGCAGAAAACCTTAAAAAGTTTATCCCAGCTTTGGCGCAGCAGTTAGAACAACAAAATTTACGCTATGAAATCATCATTATTGACGATGGGAGTAAAGATAATAGTATCGCGGTCTTACAGCAAATGCTCGATGACTATCCTTTGCGCATCCTTACTCTATCACGGAATTTTGGCAAAGAAGCAGCCTTAAGTGCAGGTCTGGACTACGTTACAGGCGATGCGACCTTATTGATCGATGCCGATTTTCAGCATCCCCTCAATGCCATTCCGACCATGATTCAACTCTGGAAAGACGGCTATGACATGGTGTATGGCATTCGGGATCGAAGCACAGAATCATGGCTCAAAAAAATCTTTACTCAAGGCTATTACCACATTTTGAATTTAAGCTCTTCGGTCGACATCCCTGAAAATGCGGGTGATTTTCGCCTATTAGATGCAAAAGTCGTTGAGGCAGTAAGAAAACTTCCTGAAAAGAACCGTTATATGAAAGGGCTATATGCATGGGTTGGTTTTAAGAGTATTGGGATTCACTTTACTGAACAACAGCGTCAATTTGGCCAATCCAGTTTTAATTTTAAGGCCCTATTTCAATTGGCAATGTCAGGATTGACAGGCTTTTCCGATTTACCACTACGCTTATGTATTTATCTCGGCGCACTGCTTGCACTCTTTGCAATGAGTTACGGCATCTGGATCATTATTGAAACGATGATTGAAGGTATCAGTGTCCCTGGTTGGGCTACGTTAGCCGCTGGAATGACACTCTTAGGTGGTATCCAACTGCTCTGTATTGGGATTTTAGGTGAATATATTGGGCGTATTTATGCGGAAGTTAAAAACCGACCAAAATATATTGTTGCTGCTGAGTATTCACATAACCACGCTAAACCATTGGTTCATGACAAGCAAAACAATGTAGTTTCTCTCTAATGCAAACCCATATCCTACAATTTTTTCGTTTTGGTATTGTTGGCTTAATTGCAGCACTTACACACTACTTTCTTGTGATATTGCTGATTCAACCTCAATACCAAGTCTCACTAAAATATGCAAACCTCCTCGCCTTTCTCATGGCTTTCTGGGTCAGCTACTTTGGTCATCGTATTTTTACTTTTCAAGCCACACATCTGCAGCACAGAGAAACACTGAAGAAGTTTATCGTCGTGGCTGGGCTGGGGTTCATGTTGAATGAATCTGTTTTATTAGTCAGTCATCATTACCTTGATATCCCGATTTCCATCCTAGTTATTTTTAGTATTGGCATTACCTCAATTTTTACTTTTTTACTCAATCGTTATTTTGCATTTCAATAATAGGGATTCGATATATGCAACAATGGCTACGATCATCTAAATTTTTACTTGTCTTTTTACCCATTTGGTTATTGATTAGCTCATGGATTCGTCCACTTTCTGTGCCTGATGAAGGACGATATGGGGATATTAGTCGCGCGATGCTTGAATCAGGAGACTGGCTGATTCCACGGATCAATGGCTTACCTTTTATGCACAAACCCCCTTTATTGCATTGGCTCTCTACAGCATTTATGGAGATATTTGGTGTACACATTTGGGTACTGCGACTGGTTCCAACCTTAGCCGCCTGCATGATGCTGATCAGTCTGTTTATTTTTTTAAAGAAATACGTTTCAGAGCAGATCGCCCAACTAAGCATCATTATTCTGGCAACCAGTTTATTATTTTATGGTAGTAGCGAATATGTCAACCATGATCTATTAGTCGCTTCATGGATGACCGTTTGTATTCTGAGTTTTGTTGACTTTAGCCTTTCAGGCAAAAAAACCGTTCTATTTTTAGGCTATTTCGCAGCGGCAGCAGGTTTCCTCAGCAAAGGACTCATCGGTGTCTTGATCCCAGGACTGGTACTATTGCCTTGGCTACTCTACACGCGACAATGGAAAAAAATTCCAACCCTGCTCAACCCTTTCGGGATTCTCTTTTTCCTCGCCTTAACAGCCCCTTGGGTTTATCTGGTTCAATTAAAATATCCACAGTTTCTGCATTATTTTTTCATTGATCAACAATTTAGTCGTTTTAGTTCGAATGAATTTAATAATAAACAACCTTGGTTTTTTTATTATCTCATTCTATTTGTAAGCTTTTTACCGTGGTTCTTTGTGAGTCGTTTTAGATTCTCAAAACGTATTTTTCAAACATCACTCTCTTCTTCTTTACTCGCGCTATGCCTTTGGTGGTTTATATCGGTGAGTATTTTCTTCTCGATTCCACCTTCAAAATTAGCAGGCTATATCTTACCTGCGGTAGCACCAATCGCTATCTTACTCGCTGTTGCTGTACGTTCTGCATTGGAGAATCCTGATAAAAATAAACTGCAAATATGGGGGACTGCATTTTTTATTTTTGTATTAGGACTAGCAATTACTTTAGCACCGCATTTTATCAAGAATGCGCATGCTTTCTATCAAGCACATATAATTCAAATTTACATCATTGGCACGATTCTATGCATTGTTCCTTTTAGCTTAATGCTGTTATTTAAACTGAAGAAAATAGATTATTTAAGCGCAATTTTCTTAAGCTTAATTCTGTTTTGCACCTCTATTTCAGCTGCAGTCCGCGTTCTCGATACCAAGAACAATGCTGACCAAGTCGACTTTGCAAAATCAATGAATCCCAAATCGGATGTGGTCTTTTATTACAATTACTTCTACGACCTGCCTTATTTATTAGACTTTAAAAAACCAGTCTATATTGTCAATGATTGGGATAGTGTGAAGACAGATAATTCATCACTAGAACTTAAAGATGGACTATTATTTGAGCCTGAGCATAAACAATATCTATGGAATAAACAGCAACTCCAAGACATATTAAAACAGAACCAGCCCGTAGTTGTTGTGAGCAATCCTGGAGGTTACAAACCAGATCACCCCAACGTCAAAGTTCTGCATTACCGCAACTATGATGTATTTCTAATCAATCAAAATTAATAAAAAAAGGAAGCTGATCAGCTTCCTTTTTATCATCGATTGCCAAATTGCTTTTTGACGATGTTTACTAAGTTTTCTTTAGCTGAGTTTTCTAAAACTATGCCATGTGCTGCAACTAAATGCTGAAAATCCAATTGTAGTAGTCGATCAAAATCATTTTTTAAGCTAGCAGATTTTGGTGTAACTCTTTTCAACCAAGGCCCACCAATAAATAAGCCCAACCGAAATCCCATGAGGTAAATAATAATTTTGCTTAGGAAACTAAAATATTTCCAATCACTCCAGTATTGAATACTATCTGTCGTGATTAACAGCTTTTTATCCTCTATATATAAAATTGCTTCAGGACAAGTTGCTTGTTCAAATATAAAAAATTCAGCATTTTTAATTGGTGGAATGACATCTGATTGAATGGTCTTTGTCGGAAATAAATTTGGATAATTCACATGATGAGATTGGCTCCAAAAAGTTGCCTGATATGTATCGATATAAAATTGATCATCAATACCATGAAAATCACCTAAACGAATGACATGTTTAACGGCCCCTAAGGCTTCCAATTTTTCTAATTCAGCTTCAGACATCCGAACTGCATTGATTAGAGTCAGCTCATTGTTTTGTTTGATAATAATCATATTACGATTCATGGAGAGACCAAATCCAAGCTTGATACTGCCCCTTAGTAAGTAAATATTTTCAAAAATTTCAACAATCGGATCATGAGGATAGATGGGTGCATAGCTTTTTTGCATTTTATATTCCCTTTATTTTTATCAATATATCTTATACATTCAAATTAAAAATATTAGATTGACCAATATATAAAAAACAAAGTCAATTTCGTAATAAACATAAAAAAACCCAAAGATCACTTTGGGTTTTTTAAAAAATTATTGCTTACGCTTCTGGCGTATCATCTTTCGGCTCGGCAGCCACTTCTTCAGAAGTGATTACTTCTGCCTCAGTGTTTTCTACTTCTTCTGTCGAATCTAATAACTCTTCATCATCTTCTACAGCTTCAATAGATACAACACCAACCAATGTCTCAGCATCACTTAAACGAATCAAACGAACGCCTTGTGCATTACGGCCTGTGGTTGCAACTTCCGCAGCACGCGTACGTACCAATGTACCGCCATCAGAAATCAACATGAGTTCTTTAGCTTCATCAATCGATACCGCACCGACAAGCTCACCATTACGTTCGCTAGTCTTAATCGCAATTACACCCTTACCACCACGTTTCTTGGTTGGGAAATCATCGACTGGGGTACGCTTACCATAACCGTTCGCACATGCACACAGCACTTCGCCAGTTTCAGGTACAACAACCAAGGAGACAATACGGCTAACAACATTCGAATCTGATGAATCATCATTATCATCGCTGTCATCATTTTCAATGTCAGTATCTTCTGTCCCAATGGTATTGCTTGCAAAGCTTACGCGCATACCACGGACACCTTTGGCAGTACGACCCATGGCACGAACATCAGTTTCAGCAAAACGAATTGCCTTACCTTCATTCGAGAATAACATGATCTGCTGATTACCATCGGTAATCGCAACGCCAATCAAGGTATCTTCTTCATTTAACTCAATCGCTCGTAAACCATTTGAACGAACATTGCTAAATTGTTCAAGTTCAACACGTTTTACTGTGCCTGATGCGGTTGCCATGAAGACATAGTGATTCTGAGGGAATTCAGTCAAAGGTAAAATTGCGGTCACAGTTTCATTCGCATCCAATGGAAGCAAATTAATAATTGGACGACCTTTTGCACCACGAGACGCCTGAGGTACTTCAAATACGCGTAAGCGATAGACTTTACCTACATTGGTAAAGCACAGTACTGTTGCATGGTTCGAGGCAACAATTAAATGCTGGATGATGTCATCATCTTTCATTGCTGTTGCAGACTTACCGCGACCACCACGACGTTGCGCTTGATAATCAGAAAGTGGTTGAGTTTTTGCATAACCAGTTTGAGAAACAGTCAATACAACTTGCTCTTCAGGAATCAAGTCTTCACGGCAGAAATCAACACCAGACTCTACAATTTCGGTACGACGACCATCACCATATTGCTGCAAGATCAACGCAAGTTCTTCACGAATCACATTCATCAACAAGTTAAAGTCATTCAGAATTGCAGTTAATTCAGCAATTTGACCTAAGATTTCAGTATATTCTGCGTGTAACTTGTCTTGTTCTAAGCCCGTTAAACGGTGTAGACGCAACTCTAAGATCGCGCCTACTTGTGTAGGTGACAAACGATAGACATCACCAGACAAACCAAATGGACGCGCCGGGTCTTCGCCTTCGATCTCATCTGGACGAACAGAAATCGCACCTGCTTTTTCAAGCAATGCAACCACACCACCGCCTGACCACTCACCTGCTTGTAATCGCTCACGCGCTTCAGCTGGGTTGGCAGAAGTTTTGATAGTTTCAATAATGGCATCAATATTGGCTAATGCAACCGTTAAACCTTCTAAGATATGACCACGTTCACGCGCTTTACGCAATTCGTACATGGTACGGCGCGTCACCACTTCTTGGCGGTGACGAATAAATGCCGCAATAATATCTTTCAGGTTCATCAACTTTGGCTGACCATTGTCTAGACAGACCATGTTGATGCTGAACGAGTTTTGCAATTGCGTATGCAAGAATAAATTATTTACCGCTACTTCAGCGTTTTCACCACGCTTCAAGTCAATCGCGATACGCATACCGTCTTTATCAGACTCGTCACGTAGCTCAGAAATACCTTCAAGTTTCTTTTCTTTGACTAACTCAGCAATACGCTCAATGGTTTTTGCTTTGTTGACTTGATATGGAATTTCAGTAAAGACGATCGTGGTACGACCAGTTTTCTGGTCTTCTTCGAAGTGATACTTACCACGAATATGCAAACGACCTTTACCCGTACGGTAAGCATCTACAATGCCTGATTTACCGTAAATAATACCGCCTGTAGGGAAATCTGGGCCCGTAATGTGCTCCATCAAACCTTCAATCGAAATATTCGGGTTATTGGCATAGGCCAAACATGCATTGACTACTTCAGTCATGTTGTGTGGCGCCATATTGGTCGCCATACCTACCGCAATACCTGTCGTACCATTAATCAAAAGATTTGGAATACGCGTTGGCATCACCTGAGGAATACGCTCAGAACCGTCGTAGTTATCTTCCCAATCAACCGTATCTTTTTCTAGATCAGCCAAGATTTCATGGGTTAATTTTTGCATACGAACTTCGGTATAACGCATTGCTGCTGCGCTATCCCCATCGACTGAACCGAAGTTACCCTGACCATCAACTAACATGTAACGCAAGCTGAAGTCCTGCGCCATACGAACAATTGTTTCGTATACTGCCCTGTCACCATGAGGGTGATATTTACCGATCACGTCACCGACAACACGAGCAGACTTTTTGTACGCTTTGTTATAATCATTGCCCAATTCGTGCATCGCATATAATACACGACGATGAACAGGTTTTAGACCGTCTCTAACATCTGGCAATGCACGAGATACGATTACGCTCATCGCGTAATCTAGATATGAATGCTTGAGTTCGTCCTCAATGGCAATCGGTCTGATTTCCGATACGCTCATGCATACTCCTTGTTTACAGGTAGAGAGTTGTACCTGTTTTTATGTCTTCAATCTTGCAAAATTTTAGCTCAAGGGCTTGAACTAAAAATAAAAAATACAGCGAAAAATTATAGCACAAAGCACTCACTAACTGTGAGTTTACGCATCTAAAAATAGCATTTTTTTACAATAAAAAGATTATATAAATTAATAACTTAAAATTATCAAATCAAAACTCAATAGATAAAAGTTGAATCTTTCTTGTTTTGGGTAAAAGATCGTCAAGTAATAGAATAAAAGTGTTGAATTAAATGAGATTTATCTTTTTCTTAAGATCAACGTCATGACCACCCATAAATATAGAAATAAGGATTCCTATTCAGAGAATGCGTTGAAGATCCCGCGGTTTAGTTCGAGGAAAAAAATATCAAATAGAGTAAAGCACTTCCACTAAAAGAAAAATATAGTACATCTTTAATAAAAATCCTACGCACCCATAAGTCATCCCCCGAATATTCACAACTATTTATTATATCCCCCATATAAGGCCATTCCTTTTCATCTGCTAATGATTTTGACTATGTCAGCGGTGGCGCGTATAGGAAGCCCTGTATCGCTCGTATAACTTCAATGCAATACACATGAGAGTCTATATGCACCCTCTTCAATGAAGACAAGAACAAAACTAGATAGGTGTGCCAAGTGAATACAACTTAGCTTTTTAAGATCTCCAGATATTAATAAAGCAAAAGTGGTGTCTTATATTAAATCAACTATCTCAATCTTTTTTAATCGTATAAAAAAACGCCCCTTTCGGAGCGTTTTTCAAACTTCATTCACAAAGAATTAAAGTTTAGATACCAATTCAGGTACAACAGTGTTCAAATCACCAACTAACCAGTAGTCAGCAACACTGTTGATTGGCGCTTCTTCGTCTTTGTTGATTGCAACAATAACTTTAGAATCTTTCATACCTGCCAAGTGCTGAATCGCACCAGAGATACCAATCGCCATATAAAGATCTGGAGCAACGATTTTACCAGTTTGACCCACTTGGAAATCGTTTGGTACGAAGCCAGCATCTACCGCAGCACGTGAAGCACCTTGAGCAGCACCAAGCTTGTCTGCTAATGGGTCAAGTACTTTGTGATAGTTCTCACCAGAACCTACACCACGACCACCAGAAACAACGATACGTGCAGCAGTTAACTCTGGACGATCAAGTTTCACGATTTCTTCGTTTACAAAGGTAGAAATACCAGCGTCTTTCGCTTCTGCAACAGCTTCAACCGCAGCAGAACCACCTTCAGCAGCAACTGCATCAAATGCTGTACCACGAACTGTACCAACGATGATTGCTTCGTCAGATTGAACAGTTGCAATCGCGTTACCCGCATAGATTGGGCGTTTGAAAGTATTTGCAGATTCAACAGCAATGATGTCTGAAATCATGCTTACGTCAAGAAGTGCAGCAACACGTGGAAGAATGTTCTTACCTGTCGTTGTAGAAGCAGCTAATACGTATTTGTAACCGCCTTTCGCGATGTCAGCAACTAAGCCAGCAACGTTTTCAGCCAATTGGTTTGCATAAGCAGCATTGTCAGCAAGTAATACTTTGCTCACACCAGCAACTTTAGCAGCAGCGTCAGCAACTGCTTGAGCGCCAGAACCAGCAACTAATACAGTAATATCACCACCGATTTTTTGAGCTGCCGCAACAACGTTTAAAGTTGCACCGTTAAGTGTCTGGTTGTTGTGATCAGCGATAACTAAAATACTCATGATTTTATCCTTCTGTATTAGATCACTTTCGCTTCGTTTTTCAATTTTTCAACAAGCTCGTCTACAGACTTCACTTGTACGCCAGCTTTACGTTCAGCAGGAGCTTCAACTTTAATTGTTTTAAGCTTAGTGCCTGTTGCAACGCCATAATCAGCAGGTGACTTCGTATCAAGCGGTTTTTTACGCGCTTTCATGATGTTTGGAAGAGCAGCATAACGTGGCTCATTCAAACGTAAGTCAGTAGTGATAATTGCTGGAAGTGCAAGCTCAACAGTTTGCAAACCGCCGTCAACTTCACGAGTAACCTGAACTTTACCGCCGTCAACTTTAACTTCAGATGCGAAAGTACCTTGACCAGCACCAAGTAAAGCACCAAGCATTTGACCTACTTGGTTAGAGTCGTCATCAATTGCTTGTTTACCAAGAAGAATAAGTTCTGGTTTTTCAGCATCAACAACGCCTTTCAAGATTTTAGCAACTTCTAGAGCGCCAACTTCATCAGCAGTTTCAACTAAAATACCGCGGTCAGCACCTAAAGCCATTGCAGAACGAATTTGTTCTTGAGCGTCTTTAGAACCCACTGAAACAACAACGATTTCAGAAACTGTTCCTTTTTCTTTTAAGCGAACCGCTTCTTCCACTGCGATTTCACAGAATGGGTTGATTGACATCTTAACGTTGGTAAGGTCAACCCCACTATTGTCCGGCTTAACACGAACTTTAACGTTGGCATCAACCACACGTTTTACAGCGACAAGAGCCTTCATGTAATCCTCGGCTGTTCTAAGCAAGTAAATGTAATGAAGAGCATTCTAACTCTTCGATTGAAACTTTTTAGGTGCCCTATCTTGCAATGTATTTGGCATTTCGGTCAAGTCACAATTTCCGCTACAGCCATAAAAAAGATGAAACGCTCAGTTCACATATTGAAAATAGTTATTGATGCAACAAATTTAGTTTATAAACTTGATGAATATTAAACTTTGATTTTTTTAATATTTTATAAAATTCAATGATCTAAAACAGGCACTTTTATTTAAATAGGGATGATCTGTAACGGATCGTTTCTGATAAATTTACATGTCTTTTCACTTTCAAAAAAATGCGTCAATTAAGTAAGAACATCAATTCAACAAATCTCATAAATAAAGTGGAAAAGTCATCGACGATTAAATGTTCAATTTTGCAACATAATATATCAAAATTTAGCTTTTTTGCGCTCTTGGGTGGGTTTGATCATACACTTTTGCCAGTTGTTCAAAGTCAACATGGGTATAAATTTGAGTGGTCGACAAATTACTATGCCCCAACATCTCCTGCACAGAACGTAAATCGCCACTGGCAGATAGCATATGACTGGCAAAACAATGACGTAATAAATGAGGATGTAAATCGACATTGACACCTGCACGCTGTGCTTGCAGTTTGACTCGATTTTCAATTTGCCGCGGCGTTAAGGCATTACCACGTTGTGAAATAAAAACCGATGAATCCGCATTAAAGCCGCCTTGCCAAATTCGATAGATTTTCAACCATTCAACCAAGCTGTCTTTGGCCTTCAAGCCAAAAGGAACAATTCGGGTTTTATTGCCCTTACCCGTAATACGTAAAAGCTGTCGGTTAAAGTCTACATCTTTAACACTCAGTCCTTGTAATTCAGCCAAACGTAAACCACTGGAATAAAGCAGTTCGAGCATGGCTTTATCACGTAACCATAATTGTTGTTCAATCGGCTTTTCTGGCGCTGCTTGATCTAAAATTTGATGTACAGTCTCAATATCAACCATGCCCGGTAAAGGTCGTGGTTGACGCTTTAATTTAAAATCCTCGGATGGATTTTGCTCCAGATATTGACCTTGTTCTGCCCACTTCATAAATTGGCGAATCGACGTTAAATGACGTTGTAAACTACTGGAGCTTAACCGGTCTCTTTCGACACGGGCTGCCAAATATTCCCTTAAATCAGATGCTTCGACATCTTGGAGTTGCAGTTTTTTGTATTCGCAGAACTTAAAGAAATCGGTTATATCACGTTGATAAGCCGAGATGGTATGTTCAGATTGATTTTGAATCATCCGTTCTTTTAACCACATGGATAGCAGTTTTTCAGGGTTTTCCAAGTTGCTCTCCAGCGTTATGCCTATAAACAGCTACAGTCTAACAAACTTTACTGCGATTTATCGCTAAAGCGATATCGAAGAATTCATGCCTGTGTAATACAATCAATTTCAAGTTTTGAGTGGCGCCATCATCATGACAACAATGCTTATTCCCTATCTCATCGCAATCACTCTCTTGACCATTACTCCTGGTCTAGATACCACGCTGATTATTCGCACTGCGACCTTGGAAGGCAAAGCCAAAGCATTTCAAGCTGCTTTAGGGATTAATCTCGGCTGTATTGTATGGGGAATGATTGTGGCCTGTGGTTTAGGCGCATTGTTGATGGCATCTGATCTTGCCTTCAATGCCTTGAAATGGATGGGGGCAATTTATCTCACATGGTTAGGACTTAATCTTATTCTAAAACCTCGTAACCAGCTCGCAGGTTTAAATGACGCTACAACGACTCAAAACTGGTTTATTAAAGGGTTTTGGGGCAATTTACTCAATCCGAAAGTCGGTATTTTTTATATTTCTTTCTTGCCCCAGTTCATTCCACAGTCTTCATCTCCAGTTGTTTGGACCATGGGACTGGTGATGATTCATGTGCTCATCGGGTTGATCTGGTCAATTTTTCTGATCGCTGCAATGCAGTCCGTTTCAGCTTATTTAAAGCAGCCCAAATTTATTCGCTACATGGATCGCATCACAGGCAGTATTTTTATTTTGTTTGCATTGAAACTGGCATTCAGCAAACGATAAACAATAAAAAAGCGTGCTGTGATCAGCACGCTCAATTTCAATTACGCTCTAATTTTTTTAAATAATCGTTTATCTGTATGCAGACTTCATCAGCGCATTGTTCTGCCAACTGATGATCACCACCTTCAACAATATAGAGTTCAGATTTTTGTAAGATCTGATTTAAATATTGTCCAACCTCAATCGGACTAATCGGATCTTGATTGCCCCAAATCAATAAAGTGTTCACATCGATATCTGGTAAATTTTGCTCATAGTCGACTTTCGTTGTTACAAACCAGTCAGGATATTCAATATATTCTTGCTGATAAAACTGCCGCCAATCTTGAACTTGAAATCGGTTTAAATTAATTCCACCCGAAGTTGCAATCAAGACTAAACCTTTCACCAAATCTGTTTTTTGTAATGTCGCAGCGATGGCAAAGATTCCACCCATGGATTGAGCAATCAGAATAGAAGGTTGTTGAATCTGTTCAAGCACATAATTGCTTAGATCATTAAAACTGTGAATATCAGGATCTGTTGCCATCCCATGAAAACCTGGATAAGCAATCACTTGCTTTTTATAATGATGAGGAAGCTGTGCAATCAGAGGATTCCAAAATTGTGTATTTCCTGACGCACCTGCAAGAAAGACTAAATGATTCATTCTTATCCTTTAAAATTATAATTTTCTTTTTAAAGATAAACACCCCTATTTAGGAGTGTTTACTGGTTTCAACTTTAGCCTTGAAAATATCTAAGATCCAAACGTGCATCATAAACATGCGTGGTTGGACCCGTCATCCAAACTACATCACCTTCACGCCAAGCAATATGTAACTTACCACCTGCAAGCTGAACTTCAACCTCATTAGCAAGTAAACCACGGCGCATACCACTGACTGCTGCTGCACAAGCCCCTGTACCACAGGCTAAAGTCTCACCTACACCACGCTCAAACACACGTAAACGGATATGCTTTTCATCCAGAATTTGCATAAATCCAGCATTCACACGTGCAGGAAAACGCGCATGTGATTCCACTTGTGGACCAATACGCTCAACATCAACGGTTAGCACATCTGGTACGATAGTCACAGCATGCGGATTACCCATATTCACAACATCAATATTAATGCTCTGATTATCTGCAAGTTCCAGTGCGTATAAACCTTCAATATCTTCATGCTCTTGCGTAACAAACGGAATTTCTTCTGGAAGAAATTTCGGGGGCCCCATATTGACGCGAACCCAACCATTGGCACCCAATTCAGGTTCGACAATCCCTGCTTTGGTTTGCACACGGATTTTGGTTTTGGTCGTGAGTTGACGCTCATGTACAAAACGAGCAAAACAACGTACCCCATTACCACACTGCTCGACTTCAGAACCATCGGCATTAAAAATTCGATATTTAAAATCGACATCTGGAAAATCAGGTGGTTCAACAATCAATAGTTGATCAAAACCCACGCCAAAATGACGATCGGCTAAACGCTGAATCGTCACTGTATCTAAATAAGCACGCTGGGTCACAAGGTCAACGACCATAAAATCATTGCCCAACCCATGCATTTTGGTAAATTCTAAATACATCTTAATTTACTCCTCAGGCAACAAATGCTCTTTTTCCCAGAGTGATTCTATGGTTTCACGCTCACGAATTAAATAGGCTTGATCACCACTGACCATAACTTCGGCAGCACGACCACGGCTATTATAATTAGAGCTCATTACGAAACCATAAGCACCTGCACCCAACACTGCTAAGACATCATTTTCCTGAAGTGCCAACTCACGTTCTTTACCCAAGAAATCACCAGTTTCGCAAATGGCACCGACTAAATCCCAAGTTTTAACTTCAACATCAGGATTTGGATTGACCGACTGAATATCCATCCACGCTTCATATAGAGCAGGACGAATAAGGTCATTCATCGCGGCATCAATAATGGCAAAGTTGCGATGATTGGTCGGTTTGAGTAAATCTACCTTGGTGACTAATGCACCTGCATTGGCAGAAATACTACGCCCCGGTTCCATATATACTTTGAGACCCAACTTTTCTAAAGCTGGACGCATTGAATTGGCATACTCTTCAACACTTGGTGGCGTTTCATCTTTATAACGCACACCTAAACCACCACCGATATCAATATGTTTGAGGTTGATACCCAAGCTTTTCAATTGCTCAATCATTAAAATGACACGATCAAGTGCGTCCACAAAAGGTTTAGTTTCAGTCAATTGTGAACCGATATGACAATCAATCCCGACAATCTCAAGATTCGGTAACGATGCAGCATATTGATAAGTTTCATCAACCGTATCACTTGGAATACCAAACTTGTTTTCTTTCAAACCCGTTGAGATATAAGGATGGGTTTTGGCATCTACATCTGGATTTACACGTAACGAAATTGGTGCTTTTTTGCCAAGTTTTGCTGCAACTTTTTGAATACGATCTAGCTCGGCATGTGATTCAACATTAAAGCAAGCTATCCCAACATTTAAGGCTTTTTCGATATCAGCTTCAGATTTACCTAGACCAGAAAATACGATTTTCGATGGTTCACCGCCTGCTGCCAGTACACGAGCCAGTTCCCCACCAGTTACGATATCAAAACCCGCACCCACCTTTGCCAATACACTCAGAACAGCCAAATTTGAGTTTGACTTCACCGCAAAACAGATTTGATGATCAATAAAATCAAAAGCACGATGCATATCCAAATAATGCTTTTCAAAAGTTGCTTTTGAATAAACATATAAAGGCGTGCCATATTGCTGTGCGAGCTGATCCAGTGAACATTGCTCAGCGTGCAATACTCCATTAATGCGAGTGAAACTCATGAAGATGTCCTTATTTACAAACTTAAGGTGAGATGGTCTGTGATTGAGTCGTTGACGATGTTGCTTGGCGTTCTACCTCTGCTTGATCTGCTTTTGCGTCAGATGAAGCCTTAGCCTGAGCTGCTTCATTTTTATAAAGCAGATATTTTGCGCGCTTATCCTGATTTTGATCAGACGGTAATTGCAATGCACCTGACTGACCACATGCAGTTAAAATAACGCTGCTCAGCAACACACTGATAGAACAAATGACTTTAAGCATCTGTGCACCTAACTTTTACAATTCGGAGCAGTATAGCGTGATCATTAGATCGGCTAAAGTCTAAACTTGAATGAATCAAACAATAACCATAAAAAAACGCCGACTTTGAAGTCGGCGTTTGGTGTTAAATCGGCTAAAGAATTACTTTTTCTTATAGAAGAAATAACCAATGGCCAAAATGATGAACCAGATTGGACTAACTTTGAGTGATTCCAACGTAGTTTCATCCAAGGCAAGGAAGTAGATCGTTGCAAGGAAGAAAATGATCACCACCCAACAGGTAAACACACCACCCGGTAATTTAAATGTTGATTGCGCATGCAGTTCAGGACGATTTTTGCGGTAGTTAATATAACTCCACATAATGATCATCCATACACAGATGAACAGAATCGTTGATAAGGTTGTCGCTAAAGTAAACGCCGTCACTTCATCATTGGTGCCTGTTTGTAATTTATAAACAAACTGAACAAATGCGCCAATAAAGATACAGATTGATGAGAAAATCAAAGCTTTTGCAGGAACTGCAGACTTAGATAATTTACCAAATAGCTTCGGTGCTTGTTGATCCCCTGACAAACCAAACAACATACGACTGGTCGAGAATACACCACTGTTCATTGATGACATTACTGATGATAACACCACCAAATTCATAATGATCGCCGCAGAAGCAATACCTGCTTGCGAGAAGATATTTACAAATGGGCTGACTTTAGGATTGATCTGATCCCAAGGCGTTACACACATCACCACAAACAATGCCAATACATAGAAAATAATGATACGAATTGGAATCGAGTTAATTGCTTTCGGTAAGTTACGCTTCGGATCTTGTGTTTCAGCAGCCGTGGTACCGACCAACTCCACCCCGACAAAGGCGAAAATTGCAATTTGGAAACCCGCCAAGAAACCATCTAAACCTTTAGGGAACATGCCACCATGTGTCCAAAGATTCGAGACGCTTGCAACTGTACCTGTAGTGCTAGTAAACCCAGTAAAGATCATCCATAGACCAACAGCGATTAAGACAATAATTGCTGTAATCTTTACCATTGCAAACCAGAACTCCATTTCACCGAATAGTTTAACGGTGACTAGGTTCAAGCCAAGCACAAAAGCAATGGCAACGGTACTAATCAATAAACCACCTAATGGCGTAAATGACTCTCCGCCATTAAAGAATTCTAGATAGTAAATAATAGCGGATAAATCTGCGATACCAATCGTGACCCAACAGAGCCAATAGGTCCATCCGACAAAATAACCAGCCCACGGGCCAATTAAATCAGTCGATAAATCGATAAAAGATTTGTAGTTTAAGTTAGATAGCAATAACTCCCCTAATGCACGCATTACGAAGAACACCATCAAACCAATGGTCATATAAATAAACAGAATAGATGGTCCAGCCAAACTGATGGTTTTACCAGACCCCATGAACAACCCTGTTCCGATTGCACCGCCAATCGCAATCAACTGTAGATGTCGATTAGATAGACTACGGTGAAGTCCGCTTTGCTCAGCAGCCTCACTCAGATTTTGATTCGACATTTTACAAAAACTCTCCAGTGTTTTTAGTTCATTAGCTAAGATCAGCTCTCAATAACGATTCGTACCATTTTCGATATCTTTTTTCGTTATCTATAGATTGGCTAAATTCAGCTAAGCAATTTTTTACCTGTATTTTTCAAGTTAAATACAATTGAATTCGATCATACGCACAAGGCCAAAACAATACAATGAACTTATCAGGACAACGCAGGTAAGACAAAACCGAATTATAGAAAAGAACTGTGGACTCACTCAAACTGTTCTTTTCTATTCCCAAACATCCATCCAAAAAATTGATTTATAATTCAATCATTAGATTAAAATCTCTATTTACACTTAAAATGTTCTTTGCTGAATGTTGCATTTATAGCTAATCAATTTAATTGAATCATATATAAACGCTTTAACACCCATCTCTTGTCTCTCCTTATCCTTTTAAGCCTTTTATATATTTAGCGTCTACACAAAATAAGGCACAATCATGCCAATATTTCGATTACACTAAGCATGAGCAATATCTATGCCATTCGATCAAAACCTCATAACAACGAATAAGCGAACACACCAACACCATCCTTGGAAAAAGTGAATTGAACAAAAAAAGCGATTGCTAAAAACACACTGTCTATAACTTGTAAAAGTTGTATATCATGTTATTTTCCTGAGCACTTCCCTTTAACCAATCTGCGACGAAATCATGCCGTCTTCGTTTTGTTATTCCTTAAAGAACGATCAGCATTGTTAGAAATTTTCGTCCTGACTCTTTTTTATCTAATTTTAAGAAAGTTTTCAATTTTATCTTATGGCAAAAATTAAATCCGTTTACAGATGTGAACAATGTGGTGCAGATCATCCCAAATGGACAGGTCAATGTACTGAATGTGGCGAATGGAATAGCCTGCTTGAGGTTCGAATTGAGCCAGCAGTAACACATCGCGGCCAAGCTAAAATAGGCGGCTATGCGGGGCAAGCAGCCAGTATTACCACGCTCAATCAAGTCACCGTCTCCAATGAAACCCGCGTTCCGACAGGAATTAGCGAGTTCGATCGCGTGCTTGGTGGTGGCCTAGTCATTGGTTCGGTGGTGCTGATTGGCGGTGATCCCGGGATTGGTAAATCCACCATCCTGTTGCAAACCGCCACCCATATGGCCAGTAAGAAAAGTACAGCCCTTTATGTCACAGGTGAAGAATCACTTTCACAAGTGGCCTTACGAGCTCAACGTTTAGATCTACCTACAGACTCACTCAAAGTGATGGCTGAAACCTGTGTCGAGCGTATTTGTGAAGTGTTGGCACAAGAACGCCCTGTAGTAGCCATCCTCGACTCGATTCAAACCCTCTATACCGAAACGTTACAATCTGCCCCAGGGGGTGTTTCACAGATCCGTGAATCCGCAGCTTTGCTGACCCGTTTCGCCAAGAATAGCGGTACAGCTTTATTCATTGTCGGCCACGTCACCAAAGAAGGCTCACTGGCAGGCCCGCGTGTTTTAGAACATATGGTCGATTGTGTACTATATTTTGAAGGTCAATCAGATTCTCGTTATCGCATGATTCGTGCGGTAAAGAACCGTTTTGGTGCAGTCAATGAACTCGGTGTGTTTGGCATGACCGATAAGGGTTTACGTGAAGTGGCCAATCCATCGGCGATTTTTCTGAGTCGTTATGATGAAGCCATTCCAGGTTCTATCGTAATGATTAGCCGTGAAGGGACGCGCCCGCTCTTGGTCGAAGTACAGGCACTGGTTGATGATGCGCATGGACAACCCCGTCGAGTTGCTCTCGGCTTGGAACAAAACCGTTTAAATATGCTACTGGCAGTGATGCACAGACATGGTGGCGTACAAACCTCAGGACAAGATGTCTATGTCAATGTGGTCGGTGGTTTAAAAATTACCGAGACGGGTTCTGACTTAGCGGTACTACTGGCTTGTGCTTCCAGTTTAAGAGGCAGAGCCTTACCACAGCAATTGGCGGTCTTTGGTGAAGTCGGGCTCTCAGGTGAAATTCGTCCTGTACCGAATGGTCAGGAACGTCTAAAAGAAGCAGCAAAACATGGCTTTAAGTATGTGATCTTACCTCGAGGCAATGCACCACAAAAGTCGATTGATGGCGTACAAATCATTGCGGTAGCGCGTTTGCACGAAGCCCTGACTGAAGCCATGCAGCTAAGTGATGAGTTGGGTTAATGGCTTGACATAAAAAAACATACTTTTGTTATTGAAATTCCATCGAAATACATGCATAAATACATTTACAAATTGGATTTAAATAGGAATTTTCGATGCAAGTACACCAGCGTGGCTTGATGGCAGCTCTTTTAATGGCAACTTTGGTTGCTGCACCGCTTGCGGAAGCAAAACGTGCAGGTGGCGGTAAAAGCCACGGCATGAGCAGATCTAGTTCATCTAGCCAATCTTACCAACCATCACGCCAAGCAACTCCAGCACCTCAACAACAAACTGCACCACAGAAATCTGGTCCAGGTGTTGGTACGATGGTTGCTGCGGGTGTAGCTGGTGCTGCAGTGGGTGCAGTTGCTGCCAATGCATTAGCAGATGACAAGCAACAAAATCCAACAGCAACTGAGCAACAGGCTAATGCTCAAGCACAGCAACAGGAAGAAAAAGGTGGCATTCCTAGCTGGCTTTGGGTTCTTCTTGCTGCAGCGATCGCCTTCTTTGTTTTCCGCAAATTAGGCGCAAAAAAAAAATTAGCAGCCAATAACCCATACGCACCAAACAATGGCGGTCAAAATAACTTTGGCCGTCAAACTCCACCTCAGCCTGCAGCTCGCCAAACAGGTGATAACACCAACATCTTTGGTCAATCTGTAGCTGGTGGCGCTGCTGCTCCACAAGCGCCATTTGGTGCTGCATCAATGAGTAGTGGTAACCAATTACCAGATGGTACTGAACCTGCTGCATTCTTGCGTATCGCACGTCAACGTTTTAACCACATTCAGTCGGTAAACAGTGCGAGCAATGTCGAAGAAATTCGTCGTTATTTGACACCTGAACTTTATAATTCAATGTACAGCGACATTATGGCGAACCAAGACCAAGACGTTGCCGAATTCAGCAACCTCAATGCAATGGTTGTTGAAAGCACCACTGAGAATGGTCAATATCTTGTTAGCGTACGTTTTACTGGTACAGTTAGTGAAGACTTAAACAGCTTACCTCAACCATTTGCTGAAATCTGGCATTTTGTGAAGCCTGCTGGCTCACAACAAGATTGGGTTGTTGCGGGTATCCAGCAAGCTTAATTGCTTTGATTGGACAAAAAAAAGAGCTGTTCCGACAGCTCTTTTTTTATTGCCTCTGTTTTATCCACATAAAAAAAGCCACTCTCTATATCGGAGAATGGCGGAGTGTAAATAGAACCAACATTACTTATTATTAGAATAAAGAACACAACCTAGCACAATCTGTCTATTGATACTAACGGATAAGCTTAAAGAAAAACCATTCCTCTTTTGGGGAATAAAAGCAATTTTATTGCGATCATTTATCCCAAGCTAACACCGCATTCAGCCATTCAGCCATTCAGCCATTCAGCCATTCAGCCATTCAGCCATTCAGCCATTCAGCCATTCAGCCATTCAGCCATTCAGCCAT
>NZ_KB850222.1:0-375638 GCF_000369845.1 Acinetobacter higginsii | reverse complement strand
ATTCAGCCATTCAGCCATTCAGCCATTCAGCCATTCAGCCATTCAGCCATTCAGCCATTCAGCCATTCAGCCATTCAGCCATTCAGCCATTCAGCGCATCATAAATTGACAAGGGCACGCTGACCCACTTTAAAAGGACAACTCATATCTAAAATCAGACAATTTTGAAGAAAAATGAAAGGTACAGACATAAAAAAGCTTTGCCGAAGCAAAGCCTTTAAATCTGATCTTTTTAAGTATTTAGGATCATGAAACAAACTGTAGGAACAACCAATATAGACCACCAGATAAGGTAATCGTTGCTGGTAAAGTAAAGATCCAAGCAGACAGAATTGTTCTAACCGTTGCGAAGTTTAGACCTGACTTATTGGCAACCATAGTACCTGCAACAGCACTGTTTAATACGTGTGTAGTTGATACTGGCATACCAAGACCATCCGCTGCTGCAATAGTACTCATCGCTACAAGCTCAGCAGACATACCCTGACCATAAGTCATATGGTTCTTACCAATACGCTCACCGACAGTCACAACAATACGCTTCCAGCCCACCATGGTACCTAGACCAAGCGCAAGAGCAACCGCAACTTTCACCCAGTTTGGAATGTACTGAAGGAATGAATCCAAGCTACTACGGTATTCTTTCACAACTTTAGCTTGGTCTTTATCCATTTCTGGCAAAGCTTCAGCTTTATCTAAACGCTTAAACGTTGTAGTGCTTAAATACATGTCATTGCGGATTTCGCTAACAGCAGCTTCAGGAATCGCCTTAAGATCGCCATAACCAGCAACACGTGTACCCAAGTGCTCTGTCATACTTGCTAACGCAGGTACAACTTCAGCCGTTTGTTCTTTGGTTTGGATATATTTAGTTAATACTTCACGCGCTTTCTCATCTGTCAGCTCGTTTTGATTAACGTTTAAAACAGTTGCTGTTTTTGAAGAAAGCTGTTCAAAAGACTGTAAATGCTGCGCATCCAAGTTTTTGTTCAATGAATAAGCCAGTGGAACCAAGCCAATTAGGATCAACATGATCAGGCCCATGCCTTTTTGACCATCGTTTGAACCGTGTGCAAAGCTCACACCTGTACAAGTAAAAATAAGAATTGCACGAATCACTGGTGGTGGTGGCTTGTTACCTTCAGGTGGCTGAAACAGCTCCATTTGGCGTTTAAATACTTTCTTCACCAACAAGAATAGAATTGCTGCAAATGCAAAACCAATCAATGGAGAGAATAATAATGCCTTACCAACTTTAATCACCTGATCCATATCAATACCACTACTGGTCGCACCAGCAGACGCATTTAAAATATGGTTCATGATGCCCACACCCAAAATCGAACCGATTAAGGTATGTGAACTTGATGCAGGAATCCCCAAAAACCACGTTCCTAAATTCCATAGGATTGCCGCGATTAATAATGCAAAAACCATCGCAAAGCCAGCGCCGCTGCCGACATTCATGATCATTTCTACAGGGAGTAATGCAATAATACCGTATGCAACCGCACCACTCGCTACCATAACCCCAAGGAAGTTACAGAAACCAGCCCACATCACTGCTGCTGGAGCAGGCAATGCATTGGTATAAATAACCGTCGCTACAGCGTTCGCCGTATCGTGAAAACCATTTACAAATTCAAAGCCTAAAGCAATGAAAAGTGCCGTCGATAAAAGAATAACTGAATATAAACTTAAAGGCGGTACATGTGCCAAGTCAGCACTAAGCTGAAAACCGATATAAATCAGTGTTGCAACAATAATTGTCAAAAACACCGGCATAAAGAATTTCGGTGTTGGTACATGTACATTCGTCGATTTTGCCTGAGAGCTGGCAAGCGGTGAATCCGAAACAGGAGGAAGATTAGAATTCATGTAGACGGTTAGAGGATAATAAAATCCCCTGTATTGTTTAATTAAATTATGACAATTATATGACAAAGGACTGTCACATAAAGCCAAAATTTCATGTTTTCATCACATTTTTTTGTATTTCCCAGTAATAAATCCACCTTATTTTTCATTTTAATTAATAAAAAACAATGCATTATAAAAACAAAAACAGCGATAGAACTGTTTGTCTGATTTTGCAACAAACGCTACGAAATATGACATTAAACTGTCACATTCCGAACTGGATGTTTTCTTTTTAAGCATTATTCAATTCAATTGTGACAACTTCATGAACATTTTATGACATTTTCTAAGTGACCCGATGAATCACTGTTCAAGCTTGCTGAAAATACGCGCTTTGACCTAGCTTCTGTTACAATGCCCCTGCTTTTTATCTTGATCATCAACTGGGGTTTCTGAATGTCCACGCTTACCACCCTACAATCACTTCTTACCCAACGCATCCTGATTATTGATGGTGCAATGGGAACCATGATTCAACGCCATAAACTAGAAGAAGAAGATTATCGTGGTGAACGTTTTGCAGATTGGGCATCAGACCTTAAAGGCAATAATGACTTATTGGTTTTAACCCAACCACAGATTATTCAGGGCATCCATGAAGCTTATTTGGATGCAGGCGCAGATATTATCGAAACCAACAGCTTTAACGGCACCCGTGTTTCAATGTCTGACTACCACATGGAAGACCTTGTTCCAGAGATCAACCGTGAAGCAGCGCGCTTAGCCAAAGCAGCATGTGAAAAATATTCAACCCCAGAGAAACCACGTTTTGTTGCAGGCGTACTTGGCCCAACTTCACGTACCTGTTCGATTTCACCGAATGTGAACGACCCTGCATTCCGTAATATTACATTTGATGAATTAAAAGAAAACTATATTGAAGCTGCCCACGCCTTGATTGAAGGTGGTGCAGACATTCTCTTGATCGAAACTGTGTTTGATACCTTGAACTGTAAAGCTGCAATCTTTGCGGTGAAAGAAGTATTCAAGCAAATTGGTCATGAACTACCGTTGATGATTTCAGGCACCATTACCGATGCATCAGGTCGTACCTTAACAGGCCAAACTGCTGAAGCGTTCTGGAACTCAGTACGACACGGTGATTTACTCTCAATTGGTTTTAACTGTGCCTTGGGTGCAGACGCGATGCGCCCACACGTGAAAACCATTGCGGATGTTGCTGATACTTTTGTCTCTGCCCATCCAAACGCTGGTTTGCCGAATGCCTTCGGTGAATATGATGAAACTCCAGAACAAACCGCAGCATTCATCAAAGAATTTGCTGAAAGCGGTTTGATCAATATTACTGGTGGTTGCTGTGGTACCACACCAGATCATATTCGCGCTATCTATAATGCAGTCAAAGACATTCAGCCACGTCAAATTCCTGAAACCAAACCAGCCTGCCGTTTAAGTGGTTTAGAACCATTTAACATTTATGATGATTCACTGTTCGTCAATGTCGGTGAACGTACCAACGTCACGGGTTCAAAAAAATTCCTGCGTCTTATCCGTGAAGAAAAGTTTGCCGAAGCTTTGGAAGTAGCTCAGCAACAGGTTGAAGCGGGTGCACAGATCATCGATATCAACATGGATGAAGGCATGCTGGATTCGCAAAATGCGATGGTGCATTTCCTGAATCTAGTGGCATCTGAGCCAGATATCTCTCGTGTGCCAATCATGATTGACTCGTCAAAATGGGAAATCATTGAAGCAGGTTTAAAGTGTGTACAAGGTAAACCTGTTGTTAACTCAATTTCATTGAAAGAGGGTTATGACGAGTTTGTTGAAAAAGCTCGCCTATGCCGTCAGTACGGTGCTGCGATTATTGTGATGGCCTTTGATGAAACAGGTCAGGCCGATACTGCTGCACGTAAACGTGAAATCTGTAAACGTTCTTATGATGTTTTAGTCAATGAAGTGGGCTTCCCTGCTGAAGATATTATTTTTGACCCGAACGTATTTGCCGTGGCAACAGGGATCGAAGAACACAACAACTATGGCGTCGACTTTATTGAAGCTACGGGCTGGATCAAACAGAACTTGCCACATGCCATGATTTCAGGCGGTGTCTCTAACGTATCCTTCTCCTTCCGTGGTAATGAGCCTGTCCGTGAAGCGATTCACTCGGTATTTCTTTACCATGCCATCAAACAAGGCATGACTATGGGGATCGTGAACGCTGGTCAAATGGCGATTTACGACGATATTCCAAAAGAACTAAAAGATGCAGTTGAAGATGTTGTTTTAAACCAGAACCAAGGTGAATCAGGTCAAAATGCCACAGAAAAACTGCTTGAAGTGGCAGAGAAGTTCCGTGGTCATAGTGGCGCGCAACGTGAGGCTGAAAACCTTGAATGGCGCAATGAATCGGTTGAAAAACGTCTTGAATATGCGTTGGTAAAAGGTATCACCACCTATATTGATGAAGATACTGAAGAAGCCCGTTTAAAAGCCAAACGCCCTCTTGATGTGATTGAAGGCGCATTGATGGATGGCATGAACGTGGTTGGTGACCTGTTTGGTTCAGGTAAAATGTTCCTGCCACAAGTCGTGAAATCTGCACGTGTGATGAAACAAGCCGTTGCATGGTTGAACCCATACATCGAAGCTGAAAAAACAGGTAGCCAATCCAAAGGTAAAGTGTTGATGGCGACTGTTAAGGGTGACGTACACGATATTGGTAAAAATATCGTGGGCGTGGTCTTGGGCTGTAATGGTTATGACATCGTTGATCTTGGGGTGATGGTCCCAGCGGAAAAAATCCTGCAAACCGCGATTGATGAGAAATGTGACATCATCGGTTTGTCGGGTTTGATCACCCCGTCTTTGGATGAAATGGTGTTTGTTGCCAAAGAAATGCAGCGTAAAGGCTTTAACATTCCATTATTGATTGGTGGTGCAACCACATCGAAAGCACACACTGCGGTGAAGATTGATCCTCAGTATCAAAATGATGCGGTGATCTATGTGGCCGATGCTTCACGTGCAGTGGGTGTTGCAACTACCCTGCTCTCGAAAGAAATGCGTGGCAACTTTATTGCAGAACATCGTGCTGAATATGCCAAGATTCGTGAACGCTTAGCCAATAAGCAACCGAAAGCAGCCAAACTCAGCTATGCCGAATCGATTGAGAACGGTTTCAAGGTGGATGACAACTATGTGCCACCGATTCCAAATAGTTTAGGTACGCAAGTCATTACCAATTATCCATTGGCGACCTTGGTTGAATACTTTGACTGGACACCATTCTTTATCTCTTGGAGCTTGGCGGGTAAATTCCCGAAAATCCTGACAGATGAAGTTGTGGGTGAAGCAGCCACTGATTTATATAACCAAGCGCAAGCGATGCTAAAAGACATTATCGAGAATAATCGTTTTGATGCACGTGCTGTATTTGGTTTATACCCTGCACAGCGTACCGGTGCGGATACCGTGAGTGTGTTTGATGAATCTGGTCAAAAGGTTACGCATACCTTTGAGCATATTCGTCAGCAGTCAGACAAAGTCACAGGCAAACCAAATTTATCTTTAGCAGACTTTATTAGCACCTCTAAAGACAATACTGATTATCTCGGTGGTTTCACGGTATCGATCTTTGGTGCTGAAGAATTGGCAAATGAATATAAAGCCCAAGGTGATGATTACTCAGCAATTCTGGTTCAGTCTTTGGCCGATCGTTTTGCCGAAGCCTTCGCAGAACATTTGCATGAGCGCATTCGTAAAGAATTCTGGGGCTATAAAGCCGATGAGACTTTGGGCAATGAAGAATTAATCAAAGAGAAGTATGTCGGCATTCGTCCTGCACCAGGTTATCCTGCTTGCCCAGAGCATTCTGAAAAAGCAGTGTTATTTGATTGGTTAGGTTCAGAAGCGAAAATTGGTACCAAGTTGACTGAACACTTTGCGATGATGCCGCCTTCTTCTGTCAGTGGTTTCTATTATTCTCATCCTGAAAGTGAATACTTCAACGTAGGCAAGATTTCTCAAGATCAGCTTGAGGATTATGCAAAGCGTAAAGGTTGGACATTGGATGAAGCGAAGCGTTGGTTAGCGCCGAATTTAGATGATTCGATTGCGTAAGTGATCAAAAGAATCCCCTCAATTGAGGGGATTTTTATATGATCCAAAAGCAAAGATTGTTTACCAAAGACATCCGTTTCTACATAGATCTTGCTCGCGAATAAAACTATTTTTTGAAATTAATCCTATCAATGCTTAATTTCTAGATTTCAAAAAGTTGTAGTAAAATTTAATATAAATAGAATTGACCAGCATCAAATTTCAAATGACTATAGGTTTTAGATTAAATGAAAAAAAGAAAAGGAATTTAGCAACAATCATCGCTTTAATCTTTACAGCATTCCTTCTTCTTATATTAGCTTTAAGTGTTTATGAACTTCTCACACCAAAGAAGATAATTAAAGTAACGCCGTATCAGCATCTGGAAACAGATAAAAGCATGAATTATGAATTCAGCATTAAAAAGTTTAATAAGTTAGATACGATATTTATCACTGAAAATCAAAAAAGAATTTATCTTTTTGACTGTTCAAATTATTTGGAAACTATCTGCAGCCATGATCAAGACCAAGTTTTCAACTATCAAATCAAAACGGCAGATATTATAAAAATAAACGATAGGTTTATGATCAAAGATATGACTTGGGTCGACGCTGTAAATAAAAAGCAATTTCAACATACATTGGCAGACCACCAGCTCATGAAATTATATGAAGCTAAAAGCAACGTCTCCTATGTAGCTATAGCTGTCTTCTTATTGTTGAGTTGCGGAGGGCTTTTTATGATCTTTTGGGGCCATATTTATCAATTTATTTTAAAAAAATTTAACTCTCTCTAACTTGCTTTTCCAGCCCCTAAAATACATTTTAAATTGGCTAAACTGCTACATTTCAGCGACTGGTTTATTTTTATACTTACTCTTGTCAAAACTAACAATCATCAAAGAACAATTTATATTTTAAAAGTTTTCCATTTTTAAAGACAAACGCTATTGAATCATTTCCACTTTCGGCAAGCCCACTATAAACAACATTCTTATTTTCAGCATCCATCCACAATTCATATTTTTTAAATTGTTGCATAAAAGTCTTTTGATCTATCCCACCACGAATTTTTTGTCCATGAAACACTAGCGCATTGTTCTGACTTAAATAAACCTCTTTAATGACGCCTGTGTCTAAAAGTTTAAAACTGCCATAATCATATTCATCAGGGAAATAACCACCATTACACTCATCTGCTTTTCCTTTAATGATGCTTTTCGGCTTAGCTAATGAGCGTATTGGTACTTCCCAATTATTGTAAGTTTTACCCTGAATAACAGGCTGCACAAATGGAGCTGCAAACAATGACTGTGAAGCCATAAACATCAATATAAAACCCAATATTTTATTTTTCATTTTAGATATTCTTCAAAAACTAATCGGCTCATTATAAATACAATTTAAATTAAATTCTCCCCCATAAAATAAAATCCATCCGAGTATATTGAGCACAATATATAAACGCTATTCAGAACCTATATCATTTCAATAAAGGTTCTCTTCTCCTATAGCTCTTTATGCTTCTCAATCAGATCCTCAAGATTCTGATAAACATGCAAGATACGATCTTTATGCGTTCGTGCATGATCCAAACGCTGCTCAGGATCAACCAACAATAATGTATGACCATCATCGATCAAACGATCAATCCCCTCCAAAAACATCCGTTTTCCAACATCATGAATCAATGAAATCTGGGTTAAATCAATCACAATAGAGCTTTTATCAACAGGCTCACATTGCAGCGTTCGTAACAACATTTCCGCTTCAGTAAATTTCAATACACCACGCAGTACATAGACACTTAAAGACGCATCTTTTCCAGTGCGATAATGACTCTGCACAATCGTTTGTGCAGAAGGTGTGCCTTCCATCAAATGCAAGCCCATATCACGAGAGAGTCTTTCCATGATATCGATGCCGCGTACACTATTGCCATGTTCATCGAGTCGAGGAGAGAAAGCTGCAATACTCACCTGACCTGGCAACACACCCAAGATTCCACCTGCGACACCACTTTTGGCAGGAATACCAACCGTTGTGAGCCAATCCCCCGCGGCATCGTACATACCACAGCTCATCATCACGCTTAGGACTTGGCGTACCACAGCACGATTCAATAAGCGTTTACCCGTTTTAGGATCAACCCCACCATTGGCAAAAACACTGCCCATCCGTACTAGATCTTTAACCGTCACCAAGATCGCGCATTGACGAATATAGCCATTCACAATATCAACAGGATCAGTTTCCAATATCCCAACCGTACTCAACATATAACCAATTGAGAGATTGCGATAGGCCGTTTTCACCTCGGATTCATAAACAGCATCATCAAATTGCAGTTCACGTCCTGCCAGCTCGCTCATAAATCGACGTAAAATTTCTGCACCTGATAAGTCATCTTTGACAGGAATCAGTGAATGCGTAGTAATTGCACCTGAGTTAATCATCGGATTTTTAGGACGGCGATCTTTACCCAATGAAATTTCATTAAAGGCTTCGCCCGAAGGTTCAACCCCAACTTTCTCTAATACGGCATCAATCCCAAGCTGTTGTAGCACATAGGCATAAGTAAACGGTTTAGACATCGATTGAATCGTGAATTCAATCTCATCATCCCCAACGGAATAGATTTCACCATCAACGGTAGACAAGGCCAGTGCTAATCGGTTGGGATTTGCATTGGCTAACTCAGGAATATAATCGGCGAGATGCCCACTGTTATCGATATCGCAGGCATCAATCACATGTGCCAAATAATCAGGAAGTGGAGTTTTCATGGTCATCTAGCCTTTAAATGTTTCAAGTTTTAATTTAAATCAGATCTTATAGTACAGAGAGCGGATCATATTGAGATTATGCTTTTGTAATGATTTTATGAGCTTACATACACAACTAACTCAAACGTTCTACAAATAAAATGCCATCCAAATGGTCCACTTCATGCTGAACAATCCGTGCAGGAAAACCCTCAAAAGCAGTTTCAATCACTTCACCTTGTAAGGTGTAGTAACGTACTTTAATTGCTTGCGCCCGTTCGACCTGCCCACGCTCATCTGGCACACTTAAACAGCCTTCTTCACCTAAACAAGACTCTTGAGAAAATGCCAAAATCTCAGGATTGACCATCACCACGGCATCCATTTCAGGTGCATCGGGATAACGCGGATTCGGACGTGACGCCACAATAATTAAGCGTTTAGAAATATAAACTTGTGGTGCTGCAATCCCAACCCCATTACGCTCCAACATGGTCGCATGCATGGCAGATGCCAATTGCAATAACCACTCACTATTAAATTCCCCGTTTGCGACAGCTGCCGCTTTAATTTTTAAAACTTCTTCACCACGTTGTGCTACAGGTAGAATTACACTCATCCCACGCCCTTATCGTTGTTTTGACCAAATAGTGAATATTATCGTATTGGATATTTTATCGCGTTACCATAATTTTCATTTAAGAATCTTGTCATAATATATTCGCGAAAAAAATAACGCATGGCAAAGCACATGAATGCAACTCAACTGTTTCTAGGTGTCATCTTTAGCTCAATTGGCTTAGGCTATTTTATGTATGGAAAAAAGCAGAAAATGACCGTGCCTTTAGTTTGTGGTTTGGTCTTGATGCTCTTTACCTATTTTATTGATAGCACTGCCATGATCAGTATCATTGGCGTGGTGCTTTCGATTGTTCCCTATTTCCTACGCTTCTAAAACAAAAAAACTCCCCACATGGAGAGCTTTCTTTTCTGCAAAAATTAAAGGTGTTTCTTTAATTCATCTGCAACGATCTCGATTTCAAGTGTGCTGAATTTACGGATTTCGCCTTCTGCATGCTTTTCTAACATGCCACCAATCAACGGCACTTTAACTTTCACTGTCCACGTTAAAGAGATATTCACTTTTTCACTATCACCCGTGACACTGCGCTCACCCTTCGCTTCCAAAGGCAGGTTTGCGCCCAATTCAACTGTCGAGGTTAAGTTTTTCAAATGGGTAATATCAGCACGTTTTAAGCGGAACGCATTTTTTAATAATTTTTTCGCCACCTCTGGAATATTAACATCCAGATTATATTCACGGCGTAAAGTATAAATATCACCCTGAATATTCGATTCGATAATTTCCAAATTTTCACCTGGAATACGCTTACACACTGCTTCATGCAATGAAGTAACCGCGACCAGTCTTGAAAAGTCCTCAATTGAAACACCATGAATTGTTTCATTAACCGTAAATTGATGTGCCATTTTTAAATGTCCATTTCGTTTTATTAGGATTTCATCATTGCGCAAAAGTATAGCATTCTCATTTGCATCTCTAAATCTGATCAGACAAAAATGGATGACTGCTCGGATTAGTTATTTCTATTGTAATGATGCCGTATGCCTAATTTGACCGTGACACGCTCCATACGACTGATATACAGATAATGATCCCCATATTCAATCACCGCATAAAACTGCTCCGCACCATCATCCAAACCTGTAGCTGACCATCTTGTGCCTTGCGGAAACTCATCTAACCAAGCCGCTTTATAAAAGTCTGAAACCGAATCAAAAGTTAGGTAATGCTCTGGATCGGCCATAATTTTAGCCGCCATTTGATCAAATTTTTGTTGTTTAAACGCCTCTAAACTCAGTAACACAAATATTCCTTATTCATTTAAATGCAGCTCAGATTTTGTGCTTCGATCTAAAGTTAATCTTAAGCTGAATTACAAAAATACAGTGATTTTCTTATCGCTCTATTTTGCTAGGGAATTTGCTGTTTTTCTACATTATTTTCAGCTTTATCATATATTTTGTGCTGCTACTGATTTGCTAGACCCATCTCAATATGTTATCAACTTATTATGCTTTATATTTTTTTACAACGATAAACTATAAGGAGTAAACATGTCTTATCAAAATATTTTAGTCCCTGTTGATGACTCTCCAATTTCTTATGCTGCAGTCGAACATGCGCTTTCTCTAGCAAAATTATCAGGGGCAAAAGTGACTATTCTCAGTGTGGTTGCAGTTGATCCATTTGTTGGTGTGGACTTTTACCAAGTGGCTCCTGCGATCACTGATCATTTTATGCAGGCCGAAGCACATGCCAAAACACAGCTTCAAGATATTGCCCAATCTTTTGTACGTGATGGTATTCAGGTGACAACCAAAATTCATCATGGCGTAGCCAGTGAAGGCATTATCTTTGTTGCCGATGAAGTTGGTGCAGACCTGATTGTGATGGGTTCACATGGCCGCACAGGCGTCAAACGTTTATTGCTAGGTAGTGTGGCGCGTGCCGTTTTAACAGAATCACATATTCCCGTGCTGATTGTGAAGCAATAACAGTTTGCTTTAATTGAAAAAACCTTGTGTCTCGATACAAGGTTTTTTTATTTTCTAGAATACCTCGATCTGACCGATTCGCCCCCCATATTGATCATTTACAACCCTGTTCTGCGATTTAAAAAGATGCTTCACTAGCAGTTGGGCATTTATTTTCAAGTCAAAATAGTGAGTTGAATCAGCTGACTATCGCCAGAAAAAATGACCGTCAATAAAAACAGCACGTTTAAGAATAAGACACGGTTTTACAAGGATGATCAATATGAAACTCAATCCAATGGTGATTGGCCTGTGTGGGATATGTATCAGTACATTGAATCACGCAGCAGCACTGGACCAATCAGGACAATCCATTCTCCCTTTTCTGGAAAATGGTAACTATGTTGAAGTCAATGCCACAGCCGTTGATGCTGACATTTCGGGGAAAATCCGTAATCGTCCAGAACTGGTCAATGATCCACAGAACCTGAACTCAGGCAATATGGGCAATAGCTTTCAATATTATAGTGCCGCGCTCAAGCTACAACTGACGGATCGAATCAGCTTTGGCCTGCTCTATGACCAGCCTTTTGGTGCCGATATTACTTATCCGATGCAATCGAATAATACCTTTTCGGACAATGAGTTTACCCAGCAAGGTACATCGGTCAATGTCGATACCGAAAGCATTAGCATGATTTTGGGTGTCAGTCCTTTTAGCAACTTTCAACTCTATGGCGGTGCTGTCTATCAATCGGTGAAAGGTGATGTCGCGCTGCGTGGTAATTCATACAGTGAAGCCTTTAATGGCTATGATGCCGAATTTAAACAGGATCATGCAGTCGGTTGGCTGGCTGGCCTGAGTTATCAAATCCCAGAGATTGCCTTAAAAGCTGCGCTGACCTATCGCTCCAAAATCGACCACAATATGCAAGTGACTGAGACCATGTTCGGTCAGCCTTTGGAAGTGACTACCCCAAGTAAAACCAAAATTTCCACGCCACAATCGGTGAATGTTGATTTTCAAACGGGTGTGTATAAAGACACACTGCTCTATACCAATCTACGTTGGGTCAACTGGAAAGATTTTCATATTCGACCGACGCAATTTGGCGCAGTGACGGAATATCTTACTGGTGTAATCAGCGAAGGAACCTACACAGGTGGTTTTGATTTAGACAGCTACCAAAAGGATCAATGGACGGTCAATGTCGGGCTTGGACATCAGTTTACTGAAAAATGGAGTGCATCCACTGAAGTCAGTTGGGATTCAGGGACAGGTGACCCTGCATCCACATTGAATCCAACCAAAGGCTCTTGGGGTATTGGTCTAGGTGCTCAGTTTAATCCTGCCCCGAACTACTTCATTGCCGCTGGAGTTAAATACTTCTGGTTAGGTGATGTGGTTGCAGAAGACGGCACCTATTACATTCCTGTAGCAGGAATTAAACCTATTGCTGAACAAGCCGATTTTAAAGATAACAGCGCAATCGCTTATGGTTTGAAAATAGGCTATCACTTTTAATCACGACGTCTCATCAAGCCAAATAGGAACATGATCTACTTCTGGTCTGTCTCCTACTTGGCTATTTTCTAGCATTCAATCAGCGGATTAGCTTAGAATCTCAAAGCATTATTTTAATAATGAATGTCATCTCTAGGAAAAATCCAATGAAAAAAATCACTCTTGTCTTTTCAATATTTATATCTAGCTTCGTTTTTCCTTTTACCGCTTTTGCCTATCCGACTGATCCTAAAGAAAGTATGGATATCTTTATTGGCACCTTAACTATTCAGGATAATAAAGCCATTTTAACTCGATGTGATATTGCGCAGAATGAATATGTGTTGAAAGATGCCGACTGGTCTAAGGAAAAGGCCGTATCTGATTTTCTCTCCAAAGCCACAAAACTAAAACAGCCAATTTATGCAGAAGTAATCGCAGCGTATAAAAGCGAAAAAGATATCAACATTCTATTGGTTGATTCCATTGAAAATCTGACTGAAGCGAAAAGCTGTCATTTAGCAGATTTATTTTAAAGCTTAAAATACACGGCAGACTTTTAGATCAAATATTGGTAATCCTAATACCGTTATTCACTAAACGTTTGCCATGTCTCAAAAGTATGTGTGCGATAAAGTTTTAATTGGGAAAACTGAGGAATAATCGCTTCACTCTGGGTTGGTCTTAAAAACACAAAATCATCGACCTGAATATCACAATCCTTCGGTACGTTGACCAATTCTTGATTGCTGCTGCGCCCATATAAAACATGGGTATGAGCCTGTTCAGGATAGACATAATCAGCCAGCCAATAGCCCCCATAAATAAACAGCGCCTTACATTTATGTGGCAATTTGTCCAATAAGGACATAGATGGCAGTTGAGTAAATGGCAATATTTTTAATACAGGCGCAGCAATCCATAACGCAGGTTGTAAGGCTCTTAAAAAATCACTGTCAAAATCACTTGGTTTTAAGAGCATTGAACCAAAGGACAAATCATTGCAAACACTTTCAGTGGTATGAAAACTAAAGGTTGGGCTGCCGCCACCATTAAAACACAGCGCATCATGCCACAACGTTGGGAACTGTTTTTGAATTAATTGTTTATAACGGGCATAGGTCTGCTGTGAGCTTTGATAAGCCAATTCAGGTTTTTTAATGATGGCTGGGATTTTGGTGACATGTGCATCATAGCCCATTAAACCAGAAAGTTTTAAATACTGCGGATACTGTTGAATCAACTTTAAGATTTCAGTCAGTTGTTGTGTCGACTGTACCCCACCACGATGTAAGCCAACATCAATTTCAATATTCACATCCAAACACAGAGAATAGAGCTGGGCAATCTCGAGATACTGCTGTAAGCGTTGCTTGGTATCAATCAGCCATTGAATTTTGGCATTCGACCATTCCGAATGCTGCTCAAAAAACTGATGCACTGCTTGAGCAGGCATCGGTTTACCCAACAAAATATCGGCTTCGGCAAAATTTTCTAAGATCGAAATAATATGCGGTTGATGAAATACCATAAAGCGTTGCGTATTAAGTTGTTCAGATAACAACTTAAGTAAATCTAGACTTGCTAATGATTTCACGACCAAGCGTGCTTTTAAATGTTTGGCATGAGCAAGACGAATCTGAACATGCTGAATATTTTGTGTTAACGCTGCTTCATCGATAATCAGTTGCGGAATCGCAATCCCCTGCTTTTTTAGGTCGAGATTGAGTTGTTTAAAATAATGATCCAACATGGCTATACCTTTTTTATTTAATTGTGATTCTAAAAAACCATCTTATACGAGGGAATGTCATCTACAACCTGAGCAAGCCAAAGCGACTAAAGCTTTGAGTGCAAGAAGTTTAAATACATCTTACCAAGCTTCAAACGCTTCTCAGGGTGAAACCAAAGTAATTCCAGCTGAAAGCTTAACCCTTAATTGGATGAGAACTCGACATGACTCCGTTAAGCACTTTCAGCTTATAAAATAACTCTATTTAACCTAAAAACAGCTTTTCCAGATAGGGATTTAAAAACTTGGCTTCTGGGTCCAACTGCTGGCGCAACGCCATAAAATCATCCCACTTTGGATATAAAGCCCGAAGCTGTGTGCTGGTCATATGATGCATTTTACCCCAATGCGGACGCCCTCGATATTTCTGCAAAATCGGCTCAACCACATCAAAAATCAACTTCGGGTCTTGCTTATGATATTGATGCACTGAAATCGAAATGGAGTCCTGCTGATAAAACGGACTAAGCCAAATATCATCACCCTTCACAAAGCGAAATTCGAGCGGAAAAAAGGTGGCCACTTTATACTTTCTTAAGGCATGCAATATTTCATCCAAACACTCAATTCCACGATCAACAGGAATCTGATACTCCATTTCATTGAATTTGGTATTACGCGGCGTTGGAAATATCTTGCTCGACCAATCAACATAGGTGGTCGGTTTGACAAAGATGCCTAATAGCTTCTGTAAATAAGGATTCAGCGAAGGAAAGTTTTTGGTCAGTTCTGAACACAAAGTCAGCAAGGTATCATCCGATGGAAAATTTTCCTTCCGCGGCAAAACCGCTTCATCAGTCTCATCCAAAGTTTTTAGCATCAACTGCTTTTCATGGGAAAACACAAAGCACTCAATATGTCGATGCTGCTGCTTCCATTGCTGAATATGCTGCATCATGTCTTCTACCGGACACAGTTGAATATGCTCTTTCAGCTTATAGCGAGGGCGATTCTGCATGGTGATCTGAGTCAGGATACCCAAGCTTCCCAAAGACACCCGTCCTGCGGCAAAGATTTCAGGATATTCTGTGCGGCTACATTTCAGGATTTCACCAGAAGCCGTCAATAACTCAAAAGCTTCAACATAGGCCGAAATACAATGTAAATCTGCTCCTGTCCCATGTGTGCCTGTGGAGACAGCCCCCGCTAGACTTTGCTGATCAATATCGCCCTGATTCATCAAAGCCTGATTGATCGATTGCTGTAGCAGATGTTGATCTAGGTCATATAAACGTGTACCCGCATAAATGCTGCTCTGACATCGTTCAAGATCTGTCGATGCAATGCCTGCAATATGATCCAAAGACAATAAGGTGGCATCAGTACAGACCAAGGGCGTAAATGAATGTCCTGCACCGACTACCCGTATTTTTTGTTGCGCTTTAACAATGGACTGTAGTTCTTGCACATTGGCTGGTTGTAAAACCTGTTGCGGCATAGATTTTTGGAAGCCTGACCAGTTCGTCCAGATGCCTTGTGTTAAATCACTCATACTGCCTCTCCTTGGCTAACGGCAGTTTTTAAATTGCCATGATTGCTGCGTTTTGCGAGTTCCTGTGCTGGAATCGGTTGTGGTCGTGTCATTTCATCGTAATGACGTTTATTTTTCTCTAATAACAATTGTTCAGCTAAACCTTTGAATTTGCTCTGACAGGCAGCTAGCGTCCATTGACCAAATAAGGTATGTCCACCTTCATAGGCTTGCGCTTGATATTCTTCATAGGTGGTGACATAACCCATATAATCATTGCAGTAGGATGCTAACCAAACCCTTTCAACCGAAGCCTGTGCGGCAAGCGTCTGTTTAACCGTATCAATGACACGCTGCCCTGCAATAGTGGTAAATTCTCCTGGACAGCAAATCAAAGCCAATCGACCTAATCGCAGAATCTGTAAGGGAACCACGCTTGGAACTAAAGGACTGTGCTGAATCGCTCCCGCTTTCACTTGTCGGTTCATTTCTGCAATCAACGGATCAAGCATACTCGGTGGAAAACCAATCGGCTGACCTAAAATCTTTTTGGCACCTGCTTCCAGTAAAATCTGTTTCGGCCCTTGAGAGGCATACAACTGCTGATAGTCTGCAAAATCAGCAGCTTTTGGGTGCTTGGTTTTTTGTTTGCGAAATTGATCCGCTAAAAATTGCATCCCCATAATTAAGGGTTTGGGCGCCCCTAAGCCATCGACAGGCGTACCTGCAAAAAATGCGGTACCGTGACAAGGCTGACTGGTCTTGGCATGCTTTTGCCCCGCTGCGAACTCATCTGGAATTTCAATATTACTCAGGTCTACATAGGACAAAACCGCATCGATCTTGCCTTCGACTTTATGTAAATTTTTAGGAATATTTGACTGTAAAGCCGTCAAAGCCAGTTCACTTTGATATCGCCCGTTTTGTTGCGCGTATTGATATTCCTGCTCGCCTTTAATCTTATTGCGAATCTTGAGCTGATCTTTGCCATGAAAATGCGGTGATACATCTCCCGCAGTTGCTTGTGCAAAAATCGTGACTGGATTTTGAATCCCTTGCTCAATTAAAGCCTGCTCAGAGAATGCGGCTGCATAGCCTTTATTATCGCCATCATAGGCGTTTAAGGAATTTCCTAAACAGGTTGCATGTACCCCAAATAAGGAAATAAAGGACTGCAGTTTTTGCTCACGATAGAAACCAATCAACTGCATTTCTCGGTTCAAGGCTAAATGCGTTTCCGCTTCGGTACGTGGCTGAACTTCTGGATTACGATTATAGGCTTTAATTGAACGATTCCATGCGACAGCGGTACGCTCTGGAAAATGTTGAGTCTCCAAGAAAATCTCGGTGTCTTGTTCAGATGCAATCGCATTTTGAATACTCAGTACAATCGCCTCAACAATGGCAGTTAAATGTTCAGGCACAAAACCAGGGGTTGGCATATTGTATAAAGCTTCATAGCCACAACCACCAGGGCCAGAATGGGTATGGGTTGCCATGAGGACCAATTGATTTTCATCAAATGGTGAATCTAGAATTTGTGTGAGTCGCGCTATTGTTTGGCTGCGTATGGCATGGGTAATACAACCTACGTCCAGACAACAGATCAGGAGTCGGTTATGTTGCTGATCGACAATACTCACGCAACGTGCAAATAAAGCTGTGCGCTGTTCATAGGCTCGATGTGACCATTGCCCATAACCAAACATGGCATAGCCTTTCGGTGTAATTTTGATTTGCTGCTTGTCCCAACCCACCTGATACATCACGACTTCCTTTCAATTCTTTTTCTAACTGTATTAAAGCATGTTGAAAGTTAATCAAAATTATGCGATACCCAACAGGGTTAAAGACACTTTTCTTTGGGGGGCAAAACGGACTTATGCCTATACGCAGCAACTGTAAAAATGAACAACAGCAATTTATTCCACCCACCATTCTGGCGAGCCTAATCCATTATGCAGAGCAGCAACAGTGGGATTATGCTGTATGGTTTCAGAATTCAGGTTTAGACATTGCACAAATACAGCAAACCCAAGCTGTGGTTCGTTTTAGCCAACTCTGTGATGTGGTTCGTCAAGCCATGACCACCTATCAACAACCGAACCTAGGCTTAAAGCTTGGCAGTAGCGAAGGTCTGATTTCGATGGGGATTTTGGGCTTTGCCATGCAATCCTGTAAAACGGTTGCAGATGCTTTAGACATTGCGCTGCGCTACCATCGGATTTCGGGCAGTGTCTTAAATATCGACTTTTCCATCCATGCTGATTTTTGTGAATTGGAAGTCACTGAACCCTATCCCTGTAATGAACTGAAAGCCTTTTTCTATGATGAATTATTTAGCAGCATCATCACCTGTTTAAACGCCATGTTGGGCGATCATGATGATGTGGTGAATCTTGAGCTCAGCTATTTAGCAAACGAATATCAACAACAATATAACGAACTCTTTGGCTGCCCAATCCAATTTAACCGTGATAGAAATATCATGCGTTTTAGTAGCAGTCTGTTGCAACGCAGCTTAAAAAATTATAGTCCAGCCAACTATGCAACTGCACTACACATCTGTGAACAAGCCCTAAAAGAAATAGACCAGCTCAACCAAGTGGGTTATGTGCATCTACTCGATCATTTGATTGAACAGCATTTACCTGAACGCTTTGAGATGCAACAAGCTGCTGAACAATTACGGATCAGCGAACGCCATTTAAGACGACAATTGTTATCAGAAGGTCTGAGCTTTCAACAAATTCGGCAAAATGTGTTGGAGCGTAAAGCCAAGCAACTTATTGAACAGAACCTGTCTATGAGTGAGATTAGCCTGCAATTGGGTTTTAGCGAATTACGTGAATTCCGACGCGCCTTTAAACGTTGGACCGGACAAGCGCCTTCGGTCTATAAACAAGAGACTCACCTTACTTAAATGATTATTTCGTAATGCCTACTCATATAAAATGAACATATCTCAGAAATTACTGGTGCTACAGGTCATCCACAACCTGCGTGAGATTAATCAAATGCCATTTCTGCGATTAATTTAAAGAGATGCCGAAAGAAGACAGGTTTTGTGGATGACAATGGTTTTGGTTACTTTTGCCGAAACAAAAGTAACTCCAGCTGAAGGCTTATCTAAAAATAAGATGAGATCTCTATAAGATTCCACCGAAGCAAAAAAATTAAAACTAAATTTTAACTCGCTGCTTGATAAAACGGTACATCACCATTAATCGTGGCACGATGCATAATCCGATGCGCATCACCATAATCAAATAACGCCTTATGCTGTGTACAACGATTATCCCAAATCGCCACATCACCCGCTTGCCACTGCCAACGTAAATGAAACTGTTCATTGGTTGCATGCGCAAATAAATACTGTAGCAATTCAGCACTTTCAGTCTTATCCAGTTCATTAATACGTGTGGTAAATCCTTCACTCACAAACAAAATTGGCTGACCCGTTACCGGATGCGTTCTCACCACAGGATGAACAACAGGTGGATTACGCTTAAAGGTTTCTTCCAGTTTTTTACGCTCAACATCGTTATGCGCAAAACGTTCAATCGGGAAAGACTGACGAATATCATGCGTTGCGGTTAAGCCTTTTAACTTTTGCTGCAAACCTTGATCCAATGCAGCAAATGCAGCTGCGCCACTCGACCAAAGCGTATCACCACCGACAGGTGGAATCTTGATGGCTTGTAATACACAACCCAATGGCGGTTTCTGACTGAAAGTCACATCGGTGTGCCAAAGCTCATTGTCACGTAAGTCTTGTTTCCAGCTATCCAATACAATGATTTCAGGCACATTATCAATAGATGGATAGATCGGATGGATGTGCAAAGAACCAAAACCACGCGCAAGCTCAGCTTGTGCCTGAGGTGCAAGCTGCTGGTTGCGGAAGAAAATCACATGATGATCCAGCAAAGCCTGTTGAATTTGTTGCGTAGTATTTTCATCAGCCGTGTTTAAGTCAACATCGTGAATAATTGCACCGATTGTTGGTTTAATAACTTCAATATTTAAGGTCATCTTCTACTACTCACACTTATAACTGTTGGCCATACCAAGGAGATAATTGCTTCTGTAACCAACGCAAAAACAATTCAAAACTAACGGCGACAATCGCAATCACAATAATGCCCAGAACTACTGTATCGGTGATCAGGAACTGTGCCGCAGACTGCACCATAAAACCGATACCGCGATCTGCTGCGACTAATTCCGAAGCCACTAGAGTCGACCAGCCCACACCTAAACCAATACGAACACCCGTTAAAATATGCGGTAAGGCCGTCGGCAGAATCACATGCCAAAACACTTGTGATTGGCTTGCCCCTAAAGATAAGGCAGCACGTTCACGATTGAGCTGATGGCTCAGCACACCATGGGTACTACTGATAATCACAGGTGCAAGGATCGAAAAGAAAATCAAAAGGACTTTGGTGGTTTCACCGATCCCGAACCAGATCACCAATAGTGGCAAATAAGCCAAAGGTGGAATCGGACGCAATAACTCAACCAATGGATCAAGCACGGCACGAACCCACTTATTCAGCCCCATCCATAAACCTAAAGGTACACCAATCGCAATCGCAGCAACCAAGGCCAATAAGACACGAGAAATACTCGCGGCCAAATGCTGCCACAAGGTGGCTTTCATAAAACCTTGCTGACTGACCTCAAGAAACTTCTGCCATACCGCTTGAGGGCTCGGCAAAAATAGACTTGGGACAATTTTTAATGCCGTGATCAAATACCAAATCACTAATACGCTCAAGACACTGGTAAGACTGAGCGCTAAACTGCGATGACGAATAAAAAAAGCCCCAATTGCACTAAAAACCGAACCTGACTGTGCTTGATTCGTCGATTGCAGTTCCTCGGCCTTGCTCACCTCATAGGCTGTATTTTTTGCTTGCCCCGTCATACAGCCACCTCATGCCCTGCTTGTTTCTGCACACGTAGGCGTTCAAACAATTGCTCACGTAATTGAATAAATTTTGGATCCGATTTAATCGCACGAATCGATTCGCCTTGCTTATAACGCTCTGCAAAATCCAGTTTTAAAGTTTCGACAATCTTACCTGGACGAGCCGTCATCAACACCAATTGATTACTCAGCAATAGTGCTTCTTCAATGTCATGTGTGATCAGGAAGAAGGATTTATTTTGTTCAATCCATAAGTCCAGCACCAACTGCTGCATGGTTTCACGAGTAAAAGCATCAAGCGCAGCAAAAGGCTCATCCAGTAAAATGAATGCAGCATGGCTGATCAAAGCACGAGCAATCCCAACCCGTTGTTTCATGCCACCTGACAATTCCCAAATATTGGCTTTAGCCACATGACTCAAGCCGACAATTTTAAGAATTGCATCGACTTGCTGTTGAATTTCTTGCTCTTTTAAACCTTTGAGCTGCAAAGCAAAACCGATATTTTCAGAGACATTTAACCAAGGTAATAGCGCATGATCCTGAAATACCACCGCACGGCGTGCATCTGGCGCAGTCACCACTTCATGATCCAGTGTAATCTGCCCCGAACTTGGCTTTTGAAAACCCGCCAAAATATTCAGTAATGTTGTTTTACCACAACCAGACTCCCCCAAAACCACAGTCAAAGTGCCCTCTTCAATCTTCAGATTGATATCTTGCAATACAGGCACGGTCTGTTTTGGAAAGGTTAAATGAAGATGCTCGGCAGCTAATACGCTCATTTAGATCTCCTATGGCTGTAAGAATTGGGTGGTGACATTACCTTGATAATCAGGTTTTACTTGATCCACCTTGCCTTGGCTTTTGAGGAAGGTTGCTGTGTCGAAAATATTTTTGGCGAACTCACCCGCTAAAGTCGCGTGTTGTTGCTGACCATTCAGATAAATATTGCCTGACAACAGTAAAGGAATATCTTTCACATCAGAGCCTGTCAGCTGAGCAATTTTCTGGATATTGTCCGCATTTTGTTCAAATGCTTTTGGATCCTGCTGATACGCTTCAACTTGTTTCAAGCTGGTTTTTACGAATGCTTTTAAGAACTCAGGATTTTTTTCAGCGAAATCATTACGAACCACCCATAAATCATAGGTTGGTGCGCCCCACTCGCTGACTTGTTTCGAGTCTGTTAATACATGACCACTGGCTTTGACTTTACTTAATGCTGGTTCCCAAACATAAGTTGCATCGATATCACCACGCTCCCAAGCTGCTGTGATTTCTGGTGGACGTAAGTTAATAATCTTGACTTGATTATCCGCAATATTCCAATGCTTGAGCGCTGACAATAAGCTGTAATGCGTAGTTGAAACAAATGGTACGGCAATGGTTTTGCCAATCAAATCTTGCGGATTTTGAATACCTGATTTATTACTCACCACCAATGCCTCTGAACCACCTAATTTAGCCGTCACCAGAAAGACTTCAATCGGTAAATCACGGCTTGCAGCAGCAGCCAGAGGACTAGAACCAATATTGCCGATCACCACATCACCCGAAGCCAATGCATTAACCACATCTGAACCTGCATCAAATTTGCGCCATTGAATTGCTTGATTACTATCACGTTCATAATCACCATTGGCTTGTGCAACCTTGGTTGGATCCACTCCAGTTTGATAGGCAATCACCACTGCCTTGTTGTTTTTAGACTGAATAGGTGCAGCATCTTTTTGATTTTGATAGACAATAAAAGCAACAATCGCCACAAGGACGATCGCTGTAACAATTAGCGGCTTAGAGTTCTTGATGCCCATAATTAGATGATCTTTCAACAATATAGGTTTATGGTATGCGGCATTCTTTATGATTAAAAATAAGAAAAAGTGAGTTGCTTATTCCTTTATGAGATAAGAATAAGACTTAGGCAATTTTTGCTGCTTTTATATTCAATTGGTTTGTTTTTAGTGTTGTTTCATTTAATTTCCTAATGAAGCCTTTTAAATATTTATCCTTCTGTTTAATTGAAAAGTAAAATATTTAATCCTGATAATTTCATCTTTAAATTAAATAAGCATTTCCATTTTAAAATATAGCTCCAAACTATATTCCGAATAAGTTAATAAAAACCTATTATTTATCAAAAATAGATATATAAATAAATTTTGCTTATTTTCCTGAATATAAAAACAGTCCTAAGATAAAAACATCATCCCGCTGATGTAAGAAAGGTTATAAAAATGAATGCTCAATTTGATTCTACTGATATAGCAGAATCGACATCTACGATTCACGGTTTACCAAACAATCCACAAGATATCTTGGCGCGTGCGCAACATTATGCTGAAGAAAATGAACTCGATTTCACTGGCAGCGTACCCCCACCTGAAGCTTGGTATTTGGTTGAACAAGGTCTTGCGGTATTGGTCGATGTACGTACCAATGAAGAACGAAAATTTGTCGGCTATGTCCCTGAAAGTATCCACGTTGCATGGGCAACGGGCACATCATTTAACCGAAATCCACGCTTTCTAAAAGAACTGGATAGCAAAGTTGGCAAAGACAAAACCATTCTGCTGCTCTGCCGTAGTGGTAAACGCTCTGCTTTAGCAGCTGCAGCAGCATTTAGTGCTGGTTTTGCCCAAGTTTATAACGTGCAAGAAGGCTTTGAAGGTGATTTAAACGAGCAACAACAACGTAATCAAAGCAATGGCTGGCGTACACATCAGTTACCTTGGTTACAAGACTAATGCTGCTTTTTTAAGCAATTATTTTACGATTTATTTAAGATCTCGTTTTGCAAGGAACTCGCGTGAGTCAATGGAAAATACAGCCTGTCGTCGAAGGCCTACAACAAGCACGACATGAATGGAGAGAGCGTCAACATCGCATCAAAGAATTTGGTGGGCGTGAACTCCCATCTAAGGATGCGCTGAAGTCAATTTTAGATGATCTGTGTGGGATCTTATTTCCAATGCGACTTGGGCCGAGCGATCTACGCCAAGAAACTGAGGATTACTATATTGCCTATACCCTTGACCGTGTCTTGAATGAACTGTTTGCACAGGTCAAGTTGGCTTTAAATTACGAAGCCAAAAGTCGAGTCAAACCGATCCCTGTTTCTAGCAATGAACGTCTGCTGTATGAACAGCAAGTCGCTTTGGCCCAAACCATCGTACAGGATTTTGCCAATACCTTGCCTGACATTCGCCGCTTATTGGATGCAGATGTCTGTGCTGCATATGAAGGTGATCCCGCAGCGCATAGCGTCGATGAAGTCCTCCTCTGCTATCCAGGTATTTTAGCGATTATTCATCATCGGGTAGCACATCAGCTCTATCACAGTGTACCGCTGCTCTCACGGATTATTTCTGAATTAGCTCATTCTGCAACGGGTATTGATATTCATCCGGGTGCGCAAATTGGGAAAGGCTTCTTTATCGATCACGGCACAGGTGTGGTGATTGGAGAAACCTCCGTGATTGGTGAATATGTGCGTATCTATCAAGCAGTGACGCTCGGTGCAAAACGGTTCGAACTGAATGAAGACGGTGCACTGAAAAAAGATTATGCCCGTCATCCGATCGTGGAGGACCATGTGGTGATTTATGCAGGTGCAACAATTTTAGGCTGTATCACCATCGGTAAAGGGTCAATTATTGGCGGCAATGTGTGGCTTACCCATAGTGTTGCAGCAGGCAGTCAGATTCTACAGTCACCAAGTGAGTCATTACACAATAGTAAAGTTTAATTTAATGAGGTATTTAACCAAGTAAATAAAAAGGCGTAAGAATAAATAACGTATATTCAATACTTATATTTATTTTTCACAATTATATTCTTATGAGTAATAAGCAGATAATTCACGATTATTTATCTCATAATAATATTTTTAAAAAAACTAAATAGCCTCTAGTCTAACGAAATAAATCATTAAATATTATTGCAATAAAACCAATTTTTATTAACAAAGCCAAAGACAACAGGAAAACTTATTCATGGCAAAAACCACAGATAAAGTCCAACTTGCGCTTGGAGATCATGCAGCTAGACAGCTTGCCAATGCCACCAAGACCGTTCCACAACTTTCGACCATTACCCCACGTTGGCTCACACATTTATTGCAATGGATTCCGGTTGAAGCAGGTATTTATCGCGTTAACCGTGTCAGCAACACCGATGATATTCAAGTGGCCTGTACACAACGTGATGAAGCGACTTTGCCGCAAACCTTTGTTGATTATGATGCGCAACCACGTGAATATTTCTTAAATGGTGTGTCTACCGTCTTAGATATTCATACTCGCGTTGCCGATCTTTACAGCAGCCCACATGATCAAATCAAAGAACAATTACGCTTAACCATTGAAACCATTAAAGAGCGTCAAGAAAGTGAGCTGATCAATAATCCTGAATATGGTTTATTGGCCAGTGTCGCAGATGAACAGCGTATCTCAACTTTAAATGGCCCGCCAACACCAGATGACTTTGATGATTTACTCCGTAAAGTCTGGAAAGAACCCGGTTTCTTCCTGGCACATCCAGATGCCATTGCTGCATTCGGCCGTGAATGTACCCGTCGTGGCGTACCACCACCAACGGTCAGTTTATTCGGTTCACAGTTCATCACATGGCGTGGTGTGCCACTGATTCCATCGAATAAAATTCCCGTGGAAGATGGTAAAACCAAAATCTTGTTACTGCGTGTGGGTGAAAAACGCCAAGGTGTGGTGGGCTTATTCCAACCGGGCTTGGCAGGTGAGCAATCTCCTGGCCTTTCTGTACGCTTCATGGGCATCAACCGCAATGCGATTGCGTCTTATCTGATCTCACTGTACTGCTCATTGGCGGTATTGACAGAGGATGCGTTGGCTGTGCTCGAAGATGTGGAGGTGGACAAATATCATGACTACCCAGTTAACTACAAGTAAGCTATCTTCTACAGGTACTGGGCAAGGTGGTCCAACGGGTTCTGAAGTGGTCGGTGTTAGTCCACCGTCCAACTTCCCAGATGAAGCAACACTTTCAAAACTCGCCTCTGAATTTTTTGCTGCGCTGCCAAGCTCAGGCAGTGGTCACCCTTCTGGTTTGAATTTGGACTTGCCCAATGTCGGTACACCGCCACATCAACCTCAGCCTGCTGAACCTTTAGCAGCGTTAAGTGGACGTGCGCCCAATATTGCCTATGAAAAAAGTTTGAATCCTGAATATCCTGAGCATATTCCAAACTATCCCGATTATCCTGAACGTCGTGCGATTGCTTCTGCGCCAGTGGTTGGTGGAGCGAACTTACCTCGCCCACCAATTGAACCAAATTTTCCACAAGCGATTCATAGCTCACCGAATGTGCCTTTGGTTGAACCTTCTCGCCCATCAGCAAGCGAAGCTTCACCATTTTATTTTTTAAATGATTTTGCAGCACCCAGCACATCAAGTTCTGAATTTGATGCTGCCAGTTTTGCGACTGCACAATCATTTCAATTACCACATGGCGATGCGCTAAAAAGCTTGTTGCAGCAAGATCAGCCAAGCTCAGCCCAACCCAAAAGCCCCGCCTCTACAGGTTTCTATTTTTTAGATTTGCCACAAAGCAACACGGGTTATGGTAATTATCAGCCTTCTCAACCACAGTTTGTAGCCAACGCAGCACAACCTTTGGATATTCAAGCAATCCGTCGTGATTTTCCCATTCTGCAAGAACGCGTCAATGGTCGACCTCTGGTCTGGTTTGATAATGCAGCGACCACGCAAAAACCACAAAGCGTGATTGATCGTATTGCCTATTTTTATCAGCACGAAAATTCCAATATTCATCGTGCCGCACATGAACTGGCAGCACGTGCAACCGATGCGTATGAACATGCGCGTAATGTAGTAGCTCGTTTTATTGGAGCAAAATCATCCAAGGAAATCATTTTTGTACGTGGTACCACTGAAGGTATTAACCTGATTGCCAAGACCTGGGGTGAGCAGAATATTGGTGAAGGCGATGAGATCATCGTGTCTCATCTTGAGCATCACGCCAACATCGTACCGTGGTTCCAGCTCACCAAAAAAGTTGGCGCCAAACTCCGTGTCATTCCTGTGGATGATACGGGTCAAATCATTTTGGAAGAACTGCCAAAACTGATCAATGAACGGACTAAACTGATCTCAATTACCCAAGTATCCAACGCCTTAGGTACGGTAACACCTGTCGCTGAGGTGATCAAAATCGCGCATGCCAAAGGTGTGCGGGTCTTGGTCGATGGTGCTCAATCGGTTTCACATATGCCAACCGATGTCCAAGCGATTGATGCCGACTTCTTTGTATTCTCAGGACATAAAGTCTTTGGGCCAACAGGGATTGGCGCAGTCTATGCCAAGCCTGAAATTCTGGAAACCATGCCTGTGTGGGAAGGCGGCGGTAATATGATTCAGGATGTGAGCTTTGAACAAGTGGTTTACCAACCTGCTCCCAATAAGTTTGAAGCAGGTACGGGTAATATTGCCGATGCCGTGGGTCTTGGTGCTGCATTGGAATATGTGGAACGCCTTGGTATTCATAATATTGCCCGCTATGAACATGACTTACTGGAATATGGCCAGCATGCATTGAGTACGGTTTCAGGTTTAAGACCAATTGGTACGGCAAGAAACAAAGCCAGCGTGATGTCTTTTACACTTGAAGGTTATTCGACTGAGCAAGTAGGTAAAGCACTGAATCAACATGGCATTGCAGTTCGTTCAGGGCATCATTGCGCTCAACCGATCTTGCGTCGTTTTGGTGTAGAACAAACTGTGCGCCCTTCTTTGGCATTTTACAACACCACGGAAGAAATTGATTTGCTGGTGTCGGTATTACATCAACTGACCAGAAACAAACGCAGTGCCTAACCCCTCTCCAATAAAAAAGACTGCCTCAGTGCAGTCTTTTTTATATTCAGGCAAAGGCAACACTCCAAATCAATCGTATTGCAACTACACCGAGAATAACCCCCATTACCCGTTCAAAATATACCCCAAACTCTAAAAAGCGTTTCCGTACAACAGGCTGAGCAAACATAATGCTGACCAAAATAAACCATACAGCATTGACTAGACACATCCAGACGCCATAACCAATTTGAACCTTTAACGGTGTGGTCGGGCTAACAATGGTAGTAAAAATCGCCAAAAAGAAAACGGTTGCTTTGGGGTTCAGTGCATTGGTCAAAAAGCCCATATTAAAGGCTTGAATTAAGCTCGGTTTACCCATCGCCTCACCGGCCAAAATATTCAGATTGGCATTCGGTTGACTACGTAAACATTGCCAGCCCAAATAAATCAAATAAGCCGCGCCTGCAACACGTAATAACGACATTAACCAGACACTTTGCTGGATCAACACGCCAACACCCACCAAGGTATAAAACACATGCACCGAAATGCCGACACCAATGCCGATTGCAGTGATACAGCCAATTAAATAGCCATATCGAACACTCTGCCGTACTGTAATAATAAAATCAGGACCCGGTAACACAACTGCCATAAAATGGATCAATGCCAAGGCCAGAAACTCATGTCCATACAACTGCCACATTTGATTTATCACCATCATGACTACAGGAAAAAGATTGTATTGCGATTTTTAAAGCGCGATAATCCAATCAAAATCCAAATAACTTTTGCTTCATGAGCACAAATCAAAGTCTGGTTCTGTTAAATGAAATGGCAACCTTTGTCAAAGTTGTCGAAACGGAAAGCTTTTCTGAAACAGCGCGGCAGCTCGGCTCAACCCCATCTGCCGTGAGCCGCGCTATTGCCCGTTTAGAACGGGCTTTAGGTACACGCTTACTGCATCGCACCACCCGCAAACTGCGCTTGAGTGAAAGTGGTCAACAGGTCTATGAACGCTGCGTCGACATGGTCAATGCCGCTCATGCGGTAATGGAAAGCTCGGGACAATTTCATATCGAACCTCAAGGTGTGATTCGGATCAGTGTGCCCAAGGCTGTTGGGCATTTTATGCTGCATCCTCACTTGCCAGAGTTCTTGGCACTGTATCCAAAAATTGATATTCAACTGCTATTGGAAGACCGTTATATTGACTTGATTGATGATGGTGTCGATCTGGCCATTCGCATTACCGAACAACCACCAGGTGGCTTGATGGGGCGAAAACTGATTGATATTGATCATTTAATTTGTGCCACACCCGAATATTTACAGCAACATGGCATACCGCAACATCCACATGATTTAAAGCAGCACCAATGTATTTATTTGGGTGAACAACCGAATGACTCGAAATGGAAGTTTCAGCAAGAACAGAAATCCATGACTGTGCCAGTCCGTGGTCGATATGCTGCCAATCACACTGGCGTACGTCTCAGTGCCGCTTTACAACACTTAGGCATTGCCAGTTTGCCTTACTTCGTAGCACGCCATGCCTTAGAACAAGGGAGTTTGGTTCAAGTATTACCTGATTGGCATTTTAAAACCCATTACAGTGGTGGCGCATGGTTGCTCTATCCACCTACCCGTCATGTGCCACCAAAATTGAGTGTCTTCATTCAGTATCTGGCAGAAAAATTAGCCGCAGAACCAATTTTAGTTCAACAGAACACTCCAATAAAAAATAATGATTAACCCATCTAAGTGCAATAATTTCATTATTCTGAATTATTAACTCACTAAAATTTATAAACTCAATGCTCAATTTTATTTATCATCTAGAAATAAAAAGAAAACTCTTTGGAATACATTATGCAATCAGCGGATTCTACAAATCCAACGCCAGCAATTCCTTTCTGGCAGGCTTTTTTATTCTGGCTGAAATTGGGATTTATTAGCTTTGGCGGACCCGCTGGACAAATTGCAGTAATGCATCAGGAGCTAGTTGAAAATAAACGTTGGATCTCTGAAAAACGATTCTTACATGCGCTGAATTACTGCATGTTACTTCCTGGTCCTGAGGCACAACAACTCGCCACCTATATTGGTTGGCTCATGCATCGAACCACGGGCGGCTTAATTGCAGGTATTCTGTTTGTTCTCCCCTCACTGTTTATCCTGATCGCGCTATCATGGATTTATGTGCAGTTTGGTGATGTCCCCATCATTGCAGGCTTATTTTATGGAATTAAACCTGCGGTCACAGCAATTGTCTTTCATGCGACTTATCGTATTGGCAGTCGCTCATTAAAAAATCCGTTTTTATGGGGCATTGCTGCTGCCGCATTTATTGCCATCTTTGTGTTTAATGTCCCTTTCCCCTTGATCGTGTTAGCAGCTGCCATTTCAGGCTATGTGCTAAGTAAGCAAAAGCCCAGTTTATTTACGGCTCAGGCTTCCCATCAAAATAGTCATAAAAGTTATGGGGCCGCCCTGATTGATGATGATACACCAACGCCTGCCCATGCAATTTTTCGTTGGGCCAATCTTGTAAAAATCCTGATCATTGCTGCATTGCTTTGGTTTGTGCCGATGCTGCTTTTGACTTTTGGATTGGGATGGCAACATGCTTATACCCAAATGGCATGGTTCTTTACTAAAGCAGCCTTACTGACCTTCGGTGGTGCTTATGCGGTATTACCCTACGTGTATCAAGGTGCAGTCAATCATTATGCATGGCTGAGTCCAACCCAAATGATTGATGGTCTGGCACTCGGTGAAAGTACTCCTGGTCCATTGATTATGGTGGTGGCATTTGTTGGTTTTTTGGGTGCTTATAACCATGCTGTATTGGGTGCTGATCAGCTATTTTTAGCAGGTGCAATGGGTGCGGTGATCGTGACTTGGTTTACCTTCTTATTTTCCTTTGTATTTATTTTGGCTGGTGCACCAATTATTGAATCCACCCACAATGAATTGAAATTTACTGCGCCACTCACTGCGATTACCGCTGCTGTGGTCGGGGTAATTTTAAATCTGGCCTTATTCTTTAGCTATCATGTGCTCTGGCCAAATGGTTTTGATCATGCTTTTAATTATGAAGCGGCCTTTATTATCATTGCAGCATTGATTGCTTTATTCAAATTTCAGCTCAATGTGTTATATGTGATTTTTGCATCGGCCTTTTGCGGTCTCATTTTATATATTGGTGCATAATTAAATATATCGAGTAGCTCAAAACGCTACTCGATGACGTTCTACCTTAAATATAATGAATTTCGACTGAGGCATGCACAATTTCCTCATGAATCGCCAATTCCGCTTTAACCTGATCAGGATTGAGATCAGTCATGGTGGTTTCCAATCCTAAAATACAAGAGAACTTGCCTTTCCCGACCTTCCATACATGTAGATCAGTAATTTCAACCTGTGCAAACTGGGCAATCACCTCACGTATTTCTTCAACCACAGGATGCCCCATTTCAGCATCCAATAGAGTTTTTCCTGTTTCCTGCATCAGCCCCCAAGACCATTTTGCAACCAATAATGCGCCGACGATCCCAAGCAAAGCATCCAGAAAATTCCAACCAAAATATTTGGCCGCAAATAAGGCAATAATCGCGAGCACCGAAGTGACAGCATCAGCAACCACATGTAAAAAAGCTGCTTTTTGATTTAAATCATGATGATGGTCATGGCCGTGATGATCTGCTTCATCATGAGAGTGACTATGCGAATGATGGTGATGATGCTCATGTCCCCCATCATGTAATAACCATGCACAAATCAGATTGACGATCAGCCCCACAATCGCAATGGGAATCGCTTCATTAAAATGAATGGTGACAGGATTAAATAAACGCTCGAGTGACTGAATCCCCATCAACAGTGCCACCACCATCAGTAAAATCGCACTGCTATACCCTGCTAAGATTTCAATTTTCCATGTACCGAAGCTAAAGCGTTGATCCTGCGAATAATGTCGTGCCATACGATAGGCAAAATAAGCAAGCCCCAAGGCCAGCATGTGTGAACTCATGTGCCAGCCATCGGCAAGTAAAGCCATGGAATTAAAAAACCAGCCGCCCAGAATTTCCAGTACCATCATTACAGCGGTCAAAATGGTGGCAATTAAAATTCTTTTTTGAGCCAAGGGATTTCCTTGATCAAACTGATGAGAATGACGTCGTTCTAGGTTACTATGCTGCATTTATTTTAGTCTTCCAATATACTCCCCCTAGTATATATTTTTTTAGGAAAAAAAGTATGTCTCACCTCCATCAAGATAAGAAAATTTTAAATCGTCTTAAGCGGATTCAAGGACAGTTCGCAGCAGTCGAGAAATCAATCACAAATCCTGACAGTTCTTGCATAGAAGTTCTACAGCAGGTTGCAGCAGTCAAAGGTGCGGTGAATGGTTTAATGAACCAATTGATCGAACAACACCTAAAAGAGCATGTATTAAAAGGTGCTGATCACGTCGATGAGGAAGAAGTCGAAAAGTTTTTCACCTTATTACAACGCTATCTATAAATACCAAATGGCGTCACTCAGTTGTTCTAGCTCGGAATGATCATGACTCACATACAACATTGGGATCTTGATTTCCTGTTTAACGCGTTGAAAAAAAGGAATGATCTCAGCTTTATGCGCGGTATCCAGTGCAGACAGTGGCTCATCTAAAAGAAGTAATTGTGGCGAGTACAGTAAGGCTCGTCCCAAAGCCACTCGCTGTTTTTCTCCCCCAGAGAGCTTAATCGGCATACGTTCCAGCAAATGCGCCAATTTCAGCAACTCTACAATATAGTCCGCTTCGAACTGACGTTGTTGTGGCCTAATATGCTTAAAACCAAACAGTAAATTCTGTTTGACATTTTTATGTGGGAACAATTGCGCATCCTGAAAGACCAAACCGACACGGCGCTGTTGCGTACTGAGATGAATATTCTGACCTTGATCAAACCAAGTCTGATGCTGAATTTTAATCCAGCCCGATTGAGGTCGGATTAAGCCTGCAATGCTGTGTAATATGGTGGTTTTCCCTGAACCCGAAGCCCCAAATAAACCAATCACCGACTGATCAGATTGAAAGCGTTGATCCAGACAAAATTGCCCTTGCTGAAGCTGTATATGACAATCAATCATGTTGAATATCCACGCTTATTTTTCTGATAACGATTGAACCACTGTGCAAACCATAAGGCAAAGAATGCCACCGATAAAGACAGGATAATCAATCGCCATACTGCGGCTTCGGTATCGGGTTGCTGCATCAAACTATACATGGCCAACGGTAAAGTACGGGTTTCGCCAGCAATATTGCCAACAAAGGTAATCGTTGCACCAAACTCACCTAAACTTCGGCAAAAACATAAAATAGCACCGACCAAAATACCACTACTGGCGAGCGGTAATGTCACCTGCATAAACGCCCCAAAGGAAGATGCACCCAAGGTTTTCGCTGCCAGCTCCAAGCGTTGATCGACCAGTTCAATCGCCAGCCGAATCGATTGTACCAATAAAGGAAAGCCCATCACCGCGGATGCCAATACCGCGCCTTTCCAGTTAAAAGCAAACTCTAACCCCAGCGGTGCAAGATATTGCCCCAACAGTCCCCGATTACCAAACAATTGCAGCAATAAGTAGCCGGGCACGACAGGTGGCAAAACCAAAGGTAAGAACACCAAGGTCTCAAATAGTGACTTTCCCCAAAACTCTTTGCGGGCCAATACCCAAGCCACTAAAGTTGCAGGAATTAAGCTAAACACCAGACACGCTGCTGCCACTTTGCAGGACAGCTTGAGAACTTCAATTTCTTCAGGGCTTAAGATCATCATTTAGTTACTGCAACACGCTAAACCCATATTTTTTAAATATCGTTTTTGCCTGTCCGCTTTGTAGAAATTTATAGAATTTGACCGATTCCGCATTCTTCTTGGTTAAACCCACGGGATAAATAATTGGTGGATGCGTATTTTCGGGGAAGATACCTGCCACAACCACATCTTTGCTGATGGCAGCATCCGTCGCATACACAATACCGACCTGACACTCACCACGCGCTACAAAGTTTAAGGCAGCACGTACATCTTCCGTTTCAACCAGTCGTGGTTGAACTTTGTCCCACCACCCTAGTGAGGTCAGCGCCTGTTTAGCATATTTCCCAACTGGTACGCTCTTGGTATCCCCTGTACACAGCTTGCCTTGAATTACTTGAGTTGGATCAAAACTTTTATCCATTTTTAATTTAATCGGACGCTCTTTAGGTGTAATGACAACCAGTCGATTGCCCAGTAAATTAATGCGATCAGTTGGCGCAACCAACTGCTTATTCTGTAAATAGTCCATCCATTGCACATCGGCTGACATAAACACATCAGCAGGTGCCCCCGCCTCAATTTGCTTGGCTAAGGTTGAAGACCCTGCATAAGAGGTTTTGACCTCAATTTTATTTTTTTGCTCATAGATTGCATCGAGTTCATTCACTGCATTGGTTAAGCTTGCCGCTGCGTACACTGTAATTGCGTCCGCGGCTACTGCATGGGTCTGCATCAATAAACTCGCCCCGAAAGCGACAGCACAGAGATAGGTTTTTTTCATCATTGTTGGCATTGTTTTGTCCTCGAATTTCGATATGTTTTTAAAAATATATCGCTTAATAAAGATACACTAAAAATAACAATTCGCCAGTGTTGTTATCCTTAATCCATCATCTGCGTATTTAGAACCTCAATGATCTAATCATAGGTACCATGAACATCATTTGGTGCAAAAAATCAGTGTTTCACCAATTTAGTGCATCTCCATATAAATTCCGACATAAGCAATCAATCAAACATTCACTCAATCGTTATTTACTGAAAAATATAGTGATTAGCCATATTTTGCTTTCCAAAATAAAAAAACGCCTATCCAAACACCAACCAAATGATGCTGAATAGACGCCTTTGTCTATTTCTAAAGATAGCCTAGATCACTATCCAATTTCTGTTTCAGCAAAAGATGTGCCAAATGATTTTAAGCTTTTACGAGATTCGAAGCTTAAATCATGCCTTAACCTCTGACGGCTAAATTCTGTTTCGGCAATAATTTACAGCCGCAAGAAAGTGGGTCATTCACTCTAGCAGCGGCTTTACCCATCACTTGCATATTCGGATCACCAGCGACTATCGTCGCCACAGTTTTATGTTTTGGACAAGTAGCTTTATCCCCAACACAAGCAATCGGAATACCTTCTATGAGAAAGCTGCTATTTCCACTGATGACCTGCCCACCACCTGTGGTTGGGCAACCAACAACAATATACGGTGTTGCCATAATCACATCCCTCACATTTGGATTTATGAATGATTAAAGTACTTCAAATTCAATGCGGCGGTTTTTCTTACGACCGTCTGCAGTTGCATTATCCGCTACTGGCTGACTAGAACCTTTACCTTCGGTACTTAAACGATCCGCAGCAATACTTTTACCCACCAGATAACTTTGTACCGCTGCAGCACGTTGCTGACTTAATACCGTATTCTTATTGGCATCACCAGAACTGTCAGTATGCCCAATAATTTTGACTTTCTTGCCACCAACCTTATTTAACGCCACTGCCATTTCATCCAGAATCTGTTGTCCTGCTGCAGTCAGAATGGCACTCCCTGATTCAAATTCAATGATTCGGTTCTTCAAAGCATCATCAATGATTTTTTGCTCGGCCTGATTTACTGAAAGTTGTGCATTGAATCGATACGGTTGTTGGACCAAAGCCTGAAAATTATTGGTGGTCGGTTGAATCTGATTTGGGTCGGTCATTTTACCAGTTAAATCGACCTGAGTTCCTTTCACTCTTAGTTGCCCTTGTGAAATCTTCTTCAGATCTGGAGTGATGATGCGGGTCACTGAATCACTCCAGCCGCTCGGCGCTGAAACTGGGCGCACCTGAATTTTGTCCACGACTTGATCTGCACCATATACAGACTGCATTTTGACCAAAATTGCCTGCTTGCTCTCCTCATTGGGCACCACGCCCTCTACCACAATCGGCGCAGCGTGGAGCAGATGGCTTTGGCCTATAACACATAAGCCAAACAGTAAACTTGCACAGATAGATTTCGGATTATTTCTCATATTCATTCATCTAAAAAAGTTTGTCTGAACAGCTTCAAACCTTGGTTAAGGCTCAACTGACGCTGACAAAGTGATTGTTCGAGTGTGGCAAGGCCTGCATTCTGCTCCAGATAGGCATCAATCCATTGTGCTTGGATTAAGGATACCCAATGCTCGCTCTGCATGTTTTGAGTAAAAATATCGCTGAGCGCCATGATATCCGCGCCTTGAAAACCAATGAATAAAATTGGTTCCTCACGATGCAAAATGCCAATCAGGATTTCAGTATTATTGATGCCTAAGAAGCGTCCAATCATCCCAACCCAAAATGCTGCGATTTCATAGCAGTACATCGCGTTATTGATCGGTAGGATCAGCACCTTATTTAAACGACTGGTACCATTTTTTAAGATTGGTTGCAGCAAAAGTCCCAATCCAATCATGCTCTGTGCCAGTTCATAGACATTGATTTTCATCAATTGGGCAAAGGAATGCATGGTATGATTTTCATAAAAACCATTGCATTCTTCGGCAGTGAAAATCTGAACCACATTCGGTAGGTTGTTGAGCTTTTCCAGCATAATATTGGTATCACGAATACTACGTAATACCCGATTGCGCTGAAATAAATCGACCAAAACTGACTTATAGTAAAACGGCGCCAATAATAAATTTTGATAAGGCTGCTCAACTTCAAGCAATTGACTCAGTACCATCGGAAATGCGCGCCCAGAGCTGTCTTGGCTGGCAATTAAATTGGCAGCCAAAAACATTGGCTCAGCAGGATTGGCAATAAAAAAATCCAATGAAGGCAAAGACTCATAACGCTGCTTGAACTCAGGGCTACGCATGGCATGTTCAAGTGCTTCTGTAATCCACTGATCAAGTACCTGGATTAATGCGTATTGCCCTTTGGATTTCAGAAAGTCACCACGAGCGGGCGTCTTTCCGTAGTACAAAGCTGTCGTTTTTACTTGTTGCATCCAAGCACCTCCTGCTGTTCCCTGATCATCCCTAACATTACGGCGTTACTCCTGGCTGGGCAGGCGCTGGCGTTTGTGGTTTTGGAGCGACAGCTGCTGCTGCCCCCGCAGGTGTCGCTTGCGCAGAGACCACCCGTACCGCTTTCTCTGTCACCACCTTATCCACCAGTTGCAAGCCTGCATAACCACGGCTAGAGCCAATACTGCCTGAGCTATTACCACTAATGAGTCGGAAATTCACTTTCAGTGTTAAAGATGGTTCAGCTTTGCTGGTCCATGTCATTTCAAAACTACCATTTTGCTCTTTACGCTGCGCAGCATCGATCAAACGGTTAATCCCATATTCACCTGGCTCTTCAAAAATCGTATGGGTTTTGCCTTCCAAATCAACTGCCGTAATGCGTGCGCCTGGGACTGCTCCCTGATTTGGCCAAACAAAGTTCACCCATTGTTGAATTCCATTTTCAAACACCATCCGCTGACCATCAATATCAATGGTATACGATAGGTATTGCGGGTTCGGTAATGGATAGAACTGGAAGTTGGACTGATTGGATACAGGTGCAGCCGCAGGTTGATCGAGGCTGCCTGTTGCCATGCCATTGATCGGTGCCACATATTGCTGGAATGCCACCACAAATTGTGGATTTAGGCTAATGCCTAAGTCTTTCCATGTTTTCGAGGTCAAGACATAACCACGGCGAATCACAAATGGATCTAAAGCTTCTTTTACAAAGCGTGCAATGCTACCCGTCTCACCAAAAATTTGACCAATTTCACTACTGGTGGCCTGTAAAGTCACACCCGAATTAAATGGATATTTCTGGCTCAAATTGGTTTTAAATGGTTGATACGCTTGAATACCCCACAATTTATTCAACTCATCCTGAGTCGGTACAATCAAGCTAGCAAAAGATTGTGTCAGTGGCGTCATCAACAATTTTTGTAATACTTGTTGATCGGTGTCTTTCAGACCCACCATCATCTTTTCATCCACATATTTCTGTGTGGTATTAAAGACTGAAGTTTGATCATTAATAGTCTGTTTCACCAAAGCCATAGCACTTGGACCAATCTCACCTGCTGTTTTCAGATCATTGAACTTACTACGCACTTGGGCAAGATTATTCATGTACTCATCGAATAACGATTTATCTTGTAAATCATCGCGCTTGCGTACCAACTGATAGAACATTTGATATTCTTGCGAAATTGCACCTTGGGCACGATCCATCGCTTGAGCCGCTGCTCTATCATCTGAATTGTTTAGAACTTTACGTTTAAACCAAGCAACAAAGCCTTTTTCAGGAACAGCCAGTTCAGCCTGTACAATTGGATTATCCCAGTTGGTTTCAATTGCAATGCGTTGTAATAAAGTACGAATTGGTGAATTTTGTGGTTCGCCTAAAACATCAATACTCTTCACTTGCTGAGCAAATTGATCGTTTTTGGCATAATAAATGCCGTTCAGGAATTTTTTCCATTCTGCCACATATTCTTGCTTATACAGCGCGACCAATTGTTTGCGGATTTGTTCTGGGCTACCAGAGAAGGTTAAATCATCCGATTGGCGACTATTTAATACCCAATCTTTGCTGTCTGTTGGCTTATTCGCAGCCTCATCAATTGCCTTTTCAACATACTCATCCCAGGCCTTTTGGGTAAACACACCTGGTAATGCATAGCTACCTAAAACAATGGCACGGTTTTGTTCACCCACAATTTGCCCAACCGTGACTGCTGGGAAGCGTACCGCTGCACGCATCTTAATCTCGTTATAGACACGGTCACGTGCTGGCATACCACGAATCACTGACAATAAAACCTGACGGGTTTGATCGACCACTTGGGCATCGGTTTCAAGTACAGGGAAGCCATCTTGATTGGCCAAAGTCATGGCATAAGAGAGAATCTTCTCTGCATCCTGAATCATCTCACCACGCGGCATTTGTCCACGATTGGCATCTAGCCAAGAGCGCCAGAAACGTGATACTTGGTCACTTAAATGACTGGTATCCATATATTCATGGTTGCTCATCATCAAATAGGCTTTTAATGCATTATAAGCATCTTGTGGATTGCTATCCGAAGGCTCTAAATACTGCTGTGTTTTCGCAACTTGTTTGATTTCGACATTGACGTGATTGGCTTTTAAAGTTGCCTCATTGTTTTTAACACGCTGTAAATATTGCGCAATATTTTGCTGTGTCGGGGTCAGAACAATTTGCTTGATCCCTTTCAAATACTCGGCTTTTAAGCTCTCGCGTAACTGATTGCCTTGGTAAAGGCCAAAGCTGAATTTAAGCGGACGATGCTCATCAAACTCATCGAGCTGTTGCAAGCGTTCTTGCAGAATCAATAAGGCTTCGAGTTGAGTGGATAATTGCTGCCCAGAGGTTTTTTCCAAGTGCACCACTTTATCTAAGTCAGCCTGTACATCCGCAATCAATTGCTGGTTATTGCGATATGACCAGACCCATACACCGAGTACCAAAGAAACGCCCACCAAAGCGGCAATAAAGCCAATATAACGTTGACGTTTTTTGGCAGGATTGATGTGCTGTTTCACCAGATCTTTGTCTCGTAAAATCACATTAGAGAATAGACCTTGTAAGAAATAACCATGGTTGGGTGCAAGCGAAGCATTTCCGTTGTCTTGTCCATTGCCCTGAACTTGCTGCAGTTGAAACTCTTGCGCAATGTTCTCCGTCATTGGACTTTCAATCACACCTTCTTGTAAGGCACTGGTAAAATAGAAACCACGGAAAATCGGTTGGAACTGGTATGGGTTATCTTCAAATAACGTGCCGACAAAACTTTTTAGTGCAGGTTTGAGTGTTTTAAATTCCAATGGGAAGGTCATTACACTCGGCGAAATATTCTGCGAATGGCGACGACTTAAATGCGTGGTACTGACACTCTTTAAACCGTCATAAAGAATGCTGTAATGTTTTTCGAATAATTCCACTGCATTCTGAGACGAGTTCTGCTCATAAGGTAAGGTCGCTCCCCACGCCTGATTATATTCTTGTGACTCATAGCAATCAAAAAACTCCGTAAAGCCTGCAATCAAGTCCATTTTAGAAAAGACCAAATAAACAGGAACCACGACCTCAAGTTTTTCCGTTAAGTCTTGAATTCGAGCGCGCAGATTTTTGGCTAATTTTATTGAGTTCTCAGGACTCTGGCTGATCAATTCAGCAATACTGACAATCAGGACCAAACCATTAACAGGCGCTTTGGAACGATTTTTCTTTAAAATATTTAAAAAGCCCAACCATTCAGAATGATCTTCGGAATAAACCGAATAACGCCCTGCGGTATCCAGCAAAATCCCTTCTGTAGAAAAAAACCAATCACAGTTTCGTGTTCCACTTAAACCCGCTGAAACCATTTTCTGATGGGTTTCTTCAAAGGGAAACTTCAAACCAGAATTATAGATCGCAGAACTTTTACCCGCAGCTGGATTACCAATCACCATATACCAAGGCAATTCGTACAATGCGGCATTGCCCTTTTTATCACCCAATTTAGATTTACGAATCAATTGAATTGATTCTTTCATCTGCTGCTGAATTAACTGTAGCTCGGCTTTGTCTTTGTGTTGACCATATTCAGCTTGGCTGTCTTGCTCAATCGCATTGGCCAGTTCTTCACCTTGTTCTGCATGGCGTTTTCTTTGAATCAGCCAATAGATGCCATAGACGATTAAACCCAATGCATAGGTTGCTGCCAATGCCCAAAAAATATGCCGAGGAATAGACGAGTATGAAGAAATCAGTGCCACGAATAAGGATAAAGCAATAATAGCTTTAGGATTCGTGATGTACTGCCACAGATAACCTAAAATGATATACATTGAGTTCTCGAATTCTTAATAAAGTTAATTAATCAGCAATTGCTACACTTTCCTGATCTTGTGTGATCTCAGGAACAGCTTGGATAAATGCTTGTAAATTTTGTCCATAAACAAAGGCGACTTGTGACTCAGAAAAATGTGCCCCCAACATTAATCCAAACAGTTTTGCCACGTTTTGGGTGTGTCCAAAAATAGGTTTACAGTACAAGTAATGGTGTGCCTCGACTGGACTTTGCTTAAAAAACTGTTCCAATTTTTTGGACACCTTGACATCAGCACCATCCTCAACCACCAATACAAAAGGTTCTTCAGCTTGATACTGAGGTAAATCATCAATCCCCAGCTCTTTGAAAATTTGATCGATATTATTTTGATTACTGACCAGCTTAAAGGTCTTCTCGGGTTGTAACTGTTCTAGCTCCACCTCAGGATTCGCCAGACAACTACTGCTCACAAATTCCGCAGGGATATAAGCACTTGCTCCCCAAGATTTTTCATCAATAATTTCTTGATCAATTTCTGAATCTGCCGCAATGATCAATGAAATTTCATGGGCTTGGTTTTGAATCCGATCAAGCAACTCCAGCAGATGTTGCTCAGTCGATGCCGCACTGAGGTAGTGATATTCAATATGGAACTTTTGGGGAATGATGCCAAGATCGTAAAAAATGGCCTGAATACTTTCGTTGCTACTCAAGTCATTCCAGGTATGCACCACATCTTCAGACAATAAAATGTGCAGATTTAATTTATCCAAACGATAGACCTGCTCTACCTGAATGGACTCATGCGCCTCATCACCCGAAAAACTTGGATCAATCCATGCAGGGTGCATCCGGTATTCATGCAGGTTTTGGCTTTCATAAAACAAACTAGACCGCTTTAAGTGGTCTGAAATCGAAGCCAAAAGTTCCGTGTGCTGTTCAATTTGTTGATGGATCAGCGCCATGATGCGTTGCTGTCGAACCGACAAGAACTGCAATTCCTCATCATCCTCGCTTTGGACCTGTTGATCTAAGTCTGCAATGCGATAAGAAAGAATAGGGATGCCATGAAAATTCACCAGATCCTGATCTAACTGGGGACTGGTAAACTGCTTGATTCCCTCCAAAATCGAATCATTTTCACCCAGTGCACTATATGCGCCTGCCGCATAAAGATTCAGTGTTAACCACTTACTCTCCAGTACAATCGGCTGTGACTCGGTTGAGCTCTGCTCTGCATTTTGTTCAGCCTGCAAAGCGTGTTGCTTTTTTTCTTTATAATGTTGATATGCCTTATAGATCAGCCAAGGTGACAGTAACACCAAGGTCATCACGACTGGCAAAATCAGGAAATAATTAATTAAATCGGCAGATTCTGGTTGGTATTGAATATCACGCCAGTAATAAACCACCACCAAGCCGACCAAGATAAAGCAACTGATGAGTGTGGCTAAAATTTTCTTCACCATTATGCGGCTCCTAAAAGTGCATAACGTGTTTCCGTGTTATGTTGTAATTGTTCGGATGGCATTAAAAATGCCCCTTGGCCCAGACCTACCTGATGCCCAGAATTTAAACAGATTGGGGTGATTTCACCTTTATCCAAAATTAAACGTACGTCAATAAACAGTGTTGGGCTGCACCATGTCTGGATCAGGTGTTTTAACTTTTTATTTAAAGGCTGCTCAGGCAGGAAAGCTAAATACTGTTCTCGAGATAATGGCCCAATTTGAATCTCGATTTTGCCATCAATTTGCTGGACCGTATCGCCACAAAAGGTATTCACACCCAGTAGGCTTGGATTGCTACCGCCTAAGCTGGTCTTCTGCTCATCAGCCAGATGAAAGGTTTCTTTGACAAATTCTTGGATCTGAACCTGTTGATTAAACACACATGACAACACTGTTTTTAACGCATGCGCGGTATTGTTTTGCCCCTGCATCAAACCAGAAAATTCGGCAAAATACTCATCTAGATCTTGTTGTTGATGCTGAGAACGAATATAGCCATTTAAGGCATGCAGAATGTCCAGATAATGATTGTCTTGTTCAATCTCATAACGCACTGCCAAGTTATACGCTAAGCTGGCATCAACATATTTGGCTGTCAGCTTATGATTGAACAGACCTAAAAACTCTTTAATCTCGAGTCGCTGCTGTCGGCTACTTTGTTTTAATTTATTGGTATAGGTATAAGGCAGTGCCCCTTGTGTTCCTGTGAGTCCTACTACCAGATTGGTTAAATGGACACGCTGATCTTGATAACTGAGTTCTTCAATTTCAGTTGCAGGGAAACTTAAACTAAATGAGGTGCCAAATTTAAAATCTTCAGACCACCCCTGTGCTTGTAATGCCTGCGGATGATGGCGTAACAAGCGTGTAGATTGAATAAATTCAAATGAACCTGACTTTTTAAAAACTTGGTCGACTACAGAAGAGTCTTGCCACCAACGTTCTGCACGCATTGGTATATCTCCTGCTGGTTAAGACTGTCTTTGACGACCACATCAACAAAACTATTGATTTGAACCTTTAAATTAAAAATATGGCTTAATAACTGGCTGAAAATATAGAGACTATGTCCACGGAAAACGCTCTTATTCACCGAGAGCTCAGCCTTAACCCCACGAATAAACATCGGGAAAGGTTTTGCATTCATCAATTTATTGGTGGTTGAGAAGTTGAGCTGTTTCAATGCATCAATCAACAAAATGTTTTCTTTGGTATGCGGTAAGTTATATAAAGCCAAAAGCTCCTTCACATGACTCAGTGCATCCCCTTTCATCAATGCCAAGGTATTCAACGAAAGATGCGAAATAATGCGCCATTGCTCATTACTGTTTTTATCAAAATGATAAGGCGATGTCGGACGCTTTAAAATCAAGGCTCGTCTTGCCAAACTACTGTCATTTAAATTCAGAATATTATTGCTCTGACTTAATGCTTCATGCGGCAAATCACCATTGGAGCACAGCAAACGCGTACTAATAAAATCGGATTTGATTTCATAAGGTTTCAAATGCTTGGAAACAATCGAATACCCCATTTGCATGATTTTGGTCTGCGAAGGCAGATAATTTAAAGAATAGAAAAATTGAACCTTATCATTGTGATAATGACTCATTGCAAAAAAAGGCAATACAGGAAGATGCGTTTGCTCTTGATTGGTCTTTTCACGCACCATATTCATCTCAAGGATAGAATAGACTTGATACAACTCAGGATGATGCGCATCCGTGACCAATGGATATTGTAATTGGGTATGTGAAATCTTTTGCGGTTCGGCCTGCTTTTCAAACAGATTAATTGCCGGTGTGGTAAATAATTTAAAGTTGGCTATATTGAGCTCGGAATAATTACGGACCACGGCTTGATCATTCAAATTAAGTTTGAGATGGATCAAAATTTCAAAGCTGTTGTGCTGCTGTAATAATCCTTTGAGGACACTCAAATCCAAATTTAAGTAATTAAACTTCTCAGGGAAACAAAAATATTCCATCAATAAACGATAGGCATGATGGGTATGCTGATCAATCGGCAATAAACTTTCTTGTTCACTAAAGCCCATCACCTCAAAAGGATTACTTACCTCAATGACGCGCTGCCCTACCCGAATTGCAAAACCCGTATCTTTACGGAAAATACTATCCAAAACTTGCAGTGGAAAATTTGAAATAGCATCTAAATAGATCGGTAATTTTTCATCCAAAATCCATTGTTGGGCATCATTAAAGATTTCAAATTTCAAACTCAAGGTCGCATTTTGATTCAAATGCATATGCGTGCTAGGCGAAGTTTGAAACTCCAAATGCGTCAATGCGATCGGTAATAATCGAACCTCATTACTAGTGTTAAACTCGCATTGCACGCCTTTAAAACTGCGTGACTTCAACGCTGTTTTTTGTGGAATCAAATGTACTGCAGTTAATTGTTTAAGTTTATTGGTATCTTCAAAACTGACCACAGTACAGGCTGGAAAATGACGCAAATATTGCGGGAACATCACCTCAAATAAAGAATGAGTAAACAGCTCATAGCTATCGGCTAATTTTTTATCAATACGCGCAGCAATCAGGGAAAAGGCCTGAATTAAGCGTTCAATATGCGGGTCATCAATTTGTTCTTGGTTGAGTGATAGACGTTGCGCAATCTTTGGATATTTCTGCGCGAACTCTCGAGATTGTTGACCGAATTCTTGTAGTTGTTTTTCATAATACGGTAAAAGTTGCTCTATCACTGTTCGCTCACACTAAGTTCTGGCAGAAATAACATATTGTTGTGTTGTTGGTTTGAGTAAAGCATCGAAAAAAACAGGTTCATATAAGGGGTGGATATTTAAGTAAGCCTGAATACTCAAACATAGCGATCCCATATTATGCCCATCTAATAGCATCTCAACTTTGATCTGCCGCAATCTTGGCTCATGTGCTGCAATGGACTGCTCAATCGATTGACAAATTTTATCTCGATCCAATGGATTCGCCGTCGACAAGCCTACGAAATCGATAATTCCAAACTGCAAAATTGATTTTTTTGCCAGCGGAAATTCATCCATATCTCGATCAAATTGTGCGATCCGACTATTCAACAAGTCTTCCAAATCACGAGCAACAGACTCTCGTAACTGCTGAATCGACATCCCTCTTAAATAATCTTCTTGCTCTGGTACTAAACGATCAAATAATGTTGATCTGAATCCGTAAGGATATAGATGATCTAAATTCATTTTTATAAGAACAGCATCTTGGAAAAATAGAGGCTAATAGGCACCTATTAACCTCTATCAGAAAATCACGATACTGATTACGCAGCGTATGAAGCTGTGTTATTAGAAAGTGACCATTTCTTAGTAACAGCACCTTTCGCAGTACCGTTAATGTCTTGTTGGTTATAAGTCCACTCAACAGCTGCGTATTTCAAACCAAATGTTTCTGTTGGAACACCTTCTTCGTTTACAGTCGGTGTTACGCTAGAAACAAGAACGTGTTTCAATTTGATTTGTAAGTACTTGATGCGCTTATCACCATTTGCACGGTAGTAATCGATCTGTACTTCATCAAATGTATAACCCGCAGAACAAGCTTCCCAAAGCTTAGGACTAGTTGCATCCAAATCTTTAACGAAGATCATGTCTGAGTGCTCAACACGTTCAGCTGTATGGCCACCTACGCTACTAGAAGTCGCAGATTTAGGTTGACGAATGTTATGAGACCAAGAGTTAACTTCTAGCCAACCTTTGTGTTCAGAATCGCGAGATTCTCCGTCTACCTTGTACTTACCACGAAACTCAACATATATATCTTTCATTTAAAAATTACCTCTATTTTATTTAAAGTTATTATCTAGCTGATCTCATTGTTAATTTGAGGACTGAGGTAGTTCAGTCACGAGTCGTAAAGAAACAGACAACTCATCCAGCTGGAAATGTGGTCTTAAGAAAACCACAGACTTGTAGTGACCCGGTTGAGCTGGATCTTCTACAACTTTTACAGATGCCTCACGAAGCGGATATTGTGCTTTTGCTTCTTGAGATGCACCATCATCTAGCAAGACATATTGCGAGAGCCATTCATTTAAAAATGCTTCGACATTGCCTGCAGATGCAAAACTTCCCACTTTGTCACGCATCATTGCTTTTAAGTAATGTGCAATGCGCGATACCGCCATGATGTATTGGATTTGGCTAGAAAGTGCAGAGTTTGCATTCGCCGTATCACTGTCATATTTCTTTGGTTTTTGAGCAGACTGCGCACCAAAGAAGGCTGCGTAATCTGTGTTCTTGCAGTGAACCAATGGAATAAAGCCAAGGTCGCTGAGTTCTTTTTCACGACGGTCTGTAATGGCAATTTCAGTTGGGCATTTAAACACCACTTCACCATCTGAGGTTTTAAAGGTGTGTACTGGCAAGCCTTCAACTAAACCACCACCCTCAACACCACGAATCGCAGCACACCAACCATGCATATCAAAGGCATTGGTTAAACGTGTACCGAATGCATAAGCCGCATTCATCCATAAATAATCATCATGGTTTTCACCAGAAACATCTTCAACGAAGTTAAACCCTTCAGTTGCAGTACCTTCTTTCGGGTGATATGGCAGGCGACCTAAGACGTGAGGCATGGTCAATGCGACATAACGAGAATCTTCACTGTCACGGAAAGAACGCCATTGCACGTATTCAGCTGTTTCAAAGATTTTTGAAACATCACGTGGACGATCAATATCGGTGAATGATTCAAGACCAAGAATGCTTGGGCTTGCTGCCGAAACAAATGGCGCATGTGCTGCTGCAGCAACATGAGAAATTTGTTCCAATAAATACATATCTGACGGTGTACGATCGAACTCGAAATCACCAATCAACGCTGCATAAGGTGCACCACCAAATGAGCCATATTCTTCTTCATAAATCTTTTTAAACAAGGTGCTTTGATCAAAATCTGTTGCACCTTGGAAGTCTTTCACCAACTCTTTTTTCGTCGTATTCAACATACGAATTTTAATCATTGAGTTAGACGGTGTTTCTTGGCAGAAATAATAAAGACCACGCCATGTCGATTCGATTTTTTGGAATTGCTCATGGTGCATAATTTCACTCAATTGATTTGAAATTAATGCATCAATTTCCGCAATACGCTTATCAATTGACAAGGTCATATTTTCAGAAACAGTAATGGTTCCTGCCATGACTTCTTTTGCCAACTCACCAATTAAGCTTTTTGCACGAACATGCTCATCGTCATTACGGGCAATACGGCTTTGCTCAACAATTGAGTCCAACAAATTTGCTGATTCAGCTTCAACACTCGCTGCAGCGGCTGCTTGTAAATTACTCATTTTCAGCCTCCGCACTGAGTTGGCGAACTTGATCGGTATTTTTTAATACTTCATCCAGCAAATCTTCTAAACGTTCGCTGTTTGAAATCTTATTACGTAAATCGGTCAAACGTTCACGTGCTGCAACCAGCTTACGTAATGGATCTACTTGTTGAACTACTTGCTCTGGGCGGAAGTCTTCCATTGAGTTGAAAGTAAGGTCAACTGACATGCGCCCACCTTCTTCCGTCAAAGTATTTTCAACTTGGAAAGCCGCACGCGGAGCCAAAGATTCCATCACTTCATCAATGTTATCTAAATCAACATTGATAAATTTTTTGTCTTTCAATTTGGTCTTTTCTAGCTCTGATGCAGCGGAGAAATCCCCCATCACACCCACAACAAAAGGGAGTTCTTTTGACTCTTTACCATCACCAACTTCGACATCATATGTCAGCTGTACACGAGGGGGACGTATGCGTTGCAGTTTCTTCTGTACGCTTTCTCTCTTTGCCATAACTTTTCACCCTTGATTATTATTTCAACGAATCGAATGGATTCGAACCTGCCTTTTGAACAGTATTTGGTTGTTTGCTAACTGTTGGTGTTACAGCCGTTTGACGTTTCACCGGTGCAACTGTTTGAGTAACAGTACTACGTGTTGGTTGGGTTGTACGTACTTTTCTGTTCGTTGTACGTCGCGTTGTGTTATTGGTCGACGTATTTCGCATCTCATTTTTGACTGACTCATCGGTGATCGCCTTGCTCGTTGAGGTATCTGGAGCAGGTAAAGCAACACGGATGCTGTCACTGAGCTGTTTTGCTGGTGGATAAGTGAGTTCATTACTCAAATAGCGCATTTCGCTTGAGCGCATATGTTGCAATGCTTCATTGGCAATTTGAACACTGGCTAAAAAAGTAACATCCGTTAAAGTAGCACCGCGTACATTTTGCTCTTGTAACTGCGTTGCCAGTTTTAAAGCATTCATCGGTTGCTTTAATTCATACATACGCATTGCTGCTTGAGCCAATAAATCGTTTACACGCGAAGCATTATCTTTGTCACAAACTTGTTGATAAATATCTAATAAAGCATGATCCGTTTGGTTTACTGCCAACGGATTCTGTTTTAGACATTTACTTTTTAACTTAATTGGTTTTATTTCTTTATCATCAGCAAAAGCCGAATTACCGATTAAACCTGCTGTTATACAAAGAATTGATATTACAATACCTTTTTTCAAAATATGCCTCGTCATTATTTAACTTATAATTGAAGAGCTGACAATTATTGTTAAAAAACCCTCTTACTCGTCAATTTTTGTACATTTACATCATTTCCGCGAATTTAACAAAAAAAACACATACAAAGTCAATACTAGTTACGTTTATTAACATTATTAAATTTTCGTGACAGACATTCCTGTAAAAAAAAATTTAAAACTGGTGCATTTTTTGTTTAAAAGTGACATTTTTTGTTGTAGAATAATCTGTATACTCGAGCAGAGTTATGTTAAGTTTTTGATTTTATTCAAAAAATATTTCTAGCAAAAACAACCATACCAAGTTAGAAGTTAGTAAATAGCGCTTGGTATTTAAAAATTATTGTGAGTAATAAATGAGTAACTTAAAAGTTTTAATTACAAAACTGTCAACTCCTACTCGTACTGCATTAGAAAAGTCTGCAAACTATTGTATTAACCAATTGAATTATGAAATTGAGATTGAACATCTATTCGTTGAATTATTAAATCAAAACATAGTCAATGATTTACACATTTTATTAAAAAAAAATAATATCTCTGCTGATGCCTTAATTACTGATTTAAAAGAAACCATTGCTTCTTTACCTAAAGGTAATACCCGCACGCCCATCTTTGCAAAATCAATCATTCGGTTATTTGAACAAGCATGGTTACTCGCTTCTGCAGAACAAACGCCTTTAATACGTAGTAGTCATTTATTGATAGCATTGTTAACTGCGCCCGATTTACAACAAATCGCATTTAGAGCATCAAGCTTATTTGAACGTTTTCCAATCGACACAATGAAACATAAGTTTCTCGATATTTGTGAAAAAAGTAGCGAACAACCACAAACAGAAAACACCTCGAATAGTACTGAACAAACAACAAACACTGAATCTACTATCACGGCTGCAAAAACACCTGCCCTTGATCAATACACGATTAATCTGACTGAAAAAGCTCAAAATGGTGGTATCGATCCTGTTATTGGTCGAGAGTTTGAAATTCGACTCATGCTGGATATCTTGATGCGTCGTCGTCAAAACAATCCAATTTTGACGGGTGAGCCTGGTGTCGGTAAAACAGCAGTTGTTGAAGGATTGGCTTTAAAAATTGCACAAGGCTTAGTACCTGAAGCGCTCAAAAATGTACAGCTGCATAGTTTAGACATGGGTCTATTACAAGCAGGTGCAAGCGTTAAAGGTGAGTTTGAAAATCGTTTAAAACAAGTGATTCAAGAAGTACAAGCCTCTGCTCACCCAATCATCTTATTTATTGATGAAGCACACACCATGATTGGTGCTGGTGGGCAAGCAGGACAAAATGATGCCGCAAACTTACTCAAACCCGCATTAGCACGTGGTGAATTAAGAACCATTGCAGCAACAACTTGGGCTGAGTACAAACAATACTTTGAAAAAGATGCAGCCCTCAGCCGTCGCTTTCAGGTGGTCAAAGTTGAAGAGCCAACCGAAGAAGTGGCGATCGATATGTTACGTGCCATGATTCCAGTGATGCAAAGTCACTTCAATTTACATATTGAAGATCAAGCCATTATTACTGCAGTTCAAGCCTCTCATCGCTATATCAGCGGTCGCCAACTCCCAGATAAAGCAGTGAGCGTACTCGATACCGCTTCTGCCCGTGTTGCTTTAACCCAGAATGCACAACCTGTAATTCTGGATCAACTCAAAGCACAACAACATAATCTTAAATTAGAACATCAAATTATTACCCACGAACATCAACAGTTCCCGATCCATCATGAACGGTTAGATGATCTTAATCAGCAACTTGCAAACTTAGACAAAGAAATTCAAGACACTGAAACTAAATGGCAGCAAGAACTAGCGCTGGTTAAACAAATCCAGCAATTGAATGCACATACAGAACAGGACAATAAGACACAAATTGCTTCACTAAGAGCGGACTTAGCACAATTACAAGGTCAAACACCTTTAGTATTTGAACGTGTCAATGCACAAATCATCAATGAAATCATTTCAGATTGGACAGGTATTCCAGTTGGGAAAATGGTGAATGATGAAATCAAACAAATTCTAAGCCTTGAGGACAAGCTTGGCGAACGCGTCATGGGTCAAGATTATGCGCTCACTCAATTGGTACAAGGCATTAAAACCTCTAAAGCAAAATTAGAAGATCCTAACAAACCACAAGGTGTGTTCCTATTGATTGGCCCAAGTGGTGTGGGTAAAACTGAAACTGCCCTTGCTCTCGCTAATGAGCTGTATGGCGGCGAAAATCACCTCATCACCATCAATATGTCTGAATATCAGGAAGCGCATACGGTCTCATCGTTAAAGGGTGCCCCTCCTGGCTATGTCGGCTATGGTCAAGGCGGTGTTCTCACCGAAGCCGTTCGTCGCAATCCTTATAGTGTCGTGCTATTAGATGAGATTGAAAAAGCACATAGTGATGTTCAAGAATTATTCTATCAAGTCTTCGACAAGGGAATGCTTGAAGATGGCGAAGGTCGTGTGATTGACTTTAAAAACACCACAATCATTCTGACCTCTAATACAGGCTCAAGTGCAATTATGCAGGCATGCTTAAATCAACCTGTAGAAGAATGGCCACATGCCGAAGACTTAATCGAACATCTAAAACCAAGTTTATATAAGCAGTTTAAACCAGCCTTTATTGGTCGTATGCGCATTGTGCCTTACTTCCCACTGCATGATGAGTTATTGGTTCGGATTATTAAACACAAGCTTGGGAAAATTGTTGATCGTATTGAAAAGCAGTATGCAACCAAGGTTCAGTATTCTGATGATTTAATCGAATTATTGTTAAGCCGTTGTACCGAAGTGGATAGCGGCGCACGAAATGTGGACAACATCCTCAACTCAACCGTCCTTCCTGCATTGGCAACTGAAATTTTAGTGGCTCTCGCGGAACATAAGTTACCAAAACTAATTGTGATTGATACTAAAGATGATGAAATTACCTATCAGTTAGATCCAGTTGAGAAAGTAACCAAGAAACGTTCAACTAAAAAAACCAAAGCTGAAGTGTAAATTTTAAGATTGAGCCAAATTTGTGATGCATATGGATATTTTATCTTTACTAACGCCTATTAATGAGCAGTCACCTTGTGGTGAGGATTACTCATTTTCAAATGAGTTTCATGCAATTAAAAAAGCAAAGACCCAAGATGATGTACTGCTTGATCAAGGTGACTGGGTCACTGAACCTAAACAGGCCGATTGGGACTTTGTTGCAACGACATCTATAGATTTACTCCAATCGAAAAGTAAAGATATCCGTTTACTCACTTGGCTCTCAGAAGCTTGGGCAAACCTTTATGGTTTTGCAGGAATTTCCAAAAGTCTCGAGCTTAGCCATCGCTTATTAGAACAATATTGGTTAACCCTACACCCTGAAGTTGAAGATGAGGATCTAGATCAACGTATTGGCTTATTACAGGGCTTGATTAACCAACTGCCGCTATTGATCAAAAAAGTTTCTTTGATCAATCATGCGCCTTATTACCATTTGCTCGACTACGACAACTTTCTTTATCACGAGAATATCCGTCGTAAACAAAGCGATGATTATGAGGGTTCAAGTGGTTCGACAGAATTAGAGCAATTCGAACAAGCCTTATCAAATACAGATAAAAATTTTCAGCGTCAAAACTATCAACGTTTTAATGAGATCCTACAACAATGGGCAACATTGAAACAGGTTTTAGATGGTCTGCTTGGTTTAGACTCGCCGAGTTTTGCGGCAATCGATTCAAGCTTAGACACCATTCATATCACACTGAAAAAGATTTATAAGACCGATTTGTTTGAGCAACCGACTCAAACTGTCATTACTGAAATCGAAACATCGACAACGCCGATGGTACAACCCGTGACGACACAATCTTCTGCTCCCCAAAACCAGCTGTCTTTCCAGCCACAAGTTCAATCGCATGTCGAAAATCGCGAACAGGCAATGCGGGTATTGCAAGAAATTGCCACTTATTTTCAAAAGAATGAGCCGCATAGTCCTGTCAGCTATATGCTGCAGAAAACCATCAAGTGGAGTCAAATGCCGTTGCATGAATGGCTAACCCAAGTGATTAAGGATGAACATCCTTTACAAATGCTACAGGACACCCTTGGTGTTCAGCCAAAGAATGAATACGAATAATTGTTGGTAAATAAATATGTTTAAAGCAGAAAAGATTCTTTGGGGTGAAGGCTTATTTTTACGTCCTCAGCATTTCCAGATTCAAGACACCTACCATGAGCAACGCTTGAATCATACGATTCGAGCAATGATTCCACATGCCTACGGTGTGCAGAAATTAAAGTTCGATGAAGTTCAACTTTCTACTCATATTCTAGCTTTGCAAGAAGTCGAAATCATTTGGCAAGATGGTGAAATTTATCATGCGCCTGCACAAGACTTATTGCCAGAACCATTGTTATTAGATGACCTTAATCTACAAGGTGAAATGACGGTTTATCTGGCACTACCAATTTTGCAGGCCAATAAGAAAAACATTGCTGATGAAACACGTTCAGTTTCTAGTCGTTATCATAACTATTTGACTGAAACACATGATCTGTTTACTGATGCTAGCCCTGCTGAACTGAATTTGTTACGTCGTCGTGCCGAATTCAAATTGTTAGAACAGCATATTCAACCTAGTCAAAATTTAGATGGCTTCTTATATATTCCAGTCGCCAAGATTAAGCGTCAAAGCTCAGGTCATTTTGAGCTGGATAATAAATTTATTCCACCTATTTTACATATCGCGGCTTCTGAATCTTTAATTAATAATTTAAAGCGTACGCTCAACGTTATTAAGGCAAAAATTAAAACCATTCAAAGCAACAATCGTGAAAATGAACAGAAACTCATTGAATTCCGTTCGGGTGATATCGTTTCGTTCTGGTTAATCAATGCTTTAAATACGGCTTATGCAGGCTTGAATCACCTGTTGCAATATCCATTGATCCATCCTGAGCGTTTATTTTCAGAATTATTGCGTTTAACTGGATCTTTACTGACCTTTTCGACTGCGTATGATGTGGATCATTTGCCACAGTATAAGCATCACCAATTACAAGACAGTTTCCAACAGCTTGATCTGATTCTAAGAGATTTATTAGACACCATTATTTCGAGCCGTTATTTCAGCATTGCTTTAAAAGAAACACGACCATCGTATTGGGTTGGTAGTCTTGAGTCTGACAAAATTACCCGTGACACTCGTCTCTATATTGCGGTTTCAAGCAGCATGATGCAAACCCATGAATTGATCCAGATCGTTCCATTGCGCTTTAAAGTGGGTAGTACAATTGATGTAGAACAACGTGTTATTGCCGCTCTTCCAGCGGTTCCACTCCATCATTTAATGCAGGTGCCAACTGCAATTCCAGTACGTTCTGGTGTCAGCTATTTTGAAATCGAACCACATCACGAATTGTATCAACGTATGCTTGAGTCAGAATCTATCTGTGTCTATGTACCAGCTGGATTCCAAGATATCAGTATTGAACTCATTGCCGTAATGAATAGTTAAGAGAATCACAATGACTCAACCAACAGGCATCCCCTCTTTATTTGATGATGGAAAAATTGGTTCAGGCTTCCCTACGTCTGACCAACCACAAAATAAAGTGCAAGCGACTAACTTGATTGATCTATTACATGATGGGTTCTATCTGGTTTTTTTACTTCGCAATCGCTATATACCTGCAAATCCAACTGATTTTCGTGAAAAAATTGTCGATTTATTGAACCGATTTGAGCAACAAGCCAAACGCTTACAATTTTCTGCTGATGATATTCACGACGCCAAATATGCATTTTGTGCCTTGATTGATGAAACCATTGCGACGCAACAGGATGCTGCCTATTTTAACTTACAGAATTCATGGCTTATCAGCCCATTGCAATTGAGCCTGTTTGGCTCTCAACTGGCGGGTTATCGTTTTTTTGAAATCTTGGAACAACTGCGCAGTCGTGGCAAAGACCGCCTAGCATCACTTGAGGTTTTCCACTACTGTCTCTTACTCGGTTTTCAGGGCAAATACCGTCTGGAATCTGTAGAAAGTCTAAATCACCTCGTGGCTCGTGTTGGTGATGAGATTGATTATCTCAAAGGGAAAAAAGCAGCTTTTTCTCCATTTGCAGCAATTCCAGATCAAATTAAACATATTATTCATCATGAACTCCCTTTTTTCTGGATTCTGATCTTCTTACTCATGTTTGCTGCACTGACCTTTGCTGGCCTTAAGTTCATGTTATCAAAGCAAAACCAGAATACTTTAAACCCATATCAAAATGTGATTTCAGCACCTGCTGAAGAAGCACATATCACCATCCATTTGCCTTAGTTGATAACGTATGACTCAGGAAAGAGCAACTTCTTTACGCATATTACAGACCAATAAGAAAAAAACCTTATCGCCTGTCATTTATTTACTGATTGGATTTCTTTCAGGAGTTATCTTTGCAGCACTGGTTTTCTTTCTCTTATTTGTTACCGACTCGAGTAGAACCAATACAGCTACAACGCAACCAGAGCAAGCTGTAGAAGAAAATAATCCTGCTCAAGCCCATAATACCAAAACGACAACTCAAAGCTCAGAGGAAACGACAGCTAGTCATCATGAAACAGCCGAATCGGTAGAGGATAATAATTTCACTCAACCCGGTAGTAATGATTTAAATAAATTCTTCCAACGCACACCTCCAGCAGCTGCACCAACACCGACTGGACAGCACGTTTCCCCTTTTGCCAATGAGCCAAATGCAAAATCCACACAAGTTGTAGCGCCAACCAAACCTGTTTCAGGGAAGAATGAAGCAGTCCCTGCGGCAACAAATAAAGTGGTTAAAACTGCTCCTCAAACAACAAAGACTACAGCGCCTGCTAAAACACCTGAGGTAGAAGCGGAAGCACCCGAAGCAACTGTACAAATTAAAGTGACACAAAAACCTTTTGCTGTGAATGAACTCAAGTAAACAATGATTTTTATCATCTTCTTCTGCTTTGTCGCTGTCGCGATCGGATTAACCCTGCTCATGTCATATGAGCTGCGTTATAAATGCAAGCAGTTGTTGCAATCATTACTTCCAAGTGGCAAAAAGAAAATTGCCAATGCGATGCAGTTTGCAGAGAATATGCATCAAGCGGCCTCGCCAGAAAAATTACAATCGCATTGGCACTTACAACAATGGTGGATTTTAATTGCAGGTTTCTTTTTATTCGCCAGCATCCTGATTTTTGCGTTTACCCGCCCGATCAATTCCACACGAATTGAAGCTGAGTATTTAAAAGAAACAGATCCGCAGATTTATACGCTACTTAATGGTGAAATGCTGAGCCCACCACCAGAAGTCGATGCCAACTTGATTGAAGATGCGATTGTCGAAGCAACTCGTCTTGAACAGGCCTATCAAGCCCAGCATCCAACAGATCCGAGTATTAATGCATCTCAAATTGAGATTCCACTTACACATTCACATGGTAGTTTTGATGTATCCATGGTTGATCGTAAATGGGACAAAATTAATCCTCGCTATAAGCAACGCCTACTGATGGTATTCAAAATCATGAAAGAACAGCACGGTTATGAGTTGGTGTTACTTGAAGGTTACCGCAGCCCAAGCCGCCAAAATATGCTTGCAGGGAATCCAAATACAACCCGTGCCAAAGGTTATCAAAGCTATCACCAATTTGGTTTAGCTGCCGATGTTGCTTTTAAACGCAACGGTAAAGTCGTTATCTCAGAACGTGACCCTTGGGCAATGCGTGGTTATCAACTCTATGGGCAAGTTGCTGAATCCGTTGGTTTAACTTGGGGTGGTCGTTGGAAATCTATTCAAGATTATGGTCATACCGAATACCGTATGCCAGGCTTAAGAAAAACCAAAGAAATGGCTGAACAACTCACTGCAGAAGGACAATTAACCGCCCGATCAGATGAGTCTTAAAAACAGATATTAAGTACAATTAAAATAAATAAAGCCTATCTTTATAAATGGATAGGCTTTATTTTAATATCAAATTAGAATATTTAAATGAAATAAAATCACACTAAAATTAAAAAAATCTTAATCCACAACAGATATGGGAACTGTTTTTTTAACTTTAAAAATAAACTCCTTAAATATTACATTCATCCCTAATACCAGTATAAAAGCAATCACAAATGATCCAAGTACATCGAAAGGGAAATGAACACCAATATAAATTCTGGACCAACCTACAATTAAAGCCAATAGCAATGCTGCACTACCAATTTTTCGATAACCAGACAGTAGATATGAAAATGCAATCGTTGCTACTGTCAAGGTATGCTGGCTTGGAAATGAAGAAGATGAACCATGCCCTGTCAGGATGTGCCCGATTCCCATGTCAAAAGGACGTGGATGGTAGTAGACCGCATGAATGATCTGAGTCACGAGTAATGAAGCAACGATGGTAATGAGCATCTTGATAAACTGCACTCGATATTTCTTATCCTTAAAAAACAATGAAGCAATTAAAAATACAAATAATACTGCAATTAAATTATGTGATGCGAATAATGCAGCTTTATCTAAAATAGGATTTTGAGTTGCAGCCGAGTTAATCCAATTAAATAAGCTGATATCGATAGTTTCAATTGACATCGTCAATCGTTCCATGATGGTTTGACGATGCAAATATAAAAATATCAGCTTAAAATAAAATTAAATCCCCTTAAAAACCAAACAAAATTACAATTTAGTTTTAAGTCGCTATTAATAAAAAAATCCTAAATTTGATCTACCCTCAAATTGGAGTGAATTATGGATAACAAAAATAGGCTACCCGAAGTATTAAGCAAAGTGCCTGAAGTGACATTGCTGTTCTGGATTATAAAAATTGCAGCAACAACACTCGGTGAAACGGCTGGTGATGCTTTATCAATGTCGCTCAATCTGGGCTATATCTTAAGTACATGTATTTTTTCTATTATTTTTATTGGCTTTGTTTCACTGCAAATGAAAGCCAAAGAGTACAAACCCTTTTTATATTGGGCAACCATTATCTCAACCACAACACTGGGAACCACCATTGCTGATTATGTCGATCGCTCTCTAGGCATAGGCTATCTCGGAGGGAGTATTATTTTACTCATCCTACTGCTTAGCTCGCTTGCGATCTGGTATTGGAGCTGTGGCAATATTGCGGTGAACAGTGTCCAGTCTGCAAAGACCGAAGCCTTTTACTGGGTCACCATTATGTTCTCTCAAACCCTAGGAACAGCGCTTGGTGACTGGACAGCAGATACCCAAGGACTAGGTTATACAGGGGCTGCCCTGATCTTTGGTTCATTATTGCTTATCTTGATTGTCTTGTATTATTGGACCAAGATCTCTAGAACATTTTTATTTTGGTCGGCTTTTGTTTTAACCAGACCTCTCGGTGCGGTCTTAGGTGACTTCTTAGATAAACCCCTTGATCACGGCGGATTGGATTTAAGCCGATTCGGTGCTTCTTTTGTATTATTGGCTTTTATCCTTGTTTGTTTAGTGTTTTTTAAATCCAAACCTGCTTCAACAACACATTAAATCTTTCGCTAATCCTCTTCGTTACACATATAGAAAAGGGATAAGAAAAATTATTTTCTTATCCCTTTTAGTAATCACTTATAAATGATTAGCTATGTTTCCAAGGTACTGCAGGTGAGCCAATCCATGCTGACTTTGCAGGAATATTCTCTCCTTTCATTACCAATGTCAGTGGACCTAATACCGCATGATCAGCCACATTGGCATTGTATAAAATGATACTACGCGAATTCACTACCACATCACTGCCGATATTGACTTGACCAATTTTCATGATGCGGTCTTCAAATAAATGCGTTTGTGGCCCAGAGAAGCTGTTAAATTCTGCACGGTCTCCAATCTTCACACAGTCAAACTCAGTAATATCAGCCGTATCCAGATAGACATCTTTACCAATTTTCACTCCTAATAGGCGTAAAAAGAATGGCAACATCGGTGTCCCTCTTAAATAATTCAAGAAGTTCGGAATCGCAACAGATTCATAGAGACTGGTAATGCCTTCACTGAGCCAAACGAACATGGTCCACATCGGTGCTGAACGTGGTTGATAACGTCCAATTAAAGCCCATTTCAATACGGTCACGATGACAAAACAACCCACGCCGTATAACAATCCAGCCATAGTTAAAGCCAATAGCCCCATCGCAATACTATAGTCATTAATGACATCAATCACTTCTAAAACAATCATATAACCTACACCAATGGCGAGTGCTGTCGGTAATACAATACGTAAACCCTCAATCAAGCCTCGCATAAAACGGCGTTTGATACTTGGTTTAAAGGTAAGATGATCTGGATATTGCGCTGCTGCTTCACGCGCTGGCAACAATAAAGGTGGCGAACCGAACCATGTCTGACCTGAATACATTTCTCGGTTATCTGGCGTTTTTGATTGCACACCAATCAAAACATTATCCGGTAATACCGTACCATCCGCGATATAGGCACTATTCCCAACAAAGCTACGATTGCCAATTTGAGTCAATTTCAACGACATCCAGCCGCCTTTAATTTCTTCATCACCGAGCATCACCGCATCTGCAATAAAACTTTCTTCACCTAGTGTCAGCATTTCAGGAATTACACCTGTGGCAGTCGAAATTTCTGTATTTTTACCTACCTTTGCGCCCAACATACGAAACCATGTCGGAGCATATATGGTGGCGAACAAACCATGTAAAGTCTGTAAACTGGTCTCTAAAATCTGAGCTGCGAACCATTTACGATAATAAGTACCACCATGTATGGCATAAGTGCCTGTCTCTAAACGTGGTAATACAATCTTACGTATAGCCGATGAAATCAATGCGGTAATGACCATCATCATGGCACTGGCAGGAATGGCAAGGATGAAATAATACAGTGCGGTTTGAATATGGTTATTCGGATCAATATTAAACACATTGACATCTAACCAATCCACTAACAAGAAACTTGGGAAAATCGGAATAAAGAACAAACAGGCAATGATTAAAGCACTGACACTGTAATAGCCATATTCAGAAAATTTGCGCACTAAAGATAATTTTGGTCGTGCAGCTAATGATTCCAACTCATCAATATGGCCTATTTTTTTCGCTGGTGTTCCGTCCCAAATTTCACCTGCGGGTACCGTCGTGCCATATTCAATTGAGGTTAAAGCATTGACATGCGCTTGCGGTTCTAACACGGTATTTTCTTCCAATACTGCATAAGAGCCCACATAACTGTCTTTTTTGAGTTGGATTGAACCCAATACGAGATGTCCGTGCTCAACCTTGGCATTTTCCAGATTTACATTGGAACCAATACTGACCCCATCTTCAATCTGTAACAACGATGGCATCCGGATATGCACTGAGCTAATCGTGACATCATGCCCAATTTTTGCCCCAAGTGCTTTGAGATATAAATTCAGTAAGGTTGAACCAGAGAGTAGATATACAGGTGAAATACTGGTGATCCGATCAGCTAACCACCAACGGAAATAGGTCATTCCCCATAATGGATAACGACCTGCGCCCACCCCTAACATCAGTAAACGTTTTACCGTAATTGAAACTGCAAAACTGGCAATAATCACACTGATATAAACCAATAACGACAGCACAATCGCATAAGGAATACTGTCTCGTGTGCCGCCTGTGAAATAGTGATAGGTAAAAAATGGTGCCAACCATTGCAGAATATTGATCGAGATCAATACAGGGATCGTCACCGCCTGTGCAATCCCACACAGCCATTTATAAGCCTGATTACGTGGATTATCTTGTCCAATCTGCCGATCAAATAAGGAGGATTCAGGTTGTTCTAACATTAAAGCTGCAATCGCGCCGACTTTTCTGGCCTGATATAAGCTTTGAATGGTCAGATGGCTATATTGAGGGTGTTCACGTAAATTTGAGATCAATACCGCAGCGAGTAAGGAATGGCCTCCGAGATCATCAAAGAAATCTGAGTCTAACTTCATTGGGATATTCGGAAATAAACGACCTAGAATCTCAAATAAAATCTGTTCAGCTTCATTCTGTGGCTGGTCAGATTCACTTCGGTCAATCACACTGGTTAATGGGCGAGCCTTCAATGCTTTACGATCAATTTTTCCAGATAATAGTCGTGGTACTTCCTCAATAATTTCAAAACGATTAGGCACCATATATGGCGGTAAGCGTTGGCTCAAATGATGTCGAAGCTGTTTAACCTCTATGCTTTGTTTTGCCTCCAACTCAGGTGCAATGAAGGCAATCAGCTGATCAATACCATCTTCCGCCCTTAGGATGACTGCCGCCGTACCAATTCCATCCAGATCGCATAGCGCTGCTTCAATTTCACCGAGTTCAACTCGGAAGCCTCGGATTTTAACCTGATCATCGGCACGACCTAAACAATGCACCTGACCAAATTCATCAATTTTGGCCAAGTCGCCTGTGCGGTACAAGCTGATTTCATCCTCATTATTTGCCCAAGGATTCTCAATAAATTTATCTGCAGTCAGATCAGGGCGTCCAAGATAGCCTGGAGCTACACTGGGGCCAAAGATACACAGTTCCCCTGTTTCACCTTGTGCCAATAATTCTCTTTCCGCATTAATGACCAACATACCATAGTTGGGTAAGGGCTTGCCGATGGTGACCGGTTTGCCACGCTGCAACAGTTCCAGACTGGCAGTGACCGTGGTTTCGGTCGGTCCATAGGTATTAAACATTTGATGGTGTGGTAAGGCCCAACGTTCCACCAATGAATCAGGGCACATCTCCCCGCCCAGATTGATGATGCGCAAATTCGGGACATCTTCAGGAAATAAAGCCAGTAAAGTCGGCACAGCATGTAATACGGTAATCTGTTGCTGTTTCAGCGTTTGACAAAGTCGCTCTGGATCACTGACTAAGGACTTTGGTGCAATCCACAAGCTTGCACCGACGAGGTAAGACAACCAGATTTCTTCAAAGGACATATCAAAAGCAACCGAGAAACCTTGATAGACCTTATCCTGCTCTTGAATCCCTAAAATACTGTTTTCACTACGTAGGAAATGACAGATATTCTTCTGGGTAATTACAATCCCTTTCGGCTTTCCTGTCGAACCCGAGGTATAAATAATATAGGCAGGCTGTTCAGGTGAGGTTTTGGCTAATTCCACAGTCTCATGCAGTGGTCGCTGTAATTCAGTATTGGTCCATTTCGTTTGTGGGACTTCTTGTAAGTGTTCATACCATTCATCACTGGTAATCATCCCCACTGCCGCAGCATCTTCAAGACAGACGGTGATTCGGTCTGCGGGCGTATCCATATCAAACGGTAACCAAGCTGCTCCACTCAGACAAATCGCTAACTGAGATTTTAATAACTCAATACCACGAGGTAGCCATAAACCAACAATATCACCCGCTTTGATTCCTTTCAGCGTCAGATGCTGTGCCATCAATAAAGCTTGTTGATATAACTCGCCATAGCTCAACGTTCGTTCAGCTTCAATCAGGGCGACTTTTTCAGGAAATGTTTGTGCTGTTTCAATAAAAATATCAGCAAGGACTTCATGCTGTAAAAATTCTGGGTGGTGCTTACCACGAATAATATTTTTTGCGCTCATCACACATTGATTCATTTTTATGCTCTCTTTAATGTTTTGATTTAGCCAAAGACGAAATGAGGTGTTCGTATTAGCTGGTAAATTAAAGAGAGCAACTTAAAACAACATTAAACTGTGATGTCTGAATAAACAATAAAACCTGAACAGAACAAAAGTGATCAATCTGACCACTTTTTATTCAAATTATGAACAAATTACCCCATTTATGTTAGGTGAGTTTTTTGCATCTAAGGACACAATTGACAGTGCCATTGCATCAATAACTCGGCTCAATGAACTACTCGCACCACTCACAATGTCTTGTATCTGATTGTTCTTACCTGATACTGGCTGAGTAAACGTCATACGGCAAGCCAACTGCTGATTTTGGGTTGAGTTCTGATCTAAGGTAATATTTGGATCATTACGCTTAATGATCCACGCAACAGAAACTTCAACATTTTTGTTCACGATATCGGATGTATTAATGATATCAAAATGTGAAAAATCAGTTGCGACACGATAAGACACCTTGCCACCCACCATACCGCTGTTATAACGATCAACCGCACCAAGTTTTTGCTGTAGGCCAGCAGACAGGTTATCTCTTAATTCAGCTCCAAGCGTGGACGTCCAACGCTCGTTTTCCATGATTTTAGATTTACCTGCTGCATCCTGTATCACGATAGACGCACGATTGATACGATCTGGTAATCCAACAGGCAATACTTCAATGACCCTGACTTTTGAACTTGGCAATGGAGAAACTTTGCTTGCCAAGGTGTAATAATTCGGTGTGGGTGAACCCGAACAAGCTGTGAGTAACACCGCAGCAGATAAGATGCTCACGCTACTGAGCACTCCTGCTACAGCAGATGAATGTTTAGCGATGATTGTTCTTATCATTTGTTTGCCTCTGCTTTTTTACCCCGAATCAATGATTCAGGATGCTGTTCAATATAATCAGCCATTAATTGTAAAGATGCCGCAGCTCGAGTCATTTGCTGCAATGCTTTACGCACATCCTGCTGCATCGGTGCATCACTGGATAAGATGGATTCACTCGATTGCATGGTTTTACGCACATCATTCAGCGTCGCTTGTAAGCCAGGTGCAACTTTGCCATCTAACTGTTTCACCAGTTTATCAGTCGACTCAATGGTGGTGTTCATATTATTAAGCGTCTTACGAACATCTTGTCCAATTTCTTCGAGTGGGAACTTACTCACTTTATCCGCGATTTGGGACACTTGTGCCTGTAAGCCACTCAACTCTGTTGCCGTGGTTGGTACTTCAACACGTCCATCTGGTCTCGTGATTAAAGACGCGGCTTTGGCTTTTGGAAACTTATCAAAGGCAATATAGTTCTGACCTGTTAATAAATTACCTGTCCGCATCTGCGCACGCCAACCTCTCTCGATAAAGTATTTAAAAATTTCGCCATCTGGATCAAGTTCTTTGCCATGCGCTAAACGCGATGGATAAATCACTGCATCCACGCGCATTCTTAAATGCGTATAAGACTGATCAAATTCGACGTTGATTGCTTTGACATTACCAATCTCAATGCCCATAAAGTCAATTGGTGCACCCGCGGTTAAACCACGAAGTGAATGATCAAAGTACATAATAATTGGACGCGGCTTACCATCAGGCTCCTTCATCGCCTCTTTGCGAGAGTCTGATAAAGTAAAATAACTATTGTCTGGTGCAATTGCTCCAGCAGAATTTTCTGGATAACCAAAGGCAATACCACCCGCAATAATACTGGCCAGTGATTGCGTATCCAGATTAAATCCTGATGCATTTAAGGTCACATCAACCCCACTGGCCTGCCAAAAACGCGCATCTGTGGTTACGAACTTATCGTAAGGAGATTGGATAAAGGTTTGTAGTTCAACACTTTTCCCATCAGCTGCTAATTTATACGCTGTAATCTGCCCGACATTAATTCTGCGATAGTAAATCGGCACGCCAACATCAAGTGACCCCAAGTCCTGTGCTTTTAAGAAAAAGACCTTGCCTGGTATATCCGATGACACTACAGGTGGAACTTCAAGCCCAGTAAAATTCTCTTGCTTCTGTTCAGCCTTCCCACCATCGACTTCAATGTATGCCCCTGAGAGTAAGGTATCAATACCCGAAATACCACCCGTTCCTACTCGCGGTCTCACCACCCAAAAACGCGAATCTTTGGCAGCAAAATTACTGGCATCTTTACGTAATTCGATTTTGGCAATGACATGAGATCGGTCATCCGAAAGATCAATTTGTCGAACCAAACCAATATCAACCTGCTTATAACGTACCGTGGTTTTCCCTGCAACCAAGCCTTCTGCTGTTCGGAAAGACACTTCAATGGTTGGACCTGTATCCAAAACCGCTTTTGCTGCAAGCGAAAGTGCGATTAAAAGCGCAACAAATGGAACCAGCCAAATCAGCGCAGGTCTCCAACGTCCCTTCTTTTTTTCAGGCTCGTCGAAGATTGCATCGTTCTGCGTTACCACCGTAGTGTTTTCTTCAGAATCTTGGCTATTCGGGGTATTTTCTGACATAGTGATCTTTCTTTTATAGGTCAAAAATAAGGCTCATCGTCAATCTTAACTTTTTAATTGATGAATTGCCGTTCCTTTCAAATGATTTGATTGTTGCGCATTCGCGTGACGCGCCTTGAAATAATTGTCCCAAATAATTCTTGGATCAAAACTGAGTGAAGCAAACATGGTCAACACCACTACAGCACCAAAAGCAACTGCGCCAGGCCCTGCCAAAATAGTGGCTAATGATTGAATTTGAATCAATGCAGTCAGCAATGCAACCACAAAGACATCAATCATCGACCACCGCCCAATAAATTCAACAATACGATACATCAGCGCACATTGTTCAGGGGTAAAATGCCATCTCGAAGATGACTGCATGTAGACTGAAATTAATAAAAAAATCAGAATCAATAATTTTAAAATCGGGATAAAAATACTGGCCATAAAAATAACCACAGACACCAGATAATCACTATTTTGCCAAAAATAGATCACACCACTAATAATGGTATCTTGCTGACGCCCCAACAAAGAATCTGTTACCGTCATGGGGAGTACATTGGCTGGTATATATAAAATTGCTGCAGCGACCACCAAAGCAAAAGTACGATTTAAACTTTGTGGTTTGCGTGAGTGCAAGGTACTTTTACATCTTGAACATTGAGTATGATTGTGCTGATCTGCGTGACTCGCTACAGCATTCAGTAATCCACAGCAGTGACATTGAATGAGCCCAACCTGTTTTGCCCTGACATAATTTTTGATCTGTAAATCAACATCGGAAAGGTGTTCTACAATTGAACCAATCTCGGTGTCATGGTCGTGTTTTTGCTTCATCCAAGACTCCGATCAACTTCATCCCAGATATCTTTAATCTTGACCGAAGCGATATAGACCAAAAGCACGCTCAATAATGTAAATGCCCAAAGTGCAACACCAGGAATAACGGTGACCATTCCCACAAGTTTGACCAAAGTTACCAGTACACCAATTAAAAAAACCTCAACCATGCCCCATGTCCGAAACAGAAATAAAGCTCTCAGTGTCAAAGTCAAAAATTGAGGCCTGACCTTCAACACACTAATAAAGAAAAGTACATAGCTCAGTAATAACAGCTCAACCAAAGGCACAATAAAAGTTGTAATCAGAATCAGCACCCCGACCAATGCACGATCAATATGAAACATGGTCCATGCAGCACCGATTAAAGTGGTCTGAGAGGTATTGCCCTGTAGCTCAACAATGACGATGGGAAAACTATTGGCAATCACAAAAACAATCAAAGCGGTAATGACCAAGGCAAGCAAAGATGAAAAAGATCGACTTCGACGATATAACTCCGCACCACAACAGGTGCAATATGCCCGTTCACCTGATGCAAGCTCAACCCTGCGATATATTGCATCGCATTCTTCACAACCCGCCAGTTCAGTGAGTCTGACTTGCTGACCAATCACTACGGATGGATTATTTTTATTCGCCATAAAGTCAAACTCATCACATAGATTCTTTGTTGTTTAAGAAATCGACTTAACCCATTTATACCTTTTATTTTTGCAATCACAACCACGGACTGTATTTCTTACACAATATGTAAACAAATCATCATCTAAAAGCATTCTCAATCCTATTAGTTGATGGCTTATTTCGTCTTTATCAGAAAGAACAAAACTCAGGTACGGGTAGTCTATCACCGAGCGCACAGCAGCCCTATTATCATACATAAAAAAGACGAATAGGTTGCAGATCACACCTACAACCTATTCGCCTATATAATTATTTTAAATGATTTTTTTATTTAAACGGTTTTGTTTTTATAAAAAATATTGTAGCTCGCATAGCAGGCGATAATAAACAGGACACAACAGACAAAACCGACTTGCATCGATGGATCGGTCACCATACTAATACAGGTGATCACGCAGAATACACCACCTAAAATCGGGGTGAGTGGGAATAATGGTGCAGCAAATTTTAGGTCTTTGACTGTTTTACCCGATTTGATCCATTGTCTGCGGAAATTAAATTGGGAAACACATATCGAAATCCATACCACCACCATAGTAAAAGCGGCAACACCCAATAAATTTTTGAAAATCGTTTCAGGTGCAAAATGTTCCGATAATAACCCTGGAATCGCGCCAAACATGGTCACAATAATCGCAATAATTGGCGTCCCTGAACGGGTTAATTTTGAAAACACCTTCGGCAACTGATTCTTTGCAGACAATGACCACATCATCCGCGATGCAGCAAATAAACCTGAGTTTGCAGCAGATAAAAGTGCCGTAATAATCACAAAACGGATAATATCTTCCGCATATGGAATACCAATATAATTAAATACGGTAACGAATGGGCTATTACTGACACTGTTGGCATTTATACCTGCCATTTCAAAAGGCAGTAATGCACAAATCACCACAATGGTACCCACAAAGAAAATCAATAAACGCCAGATCGCGGCATTGATGGCTTTAGGTACTGTTTTCGCAGGTTCTTCTGCTTCACCTGCCGCGACACCAATCAACTCTGTGCCAGAGAATGCAAAGTTCACGATCAACATGGTCGCGAAAATTGGGAAAATACCATTTGGAAACCAACCATGTTCCGTCAACTTACTGAACAGCGGTGCAGACTCATGCCCATGATAAGAAATAAAGCCAAAGATAGCGGCTAAACCCAACCCAATAAAACAGATAATAGTCAGAACTTTAACCAAAGACAGCCAGAACTCTGACTCAGCAAATAGCCGTGTCGAACTGACATTCAAGCTAAACACCAGCCCTGCAAATAATAAGGTCCACGTCCACATGGAAATAGACGGAAACCATTCCTGCATCAGTAGAGCCGCAGCGGTAAATTCAGTCCCCAAAGTTGCAGTCCACGTTAGCCAATACAACCACGTGATCATATAGCCTGTGCCTGGGCCAATATAAGTTCTGGCATATTCACCAAAAGAACCTGAAACTGGCATTTGTACAGCGAGTTCACCTAAACACAACATCACCATGTATGCAATTACACCACCCAATAGGTAAGAGAGAATCGCACCGACTGGACCAGCCTGAGAAATGACATCGCCAGAGCCTAAAAACAGCCCTGTTCCAATTGCACCACCTAAAGAAATCATCACCAAATGACGTTTGGTCATGGCACGTTTCAATGGTTTACCCACTTCAATCTCTGCGCTCGAAGTTTCCGATAAACTGGCAACATCCTGCTGTGGTACATATTGTCCACTCAGGGCTTGGCCTGAGGGAAATGTCTTTTCGTTATTGTTACTCATACACGGTCACTCCAACTGTATTCTTATGACAACCTGTCCTTGCTGTTTCACTTTCATAAAAACGAATATCTAAACGATATTCTTTGACACGCTTTGTTCTATTGAACATCCATATTCAAACTCCATTTCATCTATTCCTTGCCGACAGTTAAACTGTTAAAGCGGCGACTGTTTATTCAATTTCTTTTAAAATCAGTCCAGCCCGAAGCCCTGTTTTTACCTTAGGGTTTGGAAATAAAATCCAGATTTGTTGATCATGTGCGACATAATCCCCAGCCTGCTGTGTTGCAATCAACTCGCCTTTCTGAAAAGTAGAAAAGTTTGGTGCGTCAGCACTCAATTTGAGTTGAAAATCTTCACTTTGTTTTAAAATTGAATCCACCACCTTAAACTGGCGAATGTCGGATTTCTGTCTGATCGGCAATGCTTGATCTGCAAGAACTGCGCGCAGCATCTGGTCAGTACTGGAAAATTGGGCTAAATCATTGGCTCCAAAAGGTTTGGCCTTGCCTAGCTCCAAAGTACTACTCGCTGCTTGAAATTTTTCAGCCGTAAAGTGAGTAAAGGTTTTGCCTGCGGCATTGTGATAGACCAAAGCATCCAAATCAGCAGCCTCTAGACTTTGAATGAGGAACTCATCATAAGGCTTGCTTTGATATGGAAATAGGGCAAAAACAGGCAGCAATGAGGCACGAATTGCCGTATGCAGATCATAATGATAGCGCTGTGCTTGCGGCTGACTTTGTTCAAAAAACTGTGCTGTTACTTGCTCTAAGTGAGCAGCCCGTTCGGTTTCCTGATCTTGGGCTAAGTGCTGATAGGCACCACAAAACATGCGGTTCATATCATTTTCAAGATAGCGCATCCCATGTCGAATCGCTTCAGGATTCCCCAACACAAACAGTACCCGTACTGCAAGCGTTAAACGCTCGGCAAATAGGTCATGAATAATTTGGTCCAATAGCTCGATCGGTGCAGTTTCATTGCCATGAATCCCAGCAGAAAGCAGCATGGTCTTTCCATAGTTTGTCTTCGGTGTACATTGCAATAGCCCTTCACCCAACCACTGCCATGTAAATCCCGTCGTCTCACCTTGCATCTGCACAGGCATTCGTTGCGTTAAAGTCAACGTTAATAGATCAACCATGTACTTTCATCCTTAAAAGCCGTTGTTTACTGTTTATCTTTGGAAGTGATAAACCGAACCTAAAGCTAAAATTTTGGTTAACTCATCTAATGCGGTACGGCTCTCGATCAATAAACTTGGATCGGCCAAATCGTCTTGTGTTAACTCATCACGATAATGCTGATCCACCCACTGATTCAGCGTTTTGAATAATGCATCATTCATAAACAGGTTTGGGTTCACCGCATTCAGTTCCGCTTCATTCACGGCAACACGTAATCTCAAACATGCAGGTCCACCGCCATTACGCATACTTTCACGTAGATCAAACACCTTGATGTCATCAATTGGCGTACCCATTTGAATCATGTCATTCAAGTAGCTCCATACCGCCTTGTTGTGACGTGATTCCTCTGGTACCACAATGCTCATGCCACCATCTGCACGGGTCAAAATCTGGCTGTTGAACAAATAAGTCGAGACTGCATCTTCAACACTGACACGATTGTCAGGGACTTCAATCGAGATAAAATCTTGTTCGATCCCCGCCATCTTGTGACGAATTTCATTCAATGCATCAGCTTGATTTAAAAAGGCTTGCTGATGATGGAACAAGACCTGTTGATTACTCACCGCAATCACATCGTTATGAAATACACCTTGATCAATCACATCTGGATTTTGCTGAATGAACACGGTTCGTTTCGCATCCAGACGATGCAAACGGGCAATCGCTTCACTTGCCTCGCGAGTTTGACGCGCAGGGAATTTCTGCGGTGCAACCGTTCCACCGAGTTGTTGCTGTCCATAAACAAAAACCTGCACACCCGCCTGATCATATCCACCACCAAGGCGATTATGATTGGCTGCGCCTTCATCTCCAAACAAGGCGGCTTCTGGCAGTGCTTCGTGGTGCGCGAAATATACATCATTATTGAACATCGCTTGAAGAATACGCGTGGTCGTATGATGCTCAATTGATCGATGGAACTTATTATTTAAGTTTGCAGCGGTAAAATGCATGCGTTTATCAGCACTATCTGCCGATGGCGACACCGTACATGAGTTGGCCGTCCACATCGAAGAAGCAGAACTCAGCGAAGATAATAAAGCTGGCGCAGTACGCATCGCTTGGGTAATGACATCAATATCACTGCCCGTAAAACCCAAACGGCGTAACGTTGGTACATGCGGACGCTCTTGTGGGGCAAACACACCCTGCTTCAAGCCTAAGTCCGCGAGGGCTTTCATTTTCTTCAAGCCTTGTTTTGCAGCCAACTTAGGATTTGACGCGTTATTACGGTTCTTGGTTGATGCAACATTACCAAATGATAAGCCTGCATAATGATGCGTCGGCCCCACTAAACCATCAAAATTAATTTCATAACCTGACATTTTATTCTCCCTGTGTCCCGATACGAGCCGACTTACAGCACAATGCCCGGTGATAATTTTGAAGGTAAAGTAATGCTGTCACTTTCCAGTGAAGCCATAGGCCATGCACTATAGTCTGCTGCATAGAAGGCACTGGCACGATGATTACCCGACGCCCCAACACCGCCAAATGGTGCGGCACTTGATGCACCTGTTAATGGTTTATTCCAGTTCACAATGCCTGCACGCGCTTCAATCAGTACACGATCAAATAAATTACGCTCTGGTGAAACCAAGCCCACTGCCAAACCAAAGCGCGTGTTATTGGCAATATTCAAGGCTTCATCGAAACTGTTATAGCGATAAATCGTGGTGAGTGGACCAAAGTATTCATCATCAGGAATATCGGTCACCTGAGTAACATCTAAAATACCCGCCGTGAGTAATGAACTATCGGCTTGTGGACGAGTCATTTCTAATAATGGTTTTGCACCCAAAGCAATCAGTTTACTTTGCGCTACCAACATTTGTTCTGCTGCATGAGCAGAAATCACCCCACCCATAAAGGGTTGCGGTTCAGCATTCCAGCTTCCCACGACTAAGTTCTTCGCGACTTCAACAAAACGTTGAATGAAAGCATCACCATTGGCACCCTGCTTGACAATAATACGGCGTGCACAAGTACAACGTTGCCCTGCGGAAACAAAAGCGGATTGAATCGCGAGATTCACTACAGCATCAATATCACTGGCTTCATCAATGATCAGGGCATTATTACCACCCATTTCCAAAGCAAGGATTTTTTCAGGAGCACCTGCCATTTGTTTATGCAAGTGGTAACCAGTGTTGGCACTGCCTGTGAACAACAAACCGTCAATTTGTTCAGCTGCTGCGAGTGCCTCACCCGTGCTGCGTCCACCTTGTACGATATTCAGCACACCGTTTGGTAGACCGGCTTGCTGCCATAATTTTGCAGTTTCTTCAGCCGTCCAAGGCGTGAGTTCACTTGGTTTAAACACCACGGTATTACCCGCAATCAATGCAGGCACAATATGACCGTTTGGCAAATGACCCGGGAAGTTATACGGGCCAAATACGGCGAGAACACCATGTGGACGATGACGTAGTGAAGCAACACCATCTGGCATTTCAGTTTCGCTAAAACCTGTCCGTTGATGATAAGCACGAATCGAAATCGCTACTTTACCAATCATCGATTGTACTTCGGTCAAAGTTTCCCAAAGTGGTTTACTGGTTTCTTGGCTAATCACTTCGGCCAATTGGGTTTTATTTTGTTCTAATAATCCAGCAAAGCGTTCAATTGTCGCGATACGCTGTTCTAGTGGCAAACGTGCCCATGCAGGAAATGCCTGACGCGCTGCATCGCATGCCTGTTCAACATCGGCTGGGCTTGCTTCATGCCCCGCCCAAATTTGCTGATTGCTGACTGGATTGGTTTTTTCAAATGCGGTTCCTTGTCCTTGAACCCAAGCACCATCAATTAATAATGCACCTTGTGACATTAGTTGTTCTCCATTTTTTCTAATGCTAAAACACGGACTTGATCGTGTTCAGCAATATTCAGTGCCTGTGCTTGTGCTGCTGTGATATACAAAGTCTCACTTTCATCAACTTTGTTATTGATCAGCAACACGGCGTAATCTTGGTATTGGTCATTGGCAACCAAAAAATGTGTCTCAGTACTTTCGACTTGCTCGGTCAGTTTGACTTTAAGCAAGCGGCTCTCTTTCACCGCCCGTAACTCAGCCGTATTGGCTTCCAGTGTTGGCCCAGCATCGAAAATATCAACATAACCTTGATATTTAAGCCCTTCTGACATCAACACTTTTGCCGCAGGCAGCGTATGTGGGTGTACTTCTGCAATCACCTCACGCGCCTCTGAGCTCAGCAAATCTACGTAGACTGGAAATCTCGGCATTAACTCTGCAATAAAGGCTTTTTGCCCCACACCACTGAGATAATCTGCGGCAGCAAAATCCATATTGAAGAATAAATAGCCCAAGGAATCCCAAAACGGTGACTGTCCGTTTTGATCCGAGAAACCACGCATTTCAGCAATCAATCTTTCTTCGAAAAAAGAGCGGAATGCGGCAATAAACAGAAAACGAACTTTGGATAAAAATTTGCCGTTTTGGTTTTTGCGATATTCAGGATCAAGGAACAAGGTACAGAGTTCGCTACACCCAGTATGGTCATTACTTAAAAACAAGGTGTCTAAAGTCTTATACACATTTAAAGCTTTAGAGGCATGCACCTGTTTGGCCACACGAAAGTTGTAGAACGGCTCATTCAACCCGACCGCAACTTCAATTGCACTCACACCCACAATTTTGTGAATGCTGGTATCTTCCAATACAAATAGATAACTTGCCTCGCACTTTTCGGATAAGCCGTCTAAAGTGCGAGTGGTACGTGTAATACGTTCAGCCAAGATGTCTTTATTTTGTGGTAAGGAAGTCAGGCCAATGCCAGACTCCCCCGCTCGTTGCGCTAAACGATAAATATCATCTAAGTCCCGATGCGCTGCATGTCGAACAATCATCATGGGCAGATGCTCACAGCAGACTTAGAGACGTGCTAATGCACGAACAAAACGGCTTAGACCTTCATCAATATCGTGTTGAGGAATGATCAATGAAGGAGTAAAGCGTACTACATCTGCACCCGCTACTAAGGCCAATAGCCCTTCTTCACCCGCTAAGGTCACGATATTCTTCGCTTTGCCAGCATGTTCATCTTTCAATACACAACCGATTAACAAACCTTGACCACGGATTTCTTTAAACAATCCATACTCAGCATTGATTTTGTTTAAGGCATCGATGAAATATTGATGACGTTGTTTAACGCCGTCTAACACTTCTGGTGTATTGATAAATTCAAATACCGCGCCAGCAACTGCACAAGCCAATGGATTTCCGCCATAGGTTGTACCGTGATCACCGACTGCATACATGTTGGCATAATGATCTGTCGTAATCATTGCACCAATCGGGAAACCACCACCCAATGCTTTTGCCGTAGTGAGAATGTCTGGTGTTACTCCAGTGTTCATATAGGCATACAATGAACCTGTACGACCGACACCCGTTTGTACTTCATCAAAAATCAGCACGGCACCTTTTTCATCACAGAGCGCACGTAAGCCTTTTAAGAATTCGATATCTGCTGGCAGAACGCCACCTTCACCCTGAATTGGCTCGACAATCACGGCACAAGTATTTTCAGTGATTGCTGCTTTTGCTGCTTCAAGGTCATTAAATGCAGTGTGTTCAATGCCACCCGGTAATGGTGCAAAATCTTGAGAATATTTTGGCTGACCACCCGCCGTTACGGTAAATAAAGTACGACCGTGGAAGGCATTTTTAAATGCAACAATCTGGTTCTTGTTTGGATTACCACTGAGTAAACCGACTTTACGTGCCAGTTTTAATGCTGCTTCGTTCGCTTCTGCACCAGAGTTACAGAAAAATACTTTGTCTGCAAAGGTGCTATCCACCAATTGTTTCGCAAGGCGTAATACAGGCTCGTTGGTATAACCATTCCCAATGTGCCAAAGTTTTTGCGCTTGTTCAGTTAAGGCTTTTACTGCAACAGGATGTGCATGACCCAAGGCATTTACCGCGATACCACCAGCAAAATCAATATATTCTTTATCGTTTTGATCCCAAAGACGTGACCCTTCGCCACGCACTAAAATGAAATTTGCTGGGGCAAAAACGGGAACCATCCAATCATTAAAATTGCTACGTGTAATTGCGACTTCGCTCATTTTATTTACTCACTTCCTGTTTAATCTTCAGGCTTGTTAAATGCTCAACAAGCCCTTCACTATAATTTTATAAATGACTTAACCTGGGAAAATACCGCGTTCTTTACGCGCTTTCAGAATACGTTCACATGCCAAAATATACGCTGCGGTACGTAAGCTACATTCCTTCTGTGCTGCCGTGTTCCAAACATCCGCAATCGCTTGGATCATCAACTTATCAAGACGTTCATTGATTTCATCCTCGGTCCAGAAGTAACTCGCCATATCTTGAACCCATTCAAAATAACTGACAGTTACACCACCCGCGTTACAAATCACGTCAGGGACAACGGTAATGTCGCGACTGACAAATACATCATCTGCTTCTGGATAGGTTGGACCATTCGCACCTTCAAGTACGATTTTCGCTTTCAATTTTTGTGCACGTTCAACCGTAATCTGACCTTCCAATGCCGCAGGAATCAGAATGTCCATATCAACCGTCCAGAATTCTTCATCTGAAATCACGCTTGAGTCAACAAAGCCCATCACGCCACCAGTTTCAACCACATGCTTTTGCAATGCTTTAACATCTAAGCCTTCTGCATTGAAAATGGTACCGGTATGGTCTTGTACAACAACGATTTTTGCGCCTGCATGGCTAAACAAATAAGCGGCTTCATTTCCGACGTTACCGAAGCCTTGCACAGCAACTTTGCTGCCCTCAATCGGTAATTTAATGCGTTCCGCAACCTGCATACCTGTGACAAATACACCACGGCCTGTTGCACGAACACGACCCAGTGAACCACCTAAATGTACAGGTTTGCCTGTGACCACACCTGTTACGGTATGACCTTTGATACTTGAATAGGTATCCATCATCCAGCCCATAATGTTGGCATTGGTGCCGACATCTGGCGCAGGAATATCAATTTGAGGACCAATGATTGGACTGATTTCACTGGTGAAACGACGAGTTAAACGTTCTAATTCACGCGGTGAAAGTTCTTTCGGATTAACACGAATACCACCTTTGGCACCACCGAACGGTAGGTTCAGCACTGCGGTTTTAATGGTCATCCATGCAGACAAAGCCATGACTTCATTCAGTTCAACATCTTGGTGATAGCGGATACCGCCTTTACCCGGACCACGTGATAAATTGTGCTGTACACGGTAACCTTCAAAATGGCGAATTGAACCATCGTCCATCACGATTGGAACATCAACGATAAGCGTACGCTTTGGGGTTTTCAGTGTGTTGACAAAGTTACTGAGGTCCGCATCCAAATAAGGTGCCACTCGATCTACTTGAGTGAGAAAAGTTTGCCAAGCACTGCCATTTTGAGCCGCATATGATAAAGACATCATCTATTCCTTAATTAATCAATTGTCCCTGTTATTCACAGATTCCCTTTGTTTAAGGGCGTCCTACCCCCATCCTCCCTGATGTGCATTCAGCGTCTTTCGTGCCGAAGTGAAAATGCTTGGGGTGTTGTATTGTTATTATTATTAAGAATCAAATTGATTCACAAAATTCGTTATAATGATTAAAATGAATTATTTTTTATCAATTTGCTAATAGAAAGAATCAAAATGAACAATATCGATCATATTATATTAGGCTTACTCAAAGACAATGCACGGATGTCCATTACCGACTTGGCAGCAAAAACACGAGTGTCTCGTGCAACTGTGCAGAAACGAATTGAATATATGGAATCAACGGGGATCATTACGGGCTATACCGTGCGTTTCCGTCCCAATGCTGAAAAAAATATTATTCGGGCATGGATGAATATTATGGTAGAAGGTACACGAGCACAGGCGGTAATTCGAGAGTTACGTTTAGAATCAGCCGTTGAACGACTGCATACCACTAATGGTAAATGGGATATTCTGGTTGAGTTGCAATCTGACAGTTTAGAAAACTTTGATAAAGCGCTGGAACGAATCCGAAATATTTCAGGGATTTACAATAGTGAAACCAGTATTTTACTTTCCACCTATAAGACCTAAAAAAAGGACTCTAGCTAGAGTCCCTTTTTTTATCAATGGATGGCTTAATAACTAACACGGCGGTAGTTACGATATTCTGGTGTCCAAAAATTATCTTCAATCGCTTGTTTCAACACATCATTACTCAACGGTACCGCCAAGCCATCAGCCATAGCAGCTTTTGCCACTTTAAAGGCAATAAACTTAGACACCTGTTGAATATCGTTGATATTTGGTAATAAATCCGCTGCGGCATTTTTCAAACGTGGTGAACAATCTGCCAAAGCTGTACTTGCAGCCATTAACATCGAGTCACTGATATGGGTTGCACCACAAGCAATCACACCTAAGCCAATCCCAGGGAAAATATAGGAGTTATTACACTGTGCAATGCTATACACCTTGCCTTGATAATAGATCGGTGCAAAAGGACTCCCTGTTGCCACAATTGCAGCACCTTGCGTCCACTCAATAATATCTTTAGGTTGTGCTTCAACTTGTGAAGTCGGGTTCGATAATGGCAATACAATCGGATGCTTATAATATTTAGCTAAGGTTTTGATGACTTCTTCACTAAACAAACCTGCCTGCCCAGAAACCCCAATCAAGATACTTGGTTTGGCATTCTTGACCACGTCCAACAAAGCAACATTGTCACCTGTATATTCCCAAGTGCTGATTGCATTGACGGGTGTAGCAAGTTTTTGCTGAAAATCGAGTAAGTTTGGTTGTTGATCGGTCATCAAACCGAAACGATCCACCATAAAGATACGCGAACGTGCTTCATGGTCACTCAGACCTTCATCCATCATCTGCCTAACGATCTGTTCAGCAATACCACAACCTGCTGAGCCTGCGCCAACAAAAGTAACCGTTTGGTCTTTCAGTTGTTTGCCTTGTGCCCTTGAGGCAGCAATGAGGGTCGCAACAGTGACTGCTGCCGTGCCTTGAATATCATCATTAAAACAGCAAATTTTATCGCGGTACTGAGTCAATAAAGGCATGGCATTGGTTTGCGCAAAATCTTCAAATTGAATCAGCACATCTGGCCAACGCTGACGTACTGCCGTAATAATTTGCTCAACAAATTCATAATATTGCTCACCACGGATACGCGGCTGTTTCCACCCCATATAAATTGGATCATCAAGCAATTCTTGGTTATTGGTACCGACATCAATGGTGATCGGCAAAGTATAAGCAGGACTAATCCCACCACATGCGGTATAGAGTGACAATTTGCCAATTGGAATCCCCATGCCACCAATACCCTGATCGCCAAGACCTAAGATACGTTCACCGTCAGTAATTACAATCACTTTAACGTTTTTCTTGTTGACGTTATGGATAATTTGATCGATGTATTGGCGCTCTGGATAAGAGATAAAAATACCACGGTGACGGCGGTAGATATCCGAAAAGCGCTGACAGGCTTCACCAACTGTTGGGGTATAAATGATCGGCAGCATTTCATCTAAATGCTGACTCAATAAGTTATAGAACAGAGTTTCATTGGTGTCTTGAATATTTCGCAAATAAATATGCTTATTCAAGTCACTATCGAAGGAAAGGTACTGCTGATACGAACGCTGAGTCTGCTCTTCAATATTCTCAATATTGTACGGAACTAGACCATGCAAGTTAAAATTCTCTCGTTCTTCTTCCGAAAAAGCAGAGCCTTTATTTAACAAAGGGAGTTCTAAAAGAGCGTTTCCAGCATAGTGAATATATAAAGGTTTTTTGATTTTACTAAGGTTCACAGACATACTTTACTCTTTAGACTCTCTCTCGAATGTACAAAAAATGGATTTGCTGACGTACTTTAAAAAAGTGCTTTGGCATGGGCAATAATTTACACCAATCAGAGCACAAAACCGAATAAACTGGCGGTATGTAAACCAATTCAACATTTATTAAATAAATAGTAAACCCTATTTTGGATCACTTTTTAATCTTCTTGAAACATTTTGAATTATTTTTGCACCAACATCGCTTTAGAATTGTAGTGATATCGTTTTACAAGCTTTGCAATAGACATCTATCTCAAATAAGGAGCGGCTACTGCAAGTTATAACAATCTATCTTAAGCAGTGAAGATTTACTTTTTTAAAATCGCATGACACCCGATCATCTGAGTTTAGTTTTCAAATCTTTTTTCTTCTTATCGTTCACCACACTACGACTAAACCCTTTAAAACCGACAAGATGGGACAATTTTGCCCTATCTCTTGCAAATGATAGCTAGTTTTATAAGATTTAAGTGAAAGCATTGCTCACCATATAACGCTCCTTGTTTGCCAATGAGTAATGCTTTCATTCATCTGGATCTAAGATCTTCGCAATCAACAGAAAACCTAATTATTTTCCTGTTCATATTCTTGAATCGCTTCTTTTGCAATACGGAAACTATCAACCGCAGCTGGCACACCACAGTAAATTGCAACCTGTAACAGTACTTCACGGATTTTTTCTTTTGGCACACCATTCCGTAATGCGCCTTTGACATGAAGTTTAAGTTCATGCGGACGATTGAGCGCTGAAATCATAGCCAAATTGATCATGCTGCGTTCTGGTTTACTTAATTCCTCACGCCCCCAGATAGCTCCCCAACAATATTCTGTGACTAACTCCTGTAAGGGTAAGTTAAAGTCATCCGCATTATTGATTGAATTATTGACATAGCTTTCACCAAGTACCTGTTTACGGATTGCTAAACCTTTTTCAAATTTTTCATTGCTCATGGATTCAATCCTCCAAATAAGGTGTATTTTATTTCAAGATAATCTTCGATACCGTATTTTGATCCTTCACGGCCTAAACCTGAATGTTTAATCCCGCCAAAAGGAGCAACTTCATTGGAAATTAAACCTTTATTGATTCCCACCATGCCATATTCCAGTTGTTCACTCATACGCCATGCCCGCCCCAAATCTTTGGTATAACAATAAGCTGCTAGACCAAATTCAGTCGCATTCGCCATCTCGATGGCATGCTGTTCAGTTTCGAATTTAAAAATAGCGGCTAAAGGTCCAAAGGTTTCCTGGGTGGCAACATCCATTTCAGTGGTTGCATCGGCAATAATGGTCGGTTCATAAAACAGCTCCCCTACCTGATGACGCTTGCCGCCCGTAATTAAGCGCCCGTTTTTTGCCAAAGCATCGGCAACATGAGCTTCAACTTTTTTCACTGCATTGCTATTAATTAAAGGACCAATCTCATTTCCAGCTACGAGTCCATTACCAATGGCAAAAGCATTCACTTTGTCAGTTAATGCCGTAATGAAGCGTTCATAAATACCTTCCTGAACCAGAAACCGATTGACACAAACACAGGTTTGCCCAGCGTTGCGATATTTGGCAATCAATGCACCCTCAATCGCAGCATCTAAATCTGCATCATCAAAGACTATAAACGGTGCATTACCGCCTAACTCGAGAGAGACTTTCTTCAAAGTCTGAGCTGAACGCTGGTAAAGCAATTTCCCTACAGGTGTTGATCCCGTGAAGGTGAATTTGCGTACATCATCACTCTCAAAAATTGCATCACCTATGCTCACGGCATCTCCAGTGATGACACTAAAAATTTCTGCAGGAATGCCTGCTTGAACAGCAAGATCAACCAAAGCTAAAGCCGTAAAAGGAGTTTCTGGTGCAGGTTTGACAATACATGGACATCCTGCTGCCAAAGCGGGTGCAACTTTACGGGTAATCATGGCTGCTGGAAAGTTCCAAGGGGTAATCGCAGCAATGACCCCAATAGGTTGTTTACTGACGATAATCCGTGCATCAGGATAAGGACTTGGAATGGTATCCCCATAAACCCGTTTGGCTTCTTCAGCAAACCACTCCACAAAACTGGCGGCATAGAGAATTTCGCCTCTAGCTTCTGTTAAAGGCTTACCTTGCTCGCTGGTAAAAATAAATGCCAGTTCATCGGCATGTGCAACCATGAGATCAAACCATTTTTTTAAAATAATGGAACGATCTTTAGCTGTTTTATTTTTCCATACTGCCCAATGCTTCACAGCAGCCTGAATGGCACGATCCGCTTCAGCCTTCCCCATATTCGGCACAGTACCGATCATTTCTTGTGTCGCAGGATTATAAATCACTGAAGTTTGCTGATTGTCAGCATCACACCACTGTCCAGCGATAAGCGCTTGTTGGTGGAATAGTTGCATTTGTTGAAGTTGCATACACGTTATCCTGTACTGATGTTGGAATAGTTCAACAGCTAATTAAAAGTCTGAAAAACCACCCATCTTGTATTATGGCATACCAAATAAATCATGAAAAAAATTTTCGGTCACCCGAATGTACTTAATGATCCTAAAAGTAATAGAACAATGTTAGGTTTAATAATTTGTTCCACTTCCCATCATCACCCATCGCCAGTGAGTCTTGAGTTCCACCAATAAAGGGATCATTTTTACTCATGATATATTCAGCAACCAAAGAAAGCTGTTTATGGTCGATTGCGACACCCAGAATATTACGGGTCGAATCCTGTGCGCCAGCCTGATCTTTGTTGTAGCGGCTATGCATAAGATAAGGCGTAATATTGCCAATCTGTTTAACATCTTTAAAAGCATAGCCAATATCAGCCGTATAATAAGTTGCTTTATTGGCAACGTAATATTCGCTGTCATATGAACCCATGAGTGAAGCTCTTGAGTCAATCGAGTCTTTGTTCGTGACATCATTTTTCCCACTCGTTAATGTCAGTCCCAGATTGCCATAATTAAATTTGCTAAATAGTGCCCAGGCATGACGTCTTCCTGTTTGAGACATGGTTTTATTTTCAATTTCCGAAGTCCAGTAAGAGCCACCCACTTGGGTGCTTAAGCCAGTTATTCCTAAAAAGATATCTTGTGTTATACGCCCCACCCACATATTTTTTTCTTGTAGCTCACTTTTAGTCCTGTCATTTGAGCCCACATAATTGGCAGTATAGCGTCCAGAATCTCGCGTACTACCTTGGTAATGACCGGCATCTGTCGCAAAATAACCGACATCGAATTGAGTCGCGCTCGGTAATTCAAAATGATAATTTAAACCAAGGTTATGCACATCTTCTAAACCAGCTGTAGTATTGATACTGCCATTTAAACTGTTACCCCAGAATCGTGCAGGTCCAAAAGGAATAGCTTGCATTCCCACCACCAGTTGGTCAGTCTGATTCAGATGATAACCAACATAAGCATCGATCAGACTCGAAAAATCACATAAGCTATCGTATTGATAGCAACGATATTCAGCATGTCCAAATAACTGCCCACGTTCATAGTCCAGTTTGAGCTGTGCAGCATCAAAACTGATTTTATGTTCAGAGGCTGCTTCACCAAAATCCTTATCTTGATAATTGGCACGTACATAACCCGATATCGTCAACTTGCCAGCATTGGTAGTTGCATCTCCAAAACTGATCCCCGCATAACTTGATGAGATCATACTCAGCAAAACGGTAGTTAGGGCGAACTGCAAATCAATTTTTTTCATATTCTAGATTCCTTTATCATCCTGTTCCGCTTATGCATTTGCATTAAATGCAGGGCGATTACACTTAATCTTTCCGAGATTAAAGGCGTAATACACCACGAAACTCACCACTAAACCAATGACCCATGAAATATCGACATCAGGAACGATATTGGCGAATGGCCCCGTAAAGAAAGCATTGGTAAGGAACGGAATCTGAATCACGATACCGAAGAAATACGCGGTTAAAGCTTTGACATTGAATTTACCGTAGATACCTCCATCCTGAGCGAAAATAGAAGGAATATCATAAGATTTCTTATTGATGACATAGAAATCCAGCAAGTTAATCGATACCCAAGGAACCAGAATAAACAACAAGGCAAAAATGACATTGAGGAAGAAACTGATAAAGTTGCTCGAAGCCCACAGTGCAGTACAGGTCGCCAGAATTAAAACAATAATGGACAGACTGATCCGCACTTTTTTACTTGGTATCCACTGCCCAGCAAAAGTTTGAATCGAGGTGATACAAGACAGCACTGCACCATATAAATTCATGGCATTATGTCCGATAATATTGCACAGGAATAAAATCATCAACACATAGCCAAACAGTCCTGTTCCAGATTTAACGGCTTCCATGGCATCTGTAGTTGAGCCAATACTCACCGCAACCGTCCCAAAGCTCATCGCAAAGATCGTACCAAGCGCGGCGCCTAAATAGGTATAGATAAAGGGCTTATAAATCCCGATACTTTTAGGTAAATATCTTGAATAATCTGAGGTATAAGGAGAGAAACTGATTTGCCAGACTGCACATAAACCAAACATGGCAAACCAGCCTTTCAGATTAAACGAGCCTTTTGCCAACACCTCTGCATTGATATGCGGAATCATGATCATGAGGCCGATTAACAATGAACCGCCCATAAACCAAGTGCCAATCTTGTTGAACTTATGAATCAGATGATAGCCCACAATCCCGATTGTGGTTGCAGCAATCGCACCCATCACCGTCGCAGTTGGAACAGGAATAGCGGGCACAACGGTATGCAATGTTTTCCCAGAAAGAATAATATTGGAAATAAAAAAACCGAGATAAATTAACGTGGTAAACAATACAACCAGTAAGGCACCATAACGTCCAAACTGTGCACGGCTCTGAATCATTTGTGGAATACCCACCTGTGGTCCCTGAGCTGAAGTGAGTGCCAGAATAGCAGCACCAAAAAAATGACCGCAACAAATTGCGAGCAAGGCACTAATTAGGCTTAATTTAAAGGTTAGCATGGACATTGCACCGGTAATCACAGCCAAGGGTGCAATATTGGTACAAAACCATAAGGTAAATAAATCCCGAACTTTTCCGTGACGCTCGGAAGGATCAACATAATCAATTGAATGACTCTCTATCGCGAAAGCATTTTTCTCATTTTGGCTCATATCCTTAATCTCTCTTTGAGGAACTCATTTCCTCAATATCAATTCGTGAGAGTAAACGTAGGTTTCACAACCTGCCTTGCCAGTGCCATATCCAGACGGCCTGACATTTATTTCTATTGTTTGCAGCCCTTGGTTGAGCGATATGCATGAAAGCCAGGAAAAAAAGATAAAACAGGTACAGTCGATGCATAATAGATGCTCAACAAAATCTAACTTTTCTCACCCAGCCTGAGATTTATGTAATTTCAGCGTTCTGCATTTTCATGTTTTCATCCTTGAAATAGAAATCCTGAACTCGACCTTTTGCAGCGTTAACGCATTACAAAAGGATCATCAATCGGTTGATCCGAGGTACGTAACCAAACCGTTTTTGTGGTGGTGTAATCCAGCACAGCATCTGAACCACCTTCACGACCATGACCCGATAAACCATGACCACCAAACGGCGCCAATGGAGAAACAGCACGATAAGTATTCAACCAGACAATGCCTGAACGAATAGCTTTGGTCATACGATGCGCGCGGTTTAAGTTGTTGGTAAACACTCCTGCTGCCAGTCCATAAGGGGTATTGTTGGCGTTTTGAATCGCTTCTGCCTCAGTACCAAAACTCACCACAGATAAAACCGGACCAAATAACTCAGTCATGACGCAATCTGCTTGTGGGACATCACTACAATCCAGAATCGTTGGAGGATAGTAATATCCCTCTCTTGCCAATGATTTTCCGCCAGTTAATAATTTCGCACCTTGCTGAATTGAGCTGGCCACCACCTGCTCAATCTTTTCACGTTGACGTAATGTGCATAACGGCCCGTATTCGGTTGCCATGTCTTCAGGTAAACCAATTTTAATGGTCTGCACTCGCTCAACTAGACGCTGTAAAAAATCATCTTTTATACTGTCTTCAACCAATAATCGTGAACCAGCAACACAACTCTGTCCTGTTGCTGCAAAAATTGCCGCAACTTGAGCATTGACCGCACTTTGCAGATCCGCATCAGCGAATACAATAAACGGGGATTTGCCACCTAACTCAAGTGATACTTTCGCCAGATTCTCAGCCGAATTACGCACAATATGCCGTGCTGTTTCAGGGCCTCCCGTAAATGCCACATGTGCAATATCTGGATGACTGCTTAACACCGCCCCACATTCAGGACCAAAACCTGTAATGACGTTGACCACACCCGCAGGAAAACCTGCTTCATGTACTAAGCGTGCAAAAGCCAATAACGGTGCTGGACCCTCTTCTGATGCTTTCAGTACAACAGTACATCCAGCGGCCAAAGCGGGCCCCAACTTGACTGCCGAGAGAAATAACTGACTATTCCACGGTACAATCGCTGCAATCACACCGACAGGTTCGCGGATTGTCCATGCCTGCATATCCTGCTTATCAATCGGTAAATAACTACCTTCAAGCTTGTCGGCAATCCCTGCGTAATAACGATAATATTCCGCTACATAGGTAATTTGGCTCGACGTTTCACGGATGATCTTGCCCGTATCACTAGTTTCATACTGAGCCAGTTGCGGTGCATTTTTTTCGATTAAATCAGCAAGTTTATACAACAGTTTTCCACGCTGTGAGGCGGTTAAACCAGCCCAAGCTGCATCTTGCAGAGCCTGAGATGCCGCAACAACTGCGCGATTGACTTCATCTGTACGTGCTTCAGGCATTTTTGCCCAAACTTGTCCTGTTGCAGGATTAATACTGTCGAATTGAGCAGCACCATCCTCAAACTGACCATTGATGTACAACTGAAATTGAGAAGTCATCGTCTTCTCTCCTATGCAAATGCGGGCATCACTTCGTTGATCATACGTTGTAACGATGCTTTTTTACGTTCAAAGCTCATTCCTGTATCAATCCAGAATGAATACTCGTTATAACCCATTGCTTCATAAGCTTTTAAGCGATCAATCACTTCTTGTGCTTGACCAATCACATTATTTTTACGCATCGCTTCTGCTGAATAGAATGGGTGTTCAGCCATTTCTTGTTTGCTAATCGGAGCGATTAGACCTTGGGTAATTTCACGCTCATTTTTAAACCATGCGCCAAAATAGTTATAGAATGCATTAATTTCATCTGCTGCAACTTGTGCATCTTCTTCACTATCGGCGACATAAGTATGGCGCAATAACATAATTTCAGGACGTGGTACATTTGCAAACTTTTCACAAGCTGCATTAAAATGTCCCATCAATTTTTCGACTTCATCATCCCCAAAGTGCAATGGAGTCACTTGAACGTTACAGCCATTTTCAACTGCAAACTCATGGCTATTCGGATCACGCGCCGCAACCCAAATTGGTGGATGGGGTTGTTGCAATGGTTGAGGCGCAGACGTGGTTTTTGGGAACTGCCAAAACTCACCATTATGCTCATAATCGCCTTTCCATAGGTTCTTCACTGCAGGAATCATTTCACGCATACGCTGACCTGCACCCCATGCATCCATACCTGGCACCATTCGTTCATATTCAAATGAATAAGCCCCACGTGCGATACCGATATCCAAACGACCATTACTAATAATGTCCGTCATAGCTGCTTCACCTGCAAGTTTAATCGGATGCCAGAATGGTGCTACGACGGTTCCTGTACCCAAACGAACATTCTTGGTTTTATTCGCAATATCAGCAAGGTTAATAAAGGGATTCGGTGCAATGGTAAAATTCATCGCATGATGCTCACCCGTCCAAATTGCATGCATCCCACCTTGGTCAGCAATCTGGCAAAGTTCGATCATTTCATCATAGAGCTGCTTCTGCGTTTGTTGATCAGAAACACGTTCCATGTGTACAAATAATGAAAAACGCATAGTTAAACTTCCTCTTTAACAATTTGACGAACCGTACCGCTGGTTTGATTACCGTAATAAACCCCATAGGTTTTGAGATGATTTTCTTTACGGTAGCGCATCAACATACTTTGCAAAGCACTATCTACAAAACTAAGTTGATCTAAATCATTCAAATCAACAAACTGACCTTTGGTCGCATTGGCGATGGGGGTATTACATAAAAATGATATGTACTGTTGCTGATTCTCTATATTTTCATAAACTGAATAGATAAAGCTGGCAGAAGCATCTGGTTGATAAGCAGCAAAGATTTTTTCAAGTGCTTTATCTGCACCATCCTTCTCAACCAAGAGATGAGGAATCGTCCATTTTTGATCGGCCGTTTGTTCCAATAAAATTTTATTTTCATGTCCAATAATGGAACTAATTACAACTTTTGGCCCTGAAATAACTTCTGCCGAAAGTTTTGCTGGTGTGAAATAACCACCACGGTAATACCCCAAACCTGCAAAACCTGCCGAAGCAAAGTTTTCCACTTTACCAATTAGAATTGCATGATCACCAGCATCAACGATTTGATAGGTGGTGCAATCAAACCAAGCGCTGACATGATCAATCAAAGGGTTTTGGAAAGCACTTTTGCTCCATGCCAAATTAGCAAAACGGTCATCACTTGGACGAGCAAATGTATTTGAAACATCCTTTTGCTCTTCTGCCAAAATATTGATCGCGAAGTGTGAAGCATCTGCAAAGTTATGATAATTGCTCGATGTCTTGGCAATGCTAACGAGCAGCAAAGCTGGGTCCAAAGACACCGAAGCAAAAGAGTTTGCTGTAAAGCCCAACGGGGTTCCATCTGCTTTACAAGTGGTGACTACTGTTACGCCTGTCATAAATGACCCAAAGGCATCACGTAGTTCACGTATTTTATTTATCGTATCCATTTCACTCATTGCCCTATTCCTTTATCAAGCAACTTAGACGCTGGTTTCCAACCATGCTTGCATTGCATTATTTACTTTATCTGGTGCGGTCAAATTCACCATATGTCGTTCATTTTCAATTACGATGGCTTTGCCATTTTGTGCTTGGCTCGCCATTTGTACTGCCATTTCGGCAGTCGAATTTGGGTCATCTGTTCCAGTTAAAACCAATGCTGGACATTTAATTTTTGCCCAATCATCTGCATAGGTTTCATCACCGTGTGCAAATGCCGAATAAGCCGTGGTATAACCAGATAAATCCACATTTTCCAACCATGATTTCACTCTCTCAGCAGCGATTTGCTCTGCTTCACTTTCGCCAAACCAACGTTGTAATGGTGTTTCAATATCAATATGACCCGTTTTTAACTCTTCTGCACGATGGACAACAGCATCCCGAGCAATCGCTGTACGTTTATATACACCATTTAATACAGCCATTCGCTTGATCAAATCAGGGCGAGTTGCGCTCACCCCCGTTGTAATCAATGAACCCATCGAATGCCCTGCTAAATTCACTGCACCCAGATTCAATGCTGTAATAAATTCAATTGTCCAATCAACAAATGCTTTTAAAGGTGCGCCATCTGCAAGTTTTGTACTTTGTCCATGTCCTGGCATGTCCACCGAGATCACTCGATAATGTTTCGAAAAAAAATCAATTTGTGGATACCATGCTGCTGCTTGCATTCCAACTCCATGGATCAGAACCAAAGGTTCTCCTTCGCCTTGTTCAAAATAATGAGCAATACGATTATTTGACAGCTGCAGGGTTTTTGAGATCATGACCTAACTCTTCCAAATCTTGATAACGATCACCAATACGGTGATGAGGACGACCACCTGTTGCTGCACCAATCACAACCACAAGTTCATCAGCTGCGGGTGCGTCTGGGATTGCAAACTGTAAAGTCAAATAATGAGAACGACGTCCCTCATCATTTTTGTCCATCATTGGAATTAGAATCGGCGCATTTGCGGGGCCACGTGTATTGTTAAATGCTAAATAAGACTTTGCACCGACTGCACTGCGGTAGGTATTACCAAAATGCAAGGTATGGATCAGCGCAGAAGCATGTTCAAGTTCACCCTCTAAACCAACGACAGCACTTTTACCAAATGCTTCTACTGCTTCACCTGAACCAACTTCATCAAGAATCAGTTTGGTTAAATGCTCACTTAGGATTGGAGCAATACGGCGAATTTCAGGGCTTAGGTTTTCTACATAACCTTGACCAGCCCATGGATTTTTAATCACTGCAGCGGCTGCAACCATTTTTAAAGGTGTCGATGCTTCTTTACCGCCATCTATATAAGTCGTTTCCACATGAAGCACAGTTTTACGGATTAGATTCATTGTTCTTCCTTGTTTAAGAATACATCTTGCCATTCGTATTATGGTATACCATAATACATAATGAAAAAAAAGCAAGAGTTTGCTATGCTAATTTTTAGCAAGGAACATGTAACAAAATTCTGCATTACTGAAATATGGAAAAACTAATTTCTATGAATCTTAAAATTGAAAACCCGCCTGTGACTTTACGCGAGCTTTGTCTAGATAAAGTGCGTAATGCCATTATTACGGGTTATTTCCCTTCAGGGAAAAGGCTGGTTGAACGTACATTATGTGAAGAACTCGGTGTTAGCCGTTCTGTAGTACGAGAAGTGATTCGCTATCTGGAAGCCGAGGGTCTGGTTGAAATCTTGCCCAATAAAGGGCCGATTGTTTCGTTGCTGGATTGGGAAATTGCGTCACAGATCTATGAGATTCGTCTTTTACTGGAGCAAAGTGCAGTTGCGGACTGTACCCAAAATCTGACCGATCACACCACTCAGCAATTGAAACAGCTCTTGGCAGAACTTGAACAAGCGTTCGCTGCTGATGATATTAATTTGATTATTGCGACCTCAGCAAAGCTCTATGAAACAATTTTTACCACAGCGAAACATTATATCGCGTGGGAAGTGGTGCAACGTTTAAATGGTCGTATTAGCCGTCTTCGAGCCATGACCATGAAATCAACCAAACGTGAAATTTCAGGTTATCAACGTATCAAAAATATGTGTGAAGCCATTTACTTGCATCAAGATGCTGATAAAGCCAAGCAGGCTGTTGCTGAGCATATTGCTGAAGCGGCCTCAGTGGCAAAAAACATTTTGGAAAGTTCATGATTCAAACGGAAATCTAAATGCCGTTAAAGCCTTAAAGAGTAGAAAAGGATATAAGAATGTCAGCTTACTGGATTGCACACGTTACTATTCATGATCTGGTGCAATATAAACAATATATGGCTTTAGCACCGCAGGCTTTTGAAAAATATGGTGCAACGTTTCTTGCCAGAGGCGGCAACTCGACTTGCTTAGAAGGCACAGAATATCAACGTCATGTCATTATTAAATTCTCTGACTTAGCAACAGCGCAGGCTTGTTACCATTCAGAAGAATATACTCAAGCACGGCTTGCCCGTAAAGATTGTGCTGATGTAATGATCAGTATTGTAGAAAGTCTGGATTAACCCAAATGGGCATAAAAGAAAGTACAGCGCAAGCTTCTTTCTTTTATGCTTTTAAAATCATTGCATCATCTTATTAAGTTCAGATATTTTCGTGCATGCCAGAAATTTTAAGCGCTCTTTTTCTTACTTTTCTTGCTAAAGAAACTCAGCGCATGTGAATAATGCGTCGGTGTAATACGCTGAATCAGATCCAGTACTTTGGCATCATTGCCAATCAAGATCCGTGCTTTATCCGTTTTCACCGCATCTAGAATGACTTTGGCCGCCTGCTCTGGTGGTGTTTTTAAAACCTTATTAAATGCCTGACTGGCTTTGGCTGGATTCATACCTAAGCTCCGAATACTGTCACTCATCCGTGCGCTATTGGCAATATTGGTACGGATTCCTCCTGGATGCACACAGGTCGAACTCACGCCATCATTTTGAAGTTTTAATTCTTGTCTTAAAGCTTCGGTAAAACCACGAACTGCAAATTTAGTCGCGTTGTAGGCACTTTGAGTCGGTTGTGCAGTTAAGCCAAACAGACTGGAAATATTAATAACATGTCCTTCTCCACTTTGCTTGAGGTAAGGCAAGAACTCTTTGGTGCCATAGACTACACCCCAGAAATTGATCTTGAAAATCCACTCTAGTTCCTCATAACTCATGCCTTCAACCGTACTGGCTAAAGCCACCCCTGCGTTATTAAAAATCAGGTTGATCTTGCCATGTGCTTTGAAGCTGTCTTCTGCCCAGTCACGAACGGCTTGTTGATCAGAGACATCCAGTTTCGTCACAGTGACTTTAACTGGATACCGTTGTAACAATGTCTGTGTTTCTGCCAAACCTTTTTCATTGACATCACTCAGCGCTAAATCTGCGCCTTGCTGTGCCAATAAAATCGCCAGTTGTTGCCCAATACCAGATCCCGCGCCCGTAATTGCAGCGACTTTTTGATTAAAATTTTTCATATCATGACTCTATTTGAAGTTGATAAAAATTGGCAGCGTTTTGTCTAAACATGGCATGCAAAGCCTGATCACCATAAGGACTCAGCATCTGAATATAGGCGTGGATTAAGTCATTTAAACGAGCATTCGGCTTATCCATGGGAAAATTGGATGCAAACATGATCCGCTCTGTACCAAATACCGCAATTGCATGTTGAATCATGGGGGTTAGTAAACTCACCATCTCTGCGATGCTTGCCGTTTGATCTTGCTGATAAAAACGGTGTCCTAATACGGGCATCATCAAACCTGAGATTTTGGCATGGACATTTTTCTGCTCTGCGAGTCGTGCCAAATCCTGTTGCCATTGTTTAAAAATGGCATCACGCTGCGATTGTGTCATTCCCGTTTTCTTGCCCACGGCTCCAAATAAACCAACAGGCGTCGCCAGATGGTCAAGCACAATACGCGTTTCAGGAAATTGTTTCGCCAAGCTGGTGATTTCTGCTAATTGCGTGGAATAGCCCCAAGCATCAAAAGATAAATCCAGTTTTGCCAGCTGCTCAAAACCTTTGAGAAAGCTCCTGTTCTGATATAAATGTGGCCGATCACACCAACGGTAAACACCCTTGTCTTGATGCCAAGCCGCCATTTTACGAATACCGCGAAAAAGTGGACTCGCCTGCTGATGTGCTTTAAGAATATCTTTGAATTTTCGATCTCTTGGATCGGCGGTTGCAACAATTGCGCCTAATTTTAGCCCCTGTGCTTTAAAATTTAATTGCTGAATCCAATCCGTTTCTTCAACCACGCCAAAGCCTTTGTGATGATGCCAGTTGGCTTCGACATGCACCACACTCTCGACTAAAAATGGCGAAATGTCTGCCTGATAATGCTCAGGTAAATAAGGACGCAATGCGTATTCTGTTAAACCTAAACTATCCAATAACGGCTTAGGCTTGACCAATCTGACCACTCGATCCATCACCCTCGGATATTTCCCCAAAGCTTTGACCAATAAGGCTGCTGAATGCGGTGTATGATAAGGATCCCACTGATGAATATGCGGGTCGATGATTGCAAAATCTAATCTTGTCATTGTTGTACTCGATATAAGCTCAGCGCATAAAATCTGAAATGATGCTCATCCATGACATCTGTCTATTGTTAGAGACCTTAGCCTACTGAACAAAGCACTATGAATAAAATGATTTATTTAAATATTTAACTATGAATAGCATTCATTCATTAGCAAAAATAATAAATGCATTATCAATACTTTAATTTTTATACATTCTGTCATTATTGTAAATGATTCCTATTTAACTATACTTAATCCCCTTATTGCATGCTCAACCGCCTTTTGAGCCCAATAAGTTTATGACGCTCCTGCATCAACCTAATCTTCTGTATCGCACAGGTATCCTTATGTCTGCTTTCTCCCCACGCAAAAATCTTATTACTGTTGAAATTTTGAAACAAAGCAGCCCATTCCTCTTATCTTTAATACCTGTGCTGTCGTGGGCAGAAACGACCTCAGAACATCCCACACAACTCGCAACCATTAATGTGCAAGCTGAGCAATCCTCCAGTTATATCGCTGCACAAACAGCATCAACCTTACGCGGCAATCAAAACAATCTAGAAAGCCCACAAACCGTAAATGTGGTGTCTAAACAATATATGAAAGATTATTTGCCAGCAAACTTGGACAATGCACTGACTCAAGTCAGTGGCATTACGCAAGGCAATACTTTGGGGGGTACTCAAGATACCGTCATGAAACGGGGTTTTGGGGATAATCGTGATGGCTCGATTACTGTGAATGGCATGCCGATTGTGCAAGGTCGCACCATGAATGCTGCGGTTGAACAGGTTGAAGTGTTAAAAGGGCCTGCATCTTTACTCTATGGCATTATGGACCCAGGTGGTGTGGTCAATGTCATTACCAAAAAACCTGAAACGACACAAAAAACTGAATTTTCAGTGTATGGTTCGCTTTGCCGCAGGTAAAAATGGTCTAGGTGCAAGTCTGGATACCACGGGTGCAATCAGCGACAGTAACTTTGCCTATCGTTTCATTGCCGATCATTCCGATGCAGACTACTGGCGTAATTTTGGTAATCTCAAACAGACTTTAATTGCGCCCTCATTGGGTTGGGATAATGGTCAGACTAAAGTCAATTTAAGTTATCAATATCGTGACTTTGACGTGCCTTTTGATCGCTCAACCATTTTTGATCCTAGAACGAAACAAGCCTTACCGATCTCGAAATATCAACGCTTAGATGAAGCCTTTAACCAAATGAAAGGTGAAGCTCATTTGGCACAACTATTGGTTGATCATCAGCTTAATGATAACTGGTCAGCTCACTTGGGCTATAGCTATAATTACGAGACTTACGATGCCAATCAACTCCGTGTGACCAAGCTAAATACGGCCAACCATACGGTGACACGCCGTACCGATGCCACCTTAAATGCAGAAAGTATCGATAGTAATGCCCAAGCCTATCTCAATGGTTCGGTCAATTTACTGGGTTTAAAGCATGATATTCAAATGGGTTCAGATATCGAATACCGTAAATATTTCCGTCCAGATATGGTTCGTGGTGATAGCTCAACCTTAGATTATTTAAATCCCAAGTTTGGATCCGTTGAAGCATCTAAAAATATCGTTGCATCCGATAGCGACCAAACTGACAAATTGCATACCTATGGTTTTTATCTGCAAGATGCGATTCACTTAAATGAAAATTGGATTGCCGTACTCGGTGGCCGTTATCTGAATTATCAACAGACCGCTGGACGTGGACGACCATTTAAAGAAAATACCAATAGCAAAGACGATGCTTGGCTCCCGCATGCGGGCTTTGTCTATCAATGGAATGATCAGCTGTCTTTCTATGGCAGCTATACCGAATCCCTCAAACCCTCGTCTTCAATTGCACCTTTAGGCGGCAATGCAGTCATTGATGCCGATGTCAAACCTGAGCAAGCCAAATCTTATGAAGTCGGTGCAAAATACGAGTTCAATGACCGCATCAAAGCCAATTTTGCTGTCTATGATATTAAAAAAAGTAATGTTTTAGCCAAAGTCACCAACTCATCGAGCAATGAAGTTGAACTGCATACCACAGGCGCAGTCCGTTCCAAAGGTGCTGAACTTGACCTGACAGGCCGTCTGACTGATCAACTTGATGCAACCCTGACCTATGCCTATACCGATGCCAAAGTCACTGAAGACGAGCTTGGTCTGCAAGGTAATCGCTTGAGTAATGTCGCACGAGATACCGCATCTCTGGCCTTGGCCTATAATTATGGTGAACTTTATCATGGCAAATTACGTTTAGGTCTCAGTGGCAATTATGTCGGTAAACGTGCGGGAGACTCGGAAAATAGCTTTGACCTGCCTGAGTATGCACTGGCCAATGCCTTTGTCAGTTATGACACCACCATTGCCAAACAAGCGGTTAATTTTCAATTTAATTTAAATAATATCTTTGATAAAACCTACTATACGGCCAGCGTTAATAATCTGGCGGTGTCTCAAGGGGATTCTCGTCAAGCAGTATTACGTGCCACTTTTAAATTCTAATAGAGGATCAGCGCAGTAAGTTCATTACTGCGCTTTTGAGATCAATATGAAAAAAATTCTTACGATCATGACGATGATCCTTGCCTTTAGTACATGGACATCCTCTGTTTACGCCCAAACACAGATTGCCCTGATTTCACAGCTTAAAGGGGCTTCCTTTGCCACCGATGTTGCGATTCAAAATTACTTGCAACGCAAGGGCTATCAGGTTGAGCTACTCGATCAATCTATTTCCCCTAACAGTTTAAAAAACACCGATCTCGTGATTATCTCTTCAACGGTGGCATCCAAAAATCTGCAATCGGGTTGGCGACAACTGCCGATTCCATTGATGACTTGGGAAAATGATTATCTCGATGATCTGGCCATGACCGGTAAACGGATTGATACTGATTTTGGTGAAGTCGAGAAAGAACGCTATTTGTGGCTGGTCAATGCACCGCATCCCCTGTCGGCGCATCTTTCCGCGGGGACACGCAACGTCTATAAAGCACAAGCACCAATGAGTTGGGGCAAACCAGGACTCGGTGCAACCATCATTGCAACCATTTATGGGCAACCTGAAAAAGTCGCAATCTGGGGTTATGAAAAAGGTGCGACCATGGATTATGAGTCGCTAGCACCAGCAAAACGACTAATGTTTTTTCTCAACAATGAGACCTTTAGCAATCTGTCTGAGGACGGCTTGAAACTGTTTGATGCTGCGATTCAGTGGTCACTGAGCAAATAAAATCCAAGCTTGGATTTCAATGTACTGATGCAGTTCACTCTGCATCAGTACAGATTCCCATCTATGCATTTGTTCGAATGCTCTAAAATACTTCCTGACTTATCGCAGCCCTAAAGTTTTTAGGTGCGCAACCAAAGCGCTGTGCAAAAGCACGGCTAAAGGCGGCTTGAGAAGCATAGCCGACGCATTCAGCAACTTGTGCAATATTTTTATCGGTTTCTTTGAGCAATTGGCTGGCTAATTTCATCCGCCAATTTTTTAAATACAGCATAGGGGGTACGCCAACCAACTCAACAAATTTTTTGGAAAAACTGGAGCGAGATTGTTTGGTCAGTTGAGCAAGCGACGCAACATCCCATTCATAAGCAGGTTGCGCATGCATCAATGATAATGCCTTACTCATGATTGGATCGCGTAATGCAGAAATCCAACTTTGATGTTCAATCTTCTCCGTTGCTAACCAAAACCGTATCGACCAGACCAACAATAAATCAATGATTCGAGACAACATGACTCGACTGCCAAGTGCGGGGTGTTCAAGTTCAAGCTTGATTGCAGCAACGGTCATGGGTACCCATTCTGCGACTTTTTCAGCATTATGGTGTGAGGGTACATGAATGTAACTCGGTAATCCTTCTGCAATCGCCTCGCCATAAATACCGTTCAATTCAAACGTGCAACTCATCACAGCAGCAGCTGAACCCTGCTCCGTACATACTTCGAGCGAATGTTCCAACTTGCTAGGCAACACAACAATATCACCTTGCTGCAATATCAAATCGACTTGCATCCGTTTGATTCTCAATCGACAGCTCGCCTGATGAATAATATGGATATAGGCATATCGGGCAGGAAAGCACCGTTTCTTTTGTGCTGAGAGATGCTCCACGCCATAGATTTCACCCGAGATATCGGCGAAACGATAAATATCAAAGAAGATATCGGTTAACACCTGCTGATCATGCTCATCACTCATTTTGTGCTTTTGTCCTTAAAAGTGTTTCTGCAAAAACATTGGCGTTTCAGTTATTGTGGAAGCATAACAAAACACCAATAATCTTTTGAGAAGATTTCGTTAGTATAAAAAACACCCACCTCTACCCATCTCTTTATACCGTAAAACTTCCACTATTAAATATCGAAAATTCAATACAATAGCATTCAGCTAGGAGATAAATATGAGTACTCAACCGACCATTATTCTGGTACACGGTTTTTGGGGCGGTGCAGCCCATTGGACCAAAGTGATTAATGAATTGTCCCATCAAGGTTATCAGTCCTTACGTGCCGTAGAACTGCCATTAACCTCTCTCGCAGATGACGTAGAACGAACTCAAAAAATGATTGCCCAAGTTGATGGTGATGTACTGTTAGTGGGTCACTCTTACGGCGGCGCAGTGATTACCGAAGCAGGCAACCATCCAAATGTTGTGGGTTTAGTTTATATTGCTGCCTTTGCACCAGATAGCAATGAAAGCCCTGGGGCAATTACCCAACAACACTTACCTGTGGCAGCGCCGAATCTCGAACCAGATAGTGATGGTTATCTTTGGCTTAAAGTCGATAAATTTCACGAAAGTTTCTGCCAAGACCTGAGCAAAGATGAAGGTTTTGCCATGGGCGTTACCCAAAAAGCACCTTTAGCCAGTACCTTTGGCGATAACATTAGCAACCCTGCTTGGAAAACCAAACCCTCTTGGTATCAAATCTCAACCCAAGACCGCATGATCAGCCCAGAAAACCAAGCGGTGATGTCTGATCGTTTAAATGCTAAAAAAGTAATTTCTTTAAACGCAAGTCATGCTTCATTGGCCTCACAACCGAAAGAAGTAACTGCTTTAATTACTGAAGCTGTGGCATTTTTAACTCAATAAAGATTTAGCCCATCTAGGGAATAACATCATTCCCTAGATGGCTGTTTTCATTAATCACGACTTCAACACGACACAGCTATCACAGCTTATAAAAAATATTCCCAGATTATGTAACCTAGACCGAATCCAAGAAATGCATACAGAGTAATGATGAAGAATACAAAACTGGCATTATTCTTTTTTTTCAAAAAATTCATATCGGTACCTTTGTCTTTGCTCAACTCATGTTGTTATAGTGCAATAAGATACAGACAAAAAAAAGACACAGAATTTTCTAAAAAAAATATAACAGATAAGCTTGGAAAAATTAGAACTGTTATGAAAACAGTCCCAAATATTATTAAAACATGGACAATACCATCATCAATATATTCAGGACTGTTCGATCTTAATTTGAAAATACTAAAAACAATCAGGTTTTAAGATGCGGATTATCCAGTGGCAGTTCCTTGTCTAAATGTGCATCAAAAATATCGGTCAACATACTGTCATAACGTTTGGCGTTGTATTGTACAAGTGACTCTGCCTCAGCAGTTGTAATGAAACCTGTCTCAATCGCATCAGCAATATGTTGCTCAAAGGTCAAACCACTAAACTGATCTTTCGATTCTGCCTTTTTAAACTTATTCCACAACGGTTGTAGCTGTAGTAAAGCCTGAAAAGCAGATTCCATACGTCCCATCACATCGTTAGCATCGGTGTTGTAATAAACGTGTTGCTTCAATTGATCTCGGAACGCATGTTCTTGCATGATTAGCTGGGCCACCTCTTGCTTCAATTGATCTGATGGTGCTGCAATTGGACGACCAAATGGGAAGCACAGTAATTTCACCATACATGCAGCAAGCTTCATTGGGAAATTATCATAGAAGCCAAAGAACGCTTCTTGCACTTGATATAACGCTTTATTGAGGGCCAATTCTGCATGTTTTCGTTCGGCTTCAGTTCTTTGACCATGCTCGTAGTATTTTAAAATTGCCGTAGCAATAAATAAGTTCGCATGGATATCGGCCAACCGACCAGACAGCATTTCTTTACGTTTTAAATCACCGGCTAAAATTCCAAGTGCCATATCTGCCGTCAATGCAAAATCGGCACTGAAACGGTTGATTTTGCTGTAATAGGCTTTGGAAAAATCATCCGCTTGTTGAGAGCCTTGATTTGAACCACCCGTAATCGAATATGCTGCTGCTCTGGCCGCACGATTAAAGGTATAAGCCAAATGTTTAAATAGTAAAGGAGAAAAAGCTTTAAAAGCAGATGCCTTATCTTCTGATTGCAATAACTGTAATTCTTCGAATAAATAAGGGTGACAACGCATTGAGCCTTGACCAAAAATCATCAATGAACGCGTCAGGATATTCGCACCTTCCACCGTAATCGCCACAGGAATGGATTGATAAGTCAGTGCAAGGAAGTTACGTGGACCTAGCTGAATCGCTCGTCCACCCACCACATCCATACCGTGATTGACCACTTTACGCATGGTCTCGGTGGCATAGTATTTTGCCATTGCAGTCATCACCGCAGGCGTTCCACCTTGGTTTAAACCACAGGTCACTAGATAACGGAATGATTCCAACATATAGGCATCGCTGGCGATATCACTGGTCGCCTCTTGTACCCCTTCAAAATGCCCAACCGAGATTTTGAATTGTTGGCGAACACTGGCAAATGCCCCGACCAACAGATAGCTCATTTCTCCTCCGGCAGTTGCCAAAGCAGGCAGTGAAATACCTCGACCCACGCCTAGGCACTCCATCAGCATACGCCAACCTTTACCTGCATTTTGCTGCCCACCAATAATCCAGTCCAATGGAATAAAGACATCGCTGCCCTCAACCGTACCATTCATAAACGGCGCGCCAGGATTATGTCGAGGACCAATATGGATTCCCTCATGATCAGCAGGAATCAAGGCACAGGTAATGCCATATTCCACTTTGCTTTTATCACCAAGTAAACCATCTGGATCATAGAGCTTAAACGCCAAACCAATCACGGTCGCAATCGGTGCAAGGGTAATCCAACGCTTGGAGAAGTTCATTTTTAGACCCAGTACTTCTTGACCTTGGTACTGCCCATAACAGACCACACCTGTATCAGGAATCGCCCCTGCATCTGACCCAGCTTCAGGGCTGGTCAAACCAAAACAAGGCACTTCTGTCCCTTTTGCCAATCCGGGTAAATAGCGTTGTTTTTGTTCTTCGGTTCCATAGTGCAGCAGTAACTCACCTGGTCCAAGCGAGTTCGGCACCATACAGCTGACGGCAGCAGTTAAGGAACGAGACGCAATTTTGCTCATAATGCGACTTTGTGCAAACGGTGTAAATTGCTTACCACCAAATGATTTTGGAATAATCAAACCTAAAAAGCCGTTGTCTTTAATAAATTGCCAAACCTCTGGCGGTAGGTCTTTTTCTTGATGATGAATCTGCCATTCATCTAACATGGAACAGAGCTGTTGTACTTCATGATCTAAAAATGCCTGTTCTTCTGCGGATAAAGTTGGATAAGGATATTGATCAAACTTTTCCCAATCAGGCGCCCCCATAAATAGTTCTTTTTCCCACCAACTGGTCCCCGCTTCCAAAGCTTCTCTTTCGGTGATGCTCATACTCGGCATTGCTTTTGAGAGAATATTAAACGCAGGTCGACTCACCAAAGCATCACGCAAAGGTGCAATCAAAACAATTACACTCGCGAGAATAATCGGAATGCCCAGTAACAGACTCCACGGTGTGATCAACACACTACACAGAATGGCGGCGACAATGGAAACAACACAGCCAACAGTTCGATTGGCTTCAAAATAAAAAACAGCCCATACCACAACTAACTGAATCAATAGGCCAAGCAATATCAATAATACAATCATATTTGCTCCGTTATCTCAGATTGGGATGAAGATGAAATAAGAAAGATCTAAATTAATTTATGATGAACGTCTTTCTCTAATAAAAATGGCTATTTTTTATTCTACATATCGAAGCGCTATTTGCTTGATTAACTACTAAAATTTACACAAAGGCATTCAGATGATACTGAAAAATAAAAATCATGAGCTGAATAGAATACCGCTCTAAAAAATTGGAATCCTTCCCCTCAAAAATCCAAAAATAAAATCATCAATCACTATTCTTTTTAATGTTACAAAGCAAAAAAATAATAATCCAAGCAGTATCTTTCGAATTTAATAAATTGCAGCGATCCAAATGCCATTCAAACTGAATATGAATAACTGCAATGATTGATAATGCCACTCGATTTAAGATGAAGAATTCATCCCACCACCCAATGCAGCCACCAATTGCGCTGAATTTTTGAGATGTAATTGCTGTAATTCCAATAAACGTTCTTCTGCACTCAAACGCAGATTCTGTGCAGTCGCTACTTCTAGATAACTGACCAAACCGGCTTGATAACGTTGCTTGGCAACCCGTTCATTTTCAATCGACAGCTTAAGCAATTGCTGTTGCGCTACGATCTGCTGCTGGAAATGACCTGCTTGCAGCAAACCATCCTCCACCTCTTTCCAGCCTGTTAATACTGAATGTTTATAGGCAGCAAGCTTTTCATCGTAATTGGCTTGAGCCTGTTGAATATCAGCCTGTCGTTTCCCCCCATCAAACAATGTGCCTAAGACTTTTGCCCCCATTGACCATGCAGTATTGGGTGACTGCAATAAAGTATGAAAGACCTGACTATTGGCACTGCTATCCAAGCTGATGGTCAAATCAGGTAGCCATGCGGTTTGCGCTAGGCCTAATTGCGCATGTGTCATTGCCAATTCGCGTTCGCTACGAATCACATCGGGACGTTGTGCCAACAGCCGACTTGGAATTTGGGTCGGAATTTGAGGGGTACTAAATTGATAGCGATTTTTATTTAAATTAAAATTAGCCACATTGCGTCCAACCAAGACCGCCAACACATTTTCTTGCAAATCACGACTACGTTGTAGCTCTAACAATTGCAGACCGACTTGTTTAAGTTGGGTCTCAGCCTGAATCACATCAGCCCGTGCAATCATGCCTGCTTGGTATTGCTGCTGTAAAATACGCACAGATCGTTGATCACTTTGCTGGGTCTGATTTAACACATCCAGCTTGGCATCGAACAAACGAATGCTCCAATAGGCCTCTGCTGCGAGCAGTTGCTGACTCAGCTGAATGGCAGCCAAATCTGCAGCAGATGCTTGCAAGTTGGCCTGTTGCCCTTCCACCGCTTTTGCAACTCTCCCCCAAAGATCAGGAATCCAACTCACTGCGACATTGGCACCGAATTGACGACTCTTGCCAGCGTTTTTAGTTTCGGTTTGATTGGCATTGCCGCCCATAGTGATGTTCGGAAGTGCATTGGCACGTTGTCCATCCAACAATGCCATAGCATGGCGATACTTAGCTTGGGCCTGTTGGATGCTCAGGTTATCCTGATCCAATTGCTGTATCAGTTTAGATAAGATCGGATCCTGATACATCTCCCACCATTGCTGCGGTGTCGCTGCTATCTTAGAAGCTTCAATCCACTGCAAATCTGCATATTTATACTGTGCAGCACTTTGAATCACGGGCTGCTGATAGGCTGCAGGCTTAAAGGTACTGGACGACTGGCATGCCGTGAGCAGCATCGTCACTGCGATACCCATAGAAAGTGTAAAAACTGTTTTTTTCATAGCGACTTCCTATTTACTCCAACGCAAGATATTCAATCGCAGTTTGAAGCGATTCAGGAATTGAGCGAATTTTTCAAATATGAGATACATCACAGGGGTGGTATATAAGGTTAACAATTGACCCAGTGCCAATCCGCCAACAATGGCAATTCCCAATGGTTGTCGCATTTCCGAGCCTTCTCCCCAACCGAGTGCCAAAGGAATCGCACCCAATAAAGCTGCGGTATTGGTCATTAAAATCGGTCTGAAACGCAATGTTGCCGCAGCGATAATGCTGTCTAAATCGGTGTGACCTTGACGTCGTTGCTGCAAAGTAAAATCAATCAGCAAGATCGCATTTTTCACCACAATCCCGATTAGTAAAAAGATGCCTAACAAGGCAATCAGGCTAAACGGAATCTGAAACAGCCATAAGCTGAGTAAAGCGCCCAAAGCTGCTGTCGGAATGGTGGATAAAATGGTAAAAGGATGCACAATACTTTCATAAGTAATCCCTAAGACAATAAAAATCAGCACGATCACAGCCGCAATCAAAGCAGGCGTACTTAAACCAGCTTGAAGGCTTTCAGTTTCGACATCGCGATCTGTCATTACAAAGATTTCTTTTGGCAGCATGATCTTTGGCAAGACCTGACGAATCGCAGCATCTGCCTGTTCATAGCTATAGCCTTTCTTCACCACGTACCCCACCCCCATAGCGGCAAATTGATTACGGCGATAAACCCGATCATTGCTAATGCCATAACTCCACGTAGCAAAATTGCTTAAGGGCACATAGATGCCTTGTTGATTTGGCACTTTCACATCCGCCAAGGCTTCTGGATGTTCGGTAAAACGTTGGTCAACTTCCATCACCACATAGAACTGATCATTGCGATCATAAATCGTGGAAATCTGCCGTTGCGAAAAGGAGTTATTGAGAACACTGGAAATACTTTCAATATCAATGCCCAATCGTTTTGCGGCTTCACGGTCGATGTCTAAAGTGACATGCTGCGCCCCTTCATCACCCTGTGTTTCCACCTCTTCAAACTCAGGCAGTTTACGCATAGCCTCGGCCACTTTGGGTGCCCATTCACGCAGTAAGCTCACATTGTCAGATTGCAATAACAATAAATATTCCTGTGCATTGCCACTGGAAAAAGGATCATCCAATTCCAAATCCTGTTCGACATCCGCTGAGAATACGGCCCCTGCCTGCCAAGGTGCATTTTTCTTTAAACGTTCAACCACTTGTTTGGACGTTAAACCGTCCCGTTCAGCTTTTGGTTTGAGACTGACCATTAAAAATGAGTTGGTCATGCCGCCACCACCGCCAGAAGTACCCACCACATCCTTTACCGCGGGATCTTTGAGTAGGGCTTGATTAAACGCGGCAATCTTCGGCTGCATAATCTGAAAAGAGAAACCATCATCGCCACGAATAAAAGCACCAACTCGCCCCGTGTCTTGTTCAGGCAAAACGCGTTTGGGTAATAAATTGTAGAGATAAACTGAAGCAATGATTGCAGCCAGCCACAGCACCACAATCAGATAAGCGTGTTTGAGTACCCAATGCAGAGAGCGAATATAAGATTGGGGCAAGCCCTGAATCAGATCATGGCTATAACGATACAGTCGTGGAGGGTGATTAAGAGATAGAGGTTTTAAACAGCGTGCTGATAAGCTTGGGGTTAAAATCAAGGACACAAAGACCGATAAGACCACCACAAAAACCAGTGTTAGCGAAAACTCTCTAAACAAGCGTTCAATCACACCGCCCATAAACAAGACTGAGAGAAAAATCACCATCAATGCCAGATTCATGGCAATCAAGGTAAAGCCAACCTCTTGGATGCCTTTTACCGCCGCTTGTGCAGGTGAATCACCTTGTTCGATATAGCGTTCAATATTTTCGAGTACCACAATGGCATCATCCACCACCAAGCCAATCGCCACGATGATCGCCATAATCGACAGGTTATTCAGTGAAAATCCAGCCAAATAAATCAGACTGCATACGCCAATTAAAGTGACCAGCAATGCCATTGCGGGAATCACCGCACTTTGCAGTCGACCCAACATCAGCACCACAACGATGACCACCAGCAACATGGATAAAAACAAGGTATCCCTTGCTTCCTCTAAACTGTTACGCACAATAGTTGAGCCATCCATTACCACAGTCAATTGCGCATCACGTGGCATCAGTTCTCTTAGAACGGGCAATTTGGCTTTAATCAGGTCAATGGTCGCCACGGTATTGGCATTGGGTTGTCTGCTAATCTTTAAAATCACAGCAGGCTGTCCATTGTGAAAACCACTGACATAGCGGTTTTCAACCGAATCACGCACTTCTGCAATATCTTTTAAGCGAACAACGCCTTGATCAGTATGTCTGATGATTAGATCGGCAAAATCTTGGGCGGTCTTTAATTCTGTAGAAAGTGCCACTTGCCAGCGTAATTGCTGTTGTTCCACTACGCCCAATGCCTGCACCACATTACTTTTTGCAACGGCTTGTCTCACCTGCTCGAGAGAAATGCCCGTTGAAACTAAAGCAGTTGAATTAATGGTGATACGCACGGCAGGCATGGAAGCCCCATCTATCGACACTTCACCGACCCCACTGATTTGGGCCAAATTCGGTTGCAATTGATTGGAGGCAATTTCGTATAGCTTTGCCGCTGAAAGTTGTTTGGAGCTGAGTGCCAAATAAAAAATCGGACTTTGACTCGGGTTGATTTTAAAATACTCAGGCGGACTCGGCATGCCCGCAGGTAGCTGTGACATCGCGGCATTGATGGCGGCCTGAACTTCACGCGCAGCTTCATTAATATCGGTATTTAAATCAAAGTGTAAAACCACCTGAGTCGAACTTTGATTACTGGATGAATTAATCGCTTTAACACCAGATACCCCCATCATGGCACGTTCTAAGGGGGTGGCTACGGTTGCAGACATACTTTCTGGACTGGCACCAGGCAGATTGGCACGCACCACAATGGTCGGGATATCTGCTTGTGGCAATGCCGCAACAGGCAAACGCAAATAGGCCAAAATCCCCAGAAGAACAATCGCAATCCCCAACAGCACACTGGCTACTGGACGTTGTACAAACACCGACAGCAACGTCATTGCGATGCTCCTGTCTGATCGGAAAGCAGGCTTGCATCAATTTGCTTGGCTTGCAGACGATCAAAAAACAGATACACCACAGGCGTGGTAAATAAGGTGAGCACCTGACTGACCAACAATCCCCCCACCATCACCAAACCTAAAGGTTGTCGCAATTCAGCCCCAGAACCCGAAGCCAGCATCAATGGAATTGCGCCTACTACCGCTGCAAGTGTGGTCATCAAAATCGGACGGAAACGTAATAAAGCAGCCTGATAAATGGCCTGCTCAGCCGTCAAGCCTTCTTTACGTTGTGCCGCAAGTGCAAAATCCACCATCATGATGCCGTTTTTCTTGACCAAACCGATCAATAAAATAATCCCAATCAGTGCAATCATGTCCAACGGCTGACCCACCATGAACAAGGCCAGTAAGGCCCCAATCGCGGCAGAAGGTAAGGTTGAAAGAATGGTCACAGGATGAATAAAGCTTTCATACAGCATACCGAGCACAATATACATAGTCACAATTGCTGCAATCACCAACCAAAACGTATGTTGCTGTGAATTTTCAAAAGCTGCTGCTGCGCCTTGCAGTTGAACCTGTAGCTCTGGCGGTAGCTCAAGGTTTTGCTTCACCTGCTCAATCGCATTAATCGCTTCGCCTAAAGACACCCCCTTGGCTAAATTAAAAGAAATCCCAACGGCAGAAAATTGCGACTGTTGCTGTAAAAGAATCGGCGCATGTTTTTCGACAATCGTGGCGACAGAGCTCAATAAAATCGGCTGTCCTTGATTGTTATGAATATAGGTTTGGTTTAAAGCCTCAATGCCTTGGGTGAGTTTTGGGTCTAATTCTAAAACAATGCGGTACTGATTAGACTGCGTATATAAAGTTGCAATTTGCCGCTGTGCAAATAGATTCTGCAAAGCCAAACTAATGTCTTCAACACTTAAACCTAAACGTGCTGCCGCATCACGGTTAACCTCAATATAGGCTTGTAAACCCTGTCCTGCATCTTCACTGGTCACTTCTGCAAATGCAGCCTGCTGACGCAATGCCTGAACCAGTTTAGGCATCCACTCCTCAACCAATTGATTTTTCGGTGCTGTCACACTCAGCTGATATTGGGTGCGGCTAATTTTGTCTTCTATACTGAGTTCTTGTACGGGTTGCATCCAACCTTTAATGCTATGTACCTGTGCAAAATTTTCATTCAGTCGTGCCATCACGTCCGCAGCAGGTGCACGTTCAGCATGTGCTTTTAAATTCACCAAAATACGCCCATTGCTTAACTTCGGATTATTGGCATCCACACCAATAAAGGAAGATAAGCTGGCAACTGCTGGATCTTTTAAAATTACTTCGGCCAAAGCCTGTTGCCGTTCACTCATGGCTTGAAATGAAATCTGGTCAGGGGCCTCAGTCACCACCTGAATCACACCATTGTCCTGTACTGGGAAAAAGCCTTTGGGAATCGACCAATACAGCAGCCCTGCCAGTAGCACTGTTGCTAACATCACCATCAAGGTCAGTACTTGGTGTCGAAGTACCCATTGCAACAACTTGGCATAATGCTGAATCACTCGATCCAGACTCCATCGACTCGGCTGCTGTGCATGCTTCGGTGCATCTTTGAGTAAATAGGCACACATCATTGGAGTTAAAGTCAGCGAAACAAGCAATGAAAGTGCAATCGCAGCTGCCAATGTCACCGCAAACTCATGGAATAAGCGTCCGACCACATCGCCCATGAAGAGCAAGGGGATCAAAACAGCAATCAAAGAAATCGTCAAAGAAATCAGGGTAAAGCCAATTTCTTTTGATCCTTTTAGTGCTGCTTGCAACATGCTTTCACCCGACTCACGGTGTCGCGCAATATTTTCGAGCATGACAATGGCATCATCCACCACGAATCCCGTGGCAATGGTCAAAGCCATTAAAGTCAGGTTATTCACCGAGAAGCCAAGAAAATACATCAGCACAAACGTACCAATAATCGACAGCGGTACGGCAATACTCGGAATCAGGGTCGCAGCAAAATTACGTAAAAATAAGAAGGTGACCAACACCACCAAACACACAGCGAAGACCAGTTCTTTTTGCACATCTTTAATCGAGCTACGAATACTTTCCGTTCGGTCGGTCAGGACGCGAATATGAACATTGTCGGGTAGATTTTGTTGTAATTCAGGCAGTATTTTTTTGATTTGATCTGCTACCTCAATCACATTGGCATTGGGCTGACGCTGGATATTCACCAAAATAGCCGATTGGCTGTCTGCCCATGCAGCCATATAGCGATCTTCACTGCCCTCAAGCACCTGCGCGACATCTTTTAAGCGAATCGGTGCGCCATTATTCCAACGTAAAATCAGGTTTTCATAATCGGCAATCGAGCGCATCTGATCATTGGCATCCAGCATGGTCGAGCGAAAAGGTCCATCAAAACTCCCTTTCGGTTGATTGGCATTGGCGGCAGAAATAGCTGCACGCACATCTTCAGCACTGAGCTTAAACGCGGCCAAAGCAGCTGGATTCATCTGCACCCGAATCGCAGGACGTTGCCCGCCTGCAAGACTAACCATCCCCACCCCAGAAAGCTGAGACAGTTTTTGTGCCACTCGGGTATCGACCATGTCATAGACCTTGGTCAGTGGCAAACTGTCAGAACTAATCGCAAGCGTAATCACGGGCACATCGGCAGGATTCACTTTGCGATAGATTGGCGGTGTGGGTAAATCATTGGGCAATTTACTACTTGCGGTACTTAAGGCCGACTGTACTTCTTGCTCGACAATCCCCAGTTCAGCAGTTAACTCAAATTGCAGGGTGATCACTGATGCGCCCACCGAACTATTCGAAGACATTTGCTTCAAACCAGCAATCTTGCCCATCTCCCGCTCTAAAGGTGAACTGATGGTTCGCAGTACTGTGTCTGGATTTGCGCCTGGCTGAAAGGTGTATATCTGAATAATCGGATAATCGACTTGTGGCAATGCCGATACGGGTAATAAACGCCAAACCAGTAGACCACTAAAAAACAGTGCCAACATCAATAGAGTGGTGGCAACGGGTCGTAAAATAAAGAATCTGGAAATATTCATACGCTTATCCAGCTACTGTTTTTGCTGGGATCGGCTTAGAAACATCATCCTGAATGATTTGTACTTCTTGCCCTTCGGAAAGTCGATCAATGCCCTCTAGAACAACGCGCTCATTGCCTTGTAAGCCTTCAATGATCTCGGTCTGTCCTTGTGAAACCGCACCTAGCGTTAACATACGAACTTCAGCTTTATCTTCTTTATTCACAATATAAACATATGTGCCCTTTGCCCCATGTTGGATGGCATCACTCGGCAGATGCACCGCATTTTGCAAGGTCTTGGCATTTAATCGAACATTGACAAATTGATTGGGGAATAAAGCATCATCGAGATTGGCAAAAACGGCTTTTACTTTCAGTGTGCCCGTATTCAGATCAATCTGATTATCCAGTGCCTGAACTAAACCTGTGGCCAACTGTTTTTGTTCTGCACGATCCCAAGCACTGACTTGAATGCTTTCTTTATTTTTTGTGGCTTGGCGTATTGTATCTAAGTAATTTTCCGCAATCGCAAACTGAATATACACAGGATGGATTTGAGTAATACTCAATAAACCTGTTGCTTCATTGGCTTGGATTAAATTACCTGCATCTTTTAAGCGAAAGCCAACACGGCCCTCAATCGGTGCATATATTTTGGTATAAGACAGTTGTAACTTTGCTGCATCCACTTGGGCTTGATTGGCTTGCATCTGCCCCTTAAGTTGATTGACCAAAGCTTGTTGTTGGTCGACCTGTTGCTTAGCAATCGAGTCTTGCTTATATAGCAACTGATAACGATTCAATTCAGTTTGTGCATTTTGCAACTGCGCTAAATTTTGTTGCTGTGTCCCCTGTGCTTGTGCCAATGCTACCTGAAATGGTGTCGGGTCAATTTGTGCCAGCAATTGCCCTTTCTGAATGTATTGCCCTTCTTTGAAATACAGTTTTTGCAGCACCCCTGACACCTGACTTTGTACATTCACGGTATTGGCTGGAACCACTGTACCAATCGCCTTAATTTGTAATTGCAAATCGCCACGTTGTACCCCGACCACACGCACAGGCACAGGTTTACTCCATTGGCTAAACGATTCCTGTTTATTGGCTTGGGATTTTTTCCAATAATTCCAACCCCATACCATCAGTAATAAAAGCACCGTCAATGCAATCAACCATTTGATTTTATTTGATCGAGAATGCTGTTGTGGTTTTAAATCAATCTGTTGTTCACTCATGGCATGCTCTACTTAATCAAACAAAATTCATTAGAAATATGGGAGACGAAGAAAACAAAAAATGTTCCCCTACATTGGTTTAGTCGAACGAAAATCAAAATCAGCTCAATTTTTTCTGTAAAAGTATGTATACAATTTTATTGATATTAATAACAATTATCATTACTATTTGAAAATATTTTTTCCATCCGCCTTTAATTGTGCATCTCCCTGCTCATTTGTGGACTCCCTGTCATGAACCTAAATGTAGAAAAACAGTTATGGTTTAGCCACGTTTATCAATCGCAACAAAGCATGTTGTTGTCTTGGTTTAAGCATAAACTGCAACATCACCACCAATCTGAAGACTTGAGTCAGGAAGTATTCTACCGTGCCTTAAAAAGTGACTATTGCTTTGAAAAGATTAAAGAGCCACAGGCATGGTTGATGGGCATTGCCAAGCATGTAATTATTGATTATTGGCGGCATCAGCATGTAGAACACCTGTATTTAGATGCACTTGCACAGCTGCCAGAAGAATACTATCCCTCAGCTGAATACGAAGTCTGTATTCGTGAAACGCTTTATCAAGTGCATTTAATGCTGGAAAAGCTACCTCAGCGTACCGCACAGGTGTTTTTATTATCGCAATTGGATGGGCTGACCTATCGTGCGATTAGTGAAAAACTGGAGATTTCAGAAGCAACGGTCAAAAGAGATATGAAACAGGCTTTCTTGGCCTGCATAAGTCTTTATAATCAGACCGATTAATTGCTGAATTTGCTTTGCTGCTATGTCTCAAGCCCCTAAAATCCCTGATCATGTATTGGACCAAGCCGCAGATTGGCTAGTGCTATTACATTCAGGTGAAATGACTAAGTTACAGCAGCAACAATTTGAACATAGGCAAGCAGAAAAGCAAGAACATGCTCTCGCCATTCAGCAAATCAATAAATTTACCCATGGCTTAACAGGTTTATCCAACCACTTTCCCTCAGATTCTTTAATCCAGTCCAAGCAAAAATTTAATCTGACTACAAAACGAAATATGCTGCTCAGCCTTTCAGGATTGTTGGTTATCGGCTACGGAATGTATTTGTTACCTTGGGAAAAATGGCAGTCTGATGATCATACCGAGGTTGGTGAAATTAAAACTATTGCACTACAAGATGGTTCAACCTTGATCTTGGCCAGTGACAGTTATATCAACGTGAATTTCTCCGAACAGACTCGACAGATTCAGCTGATCGAAGGTGAAATTTATATCCAGACCGCCAAAGATCCGCAACATCGCCCCTTTATGGTAAAGACCAAAGATGGTGCGATTGAGGCCTTGGGTACTCAGTTTACGGTACGACAAGAGCATCACGACCAAACTCGAGTCAAAGTCTATCAACATGCTGTCGCTTTACAGCCAAGGGATGCTGGGCAACGGCAGATTTTACAGCAAGGTCAACGTGCGTATTTCGACCGCCAACAGATCTCTAAACCACTGCCACTAAACAATGAGCAGCCCTATTGGACTCAACAATTACTGGTGGTAGAACAATGGCCACTCGAAAAAGTCATTGGTGAGCTATATCGTTATAAAAAAGGCACTTATTTCATCGAACCAGCTTTAAAAGACCTTCGCGTTTCAGGCGTTTTTTCATTAAAGAATCCTCAACAAAGCTTAGAAACACTGGCCTATACCCATCAACTTGAGCTGAGCTATTACAGTTCGTATGTATTAAAAATAAAAAAAAGATAAAAATTTGACCCTTTTTTTGATCTTGTTCGACTTATAGAGAAATACACTCCCAGTCGAGAAGACCACATGAAGGATTATCAGGCGAAAACTACCTTGGCGTTGGCTGTACGCGCCATTTTATGGGGCATGCCACTTAGCGTTATCAGTATTGCAACAACCTCTGCTTATGCTGCCAATGTTTATCAGATTTCGATTAGCTCGACCACACTTGATCAGGCTTTGAAGCAACTCGCCATTCAAACTGGGACGACCATCAGTTATGACTCGACCACACTCTCTAAAATAAAAAGCGCCTCACTAAAAGGAAATTATTCAGTAGAAACTGCTTTAGAGACTTTGCTTAAACCGCATGCATTTGAAGCCATCAAAGTGGCCAATGCCGGATACAGCATTCAAGCCAAAGCAACTGTGGCTGCTGTTGAACCTAAAGTGGTCAAATTAGAAGCGATTCACACACGAGCAGATCAAGCTAAAAATAACAACGCTCAGCAAGAAAGCAATTCAACACAGCTTCCAACAATTTCGATCAAAGCTGCCAGCCAAAATATGACAAATGTTGGCAAGCAAGCTCAGAATATTAAAGACGTACCACAATCTGTAACAGTTATGTCTCGTCAGCGTCTTGATGAGCAAGGCCTAAAAACCCTTGATGATGTCATGGTACAAACAACAGGAGTAACACGTGAACAGCTCTGGTTAAATAATAACTATAGTGCACGTGGTCTAAAAATTGAAAATATCCGTTATGACGGCGGTAGTACTTCAAGTCTAGAAGATCGAAGTAATAGTGCTGATATGGCACAATATGACGCAGTTGAGGTGCTGCGTGGTGCAGATGGTTTATTCGGTGCCGGTGAAGCTGGCGGTGTGATTAATCTCACCTCTAAACGACCAAAAGCAGAAACCGAAATCAATGGATCAATTTCAGCAGGTAGCTGGAATAATTATCGTGGTGAATTCGATGCGACGGGTTCTTTAACAGAAGATCAAAGTGTTAAAGGTCGTTTGGTCACTGTTTTCCAAGATCGAGACTTCTTCTACAAACCCACACAAAGCCGCCGTGAAATGGTCTACGGTGCATTAAGCTTTGACTTATTACCCGAAACAACATTGTTTACGGGTGTGAGTTATCAAAAAGATAAAGTGGATGCTTTTAATGCCAGCTTACCTCGTTGGGAAGATGGCGCAGATCTGCATTTACCCCGCAGTACAACGATGGGTGCACCATGGGGTTGGATCGAACGTAAAAACACATCCTTCTTTGCCAATCTCCAACATCAAATTAATGATGACTGGAAAACACAACTGAATGTGCGTCACAAAGAGGTGGTCCCACATGTTTGAACAACTAAAAGCTTATTTATAAGTGATACTCTGCTCTAGTTAAGCTACCTTATTTTGTTGTGGTAGCTGGTCATAGTAAAACTCATCTGGAGTCATTTTGTCCAGACTCGAATGAGGTCGTTTCAAATTATAAAATTCAAAATATGCGTTTAATTGCTTCTTCGCATCCAAAACATTGCTGTAGGCTTTGAGATACACCTCTTCATATTTAACGCTCCGCCATAATCGTTCAACCATCACATTATCAACCCATCGACCTTTACCATCCATGCTGATTTGGATGTCATTTGATTTCAATACATCAATAAATGCATCACTGGTAAACTGACTGCCTTGGTCTGTATTAAATATTTCAGGTCGACCATATTTTTCAATAGCTTCATTTAATGTTTCTATGCAAAATGTAACCTCCATACTAATCGATACTCTATGCGCAAGTACCTTGCGGCTATGCCAATCAATCACAGCACATAAATAAACAAAGCCTTTTGCCATAGGGATATACGTTATATCCGTAGACCACACTTGATTACTGCGCTGAATAGCCAATCCTTTGAGCAGATATGGATATTTGCGGTGAGCTTGATTAGCCTGGCTTAAATTTGGTTTGCAATATAACGCATTAATGCCCATTTTCTTCATTAAAGTACGTGTATGACGTCGTCCTATATGATGTCCTTGACGATTCAACAAATCACGCATCATACGGCTACCTGCAAAAGGGTATTGCATATGTAACTCATCCATACACCGCATCAGCTTCAGATCTGATGCACTCACAGGTTTTGGGCGATAGTAATAACAACCACGGGAGACTTTCAGCAGCTGAGCTTGCTTAGATACTGAAATCTGAAGTGAGTCATCGATTAACTTTTGTGGTTGAAGCGGCCCAGTTTCTTCAACACACCTTCTAAAAAATCAATTTCTAATGCCTGCTCACCGATTTTTGCATGTAGTTTTTTTAGATCGATGGGTGGTTCTGTTGGAGCTTTTGATTGATCGAAAGCTTGCGAGGAAGCTGAAATCAGTTGATTTTTCCAGTCGATAATTTGGTTTTGATGAACATCAAATTCAGCACTCAATTCAGCAAGTGTTTTTTCTGCTTTAATCGCAGCAAGTGCTACCTTAGCTTTAAAATCATTTGAATGATTTCTTCTTGGTCTACGTGCCATAAAATACTCCATATATTGATGTTTATAACATCATTTGGGGAGCAAAATATCACTTATAAGTGTTGTTCAAATTTCCTGATCCACCTCTCAACATTGGTAATGATGCGATTAACAGCGCTGAAATGGAAGGTGCTGTCAGTTATGACACTCACCAAAGTCAATGGTGGCGCTATCAGGATGATACGCGCTTTAAAGAAACAACAATGGATTTAAACCTACAAGGCAGCTTTAATTTATTTGAACAAAAGCATGATCTGATTTTAGGTATTGATCACAGCAATAATCAAAAAGATTATCGCCTAAATTGGACTTCTTATGCTAATGGTGATGTATTCAATCGCGTTGCACCACCAGAATGGGACTACCCAGCGATCTCTTGGGAAAACAATTCGACCAATAAGAATAATAAATCTGCACTTTATGGTTCTTTAAAATTACGTCCTGTTGATGATTTAGCCCTCATTCTTGGTGGCCGCTACACCTTTAAAGATGAATTAACCATCAATAATCATAATATCAATATTGAAAACACCTATACAGAAGACAAAAAATTTGTGCCTTATTATGGGATTACTTATGATATTTCACCATCTACAACAACCTATGCAAGCTTTGCGGAAATTTATAAAAATCAGCGTAACTATTTAACAGCAGCCGATGGCCCTGGACTCGAACCATTAACAGGTCGAAATATTGAATTTGGTATCAAACATCAAATTAATGCAAACCTACTCGCATCAATTGCTTACTTCGATATCAAAAAAGAAAAAGAGAAAGTCTATAACGCTTATACCAGCATTCCAAATAGTAACTCCTTATGCTGTTATATCGGTACAGGTTCTATGGAAAGTAAAGGGATTGATGTTGAACTGAATGGCAATATTAGCCCTGACTGGAATTTATCTGTAGGTTATACCTACAATAAAAATGAGAAAAAGGATAATACAGATACCCCATACAACTCTTACACCCCTAAAAATTTGTTAAAAATTTGGACAACCTATCAGCTTGATCAAATTGTCGATGGCTTAGAAATAGGTGGAGGTGTAATTGCTCAAAGTAAAAACTATGCAGCAGGATCAGTCAGAGAATTTAATCCAGTGACACAAAAGTTTGATGGTGCTTGGAAAAGTATTGAGCTGGTTCAACCTAATTATGCTATTTGGTCAGCGCGTGTCGCTTATGATATTAATCCGCAATGGAATATCGCACTTAACTTAAACAATATTTTTGACAAAACCTATTACAGCACGATTGGCTACCCAGGTTATGGTAATTTTTATGGCGAACCGCGTAATTTCCTTTTGACTTTAAAAGCAAGTTACTAAAGCTCTATAAATCAATTCACAACCAAAATAAAAAGAGGAAACTTATGTTTCCTCTTTTTATTTCACTTCGATACAAGCAAAGCTTAAATCAAGGTCACAATCAGCAGCAGCCCAAATAAAACAGTCACGATCACATTTGCTTGCCATAGTTTTTTAGGGTGATAAGTCAATAACAACCCCACAGCCAAAGCAGCAAAGGTGATACAACCCAACCACTCAGATAAACCAACTGAGGCACCTTTAAAGTAAATCATCACCAACGCAGATATAAGAAGAATTACCCAACCTACAATCTCAAAACGGCGACTATTTTTCGCTGAAATCTGAGCACTAAAAATATCGCGCTGATGCTTACTCATCCCACAGGCAAGTGCTGATAACGCTAACACAGCAACACACCACAACATCAATGCCGCCATTATGCTTGCTCCTGTACAGCTTGAGCTTTAGGCTGTTTTTTCTGCTTCACCGCCAAACCTTGATAACGCTTTAATTTGTAATAAGAATAGATAAAAATCAGACCCAAAATCATGCACACTAGATCAAAACTGGCGATCATCCACTGCCCATGATAGATACTCATCCACAACGCCTGCCCGCCTGTTAAGAAATTTAGGATTGGCATAAACAAGAACAGCACAGCGGCTAAAGCCAGTTGCTCCAACCATGCGGGACGATGTGCCCGAATAGCCGCATGAATTAAACACAGCAACCATGCCATAAAGAACACATTAATCTCTAACGGAGAACGTTCGGCCAATTGAGCTGGGATAAAGCGATTGGCAATGAAATAGGCAGCACAGGCAATCGGTAGACCTGTGATTGCAGTAATATTCAGCACTTCAACCAGACGATGACCAAAAGGCTTATAACCCAATTTCTGTACATCTGGAATACGTTTCACCACCCACAAGATCAGACCAGAAGCCACCATCATGGTGCCTAATATGCCCGATAAAAATAGCAACCAACGCAACACTGAATCTACACCATGAGCCATATGCAACCATGTCACCAAGGTATAAATGGCTTTTGATGCCGAGTTAACAGGCTTGGCTTCATCAATCAATTGTCCTGTCACCGCATTAAACTTCATTGAAGGAATGCTTTCTCGATCAAGCAATGTAGTGGTACGGGTTGCATTAAATTCAACATCAGCTTCAACGGTATTCGGTTTATTCACTCGAATTGAAGCAATCGGGTTATCCTGCCAACCTTGTTGAACGTAATGACTCAATGTCAGCAAATTCACCATCGGTGCTACGGCAAGTACAGGTGCTGCTTGTTCGGCTTCACCACGACGACCACCACCTCGATTGCCACGCCCTTCCTCTGCGGCTTCTTTTTGTTTTTGCTCAGCGAGTAGACGTGCTTGCTCAGGTGTTTTGGCAACAGGTTCATTCAACATCTGATAGAAATTCTGACCATTTCCATAATGGCTGTTCATCGCCCAAGGCATAAACATGAACATTAACAGCAGCAAACCACTAAAGGTGATCATGATATGAAAAGGTAAAGCAAACACAGCCGTTGCATTATGAGCATCGAGCCATGAACGCTGCCCTTTGGCTGGACGGAAAGTAAAGAAATCTTTGAAAATCTTTTTATGGGTGATAATACCGCTGATAATCGCGACAAACATGAATAAGGTTGCGATACCAACAATCCAACGCCCCCAAATACGTGGCATGCCATAAAGTTCAAAATGGAAGCGATACAAGAAACCACCACCCCGAGTTTCACGCGCTTTAATCTCTTGGCCTGTTTGAGCATCTAAATAGATTTCACCACCCCGACGGCGACCTTCACCTGGCTTACGGATATTCAGCATAATCGCGGGTTGGCGTTCATTGGCAAACCGGATGTTCCAGCTCTCGGCAGGCTGCCCGTTTTGCTGCAAATACTGTAATGCATAACTCAATTGTTGCTGCTGTGAAGTGCTATTCACAGACTGATGCAATTCAGGTTTCATCCACACCGTAATTTCATTTTGGAAAAAACTGAGCGTACCCGTCAGAAAAACTGCGTAAAGCAGCCATCCCAAGAGCAGGCTTGTCCATGTATGTAACCATGACATGGATTGGCGAGGGCCTTCATTTTTACCATCAACACGCATGACTTTACCCTTTTAAAAACCAATAGATCAACGTCATCAAAGCACTGGGAACAATGACCCCCAACCAGACTTTCACGGTTGAGTTGACCAGAAATACCCAGATAAATACGGCACAATGAATCACAAATGCCAGCATGGTCGCCCCAAACACGGCATTGGCTTTGGAAGGTTCAGCTGAAAACAGGAAACCCATCAACATTGCAGCAATCGCAGCAAAGTAATAACCACCCAAAATAGCCAAGACAAAACGTGAAAAAATCATCAATCGATATTTAATCAATGATGATTGTTCCACCTTCTTTTTTGTGACCCTTTTGGCGGAGGCCAAGGGCACAGACGCTTCAATATTCATAAAAGACACCTAGTCAGGTGACGATGATGCAAAATAATCGCCACCTGCAGTTCAGGAAGATTAGAAAGAAAACTTAAGGTTTAGATAATATTGGCGACCACGGACATCACTATATTTGCTGAGGTATGATTGCGTTCCAGACATATCGACCGTGTAATCGTTAAATAAATTTTGAATACCGAAGCTCAGTTCGCTTGAGCTGTGTTTTAGCAATTTACTGCTCGGCAATTTCACTTTGGCAAAAATGTCATGGTAGATTTGATCTTCGATTTTTAATTTTTGATCGGCACGACCCGTTTGATTCAAAATCGCAGTCGCATTAACCATGTCATAAGAACCATAATATTGGCTTGCCCAACCAAAGCCCCAATTGTCATTGGCTTGTAGATAAATAGAGGCATTGGCACGATGTTTTAGCGGTGCATCGGAGACCGCGCCACCCACCACACTGACAAAACTCTTCTCTGGGTCAATCAAATTATGTTGTTGGCGATATTCATTAACATGGGTATAGCCCAGATTAAAGATAGTTTCTCCAATCACGCTATCAAAGCGATAATTTAAATTGGTATCAATCCCACTGGTTTTAAGGTTTAAAGCATTGAATGGCGTGATATCAATTGAAACCACATCGCCAGCTTGATTGCGTTGAATGCGGCTACCATATTTGCTTTGATTGTCTAAAATATATTGCGCACTGATCGAACTGATATTATTGGTTTTTTTGATGTTGTAATAATCAATCGATAGGCGTAAATCAGGAATCGCCTCTGGGGTTAACACAATCCCAGCATTAATACTTTTTGAACTTTCTGGCGTCAGATCTGGATTGCCCCCAGAAATGCTTTCATAGGTGCTAATGATTTTACCCGTTGCTGGATCAGTTAATGTCGCTCCCGTCACTTGGGTCGAAGTCGCTTGAGAGATCTGCGAAACCGATGGTGTAACAAAACCTTCACTATAAGACGCACGGAACATCAATTGGTCATTCGGTGCGAAGCGGAAACCTACTGTTGGCGTGATCGCATCAAATTTTGATTTACCCGAATCGCTATAATTTAAGAATTTAGAACGATAGCCCGTAGCAGGATCAATTTTACTGTCATATTGCGGTATCTTGGCTTGGACATTGAAATCCTCATAACGTGCAGCCAGTTGCACATCGAGTAATTTGGCGAAAGGTAAATTCAGCTCAGGGGAAATCAGGGGAATATTAAATTCCGTGTAAACACTGGATGCATTGCTCTTACGCTCAGTCGGCTTCACCCAAGGATTGTCGACATGTTGGTGATCTGCAAAGCCTTCACTTTCATAACGACGGTGTTCAATCCCCGTTGCCAATCGAATATCGCCTGCATACCATTTTGCAATTGGACCTGTGGCTCGAATCGAGAAATCATTTAAGGTCTGTTGCGTATTATTTTTTGGATAGTTCCAGTATTTTGAAATTAGGTCGGTTGGTGTAGTGGTGAAATCTTGCAAAAAATCAATTGCATTATTGGCAGTGTCTTTGTTCCATGCACTGGCTTTCGGATTTTTGCTGCCTTGACGTGTATAACGTTGACGAATATCCGATTTACTCCATGCATAATCTGCCGAGAGTATCCATTCTGGTGTTAGGTCAAAGGTAAAGCCTGTTGCTACTTTCTTCTGAGTAGTTTCAAAGGTGTCCTTGGCAAAGCCACCTAGGCTATCCAAACGCATTGGATAATTCACCAGAATATCCTTGCCAAAAGGATTATGCGGACTATCTTTGCTCACGGTTACCACGTTATAACCGTGCGGTGAGGTATTAAATGACCAACCCTCTTCTTTTTCATAGCCCGCCTCAAGAAACACATTCAGACGATCAGTAAAATCACGATTTAAAGAAAGACCAAAGGCTTCGGTCTTGGTATCGTAAAGTAATCCCTCTTTACCAGACCAGCCACTCACTCCATCTGACAAACCCAATGCATAGCCTTGACCAAGTTTGCTCAGATCGCCATTCCAACCTTTGGGAAGATGTGCCATAGATGAGCCCCACCCTGGTACTAATTCAGAACCATCTTTACTACGAATATTGGTTAAATTGCCTGCAGGCGGGTTGACCTTGTCCCCAATAAGACTATTTGGATTATTTTTTAAAATATTTTGGCGTGATTTACTTTTCCAGTCACGTTCGCTCGCTAGCAAACTATCTTGGTCTTTTTTGGAAGCCGTCAACATCACATGGGTGCGGCCATCTTCCAGAGAAAAACCTGAAACCAAATTAAAAGATTTGGCGGGTTGTTGATTATCCACGGTATCGCTATAGCGCACGTTCACTTCGGTGCCAACATAGTCTTTGCGCAAAATTACATTGATGACACCACCAATCGCCCCACTGCCATAAATCGCAGCAGCTGATGTCGGTAATACTTCAATCCGTTCAATTGCAGCCAAAGGAATATTATTTAAATTGGGTTGATCGGTAGATTCAGAAGTACCACGACTGCCTGTTCCTGCGCTACGGCGGCCATTAATCAACACTAGCGTTTGACTGGCACCAAGTCCACGTAAATTAATTTGACTTGATGTGCCTGAGAAATAACTGGAATTGTTGGTTGAGGTTGCCATTGGCAATACTTTAGACAACAACTCGGTGACTGTGGTGGTGCCTGAACGCTCAATTTCTTCCCGCTCGATCATGGTATAGGCTTGGACATCGTCTTCGGTTCGTGGAATATCCATATTGCCCGATTTATAGGCAACATCAGCCTTGATTGCGGTTACCGCAATAGTCGGCAGCGTCGAGGCTTTATCTGCACTGTCCTGTGCAAATACATGCGGACACGACAACACCAATAAAACAGAAATGCAGAGTGTTGTTCTAATAAATTGAGATGATTTGAGAGAGTTATTTTGTTCTAACACGTAAGAACCTTAATTCATTCTTAAAAATTTCGTGAATAATACACAAAACAAACAAAAATAACAATAATAATGATAATTATTATCAATAATAACATTGGCACCTCATATCCCTCCATATTTAAAGTTATCAATAACAACAAAAGCTTATGAGGTGGGGGAACGTGATCAATCAATCTTCATAACGAATAGAAGGTCCAATTTTAGAAAAATGTGGAGCTAAGTGTTTGCAGGTTTTTGTGATTATGATTAAAAAAAAGCCCATCTTATTCGCGAATTTGAATAAGATAGGCTGTTCAATTCTTGATTGAATCGACAATTAAAACTTATGTGTATACGTCGTCATGATTCGATTTTCGACAAAATCTGTGCCTGGATTATTGCCTGCACCATATTTAATATCGGCTCGGATATGTCGCCATTCAAAGCCTAAACCTTTCAATTTACCTTCAGGTACGGTGTAATTGACGATCACATTCTTCTCAGTTTCTTTATTATCCTTAAAGCCTTCCCGATAGATTTCACTGCCATTTAAATAACGTAAAGTCAGTTTTAGCCCAGGGATACCCTGCTCTTTAAAATCATAACTATACAAGACATGCCAAGTGAACTCTTTGGCTTTGTAGAAAGCAATTGCAGACCAACTCTGTAAATAGGCTTGTGGAACATAACCATTTAATAAGGGAATATTGTCCTCACCCATATGCTTTTGCAGACCGGTCAAAATGGTATGTGGTCCATTTTGAACGCTGGCTTGCAGACCGATTGACTGAACATCAATATCGCCAAAATAAGCATCGCCATCTTCTTTATAGTTAAAATAGCGAGCGTCCACTTTAAGCTTGCTCTTGTTGACCGTTTCCGTAAAGGCCGCACTCAAATATTGTTGTTGATAAATATCTTCGAGCTGCCCAAACCAATAAGAACCCGTCAACTGAGGGGTAAAATTATAATCGAGACCCAAAAAATTCAGCCCGTCACTTCTTTTGTTTGGATCTGTCGAGTTGCCTAAGGTGAACTTTCGATATTCATCATCATCTCGAGCATTCACATGAGTAAAACGCCCTGCAGATACTTTTAAATTTTTAATGTCTTTACTTTCTAGCATTGCACCTGCATAAGTGGTGACCAACTGCCGAGAATCATCAATAAACAGTACCGGTGTTTTTGGGAAAAGCTCACCGACTTTCAGTTCAGTATTGTGATATTTAAATTTTAAAGTTGCGCCTAATTTTAAATAATCACGCTCCTGTCGCCCTTCGTGCTGATCATATTTAAATACGGTATCTAGGCGTTCATCATAACGATCCGTTAAACGCAAGGCATATTGAAAGCCCATATCCAAACCGACTTGAATCGGTGTATCGGTATAACCAGATTCAAAGCGTCCTGTCATCGCCTGAGACCAACTGCCTAAATCTTTATTGGTATTTTCAAAATCCCGTTCCAAGTAAAAATTACGCAGATAAATGCTTTTTTCACTGTCTTTAAAAAAATCTGCATAAGCCGCATTGATGTTTAGACAACCAAAGAGTGTATATAAGGCTACGCGCTGTGCTCGATACAGCGTATCTGGTTTTAACATGGGAAATCCTTTCCTAAGTTTTGAAATTATTGTTGCTATAAGAGATGAATTGATACCTAATCCATTCGATAGACCATGCTTTCCGATTGCTTTAAAACTGACATAAATTCAGAAAGATATATTTGGATCAAATATTGGTCATGCTTTATTATTTGAATTATTAATGTAATTTTCCATAGATAATGAAGTATATAGTTATACCTTTTAAGTCTAGTTTTAGGTTATTTTCACAACAATTAAAAAAGCGATCATGATGACCGCTGATAAATAAACTTGGTGCCTAGCGTGGCTTAATCACCCTCTAGTTGGATCGGAATACCTTCTTCTTCAAATACTTGCTTAATGCATTCTAAAATCTGCGGTAGATATGGACTCTGATCCATATTGCGCACCGCCAATGAAATCGGGGTATAGGCCTCCAAATCTAGGATTGGGATATACACCAGATTCTTCATACCAATGTCACTGGCACTTTCTGGAATAAGACAAATCCCCTCACCTGATGACACCAAACCAAGCGCCATATGAATTTCACGTACCTCGACCATATCTTTAGGCACCAGCCCCAAGTCGGTAAAAATCGACTGAATCAAGGTTGAAAAATTCGGTTTTTGGGTCGCGGGATAAGAAAAAATAGGTTCATCAATAATCTGAGACAGATAAATGCCCTGATCGATAAAGCGAGTTAAATGATGATTTTTATGAATGGCTAATTTGAGTTTTTCTTTGCGCAATAAAATCCGTTTAATTGCAGGATCACTAATTCTTAAACGTCCAAAACCCAAATCGATTTTCCCCAGCTTTAATGCTTCGATCTGATCCTTAGTGCCGTGTTCAATCAACTCCACCTGAATATCAGGATGGTTTTGACGGAATAAATAAATCACCTGCGGTAACAATGCATAAAGTAGTGAGCTGACATAGCCAATACGCACAATCTTATTCACCGTGCTAATGCGTTTTGCCATGGAAGCCGCTTGGGCGGTATGGGTCAAAATCTGCACCGCATGCTGATAAAAGAACTGTCCCGCTTCTGTGGTTTTTACAGGCCGCGAACCACGTTCAAATAGCAGGATTCCGAGTTCCTCTTCCAGCTTTTGGATCTGACGGCTTAACGGCGGTTGTGCAATGCATAACTTTTCTGCAGCTTTGGTAATGCTCTGTTCCTCGACCACCGTCACGAAATAACGAAGATGTCTTAATTCCATTTAATATACCTTTTAAGTATCTAAAAATACCAAATTCAGCCTAGTTATAGATATTACATTAATTTAGGGTATGTAAATAGCTTAGGACGAAAGAAATACCCAAGATGTATAAATCCATTGAAACCCTACTTGTCGAGATCCCAACCATCCGCCCGCATAAGATGGCGGTTGCAACCATGCAAACCCAAACCTTAGTTCTCATTAAAGTGACAACAGCAGATGGTTTGATTGGTTGGGGTGAAGCAACGACCATTGGTGGCTTGGGTTATGGAGATGAAAGTCCTGAAAGTGTCAAAACCAATATCGAGCATTACTTTTCGCCATTGTTAAAAAGCTTGGACAGTTTTAATGTGGCTCAGACATTACAGGCCATTCAACACAGTATCAATGGGAACCGTTTTGCTAAATGTGCTATTCAAACGGCACTACTGGATATTCAGTCTCAACGTTTATGTCTACCGCTCAGTGAAATGTTAGGTGGGCGCCTACGTGATAGCGTTCCTGTACTTTGGGTTTTAGCCTCAGGCAATACTGAAAAGGACATTGCTGAAGCAGAAAAAATGGTTGCGTTAAAACGTCACAATGTATTCAAGCTCAAGATCGGTTCGCGCCCAGTTGAACAGGATGTTGAACATGTACTGGCAATTAAACAAGCATTGGGTGCAGAAGTTTCGATCCGTGTCGATGTCAACCGTGCATGGTCTGAGTTGAATGCGATTAAAGGGATTCAAATGCTGCAGGATGGCGGTGTTGATCTGATTGAGCAACCGTGTGCGATTCATAATATTGATGCTATGCAACGTTTGACCCGTAAATTCGATATTGCCATTATGGCAGATGAATCTTTAACCGGTCCGCAAAGTGCTTATCAACTGGCAAAAAGCAATGCCGCCTCAGTGTTTGCAGTAAAAATTGCCCAATCAGGTGGTCTGATTGAAGCCTGTGAAGTCGGGAAAATTGCTAATCTGGCAGGGATCGATCTTTACGGTGGTACCATGTTGGAAGGTCCAGTTGGCACCATTGCTTCCGCACATGCCTTCTCTACTTTTAGCAATTTAGCCGCTGGTACGGAACTGTTTGGTCCACTGTTACTCACGGAAGAAATTTTAAAAACACCGCTTCAATATGGCAATTTTGAACTCAAAATTCCAACTGGCCCTGGTCTCGGTATTGAACTGGACGAAGACAAAATCGACAACTTACGTCGTCAATAATTTAAGGAGTTGCCATGCTTTTTCATGTACGAATGGATGTAAATATCCCGCTCGATATGCCAGTTGAACAAGCCAATCAAATTAAAGCTGTTGAAAAGGCCTATTCACAAGATTTACAGCGTCAAGGTAAATGGCGTCATATCTGGCGCATTACCGGACAATACTCAAATATCAGTATCTTTGATGTGGAAAGCAATGAAGAGCTGCACAATATTTTACAGGGGCTGCCATTGTATCCCTACATGAATATTGAAGTGATGGCGATGAATCGTCACCCATCAGCCATCCGCGAAGACGATAGCTAAAGCCCATCGTGGCATCAGGATCGCAACAGAATTTGAACAAGGAATGTGGCAAGCCAAGCAAGCAGCAAAACAGCAAGTCCGCGAGCCACCAAAAACTATCATACTTCAGGAGAATATGTATGAACCGTCAAGAAATCGATGCACTGGTTAAAAAAATGAATGTGGATACCGCGACAGGTGAAGTCAATCCACGTGTACAACAAATCGTGGTTCGTCTGCTCGGTGATCTTTTTCAGGCGATTGAAGATTTAGATATCTCGCAAAGCGAGCTGTGGAAAGGTCTGGAATACTTTACCGATGCAGGTCAAGCCAATGAACTCGGCTTATTGGCAGCAGGTTTAGGTCTTGAGCATTATCTAGATTTACGTGCTGATGAAGCAGATGCCAAAGCAGGCATTACGGGTGGAACTCCACGTACCATCGAAGGTCCATTGTATGTGGCTGGCGCGCCTGAATCTGTTGGTTTTGCCCGTATGGATGACGGTTCTGAATCAGACAAAGTCGATACCTTATTCATCGAAGGCACTGTCACTGATCCTGAAGGTCATATTATCGAAGGCGCTAAAGTCGAAGTTTGGCATGCCAACAGCCTCGGTAACTATTCATTCTTTGATAAGTCACAATCTGACTTTAACTTACGCCGTACTATTTTATCTGATGCCAATGGTCACTATGTGGCACAGACCACTATGCCTGTCGGTTATGGCTGCCCACCAGAAGGGACCACACAAGCAATGCTGAACTTGCTTGGCCGTCATGGTAACCGCCCTTCTCACGTGCATTATTTTGTGTCTGCACCAGGCTATCGCAAATTAACCACGCAGTTCAATATTGAAGGTGATCAATACCTATGGGATGACTTTGCATTTGCAACACGTGAAGGCTTAGTCGCTACTGCTGTTGATGTGACTGATGAAGCTGAACTTGCTCGTCGTGGTGTGAATAAGCCATTCAAACACATTACCTTTAATGTTGAATTGGTTGCAGAAAAAACAGGTGCGCCAAGCACTGAAGTTGACCGTCGTCGTGTCGGTGCTTAACACCACAAATTTACTGTGAGCTAGAGCTTAGCTCACAGTTTTTAAATTTCTATGCATACCCGTTTATACAGCAATTCGTATGTATAGAAATTTGAAAACATGGATAAAAGGTTGGCCTTATGATTGATAAAAGTACCCTCACATTGACTGAGACACTGTCACAGATCAAGAATGGCGCAACCATCATGATTGGTGGCTTTGGCACCGCAGGACAACCAGCTGAACTGATTGATGGACTGATCGAACTTGGTATTAAAGACCTTGTCATCGTCAATAACAATGCTGGCAATGGTGATTATGGCTTGGCCAAACTGCTTAAAACAGAGGCAGTACGTAAAATCATCTGTTCTTTCCCACGTCAGTCCGATTCATGGGTATTCGATGAACTGTATCGTGCTGGCAAGATTGAATTGGAACTGGTGCCGCAAGGTAATCTGGCGTGCCGTATTCAAGCCGCAGGCATGGGGCTCGGTGCAGTTTTTACCCCAACTGGCTTTGGTACTTTATTGGCAGAAGGTAAAGAAACCCGTCATATCGATGGCAAAGACTATGTACTTGAATATCCCATCAAAGCTGACTTTGCCTTAATCAAAGCACACAAAGGTGATCGCTGGGGCAATCTGGTCTACAACAAATCTGCGCGTAACTTTGGTCCAATCATGGCGATGGCTGCGGATGTCACCATTGCACAGGTCTCTGAACTGGCTGAACTCGGTCAGCTTGATCCTGAACACATCATTACCCCTGGAATTTTTGTACAGCATGTGGTCGCTGTTGATACAGCCAATGGCACAGGAGTAGAACAATGAGCTATCAAAAATTAAGCCGTGACCAAATTGCTGAACGTGTCGCACAAGATATTCCTGATGGTGCTTATGTCAATCTCGGCATAGGCCTGCCAACCAAGATTTCCAATTATCTTCCTGCGGATAAAGATGTATTCCTACATTCGGAAAATGGCCTGTTGGCATTCGGTCCACCACCAGCCAAAGGTGAGGAAGACCCTGAACTGATCAATGCGGGTAAAGAATACGTCACCATGCTCACTGGTGGCAGTTTTTTCCATCATGGTGACTCCTTTGCCATGATGCGTGGTGGTCATTTGGATATTGCGGTACTTGGCGCCTTTCAAGTCGCAGCCAATGGTGATCTAGCCAATTGGCATACCGGTGCAGCAGATGCGATTCCTGCGGTGGGTGGTGCGATGGATTTAGCGGTAGGTGCCAAGAAAGTATTTATCACCACCGATCATAATACCAAGCAAGGTGAACCCAAGATTGTTGAAACCCTTTCATATCCAGCCACAGGCTTGAAATGTGTCGATCGTATTTATACCGACCTGTGTGTGATTGATGTGACCATAGATGGTTTAAAAGTGATTGAGAAAGTGGATGGTTTGAGCTTTGAGGAATTACAGGCGTTGACGGATGCTCAGTTGATTGATGCAACTCAAGGATAATGTTTAACAGCCACTAATTACGGGTTAAAGCAGAGGCTTTTTGTATAGGCATTGCCTTACTTTTTAAGGATAAAAAGTAACAAAAATCCTTTGTTAGACTGATGGTATATCCATATACCACAGTCTAACGGGCGGCATCCATGCCGCCGCCGCGAAATACTTAGAGTGAAATTGAATCCAATTGAGCCAGACATGGATTGAAGGAAAATATTTAAAATGAAAAACGCTTATATCATCGATGCCATCCGTACCCCATTTGGTCGTTATGCCGGCGGTCTTGCACCTGTACGTGCCGATGACTTGGGAGCGATTCCGATTCAGGCCTTGATGCAACGCAATCCAAAAGTAGATTGGCAGCAAGTCGATGATGTGATCTATGGCTGTGCCAACCAAGCGGGTGAAGATAATCGTAACGTTGGACGCATGTCAGCCTTATTAGCAGGCTTACCTTATCAAGTGCCTGCCACCACAGTGAACCGTTTATGTGGTTCATCACTGGATGCGATTGCGATGGCAGCCCGTGCCATTAAAGCCAATGAAGCTGACCTGATTATTGCAGGTGGTGTGGAAAGCATGAGCCGTGCACCTTATGTGATGGGCAAATCAGACAGTGCCTTTGGACGTAGTCAAAAGATTGAAGACACCACCATGGGTTGGCGTTTTATCAATCCAAAACTGAAAGAAATGTATGGCGTGGACAGCATGCCACAAACGGCTGAAAACGTGGCGGAACAATTCAAGATTAACCGTGCCGATCAAGACCAGTTTGCGCTTAACAGCCAACAACGTACTGCAACCGCACAAGCCAATGGCTTCTTTACCCGTGAAATCATCCCAGTGACGATTCCGCAGCGTAAAGGTGATGCAGTTGTGGTGGATACGGATGAGCATCCACGTGCATCAACCACTTTAGAAGCGTTGACTAAACTTAAAGGGGTGGTGAAGGCCGAAGGGACGGTCACGGCAGGTAATGCCTCTGGAATTAATGATGGCGCAGCAGCGTTGTTGATTGCTTCAGACGAGGCGGTTGAAAAATATCAGCTCAAACCGCGTGCCAAAATCATTGCGGCAACCACAGTTGGGGTTGAACCACGGATTATGGGCTTTGCACCTGCACCTGCGATTAAGAAATTACTAAAACAGGCCAATCTCACGCTAGAACAAATGGAGGTGATTGAACTAAATGAAGCCTTTGCCGCACAAGCTTTAGCAGTGACCCGTGATTTAGGTTTGAGTGATGACGATGCACGTATCAACCCAAATGGGGGTGCGATTGCTTTGGGTCATCCTTTAGGTGCCTCGGGTGCGCGTCTAGTCACCACCGCATTGAATCAACTTGAACAGATCAAAGGCCAGTATGCCTTGTGTTCAATGTGTATCGGTGTTGGTCAAGGGATTGCCTTGATTATTCAACGTATCGAACAAAATTAAGGAAGACTTCATGCCCATTTTTCAATCCGCTGATGCGCAAATTAATTATCAAACCTTTGGCGATCCCAGCTCCCCTGCATTGGTATTTTCTAACTCTTTAGGTACCAACTATGGCATGTGGCAAAAGCAGTTCAATTATTTTAAAGAACACTTTTATGTGATTTGTTATGACACACGCGGTCATGGTTCATCTTCAACACCAACAGGCCCATATACGCTGCAACAACTCGGTGAAGATGTCATTCACCTACTCGATCATTTAAAGATCGAAAAAGCCAATTTCTGTGGTATTTCCATGGGTGGAATAACAGGTCAATGGCTTGCCATCCATTATCCAGAACGTTTTCAGCGTGTGGTTGTGAGTAATACCGCTGCGAAGATTGGACAGGAACAAGCTTGGTTGGATCGTGCCCAACTGGTTCGAAAGCAAGGTTTGGTTCCAATCGCTACCACAGCAGCTTCACGCTGGTTTACAGATCCCTTTATCCAAAGTCATCCTGCAATCGTCAATAATCTGTGTAACGACTTAAGTGCTGGCAGCGCAAATGGTTATGCCAATTGTTGTGAGGCTTTGGCTAAAGCGGATGTCCGTGAACAGTTGAAAGATATTACTATTCCAGTCTTGATCATCGCTGGTACAGAAGACCCTGTCACCACAGTCGCGGATGGTCAATTTATGCAACAGCAGATACCACAATCGAAACTGGTCGAAATCAATGCCTCACATATTTCAAATATTGAGCAGGCAGAAAGCTTCAATCATATTTTAAAGGACTTTCTGACTGACTAGCTGATAAAGTTAATCATTAAAAAAATGGCCTGAAACGGCCATTTTTTTATATCTTACATAAAGTTAGTATCGAATCATCACCGATTTAAGTTCAGTGTAATCTTCAATAAATGCATCTGAAAATTCTCTGCCAATTCCTGATGCTTTCACTCCACCGAATGGAACAGATGGATCTAAGAATGTATGCATATTGACCCATAAAGTCCCTGCTTCAATTTTAGGAATTAAACGTAAAGCTTTAGATAAATCATTGGTCCAAATACTTGCAGTTAAACCAAAGCGCGACTGATTCATCAGTTGAATGAGTTCTTCATCAGTTTCGAAAGGCATCACTCCGACCACAGGACCAAAGGTTTCTTCTGAAAATAAAGGATCATCGGTATTTTTAAAGGAAATTAAAGTCGGCTGTACAAAATACCCTGTCTGATCTAAAGCCTCACCCCCTGCAATAATTTGATTATTGGCTTTTGCCATATCTAAATAATGTTTTACTTTATGAAAATGTGGCTGATTAGAGAGTGGGCCAAACATACTTCCCTCATCCATAGCCGATCCAATTTTGAAACTAGAAAGTGCTTTAGAGAGTTTCTCGACCAGTTCATCATGTTTTGTACGGTGTACAAAAAAACGCTCTGGGGATGCACAAACTTGACCTTGATGCACAAAAGTTGCTTGCAATAAAGTCGGTAAAATCTCATCAATATTTGCATCGGCCAAAACAGCAATGGCATTTTTACCGCCCAACTCCAGACTGACACGGGTTAAATCGCTGCTCATCGCAAGTTTACCAATCGCAATGCCAGTCGGAACTGAACCTGTAAATGAGACTTTCTTAACCAGCGGAGACTCAATTAAATATTGTCCTGTATCGCCCTTACCAGTCACCACATTAATCACACCCGCTGGAATACCTGCTTCAATAGCAAGTTCAGCTAAACGTAATAAAGATAAGCTGGCAAACTCACTTGGTTTAAGCACAATGCTGCAACCAGTTGTTAACGCTGAACCAATTTTCCAGACACCAATCATCAGTGAAAAATTCCAAGGCACAATCCCTGCAACCACACCAATCGGTTGTCTTAAAGTAAAGGCCGCATATTTTTCACCTTGCATAGAAGGAATAGAAGGTTGCATAGTTTGACCATTAATTTTGGTTGCCCAACCCGCAAAATATCTTAAGAAAATAACAGATTGTGCGACTTCAAGATGGCGGGAAATATTAATGAGTTTTCCAGTAGACAACGATTCTAGCTGTGCAAGTTCTTCAACATGTTGCTCAATTAAATCTGCGAGCTTGTTCAGTTTAACGCCGCGTTCATAGGGCGTAGTTTCAGCCCAAGCATTTTGAAAAGCATGTTCCGCACTTTTCACCGCATTTTCGACATCGTGTTGACTACCAATACTAATTTGAGCAACCACTTGTTCAGTCGATGGATTTACAATATCCACTTTATCTAAAAGCTCAGCAGCAACTAGTTTTCCATCAATAAAATGCCCATGTTGACGTGCCATAAATTGCTGTACGCTTTGTAAAATCTGGACTTCACTCATTTTCTTTTCCTCTTTTCATTTCTAAAATTTTGTTATGACAGCAACTAAGCGACTTGATTCAAAATAAAGTCTGCACCGCGTTCACCGATCATGATGGCAATTGCGTTGGTATTTCCGCTTGGAACTTGTGGGCAAATCGAACAGTCAATGACGCGTAAATTTTGGAAGCTATGTACTTTAAGCGTCTGGTCTGTGACTGAATCTTTTGGTGTATTGCCCATTTTGCAACTGCCCGCAGGGTGATAAACCGTTTTAATGTTCTGGCGCATCCATGCATCAATCGCGGCAACATTCTCAGGATCAATATTTGCAGGCTCAATAATGTCTTGGACAATGGCTTTTAAGGCAGATTGTTGTAATAAGCGCAGCCCAGCCTGTACCGCACGAATGTTGGCCTCAATATCGTCTTGATGGCCTAAATAGTTTGGATCAATAATCGGCATTGCATTTGGATCTTTACTGCTTAAACGTAGAGTGCCTCGCGCTTTCGGCTGTATATGCCCGACTTTAATCGTCAGCCCATGTGCTTGAGCTGTGCCTTTTTCACCTGGGGTATTATCAAAATTATCCAGTACAGGCAGGAAATGAAACTGTATGTCAGGACGGCCATAGTTGTTGGTATCAATAAATCCGCCACCTTCTAAAATATTTGAGGTCAACACACCTGAACGGGTAAATTGCCATTGCAAAAAGTTTCGCACCGCGTTTAAGCCCTGATCTTCTCCAAGCAAACTATTCGGTGTGGTGACCGTGGCATTGACCGACATATGTAAATGATCATGAAAATTTTCACCTACTGGTAAGTCTTGGATGCATTCAATTCCGAGTTCATCTAAATGCTGTTTTGGGCCAATGCCAGAAAGCAATAAAACTTTAGGGCTGCCAATGGCACCCGCACTTAGGATGACTTCTTTTTGAGCCTGTAGCGTAATTGGTGATTTTCCCCCAACGCTATAAGTCACCCCAGTAACCTGATCATCTTGAGTTTCAATTTTATGGACTAAAGCATCAGTAATCACTGTGAGGTCTGGATGGTTTTCGACTGACTTTAAATAAGTTTTTGAGGTACTCGCCCGAGAACCGTTTTGAGTAGTAGTTTGATAAAACCCTACGCCCGCCTGATCCCAGCCATTGATATCATTGACGTAGTTCATCCCCATTTGCTGACCTGCTTGAATACAAGCAAGCGTTAAAGGATGGCGATAACGGTTTTCGCTAACGGGTAAAATGCCATCCTGTCCGTGATATTCATCAGCAAGGCTTTCATTCTTTTCTGCTTTTTTAAAGAATGGCAGCACATCTTGGTAAGACCAGTTGCTGCATCCCCATTCCGATGCCCATAAATCATAATCCTGTCGTTGGCCTCGGCAATAGATCATGCCATTAACCGAGCTTCCGCCTCCCAACACTTTTCCTTGTGCAAGGATCATTTCTCGCTGATTACAGTGTTTTTGTGGGACAGTCATATACGGCCATGATTTTTGTTGGAAGACTTTAATCACGGTTGCAGGAATAGTATGGAACAAACTGCTGTCTTTGCTTCCCGCTTCTAGAACCAATACCCGTCCTGCATTGGCTTGTAACAAGCGTGCAGCAACCACACAGCCCGCTGAACCTGCCCCAATAATGATGTAGTCATAGTCTTTATCCATCTGATCTCATCCTAAACGTCTTTTTCTGACTGCACTGCTGATCGATCCAAACACCCCAAATCTGATTTAATAGATGTATTGCAGAATCAACTGTGCATATAGATTGGTTTTGTCATCATAATTTTGTGTGCCACCGCTGTGGATATCGTGCTTTGGTTGATACAGTCCGATCAGCGGAATAACCGTGAACTTGTTATTGACTGACCAGACTGAAAACACATCCAGCTCATGCCCATCGACATTGACCAATGACTTATTTACGGTTTGAAACTTATAAGCCAAAGCACCTAACATAAAATTTTCTTTTAAATTCATCATGTAAGAGACTTGGTGAATATCAGCATTTTTATTGAAGGGGCCTGCGTAGTTCCCCGCGACTTCGCCCTGAAACCATGTTCCAAATCCAACCGTATTGCCGTAAAACATGGGGTCGTACTGATCTGAAAAATGGCTGAAACGATAACCTAGGGACGGCGTATATTTTGTAGATAAGAAGTTATAATTCAGTCCCAGATAGCCCGCATTTTCCGTGCTGTCCTGTTTATCCTGAACCACCCATTCAGACTTCAGTTGCAGTTCAGGCAAGACTTGATAATTCCAGCGTAAGGCATAATTCTTAAGATCCTGACGTCCTGAAATGTGTTCAGCATCATCAAGGTCTAAGACATTTAAATAAGTAAAACCAATGCCTTTATCTTTGAGTTGGTAGATCAGATCAGTCACAAACAGTTCTGATGAAAATTGTGCTTTGTTATTCGACTTTAAATACGCCAGTTTTAGCGTTGTATCTTGTTGCGGTTTATATTGAAGCAGGCTGCTAAAATCAAAGCTACGACGAGCTGCCAGATAATAGGCCCCTCCTCGATCCAGTGCCCCATCCGCAGGTGCTTTACCCAGATTTAATGCATCTCCGGCAATGAAAAAACCATCACCAATCATGATATTTTGCCGACCGATACTGAAATTATAGGTCGTCAATTCATCTTTATGGGTACCATCTTTAAAGCCAATCACCCATTCATTTACATCGGTTTTACGTTCTTGACCATTACTGTTTTGACCAGCGTCACCATCACCCCATGTCGCTGAACTGATCCCGCTTAAACTGGCATAGAGCTGATGGTTTTGAAATGTTTGCTGCCCTTTGGCCCCATATTTAAGATGGCCTTCTTGCCAATTGATCCTCTGGTCATCGATGTTTTCACCGTTATAGCTTTTAGCACTGCTAAAAGCACCAAAGGTTGCTTCAAAAATCGGTTTAATTTCAAGCTCACCTGCATATGCAGTTGAAAAACATGAGACAAACAGCGTCCCTCTCACGATTTGAGAAAGTAAGGTTTTCATACAAAATTCCTTTTTTGTCAGCGATCTACTTAACGCTCAGTTTTGGGTAATCTTGGATTACCCATGTCACTTGATCTGCGTTGTTAGTGATGCTCGTGCTGGCCATGTTCCTGTTCAGCACCCAAATTCAAGGTCGGGGTATTGTCAAAGAAGTTCCAAGGCTTGATCAAGGTATAGACCCACTCCGTCGGCATGATTGGCCATTCTTCGGCACGTGCCACATGGGTGGTTCCTGTGGTCATCCACACCACAAGGTCTTTATTTTCAATATTTTCATTGTTCTGAATAAACTGACCTAAACCCGTATCATGGGTTGAACGATTCGAATATTTCCCTTCAGGAAAACGTTCATCTGGCTTGTATTGTGTCACCCAAATTTGTTTATCCATAAAGTTAAGGCGTTTGAATAGCCATTCATCTGGGGCAAAATTGGCCCCTTTCGCTACTGGGTGAGTGCCACCCGCAAACGGAATCAATTGGTAAGAAACCGGATTACCTAATTTATTTTCCTTATTGAAATTGGTGAGTAAACGAATAGTAGATGGATCAAACTTTTCAGCCGCATTTTGCTCATTGCTAATCACTTTACTATCAATTTGCATCGTGCTTGTACGCACACCACCTCGATCATTGGCCTTCACCACAGGGTCCATATGCATAAAGCTGTTGTTTTCCCCATCCACATCCAGATCTAAGCGGAAGTTATAGATATGTTGATGCGTGGTTCCAACAATATTATGGTCAATTAAAGTGCCATATTTAGTGTCTTCTTTGGCGGTACTGTCATGCATGGTACGGGCTTTAACCCCTTTCACCGCTTCAATTCCTGTCGCACCCGCATTAATGCCAATCACACCATTTTGAGCAAAGACCCAGTCAAACATGTAATCGTAATTACCCACCGTACTAATCCAGCGCACCACAAGTTCACGGCGTGCTTCGCTAGCATCCTGATCACCAAAAATCTCTTGGTGTTTATACTCAGGCCCTGCATAACGCTCAAAAATGGCGATTGCATTTGGAATCACTTGTGGTTGGCCTTTATAGTCAGCAATGACCGCATCCAGTAACACCGCATTTTCTGGCGCATCGGTACCCAGTTGAATATTTGAGGTCAGGGTTCCCATGCCATACTCGCCTGAATCCAGATAAGATTTGAAGTACCATCCCATATCTGGGTCACCATAAGGAACCACCATGCCACCCAGGTTCCCTTCATACATGACCTTGCGTTTTACCCCTTTATCCTTATAGGTCACGGTTGAAAGTTGCAGGCCGACACGTGAGTCTAGTGCGACATGGAAACACCAGTTCCCCCAATGTACGGTTTGTCCTGTAATGGTAAAGTTCTTGCCTTCAGGTTCACTGATATTGAGCGGTTTAATTTTCGGTGGCTGAGTATTCTTGGTGGCATAAGGACGGTCTGTCATCGGTACAGGAATCATTGCCCCTTCTTCAATTTTAATAATTTTTTCTTTGTCTAAATCCACCACTGCGACAAGGTTTTCAATCGGATGCGCCCAATAGTTACCGTCTCCCGTATCCAGATAAGACACCACTTTTAAGACGTTAAGCTGTTTATCCAAGCCATCTTTACCACCAAAATAGCCCACCGTTAATGGATTGGTGATCACTTTCTTCACATCAGTGATGCCACGTTTACGTAAAGCATCCTGATATTCTTTGCTGGCCTCAATCACACGCTGTACCGTTTCAAAGTTATCCAGTAACACCATGCCGTGTGTATCTTTAAGAACATTCCATTTTGTGACTTGCTGCGTATTCAGGTTCACTTCGCCTTCAATCGCCTGATTACCTTTCAATAAAATGAACGATGCCACCCGATCATCTTTGTATTCTTTATGATTGATAAAGAAATCCCAGACTTTGGCCTTTTCTGGCTCTTTCAGCTTCAACTCGGCAAAACGCATATTTTTATAGGCATATTTTGAGCGATTAATGACGTCAAAGGTCTTTTTGATTTCAGCTGTATTTAGACTATTGAGCGGATGAAAGGTATTTTCAATTTTAAAGGTTTGATCTAAACCCGACTGAAACACCTCATTGAAAAAGTCTTTCCCAATAACAGGTTTACCGTCTTTGATTAATACCGGGACGCTCAGCTTTAAGGGTTTTCCATTCACCAAGACCTGATCTGAATTGGGTTTAGCTCTGACCACTATAGAACCTTTGGAGATGGTATAGCTATTAGTGAAGTCATCCTTGACCACTTTGGCACCCTGCTCACTCATGTTTTGATAGAGTGGCACCAATTCGGCAGCCTCACCATGTGCATAAGCGGTGCTATGAACAGCACATAAACTCGCAGCGATGGATAGGTTAAACGCCAGTATTTTTTGTATCTCTTTGAATAATCTTTGTTTATGCATCACGTTGATCCTTTTTCATCTATCCCTGAGCGATCTGTATCAGATCGTTAAAATGCTCTTTGCTCTGTGTGCAGCGGCTAAAATCAACTTCATATTTCAAGTCGATTGAAGCGCTTTAATCATCCCTTATTGATTTAATTTCAACACAGTTACATGGGTCTAGCTTGTCCAAGAATGACGCGGAACTTGTCTAAAAATGACATCTAAAATGTTTAAGCCAACATCGTTTCTCTAAATTCTTTCGGAGAGATGCCATAGGTTTTTTTGAAGATCTTTGAAAAATGAGCACCATCCCAAAAGCCCCATTTCAGCGCGATTTGAGTGATCGAACTCTGCTTGTTTCTTTTATCCAACAGATCTGTTTTGACCTTCTCGAGTCGTTTGATCTGTATGTATTTATTAATCGATAGATTTTCTTGCACAAATAATCGATACAGATGCCGTAACGATACCCCAATATGTGCGGCAATCAACTTGGGAGAGAGATCAGGTTTTGTCAGATTTTCAATAATATAGCGCTCGGCTTTTTCCAAAAGATGATTCTGATTATTATTGATGTTTTTATAATTAATGGTCGGTTTGATGAGGGCAATCAGCGCATCTTCAAAGGCATTACCATCTTCCGATGCATACCAGAGCTTGATATTTTCAGGCGACATATTTTTCAAAATATTCTTCAGCAGAAAACCACTCATATTTTGGGTGATCAACTTGCCAAAATATTCAGAACTAATATTCTCTTTCAGCAACTTTTCTCGCGACAGATGCACTGAAATTTGACTGACCAAGCCTTGTGGAAACATTGAAATGGTTTCAACGGGATCGACCAAGACAATATCACCCTCATTTAAGGTCAAAGTTTCATTTTTATATTGCAGCAGCATTTTGCCCGAATTCTGCAAAATCAAAAAACAGAAGCGATTATTGACCCGATCGATTTCATCCGCCTTTCGGACAATTTTATTGGCATTATTTTTAATAAAGGCAATCTCGGTATCACCCAGTAAAAAACATTGCACTTCGCCAATAAATAAATGTCGTGTCCCATCAAAATCTGTTTCAAAATTGCCGCACACATTCTTGATATGATGCGTCCACGTTAACAGCGCATCACTCACATATTGGTTCATCCCTTCGCTCCCCTGTGCCGCACAATTGCTAAAGTTTGTTGTTTAGCACTGGCGCTCTGTTTTGGCTTGTATGCAATCATGTTTGATCAATAAACAAGTTGCGTGCCAAAAATTCCTCATCCCTGGAATTCTTTTTTGATTAGAGTCAGCTCGATCAAAAGCTGATAAATGAACTCAATTTATCAGCTTCACCCAGCTTATGCTACACCAGCAAAGTCTCTTAGCATGGTGATAAAGGTCTCCTTTTGCTCATCCGAATATTTTTCAAACACCTCATTTTGATGACTATCGGCAATATCAAATAGATAATGCGCAGTTTTCTTGCCTTTTTCGGTGAGTTTGAAAAAGCCGTCACTCTCAATCAGCAAACCATCTTTTTTCAGAATGGTCGCTGCCTGCTCCACTTCACGCATCGGCATGGCAATATCACGCGGCAAATCTGCTTTATTCGACGCAGTACCACTGCCCAGTACCAATAATAAACGTGCTTCACTGGTGCGGAATCCTGTCACTAGCTGCTTGGGAATATAATCAGTTTGATAGAATTTAAAAGCCCGACTCATCAAATAACAGACATTGCTATATAAATGCCCTTGATGCATTTCACCAATATCTTCAGCTTCAACGGTGTCTTTTAACTGCAATAACGGATGTGGAATCACGCCCGAATAAGCCCCTTGGTGATACACCAGCGGACTGCGTCCTTCATCACGAAAACGTACCACTTTACCAATAATAATCCAGTGATCCCCACCTTCAATAATCTCATGGCGTTCACATTCAAACACCGCAGAACAGTGGTCTAAAATAGGCGCTTGACCCGAACCCGTCTGATAACTGGTACCTTCATACTTATCGATATTACGGCGTGAAAATTTATTCGATAATTCGATCTGCGAGCCCGATAAAATATTCACTGCAAAATGTGAAGCCTGTTCAAATACAGGGAAACTGGATGAGTTTTTATCAATACTCCATAAAATCAGCGGTGGATCTAGCGACACTGAATTAAAACTATTGGCAGTCACCCCTACTTTTTCACCCTGTTCATTTTGCGCGGTCACAATGGTGACACCTGTAGCAAAATTGCCCAAAGCACGTCTGAACTGCATTGGATCTATTGTGATTTCATCCATTGATTTTAGTGAATTCATTATTCTCTCCTGAATCTTTTATCCTATTTCTGGCCGATATTGGATAGCGATTTATCCTGATTAAATCGCTTAAATATCCAGTACCAATCGTGCTGACTTAGAACGTGAACAGCACACCAAAATCTGCTCATTACTGGCCTTTTCTTCATCGGTAAAATACACGTCACGATGATCAGGTTCGCCTTCGATCACATCGCACATACAGGTCCCGCAAACGCCTTGTTCGCACGACATTTCAATCTCAATACCTTCACGCGCCAAGGCCTGCAAAATAGTTTCTTCTGCATTGACCAGAATGATCTTGCCGCTTTGCTGTGCCACCACTTCAAATGCATCACCACCTGTTTCAACTTCAACCTGAAAATATTCCTTATGAATCTGCTGTTCAGGAAAGTTTTGTGTCAGGGCTAGATTGATCACCCAATCCATAAATCCATTCGGACCACAGGTATAGATATGGCTGTCTTGATCAATGTCTTGAATGGCGGATTGGAAAAACTCACGGTGACTCGCCCCTTCCGATTTAAAATGAAAGGTCGTGAAAGGCGCCAAGATGCCATTTTTGATTTCATCGACAAAAGCACAGCGTTCTGGGCTTGCACCGCAGTAATGCAGTTCAAAAGAAGTGCCTTCCTGTGCCAATTGATAGGCCATGGTAATTAGGGGGGTAATCCCGATACCGCCTCCCACCAGTACCGCATGTTTGGATTTCACTAAAGGAAACAGGTTCTTCGGTTCGCTGACCTGAATCTGCATGCCATTCTTTAAATCATCAAAGGCCGAGACTGAACCACCACGTGATTCGGGATCACGTAGAATCCCGAGTCGGAACTTACCGACATCATTCGGGTTCTGGCACAATGAGTACTGACGCACCATGCCATTCGGGAGGTGCACATCAATATGCGCACCTGCTTCAATTTTGGGTAATACGGTCGAATTTGCAGATTCAAACTCCATGACTGCAACATTCCCACCTTCGACATGACGGTTTTTTACCACCACGTTATACAGTATCGTCATGATTTCTCTCCCTGATATGCATCTCGCCGAAGGCTTAACGCATAAATAATCCACCGTTAATATCCCATGTTGCCCCAGTTACAAAGGCAGCACTTGGACTGGCCAATAGCGCACAGGTCTCGGCAATAAATTCCATGCTGCCTAATGCCTTGACGGGGATATTTTGAATAAACTGCGCCATTTTTTCGTCAGACACCACGCTATGTACAATCGGTGATTCCATTGGCCCAGGTGCAATCGCATTTACCGTCACCCCTTTGGCTGCAAATTCTTTGGCAAAGATTTTGGTTAGGGTAATAATTGCGCCTTTGGTGGACGCATAATGCGCACCCGTTGCAGTACCGCCATTTTGCCCTGCCAAAGACGCCATATTGACAATACGACCATAACCTTGATCTGCCATATATTTGCCAATGATCTGGCAAGACTGAAACGTGCCACGCTGATTCACTTGCGTGATCATGTCAAAATCCGCCGCGCTAATCTCTAAAACCGGTGTTGCTTTGGTCATGGTGGCATTGTTGATTAACACATCCAGTTTTGAGAATGTCTGCTGAATCCACTGCACTGCGGCATGAAAATCTGCCTCAACCGAGATATCCAGTTTCAGTGGAAATAGATTCTGTGCATGCGGACTACGTGCTTTGGCTTGCTCTGCTTTCTCTAAAGTACTGGCAGAAAGAATCACCTGATGCCCTTGCGCTGCAAAATATTCGGCAATGACATTCCCTAAACCAGAAGCGGCACCTGTGACTAAAACAACCTGTTTCATTTTTTCACTCCTAGAGAATGTAGCTGATACCTGCCAAGGTATCGGTTGAGTTAACTAAATTGATAATTTTGCGGTTGATCTTAAAGCCTTGTTCCGCATCACGAACCAAATGAAAAGTCACATCAGCGGTATAATGCTTGAGGTTTTCTTTACGGAATTCACGCAAGTTCTGTGCACAACGCAAAATGATTTCACCCTCTTGATCTTTGACGATGCGGATACGCGAAACACTACGCACGGTATTGGCTTTGGGTGCAGTTGAAATCGCCTCACCATTTTCCAGACGCTGGACCCGCAACTTACGCATATGATGATCGTCATAGGCATAATTCAAATTATTTTCATAATCGGTCAGTTTCGGATCGATCGGGATGATATACACGCCTTTTTCATTCCACAGATCCAGCCAAGTATCATGCTCAGAATGGTCCAGCATATCGGCTTCTGCCCAGATAAAAGCGGTCACTTCATTCAGTAAATTTAAATCAATTTTCATGGCGCTCTCCTTAAGCCGTCATCATCTTTTTCCACTGCTGATAGGCAGCGCGCATCCCTGTTTCAGCACTGACATCGCTTTTTAAGCCATCTTCAGTTTTGACTTCACCTGGCAGGCCACGATTCAGCATGATCCATAAATCATTACCTGCATTGGCACCATGTTGTACACGTTCCCACGCTTCTGAATCATCTGGCGTACCAAAACCAAATGGACCTTGGAAATGTTCATGCAGACGTAAGCGATATTGGTTGGCAATTTGTGGACCACCATCCATGGTAATTACAGAATGATGAATCTCAGTTTCATTCACTGAAATCGGCTGCATAACGCGGAAGAACGCCATTGAACAAGCAATGTTCGGGAACAGGTTCAGGTTGAAACCAGAACCACCCACAGCACGGACCATACGACGCACTTCCAGTTCTTCATGCCCTTCATCACGTAAGGCTTGGGCAAGGTCTTCAAAACGTTCCTGAATTGGACGTTCCATTAACTCTTCATCCAAGTCAACCAGTTCAGGAATCATCACCATGACACTGTGACCATTACCGAGGTCTTCAACATAGCCCGGCTGATTTTCAAAGTTAAACAGTTCTTCAGTTTTTTCATCAACTGAACTTAAGAATGACTTGTGTACCAATGGGAAGTGATAAGCATCGGTCGTATTTTCCAATTGGATTTTCCAGTTACCCGGAAAACGGAAACGATGCTCGCCCAAGACTTTAATTGGGTAACCTGCACCTTGTTTCATAAACAAGTCGATCCATTTTTTCGCAGCCCCCAAGAAATCTTCTAAAGGTTCAATGTCCTGTTTAAAAGTGGCGAAAATCATGCCGTTGTATTCTTCAACGCGCAGGCTAATCAATGGAAACTCTGATTTATCCAGACATTCGCCATAGCTTTCAGGTGAAGGTACACCACGTAATGAACCATCTAGCGCATAGCTCCAGCCATGGTATGGACAAACAAAACTGTTGGTTTTACCTTTTTTATGTTCACACACTGTTGCAGCACGATGACGACAACGATTGAGTAAGACATGGACTTTTTTCTTACGATCCCGAACCACAACCACAGGTTGTTTACCAATATTGATGGTCTTATAGCTACCACCATCTGGAATTTCGCTGGCATGTGCTACCCACACCCAAGTGCTGTAATAAATCTTTTCCATCTCATCTTCAAAGATTTTTTCGTCCTTATACAATGAGGTATGGGCACGATCACTTTGAACTAACTCGTTGTAATCCATTTCAATATTCTGCATTGGAATAATACTGTTCATATCCACGATCCTTTTCGGTCTATCCATTGGTTATTGCTGAGACGGCACTGGCAATGCGGCTGTGCTGTCCCAGTGAGATACAGGGCGACTGAAAATATTTTCAGTCTGAAAATGTTTGATCTTCCAACGTCCATCGTGTTGCTGTTTAAACTGCACCGTGAGTTTGGCGGCATTTAAATGGCTACGACCATCATGGAAGGTTGAGGTTTGCAACATCAACCAGTTGGCATTGGCTTGATCCGCTTCGATATACATTTGCTCTGAACTGACAAAATGCGCATTCATAACAAAATGCGACTGCTTTTGGGTATAGCTTTTGAACATGTCATAAATGGCTTGCCATGACGCATAGCGACCAAAAGACTCGGCATATTTTTCGCCTATGCCTTCCCAAATGCTGTCCTGATCAAATAAATCCATCAATTCATTCAGGTCGGTATCGGCATTCAAGGCATCACAAATTTCCATATAACGGTTAATGCAGTTACGGATCGCATTTTGGGCTTCAAGCTGTTGCAGGCGTTGTAACAGTTCCGTTATATCCATTGGCGCATTCATGTCACTCATCCTTGTTGCCACACGGGTTGATAAAATTAAGCTTATAAATAGCCAGGTGCTGGCTTCATGCCAAAGCTGACCAAACCTGCATTCTGTAAAGTGGCATCGCCCATAAAGGCATGCTGCGTCACCACATTGGTGTCATTGACAAAGCGGCTAAATGGATTGTGGGTATAAATCGCAGTCATGCCTGCCAGCATCTGGATTTTGCGAGTGACACGGGCACAAACTCGTGCCACATGGGTACAAGACAAACGCATGTCACTGATTTGTTCTGCAGTTGGCGTACGTCCTGCAACCACTTCATTCCAGACAATCTGCATGGTGTCGTAGAACCACACACGTGCAGCCTTAAACTCTGCTTCGACTTGGGCAAATTCATATTGGGTTACAGGTCGGCTGGCAATTTCCGCACCACCAGTAATTGAAGACTTGCCCGGTGCCAGTTTTTGAAATTCTTCGATCGCTGCGGCAGCAACACCAATCCCGACCACGGTTAAGACCTGAGTGGCTAAAGACAAAGATGGATATTTAAAAAATGGCTCAGGCAGTTTAGAAGGTTCACCACGAACAAAAGTCCACTCCTTCGCGACTAGCACATCTTTCACCACCAAATCATGGCTGCCTGTACCTTTCAGACCGACCGTGTCCCAGGTCATGTCGATTTGAGCTTTATTGGCTGGCATCACTGCCATGCGCGGTAAACCTTGGGCTTCGTTGTCCTTTTGTGGTGAAATCCCGACACCGACAATATCTGCGCCCATACAACCACTGGAAAACTTCCAACGTCCACTCACCACCACACCATCATCCGTAATTTCCGCAGGTTGTGGAGGGAAAATGCCACCAGCGAACACAATGTCTGGACTGTCTTTATACAGTTGCGCAAGCGTTGCTTCAGGCAAACTGCCCAAATAGGCCGGACTCATACCAAAACTTGCCACCCAACCGACTGAGCCATCTGCTTTAGAGAGTTGTTCAATCAATTCACAAAACTGTTTCGGTGACCATTCATTGCCACCAAAACGTTTCGGCACCAAAGCACGGTAAACGCCAATCTGTTTGAGTTTTTCAATGATATCCTGACTGACATAAGCTTGGTTATCGAACTCCCCTGTGCAGGCACGTTCACGAATTTCTTGACACAAGCGCTCTAATTCCGTTGTGGTTGTGCCCATGACAAATTCCTTTATCGATAAGTTATTCATTCCCTCATTCCTTTTCGGTTATTGCGCTGCACTCACGATATATTTCGCAACAGCACATAAATATTCATCGGCATTGTGTTTCGCCACGATTTGTAAGCCCACAGGTAATCCTTCACTCGTTTGTAGTGGGATTGAAATCGCAGGGTGTCCAGAAAGATTAAAAGGTCGAACCAGACCAGTAAGATTTAAAAAAGCCACAGTATTTTCAGCATCAGCAACTTTAGGTGGAATCTGCGGTAAGGTTGGTAAGATCAAGGCATCGTATTGAGTCAGTAAGGCATCAAGCTCGGCGGTAAAATCTGCTTTCACCTGCTCCGCCTGTTTGACTTGGGCCAATGTGGTGTCGGCTGCTTTCAGCAAACGTCCATTGACGTCAGCACCCAGTAAACCTGTTTCAGTCAACTCACCATAGGCCTGCCAGTTTTCATAATTGATGATCTGCATACCTGCATCAAAAGCAGCTTTAAAGCCTTTCAAAGTCACATCTGATACTGTCAGATTGGCTTGGGTCAGATATTGCTGGATCGTCTCAATGACGACTGAATCAGCAACGACATTGAGCCATGCCAGTTTCGGTACCTGAGTCAATTCAGTATGTTGATGGAAAGTGGGATCAATGATTTGCATTGCGGTTTCAATCATCACGACTGAATTTGCAAAGGGGCCAACACAATCCAGAGAACTGCTTGCTGGATGTACCCCAGCACGGCTGACACGACCAAAGCTGGGTTTTAAACCAAAAACACCGCAACAGGCTGCGGGCATACGAATCGAACCACCGGTATCCGTGCCTAAAGTAAAATCAGCTAGGCCTGCCGCAACGGCAGCCGCAGAACCACTTGAAGAACCGCCTGGAATAAGCTCAGGATATTTCGGATTAAGTGCCGTACCAAACACATGGTTAATGCCTGTGATCCCGAAAGCCAGTTCGTGCAAATTGGTCTTTGCAATAATTTGGCAATCCGCAGCGAGAATACGATTTACCACGTCCGCGTTTGTGCTTGCAGGTTGGTTGTGCATTAAGGCTTTGCTACCCGCCATGGTCTGCATACCTTGAATATCAATGGAATCCTTGACCATGACTTTCAAAGTACCTGCTCCTTTTTGTACCTCTTGTACAATAATATTCATTCACTTTTCCATGTATTTTTATACTTAATACAAATATCGGAAAAAGTAATGTAATTGTCAAGTATTTTTCGATACGAAGAATCAAGAAAATGTTTCTAATTTTTGTATAATGCTGAATGTCCATTTTTATAAAAGTAATGACTTGGCTATGCTTACTCATTTAGAACAATTTCTACCCAACAATGAACCGAGCAGCTTACAGAGCTATCCTTTTTTCTGGATCTCTCAAGTGAATGGTAAATACACACAACTTATTGAAAAATCAATTAAAAAATTAGGTATCGACAATACACGTCGTAAAATTATTTTAAGCACCAATGCGCTTGAACAAGCCAGTATTACCGAGATTGCCAACCTCTCAACCCTCAAGCTGACCACGGCAACCAAAGCCGTTTATCGCTTGGTTGAAGATGATATTGTGCAGGTGTTTTCATCAGAATCGGATGAACGTATCTCCATGGTCAAACTGACCGATAAAGGTAAAGAAATGGTTGAACAAATTAACCAGATCAGTCAGGTCACCTTATCTGGGATTCTGAACGCCTTTGATGATGCTGAATTGCATCAGCTGAATGGTCAATTAAAAAAGCTGTTTGATTTAATGCCCTCAAGCTAAAGCAACGACAAAAGCCCATGTCTATGCAGAGATGGGCAAAAGTGTGGACCAAGCTGATTACTGATTTAAAATATTAAACGGCGGCTTCAGCTGATTTGCAGCAATCCGATCTGAAAAGGTTTGTAAAACTTGCTGTTTATAAGCAGCAATATCGACCTGCTGATAATCATAAAAACCTTGCTGCTCGCGTAGACCATTGCGTTGCTGTCGCATATTCTCGGCAATAATCTCAGGCGTTCGATAACGCTCCCCGAGTTCCTGCTGCAAATATTGCGAAGCATAATACAAAATATCGCCGCCGCCCCAGTCAATAAATTCTAATAAACCCAATACCGAAAAACGCAGACCAAAACCCGTCCGAATTGCGATATCAATATCTTCTGCGGAAGCCACACCTTCTTCTACCATCCGTGCTGCTTCATTCATGGCCAAGGCCTGAATCCGTGGCACGATATAGCCCGCTTTGGCATGACAGACCACAGGAACTTTGCCAATGGTATGCAAGAAGCTTTTCAAGGTATTAACAGTCTCATCTGAAGTTTGCTCAGAACGACTTAATTCAACCAGCGGAATCAGATAGGCAGGATTGAGCCAATGCGCATTCACTACCCGCTCTGGCTGAGAAATCATCTGCGCAATATCAGTGACCAGAAAGGTCGATGTCGTCGATGCAACAATACACGTCGGTGTAATATATTGATCCAGCCAAGCAAAAATATCTTCTTTGGCTTGCCTGAGCTCGGGTACAGCTTCCATAACCAGATCACAATGGGCTAAGACTGATATTGAAGCCGTGCGACTTAGAACCTTAACCTGATCCAAAATAAAAGCTGTTTGTTCAGATTGAATAAACTGGATACTTTCCAGCAATCGCAATTCTTGTTTTAAGTCAGTTTGGACCTGAACCTGATATTGCTCAAACTCAGCCTCTGTGCGTTGTCGGGCATCGATTAAAGCCACCTTTAACCCCGCATAGGCAAAGGCAATGGCGATGGCCTTACCCATCCGTCCTGCACCCAATACTGCAACCTGTTGAATCGTTGTCATTTCAGACTCCTTGCTGCAAGATCGCTTGCAACTCAGCCTTACTTTTATCGGCTAGCCCCAGATTCTCAAAAGTCCGCCCGTCTTGGTATAAGTCTTTGCCCGTAACAGCAGATGCAAGATTCAACAAACCTTCAGCAACTGGGGTTGCGACACCCGCCCAACGCCCCACCGAAACCAGAAAGGATAGCCCGAGACGCGTATCTTCCAGCATGTAACGATGGGTCTGTAAGTTGATGTCCTCACGCCAGTCGCCACTATCGGTTAATTTGCCATGCGCCCCACGGCCATACATCCATTCATCCCCCTCACCGTCTTTATTGTAGTGATCAGCCAGTGGAAAGTGCGGCGCAGCATAGCCCAGTGCTTCCCGAACCTGCATGCGTTCGGCATCTAGCTGACTGGTGACACGGCGAATCGAGGGTTGAGTGCCTTCGTTATGGATATCCCACGCTTCGAAATGTTCCAGTGGCCCCGCATTCATCAAGATCAACGGTGGATGAATAATTGGCCCTGCATTCATTAATGCACCGCTGAGGCTATCTTCGATCGGCTCTACACTTGGATAAGCCTGTTTTAATACCTGAAACGCGTGTTCAGACAAATTGCTTGGGAATACCCCAGTCGGTAAACGGGTCGCATAACCACTGACCACGATCTGATTGACTCCATGCTTACGTACCAAATATGGCAGTGTGCCTGTTTCCGCAAAAGCCACTTGAGCGGTGTTACCTGCTTCACGCATGGCGTTGGCAAAAATAAAACTACCAAAGGTTGCAGGCGGTAAATACACCACCTGACCCGCTTGAAAGAAAGGCGCTGCCTGCTGAGCCAAATCCAGATGCGTGGTTGCGGGTAAAGGAATAATAATCAACTGGGCATGCCGGATGGCTTTTTCTAAATGATCCGAAAGATTAATCTGGCTGTTTTTAAAGCCAACACTCACTGTGCGCTCACCCTGATAATCTTTGATTTTAAGCTCACCTGTAGCAGCCAACTGTTGCAAAGCTTCATGGTCACGACGCCATAACACTACATCGTGGCCTTTTTCCGCCATCTCTGCTGCTGCGGCATAACATCCGTGTCCGCCACCGAGTACTGTAATTTTCATTTGCTTTCCTGCTGATTGATTTTCAATTCAGCATAAAAGAGAGCACGACCTGTGGCTTATCCAAATACGCAAGCGTTATTCCATTTACGCACGCATTTGATGAACTGGCACGGCATCTTTTTTTAAAGTATGCGAAGGCAAGCAGCCATAACGTTTTTTATATAGGCTGGAAAAATGCCCAAAACTTTGGATGCCATGATCTAGTAAAATATCGGTGACAGTTTCATGAGATAGTGCTTGTTGTAAAGCCAAATGCACCCGTTCCAAGCGCTGCTCACGGATATATTCCACTGGGGTTTGCTGTAAATACTGGCTAAAACCTTTTTGCAAGGTTCGTATCGACACATCGCAATACTGGCTTAAATCAGCTAATGAAATGGTCAGTTGTACATGTTCCTGAATGTATTGCTGTGCTCTTTTCATATAGCTTGGCAGTAGTTGTTGCCGTTGAGCATTCAACCGTTCGGTATAATTATTCGGGATTTTAAGCAAAATCAGCTCGATCAAATACTGGCTAAAACTGGCTGAAATAAAGCTCCAGTTGCGAATATTATAATAGGCATGACACAGATAATTCAGTGTTTCAATAATCGCATCGATCCCTTCTAAACTACAGGATAATGAAGAATTAAAGCGCAACGGTTCTTGGCTACGACATCCCAACATGTTGAATAATTGAGTTTCGATATCCTGTTGTGCCAATTTTAAAATAATATTACGGCAATGCTGATTGGTGATGATCTGCTGTCGCGTATGCGGATGGGTGACCGACATGATTCCTGCAGATTGCAGGATCTGCTGCCGATCAAATTTGAGCTCACATTGTCCTTCCAGCGTGATTCTAAATAAATAAAAGTCAGCACTATCCTCAATGTTAATCATGACTGGCGCACTATATTTCAGATCGTACAGCGCGCCATTACCAAAGCTAAAGCCATTCAAACGCGTATTTAGAGGTTCTCGTACTTCGACATCAAAACGATGCGGGCATAGGTAATAGCTGATTTGATCTTTAATGGTTTGATAATCATTGGACTGAAATAATAAAAACTCATCCAGATAATGCAAATGATCCAGCTTAAAAGATGATTGCATCACTTCACTCCCTTGCTAAAGATTTCACGGACAAAGCACAAAGCCCATTACGAAGAATGGGCCTGCGACATCCTCAGTGCAACATCAAATCAAGATCCATGTTCCTGCTGCATACTGTCACTAAATGCCTGACAGCCTTTTTTCAATAGGATAAAAGCCAATACACAGGAAATTGTACCCACGATCGACAGGGACATCCCAACCATGAGAGGATTCTCAAATATTTTATCGGTAATCAAAGCCACCAATGTCGTCCCAATCCCGACCGCAACCAGATTACTGATCAATAGGAATACCGCTGAGATTTGTGCACGTAACTGATTCGGTGCCAACATTTGCATAGCCGTGGTTGAAATCGGCATCGGGAATGAAGCAAAGAACATTGCAGGCACTAAGAACACCACGGATAACCATAACTCATTCACTTGCGTAAATACCATCATCGGAATGATCAAACCCACAATCCCAATCACGCCAGTAATCATCGGCGCATCTTTACGACCTTTTTGAATAAACCAGTCGTTCAGCCAACCGGCACAAAACACTCCTAGGATATTCGCCACCAATAACACGCTGCCCAACATATAGCCCGCTTCAGTCGGCGTGAGACCAAACTTGCGCATATAGAACGCAGGTGACCAGCTGATCAGGCAATACAAGGCCATTGCATAAAAAGTAAAACCTAAATAGTGACATTTGAAGGTACGACCATGCTTTTTAATAAACTTGAATGCATCCTTCATACTGGTTTTTTCTACTTGCCCCTGCGCATTTAGGCGCTGACCTTTACGTTGCGGCTCTCTCACCGTCAACAACACCAGTAAACCGATAAAGACACCAGGTAAACCAACTATAATAAATGCTGCTTGCCAAGCCTTAAGCGCACCAAAGAAAGGTACCATGATGGTATCCATATTTTTGAGCAAGCCAATCACATAGCCACCGACCAGAAAAGCAATCCCGCCACCGACAAAAGAACCAATCGAATAAACCGCGACAGCGCGTCCAAGCTTATCCTTGCTAAACATATCGCTAAACATTGAATAGGCTGCTGGAGACAAAGCGGCCTCACCGACACCAACGCCCATACGACTCAAAAATAGTTGCAGAAAGTTTTTACTTAGCCCACAAAATGCCGTTGCAATACTCCAAAAGACCACCCCGATGGCAATAATTTTCGGACGGGAGAAACGATCTGCCAGATATGCCAAGGGTAGACCCATAAAGGCATAAAACAGAGAAAAGGCTAAACCGTGTAATAAACTGAATTGAGTATCTGAAAGCCCGAGATCAGCCTTAATTGGCTCGATCATCAGCGCCAGTATTTGCCGATCAATAAATGAGAAGATATAAGCCAACATGCACAGTAATACCACATACCATGCATAGAGATTTGATTGAGCTTGTTTCGGCTCAGTAGATTGCGTATCCATTTTGCTTCCTTGTCCATGCCATTTTTCTAATGCGTCTTCTTATTGGAGACAATATGAGCAGAATCCGTTTCTACTCTGTCTTCAATAAGGAAAATTATCCTGCTCTATAATTATTATTTTTACATGGAATTTTCCATAATATTTCAGGTATAAAGTTATACCTTTTTTATGATTTGAACGATTTTATATTTGCACAAAACTACCTAAAAAGCACAAAATATCAATTTAATCATATGATAAATATTATATTTTTTAAATAAAAGGTCCTTTATATCAGATAATCGACCTTAAATTTATTTTAAAATTATATTGAATATTACATTTATTTTTGGTTTAAAATAAGACCAAATGATACTTTTCAATGGAAATGAATATGGCACTGATAAAAGAACGGGCAATCGAAAGCATCCATAGCATGCATGTGTTGATTGAAAATATTTTTAGTGGCAAACATGCAGAACAAGACCTTCCTCTGCTGATTGAGTATTTTGCAGATCATTTTGAAATGGTCGGTGCGGCTGGAAAACGTATTTCACTCGAACAAGTGAAAGGTTTATTTGCCAATAATCAAGGCAAAATGCCAGACATCCAGATTGAAATTTATGATGAGCAAATCTTGATGCAAAAGCCTGATGCGATTGTTTTGACCTATACGGAAAAACATACCAAAGCGTCTGGCGTGCTGATTCGACGTTCTTGTGCACTAATTGAAGAGATCGATGGCAAAATGTTGTGGAGTTATCTACAAGAAACTTTTTTAGCCTAAAGATTGAGCACACCACATCAAAGCTCTTGTAACAACAGGAGCTTTATTGCAGATTCGAATTATCTCATTCAGCAGCGATCCTTCCTTTTTAATCTCCAAAATTTCAACTGAATATCACTTTGTATCGCCCAGTCAGCTCTCCTTTACTTAGACCTAATGAATTATTTCACTTCTAAAAAATGCAGATGGATATATGCACAGATAATTTACATGAACTATAAATACTTATGCCCTTGTTCCGCTAAAATCAAAACTGAAAAAGTGATGTCGCTGATTTCTTTCATCAGAAACATATCTTCTTCCAAAGTCTGATATTGGCTCACTCATTTGATTGAGCAAAATCGACTGGGTGACTCAATAAAGAAATACAGGATAAATCGTTTTATGGAAAAACCTATCGAATGCCCTAAATGTGGTTCGACTGAAATTGAAACACGTAATCATGACAAATTATTGAGAACTACGGGCGGTGTATTACTGACGGCCGCAGGTACGACTGCGGGTACAGTCGGTGGTGCTGCAGGTGGTGCATCCATAGGTGCAGCAATTGGTACGGTTGCTGGACCTCTTGGTGTGATTGTCGGTGGTACGGTAGGCACTTTTGTCGGTGCAATCAGTGCAGGTGTTACGGGGGGCGTCGTTGGTAATATTTTTGGGAAAAAAGCGGGTGTGATGGTCGATAAGAATATTTTTCAGGATTATCGTTGCTTAAAGTGCAAATATCGTTTTAAACAAAAGAAATAAGCCCCCATTTATTATTCCAAATCAATTGGGGAACAGATTTTAAATCAGTTCTCCAAATGCATCTAAATCAAATCCTTGTTCAATAAGGCTGATCGGCTGTTTTACAACCTCCATTTCATGTCTAAATATAATTGATCTATATTTTTCAAACAAAAAAAATCCCAAACCCTTGGGGAAGAGAATGGGACTACGATATTAACTATCGCTAATAATGTTATTTATATCACACATTTAATCTTAAAACCTAGATTTATTCACAAAAACAATACATAACTGTCTATCTAAGACTTTCAACACTCAGTTTCAAACTAAAGCTTTAAGCATATTTTTATTTCAAACATTTACTATTTTAAATGACTGCTTTTAGGCTCTTGCATGGGACTTTCATAGGTGGTTTGAGCGATAGGCGATACACGCCAAATCACATCACCAACATCATCAGCCACTAAAAGTGCACCAGAAAAATCAATCGCAACGCCAACAGGTCTTCCATATGCCTCACCTTTGTCATTTAAGAAACCAGTCAATACATCTTGTGGTTGCCCATACGGCTGACCACTTCTAAACGAAACAAAAATCACTTTATAACCACTATGCGGTTTACGATTCCATGAGCCATGCTGACCAATAAATGCCCCACCCCGATACTGTGGCATTAATTCCGTTGCATAAAAGGCCAATCCTAAAGATGCAGTATGATTTCCCAAAGCATAATCAGGTTTAAGTGCACGGGCCACCATCTCAGGATTTTGTGGTTTTACTCGCGTATCGACGTGCTGCCCGTAATAGCTATAAGGCCAACCATAAAATGCCCCGTCTTTGACTGAGGTCATATAGTCAGGCACTAAATCACTACCTAACTCATCACGCTCATTTACGACCGTCCAGAGCTGACCACCTTGTGGTTGCCATCCCATTCCATTTGGGTTTCTTAGTCCTGTCGCAAAAGGTCTGGCTTTGCCAGTGGCAATATCAAACTCTAAAATCTGCGCTCGACCAACTTCCTTATCCAGTCCATTCTCAGCCACATTACTATTCGCCCCAACAGAGAGATATAGTTTGGTACCCTCTGGATTTGCAATCACATTCTTCGTCCAATGATGATTGAGTTTTCCTGCAGGTAGATCCAAAACTTTCGTTCCCTGCGCCGTAATTTTTGTCGCACCATCCTGATAAGGAAAACGCATCAAGGCATCCGTATTGGCGACATAAAGTGTATTCCCCACCAAAGTCATACCAAACGGCGAATTTAAGTTTTCGAGGAAAACCGTATTTTTATCAGCAATCCCATCGCCATTGGTATCACGCAGTAAACGAATACGATTGGCACTTGGAAAAGATGCCCCTGCACGTTGCATCACCTTTTTCGCAATTTTTCCACGAATCCCTTTGCTATCATCGGGCTTAGGTGGTGCATCGGTTTCAGCTACCAACACATCACCATTTGGTAATACATAGAGCCATCTTGGATGGTCTAGCCCTTGCGCGTATGCCTGAACTTTTAAACCTTCTGCTGGCGTCGGCATCATTCCCTTCGGCCAACCTTTAGCAGGAGCAATATTAACAGTAGGCACTAAACTCGATTGAGGTTTGGGCAATACGGGTTGAGGGCCATAACTTGCTGAAATAGGATATTTAGATGCGGCGCTACAGCCTGCAAGTACGAGAACAATACTGGTTCCGAACATGAACCATTTTAGTTGAGTCGACATCGCTTACCTTATGTTTTATTTTTTCATTATCAAAAGCATAATCCGATGCAGCATTGGAATACAACGTGTTTAATCGATGAGTATTCAGGTGAAATCATCGTTTAAATAAACAATTCATCAAAACAAGAGGTCGAAACCTCTTGTTTTATCAACGCATTCTTGTTTTGAATACTAGTGATTATAGCGCAACCATGGGGTGCTATTATTCTCATCAATTACCCACGTCGAAGTTGAATTTGGATCTGAAACATCAGCAATATCCCAACCTGCAAAAGTCTGAATTTGTTGCAGTTCAGCCGTGGTTTTTCCATACCCGCCAGCACTTTGGCTTTGTCCAGAGGTCTCTTTATTCCAATAGCTATTTACATCAATCGTGATTCCGTTGGTATTGCCAATCAGTCCGCCTGTATTCGTTACGCCACTGACAGAACCAGAAGAAAAGCTATTTTCAACTTTTGGTAAGTAATTCGTTGTTCTACCTCCAAGTAATCCACCAGTAGAGTTTTGCCCAATAACATTACCCAAAGCATAGGTATTGAGAAGATGCCCTCCTTGCGTATTCCCAACTAAGCCACCCGTATATTGATATCCCTTCACATTGCCAGTTGCATAACTTGAGGACACAAGCCCTAAATTATTCAGGCCAATTAAACCGCCGACACTGGTACTTCCGTTAATCGAACCAGTGGCATAACTACGAAAAATTACACCCTCTTCAGCATTTGCCCACTTTTCATTATAGCCGACGAGGCCACCAACATTCTCGGTTCCAGTTACATTGCCTGTCGCAAAGCTATTGTTTACCCCCTGTAAATTTTTCCCGACTAAACCACCCACATCTTTTTCCCCAGTGACATGCCCCTGAGCTGAACTATTCAAAATTTCTGTGGCATTAAATCCAACTAAACCACCTACACTGTTTGTTCCCTGAACATCGCCTTGAGCAGAGCTATTTTTGATAATACTTTCAGATAAATTAAAGCCGACCAAACCGCCTGTATACTCGGTTCCAGTGACTTTCCCTGTTGCATAGCTATTTTCAATTTCAGTCTTATTCTGCAAACTTGGGAAACTATTACTGATTGAACCAACGAGACCTCCAGTTTTAGATGTCCCAATCACCTCTCCAGTAGAGTAACTATTTTTAACTTTGACAACACCATTAACTGAAGCAATTAACCCTCCTGCTGATGACAGATAGCTATCATCAGTAGCTGTTACTTTACCTGCGGCAAAGCTGTCCTCAATGGAAGCAATCGCATTGATATCACGCGTCGGATTATTGTAAACAGCCTCAAGACCAATCGAACCTACTAAGCCACCGACCGCAGATTTTCCATTCAAGTTTCCTGTGGCATTACTTTGCAAAATTTTGGTATTTCCTTGAGAAAATAATAACGAACCCACTAGACCGCCTAAGCTGTCAATGTTTCCAGAAATATTGCCTGTTGCATAACTCTGAATAATGTCATTATTTATTTGCTGCCCAACCAGTCCACCAACTGTTGAGGAGTTGCTTTGTTCTGAATGAATATTTCCCGTCGCATAACTCTCTTTAATTAAACTATAGCTTTTACCGACCAATCCACCAGCATTGGTTCCAATAAGCGGATCAGGGAGACTTAACAGGGTAATTTCACCCGTCGCATAAGAGTTCAAAATAGAAGCTGTGCTTTGTTGATGATTTTCATCTCGGTAGCCACTTACACCGATGAGTCCACCTATTCCTGAGGTTCCTTGCACTGCATTGGAACTAAAAGCATGCTTTACGACACCAGATTTTTGGAACCCGATCAAGCTCCCCACATTACTAGTACCGCTTACCATTCCTTCAATCGTTCCAACATCCCTCAGCGTATTTGTCGTTGCACCAAATAAACCCACTGAATAAGCATCAAAAATTGCTGGTAGCTGTGTCGGAATTTCATACAGTAGTGGACTAGGCCTGTTTATATAGAGTCCATTAACCGTATGCCCAAGTCCATGAAACTCCCCTGTAAAAGGTTTATCAATCGTTGTTTGAGTTGCAGTTATTCCACCTGGATTATTTGGATCATTCAATATCGTAACGATGATGCCAAAACTACCAATGGGATCAAAGCCTTTCCCATCATTCCAATTCACCGTATCTGATGCATCAATATTACTTCCCAGGACATAATTCCCAGTCAGGTTATTGTTCATCCCCTGCAAGGTATTGATATTGGCATCACCTTCTTCACCTAGATCATTGATCACAATGTAGGACGTTCCATTAATCAACAACGTCGGTGATGAACCGCTGATATTAATCTTGGCACCATTATTTAAGTTGTAATCCGAACCTGTACCATAATTCATAGCGAGTTTGGCTTTATCTCCACTTAAGTCCAAATCACTATTAAAATTAATATCTTTAGTTGCTGTTAATGTCAGTGCGGTATTGGCGTTCCAGCTGCTTGCATCATTGATATTAATATTACCTTGACCTTCTGCTGTACCCATCGCATTCAAAGTGACATTACCCTTATTCAAAGCATCACCCAAAGTGGTACTGCTGACACTACCACCAAAGAAATCGACATCGACATTTTTGGCTTTCAACTCCCAGCCACTGGTGGTCGGCGGTAAACTGCTCGTGCTATTTCGCTGTGTCGTGATATTGGTACCTGAATTGATGTTTACCTCTGCCGCAGAAGTTTTAATCTGCCCACCATTGCCACCGTTCGGGGCTGATGCATCTAAGGTACCGCTAACATTTACCGTACCACTGCTTAAATCACTGCCAAGCTCAATCACGCCACGAACATTATTCACCGTTTGTGCTTGGATCACCCCAACACTATTCACCACTGCATTGCTTAATTCATCAATCCCTTTTGCAGTAAGGATCACTTTACCGCCATCGGCCTGAATCATTCCGCCTGAGTTAATCAAGGCCTGTGCTTTACCTTGGTTAATGGTGTAACCCAACAAACTGCCATTATTGAGATTCAGGGTAATATCACCGCCTGCTGCCAATAATACATTGCCTTGCGGTGCTTTAATGGAACCTGTCTGTTTTACTGTTGGCGCAATTAAGGCAACCGTACCGCCTGTAGGTACAGTAATTTTGCCGCGGTTCTCAACAGTTTTGTTATTGGTAGGATTGTTAAAATTAAATAGATTGTTATTAAAATCAGCATTACTCAAGTTTAAGGTCGATGCCACCAAACCCGCGGTATTCACCTGTGAGGTACTGCCAAATAACACCCCATTCGGGTTAATAATAAACACTTGTCCATTAGCATTTAACTGACCATTTAAGTTGGATGCACTTGTACCTGTGACGCGGTTTAAGGTAATCGAGCTGCTATTCGGTTGCACGAAATTCACAATTTCATTGCTATTGGTGGAAAAGCTGCTCCAGTCAATTGCAGCTTTTGCGGTGGACTGGTTAATCGTGGTGGTGGTACCTGCGGTTGAAATGCTCGCTGTTCCAGAGCTAACCACCCCACCTGTTGGTCCTGCAAAAACAATGCTTGCACTCAGTACATTCACCGCAAACAACGCTGTTAGTTTTGCTGTATGAGCAACTGAGCTTTTAGATTTGATTTTTGTTGTTGATTGCGTTGCAACAACGCCACCTTTAGCCTTCTCACTCACGGCTTGCCAGCAAAGATGCGTCGTATTCCAGACAATTCTATAAACTTTATTCACTTATACTTCCCCTTTGATTTTTAATATTATTTCAACTTTTTGTTGAGCATTTTTTTTACCATATATTTTATTTTTCTGATCATTTTTTATCATTTTTCGGATAAAGCGCATGCAGAAGATCGTAGCGTTTTGATCTCCTTTTTACGCATTTTTATAGATTCAGTGATGACTAAGCTCGTAACTCCATCACTGATCTTTAAGTCTTTAAAGCACGCGCCTCAGCAATATTATGCTGCTCCACCAAAGTCCGAATGGTATATTCATGATTGGTTTTTTGGTCACAGGCAAACTCACATTTCTGATCCAACGGCAAAGCACTACCGCCTAATAATGGACATCCTGCAAACAGCTCAGCCACCCAGTCGACAAAGACTCTAACTTTGTGGGATAGATGCCGACTTTGCAAATACACCACCGAAATTGGCATCGGTGCAGGCGTCCATTGTGGTAACACTTCCTTTAAAGTTCCCGCTTCAAAATGATTGGTCAACATATAGCGTGGTCCTTGAATCAGGCCAAAGCCTTGCAAGGCCAAATCGATATAAGCATCGCCATCATTAACAGAAACCTGTCCATTTACACTGACACTCTGAATCAGGTCATCAACCACAAAATCCCAGTCAAAATTACGACCTGTACGGCTGGAGAAAAAATGAATGGCTTGATGATTTTTTTGTAATTCTTCCAGTGTCTTCGGTTCACCATATTTTTCTAAATAGCATGCCGATGCTGCTGTTGCACACTGAAACGTCCCAATACGGCGGGCAATCAAACTCGAGTCTTGTAGCTCTCCCACCCGAATCGCACAATCCACCGCCTCGCCTACCAAGTCCACAGGCCGATCATTCATGCCAATCACCAAATCAATATCGGGATAACGATGATGAAACTCTCTTAACCTTGGAATTAAAATCAAGCGACCAATCGACACAGGTACATCAATCCGTAAACGGCCCCGCGGCCCTCGTTCCTCGTCATGGAAAGATGCTTCGATATCTTCAACATCCGCCAAAATTCTCAAGCTACGGTCATAATACACCGCACCATCAGGTGTTAGGCTCAGTTTACGCGTGGTGCGATTGAGTAGGCGAACCTGTAAATGTTTTTCTAAACCCTGAATGGTCGTGGTCACCGAAGCGCGCGGTAGCCCAAGACTGTCTGCAGCCAGACTAAAGCTGTTGGTTTCAACCACTTTATTAAAGACTCTCATTGCATGAAATAGATCCACAGGCCCACTCCCATTGTTGTATTTTTCCAGTTTCACACAACAATTATTATAAAAATACGAATAGTGTTATCAAATTTAGTATATTTATTCGTAATTGACAAACTTTTATGCTCCCTTCATTCCATAAACCTGTTTCTCCCATACAGACCACAACAAAAAGTCTGAAAACAGGGATTCAAATAACCAGGAGCATCCCATGTCAATTTCTCGCAAACAGCTGACGCTGTCTGCCGTCATTGTTGCTATTTTTGCAACGGGTGGCAGTTTTATTCTCTTCCAAGAAAAAGCAGATGCCAAAGCCACTCCAACAGCCAGCTCACCTCCTGCTGCGACCGTGGATGTGGCCAGTGTGGTCAGTCAGACCATTACCGACTGGCAAGAATATTCCGGACGTCTGGAAGCCATCGATCAAGTCGATGTCCGCCCTCAAGTCTCAGGCAAACTGATTGCCGTGCATTTTAAAGATGGTAGCTTGGTCAACAAAGGTGACCTGCTGTTTACCATTGACCCTCGCCCATTTGAAGCAGAGCTGAATCGCGCCAAAGCACAACTGGCTTCTGCTGAAGCGCAAGTGACATACTCTTCAGCGAACTTAGGTCGCAACCAGCGTTTAATCCAAAGTAACGCCATTGCCCATCAAGAACTTGATCAAGCAGAAAATGAAGCACGCTCAGCCAATGCTAATCTACAAGCTGCTAAAGCCGCAGTGGAAACCGCCCGTTTAAATCTGGAATATACTCGTATTACGGCCCCTGTCAGTGGCCGCATTTCCCGTGCCGAAGTCACGGTTGGTAATGTGGTTTCAGCAGGTAATGGCGCACAAGTCCTCACCAGTTTAGTTTCGGTGTCGCGTCTGTACGCTTCTTTCGATGTCGATGAACAAACCTATCTGAAATACATCAGCAATCAACGTAATTCAGCCCAAGTCCCTGTTTATCTCGGTCTTGCCAATGAATCTGGTTTTAGTCGTGAAGGTTATATCAGTTCCATCGACAATAATCTAAATACTACCTCAGGTACCATTCGGGTTCGTGCCACCTTTGATAATCCCAAAGGGGTGATGCTTCCTGGACTGTATGCCCGCATTCGTCTGGGTGGTGGACAACCTCGCGCAGCAATTCTGATTAGCCCAACGGCAATTGGTGTCGATCAGGACAAACGTTTTGTGGTGGTGGTCGATGCGAAAAATCAAACTACATACCGTGAAGTAAAACTCGGCGCACAACAAGATGGTCTGCAAATCATCAATAGTGGTCTGCAAGTCGGTGACCGCATCGTGGTGAATGGTTTACAACGTATCCGTCCGGGCGATCCTGTGAGTCCACATCTGGTCGCTATGCCGAATCCTCAAATCATCACCGATAACACAGCACAACAACCTCAGCCTACAGAAAAAACCCCAACTTCGGCAAAAGGTTAATCCTCATGAATATTTCTAAATTTTTTATTGATCGTCCGATCTTTGCTGGGGTGCTGTCCGTCCTGATTTTACTGGCGGGCTTACTCTCCCTTTTCCAACTGCCGATTTCTGAATATCCAGAAGTAGTGCCACCCTCTGTCGTGGTACGTGCCCAATATCCAGGTGCTAACCCCAAAGTCATTGCTGAAACGGTTGCTTCTCCTTTGGAGGAATCCATCAACGGTGTTGAGAACATGCTGTATATGCAGTCTCAGGCCAACAGCGATGGCAATCTGACCATTACCGTCAATTTCAAGCTTGGGATTGATCCCGATAAAGCCCAGCAACTGGTTCAGAACCGAGTTTCTCAAGCCCTGCCACGTTTACCAGAAGATGTACAACGTCTCGGTGTGACTACACTCAAAAGCTCACCGACCTTGACTATGGTGGTGCATCTGACCTCACCCGATAATCGCTATGACATGACCTACTTGCGTAACTATGCCGTGCTCAATGTCAAAGATCGTCTGGCACGTCTGCAAGGTGTGGGTGAAGTCGGTCTATTTGGTTCAGGCGATTACGCCATGCGCGTATGGTTAGATCCACAAAAGGTGGCTCAACGTAATCTCACCGCGACCGAAATCGTCAATGCCATTCGTGAACAGAATATTCAGGTTGCCGCAGGAACCATCGGTGCTGCACCCAATAATTCACCTTTACAACTCTCGGTGAATGCACAAGGCCGTTTAAGTACCGAACAGGAATTTGCCGATATTATTTTAAAAACGGCTGCGGATGGTGCCGTGACGCGTTTAGGTGATGTCGCCCGTGTTGAACTGGCCGCTTCACAATATGGCTTGCGTTCATTACTGGACAATAAACAAGCGGTGGCGATTCCAATTTTCCAAGCACCGGGTGCCAATGCTTTACAGGTATCGGACCAAGTGCGCAGCACCATGGCGGAACTGTCCAAAGATTTTCCAGCCTCAATTAAATACGACATTGTTTACGACCCAACCCAATTCGTGCGTTCAAGTATCAAAGCGGTGATTCATACCCTGCTTGAAGCGATTGCACTGGTGGTTGTGGTGGTGATTCTGTTCTTACAAACATGGCGTGCTTCAATCATTCCGTTACTGGCCGTGCCTGTTTCCATCATTGGTACCTTCTCCTTAATGCTGGCCTTCGGTTATTCCATCAATGCCCTGTCACTATTCGGGATGGTACTCGCCATCGGGATCGTGGTCGATGATGCCATCGTGGTGGTGGAGAATGTCGAGCGGAATATTGAAGCAGGACTCAGTCCAAGAGATGCCACCTACCGTGCCATGCGCGAAGTCAGTGGACCGATTATTGCCATTGCCTTGACCTTGGTTGCTGTGTTCGTCCCGCTGGCTTTTATGACCGGCTTAACAGGGCAATTCTATAAACAGTTTGCCATGACCATTGCCATTTCCACTGTGATTTCGGCCTTCAACTCCCTCACGCTATCACCTGCTTTGGCCGCCATGTTACTCAAAGGTCATGATGCCAAACCTGACTTCCTGACCCGCGTGATGAACCGTGTCTTCGGACGCTTCTTTGCCCTGTTTAACCGCGTATTCTCACGCGCATCGGATCAATATGGTCGTGGCGTTAGTCGGGTGATTTCCCATAAAGCCTCTGCGATGGGTGTTTATGCAGCTTTACTCGGCCTGACCATCGGGATTTCTTATATCGTTCCGGGTGGTTTTGTGCCTGCACAAGATAAGCAATACCTGATCAGCTTTGCCCAATTACCGAATGGTGCCTCACTGGATCGAACCGAAACCGTGATTCGTAAAATGAGTGATGCAGCACTGAAACAACCGGGTGTCGAAAGTGCGGTGGCTTTCCCTGGTTTATCGATTAATGGTTTCACCAACAGCTCCAGCGCAGGGATTGTGTTTGTCACCTTAAAACCATTTGCTGAACGTAAAGCGGCCGATCTTTCTGCCAATGCCATTGCAGGTGCTTTAAATCAAAAATACGCCGCGATTCAAGATGCTTATATTGCCGTATTCCCACCACCACCAGTGATGGGTCTCGGCACCATGGGTGGCTTTAAACTCCAACTGGAAGATCGTGGTGCTTTGGGCTATGCCGAGTTAAACAACGCAGCACAATCCTTTATGAAGGCGGCACAATCTGCACCTGAATTGGGGCCAATGTTCTCCAGTTATCAAATCAATGTGCCGCAATTGAATGTTGATCTGGATCGAGTCAAAGCCAAGCAACAAGGCGTTGCCGTGACCGATGTATTTAATACCATGCAGATTTACCTCGGTTCACAATACGTGAATGACTTTAACCGCTTTGGTCGCGTCTATCAGGTACGTGCTCAAGCCGATGCGCCATTCCGTGCCAACCCTGAAGATATTTTACAGCTTAAAACCCGTAACAATGCAGGGCAAATGGTGCCGCTGTCTTCTCTGGTCAATGTGACTCAAACCTATGGCCCAGAAATGGTGGTGCGTTATAACGGCTACACCGCAGCGGATATTAATGGTGGTCCTGCACCGGGCTATTCTTCGAGCCAAGCCGAAGCTGCAGTTGAACGAATTGCCGCTGAAACCTTACCACGTGGGGTGAAGTTTGAATGGACCGATCTGACCTATCAAAAAATCTTGGCAGGTAATGCCGGATTGTGGGTGTTCCCGATCAGTGTGCTGTTAGTGTTCTTGGTCTTGGCGGCGCAATATGAAAGCCTCACTTTACCATTAGCCGTGATTCTGATTGTGCCAATGGGTATCTTGGCGGCACTAACAGGGGTTTGGCTCACAGGCGGTGATAACAATATCTTTACCCAAATTGGCTTAATGGTACTGGTCGGGCTGGCCTGTAAGAATGCTATCTTGATCGTGGAATTTGCCCGAGAACTGGAGATGCAAGGCGCGACCGCATTTAACGCTGCGGTTGAAGCCAGTCGTTTACGTTTACGTCCGATTCTGATGACATCAATCGCTTTCATTATGGGTGTGGTTCCACTAGTCACATCAACAGGTGCTGGTGCTGAAATGCGTCATGCCATGGGCGTTGCTGTGTTCTTTGGTATGATCGGGGTGACCTTCTTTGGTTTGTTCCTGACCCCTGCCTTCTATGTGTTGATTCGTACCCTGAACAGCAAACATAAACTGCATTCGGCAGCTGTGCATGAAGCACCACTGCACAGTTCACACGATCATTAAGGAGCAGAATATGACAGGATTCAAATCACACTGGATACTCTCCTCACTGATGGGAAGCCTGCTGCTTGCAGGCTGCTCATTGGCACCAGAATATCAGCCTGCCAAGGTGGTTATTCCACTGCAATTCAAGGAAGCGGATACCAAACTGGATGATCCCAACTGGACCATCGCGCAACCTGCCGATGTGCAGTCTCGCGGTGAATGGTGGCGTATTTTTAATGATCCTCAATTGAATGATCTGGAACAACAGGCCATTGCGGGTAACCAGAATTTAAAAGCCGCAGCGGCCAATATTCAGGCCTCACGCGCTTTGAGGTCTGCTGCGCAAGCTGAACGCTTACCTAGTATTGGAGCAGGTTTTGGGCCCACCCGTCAGAAGCCCTCACCCGCTTCTTTAGGACTTGATTCGGATGCATCCACATCTGCACGTACCTTATGGCGGGCACAAGCCAACGTCTCTTATGAACTGGACCTATTTGGACGGATTGCTAGCAGTGTCAATGCAGCAACCGCAGATGTACAGCAACAGGAAGCCTTGTATCATTCTGCACTGTTAGCACTGCAAGCTGATGTGGCACAGGCTTACTTTCTGATTCGTCAATTCGATGCTGAACAAGCCATTTATGCGCAAAACATCAAGTTACTGACAGAGAATCAAAATTTGATTCAAGCACGTTATCGCAATGGTCTTGTCAGTGATCTGGATGTTTCTCGCGCACAAACAGAACTCTCGACCGCCCAAAGCACTGCGCTCAGCATTACACGGAATCGAGCCAGTACCGAACATGCATTGGCAGTATTACTCGGTAAACCACCTGCCGAATTTAGCTTAGCGATTCAACCATTATCCGCTACTGCGATTCGCCTGCCTGCGGGTTTGCCTTCGAGCTTGCTTGAACGTCGTCCCGATATCGCTGCTGCAGAACGCGCAATGGCCGCCGATAATGCACGCATCGGTATTGCCCGTGCCGCCTTTTTTCCCAAACTTGATCTCACTGGTGCGCTGGGTTATGAATCTGCGAGTTTAGGCGATTTAGGTAAATGGTCTAGTCGAACTTTTTTACTCGGCCCTGTCGCGGGCACAATCTTGTCTTTACCGTTATTTGATGGCGGGCAACGTAAAGCAGGTGTTGCTCAGGCACGTGCAGGCTATGAACAAAGTGTCGCTAATTATCGACAGACCGTACTGAATGCTTTCCGTGAAGTTGAAAATGGTTTGTCTGATCAGCGTATTCTGGATCAGCAAATTCAGGCACAAGGTCAAGCACTTGCGTCATCCCGACATGCCAATCAGCTTTCACATTTGCGTTATCGTGAAGGCAGCATTAGTTATCTGGATGTGATTGATTCGGATCGGAGCATTTTGCAGCAAGAGCAACTCGCTGCTCAGCTTCATGGTAGTCGAATGATTGCCAGTGTAGATCTCATTCGTGCTTTAGGTGGTGGATGGCATACTGGGCAAGTGGAGTTGGTACGGCAATAAAGTTTCAATTGGGAAAATATACATGGATGTAGATTTTCTCGGTTATATTGGGTAACTTAAATTTTACTAGCTTATTGCTAAATTACCTCTAAAATTTTCTTGTATATCACCTCTGTATATGGATCAACTGAAATTAATTTAAATGTATATTTTTTTGCTATAATTACAATTTGATAATCATGACTATTAACAACAAAGCACCTATAATCGTTAATATTAACTTTAGAATATTCCCATTTCTTTCTTTTCTTTAAGTATTTTCTTATCACTTTAGAATCTAAAACCTCATATATAGATGACCTATACTCGGGCTCATCTATTAGGTAACTTCTAATTTCACTTTCAATTTTGACACTTAAAACATCATTAAAAAAAATCTCTCCGAGTTTATTTTTTATCAGCTCAGCATTATCATCCCAGCATGTAAAATAGGTAATTAAATCACCCCGATAATGTTGAGTAAAAACATGACATTGGGGATCTTGCCAAAAGGGAATTTCTATTTCAACAATCATCGGATTCTATTCACCATAAAAATATACTAAAAAATAAAGCTACTTAAATGGATAGCTATTCACCCCCTATTTCACCAGCTTGAAAGTTCTCCATCCTCATCTTGTATAGAAATAGTTGTATTATTACGTAACCAACCAAAAAATCTAATTAAATCTGAAGTTACAGTTTCTACATGTGATGACACTTCAAAAAAAATATAATTCTCATGAAAGAAGAATCTAACATCATAAACCCAACCATTATCTCCACTTTCATCTTTCAAATAAACTACTTTCTTTTCCGTATCAAACACAGAAAAACTTTTTAATTCTTTAAGTTTATCAATCACTTTTAACTTGTTTTTCTCAAGCCATTCTTTATCATTGAATTTTATATATAACTCGGCTGACATCATTTAATCTCCGTGATTACGACCTAAAACTCGATAAAAATCTTTGTACTTTTTATATCCATATCTGCTATTTAAATTTGTTCCAGCTTCATAAAAAAACTTAACCATAACTAGACTAGCTCTACTCTTCATATCGACAAAAAACCCAACCTTTGTATGAAAGCAACTTGCCTATTGGCTTTTCTGACTTTTCTAAATAAATTTTTTGTTTTAAAAACTGTGGATAAGCTGCCATTATTTCTGTAACAGCAATATCAATTATTTCATAATCTTCATCTTTGGGTTCTACATCTAAATACCCATAAATAAATATAGTTTCATCATTAAAATCGAATGCTATTGCTCTTACATTATTTGCAATAGCACCTAAAAAGCTTTTAAACACGACCAACTTCAGGTTATTAGCATTCATTTCAAAAAAAATCAATCATAAATAAAAATCTTTAAAATTAAAAAAACATCATTTTCATATATTTTTTGTTATTAAACCCTCAATTATTTCTTCGTATGCTTCTTTGATATCACTTATATTACTATCCTTCCCTATCATGAGCAGTCTATCTATTAAATCCTTCCTCTCAAATCTAACCAACAATTCATACAAATAATTAAATGTGTAGTAGTCAAAAAAACATTTACCTCCAGAGTTTTCAACAAAGCCAACCAAAATACGATCAACTTCTTTTTTATAAAAACTCACTACTTCTTTAGTGAGTATCGTATTAACTATCACTCTTTCCTCATCACTACCATCAACAGAAATATTTAAAATACACTCCATCAAACTTACATTAGAATCATACAATGTAAAACTATCCCTAATAAGAATCAAAACAGAACACCTTACGTCTTTACTTTTATCATTTAAAAGAGAAAGATAATTATCACAAGTTAATCTATTCGCTAATATTTTAGAATTTTCATAATACTTTCCTATTCTATGCGAAAATATAGAATAACCTTCAGAAAGAATATTATCATCACCATTTAAAATTGCATATTGAAGCTCACTGTATTCACATATATTTTTATCAATTAAGTGCAGAATTCCCTTCTCGCCGACCTCCACTACAATCCTCCTTAAAATAAAAAAAATTATTTTTTAATTAACCAACAATTAAATAGCCGTACTTATAAAAAATTGTCTAAAATCAATTAAAAATAGTCAAAAATCAACTTAAACTTTTAACCACCATCACCTCATTCCGATCGACCATCAAATACCTTGCATAAAAATCAATCCCTAGCACTTTTCCTGTTCCATTCAAATATTCCTTTTTAATCATAAACTCATCAACTCTTTTAACTAGGCTACAATTATCCAAGAAATTCTCAGGGAAATTAAGATATATATTTCCGTAATAATTATTTACAAAATCCAAAGGAAAAACATATTTAACCTTATCACCAACCAGTTTATCAGAAAAAAAACAAAAGCCAGAAAAACCACTTCTGAATAAATTTAGGTTTTCATCAAAAAAATCCTTATACTTTGAAACATCATAATAATAAAGACTCTTATCAATATAAAACTTTTCACTGTAAAATTTACTTTTATTGTAATTCAAATATTTATTTTGACCAAAAGCACCTTTAGAATCCAAAATTTTTTCCAAAAAATCAAAATCACTAATTTTTACAGAATAATTAACTAAAAATTTTTCTTTCAAAAAATATTTATTAATTTCTAAATCAAAAAAATTAAACAAATCACCCTTTTCACCAATAATAATAACTCCAGAGTTATTTCTAAAATTATCGGGTATATCGATAAAATCTGGAACAGTATCAAAATAAAACTTTAGCATCCACATTCATCTCAAAAATCAATCCAACACTATAAAGTTATTTATTTTTTAAAAATACTCCAAGCCAGTTTATAAAACTTAAGTTACAGCTGCTCATCACTCACCATTAAATTAAAAAAACCTAATTATTCAAAAAATTCACTGATTAAAAATCTATAACTAACACTTTTTATCCCACCAATCCAGTAATGTTTCATCATCAAAATCTTCATAATTCTTATAAATATTAGTAAAAGCCCAGTTATTACCTGATATTTCACTAAAGTTTATAAAAAAACTATTTACTCTTTGGATACCTTGAGTTGAAGAAACAGTAATAGCCATATTATCCCCACTCAAACCATCTATAGTTCCTTCTAAATAGTCCAAAAGTTCATTCTTAAAATCTTCATAATCCTCAAGAGTTAAATTCGCCTCATAAATATGTATATTAAAATTCCCACCTCGATGTATAACCTTTACGGGTTCTTCGCTATTCAAAAATTTAAAAATATCACCTTTTGCTAAATTTAGTGCTAAGCCTGGTGCAGATAGCAGCTTATAAGTATTTACATCTATATCTTCTACAAGGACTTCCTCTGCTTTAGTATTGCCAGAGCTAGTTTTTCCTGCATAAATATTTAATGCTTTCAAACTATCCTTCACTTATCAAACACCTTCAACCACACAATAAAAATAATAAAACATTTCAGTAATTTTCAATTTATAAGAGTATCTAAAAATGAATTTCTATTAATATCAACTAGACTAAGATTACTACTCGATTCCAAACAATCAAATTCCTCTATTCCATTTTTCAATATAAAATCTGCTTCATCCTTATAGACTGGGATTACCCATCGCAAAGCAACGTTATTAAATTTTTCTGCTATAAAGATATCAGCAAGTTCTTCTGCTTCTCCTCTTGCCTCATCAACAAGAATTGATTTTTGCAAAAAACAATTCGGTGCAACATTAATCTCTGAAATAACTCTAATATCACTTTCTGCCTCTGACTTAGAAAGATGCAGCGCTATATCTAATAAGTATTTCACAATCATCTCTTCATTTTTCTCTACAAAATCATATGGTAAGGCAAAAAGATACTCAAAATTAAATTTTTGCTTCTTGAATTGACTAATAAGCCCTATACCAATTGTTACTATACGAGATATAGAATCATTATCTTTCCTAGGGAAAAAATATATTTCTAATGGAATATCATTTTCTTTTTTAAAAATCCATCTATTCTCCGGCTGCCCCCACTCTCTAATATACAAAGATAAAATTTGAGAACGATATATATCTAATATCAAGCTTTCTTTGCTATCAAACTTCATTTTTTCCCTCTTGGCTTTTACCTCATAGTTTAAACCAATGTCTGCTCGATATGTTTGAGTATGACTTAATTGACCGCCTTCTGATCTCTGGCACTCTAAAAATTAATTTCCGTTGTCATTAAGTTATACAGTTAATTTCTACTTTTTGATCAGTGTTATAGCCTATAATTTCTTTGACAAGTATAAATATCTCACTACCCGATACTTCATTATAATATTTAAGGGTAATTTACTCTACAAGATCATAAACGATATCTATGTTGTATTAAACAAAAACCCAGTAACTTATTCTGAGTTTTTCTTTTTAAGATCAAGACCTAAATAATGGCAATGTAAATTTCAATATTCCATCCTCGTATTCAAGATAACCTTGCAAAATTAAATCAGTTATTTTTGATTTGTTGTATATATTACACTCAACAATAAACTCGCCATCCTCATCGGTATCCTCTATTTCAAAAATAGGTCTATTAGGAGATTTTACTTTTACACTTTCCATCTCGCTAAAGGGTATCAACGATAAAACATACGAATTATTATCAAAGTTCCGTTCTAATTCCTCAATAATTTCTTCATACATTGCTGATGACAACTCAAACTTTTCTTCAAGTTGATGCTGATCCTTTTGATTTAAATAATCTAAGAACTGATTTATCAACTGATATACATCTAACAATTTTTTCTCATTTATACTCATTTTTCAATATTTAACACAACCTGCATCCCATAATCTTACACATATATAGTTTATCTTCAATAGTTACCACTCATGGAAATTTTCTTCTATTACATCACCCAAAGAATCCCCCAACTTATTATATTCACCATTATCTACATAATAAATATATACTTCTCCATTTACATTTATAAAAATAGGGTTACCTGCACCATCATCCGAAACTACTACTGATTTTAAAATATAGTTATCAACTTTCAAATCATCTAAAAGTTTTCTTGCTCTATTAGTTAATTCAATAACAGTTTCATCCCCCATCATCTCAGCATTTTTCAAACCATATATAGCTAAACCTGCGTATGAACCACCATATGTACTAACAAATAGCTTATAGTCCTCTGGAAGCTTTATTTTCAAGATATTTTCCACATTATTAATATCATCCAAAGTTAATGGAACCCCTTTCATTTCTGGGTTATCTTTATAGAACTTTGATAATCTATCCAATAAATAGGCGTCCAACACAGCTTCCCTATTCAATTGCAGGCTATTTGTTACTAAGCCTCAATTAAGCAGACTTTTAAGATTATTGAAATATTCGCTAAAATCATTAAATATCAAATAAAATTTCTTCTAAAATTTCTTTAGATTCTTGATCTAATTTATCGTTACCACTCAACTCAAAATAATGTTTAATCAGTTCTTTCTTATCTATAGAAAAACCTATATTCACAGCATAAATATAAACATCATAAATAACAGATAGAGCATCCGATCTATTTTCCTTCAGTGGATTATTAATATATATACATACTAAAACATCCCATAATTTGATTAAAACATCTTTTTCAAATATTTTCTCATTCAAATAAGGAGAAAACAGATCTGAAATCTCACCTAGTTCCTCAAATAAAGAATCTGTACTTAAAGAATCTCCCATAAGCCTATTTAACTTATCAAGGATATTAAACTTCACCTCACCCCCTAAAACACCAACTTATTTCATGGAATTTTTATACACCCCAACTCAAATTAATTAAATCATTCAACACCATCAAAATAAACAGACAATTCTTGAAATATCAAACCTTCTATTTCAATAGAAAAAACAAAATCATCTTTATGCACTTTTAAAACAAAATACTTCCCTTTATCTTCAAAAACCAACTCACCAAAACTATTTTTAATCCAATTTTCAATATATATACTCCCCACCAACCGTCCTTTAAGCTTTATAACAACAGTATTATAATCCTCCCCCCATAAACCATATTTTTTAATATCTATACCTGGTCGTTCACTAACATGAAAATCGATATCACAATACCCAGATAGATCAACACTAAAGCGACCTATTCTTACAGGAAAAACAATACCAGAAGGATAAAGTTTTTTTAAAAAAATGTTATTATCTATCATTCACATACCATTTTAAACCTTCCATTTTTCACCTCGAACATAACTTAAAAAATCCTCCATATTAGTGGTAGGTTCATTTTTAAATTTTACAATAGAATTAGGTGAACAATATCCTGTGATTGTTGTTTGTAACTCACCCAAATAATCGAATTGATCTTGTAATTTTATATTTTTTTGAATCATACTTTCTTCCATCAAAAAAATTTCATTTAAAGATTTATAAACTTCATTTCTCGTCCCCCCTTCATTAATGTAGTCATTTAATACATTATCAATATCCTCATCACTACCATTATTTTCTAACAGCTGAACTATTTTATTTTTAAAATTTAATACACTCATAGTTACTTCCAATCAATTGAATTCAATAGCTTTTGATATTCACCAAATGTCATATCTTTTGCAGGATATATTGAAACATGCTTACCATGATCATTTTCATAACCAAGCCCTTTCGGTAAAGTTGATGCATCAACTTTACCATTTACTTGTCCCGTTCTTGTCGGAAGCTCTTCTAAACTAGAACTTAGTCCCTGCTTTCCAGTATGAGAGGGACCAACCATATCATTTGCTGAAGTAATGTTTTCAAAATCATTATGTTTAGGATTACTTGAAGCAGTTCTTGCTCCCTTTTGGTTAGAATTTGGAGCACCATCCAATGGACTATCTTTAAATTTTCCATCTTCTGGTTTCATAGTTCTATATAAAGTAGGTGGGCAATTTTTATTCAGCCCCAAAGGATCAATCCAACTTACAGGGTTTGGCGCGTAAGCATATACGTTGTTACCACCCAACAACCCAATCGGATCTTTAGAGATAAAACGTCCTACATAAGGCGAATAATATCGATAACGGTTGTAATGTAAACCTGTTTCTTCATCAAAATACTGCCCTTGGAAGCGGATATTATTGGTGACGATTTCTGAATTTTCAAAAAAGTTAGATGCTGACCTTGCTGATACACGCTCACCCCACGCCTTATATTCAGCTTTCCAGACCATTTGACCTTGAGCATCACTCATCTCCTGAGGCGTACCCAAATGATCACAATGATAGAAACAAATATCATCTAAAGATTTTGCTGGGGCAGTCTTACGCCATAAAGGATCTTTGGCAATATGATAAGGCTGATCTGTCCAATCAGGTGTTTGTACAAGCTCAATCGGTTCACGATAGATTGCTTGTAATAAAGGGACAAAACTATCCTTCTCATACACATAATGCTTGGTGATCTGATCATTGGATTCAAAGGCCAAAGTATTACCATCCCAGCCATAGATCAAATTCTGCTCTTCACCTGTATGATGGTGTTTACTGCGCTTTTGAATACGTCGTCCTAAAGCATCATAACGATACTCCGCAGTGTATTCTGTATTACGACTCTTGATTAACCGCCCACAAACATCCCACTCAAGGTACAAGTCCCCTTTAGATGATTTTTGGCGCACCAATTGACCATAAGCATCGTACTGATATTGCTGATCTAAATATGCTTTAACAACATTATTCACCAAACGGTTATAACCATAAGCATTACTTGCTGTTGCGGCTGCATTCGGTTCTTGAAGATGATTTCGGTCAATAATGTTACTTGCAGGGTCAAAACTAAAGGTTTCTTTACCCAACTTACTATTGGCTTCCAGTAAACGACCGACAGGATCGTATTTATATTGGATATTGCCACGGCGAGTATCTGCAATATTGAGCAATTGCCCCGTTTTATCGTACTGATATAAACGCTGAATCAACTGTTCAGTTTCTTGAATGGCATTGTTCTGTATTGCCTGCTGCGGCGATGTATATGCAAATTCATGCCCATTCAGCACGCGTTGCTGAGTCAGACGCCCCAGTTCATCATAATGCTGCTCTTGGCTAATCCCGTTGGCATAGTGGCGAACAGTTTCACGATGTAAATCGTCTCGTTCAAAACTGACAGTATCTTCACCATTCAGGACCAAACCATGAACATGCCCACTGCCATAAGTTAACCAGTCGACCTGTTGCCCATCTGGACGCATGGTTTTAATTCGATCATTGATTTCATCATAACTGTGTTTCCACACCGCAGTTTTATGCGTTTGATGATCTTGATGATGCTCTCTCACCAGATTACCGACGACATCGTAATACCACTGGAGATTGCTCTCATTATTTTTAGCCTGAATCAATTGGCCATTATTGTTATAGGCAAATTCTTCAACCTGTTTTTGTTCTAATTCCTGCTCGGTATAGCCATAGCCTGCCTGACGCTGTTCCAGTCGTCCCATGCTGTCAAATAGGAATTGTTGAATACGATCTTTCGGTGCAGCCCGATCTTTTAAGTCCTGCCCAAATGCAGAGGCCACCTCAATACTGCTGGATAAATTGCCATCTGTTTCATCATATTTGTACAGGGTTTCTTTACCATCAAAATCAATTTCTTTAATCAGGCGACTGGCAACATCATAGAAAAATTCGTAGCTTGCCCCATTTTCATTGGTCAAACGTTTCAGACGATTCAGCTTGTCCCATTGATATTTCAACGTATGCTTCAAGGCATCCGTACGAGATGAAATCAGTCCTGCTGCGTCATATTGATATTGTGTAAGATGTCCTTTGGCATCGACATGCGCCAATAAACGCCCTTCGGCATCATGGACAAAATGTTCTTCTGTGGCATCGGCATGTTTGATTTTTTCAAGCTGACCAAAAGCATTCAGTGGCATACCTTGACTGATCGGTTCACGTTGTTCTGTGCTTAGGTCACTATAGAAGTATTCAACCTTTTGTTTTAAGGCATTTTCAACTGATTTTACTCGCCCACGTTCATCATACTGCCATGTTGTGGTTTTGCCCGAACAGTCTGTATAACTGATCAGATTACCCTGATCATCATACTTTAACTGCTTGGAACCCCCTTTGGCATCTTTTATCGAAGTGAGTAAACCCAAAGCATTGTAACTGTATTCTGTTACACGTTTTAGCGGATCGATTTCCTTGCTAATATTGCCCTGAGCATCATATTCCTTAAACCAACGCCCTTGTTCAGCATCGACCATGCCTGTTAATTGACGTTTGTCATCATAGGCATAATATAAATTTGAACCGTCAGGTTGGGTAACACTGACAATATTGCCACTTTCATCATATTCATAAATGGTTACTGCGGCGTCACGATCAACATGCTTGGTAACACGGGCAAAATCATCACGGAAGAACCATTCTTCCAATCCATCAGGATAAATGATGCGATAGGTATAGCCATCAATATCATAGTAATACCAAGTTTCTGCCCCATAGGCATCCGTTACATAGGTTAAACGGATATTTTCATCCCATGCCAGTCTGCTCTCAGAGCTGCCATCATCAGCCCATTCGTGAAAGGCCTTCGATGTGGGTTCAATCCCGTCATATTCCAGATTAATACCACGACCAGTCAGATCGGTATAACGGCTTAATAAGTGATGCTCATATTGATAATGATAGCTTGCGCCATTTTCAGTAATGGCCTCGATTAAGTCGCCTTTATGGTTATAGTTATAACTCGCAAGCGGACGAAGCAATTGCCCATTTTCAACCAACCATGCATCGTCAATACGGCCTTGTACATCGACTTGGAAAGCGACATGCGCCAATAATTTTTGCTTCTCTTTAATCAATACATCCGAAATAAATGAATGATCACCCGATTGATGGTCATAACGAACCGCTAAGGTCACCCCATTTTTATATTCAATCGCAGATAAGCGATAATAATCTTGATACTTTTCAAAAATATGCTTTTCTTCTTTTTGATAGGAAATCATCTGAATATGTTCAGAGATCACACTATAGTAAAAATCTTCTGTTTGATTATGAAAGCTTTCGCCCACTTTTAATTGAGGTAATTTGACTGGGCGTGCGTCTGGACCAATATATTCTAGCCCTGCCAACGGTTTGATATATGCGGCCTGTTGTTCCGTTTCCTCAATATATTCACTTTGCGGCACAATTCGGGTGGTAAAAGAGGTCAACCATCTTGCCCCGAACTCTCCTTGATCTAATTGATACAAGTTCGATGCATAGGTTCGATTTAAAATAAAACTTTCAATCGTAGACACATACGCATCCTGATGAGTTAAAAACTCAGTTCCCAATGCATAAGTAATATGTTTTTTAGTACCTGTTTTGGTCTTTCCACCACCTAAATTCAGTGGACATGACACTTCATTTGGATTATTTTTCGCTTTGGCTTGGTGATTGGTTTTTTCCAGTTCCCCACTCGGTCGACTCTTCTCTTTTTTAGCAACCTGTTTCTGAGTAATATTGGCTGTGGCTTTTTTCTTTAATTTGAATTTTTGTACAGCTTTTAATAAGACATTTAATAACCAAGCAATACTCATTGCTTTGCCCGGATCGGCTAAAGTCATCAAGAACTGCGGCGCTTTTTTACCAAAACCACGAATCCCTGTAATAACCAGCTGAATCGGCTGTTTCGCACTGGCTGGCACAACCGATGAAACACCTTTGGCAACCGTGTTAATATTTTCCTTAACGCTCGCTTTCCATAAGTTCGTCAAACCATCTACAGCATTATTAAAAGTAGCTTTCGGATTACGCTGTAAATTATCTAGATTGACTTTATTAAGTTGTTTCTGTGCTTGTTTGACATTACCTGCTGAACTAAAGACGTGACCATTTAATATTTTTTGTATGCCGTTGGCAAAATCATTACTGATGCTGGTGATTTTTGTTCCACAGTGCTGCATCATATCTTTGACAAGCGGTTGAGCTTTTGCCGCAAACTGATCGAGTTCACCTGCAATACGTTCATTTAAGTGATCACTTAAAATCACCAAAATGGTATCGGAAATGACCCCACCTGCTTTTTGACGAACCAGATTCAAAGTCGGTCTCAAGCTCATGCGCATTGTTGCCATGGTTGGCGGTACAGGAATAATCCCAATCACATCTAAACCAAGATTCAGCCAATCCCCAAAACCCGGGTTTGGTTTTTTACTGATATCAATAACATCGTAAACGGCATCCACCAAAGCAATCGCATTACCAATCACTGGAAGCGAGCCTGCTACACTTTTAATGGTATTTAAGTCGACATAGTCCTTGGTGTTCTTCTTCAACCATGAATTGATTTTATTCATACCTGCTTTGACATCAGCAGCATACATTTTGTTTAAAGGCACAACCGCAACTTGTCCAGTATTGGTTCTTACACTCTGTTTATTTTGCTGATTGTTGGTCTTCTTAGGTGGTGTCGCCATCTTTCATCATTCTCAAAGCTTAATTTTTAAAATCAAAACGCGTTAGATCGAACGGATCTTTGGTCTTTTTATCGCTTGCCATTAGGTTCTGTTGCGCACGCAATGGATTTTTGAACTGGGATAGACTGTCCAAAGGACTGCCCATATTTTTCATCACTTTTTGTGCCAATGGATTGTCCTTGATCTGATCAGCCAATAGCTTATTTGCTTGTTCTGTCAGGTTAGACTGAACCCCCTGCTGAAGCATTGGCAATAAAGCCTTTGCTCCACCCTCCTTCAACTGCTTTGCAGTCTCAAGCGTTTTTAACACTGAAGAAGGACTGGTAAAGGATTGACCTAAAGCATTCTTGGCGCTGCTAACTGCATTTTTTAGACCTGTTTCTGCTTTGCCCAATAAGGTTTGTGCATCAGGGTCATTTTCATTTGGCCACATTGGCGGGCGTTTAAAGTCACTGGATTCCGCCCACGGATCACGTTTATCATCTTCAAATACAACTTTTGCTGCACCCGTTGCCAGTCCAGAAACCCGTACAAAACCTTTATCATCCAACTGACCAGAAAACTGCTGCCCCAGTGAATCAATAACCTGATAGCCACCCTGTTTCACAAACTCGCCATGTTTGTAATCGTGAAGCAACTCCAGTACCCCTTGTCCACGTTTTGGTGGTGGTGGCAAACTGGATTGAGTACTAACACTTGAGCCGCTCATAAACAAATGCTGCCCCGCCTTCACCTCAAACTTGCCACCCGTCACAGGAAAAATACCTGAGCCATTCAGCTTGATTTGAGAACCGCCTGCGGTAATCACAATTTCTTTCGGACTGCTAATTTGAATCTGACTTTCAGTGGAAATAATTTGGATGCCTTGCTTAGCGAGTAAATCCAGTCCATCTGACTGAGCCTGAACCTCAAACTTGCCTTTGGCAGCCACTTGCTTAATCCCATTCTGAGCAGCAAACAGACTGATTCGATTTTGAGCATGACCAATCAGATTTTTTTGCGTACTCAGGTTAATACTATCGCCTGCAATCTGATTGATTTGTCCATCTGCAGACACATGAATATCTTCATTGCTGCTTAGACCAATACCTGCTGGCGAATGAAGCAACAACAACGCTTTATTAAATTTGGCAATCTTTGCTTCAATCTGTTCTGCAAATTCTTTTAACTGTTCTAAAGACTCAATTTCATCAGTTTGCTGATTTTTGGCGACTTCACTTAAAGCCTTAGCATTGTTTTGATTGCCTTCTAGCTGTTGCTTGGCAGGTTCGGCATCAAGATGCTCCCCTTGGGCCTGATCCTGCTTTTGGGTACTAACCAGTAAACCTTTACCCGCACGAACTGCACCCCATTGGTCGGTCCGAAGTTCAAAGCCCTCACCCCGATCTTCGCTTTCAGCTTTATCTTTTGGATGGCTGAGTTTACCTAGATTCAGTTGAGTGGCGGCATGACTACTTTGTAGTTGCGCACTGATTTGTCCCGTGGTGTCATCAAAACGTAGTTGGTTAAAACCGTCACCTTGGTATTCTTTGGATTTAATGCCTGCCAGTTTCTTGGTATCAGGTAACTTGCCTGCGTCATCAAACTTGGTCGGACTACGCTGTGCTTCATGAATCCGCCCAACCACAAAGGGCCGATCAATATCGCCATCAAAGAAATCAATCACTACGATTTCACCAATCCGCGGCAAGAATCGTGCACCGTAGCCTTCACCTGCCCACGGCGTTAATACATCCACCCATGCAGAGTCAGTATCATTGTCATTGGCACCTGCCCCACTATCATGACTGTGGTCATCTGCTCGGGTAAACAGGAAGCGAACTTTAATCCGTCCCCATTCATCCACATAAATTTCGTCACCACTTGGCCCCACCACTTTGGCGCGTTGAGGATGTGTCGCAGGTCGATGTTGTAACGGGTTATACTCAGGAACTAGACCAATATTACGTCGTTGCAATGTCAGTTGATTGGCTTGACGTTCATCAGAGACCGCATGCTGAAAAGGACTGCTTTGCCAATTGCTTTGTTGAAGCAAAGCTGCAACTTGATCCGTTAAATCTTTAGGTAGATTATTTTGGTTATAGAACGTTTTTGAACTGATCAGAAACTCTTTGTCTGCGCCATCATGCTGATCAATTTCAGGATGTTCATTCAGTTCAAACCAATAGCCCACTGGGGTATCGCGAACAGTCGATGTCGCAATAAACTGCTTGGCCTGTGAATCATAATATTGGCTCAGGCTCTGATTTAGTTTTTCAATTTGAGCATTGCCCGATTTAGTGCTGCCATCTTCACCGTTTAAATCCTGAATCCAAGCCGGTGAAAAATGCCACGCCTGTTCTAACGCAAGCTGTTGGTTATCATGTTGATCGCTATGCTGATGTTTACTCTGAACACTGCCTGCGCCTTCTTCTTGCTCCAAGGCATCGGCTTGCCAACGCTGTACATGCACTGCACTCGGTTGTAAGGAACGCTGCGCTACAAATGCCGTGATACTGTCTTGTGTTTCTGTTGCACTACTGCGATGAAAGCGGATATTACGGCGCTCTAGGGCTTTATATTGATTATTGTCATCGATGAGTCTGAGTTTCTGTGGCTGAATCTGTTCGCTGGAACTGGATACCTTCAGTTGTGCTTCATCAATCAACCAGTTAATCGACTCTGCCCGCATCAAACGAGTCAAAAAGTCGTAATCAAGTTCATTGGCCTGCATAATAAATGGACGAATGTCATATTGTTTGCTTAAGCCACTTAAATCCAGACTTAAACTGGCCGCAAACAGTGGACTTTTAGCCTGCCATTCTTTAAAAATGATCTGGATCACATCAACGACAGATTTCGCCATAAAAACACGGCTGTTACGACGCTGCTTCCACAAGGCGGTGGGGTCTTGTACACCTAAACGATAAATAGTCAGCGAACCGTCACTGGCGCCGATATCGGCTTGGGTAATAATCCCTGAGATACGCGTCAACTCTGCTTTATCGGTCACAATATCAATGGCAACCTGACTGCCAATAAAACTTTTTAAAGGAATGACTGCATTGGTCGAAAGACAGAGTAATTGTAGGTCAAGACCATGATTGAGCTGATGCAGACCTTCAATACGCTGTAAGAAAACTTGATTATTTAAAGATGTGTTTGAAAATTGAGCGTGAATCGCACGTTTTTGTGCTGTCAGGCCCAAGCTTTCTAAAGCTTGAAAGATATTATTCGCCATCTTTTTTTATAGATTATCTGCTTGAATTTAGCGCATTTTACTCAAAATATCGTTTTACTGTCCATACAGAACCGTCTATTTATGACAATTTACGTCACATTTTTTGTTCGCTTTATATTACTGAATCAGGGCGATTAAATTTATGCTTTTGAGTTAGATTGTTTTTTACTTAAAATACTTTGATTCACTTTAGCTATTTTTATAATAAGCGTTGCTGCAACTTGCACCTATGGCATCTAAAAAATTTTTTGAATAAAGGCCTATTCTGATCGTTAGGCCTTTATTCACGATTAAAAGTCTATTTTCTGCGGTTTAGAATTTGGCACGTAGCGATAAAGTTACATTACGTGGTTCGCCCCAATAAACACCATTATAGAAACCGACCTGTTGATAGTATTTTTCATCAAATAAGTTATTCACTTGTAAGTTTGCACTGAATGACTCGTTGAAGGTATAGCCCATATTGGCGCTTGCCAAGAAGTAAGCATCTTGTCGTACATAACCATCTGAGTTTTTAGGTGCACTGCTCGACTTACTTACTACCTCACTTTGCCAATTCACACCAAAACCAATATTGAATTTATTGGCACCCTCCCAGAGCTGTTCAGGGAGTTTGAAATTGGTGTAGATTTTGACTTGATTCTGAGGAAGCGTGGTCGAAGCCTTTACGGTTTCTGAACTAATACTGTTCACATAGGTATAACCCGCAGTAATGTTCCACGTCGGTGTAATCCGTCCAATCGCTTCCAGCTCAAAGCCTTCAATTTTTAGCCCTTCACCCGAAGCTTTCATTGGGTCACCGCCGTCATCGGTTTTAATACCTGCTGCAATCGCCTCTTCATCACGAACTGCAACATTCTCCTTTTTCGACCAGAACGCAGCAGCGGTTGCCAAAAGTTGGTCATCCAATAAACTGGCTTTTAAACCCACCTCATAACTTTTACCGGTTTCAGGATCTAGGAAACTGTTATTGCGGTCTTTCTGGCTGCTTGGATTAAACATATCGGTATAACTGGCATAGGCAGTGACAATATCGTTAATCGCATAAGTGGTACCAAAGTAAGGTGTGAAAGCATCGGTTTTCACATCACTCTTGGTACCATTCGTTGCCGAATAATCACTATAACGTCCCCCGACAATCAATTTTAGATCATCTGTTAGGTTTAGCTTTAAGGTACTGTATGCACCATAATTACGTTGTTTTGCATCTTTAGTCGAAGGAATAACCGTGTAGCCTGGTTTTGGCGTTGTATTACCATTCCATGTACGCCAATCATTAATCACACAAGTATCACCAATATTATTAGAAGGTAGCGTTACCCCGTTCACTTTCTTGGTACAAGTCAATTGATTACTGGCAATACCGTCAATAGCTCCACCTGGGCTATCTGTAGAACGATCAAAGCCATTTCCACCAATCACCAATTCATGCTCACGATTAAATAATTTAAACGGCCCACTGGCGAACAACTCTAAGCTGGTCTTTTTAGATTCAGATGTTGGATATACTGTTGACCAAACCCCAACGCCTGTTCCATCATTTTGGTTAGGAAAACCAGAACCGCCATAAGACATCAGCCAGAAACTTTTGGACAATGAATGTGAAGCAGCCGCCTTGATCATCCAGTCATTCTCAAATTTATAGGTCAAATCAGCAAATACAGTTTTGTCACTTTGGCTAATGGTATTCCAGCGATTGGCCAAGCTGAAATTGCGCGGTAAATTGGCCAGCGAACCATCTTGATTCCAATAGGGAACGGTCCCCCACGTTGAACCACGTGGTTGGTTGTCTTGATATTGAAAACCAATACTGCCTGTTAATTTGTCCGTGATATCGGCTTCAACCATCGCCATCGCCGCCAAGGTTTCCAGAGAGTAATAATCCATATAGGATTCCCCCTCTCGTCGTGCGGCCATCACACGGCTGCGCACACTGCCATCAGCCGTCAAAGGAATTGAAACATCAGCCTCATTGCGAATGGTATTCCAGCGACTAAATGAGGTGGCAACCGAGCCTGTCAGTTCCTTTGCAGGACGTTTCCGAATCATATTGATGGTGGCAGATGGATTTCCCGTAGATCCTGTTAAACCTGTTGCCCCTTTTATCACTTCAATACGGTCAAAGAAAAAACTATCGACCCGTGGGCTATTCTCGCCAATTGGCATGCCATCAATTTGACGGTTGCTAATCGCATAGCCTCGCGCAGAATAATTTGAGCGTTCACTATCATTTTTAGTGACTGTGACCCCTGGCGTGGCCGCAAGCACATCATCAATAATATTCAGATTCCGTTGCTCAATCTGTTCCCGCGTAATGACACTGACGGATTGTGGTGTTTCTTTTAAGGAAAGTTTTAGCTTGGATGATGTGCGAGATGATTTCGCTTGAAAGCTTTCGCTACCTTCTGTTTTTTCATCCTCGGCTGCAACTTTAATGGTTGGGAGTACGCTTGCGCCCTGTTCTTGTGCCCAAGCGTGATGTGAAAATGCCCCGAAAATCAGAATCGATTTTATCGCAATATTTAAAGCAGATTGTTTAAGCTGATTGTTCATAACGCTGCAATTAATTAAATAAGAATCATTATTATTATCAATATCAATACAAAAATAAATGCAGAATTCACAATTGCTTAATATTTATTTGATTTCAGGTACGAATTGGCGCAAGCCTCGATGGCTGTCCTTGATCATTTGATTGATAGATCAACAAATATGCATAAATAGCTTACTTGCATTTTTTCAAGAATGACAACACAAAAGCAGCTTGAAAGCCTTAAATGGAGCCAAGCTTAAATTCTATTTATAATTATTATTTTTCAATTACTTAAAATTCGATTATTGAATCATCCTCGCGCTCTAGAATACGCGGACCTGAGCCCTGCTCTGCCAGAATATCTTCTGGATTACGTAAGCGACATTGTTCCAAAGATAGACATCCACAGCCAATGCACCAATCCATTTCATCTCGTAAACGAGTCAGCTTCTGGATTCGCTCATCCAAATCTTTACGCCAACAGGTTGATAATTCTGCCCACTGCTCAGCCGTTAACTTGCTGCCTATTGGGTAAACACTCAACGCTTTTTTAATCTCCTCCAACGAAATCCCAACTTTTTGCGCAACCTTAATAATTCCGATATAGCGCAGTACAGCCAAAGGATAACGACGTTGATTGCCATTGGTTCGAATACTTTTAATCAATCCTTTAGACTCATAAAAATGCAAGGTTGAAACCGCGACACCACTTCGCTTGGCGACTTCCCCAACCGTCAGCATCCGATTGATATCAATTTTTCGTTCGAGTGTCATGGTTCAATATCTCAAGATTACTTTAGGTTTTATAGTGTATGGCAACACGATTTGTCAATTTAAAGCCTTGTAGCATGAGTCAAAACAAGCCATTTGCTTAAATCCAGCCTCATAAAAAATACAGAAGTATCGACACAAATTGTGCTGACACTCCTGCTAAAAATGCCTGTTTCCACACTTTAATTTTCGAGTTCACCCCATTGACCTCAATATAACTTGAGGTTTTAGACTGCTTGTCACTGCATTATCAAATGCAATTAAGCAATTCATTTTTAATGTTTTTCAGCAGTCAGTCTGAATCTTCTCAGGAAATACGCCTATGCCGTACTTCATTAAATCAAGTTTGGAAAGTCAATGGTTATGGATCATTAGCAGGTGTTGTCTGGCACTGTTATTTTTTAGCTCAGGTCTCAGCAAAGTGCTGGATGTCGATGCAGGCTTTCAGGAAATGCAAGCTGCAGGTTTAGAACCTGCATGGCTGTTTAATTATGCCTCGGCACTGATTTTACTTGCGGGTGCATACAGTATTTTGTTTGATCGCTACCTTTGGTTGGGTGCTGCACTGCTCTCTGTTTTTTTAGTAATTACGATTGTACTGGTACATACCTTCTGGAATATGTCTGGAGGACAAGCACAAATCTCCCTTTATTTTACACTTGAACACATTTCGGTGATTGGTGGCTTAATCGGTACGGCTATTGCCAGCCATTTTCGTCAACAGCTGCAAGATGTTGGAGTGATCGCATGAAAACCAAACTGCGTATTTTGCTGATTATCAGTATTTTAATTGTGATTGCTGTAGCTGCTTATGTTTATTTTAAATCCCGCTCCGCAGAGAATGCTTCCAGCTACAGTTATCCACCCGTCAAAGTCGCGTTGACAACAGTCAAGCAACAAGTCACGCCGCGTATTCTGTCCAGTATTGGCGAGTTGGAAGCGATACGACAAGTCCAAGTCTCTGCTGAAACGACTGGCGTGATTGAACAGATTTATTTTCAATCAGGACAATCCGTCAAAAAGGGACAATTACTGGTTCAACTCAAAACCAATGTCGAGCAAGGCAATTTAGGTCGGCTACAAGCCAAGCTGAAACAGGCAGAAATGACCTATCACCGCACCAAACAGCTCATTGATAGCAATGCGATTTCACGTGCGGAACTAGATACGGCGCTAGCCGACCGAGATATGACCCGTGCTGAAATCCAGCAATTGCAAGCGCTAATTGAACAAAAGTCCATTCGTGCGCCCTTCTCTGGCGTGATCGGGATTCGCCAAGTGCATCAAGGACAATACCTTGAAGCAGGCACTAGTATTGCCAATTTAGTGGATACACAGCAACTGCTTGCCAATTTCACACTGGATGAACAACTGGCGGCACGCTTAAAAACCGGCCAAGCTGTTCAATTAAAAATAGATGCCTTTCCCGAACAAAGTTTCTCTGCAGTGGTGAATGCAATTGATCCGATGGTGAGTAAATCCAGAACCATGACCGGACAGGCATTGCTCAATAATCAACATCAGCAGTTAAAACCAGGCATGTACGCAAAAATAGAAATACAGGAAGCCAATCTACCCAGTTTGGTCATCCCTGAAACAGCGATCACCTATACCGCCTATGGCAACACTGTTTTTCTGGTGAAACATGAGCCACAAAAACAAACGGTACAACGGGTTGCGGTCGAACTCGGCGAACGTCATCAAGGTTGGGTCGAAGTGCAATCTGGTGTTAAAGCAGGTGACCAAGTGGTGGTTTCAGGACAAGTCCGACTCAGTGATGGCATGCAAATCGAACCAACGGTGAATAGCCTAGAGCAAGCTCCATCTTCCAAAACTAAGACAAAGGTTTAGGGAGAAACTCGAATGAAATTTACCGATCTTTTTGTAAAACGCCCTGTACTGGCTCTGGTGGTCAGCACCCTGATTTTATTGGCGGGTTTATTCTCACTGAATAAACTGCCGATTCGCCAATATCCCTTATTAGAAAGTTCAACCATCAGCATCAGCACTGAATATCCAGGTGCATCCGCTGAACTGATGCAAGGTTTTGTCACACAACCAATTGCCCAAGCGGTCTCTTCGGTTGAAGGCATTGATTATCTCAGCTCTTCCTCAGTACAAGGCCGCAGTGTCATCACCCTGCGTATGCAACTCAACCGAGACTCCACTCAAGCCCTGACTGAAGTCATGGCCAAGGTCAACCAAGTTCGCTACAAATTGCCTGAACAGGCATTTGACCCTGTGATTGAACGCTCCTCAGGCGAGTCGACCGACGTGGCTTATATCGGCTTTTCCAGTGAACAACTGTCTATGCCTGAGCTAACCGACTACCTATCACGGGTGGTTGAACCGATGCTATCTACCATTGAAGGCGTGGCAAAAGTTCAAACCTATGGTAGCCAACGCCTTGCGATGCGGATCTGGCTAGATGCAGACCGTTTGGCCAGTCGGGGTGTGACCGCTGCCGATGTCGCCAGTGCGATTCGTCAAAACAACTACCAAGCCGCCCCTGGTCAGATCAAAGGTGAATTGGTGGTTTCCAATGTCAACGTGTCAACCGAGCTAACCAGTATTCAGGACTTTAAAAATCTGGTGATCCGTAATGATGGGCAGAACCTGATTCGTTTGCAGGATGTCGCCACGGTTGAACTCGGTGCAGCATCTACCGAAACCAGTGCCTCGATGGACGGGCAACCCGCAATTTTTATTGGTTTACAGGCGACTCCAACAGGTAATCCACTGGTGATTGTTCAAGGTATTAAGGGTAAATTGCCTGAGATACAGAAAACCTTACCGCCGAGTGTCAAAGCCAATCTAGCCTATGAAACCGCACGTTTTATTGATGCTTCGATTGATGAAGTGCTGCATACCTTTATCGAAGCCCTGATCATTGTCATTGCCGTGATCTATCTATGCTTAGGTTCACTCCGTAGTGTCTTGATTCCTGTGGTGACAATTCCACTGTCAATGCTGGGCGCTTTAGGCTTGATGCTGATTTTTGGCTTTAGTATCAACTTACTGACCTTATTGGCGATGGTACTGGCCATTGGACTGGTGGTGGATGATGCCATTGTGGTGGTGGAAAACGTACACCGCCATATTGAAGAAGGCTTATCACCTATCGCTGCTGCGCTAGTGGGTGCACGTGAAGTGGCAGGCCCCGTAATCGCCATGACCATTACCCTTGCTGCCGTTTATGCGCCGATTGGTTTGATGGGCGGATTAACGGGTTCATTATTTAAGGAGTTTGCACTGACCTTGGCAGGTGCAGTTTTGGTCTCAGGCATCATTGCCCTCACCCTCTCCCCAGTGATGAGTTCCTATCTGCTGCAATCCAAGCAGGACGAAGGCCGCATGGCCAAAGCTGCTGAATGGTTCTTTGAACGCTTAACCCATATCTATCACCGCTTACTGCAATTTTCATTACAGCATCGCTGGATCACTGTGGTCTTTGCCATTGCTGTTTTTGCCAGCCTGCCTTTTCTCTATCAACTCCCACAAAAGGAATTGGCCCCACTGGAAGATCAAGCCAGTGTGCTAACTGCGATTAAGGCACCACAACATGCCAACCTAAACTATGCCGAACACTTTAACTATGAGCTGGATAAAGTGTTCTGGACCCTACCTGAAACCAGCACCACTTGGATTATTAATGGTACGGACGGCCCAGCGGCCAGTTTTGGTGGCACCACCTTATCCACATGGGCTGAACGTACGCGCTCTGCCGATGAACTTCAGCAGGAACTGCAAGCCAAGGTCGGTGCTGTAGAAGGTACCAGTATTTTTGTATTCCAAAATCCAGCTTTGCCCGGTTCAACAGGTGGCTTACCTGTACAAATGGTGCTGCGTAGTGCCCAAGACTATGCCACCATTTATCAAACCATGGAAAATATCAAACAAAAAGCTCGTGAGAGTGGCTTATTTGTGGTGGTAGACAGTGATCTGGATTTCAATAATCCAATGCTGAAAATTGAAGTCGATCGTGCCAAAGCCAATAGCTTGGGTATCCGTATGCAGGACATCGGCGAAGCACTGGCGACCCTCGTAGGTGAAAACTATATCAATCGTTTTAGTATGCTGGGCCGTGCTTATGATGTCATTCCTCAAAGTATCAAAAGCCAGCGTCTGACCCCACAAGCGTTGACCCAGCAATTTGTACGCACCGATCAAGGGACATTAATTCCATTGTCTACTGTGGTCCGGCTGAATGAACAGGTCGAGCCGAATAAACTGACGCAGTTTAACCAGCAAAATGCCGCCACCTTCCAAGCCATACCTGCCCCCGGTGTTTCGCTTGGCCAAGCTTTAGCGTTCCTTGAACAAGTCACAGCTGAGTTACCGACAGGTTTCAGCCATGATTGGCAAGCCGATGCGCGTCAATATATGCAGGAAGGCAATACCCTGTTGTTTGCATTTTTGGCGGCATTGGTGGTGATTTATCTGGTCTTGGCCGCGCAATATGAAAGTCTGGTCGACCCGTTCATTATCTTAATTACTGTGCCCCTGTCAATTTGCGGCGCCTTGATTCCTTTGGCACTCGGTTACGCCACCGTCAATATCTATACCCAAATTGGTCTGGTGACTCTGATCGGTTTGATTAGTAAGCATGGCATCCTCATGGTTGAATTTGCCAATGAGTTGCAGCTGCATGAAGGACTGAATAAACAGGCCGCCATTCTTAAAGCAGCGCAAATTCGCTTACGTCCGATTCTGATGACCACGGCGGCAATGGTGTTTGGTCTTATTCCACTACTGTTTGCCACAGGTGCAGGTGCACATAGCCGTTTTGGTCTTGGGCTGGTGATTGTGTGTGGCATGTTGATTGGTACCTTCTTTACCCTGTTTGTATTGCCAACTATTTATAGTCTGCTGGCACGCCAACATAACCAAAGTTCGGCTCGTGTACAGGAACTACAGAAAATTGATGCGATGGAGTCTCAAGCATGAATAACGATCTAGTCTTCGCCAAAAGCTCCCAGCATCATTCATCTAAGTCGATGATAAGCACTGGACTCATCATGGCAGCTTTGGGCATGTCACTGAGTGGCTGTCAAAACTTTAAACCGCAACCACCGATCGTCAGTGCCGATATTCCAAACAGTTATGACCATCCGATTCAAGGCAATTCCATTGCATCCCAAGGCTACCAGCAGTTTCTTGCTGATCCGCGTTTGGTGCAAGTGATTGAACTAGCCCTCAGTCATAATCGTGATTTACGCAGCGCAAGTCTGAATATTCAGCGCGCACAGCAATATTATCAGATCAGGAAAAATGATCAGTTTCCGATGATTGCTGGTCGTGCAGAGCTGCTTCGCCAAGCCTCTCCCACCCTTGATCCCAATAACCCTCGTTCAAGCTTGCAAGTCGGTCTCGGCTTGACGGCTTATGAGCTGGATTTTTGGGGACGGGTTCGTAATCTAAAAGATGCAGCACTAGATCGTTATTTGGCGACCCAAAGTGCGCGTGATGCCATGCAAATCAGTTTGGTCAGTCAAGTCAGCCAAGCTTGGTTGGATTATGCCTTTGCCCATGCACAGTTAAAACTTGCCCAACAAACCCTTGCGACACAATTGAATGCCTATCAGCTCAATCAAAAACGTTTCGATGCAGGTACTGACAGCGAAATTCCCCTGCGTCAGGCACAGATCTCGGTCGAAACGGCACGTCATGATGCGGCCAACTATCAAACGCAGGTGATGCAGGCGCAGAATTTACTCAATCTGTTGGTGGGACAACAGCTTCCTGTAGATCTCTTGCCGCAACAACTTGTGAAAAACATAACCACTCGAGAGGTTTTAAGCACAGGTCTAAGCAGTGATTTACTCAATAATCGCCCCGATCTTAAACTGGCTGAATATCAACTGCACGAGGCTGGTGCCAATATTGCAGTTGCCAAAGCAGCCTTATTTCCCAGTATTCGATTAACAGGCTCAGCGGGTTATGCATCGACTCAACTCAGTGATCTGTTTAAATCTGGCCATGCGGTCTGGTCGATTGGTCCCAGTCTGGATCTACCAATCTTTGACTGGGGCACCCGTCAAGCCAATCTCAAAATTTCAAAAATCGAGCAGCAAATCGCGCTGTCGGATTATGAAAAATCCATTCAATCTGCTTTTAGAGAAGTCAATGATAGCCTTGCCACACGTGCCTATATGGATGAACGGATTAGCGCACAACAGCGCTTAGTCGATGCGACCAATCGGAACTACAAACTGTCTAATACCCGCTTTCGTGCAGGGATTGATAGTTATTTAAGTGTCTTGGATGCACAACGCTCTCATTATGCTGCTGAGCAAAGTTTGTTATTGCTGGAGCAGGCACGGCTCAACAATCAGATTGAACTCTATAAAGTATTGGGCGGAGGTTTAACACAGTAATCATCACAGGGGTTTTAAGAATGGCTACGGCTGTTCTTAAAACCTCATCCAACCAAACAAAGATAAGCTAGGCTAATAACTAGAACGCAAAAAAGCAGCCTATAAACAGATTAAGCCGATGTTTTATTTCTTATAAGTGGATCATTGTCTATTTCAATGATCAATCAGCGATTTATATAAATGTTAAAAATTAAAATGAACCGTTTACAAAGTCTAAAACGTGAAGCTTATGTCTTTGCCAATGTCGCTTGAATAAAATCACCAATCTCATCTAAGGCCTGTTCAGATTTTTGCACAAAGCGATTAAACATCTGAAAGTTATGCCACATATTTTCATAGACATGCAGATCAACCTGCACACCCGCTTGTTGGGCACGCTCAGCCAGATTGATCGCATCATCCACTAAAATCTCTTCACTGCCTGCTTGAATCAATAACGGTGGAAGACCATTTAAATCAGCAAAAATAGGTGAAATACGTGGATCATTAGATCGTAATTGCCCGCGATATCCATCCCCACCCCGTTTTAAAGCATAAGCACGAATCATCGGATCTCGTTTGGCATTTTTAAATACCGAAGCTGAACTCAAAGTAATATCCACATAGGGCGAAATCATGATCATCCCAGCAGGTAAAATCTGCCCTGCCTCTCTTAATTCCACCGCGAATGCTAAGGCCAAAGCACATCCACCAGAATCTCCACCCAAAATAATTTGCTCAGGCGTCCAGCCATCACTCAGTAAATGTTGATAGACCGACCTCACATCCTCCAATGCCGCAGGATAAGGATGTTCAGGCGCACGTCGATAATCCAGCATATATACTTTGACCTTGGCCCGTGCAGCCAATTCGGTAGCAAGTGCTCGATGGGTTCGTGATGAACCTGCAAAAAAAGCACCGCCATGACAATGCAATAATATCCCTTGCACCTCACCCGCAGGCCTTGCCACTTCGACGGGAACAATACGTTGATCCCGTGCATCTCTTAATTTAATCTGCTGTATAGCAACATCGGCTCTGGGTTTAAAAATACGTGATCCAAGCTCCATTGCACCACGCAAGATCGGAAAAGGTAAAGCCAGACCACTGGCCAGCTTAAAACTCAGCCGCAAGCCCAGTTTCACGCCTGTTTCAATCAGCTTTTGCTGCATCATATGCTCCTGTTGATGGCATCACCGAGTCATCATTTAACTGGCTTTTTGATCCATTTTAGACTCAGTAAAACCAAGTACATAATCATTCAGATCGCATTGTGCCAAGCGAGCACGCATCTCAAAGGTGGTCCATGGCCATAAAGTACTGTTACGACCATTCCGATCGATAAAGTAGCTGCTGCATCCACCGGTATTCCACACCGTATTCGTTAATGCCGCTTGGATTTCATCATTGTATTGCTGCAATACCTCAGCACGAATTTCAACAGTTTCAATCTGCTGCGCCTGTACTTTTTTCAGCATATCCAAGATATATGCCAATTGTGCTTCAATGATGATGAGTGCCGATGAGCTGACCGCAATATTAGGACCAAACATGACAAAGGCATTTGGGCAGCTTTCGACCACCGTACCAAGGTAGCCTTGGGCACTGCCTTGCCATACTTCGTCCATGCTTTTACCATGTTTATTACGAATCTGTTTGGCAATTGGCGGATTACTGACTTCAAAGCCTGTACCAAAAATAATCGCATCGACCTCATGTTGCGATCCATCACTGGCGATCAAAGTATTGCCATGCACTTCTTCCACCCCACAACGCAATACCTCTACATTCGACTTTGCCAATGCTGGATACCATTGATTGGACTGTAATACCCGTTTGCAACCGATGGTAAAGTCAGGCAATAGTTTTTCTCGTAGCGCAGGATCTTTCACCCCTAAGCGAATATTCAATTTGGCTAAGCGTTCAATCTGGCTGACCAGTTTTGGATGGTGCATACTGGAATTTAACGATTCAAATACGCCATAAACGCCATAACGGGTCAAACGCTGAGTGACTGGAAGCACTTTAAACAGTGCCTGAGCAAGTTTTGGTAGGCTTTGATCCATTTTTGGCAATACCCATTGTGGGGTACGCTGCAGTAAAGTGAGTTTCTCCACTTGGGCTTGAATCTCAGGTACAAATTGAATTGCAGATGCACCTGCACCAACAACGGCAACCTTTTTACCATTTAAGTCAACATCATGATTCCATTCTGCCGAGTGGAACTGAGCCCCTTTAAATGTCTCTAAACCTTTAATCCTAGGCAATACAGGTTGATGCATTGGCCCACCCGCCATAATCGCAAAACGGGCATGGATAAGGCCATGATTGGTTTTCACCACCCAATGTTTAGCCTGATCATCCCAAGCACTTTCCAGCATTTCATAGCCAAAGCGTACATACTTTTGCACATCGAATTGCTGTGCAACATGTTGTATATAGCTCTTAATTTCTTGTTGCTGTGCAAACACCCGACTCCATTGTGGATTCGGTGCAAATGAATAGGAATATAACGCCGACGGCACATCACAAGCACAACCTGGATAAGTGTTGGCACGCCAGACACCGCCAATTTCATCGGCTTTTTCCAAGACCACAAAATCTGTAAAACCTGCTTGCTGTAACTTAATGGCTGCACCAATCCCTGCAAAGCCAGCCCCGATAATCACCACGTGAAATTTTTCGATCTTCGCCATGAGTTTTAATCCTTATTTTGTCTGTGCCAATTGGCTTAAACGTTGGCTATATGCTTTGCGATCATTCTGATCCAAGCCTTTTAAAATACGATCATCTCCGATCAGTTTTCGGAATCCAGTATTCAACCAATGCGGCACCAATCCATAGGCTTTCGGGGTATGGGTTAAATAATTCGGCACCGCAATTTCAGCAAGATTATGTGCGATGGCTTGAATAATCGCATTCGCCACATCTTGGGGTTCTACCGTCGGAATCGGCAAACTGTCCCCCGTTCCAGATGACAACTCAGTCAAGACTTTGGATGGTAATACTGCCGATAAGCCAATCGGCGTGTCTCTAAGCTCTTGTTGCATCGATGCGGTTAAACCCACCACAGCAAATTTGGTCGCGCAATAAATACTGGCACCCGGAATCGGATATTTACCTGCTAGCGAAGCCACATTGACGATATGCCCTGTTTGTCGCTCCAGCATTTTGGGCAATACCGCTTTCATACCATGAATCACTCCACGTAAATTGATATCAATTTGCGCATCGGTAATGGCTTGGCTTTCCTCGACCATCGCCCCCATTGGCATAATGCCAGCGTTGTTGACCAAGATATCGATGGGACCCAATTGCTTTTCAATCTGCGCAATGAGGTCATGAAATGAGTTCTGTGAACGTACATCCAAATAGCCGCCAAAGCCTTGCACTTTAGTGGCGGCTTGTTGTGCCAACTCCAGATCAATATCGCCAATCGCTACTTTGGCACCGAGTTTTCTAAAGGCAACGGCGGTGGCTAAACCAATCCCTCGCCCTCCGCCTGTGATCAACACCACTTTGTTTAAAAAACTGTATTTTTTTCCCATGTTCAGTTCCTTTTGCTAGTCAAAAAATCACCAATTCGGAATATAATGTCATTTACGGAATGAAGTGTCAATTTTAGTTAATTTTGTTTTATCGTATTTCCGATAAAGTTCTGATAAAATTTTTGTCATGAATGATCAAACAACTCTCTCGCGTGCTGAACGCCAACGTATTCAATTACAAGCAGAAATTATTGAAGCTGCTTTTTTGGAATTTTCTGAACGCGGTTATCATCAAACTGCGATCTCTGACATTGCCAAAAGACTCGGTATTGGTCACGGCACTTTCTATCGTCATTTTGAGAATAAAAGAGACATTCTGGATAAAGTCATTGTCGATACCATGTTCAAAATCACCGCCTTATTGGCCGATGAAAATGCGCCAGATGCGGTATCCACACTGGAGGCTTATCGCATCCAATGCGAACGGATTTCCAGTAAATTTCAGGAATTTGCCAAGGATAATCCACGTGCGGTACGTTTGATTTTGCTTGAAGCGACCTCGATTGATAAAGAAATGACCGCCCAAGTGCATAACCTGCTGCATCTCGGTGGCCTCCTCACCGCAGACTATTTAAAAAATGGGGTGAAGTGTGGTTATTTAAAAGCTGATCTGGATACTGAGATGACCGGACATGCCATTGTCGGCATGATTATCGCAGGCGCATTTAAGTTCTTATCTGCACCTGAAGATGCCAATCTGTTAAAAAAATATAGCGATGCTGCAATTCAAATGATGATGGCAGGCATCGCATAAAACTCAACTTAGGCTTGTGATTTATGTGGCTTAAATGCTGGCATTTGATTTAAATAGGCCAAGGCCTGCTCTGTTGACCCTTCATGTAATGGGCTGTGTTTGGGATTAAAATAGCGTAAGCAAGCAGTCAAGACATCACCCACACGCGGCACGCGATCTTGTCGGGCAGCACGCAAATAATCTTTAAAACGAAAACGCTGCGGTAATTGTGGATCTTTGGCAACCAAGGTTTCCACAGCCACATAGGCCAATATCATAAATAAAGGAAAGGTAACAGCAGCCGTCGCTGTTCGCAGCAGCATATTATTACTGAGATGCCGAAACATGGCATCGGCGACTTCACGATGCTCTACTTCTTCGGCACCATGCCATTGCAATAAACGTAGCATTTCCTCATCGACAGGTGCTTGTTGTAAACCTTGTGCATTGAGTACCCAATGCCCTAATACCCCCGTGAGATGTTCCGCAGCGGCAACCATGGCAAGGCGGGTCTGTAACCATATCAATTTCAAAGCAGGGTGACGCAGCTCATAACCAAATGGCTTCTGCCCCAGCATGTCATGAAATATCCAGTTCATCAGCTTGCTATATTGATTCAGATCAATCCCCAAGGCCTCAATATGTCGCGTGCCTAAGGTATGTCCATGACTGTGCGCCCCTTCCTGTTTAATAAAAGCGATGACTGCTGCTTTTAACTGTTCATCCTGGATTAGTGGCAGTGCATCTCTGAAGGTCTGACAGAACCAGCGTTCAGGTGCAGGGGTAATTGGATTGATGACATTAAGAATCTGCGATGCCAAAGGATCATCATAAATCCAATGGCTCGGTGTTTCTGTAAAATCAAATACGGGACGTCGAGGAACAATGTGATGGGTTTGTTTGATGAATCCGCGCATAAAAGAACTCCTTGTATCAATAAAACCTTGAGCACTAATCCTGCGTCAAAATGTTAAAGCCCATACGCGGTCCAAATGCCAGTAAAGTACGGACGAGACCCTTAATCGCCTTCGGTTGTTGACCACTACTAATACGGCGGAACTGAGCTGCATGCCAAGCCAATTGCAGATAAGCATCGATAGGCTTATAGCCAACTGCAGGAATTTTTGCAGCTTCTGTGACTGATTTTCCTGCCAAGAGTTGTTTGGCTAGATCAGGTTGTAACGCAAAAGGACGAGCCAAACCGACCAGATCCACCGTGCCATCACTGACTAAACGATTCATTACGTCTACATCGCGTAGTCCACCAGTCAACATCAGTGGCAATTGACTTTGTTGGCGCAATGCGCTGGCATAATCCAGAAAATAAGCATCTCGCTGAACCTGACGATCAGGGGCATAGCCCAGTTGCGCTGGAGATTCGTAATTGCCCCCAGACACTTCCAATAAATCTATCCCTTCCTCTTCTAATGCCAAAGCAATGTGCAGTGACTCTTCCTGACTCAGCCCGCCTTTCTGGAAATCGGCAGAATTCAGTTTGACACTGAGGATTTTATTTTTGCCAATTGCCTGACGCACAGCTCGAACTGTTTCAATCAAGATACGGCGACGATTTTCTGGGTTTCCACCCCATTGATCGGTACGGGTATTGGCCAAAGGCGATAAAAACTGGGATAACAAATAGCCATGTGCCGCATGGACTTGTACCCCGTCAAAGCCAGCCTGTACTGCCAATGCCGCTGTGCTGGCAAAACGCTGGATTTGTTCTAAGATTTCAGTTTCGGACATAGCACGCGGGACACGAATCAGATTCATTGCGGGTAAATCTAAGCCTACTGCTGAAGGTGCAATCGGCTTTTTAAATAAAGGTAATACCGCAACCCGACCTGGATGATTAATTTGCATAATAATCTTGCTGCCATTGGCCTGTGCTGCTTGGGCCCAAAGTTTATGTGCTTGCAAGAATTGTTCATCTTCCAACACCACATTTCTCGGCTCAACAAAGGCACGATGGTCAACCATGACATTGCCAGTGATTAATAAACCTGTACCACCTCTGGCCCATGCCGCATAGAGTTGCTGTAAATCCGTGGTGGGCGAGCCATGTCGATCAGCCAATTGTTCACTCATGGCAGACTTTGCAATTCGGTTCGGGATAGTGATGCCACATGCCAAAGCTAATGGCTGTTGTAAGGGTGAATTGTTAACATTTAATTGTGTCATTTTTACTGTTCCTCAAACTCTGATCGATAGATACCGACGTCATCTGTTTTATTCATTTTTCTAAGTAAATCTATAAGTCAATCTGGGGTTTATCCTCTATAAAACCCGTGGATTAAATTGACGCAATAAAAACAACGGAGTCCGTAATCGAGGAATTTGAATCGGTGGAATCAAGCCACCCGATAAATCCACCCGATGTAAGCGCGCATCCACCACTTTGCCTAAGCCCATCTCATGCAAAGGATCATTCACTGTTCCAGTAAAACGTAATTCCATCTCCACACGTCGCACTTCAACAACATGCTCTTTCGGAGTGAATCGAACTTCTCGAGGTAAACCTAAGCCTAAACCACCTGTGATATTACGATGTGGCAAACCTAAAATAGGTGGTGCATCCTGTATCACCTCTCCAAGTTTGGCGTCCATTTCAATCAGCACCGTACCACGACGTGATGCTTGACTGATGATGCGTGAACCATCATTGTTCCAACTGATTTCCCCGATTTTTTTGGGATAACCTAGCAACTCCCGTCCGATAATCATGGCGCGATCATCATCCAGTATCATCCACGGACAAAAGATGCCTGTTTTATTGCCGACCTGAATATGCACAAATAGTCCCGCTTCGTGATAAGCGCCGGTATACACATTTTCAGGGAAATAGGCACAAAACAAATCCGCTCTGGCTGGTTTCGCCAGCTTCATTCCAGCAGGCAGCCAACGTGCCATTCGCTTCTCATCGACTTCGACCACCGCAGTTAAATATTGGGCATTGTGATAGAGTTTATTGCCCAAATTGGCGAGACCTATGGGTGTGCGTAAATCTTGAATCAACTGTCTCATGCTTTTAATCTCGAAAACACGTACTTTAAAATCGGCAATAAAATAATGCGTGGGGTATAACGTCCCCCCAGCGTTTGTGCCTGTGCAATCAACCCCGGAATCACAATTCGACGATTGCAGGCCATACCTTGAATGGCTTCTTTGGCAACCCGTTCGGCGGTTACCCAAACCAGACTGCCCCCAAGTCCATCAATCTTGCTGATCCCTGCCACCGCATTAAAACTGGTGATGGTGGGACCAGGTGCCAATAAGGTGCAGCTCACCCCTGTACCACTCAGTTCACTGTGCAGTGATTCGGCAAAAGAATTGGCAAAGGCTTTGCTTGCTGCATAAGTGGCATTGGCGGGCGTCGGTTGATGGCCCGAAGTAGAACCGACAATCAGGATGGCACCTCGTCGTTTCTGAATCATGTTGGGCAATACCGCCAATGTTAGATCCTGCACCGCCACCACATTTAGCTCGGTCTGTTCACGTTCACGATCAGCATCTAAGTCCTGCAATCGGCCAAAAGTGGCAAAGCCTGCGTTATTACATAAAATCGCGACATCCAGCTGCTCGAGTTCTTGACGGAGTTGAGTTCTTGACTCACGATCCGCGAGATCACACGGACGTAGCAGCACTTCAACTTGATATTTTTGACCTAAATGCAGCGCTAAAGCCTCAAGTTTATCGACTCGTCGTGCCACCAGAACAAGCGAATAGCCACGTGCAGCGAATTGTTTTGCCAGTTCTTCGCCAATACCAGACGATGCGCCAGTAATCACAACGAGGGAATCTTTAATAGGAAGAGGTAAACTCATTACCAATACTCAGATCAACAGAATAACCCTAGTATCAAAGAGCTAAAACTTGAGCGTGAGCGGTAATTCAGCCATACTGCTAATCATTTTCGGCCAATTAAAACTAAAAATGAAAGATCCCTATGGCTTATCCAAAGCCAGTATCCCAATTTCTTATGCACATTTATTATTAGAAATCATGGTTGAAAAAGGCTTTTCTGCTTCCGAGATTCTGTACCAAAGCAAAATACCGTCAGCACTTCTACATCAGGTCGAAGCCCGCATTAGCCCGATGCAATGGTCTAAATTGGCATGGGTCAGTTTAGGTTTGGCGCAAGACTGTGGTCTGGGATATGAATATGGGCTCAAACTTCGACTGACCGCGCATGGTCCAATGGGCTATGCCCTAATGAGCAGCCCCTCGCTCAAACATGCCATTGCCTTGGCCAGTCAATTTTTTAATATGCGGCTAAAAGATTATCGCATTGATTGTTACCAAGAAAATCTCGTTTCAATTATTGAAATTCAACAAACCCATCCCGTGGTCAGTCAGCAGCTTGCTCAGGCAGAAATACTGAGACGTTTCTTTTATGAATGCCTGATGATTGGCGTGGTTCACACAGCACAGGCCTTAGCTGAGCATGATTTTTCGAATGTTGAACTGCATGTCGACTGGGCTGAACCTCCCTACCATCAAAAATTTCAGCCCCAACTTCCAAACGTTCACTTTAATCAAACTCGCAATCAAATTCGTTATCCTACTGCCATCCTTAACCTCCCCACCAAAATGGCCGATCCAACTGCTTTCCAACAAGCCTTGGCCCAATGTGAAGCCGAACAAATCCGTTTTTCTGAAACCATTCAAGATATTGGACTCAGGGTCAAAACCGAGTTGCAGCTCACCCCACAAAAAGGTTACCCGAGTTTAGATACGGTTGCCGAGCGCTTACATACCTCAAACAGAACCCTAAGACGAAAATTAGATCAAGCAGGTTATTCCTATCTGGGTTTATTAGATGAAGTCAGATATCAAGAGGCAAAACAGCTGTTGCTCAATCCACACATGGAAGTACAGGATATTGCACTGTACTTAGGCTATCTACAACCGGCCAACTTTGCCCGTGCCTTTAAGAAATGGAGTGGGCTTACACCCAGTCAATTTCGCAAAGCTCAAACTTAAGCTGCTCAGAATATATTTAAGTCAGGTCGCTCAATGTCGACCCAACTTAACTTATTTATTTTACAGCCGCTTGTATCAAGCTTTTTAATTTCTCAATTTCAGCCCCTGTCGCACTTTGCAAAGGCGGTCTTGGCGAACCAACCGAGAAGCCCAATAAGTTGAGTCCCGATTTTACTGTTTTCGGTAAGCCACCTTTGACAATAAAGCTCAGCACAGGTAATTGCTGATAAAATATCGCCTGCGCTTTTGGCAGATCACCTTGTTGAATCGCTTGATACAATTGCTTTGGCAGATCACCCAACAAATTCGGTGCAGCAGTACACCAACCTGTGGCTCCTGCACAGAAGGCTTCTAGCGCCAATGGATTAGAACCATTATAAAATGGCAATTTTCCGTGGCTCAATGCATGAAACTTATGCATGCGCTGAATATCACCAGTGCTGTCTTTGACCATGCAAATATTGTCGATCTCATTAAACATTTTCACGATCAATTCAGGTGACATATCAATACCGCTAGTGGCAGGATTGTTATAGACCATGATCGGTAATTTTACCGATGCCGCAATCTGCTGATAATAATCATAAATTTCTTGATCGGTGAGTTTCCAGTAAGACACTGGAATCACCATAATCACATCTGCACCCAACTGCTCCGCTTTCTTGGCTTTTTGAATCGCCATGGCAGTGGTCAGTTCAGAAATCCCAACAATCACAGGAACACGCTGATTCACCACTTCAATTGTGGTTTGCGCCACCTGCTGCCATTCTTGCCAAGTTAAATAGGCACTTTCCCCTGCACTGCCTAAAGGTGCAATCGCATCACATTGTGATTCAAGCAATACATTTAGACTGATGCTCAAAGCATCAAGGTCAAGCTGTTGGCCGTCTGCTTTAAATGGAGTGACGGGATAAGCAATAATGCCTTCAATTTTCATGTGCTTTACTCCTCGATACAATCTTGATGGTTTTTCAACGCCTTACGTGCGTAATAGGCAAAATTGACTTTGTTACGCTTATCGGTAGACAGCCAGTCATGCGCTTCTTTTGCCAGTTCATGCGGAATCGGTTGGATTTGTCCTGCCGACATGGCTAACAGTTGCAAACGTGCGGCACGCTCAATCAACAGCGCTAAATTACAGGCTTCTTCAATACTCTTGCCTGCCACCAATTGACCATGATGAGACAACAATACAGCTCGATTTTTTCCCAAGGCTTCGGAAATAAAAATGCCTTCTTCATTACCAACAGGCACTCCTGGCCATTCACCGACAAAGGAACAATCCTCATACAAGGCACAGGTATCCATTTGCGAGATGGCGAGTGGTACACGTAGCATCGACAAGGCTGCAATATGGGTTGGATGAGTATGGATAATGCAATTCACTTCAGGATGTTGCTGATAAATCCAGGTATGAAAACGATTGGCTGGGTTGGCCATGCCTTGCTGATCTAAAGGTTTAAGGTCTTGATCCACGACCAATAAATTGGCGGCAGTAATTTCGTCAAAACCCAAACCAAAACGTTGCGTGATAAAGGTATTTTCTTGCTCAGCACGGCAAGTAATTTGTCCTGCCAAGCCTGCATCATGACCATGATCAAATAAAATACGACAGGTCAAAGCTAACTTCTGTCGATCCGTGTAACTGACCTCTTGGATCAAATTCATATTCTGCTGCGCCGTTTGCATCAATTGCTGTTTGCTGAGTAATGCGGTTTGCATGAGACCACCTCGCTACGGTTGATTTGTGGATGGGACAGATGCAGAATACGAAGTCGGTGGATGAATTAAAATATCCAGTTTTTAAAACTTATATGATCCAGATCAGCATGCAGCAGCCATGGAAGATTCGTCTTCATCTTGAAGACCGAGAGGAAAAAACCATCTTTCTAAAGTTGGCCAATCAGATTATTGAAGAGATTTTGTCTGGGCGGCTCAGTTCAGGTTCGCGCCTGTCTGGCTCGCGCTCGCTTGCCGATGAATTAAAAATTAATCGTAAAACCGTACAATCGGTTTATGAAGATTTAGAAGCACAAGGTTGGCTGATCTCAAAACCCCGCCAAGGCACTTTTGTGGCGGAGAACCTGCCCGAGTTAAAACATAAAAAAATCAATGCGGTGGCAGAACCCAATCCTTCATCCAATACAATCAGTCCAGTACCCATTAAAAATGATGGCATTCCAGATACTCGCCTGATTCCTTATGAGTTATTTTCCCGTGCTTATCGACATGCCCTGATTCAAGTGACCCGTTCTCAGATCATGGGCTATGGCGATCCACAAGGTAGTATTGAGTTACGTCAGGCATTGCTGCAAATGCTTTCGATGGAACGTTTTATTAAAACCAGCATTGAGAATATTTGTGTGGTTCGTGGCAGCCAAATGGGGATTTTTTTAGCTGCTCGTGTCTTGGCTAAACAAAGCTCATCACGCAAAGTGATTGTGGTGGAACACTGGTCTTATCCGCCTGCTGTCGAAACCTTTTTATCGCATCACTATCACATCGTTCGGGTTCGACTAGATCAACAGGGTCTTGATATCCAACATCTTGAAGAAATATTAGAAAAGTATGCTGTGGCTGCAATCTATACCACCCCGCATCATCAATATCCCACTACCGTGACCATGGCGATGGATCGACGCCTAAAGCTATTGGAACTATCGAAAGCATTTGATTTTTATATTATTGAAGATGACTATGACCATGAGTTCCACTATGACAGTCGCCCGATTCCACCACTGATCAGCTTACCGCATGCAGAAAAGGTGATTCATATTGGTTCGCTATCCAAAGTGTTTGCCCCAAGCCTAAGAATTGGCTATGTGGTCGCCAATCAAGACATCATCCATGCCATGAATCAGGATATTTTATTGATCGATAAACAAGGCAATATCATCACTGAACTGGCAATGGCGGAACTGATGCAACAGGGAGAAATCAAACGGCATATCCGCAAGATGCGCAAGATCTATCAACAACGGCGTGACTTTGCCTTGAATCAATTCCAAGCGGTATTTAAAGATCAAGTTGAAATGAACTCACCTTTAGGTGGTATGGCACTGTGGGTCAGATTTAAATTTCCCTATCGAGCTGAATATGTCGAGCTACTGAATCAATTGCATATTGATGCCGAAGCCCATTTTGCGGAGCAAAGTCAGCAATCAAATGACCATTTTCATATCCGTTTTGGTTATGCAGCCATTAATGAAACGGAAATTTCAAACATCATCCGCTTGCTCCATGAGGCATTTCAGCTCAATGATTGAATGCGCATGATTTTATAATCCTAAGCGCAGTTCCTGACTCCAGGTCGACCTAGGTTGTTGGTACAAATGCCAACAGGTCTGTTGCAGCGATTGCATCAACTCATGATTTTGATTTTGCCCATGCGGTACCACACAATACACCACATGAATGCCCTTGGGGTGGAACTCTCGCGCCAAGGACTGTGCTAAGGCTCGAATACTGGCAGACATGCTTTGACTCAATAAATCCTGCTCCGATTCGACTGGTTGCTGAGTCCCTAGAAAAATCAAGGTGCCTTGCTGTTTAGGCAGCATCTGCCGAATTATGGCCTGGGCAATACTCACTGCAGTTAAGCCCGTATTTTTCCAATAGTTCTCAAGCTGTTCAGCGGACAATGGCTGGCTATTTTCAGCCAACACAAAGTCAGGCTGAAAAATGCATAAATCGACAAAATGCCCTGCTTTCTGAATCTGCTGTATAACACTTTTTAGCGCAGCAGCATCAAGTAGATTGAGTCGGACAGCAATCAGTCCTTCCGCTTGAGCCTCAAGCTGTGGCTGTGTTTGTATCGGATCATGCTGCAGTTGATAAACAGACATAGCACCGCTATCAGCTTGCCCAACAAAAAGTTGACTCAGTTGCTGGACATGATTGCCCACGATCACCATACAGTCCTTGGTTTTTTGTTTGGATTTAAACCATTGTGGCAACAACTTACTCATCTTAGAATTTCTCCTGATAAGGACGTAAATCCAGTTCATGCGTCCATAAGTCAGCATTTTGCTGATAGAGCATCCAGTAATTTTCGGCAATTGCCTCAATATTTAAACCACCTGTGCCACGAGTTAACCGCGCCAGCCGACCCAAGCCCCATAAGGCTTTATTGACACGATCACCATCGACCATGCCATCCACCACCACATGCGCCACATGGATATTTTGCGGGCGATATAGCGCTGCCAAATTTAAGGCGTAGCTTCTGAGCGCAGACTTACCCATGGTAAATGCAGCAAAAAAGGGTTTACCTCGCAATGAGGCACTGGCACCGGTAAAAATCAAGGTGCCCTGCTGTTGTTTTTGAAAAATTGGCAAACTACGCTGCGCCACCAACACCGCAGATAGAAAAGTCGAACGCCACATCTGGCTAAAAAACTTTAAACTACTCTGTAAAAAAATCGAAGGAATATTGCCACCGACATTATGGATCACTGCTGCCAATGCTTCTGGCTGATCATTTAAATGCTCAAACAAGGTCTGTACCTGTTGCTGATTTTCAGCATCCAGTGCATAGGCAATAGCCTGCCCACCTTGAGCATTAATTGTTGCAGCCACCTTTTCAACTTTATTGAGCGTCCGCCCCACCACATAAACTTTAAATTGCTCATGGGCAAAACGGCGACACACCGCTGCACCAATGCCTTGCTCTGCCCCAACGCCAATCACGACGACAATACCTGTTGACTGAGTTGGTTCTTGATTCGACCGATTCATAATTGTTGTATCCAATGCTGAATATGCGGATAGCTGTTAATTTTTGGCCCCCAGATTTTACTGGTGCGTATTACCTCTAACAGTTGAGAACCGACTGCAATATCGGCAATGGTTTTGGCTTCGCCGACCAGCCAACCCGTTTGACCTAACACCAATTCAATACGCTCTAAGTGACGTGTAAATTCTGCTTCGATATCAGCCTTTGCCATACGCCCTGTGCCTTGCATCTTCACCTGCATATTCAACGCAGCCTTGAGCAAAGGTTTCATCAGTACAACCTCATGCTTGGGACGACCCTCTGCACTGATTGCCACGGCACGATTCAAGGCATCAGCATCACTGACCCGAAAATACACTTCATAGAAATATAACAACTCATCGGACCAGTCTTCCCACAATTCGACATAGGCCTTTTGTAGTGGATCTACAGGATATAAAAGTGGCAAATCTGGATACGCTTCATCCAGATAACGGGCAATGCGAGTACTGTCCTGAATGCGTTGTCCGTTGATGTCCAACACAGGGACTTTGCCGACTTTACTCAGCATTGGGACTTTGGCCCCCAATACGCCGTTATAATTCACTGTTTCAAATGGAATGCCTTTAAACTGCAACATCCGTGCGACTTTTTTGCAGAATGGTGAAATTTCCCATTGATGTAAGACCACTGTACTCATTGTTATCTATCCATTTTTTATTGAATTCATCTCGGTGATAAGCGAGCAGCTTGGCGCTCACTCCACTTATCTTACAGATATTTATCCCTTTGGCGATGCATTCATGTAGATGATTTTCTCTACAATTTATTAATGCACAAAAGTCGACTGCTCAGGAGACAAACCAATTTTGATTTTGGTTTTTGCCACAATGTCAGACTCATCGGTATCATTGGGATGGAAGTCACGACGATAATAAGAAAAAAATTGTGGCACCAATTTTCGATAGGCCTGCACAGTAAAGCCTGCAAATTTAGCCCACGATTTTAAATTCAGTAATTGCTTATCTCTCGACATCAATACCACTTGGTAGACATTTGAGAAGGTTGTGATAAGGACCAAACTCAGGCTAAAAATCGCAACCCGAGGGATATAAGCATCTAAACCTTTGCCATAGAGATATTCATACATATCATAGGCAACTGCTTTGTGTTCGGTTTCTTCCACACTGTGCCACAGCCAGAGATTTCGAATGGTAGTATCAGTCATTAATTCATTGACGTTTTTCATCATCTCCACCACCAGTACCGCGGTGTAATGTTCCAAACCAACCGTCACCAATAAATTCCACTTTTTCGGAAAAGTTCGTTCAATCGCTTTAAGGATAATCCCTGTCACTTTTTCCAGTGACTCAGGGTCTAGGCCATATTGTTGCGCACTGACATGAAAGGCATGGTGTTCCTTGGAATGCATGGCTTCCTGACCAATAAATGCACCAATATCACGATCCAGTTGCGGGTTGCTTTTGACTTGATCACGCAAAGCCCTGACTGAACGGACAAAGTAAGACTCTCCTTCTGGAAATAGAGTGGAAAGTCCCGTGAAATAATGGGTAAAGGTTGGTTCATCATTACACCAGTATTTGGGCATATCCTGAAATTCATAATCCATACGGCGGACTGGAAATGATGCAGGTATCTTTTGCTTTGATTTTTCTTTTAACGCTGACGCAGACATAACTCACCTCAAGAATAGATCTCAAAATATTAAGTTCCAAAAAAGAACTTAATTGAAAAATATAGCTGCTATGATAAGTTGTCAATAAAGCAGATATCTTAATCGTTCAAGTTGTCCTAAAATGACAGCCTGCTTCCTGTAAAGACATATAGATGGTATTGCGATGAAATGGCATGAACTCGGTGAAATGAATTGTCCAATTGCACGGACTTTGTCGATTTTTGGCGACCGTTGGACTCTGCTGATTATTCGTAATGCTTTTATGAAAACGCGTCGTTTTGATGATTTTCAAAAGCAGTTGGGCATCACCCGTCATTTACTGACCGAGCGTATTAACCGCTTGGTGGAGCACAAGATTTTTGAAAAGGTGCTGTATCACGAAGCACCAAAACGTTATGAATATAAGCTGACTGAAAAGGGTTTAGCGCTATACCCGATTATTGTCACCATGAGTACATGGGGCAATATTTGGCAGAATGAAAATAAGCAGTTTCCCGAATTACGTTATCTACATAAAAGCTGTGGGCATGTGACCAGCCCAAGCCTAACTTGTGATTGTTGTAAGCAGCCTCTTGATGCCAGACAGATGTCGCCTGTTTATGTGGCGGGTGAGAACAATGAAGAATAAGGGATTATTTTACTACTTTGATAACAGATCATAAGTAGAAATGATTTTTAAAAATTAAAAAGTTATACGCATTTATCATCTTTGAGTATGATAAATGCGAGATCAATCATTAGCCTTGATAGCTCTCTATAATTTCCATACATTTCAATATTTTAATGTAAACACATTGATTGTTTCTTAACTAAAATTCATATGCATAATCACAGATACAAACTTGCTTAACTCTCATCTCATAGCAATCAAAATTTCTTTACAAGAGAAAAATGTCATTTTCATTTAAAATTCAAATATCTGTCAAAGGCTGGTCTTTCAACAAAGCTTTTCTCTGCTTCCAATCTGGTAATTGATGATCCATAAAAGCTTTAAACTCATCATTATGTGTCCTCACCAACAAATGTATCAATTCATGAACGACGATATATTCAAGACATTCATACGGTTTTTTAGCCAACTCTAAATTAAACAAAGTTCTAGAAGCATCAGTATTACAACTTCCCCATTTTGTTTTCATTTTGCGAATACCGTAAGCTTTTACTTTTACATCTAATCTTAGTTGCCATTTTATTAAAAGCGTATCAATTGCTTTCTTAAGCTCTATACGATAAAAACCTTCGATAACTTTTCTTCTATTTTCTATTGTGGCACTTGGGCTTACGTATAAATTTAACCACTGACCATTTGTTTCAATGTAGTGTTTTCCATATTGTTCGATGATGTTAATCCTATAATGTTTCCCCCATAAATAATGGCTTTCCCCACTAATCATCTCACGTTTAGATTGTCTTCTTTGATTCGTAAAATCATTTTGCTGTTTTTTAATCCACGCTAAACGTGCAATTACAGCCATTCGTAAAGCTGTTTCTGACATATTTAAAGGGACGGAAACCCGTACATCCCCCATAGGAGGATGCACAGTAATATTTAAATTTTTTACATCCTTACGATGTATTTCAATATTAATTGAACCAACTTTTAAGTTTGAGATCAATGATATTCCTGATGCATTTGGGCAAGCTTTAAAAACTCTATTAGAACATTTTTATCGATGATACCCAATGCTCGGCTCAACCCTCTTAGTAAGATTTTCTCCTTTGCATCATCTCCTACCCAAGCAGCTAATTTATTAGATTGAATTGCTAAATCAATTTTCTTTGTTAATTCAATATCTTTTCCAAAGTTATCGTATAAAGCCTGTTTGCCTGGTGTATCAATATCTTTAGGGTAGTCTTTTCGCTCAGTAGGCTGAGTAACTTTTCTGGCTAATTCACGAACTTTTTGTAGAAACTCTTTGTATTCAATAGCATTCTTACGCCTTAGTTCAATAATCTCATTCAATAAAACCGACATTTGATCATAATAAATAGGGTTAACAGGATTTTCCTCTACAATTTTTTTGCGGATGTTATTCTCAATTGCTTCAGCCATTGATTCAGGATTTTTCCTGATATTTTCAGGTATACCTTTAAAGTCGTCATCCCCTTTCAGAATTAAGTCGATTAAACCAAACTCTTCAAACTTAATAACTTCTTCGCTGCTTTCAGCTTGGATATACATATCCAATAACTGACGCATTGCAGGTTCGTATACTTTCATGTCTACAGCATCACCGCTGTGAGCCTTGATTTCTTTACTTAAATTTTCAAAAAATTTAACATCTGCCTCTATACCTCTGGTATCTTGCTCAGAATAACCCGCTTGTGTTAATTCATTTGCAATATTTGCATAGCTACGTAAGAGTTTATTAACAGCTTTATAAAATGCTAAACGTAATGACTCTTTTTCTTTTATCTCTTCTGAATTCAGCCCAGATTCCCCACAAAAATAATGTTGAAAATCTTGACTCTGTCTTGGTGCTGGCACTGGTTCACATAACGCTTTGACCACTTCCAGCGCAATATCTAAATCTTGACGAGCAGATTTAATTCGATCCTTTAACAACCCCTCTACATCCGCTTTATCATATCCATCCAAAGCCTCAGAGGTATAGTCTTTGATTGTCTTATCAATCGATTTAAATAAGTCTTTATAGTCAATAATATATCCATATTCTTTATCATCTGAATCTAATCGGTTTACTCGACAAATTGCTTGGAACAAGTTGTGATCTGCCATAGATTTATCAACATAAAGATACGTAGCTGAAGGGGCATCAAATCCTGTTAATAATTTATCAACTACAATCAATAGACGCATTTGACCAGGTTCATCAATAAATTTCTTTTTAACTTGTTTTTCGAACTCTTCAGCTAAGTGCCCAGCGTGCTCCAATGGTTTTTCAAAATAGTCAGCAAGCATTTGGCGATAAATATTATATTTGGTCAACTTTTCAGTCAGTCCTGCACCTGTTTCTTCGCCTTTAATACTTGTCGCTGTAGGTTGGTAACTTGTAACAATTGCAACTTTGCCCTTTAAATCTGTCTCATTAAAAAATTTATATGCTGTACATGCCTGATAAATACTAGAACAGACGAACATTGCATTCCCACGACCATCCATTAAACGTGGACGAGTATTCATATCCATTAAGATGTCGGCAACGATTTGTTCTTGTCGTGATTTACTAGAGAGTACTTTCTGCATTGTACCCCACTTCTGTTTAAGTAAAGTTTTACCAAGCGGGGATAAATTTCTTGTACTTGCTTCAAACCACTCATCTACTTTTTTCTGTGACGTAATACGTTGATCTATATCTCGTGCTTCATAACAAATATCCAATATAACGCCATCTTTTACCGCTTCATTAAATTTATAGGTATGAATATAAGAGCCAAAGACTTCAATTGATTTTTTCTTATCCTTTTTCATTAAAGGTGTCCCTGTAAAGCCAATAAACATAGCTTCAGGTAAAATCAACTTCATTGCCTCATGTAACTTTCCAGACTGTGTCCGATGACATTCATCTACAAAAACAAATAAATCTCCTTTGGCTTTAAAGTTATGAGGGACTGCTTTTTTCATGTCTTCAATAAATTCAGTAGAAGCTTTCTCATCTCCGTCTTCATTATCAACATTACGACCAAATTTGTGTATTAAAGAACAAATAAGCGATGGATTAATAGTATTCAAAGTATGGATAAGATCAGCACCACTACTCGTACGGTATATCTTTTCGTCAACACCACTAAATACTTTTTCAATCTGCTCATCAAGCTCAGTACGGTCAGTGACAATTAAAACACGGCTATAAGGTATATTCTCTCTAATCCATTTGGCTAGCCACACCATGGTTAAACTTTTTCCAGAACCTTGAGTATGCCAAATAATACCGCCTTCTCTATTCTCAATACGCTGTTTTGCAGCCTCAACACCGAAAAACTGATTATGACGACAAGTTTTTTTAATCCCTGCATCATAGACAATAAAGTCATGTATAAGTTGTAAGAAACGTTGTTTATTACAGATTCGACTTAAATGAAAATCTAAGTTATGCAGATGAGGGGTTTCTGTTTCCTCTTTCCATTCCAAATAATATTTTTCTGGTGTTTCGATAGTTCCGTAACGTAAGCCTTGTGTATCATTACCGGCCATGACTAATTGCATTGTGGTAAAGAAATCACGGATAAAATCTTTTTTTTGATTATCCAAATTCTGACGAATACCTTCAGTTAAATTTACTGTCGAACGTTTAAGCTCAATTACACCCAATGCAATACCATTTACATAGAGGACGACATCTGGCCGCTTTTTATATTCTCCCTGCACAGAAACTTCTTCTGCTACAGCAAAATCATTCGCTTCAGGGTTTTGCCAATCAATAAGCCAAACCGTTTGCTTCTGCTCCCCTGCTCCTTCTCTATCTTTAACACCATAGCGCAGCAACTCATACACATCTTTATTAGCATAATAGAGCTTTCTACCTTCACCCAAAGCGGATGCAGCATCTAATCGGCGAAATGCTTTTTGAATAAGTACATCATGCACACCTCGCCCTTTCAACCATTTTTTTAGATCCTCCTCACGAATATTTTTATTATTCTGATCATGCAAATCCCCTAAATAGCGATATCCTAGGTCATTCTTAAATAACTGAATAACACGATTTTGTGTAATTCGTTCAAGTTGTCCGACTCGACTCATTTCTATTACCTAATTTCAATTTATTGATTAAGCTATATCTTTTTGTTTAACTAAAAACTGGTACTGATCCAACCTCTGATCATTAATACGCCAAACATCAAGCGCTAAATCCAACATAATTTTTTGGCGATCTATAATAGTTTGCTTTGTCCAAGTATTAAAAATATAAGATTTCTCTTCTTTAAAGCGACTAATAGCTGTGTTTTTTCCAATATTATATTCGTGATTGATTAAGTTCACTGTCAGTACATTAGATTTTACATATTCTTGTTGCTTTTGCTCAAACCAATTCGTCGTTAAGTCATTCATTTTGCTTATGGCCTGATTAATCACACTTTCTAATAATGTGACATTACCTAACTTATAGATGGTATTGTTGTAATCTGCTTTGTCAACAAATTCATCTGGCAAAATATTGTCTTTAGGCGTTTGAGGAAAAATATGCTCAATTTCCAAACTATAAATTTGTTTGAAGTTGAAAGTAGACCAACCTACAAGAATTCGAGCTTGGTTTTCGATTTGCCCCAAGATAAAACGCTGACGGTACTGAGGGTTATAGGCATCATGACGAATATTTAAAAACTTAAATTGTAGATTTTCTAGCCGCTCCAACACGTAAGGTACAATTGTTTTTTCAACTGCAAGTTTAATTTCTTCAATCGTTGATTTTTCACGAAATGAAACCACCCAATTTGCAAATGAATGTTCGTTACTTTTACCTAAAACACCCACTGTATTGGTAACAAAGTAAAAACTTTCTATTTGTTTAGCCAAATAATTAATTGTTGTCTTATCCGCACTCTTTGATAAGGCCAACAACATGACTAAATGTTGCCTAGATTTATATTTATTCAAGAAACCAATATTGGTTACATTAGGATATTCACTTCCATCTCTAAGCATCTTTGTTGCATTGACTAAATCGGCATAACGCTGTGCCATAAATTCAATTTCTTGAACAAGAGCAATGGGCTGAGTTTCATAATTTAAAATTGCTTTACCAGCATTCGATATAATCCATTTATAGATATCGTCTTCACGTAATATCCCGTTATGGTAACGTGCCATCATAAAATAACGTAGGAAACGTAATGGATTTTCATCTTCACCACAGCGTTGTAACGCTGCATTAATTTTTTTCCATGTTTCTTTAATTATACTAAACTGGTTTTCATTGGCTTGGCTAAATAATAAGTTTTTTACCAAATCCATAGCATTTAGGCTTGCACCACGCTGGTTAATGGTTTCAAAAATTTTCAGTGCACTACCAACATCTTCAGATTCGATCAGCACCAAATCAATTTTACTCATGAAATAACGCGCAAATTTTGTTAAAGCGGGTACCCCTTTTTGTAAAATAGTTTCGAGATAGTCATAAATCTGATCATACGCTGCGCGCATTTTTTGAATGGATGCGGTGTTTTCACCTTCGTATTTTTCATTAAGAATCAGAGTATCTAAAAAGTTCTTACTTTCATCATACTGTAACTCAAGGCGAAGTAGGTGCTTTTCAGTATCCAAATCAAAGCTATACAGTAAGTTATTTACCGTACTTAAATGATTCTTTTGTAATTCGGTCAAATCTTGATTTGAAAGTAAATCTCTGATTGCACACAAGGTGAGTGTAATGGTAGTCAGACGTTGCTGACCATCAATCACATCGTACTTATTCTTGTTTTTAACAATGATAATTGAACCAATGAAATAACTTTCTTGTTGCTCAGCATTTTCATCATATTCATTATCAATATCTGTTAAAAACTGCTCGACCTGATCATCTGCTTTCCATACGTATTCACGTTGATAGTCAGGTACGATAAAAAAATAGTCCTTTAATTTTTCAATCGATTTTACTTGTGCATCAATTTTCATATTTACCCCCAATTTTTTTTAAACGTATTTAAACTAAACGTGTTTTACCTGTTAAAAGCTCTTGTATCATCCCTAGCTTAATATTTTTAACTTTTGCTAGTTTAAAATTAAGTTGAGCAATTTCGGTATCTATGTTAGATAACACTTCTGAAATTGCTAATTGTTCATCAAATCTAGGGATTTTAACTTTAAAATTTCTGACTTGAGTTGTACTTATTTCTAAAAAAGTACTACCGCTACATAAACCTATAAAATCTTGTTTAAGGGTTGTTAATAAATAGTAAATATACTCATTACTTGTATCTTCGAAACAGATAAAGTTTTTAAATCCTTGGTTAGTCGAGGCTTGTTTTTTCAAAATAGCGCACTCACCAATAGTAGCTCGTGATGACATAACTATCGTATCTATTGGTAATACTTCTGCTGATGAATTTTCTATTCCTAATTTAGATAATGTTCTTGAAGTACCTGTAAGATATTTACTTCCTTTTAAAGCCGTGATATCAGTAGGAGTGCACCATAGATAACCTCCGTTCCAATACAAATTATTAACAGTTGAGGGTGTTCCGCCTGTCTTAACTGTTGCAAGATCACTTAACTTCTTGATAGTCCAATCCTCAGGAATCTGACCTAACTCACTGTCTTTATAAGCTTTAGGCGTACCATCTTCACGTAAAGTAAATTCAGGCAAACGAGTTTTACCTGTTAAAAGCTGTTGCATGGTTGCATTTTTAATCGCTTGTTTTTTCTCAATGAGTTTTTCTAGTTCAGAAATTAAGGCATCAGTATCAGATAAAGCTGTAGCGATTTTTTCCTGTTCAGCTAAAATTGGCATCGGTATTAAGGTATTGCGAATAGTCCCTAAGCCTAGGTTTTTAATTGTTGACCCAGTCAATCCATCATTAAATTGATCTAAAGTTCTCTTACTCCCTAATACGTAGTAGATATACGGAACACTACATTCACTATTAATATTAAGGAAAGCTGCACTTTTTCCTAACAATACAGGTTCTGCATTGTAGAAAGCTCTATTACCTATTGTTCCATTAATTGATAATAGAATTGTCTTTCCACTTAAAATCTGTTTATATTTTCTAAATTCTTTGGACGAAATTTTCTTTGTCTCTCCATCTATAAGAACACTACCAGCAACTAAATTATTTCCATTAATAAAGTAATATTCACCTGTAGAACTATAGATCGGTGTTGAATGAATTCCATCACCAATTTTTGAAGTAACTTGTTCAAAAGATTTAATCGTCCAATCGTCAGGAATAAGTCCTAGGTCAGTTTTCTTGTAACCTTCTGGTATCATCTGATTTTCTATGGATGCTAAATTGTCCTGATTCATCATTACCACTCCAAACCCATTGCTTTTAAATGCTCAGCCACTTTCACACTTAAAGCTTCAACATTTTGGGTAATTTGCGGTAATGGCTCTACATAACGCTCATTAAGCTCTTTTACACGATTTGCCAATTGCTGAGTAACGCGTTCAATCTCAGCTTCAATGCTGCTATTTAAAGTGGCAAACCATTTATTTTGTACGACCAAATCTTTCACTTCATCTTCAGTTAAAGTCGGGTACTTATTAAAGACTTGAACATCTAAGGCATCTTGTAAATCTTTAACTTCTTTCTTTAATTTACCTTCTTTTTCCACCATTTTTTGTACCTGCTTAATCACCTCAATTTCTTCCGGATCTTGGGTTTCTTTAAGTCTAGCTTTTAACGATGCTAAAGTAATCTTATCCTTATCATTCAAGGAATCTAATAATAATCCTTCATCATTCGTATATTCTTCAATAAAACTTTCCAATTCCTGAGTAGCAATATCAAACTCAGATTTTTTAGTATTTAAAGCTGCATTTTCTACACTGAAAAATTTAGAAATAATTAAATCAGGGTGAATTGTCTCGGCACGAAAACGTCGTTTATCAAATTCAAAATGGTGTTCTTCCTTCCACTGAGGCTTACTTTTTTCATCTTTTTTCACTTTAAAAATTTCACGGATGAGTGTCGTACCCTCCCAACCATCTTGCGTAATCACGAAAATATCGTCCTGCAATACCTCATCCCAATATTCCATAAAGATTTGGTAGATGTCATATTTAGACAACAACTTCACATCAGCATAGCTTTGCAGTAAGTCTTCGCTGACACGTAGCATGATATCTTTTGGCTTTTGATCTTTTGCAATCGCCTTAAATGCACTACGTTCAAACCACTGCGTAAATGGCTTTAAACTTTCAACTGCAAAGGTCTTAAATTCGGCATGCTCTAAAATGGTCCTCTTCACTTCATTGGCAGCGACTAAACAACGACCATAGCCTTCACGGTCTTTTTCAAATAAGCTGGCGCGAACATTCGGTAAAACATCCCAATAGTTTTGCAGCGCATCAATATCACGCTTTGGAATACCACCTTTCAGATGTGCACTTAAATCATGTAAGTCTTCTGCTTCACTAGAATCAATATAGCGAGGAATATTTAAGTTGTATTCATTGGTAACAATGGCATGAATATCGACTTTACGGCTATAACCCTCAAGTACTAATTCTTTGGTAAATACATCGACAATTTTATGGATATCCTGATGACGCAGGCGGTTTTTATTGCCATCTTTGACAAAACCTTTGCTGGCATCAATCATAAAGATGCTTTGACCATCAAGCACTTCACCTTCTTCATTAAACTGAATAGGTTTAGCCGCAGCTTTATCAATCACAATAATCGATGCTGGAATACCTGTACCATAGAACAAGTTTGCAGGCAGACCAATAATACCTTTAATGTAGCCTTGCTTGATTAGGTTTTCACGGATTCGTGCTTCAGCATTACCACGGAATAAAACCCCGTGTGGCAAAATGACCGCAGCTTTACCTGTACTTTTTAAGCTTTTTAAAATATGTAGTAAAAAGGCAAAGTCACCATTTTTCTCTGGTGGCACACCCCACACAAAGCGATCAAATTCATCACTATTTGGTGTTAAACCATTCGTCCAGTTTTTACTTGAAAATGGAGGATTGGCAACAGCAAAATCAAAGGTCATGAGCTGACCTGCTTCATCTTTGTACTCAGGTGAAGATAATGTATTGCCTTGAGTGATTTTAGCACCTTCACCAACATCACCATGCAGAATCATGTTCATACGTGCCAATGCAGATGTCGCATTATCCATTTCTTGACCGTATATGGTTAAGCCTCTTTGTGCTTCATCAGATGCTTTTAATAAAAGTGAACCTGAACCGCAAGTTGGGTCATAAACGGTGGAGTTTTTAGGTGTATCTTTTTTAATACCTACAATTTTTGCGACTACACGTGATACTTCAGCAGGTGTATAGAATTGGCCTTTAGATTTACCTGACTCCGTTGCAAAGTGACGCATTAAATATTCGTAGGCATCACCCAATAAATCATCGCCATCAGCACGGTTATCAGCTAAGTTTAAGCCTTCGAAAAGACCGATTAACTTGGTTAACCGGTCAATCATATCTTTGCCTTTCCCTAGCTTATCCTCATCGTTAAAGTCGGCAACATCAATTACACCACGCAGATTATTCGCTTCAGCAATTTTGCGAATAATAATATTAAGCTTGTCGCCAATTTCCTTATTGCCTTTCAACTCGCTAATTTTATCGAATGTTGCATCTTCTGGAATTTCGATAATGGCAAAAGCATCATTACTAAAACGATCTGAAATATACTTCAAAAACAGCATTGTAAGTACATAATCTTTGTACTGACTCGCATCCATACCACCACGTAGTTCATCGCAGCTTGCCCAAAGTGAAGAATAGAGTTCTGTTTTTTTAATTGCCATGACTGACCAAGTATATCAAACCAAATATTGCAAGAATCATATCTAAATCAGAAGCAAATAGCTGATTATTTTTCACCCTGATGATTCAAACCATTAACCAATAGGCTAAAATCCTTATTCCAGACCGGATCCGAATGTCTAGTTTTGAGTGTATGGCTAAAACCCTCTATCAACTACCTGATTCACTCCAGATTTAAACTTTTTAGCATCTCAAAATAAACTTATATTTTTATAACCTCACCATGCTATCTACTTTATTAAATGCAGAAAATTCTTAATCTATAGTACATTAGGGGTTTCAAATTTACTCTAATCCCAAATATGTCGTCATAAATACAATTTCAATTACACACTATCCACCTGTTTTTGTTGCCATTCAGCATAGGTCAGACCTGTTTCGGATTCTCGCCACTCCTTTCTCCCATTAGATGATCTACCTTGTATCACCCCAGACGCCGCTGATGGGCTATTAAACATATAATCTTGGCTAAAGGTAAAATTTACAGGATCAATAACTTTCTTTTCGATCAATGCATCACGTAATTTCGTGTAGTTAAAAGTGGAGTTAGAAAATTGCTTTACTTGTGAACCTTTTAAAACATAAAACTCCCCATCTATTTCCTGTGCTTTAGCATCCAATTCACGACTGGATATAGAAAAAGTTGTAATTTTAGAGGGAAAAACTTCTGCTAAATCATTTGTCTGTTCTTCATAGCTTGGTCTTTTTAAGTCTTTTAAGAAGTCGAAACCCAATACAGGTAAAACAATTTTTAGTTGATCTAAGAAGAACTCCATATCTGCAATATCAGATTCAGGCAAGCGCTTATAAATATGTGACGTGCTATTTTCTAACAGACATTGTCCATTTTTTTTAGCAAGATCCATCAAACGGCATTCAAGATATTTGATATGGGCTTTAGTTAAATTTTGATCTTTACTAGTTACTAAGCACACTCTTTCCCAAAAGTCTTTCCCACCACTTTCCTCTGTACGATTATGCTGTTTTAGCCGATTACCCACTTCATCCGACTCACCAATATAAACTTTTGGATAAAATGGATTTTCAGGATCATATCCGATCAGAAAATATACCCCTGTTCTTGCACATTCCTCTCGCTGAATTAATTCAGCTAGTTTACTTCGAGGTGCAGATAGTACATGGCCCGTCCAATTAATGATTTCAGCCGTTAGAATTCCATTTGGTGTACTGTCGACCAAAAATAATTTAACGCTTTTACCATGCACCATATTTCCCCCATTAAAAAATTTTGTTAAAAGGTTTCAGTAAAACCATTATTACATGAGCTATGACTCTATTTTATTAAATATTTACTAATGCAATACCATGATTATTCATATTTAAAATATCTCTATTAATATGCTCAATCCAAGAGCAATACCTATCTTATCAACTCCAAGAAAGCTAACCAATTTAAAAGTCCAAATCTAGCCCCTTTATTTCAATACCCCTTCTTGCTTTCTAAGCACAGCAACCATGTGAACAATCCTTCCAAACAATCACTTCCACTTTACAAAGAACCATAAATAAAGCACAGTTATAAAATTTAACTTACGAAATCAAAAAGATATAAAATAATTTTAAAAATTTGTTTTCAACTCAGACTCAATTTAGTATACATATGTATATACAAGTAAACACATCTTAATCATTCTTTTCTGAATTTTATGGAAAAGGTGCATGTGCTGTAGAGCAACAATGCCGAGATCAAAGTAGGTATATAAAGAAACTGTGTTTTATGCACCAGCGTAGGAAATAAAACCTTCCTATAGTGAAGAGCGAAGGAAATGCTTTTCTTGAGTAACATCAAAAAGAAATGCATCTGTTTTCAAACATGAAAGCAACGTATCAGGATGAAACGATGACCATTCAATTAGGCCACAAAATTGATATAGAGACCTTTATTCAGATTGCGCGCTTTAAATCTCAACTTGAATTCTCAGAACACTATGTTGCTCGGGTAAAAAAATCACGGGCCGTTCTTGAAGATATGATGTCAAGTGATGAACCGATGTACGGGATTACCACAGGTTTTGGTGCCCTATGTTCAGAAAAAATCTCGCAACAACAAACCGCAGAATTACAAGAAAATTTAATTTTATCTCATGCCGTTTCCGTTGGTGAACCATTAAACGAAGAACAGGCACGTGCCTGTATGCTGATGATTCTACAAAACCTAGGTCAAGGTTATAGCGGTGTACGTTTTGAAGTACTCGAGAGAATTCGTCAATTTTTAAATCTAAATTTAATTCCTTGGATGCCTCGAGAAGGCTCGGTTGGTTACTTGGCACCAGAAGCTCATTTAGCACTGACACTCACGGGACGTGGTCAGCTTTACTACCAAGGAGAATTACGTGCAACCCAAGACGTCTTCGCTGCGGAAAATATCCCACCACTACAGTTGCAAGCAAAAGAAGGCTTAGCCTTAATCTCAGGAACCACCTCGACTACTGCTCTTGCCAGTTTAGCTTTATATGATCTGCAAAATGCAGCCAAGTCTGCGGATATTATTGCAGCTCTCAGTCTTGAATCACTTGAAGGAATCCTCATTGCATTTGATGAACGCGTAATGAAGGTTCGCCCTCATCCTGAGCAGGCAAAAACAGCATCGAATATTCGACGATTACTAAAAGATTCGGAACTAGCCCTACTTAAACATCCAACCAAATTACAAGATGCACTCTCACTCAGATGTATCCCACAACTGCATGGTGCTGCAAAGAAAGTTCTGAATGATGCACTGATCACGATTGAAATTGAAATGAACTCATGTTGCGATAATCCTATCGTTTGGCATGATCAAAATCAGCAAGAAATCATTTCAGCTTGTAATCCAGACTCATCTTATGTGGGTTTGGCGATGGATACAGCAGCAATTGCGGCCACAAATTTAGCCAAAATGTCTGAGCGCAGGAATAATCGTTTGATTGACGGCAGCTTATCTGGGTTTTCTTATTTCCTGATCCGACAGCCTGGATTGAACTCAGGACTCATGATTCCACAATATACACAAGCTGCGCTTTTAAATGACATGCGCATCTTATCCCACCCTGCAACCATTGATAATACCCCGACTTGTGGCAATCAAGAAGACTATGTGGCAATGGGCTATAATGCCGCAAAAAAGGCAATATCCATTGCCGACAAACTAGAATACATTCTGGCCATTGAGCTGTTATCTGGATATTACGCACATCAATTTCTAGCAAAAGATAAGAAACGAAGTCCCGCGATGCAGGCAATTATCTATGCATTAGAGCAACGTATCAAAATCTCAGACCAAGATACTTATCTCTATAGCTTTATCAATGAAATCAAAGGAATGATTCACGATGGTACGCTTTTAAACATCATTGAAGATAAAATTGAAAAGTTAGATTAAATCATCATTACTTTTAGACTCTATTAATTTAAAAGTATTTTTTACTCTATTTTCAATCTTAGTTTTAAGATCAAAACTCATTTCATCAATATCCAGTTATTCAATTAACATGGATAAAATTTCACTCGACTATATTCTTTTAATCTCATTAAAAAACATGGGGTTAAAATACAAACATTGGTTGTATATACATGCTAAAGCATGTAATGTTTATTCCGAACAAAAAACAAACGCCACATGGATGTACACGTGGCAGATCATGAGCTTATTCCCACCGAATACATAAGGATGAGTATATGGAAGGTGTTTCGAAACAGGTAAAAACCGTACGCTGGGGTGTCTTTGTTCCCTTATTTTTATTAATGTCTTCCGCTGTTGTCTTAGGCATTTCACATAGCGAATCATTAATTAATCTAACCAAAGATTTCTTTAACTGGTCTCTGCAAAACTTTGGTTGGTTATATCAATGGGTCTCCATGATTTCGCTCATCTTGGTCGGAATTTTATTGGTATCCCGATACGGACATATCCGTATCGGTGGAAAAGACGCCAAGGCAAGCACCAGTTTTGGTCGATGGTTTGCCATGGCACTCAGCAGTGGTGTTGCGACAGGTTTAATTACCTATGGTGTGAACGAACCGATTATCTATTTTGGTAATGTCTACGGGGAGCTGAACCAAGTTGGGGTAGAACCATTGACACATAGTGCTGCGATTTGGAGTTTGGGCCGTGTCTTTTACAATTGGGGCTTTATCCCCTACTCCATGTATACCCTCTCTGGTTTAATTGCTGCTTATATATATTACAACAAGAAAAAAGGCTTATCTGTTGCAGCAACTTTGGAACCTCTACTCGGAAAATACGCACAGAATCGGATTATTGCAGATATCATTGATGTGCTTGCAACCATGGCAATTGTTCTCAGCTTAGCATCAGGCCTAGGTACGGGTTTGACTGTCGTGGTCACGGGTTTAAAAGTCGCTTATGGCTATCACGCCACTACGATTTTATGGGTACTGTTAGGTGCATTAACCACCTTCTTATTCACCTTCTCATCTTATTTAGGTTTAGACAAAGGCTTTAAAATTCTAGCGAGTATTAAATCAAAAGTTTTATATTTCTTGCTGATTTTGTTATTCCTTACTGGCCCAACCTTTTACATCCTGAGATCATCTACTGCGGGTATGGCAATTTGGCTGGATAATTTCTTCCTTTGGGGTCTAGATCCAATTGATATTGGTGGTCCAGCCTTAACCCAATGGTGGACGTTGTTTGACTGGGCGGTTTGGGTGGCTTATGCACCATTGATGGGAATGTTCTTGGCGCTGATCGCATATGGTCGTACCTTAAAAGAGTTCATTATCGTGAACTGGATTATGCCTTCTTGCTTTGCCCTCGTCTGGTTTTCAGTTTGGGGAGGCACATCGCTTTATTTACAGCAAAGCGGTGTATTGGATTTAGTCCAAATCATTAAGGATAACGGTGCAGTGTCTGGCCTATGGGCGTTCTTACAGCATCTTCCATTTAAATTAGGTATCGTCATCGTACCGCTGATTCTGGTTTTAACCCTGTTTTCTTCCGCCGTTGCGGCAAACAGTATCACGACCACAATCGCAGGTATGTGTAGCAAGAATGTTCCGATTGGTGAAGAAGCCCCATCCTATCAGCGTATTATCTGGGGTGTTCTCATTGGTTCAATTGCCATCATCATGAGTGCCTTTGGTGGCGGTGGCCAAGGCATTGATGGGATTAAATATTTAGCCGTTTGCGGCGGCTTCTGTGTCCTGTTTATCTTTATGCTGCAACTACTCTCAATTATTAAAACCTTTTTCTACGACAAGCCTGTCGAATAAGTTGTCATTTCCTCCCGATTAAACAGGATTTGATCGGGATCGCTTTCTTGGTACTCAGAATACCAATTTAAAACACTCGATTTCTCGAGGGAATACATCTTGCCGCTGGAAGGCAGATCAAAATAATTTAAGGACAAAATATGCAAAATTTTTTAAATAACTCATCCTTGATGAGACGTACTGTATCGACTCAAACATTTCAATCACAGACCATTTCAGCCATTATTTTGTTCAATGTAGGCATGTTTTTCAGTGCTGCAAGTTCTGCCGATGAAACAATGGATGCCAAGCAAGTCTCCCAAAATCGTGTAGACCTTGGCGGAGCTGTTCGTATGCGCTTAGATTACGATCCTGACCGAGATATCCGTAAGTTAAGTTTTGATACAGCTATCGTAAAGCTCGATTTTTATTATGACCAACTCTCAGGTCACATCGAGCATCGTGTTTTAGGTGGTGCGTATCCTTATGATTATACAAATCATATTGGTGATGTTAACTTCACTAAAAAAGCCTATCTTGAGTATGCAGTAAATCCCCAGCAATCCATTCAAGTCGGTTTAAATCAGGTTCCAATTGGTTTTCAGCCCTATTACACCAGTACAGTCATTGAGTCGATGGCTTATATCGCAGGAATTGAAGACTTATATCGCTTAGGTGCAAAATATAATTATAAAAAAGACAATCATGAGATCTATGCTGCTTACTACGCTGCCAATCCCAGGAAAGGCAAAGGGACAAGCCAAGGAGCATATTATTCTAATCAGCTTATTCCTGCCGATGAAAATCTAGAGAATGGCACGCACTATAAAGAGCAAGATGCCGTTGCCTTGCAATACAACTATACTCAAAACAATGACAGTTGGTCAGCAAACTATGGGATTTCTGCATACTATGCTCAGTTAAAGTCAAAAAAACAGAGGATAAAGAGGGTCATCGTGGCGTCTACGCACTGCATTATGGGTTAAATAAGGATCGTCTAGGGCTTAAATTTGTCAGCATATTCAATCAGATTGATACCCCCTATGATCAGACAACTTTTGGTTCTTATGATGGAACTTTTAATGTCGCCAATAAAGGCATGCTCTACAGCTTAGATCTCAACTATAAGATTCCAGAATTTAATGTAAAAGATATGAATGATTTCAATGTGTATTTGAATTACAGCCGATACGATAAAGCAAAAAAGGTATTTCTAGATTCAGAGCAACTCGTACTGGGTTCTGCATTTACCTACAAGAAGAATGTTTATATTGCTGCGGAATGGTTATTTGGAAAAAATAATCCTTATATCGGTGGTAGTAGTTATGGACAGAGTCTTGCTGCAGGTGGAAGTAATCAATGGGAAAATCAAGTCAACGTTAATATTGGCTATTATTTTTAAACTCTAGCCAGTTGTAATAAATAATATTTTCTTTAAATTTTATATGCTTAAATTTCAGCATAAAAAAGCCCTGAAACTTTCATTGCAGGGCTTTTCGAATTTTGGTGGAGATGGCGTCAATTGAACAGAATCAATAACATTCTGTTTTGTTTAAATTTTACTTTTATACAACTCAAATTTACCCAATTTTGACCCATTAGCTTTTTGTACATTTTTTAATGGGTTAAAAATTCTGAACCCAATAAAATGAGAGGGAACACATGTACCCTCTTGAATTTTATTACCTAGGATATATAAAACTGAGTTTAACACTCTACACAGCGATGGTCTTTTTATGATGTAGTCTTGCCTCAGCAACATCTAAATCCGGTACTTCAACAGATGGCAGTATAGAATCCTGTTCAACTTGTTTATTGATACTTAAGTCCTGATTGGCCTTTTCTGATTTAGCCTTAACCTTTTGCTCACGTAATCCTTTCGCTGGTGCCCATTGCAAAATTGGTAAAGCTCGAGCAACAGCAAGCAAGATACGGTCATTCAATGCTTCACTTTTGACTGTATATTCAGGAGTAAAGTCACGATCTGTTGCATAAACACCTATAGGTAAAGTCTGTGCTTGGAAAAAGCTGAACAAAGGACGAAGTTGATGCTCAAGTACCAAAGCGTGGCGATCACTCCCACCAGATGCAGCAAGTAATACTGGAACATCCACTAAAGCCGTCTGCTCGACAAAATCAAATAAGTGTTTAAACAGCCCCGTAAAAGAAGCACGATAAACTGGCGTACCAACAATCAAGGCATCAGCCGCTTCAATAGCAGCCAAATCATCTTGTACTTGTTTGGGTAACTGACTCCGATAAATTGCACCACCCAATAAAGGACCAATCTCACTGAGTTTTACAAATCTCACATTTATTTCGATTGCTTGCGCTAATTCATCCAAAATCGTTTGAATCAAACTTTCAGTTTTTGATGGGCTGTTAAGACCACCTGAAACTGCGACAATATTGAGTGGTTTATCATTTGAATATGACATGACTTGGCCTTTAGAAAAATTAATACTTTGACTTATATGGAACAAACCAAGACTTCTAGTTAAAGTCTTGGTTGAATAGGATTGAGAACGATTCTAGGCAATACGATACTTTGATTCTTCTGGTATACGCTGTAATGCCTGACGTTGGTTTTTAAAATGTGGCAGAACATGTTCACCTAAGCGATAAGCTTCTTCTAAATGCGGATAACCGGCAAGGAAGAACAAGTCGATTCCAATACTGCTATATTCCTTAATGCGTTCAACAATTTGTTGGTAGCTACCCACCAAAGCAACACCTGGAGGGATGCCAATGTAGCCAAAGCCAGACCAAACATTGGGATGAATGAAGAAATCATTCACATTTTTGCTGCCATCTTTATCCGCATATTCTTTTTCAAAACTGAGTACCCGCGCTGATCTGAGTCCTGCATGAGCAGCTGAAGCATGCAAACGCTGCTTCTCTGCTGCTTCATCTAAATAACGTTGCGCCTCTGCCAAAGCTTCCTGTTCGCTACGTCGAGCAATTGTATCAATGGATAAACCAAATTTAATATTGTCACGACCATACTTCGCAGCACGTTTACGTACATCCGCAATCAATGCGGCAATCTCACTTGGTTTTTCAGCACGCATTAAATAATAATCTGCGTGCTTTGCACCAAACTCACGTGCGGCTTCAGAAGAGCCAGCTGTACAAATGATGGGTAACTCAGCTTTATTGAGTGGATACTTTAATCCGCCGCCCTCAGCAGAATAATATTTGCCTTGGTAATGGAATGATTCGTTATACCAATAACCTTTTACAACATCGAGAAACTCCGTTGCGCGGATATAACGGTCATCATGAGGCGTGGCATCTCCAACCTGACGTTGAATCACCTCAGAACCACCATTAATGATATTCCACACCAAGCGATTGCCTGTTGCACGTTGGTAGGTTGCAGCACTCTGTACCGCATTGTATGGACTAAAGTGATAAGGCTGGAATGCCGTCACAAAATTTAGTCGCTTGGTTTCTCTGGCTAATAGCGAACAAACCGTCCAAGGTTCCTCTCCTGTTGGCGCATTGACCATCAAAGCACCTGCGAAACCATTGATTTCTGCTGCGCGCGCCACCTGTGCTAAATAGTCAATATAAGTAAAGTCATCACCCACTTGATAGTTGGATGTTGCTCCAGTATTTTCCACACCAGATACACGCGCCCAATCACCACGATTACGAGGATCGCCTGCTAAAAATTCAGCTTCACCATGCAAAGGTAGACGAGTAAAAAATTCAATTCCCATGATGTTCTCCGTATAACAGTTAGAATTTGGCTGTGAGAGAAACACCAACTTGGCGTGGGTTTCCGTAGGTTAAAACATATTGTCCTGCTGGGCCATTTGGACGACCATGTACCTGATATTCTTCATTCAGCAAATTCTTAACATAGGTATTGACCTGATATTTATTATTTGCGCTGTGATAACCAATATTGGCATTCCACAAGGTATAAGATTTTTGGCTTAGGATTGGATCAACCGAATAGTCTTGGCGATTTACCAAGAAATATTCACGGTCACGATAGCTTGCGTCAGTACCAACAACGATACGAGCGCCATCATTTAAATTGAAGGTATATTCACCACCAACACCGATGGTATATTTGGGTGAGCGGACTAAACTGTTCCCGGTATTGTCAGCATTGACCACATTGGTTACCGGGTTCTTGTCAACGAAGTCAGTATATTCACTATCTAAATAAGCCCCTGCAAAACGTAACCGTAGATTCTCAGTGGCTAAATAATCAAGCTCTAACTCTGCACCTTTCACTTCTGCTTTTGGCCCATTGGCTAAAACTGAAGTAACACCGCCCCCTTGCCCCTCTGTTGCAACTAATAAATTGGTCTGGATATCTTTATAGTCGTAATAGAAAATATTGGCATTTGCGACTAAATCCCCACCCAGTAAGCTAGATTTCAAACCGAGCTCGTAACTGTTTAAATATTCAGGGTTAACATCCGCAAGTTGGGTTAGGCTACTAGATAGACCTGTATTAAAACCACCAGAACGGAAACCACGTGCAAATCTGAAATAAGTATTTAAATCAGGGGTAATTTCATATTCTGGTGTAATGTCATAGGTCAACTCATTCCATGTTTTCTTACGACTGGTTGAACCGTTCGCATTTGCAGTTGGGTTATAGACGGCGTTGCTATACCCATCTTTTTTCCACCAACTTCCTTTGGTGTAGTCGCCTGTTGTAATCTGAGTCAGATCGAGATCAATATCTTTTTCTTCACTGGTCCAGCGTAATCCACCCGTCACCTTAAATTTATCTGTAAATTTATAGGTACTATTTCCAAACACGGCAAAGCTTTGTGTAGCCTGATTATAAGTAATGTCTCTAAATGCAGGAGTGGATGCCGTCTGTGCAGGCGCACCATTTGGCAAAGTTTTCTTGACCCGTGCACTCACACCCTTAGAATCTAGATCTTCGTTAAAATAATGTAATCCTGCAATCCAGCTTAAACGTTTGTTCGCATCGGATGAAATTCGAAACTCTTGGCTATATTGACGCCATTCATTATCGCTATAACTTCGCGCAACGTCATAAGGGGTGTAATCACCATCTGAAATTGACTTTTGTGTGGTCTTGTCAAAAGCCGTGATTGAGGTAAAGCTATGGCCCCCTCCTAAATCTCCATTTAAAGTGAATGAAGCACCATCATGCTGAATTTTATTACTTTCATCTAAATCTAAATTGGTATTACGTCCCTCTGGTCTTTCATAAACGCCCCAATATTTCCCAATACTTAAGGAACCATTGTTTCCTAAACCATTGTAGGTCTGGCTATGTAAGTTAACTAATGCATTCCATTGGTCATTCACTTTACCTAAAATCTGGAAACGGAAAGATTTCTTATCAACATCGCCATAATCTTCGCCATTCGCTAAATTCTTTGCATAGCCATCACGATCTTCAGAGTAAAAAGCGCCCCGTACTGCAATATTGTCTGAGACTTTGCCATTGGCAGCCCCCTCGAAAGTACGTAGGTTATGATCACCTACACCTATCGTTGCATAGCCATTTGGTTTTTCTGAGAAAGTTGGTCTTTTGGAAATATAATTAACTGCACCTGCTGTAGTATTTTTACCGTAGAGCGTCCCTTGTGGCCCACGTAAAACCTCGATCCGCTCTAGATCGAATAAGTCTCCTGCACCAGCAACGGGAGCATTCAAATACACACCATCTGCATAAATACCGACTGGAAATACAGTCGATGCAGCAACATCCCCTGTACCCAAACCACGGATATACCAACGTGGTCGGCTATCACCATCTGGATTTTCCGCTGCTGCATTTGGTGTGTAGGTTAAAACATCACCAATAAAGGTTGAGCCCTTGGCAGCCAAATCTTTACCAGAAACAGCCGTAATCGCGGTTGGAACTTTTTGAATATTTTGTGCTCGATATTGTGCGGTTACAATCACATCACTTAACTTTTTGACATCTTTTGCATTGACCACCTGCGCCTGTTGCTCAGCTGTGATGCCTGTATCGATCTCTTCATTTGCCAAAGCCAATGTCGAAACACTCGCTGTTACTCCCCACATAGCAGTTAAAATACTCTGCCTAATTTTTGTGACCTTAAACATGGTGACTCCATTTAAATAAATCTATTCTTATATTGGCAACTTCTATGCCACTTAATTTATTTTATAAATTTCAATACCTTAAAAAACAAAAATAAAACTCATGATTAGATTTTGCTGATAGATAAACATTTTTCCCTATGTTGTTGTTGTTATTCCAACATTGTTTGTTTTTGAAAAATGAAAGAAAAAAATAGCCATACAACTGTATGGCTATTTAGAATTAAAAATATTTCATGTATTTAAAATTTATAACTAAATTGTCCCTGTACCGTGAGTGGACGCATTGGTTGTAAGAATTCACTATTTGCACCGGCTAAACCATTCACAAAATTACGTTCATTGGTTAAATTCAGAATATTTAAACCCACAGTCCATTGTGGTTGTCGATAATATAATCCCAAATCTAAATTATAGTTATTTGGAACTTTAACCGTCTGGCTTAAATTGGTATACCAGTCACTTGTCCACCACCCTGAAAGATTTACACCAAAACCTGACTGATGTTGATAATCCACATAAGCACTGGCAGAGTATTTTGGAATACCCGCCGCATCATAACGACCTGCTTTACGCTGGTTTAACCCATTACTGTCCCCCCAGACAGTCGCATTGTCTGCATGGAAACCAAAGGGAGAAAATCCTGCTGGAATAATTGAGCTATATTCAGCATTCAAATAGGTTAAGTTACCACCTATTGCAATATTTTTTTGTAGCTGCCAGCGTAGTGAAGATTCAATCCCTTTGACTTCAAAGCGTGCCATATTGCCATTTGTATCAGGTGATAAATCTCGCTTCTGCTCAAATCCGCTTAATGTGAGAAATAGTTGATCAATGATCGGCTCATATTTAAATCCTAATTCCTTTAATTCACTTTGACTGTCAAACGCTAAAGGATTCAGTTGATTGCCTGCCCCCCAAATTAAAAATGGGCCAAAAACACCTGTGTTGAGTGCAGTGCTCTTATCATAGGTAAAATACAGTGTAGTTTTTTCTGTTGGCTTGATAAATGTACTGGCTTGATAACTGAGCAAACTATACTTATTACGATCTGAACGGACATCTGTCGGCACTAAGACCAACGGGTTTTCCAGTTTGGCTTTGATTGAACTATGATTAATCCCAAGATTAATGCCAAACACATCATTAAAAGTAAAATTCTGCTGAGTAAACACACTCCACGTATCCCAAGATCCCGTTCCTGTATAAACAGCACCACCACCATTGGGAGGGAAACCACCTTTTTCAGCATATAAGCCATGGCCGACTGGATACATTCTTGGTAGATTTAAATAACCAAAGTACTGAGAATATTGAGGAACACCGGCTTGTCCAATCCAGCCTCCTGTTGAACTGCTATTATTGACCAACCCAAGTAAATCCCCTGGATTTTTTTGAGAAGGATCATTGGTCAGATCATAAGGATTAATATTAAAACTATTATTTGCCGCTAAAGAAGTAAACTCCTCACGGCGATAAGCGCCTCCTGTACTGCCTTTATTATTCACCTTAAGCCCAAACAACTCGAAATCATAATCTGCGAGGAATTCTAGGCGATTATCAAATAACTCATGTTCCAGATCAGTAAAGAAACTTCCAACCGAATCACCTAAATCCTTGCTATTTTGATAAAGCGTACTATTAGAAACAGACCAATGTGTATTCAAATCTTTAACTAATTTTAATTGGGTGCTGAATCGTTTGGCACTATTTTTATCTTCACTTCGACCAGAAATATTATCGTCTAGTTTGACCAATCCATTACCAGGTATAGATGGATCATAGACCCAACCTCGAATTGTTCCAGCCTGATCCGCTGTTGCATTTGGTAATGGTGTTGTTTGAACCGCACCTACTGCAATATATTGGTTTTTGTCATTCTTCTGTCGGTTTTGCCAACCAATCACTTTGGAGTTTGCTGCCCCAGACTCAAATACTGGCGACCAAAAGGTCGCACCATTTTGAATAATTGGCGTTGCCCTGCCTTTGTAATACTGACGGTTATCAACTGATTGTTGTGTTGCCCTATTCCAACCATGTGTCACGTTAAAATCATAATAATCGTCATAACTTATATTCCAGTCGACACGTAGACTATCATCTGGACGCCAAGCCAATGCACCATAGAATGCATTAAAATTATTTTTCACATTGTCATAATAATCATCGGTTTTTTGGGCTGTTGCGCTGACACGGAATGCAAGTTCTTTAGAGATCGGGGCGGTATGATCAATACTGACAGAAAAATTAGGTTCTGAACCTTTTCCTGCATAGATTGAACCAACCGAACCAGAAATCGTTGTTTCTGCTTTATTAAAGTTAGGTTTTTTAGTGAGGTAATTAATATATCCACCTGAACCCGAAGTAGGTGCAAAAATCACTCCCGTTGGCCCTGCCACAATATCTGCCGCTTCATATGCATTTAAATTGGTCGGATGACGGGTACTATAAATTCGTTGGCTATCTTGAAAGACCTCTGAATTTTGCCCTCGTATCTGCGGTGCGAAATTAGCATTTTGTCCTCCACCTCGGGTAATACTTGGCGCATATTTAACAAGATCATCTGCACTACGAATCACATCTTCACGAAATTGTTGTTCCGATACTTGGGACACTACACGAGGTGTGTCTAATACAGAGCTATCCGTTCCATAGATTGAAGTCACTTTACGCTTGGGAACAACAGTTTGTTTTTTATTTGCACCAGTCACCACGACATCTGCCAAAGTAATCACATCACTTTCAGTATTTGCCGATGTATTTTGGGTTTCTTCGGCAAACACATGTATGGGTAAAGATACCCCCGAAAAGGCTAAGGCAATCACTAAAGGTTTTAATTGAAAAGGCTGCTTCATATCATACTCAGTAAAGTAAATTTACAGTACGTTACGCAAGGCCTATGCCAATCATTAAACAGCCTCAAAACAACACCCAAGATATTGATTTAATAGTTTTTAATTTTTATATATTTAGATATCAGCTTTATAAATGTTTATTTTTTCAACAGATTTGTTGAAATAAAGACAGTAAACAAAAACCATAATTAATTAAGACACTGATAAATATAAATAAATTATTGGCATTTATTCTGCAAGTCCATAAAGATGACTATCCAATATGAGTATTTATAATGACAAGTCGATCAATTCTATTGTCACGTCGAAAGTTTTTAGCACAAAGTCTTAGCGCAGTAGGTGGTGTTTCTTTAATAGGGAGCTTGTCTGGCTGCGATCAATCACCACAAACGGGTACAGACGTACAGAGCCCATCTTCACTCACTCCCAAACATGGTGGAACGATTCGATTAGGTCTAATTGGTGGACAACAGTCAGGCAGTTTAGACCCACATCTATCTACTTCAAGCGCAGGAATTACCCGAGGTTTTGCCATATATAACAAGCTATGGGAATGGGATGAAAATATGCTGCCACGTCTTGCCTTAGCTGAATTTTCTGAACCCAATCATAATGCGAGTGAATGGACCATTCGTCTACGTAAAGGTCTAGAATTCCATCACGGTAAAACAATTACTGCCGATGATGTGATTTTCTCAGTAAAGCGTTTAACTGACCCAAAGCTTGCCTCACCGTTTCGAAGTCTGGTGCAATGGATTGATCGGGATCGCATTCAAAAATTAGATGAATATACCGTTCGTATTCCTTTTATCAATTCAATTGCTGGTTTCGTTGCACTACCTGAAACTTGGGTGAATTTTGGTGGAATCGTACCTACCGACTTTGATCCAATCCATAACCCAGTCGGTGCAGGCCCTTATAAAGTCAAACAGTTTATCCCTGGTCAACGTTCTGTCTTCACTCGTTTTGAAAACTATTTTAAAGCAGATCAACCTTATGCAGACAGTTTTGAGGTGATTGATTTTAAAGATCAGGTCTCACGTTTAAATGCCTTATTAGCAGGACAAATTGATATCGCCAATGCCATTTCACCTGAATACATTAAAATTCTGGAGCAGGCGAAACATATTCAAACCATTCGTTCTGAAACCAATACCCATAATGGTTTTGACTTTAATACCCAACAAGCCCCTTTTAATGATCCTAAAGTCCGTCAGGCATTTCGTTTAATTGCCAATCGTGAGGAGCTTGTACAACGTGGGTTAAATGGTCAGGGGCGTATTGCCAATGATCTCTACTCACCACAGGACCCTGCTTTTCTTAACCTACCCCAACGTCAGCAAAATATCGAGGAAGCAAAAAAATTATTGGCACAAGCTGGTTTTAAAGAGGGTTTAAGTGTTGAACTTGTTGCACCTGCTGGCAGCGCCCAGCCTGCACTGATCTTTGCAGAACAAGCAAAACATGCCAATGTGAATATACGAGTCAAACAAGTCGATGCCGCAACATTTAATGGACCAGACCGTAATAAATGGCAATTGTCGAGTAACGCAACCAATGTCGGTACACCCTATTTATCTACTGCTGTTGTCAATGATGCACCGATTTCAACAACCAATAAAATCAATTTTAAAGATCCTGAATATAGTGAGTTGTTTTATAAGGCGCTTGCCGAACCAGATTTAGCAAAGCGAAAAGTGTATTTGACCCAAGCACAGAAAATTCAACATGAACGTGGTGGAATGCTGATCTGGGGATTTAGCCATACCATTGATGCAGCCACAAAAAATATTGGAGGCTTAGCCCCAGAACATACTATTTTTCCAACGTGGCGTTTTGAGAAATTATGGAAGGCTTAAACACATCCGTTTAACTTTGCTTCCCCTCTTTATGAGGGGATTTTTATTCTGCTGACAGAATAAATTAAAAAAGCTGCCGAAGCAGCTATTTAAGATGTGGCTGGGATTATTGAGGAACAGTGATCACCGATAATTTATCTACACCAACTCGTTCAATACTTGCCAATAATTTTGCCACTGTCCCATAAGGAACAGTTTCATCCGCATTCAGGTTCAAAGCCAGCTTCGGGTTGCTATTCTTGCGTGACTGAATTTCTTGTTCAAAACTTGCAAGTGACACTTTGTCCTTATCCAAAAATATCTCACCCTGTGGATTAACACTAATCACGACAGCTTTATTCTGATCAGTAGATTGAGTCGGTGCGGCCTTAGGCAAATTGACTTTCACCGTATTGGTCAGCAAAGGTGCTGTGACGATAAAGACAATCAGCAAAACCAACATCACATCCACCAACGGTGTAATGTTGATTTCACTCACCACATCATCATCTTGAGAGGTAGAAATTGCCATTATGCGAATACTCCTTTTTCTTTCACTTCTTTTGTTGAAGCATCATTCAGAATCGTAGTCTCTGCTGTATTTTTGGTTTTAGCAGTCGGCAATTGAAAACCAGCCTTTTGATTTAAACTGACAAAATCTGTTGCAAAATCATCTAAGTCTGCACCAATCGCTTTCACTTTACGTACAAAGTAGTTATAGGCAAGCACAGCAGGTACAGCAACAGCGATACCAATTCCTGTTGCAATCAATGCCTCTCCAATCGGTCCAGCAACGACATCCATACTTGCATTACCAGAATGGGCAATCGCCTGTAATGCATGAATGATTCCGAATACTGTGCCAAACAAACCAATAAAGGGTGCATTGTTACCAATAGACGCCAATAGCGCTGAACCTTTCTCCAATTGACGACGTTCAGTTAGAATTTGTTTGCGTAAGTGACGTTCCAATAAGTCCTGACGGCTCCAACTGTTTTGCAAGTCATGGTGTGTTTTTTCATCTGCTTCTATCAGTGTTTTAAACCCCGCATTTGCAACACGTGCTGCTGGTCCTTGACCCGATTCAGATTTAGTCACGGCGTCAGATAAATTTTTTGCTTTCCAAAACGCCTCTACGAAACGTTTATCTTGTTTTGATGCTCTTTGGGTCTGAACGATTTTGATTACAACCAGTGCCCAAGTCACAATTGAGAAAGCAACTAATAACCAGATAGTGCCGTCATGGATCAATGAATTAATGTCAGTCATGTAAATATCCTCTTAATCTATAAAATTAAATTTATTTCGGTAATTGATAATGAATTGGAACATCGACCCAACCTTCTACAGGGGTTTTACCTTTTAAAGCGGGTGAAAATTTCCATTGCTTTACTGTTCTTACAGCAGCGCTATCTAAAAGTTTTTTGCCACTACTTTGCTTGATACTGACCGTATCAGGGCTACCATTTGCTAATACTTTGACCCTTAAAATCACAGAACCCTCCCAACCACGTTCGAGTGCCTGTTCTGGATATTCGGGTGCAGGATTACTCAGATAGCCTGCATATCCTTTCGCTTCCGTCACAGGTAAGTTGTCATCGACCGACTTCACAGGTTCAACAACTTTCTGAACAGGTGCAGGAGTCACCTCTTTGGTCACAACAGTCTCTTCAACTTTTTGTGGCGTAGGCTGAGTGACTGCTTTAGGTTGCTCCACCGCTTTCTGTAAAGGTTTGGGTTGTTCAACCTGTTTAACTATTGGTTTTGGCTTTTCCACAACTGGTGGAATTTTAGGTTTCTCTGTGACAGGAGGAATTTTAGGTTCAATCACTTTGGGTGGTTGTTCAGGTTTTACAATTTCAATCACCACGGGTTCTGGCTTATGAATATCCAAAGTAGGTGTAGGCAAGTGTTTTGCGATATACCAAATTCCTAAATGCGCAGAAGCAACTGCAATAATCGCAATCAACACTTTATTCAAGCGTGGTGGAGAAGGTTGCGTAAGCTCCATGGAATGCCGTGTAAACGGATCTGCTATGTTGTTTGAACTAGCTTCAGGTGCATATTGTTCAAATAGCAACGCCCGTTTATGCGAGTTAAATAGTAGTTCACTCATAGGGTTTTAAACGAAAAATAAAATATTGAATAAAAAATTGCACAAGTCATGCCAAAAGAACAAGTATTTGATTTTTATATTTTTAATCACTATTTTTTAATTAATCGATATTCAATATGTTGGTTTTCAGACAGTGTTATGCTGTTCAAACAACAAGATCCCTTTGATATATCAAAGGGATCTAAATTTATTATTTTAATTTATATCCAACCAGTGGTAAGACCTCTTCTGCTACCCGATAGGCTTCTTCCAAATGAGGGTTACTGGCTAAAATGAAATGACCAACACCAATATCAATATATTCTTGCAAACGCTCTGCAACCTGTTCATAGCTACCCACTAAAATACAGTTAGGTCCGCCACGTACATTGGACATACCCGCCCAAACGTTCGGACTTACAAATAAGTCTTCGAAACGATTGCCCTGCGCCAAAGCCTGCTGACGTTTTGCACCGACCGACTCAGTATCTTTTCGTTCAAAGGCATGACCATCAACAGCAATGGTTTCATACATCTGTTTAAGCTCCTGAAAAGCTTGCTCTTGTGTAGGCCGTGCCAATATATCAATACGCATACCAAATTTAACGTTACGATCAGGCGAGTTTTGTTCAAAAAATGCTCGCGCCTGTTCAATGACTTTTTTCTGCTGCTCAACAGGTTCACCCCAAGTTAAGTGAATATCAGCATGACGTCCTGCGACTTGTAAGGCGGCATCACTCGCACCAGCCAACCATAACCGAGGTACATCATATTGATTCATTGGGTATCTCAACCCACCCTGCTCAACATGAAAAAACTTACCATCATAGTCAAATGGCGCATGATGTGAATAACCTTTTACAAACTCCAAAAACTCGTTGGTCCGTGCATAGCGCTGGTCATGTTCAATAAAATCACCGTAAGCACGTTGCTGCGCACCGCCTCCACCTGAAATGACATTCCACTCTACTCGCCCCTGACTTAAACGCTGTAAACTGGCAGCCATTTGACTGGCATAGGCTGGATGAATAAACCACGGCTGAATCGCAATCAACAGTCGAAGTCGTTTGGTTTCTCTTGCTAATGCTGAAGCCAATACCCAAGGCTCTTCAGTATGAGGAAAAGCGGGAATCAATGCGCCATGAAAACCAACAATATCAGCCGCTTTTGCCACTTGTTGTACATAATCATAGTAGGCAAATAACTGATCTTCATGTTGCGGAGCCACGCGTTGTGGAGATTTAATTGCTGGATTTAACTGATTCCATTCACCACGGGTATGTAACTGATGTGCTCGACGACCATCCCCATGAACAGGAATTCTCCATAAAAACTCAACTGACATAATAGTTCTCAATAATTAAAAATTTCACGACATCGTGTTCGTTAGCTATGTCATGAGCAGAAATCATGCCGCTTTTTATTCGATATTTTTTTAACATATATTATTGTTTTATTTAAACTTTATAAAAACATACCAAAACATAGTGTTGAAATTTCAACACTTCTATACTTTTAAATGTCTGTTTCACAGCATACATGACTGACTCAAAAACAATAGTCAGCATAAAAAATAATAAATAATTGATTTTTATATATTAATTATTTTGGCTTAGTTCTTGCTCTATTCCTCTATATTTTTTAATTCTTATGATGATATGCGTATTCTTCCTAGCTTATTTTTAAGTTTTAGTCTTTTAGGACTCGTCGCTTGCGATGCAAAACAAAACGAACAAGCATCTGAGAGTAAACCATCTCAGCAACAGTTGCGTATTGCTGTCGTAGCAAATGGAACATCAGGTAGTCTGGACTTTATTGGCGTACCACAACTCATCTCTCAAGACCCTATTTTTCTCAAGGCCTTAAAGCAACAACATATTGAGTTGAAATGGGAGCCAGTAACAACTGCTGCTGTAGCGACTTTAGTGAATGAAAGTTTCCTGAACAATAAAATTGATTTTGCTTTTTATGGCAACCTACCGGCTGTGGTACTGAATGCAACTGGGGTAAGAACACAAATTGTGGTGCCTGGGGGGATTGGTAATAATGTCTATCTGATTGTGCCACCTGATTCACAGGTAAAAAGTATTGAGGACTTAAAAGGTAAAAAAATTGCTTTACATCGTGGCCGTCCTTGGGAAATCAATTTTGGTCAACTTATACAAAGCAAAGGTTTAAACCTCAAAGACTTTCAAATTATTAACCTCAACCCTCAAGCAGGTGCAGCAGCTTTATCTGCCAAAAGTGTGGATGCATTTTTTACTTTAAGTGATGCGTTAACTTTACAAGACCGCCATCTCGGTAAAATTATATGGTCATCTCAATCCTTGCCTGCTGATTGGAAAATGCGTGCGGAATTATGGGGACGTAAAAACTATATTGAACAATATCCAGAGACCACTCAGTTACTTGCTGACGCAACAGTTAGAGCAATGAACTGGATATCCCAACACAAAGATGAATTTCAGCAAAGTCAAACCAAGTTTGGTCAACCTTTAAATGTCATTCAACGTGAAAGTCAGAATAGTGCAAGTACATGGCAACAGGATTGGTCACCTGAATACAAAGTTGATTTCCTTAAACAACACTATGCCAAAGTCATTGATCATGCTGTGAAAAACCAGTTGATTCAAACGCCTTTAAAAGCAGATGAGCTGTTAAATCCAAAATTTGCCGAGCAAGCAATTCAAAATTTACATGCAAACGATCAGCAGAAGAAACAGGGAGACTAAGCGATGAAAACGCTCGTGAATCCTCCCCTTGAAAAGAATATCGTTGTGGTTAGACCTCCGCTATGGAGGAGGATTTCTGCTGAGCAGTTGTATGGGCTGCTCTCGATGATTTCCCCCATATTGGCTTTACTTACTTGGCAATTTATTTGCTCTTTACAAATTTTTCCAACTCAAATTCTGGTGCCACCCGCAACGGTCTGGAATACATTTATTAGTTTATTGCAAAGTGGTGAACTACAACTGCACTTAAAGGATAGTCTTGCTCGATTATTTTTTGGATTTTCTATTGCAGCACTCAGTGCCATTGCTTTTGGAATTGCCTATGGTTCAATCACCACATTCCGTAATTACACTTATATCTTATTTAATCTGCTTTACCAGATTCCGATCTTTGTTCTTATTCCTATTTTTATTCTCGTTTTTGGGATTGGTGAACTGTTTAAAATTTTACTCATTATCAAAGCCTGTTTTTTCCCAATTGCTTTGGCAACAGCAGATGCAGTGAAAAATATTCCTAAACAATACATTGAACTCGGTCAAATCTACAAACTTAAAACGCGAGCGTGGCTTAGGTACATCATCATCCCCTCAACATTCCCCCCCTTGATCAGTGGACTACGAATTGCATTAGGCCGAGCATGGTTGATTTTAGTTGCCGTTGAATTACTTGCAGCAGGTACTGGCATTGGTCAGATGATGGAGCTTGGACGGCAAATGCTTCGTCTGGATGTGGTGATGGTCGGGGTATTTATCACAGGCATGATTGGTTTTAGCCTCGATAAACTTTTACGTTTGGTCGAACAACGCTTTATATCACCTGCTCTCAGTTCAAGGGGGAAATAATGTCGTCACTATCACTTACTTTAAAAGGTGCATTACAACAGCCTGTGGTCCTTTTACAAGGTCTCGTACTTCCAGCAATATTACTAGCGTTATGGCAATACAACTCAGGACTAGGCTCTAGTCATGCCTATGCCTTTGTCCCTTTACAGAATATTTATTCTGCTTCTCTTCAACTACTAGAAACAGGTGAATTATGGGTGAATACATGGGGTAGTCTGAAGAAAGCGGGATTAGGCTTTTTATTTGGTTCAACAGCTGGACTCATTTTAGGCGCCTTACTCGCCTATTCAAAAGTTTTTAATGCGCTCATTTCGCCACTGTTTAACAGTATCCGACAAGTTCCACTCCTCGGTCTAACCCCATTAATTGCTTTATGGTTTGGCAATGGTGAAGAAGCCAAGATCTTTATTATTGCACTGGCTTCTTTTTTCCCCTTGGTCATTAATACCTTTCAAGGACTTAGCCACTATGATGAAAAATACAGTGAAGTCGCACGAATGTATCAGTTTTCATTTTGGCGTGAATTTAAAAGAATCCGCTTGCCACAAGCCTTGCCACATATTTTAACGGGGTTAAATTTAGCGGTCCCTTTTACCTGGATCACCACCACAGCAAGTGAATTGCTATTCAATGCAGGCGCAGGCTTGGGCAATCTCATGATGAAAGCTGAAATTAATGCTGAAATGGACATCCTATTGGTGTGCGCAATAACCGTCACGATGAGCGGTATTTTGATGACCACATGTATCCACTTCATTTCAAAACGTCTGCTGCAATGGCGAGCTTAGTAGCCTCTAATTTAAAAATACAATCAGGATTTCAAAATGTCTTTTCCTTTACTCTCGATTAAAAAACTCAATAAATCATTTCAACGTGATCAGAACAACTTAACTGTTTTAGACGGTATTCATCTCGACATTGAGCAAGGTGAATTTATCTCCATTGTCGGCAGCAGTGGTTGTGGAAAATCGACTCTACTTCGTCTAATTGCAGGACTAGACCCAGACTATCAAGGTGAAATTTTACTCAATAAAATTCCTATCCAAGGGACAGATTTAAAACGAGGCTTAATTTTTCAGGAGCATCGCTTACTGCCTTGGCTCACCGTTTCCGAAAACATCCATTTGGCGCTGGAAGAAACGGGGTTAAGCCGTTCAGAAAAAATTGCACGTGTGAAAGAGCATATCGAAATTGTTGGACTTACTGGATTCGAGAATGCCTACCCTCATGAATTGTCTGGCGGTATGGCGCAGCGGGTTGCCATTGCACGTGGGTTGGTCAATAAACCTGATATTTTACTTTTAGATGAGCCGTTTGGCGCATTGGATGCCATGACCCGGAGTCATTTACAGGCTGAACTGCAACGTATCTGGCAACATGAAAAAATCACCATGATTCTTGTGACGCACGATATTGAAGAAGCAGTCTATCTTGGAGATCGTGTGATTGTGATGTCAGCTCGACCAGGGAAAATCAAGGAAATTATACCTATTCCTTTAGCCCATCCAAGACATAAAGACAGTGAAAGCTTATTCAATTTTCGTAATCAAGCACTTCATCTACTGGATCATACCGCATAATTAAATCGAATATTGATCGATATTAATATGATTTAGAAAACAGACGATGTCATGATATTAATAGTCTTTATTATATATTTCTCAGGAGTTTTAGCATGGGTTTATCAATTTGGCATATTCTATTATTTGCCGTTATCGTTATTTTATTATTTGGCACTTCAAAGCTAAAAAACCTAGGAAAAGATTTGGGTGGTGCAATTAAAGACTTTAAAGACTCTGTTAACCCTGATGATCCAAAATTAATACAGAATCAACAATACAAAGATATTAATTCGTTAGAATCAAATAGCGAGAAGCAGACCAAGTTATAAGTGATATATTGCCATGTTTAATATCAGTTTTGGGGAACTATTTGCTTTTGGCATTATTGCCCTCATCATTTTAGGGCCTGAAAAGCTTCCTCAAACATTAAGAACGGTACTATTCAAATATAGAGCAATTAAAAACCACCTCAATAAAATCCAGAATGATCTAGAAAATGAACTGGAATTGATTGAACTCAAAAGAATCATGCAAGAAGAGCTGCAAAAAATAAAACAAAATGAAGAGCAGCTCAAACAACAACTCGCGCTCATGCAACAAGAAATTGAAAATGTACAATCCACTGTTTCTTTGGAACAAAGAACCAAAGCAACATACACCACGGATTATGTCTATATCCAATCACATGACAAGTTAAGGACGCCCTTTTTAACTCATTTTAAAACAGTAAATAAATTCAATGAGGATCAAGCCGCATGACTGAACATCTCGTCAGTGAAAACCTCACTGAAATGAAATATAGCGAACACCTGAAAGAGTTAAGAAAGCGTTTGATCTATAGCATTGGTGCGGTTGTTACCATTTTTTTAGTGCTTCTCCCGCTTGCCCAACAAAACTACCATGTTCTTGCTCGACCTTTAATCTCATTATTACCTGTTAACTCAACCATGATTGCAACGGATGTGATGGGTACATTTTTAGCGCCGTTCAAACTCAACATTTATCTGGCAATTCTAGTGAGTATTCCCTTTATCCTGTATCAGTTTTGGCAATTTGTTGCACCTGCACTCTACCAAAACGAGAAAAGATTTGGTGTCGCTCTAGCCCTTTCCAGTATTTTTTTATTTTATCTCGGCCTCTTGTTTGCTTATGGCCTGATCTTACCCTTGGCCTTAAAGTTCTTTGTATTGGCTTCTCCTGAAAATGTATTACCGATGACGGATATCAATAGCTATCTGGATTTCTGCTTAAAGCTTTTTCTTGCTTTTGGTCTGGCATTTCAAATCCCAGTATTAACTTATATTCTTATTTTTATTGGAATTCTATCTATTCAACAATTAGAACAACATCGCAAACACATCATTGTGTTCTTCTTTTTTATTGCAATGTTCATTACCCCTCCAGATGTGTTCAGTATGCTTGCTCTTGCTGTCCCTATGTGGCTATTATTTGAATTAGGTTTATGGATCACTAAATTAACAACAATAAAAAAAGAACATCCATAGATCAAAGATGGATGTTCTTAGAATAGAATATTTTTTCTATGCAATTTCATTTTCATTCTTATTGGGTAATAAATTATAACGAGACAAAAGGTTACGCAAAACATTGCGCGAAAGGCCTAACATTTTTGCAGTCTTGACCTGATTATTCCAGCAACTTGAAAATGCTGTATTCACAATCTTATCTTCAATAATATGCCAAGCTTCCCCATCATATTCCTGAAATAAACGCTTCAGGATATCTTCAAACTCCTGAATTAAATCACTATCAGGTAATGCTGCTGATCCACCTTCTTCTGAAAAACGCAGATGTTCAATATCAATCGTTTTACCACTGCTCATCAGTAAAGCATAATGAATATTGTTTTCCAACTCACGAATGTTCCCTGGCCAACTATAATTGAGGAGCGCATTTCTTGCCCGATCACTAATATTTGGCTTGGTGGTAATCAGCTTCTGAGAGTACGAATTTAAGAAAAAATCGACTAAAGGTAAAATATCGCCTTTACGTTCCCGTAATGGCAAAATATTCAGTACCACGACATTCAAACGGTAGTATAAATCGAGCCTAAACTTGTTTTCTGCCACAGCCTTACGCAAATCTACATGCGTACCAGACAGAATACGTACGTCGATTGGAATTGGTTTACGGCCACCTACGCGCATCACTTCTTTTTCTTGCAATACCCGTAATAGCTTGACTTGTAGAGATAGTGGCAACTCACCCACTTCGTCCAAAAACAAAGTACCACCATCTGCTGTTTCGAAAATACCAGCACGTGTCTTATTTGCTCCGGTAAAGGCACCTGCCTCATAGCCGAATAACTCAGACTCAGCTAATGTTTCAACCAAAGCACCACAGTTCACAGCAAGAAAAGGCTTGTTTTTACGATCACTTTTCAAATGAATTTCGCGTGCAATCAACTCTTTACCTGTGCCCGACTCACCTTGAATGATAACACTGGCAGAGCTTGGGGCAATGGTTTCCACTTGATTTAACAATTTACGGGAGTTTTGATCTGAGAAAATAATTGCTTTTGCTCGAATTGGTTTTACAGGTACCCCGTTATCTGGCAAAGTAATTACTTTATAATCATTATCCAAATAGGATTTCATAATTAATCCTTTAAATAGATGAGGATGATATTAAAATAGAATAGTACAATTCAATTACAAAACTGATAAATAATAATTACAGATATTCAATCCATGATTTAAATATTCATTACTCTAAAATCAACCTTATAACTTTATTAAGAATATAATTCTCAATTTATGAAATGTTGTTTTTTAAGCAAAATACGAATACTTCTGATCAAATTTAGACACCTAATTAAAATACTATTCCCTAATCGCTTATTTTATATCAGTTTAAACTTGGCATTTATTTTGCTCATTGGTTAAAAATCCATAAAATAGGTTTAATAATGAGCATCGAATTCGTTGGTATGGTTTTTCCTAATCAATGGTCAGAAACCAAAGGGACACGTATTGGTCATAAAATAGACCTCGACTATCTACGTTATCATGCACGGGCACATGAATATGCTGGTTTTGATAAAGTTTTAATTGCTAGTGGACCAAGCAGCCCAGATAGTACACAAATTGCAGCTTATCTCGCACAGCATACTGAGCAACTCGGGTTTATGATTGCCCATCGTCCCGCGCTTGTAACACCAAATCTGGCTGCACGTTCTTTTGCGACACTTGACCATACGACAGGTGGTGGAAGAATCCGTTTACATGCAATTACAGGAATTACAGCTGAGCCTCAAGAAGGTGATTATATTGTTGATAAAATTCAACGTTATGAACGGACCGGGGAATATCTAGATATCATCCAGAAACTCTGGAAAAGCGATCAACCTATTAGTTATGAAGGTAAGTACTTTAAGCTAGAAAACGCTTTTTGCCCATTAAAGCCAGTCAATGGGACAATCCCGATTTCATTCGGTGGCTCATCCGATATTGCTTATGATATTGCAGTCCGCCATGCAGACCTGTATTCACTTTGGGGGGAACCACTGGCTGGTGTAAAAGATCAAATTAATAAATTAAAGCTCGCAGCAGAACACGCCAATAAACCGCAGCCACCGGTTAGCTTATCCGTACGCCTTATTATTGGCCCAACCGAAGAACTTGCTTGGCAGCGTGCAGAACAGATTCTTGCTGATATTCAGAACAATCCAACTTTTCAGAATAACGGCACATTGTCAGGGCACAAAATCAAAGGAATTGGTTCACAACGCTTATTGGCAGCAGCCCAACAAGGTGATCGACATGATCGTGCCTTATGGATGCCCACTGCAACTGCTGTAGGAGCTTATGGTGATACCACTGCCTTGGTGGGTACACCAGATACCATTATTACGGCATTACTCGATTATGTAGATTTAGGCGTTACCACCTTTTTAAATCGTGGCTACGATCCGATCTATGACACGGTCGATTATGGCCGCTATATCATCCCTGCTGTACGTGAAGAGGCTACAAAAAGATTAAAGCGCATCGCTTAAACATTTAAAGCATAAAGCCGCTCTGCAATATCTTTGAAGAGCGGCTTTTTAAAATAAAGATTTTCTTCAGTGAGAAAATCTTTATGTCATCTTTTATTGTAAGTCAGGTTTACAAATAGCCTGAATTTTCTCTCCTGCAATCACCTTTTTAGCAAATGGAATCGAATCTTGTAATGACGCATTAACGGTCTCGCTATGCCCTAAGCCATGATACAAATGGCCTTCGACTATGGTACCCGCTTTACACGCATCGGCCACCAGCTTCATTTGAGATCGGGCATCAGGTGTTCGGTCGTTTGCCCCTGTTCCGATAAAGAGTGGGTGACTGATTTTTAATGTCGGATAATAACCATAATCATTCGATTGTTTCTCTTGCAGCTTTTTATAGTTTGCAGGTGGATTAGGTTTATACGCTTGTGCTGGCGAAAGACCCGCAGTTTGAATATCCCCCATAAAGCTTGTTAAGCACGCATTTCTTGCTTGTTCAACTAAAGGCACTGCTTCAGGTGTGAAAATATCTTCTGTTTTTATCTTTGGATATAAACTTTGCGTCACTAAAAAACTATAGATGCCATAAGCAAGCGACGGACTGACTTCATAAGGATTTAACTTTAGCTGATTCTTTTCAGGCGTCGCTTCAGGATCTTGATAAATCACGCCTGTACCAATTGAACCTTTAATATTTAAGTCAGGTGCGTACGTTGCCGAGTAGGAAGAAGCCGCAATCGCTCCTGCGCCTCCTTGTGATTGGCCAACAATCACAAACTTATTCGCAAGTGGTAACTTGGTTTTTAAAGCAGCTCTACCACTATCTAAAATACTATAAGCCAGCATCGGGTTATTAATTAACAAATGCGGTCCAGCAACGCCCAAACCTTCATAATCTGTAGCAACAACAGCGAATCCTTCTTTAAGCCAGCGGTTTAAATATTGTACATCGCGGTATGATCGTCCACTCCAAGACGGCGCACAAGCGTCGGCCAAACCGACCGTACCATGTGCCCATAACACTACTGGCCAACCACCTTTAGGAGGAGTCCCTTTTGGTAAATGAATACTTCCTGAAACCACAATAGGTGTTTTACTATCTTTGCCACTGGTCGAGCTGTAGAGAATTCGAATCGCCTGACTGTCATTTGCCAAACGAATATACGGATTATGAATAGCCTCTGTTTTTAATAATTTTCCAGCCTGAGCTGGAATAGCCGATTTCCATGTATAAAACTCGGAAACTCGGCCATCCCCATATTGATCTTCAGATGCTGGCACTTGTTGAGCAGTCGCCAAACAGCTCGAAGTTAACATCGTGGTGATTAAAGAAAATTTGCATAACGTTGATAAAAAAGTATGTTGCATTGTCATTTACCTTAAAATTTGTTTAATCATTTTTGATTTAAAATTCGTAACTTACACGACCATATAAATACGTTCCAAATGCGCCTTCAGGTGCATTAAAACTATATTTGACAATGTTGCCGACGGAAGAATCTTTGGCTTTGTCAGGATGGCTATTCAATAAATTGATTGCCCCTAAATTGAACTTGAGACCTTTCACAAATGCATCCGCTTTGTAGCCGATATCCAAATCTGCAATCCACTGCGGATCAAAAGTCTGGTCTAATGTAGTGTTGGTATTATTTAAGGTCGTCCATTTATCATAGCGACGGATTGCGGTATTGACGCTCCACGCTTGGTTTGACCAAAGTGCGCCAAGGGTCAGCTTTGTTTTCGGTGCAGTAGACTCAATCAGGCTTTGTGTATTTCGTCCTGCAATGCTTGAAACGGGAATTCGCTCACCTTTTGCGGTGATAGAATCTCTGGTTTCAGTGATTTCATTTTTGTTATAGGCCAGACCTAGATTCAGATTTAACTTGCCATATTGTTCAAGATTTAAATCATGCTTAAACGCGAGCTCTAAACCTTGGGTACGTGTATCTAGTAAATTATTAAAGAACGCCACATTGGCAATATTTGAATACCGTGAATTGGAAAATGCATTGGTGATTACACTTCCAGTAATATTGTCTGAAAGCAAAATACGATTTTTAATATCGATTTGATAAAGGTCTAAAGTTGCTGAGGTATTCGCAAGTGGCTTCCAAACAAAACCTAAAGAGTAATTTGTGGATTTCTCTGGTTTAAGTGAGCTTCCGCCAATAAGTAAAGCGGCCTCACTGCCTGCAACTAAAGTTCGTTGTTGCACATCTTGCCAACCTGAAGGGGTTTGCACCGTTTGTACGCTATAAGCAGAATATCCTTGTTGTGCCAATGACGGTGCTCTATAGCCTGTATTAATTGAACCACGTACCGCAAACTGAGGTGATACATCATATTTAGCAAATAATTTTCCGTTTGTGGTCGACCCAAAGTCTGAATATTTTTCACTTCGAACAGCTGCGCCCACATTCAAATTTGTAAAAATATCTGCTTCTAAATCTAGGTAAACACCATAAACATCACGACTAATTTTTCGTTGATCTTGGTCTGTAATTCCGGCATATATCCCAGGAACACCAACGCCTAAAGTTGTGCTTGGATTGAAATATGGGCCTCGGGTATAAGCAATCGAATCACCCGCATTTTGTTTATATTGTTCCCAACGATATAAAACTCCTGTAGATAACGTGAGTGGACTTGCTAACCCATCAATTGCAATATCACGGCTATAATCGAGCCCTGTATTTAATTGCGAAAAAATATTTTCGCCCAAGTCATAGTTTGAAGGAGAATTTGAGCCGTAGCTTGGGTTAATGCCATTGCCTTGTTCTGTGCTGACTTTATTTTGTCCATAAGTTGCATAAAGATCATATTTACCTGACTTCAACTCCCCTCTTTTAACTCCAACTGTGGTTGCAAAATCATCTACAGTGACTAAGCTCAATGGCGAACGTCCATCTGGATAACGTTCTTTAAAATAGCTGGATTGATTCAGTACTGTTTTGGTTGTTGGTGGTTCATAAAAGTTTTCGCCTATTGTTTTGCGATGGCCATAGCTACTAAAACCATAAAGTGCAAGGTCATCTGTCAAAGGTAAATCTAGATTGGCAGTCACATTGACTTGATCTTTTTGTTCGGGTGAGCCAAATTTCCATGTTCTATAGGGTGTATTTTGTTCTGTATATTGAGCTTTGGTTGAACCATCATAAAAAGTTCGCGTATCAGGTGCCGTGTTACTTGCAGCTTCACGTTTGCCTAAATCTAATGCAAACGTCAATGCACCATCGTTAGGCAGTGTAAAACCTTTCCAAAGATTAACTTTATGTTGTTCACCATCTCCTTGAGTATAGCCACCCGTTTGATAACTTACCCCACCCCCATGATCACGTGATTTCAAGATAATATTAACGACACCAGCGATTGCATCCGATCCATATTGTGCCGCAGCACCATCCCGCAAAATTTCTATGCGTTCAATTGCACTCACTGGAATTAAACTTAAATCAGTTACTGCTGCTCCTCTTCCACCAGCATATGCTTGGCGGGTGAAATACGCTGCAGTATGTCGGCGTTTCCCATTAATCAAAATTAAAGTTTGATCCGCAGATAATCCTCTGAGCGCAATACTTGGTGGAACTGATGCACCAAACCCTCCTGCTGGAGAAGTCGGTAAACTCACAGAAGGAGACAACCGTGTTAATGCTGCGGCAAGATCAGTTGCACCAGTCTCTTGTAAGTCTTTAGCCGTTAAAATATCAACCGGCGCAGGTGCATCGAGAGAACTATGAATTGCCCGCCTAGACCCAGTGACAACGACAGATTGTAATGTGATGACATCTTCTTTCCCTGACAAATTCTTTTGATCATTTGCCATCGCAATTGAGGCCGTAAGTGTACTCAGTGCAAAAAGTGAGGAGTGAAGGATGAATTGAGAAAAATATATACGCATATAAGCTTCCTTAACGATCTAAACCGATATAGCAAAGCCAATGCCAAATATTTTATTTATTATTATCAATATATTGAGTGTAAAAACAAAAAAATCATTGTTTAAATTTAAACAATGATTCAAAAAAATGTTTATAAAACTACAATTTTTAAATTTGCAGACCGCTAGACAAGCTGATTTTGTAGATAGGACTGATACAATTGAAAGTAAGCTGCTTGTTGCTGCATTAACTGCTCATGCGAACCTTGCTCTACCACATGACCATTTTCAATGAGCACAATTTTATCAGCCTCACGAATGGTACTCAGCCGATGTGCAATCACAATACAAGTTCTATTTTGGCATAAGCGTCTAAGCGCATATTGTATTTTTTGCTCAGTATAAATATCAATTGCAGAAGTCGCTTCATCTAGAATTAATATTTTAGGGTTTGCTAAATAAGCACGAACTAAACAAACAAGTTGCCTTTGTCCATGACTAAGATTTTTACCAAGTGCCCCAACTTCGGTGAAATACCCTTGCGGCAGTTGTTGCAATATCTCATCTGCCCCTAAGTCTTCAATCACCTGAATAAGCTGCTGATCTGAAGCATCAGCTTGTACCAAACGCAAGTTATCTAAAATTGTTCCACTAAATAAAACATTATCTTGTAAAACAATACTCACATGCTGTCTTAAACTAGAAAGCTGAATACTTTGTATTGGATAACGATCTAGAAAAATTCCACCCTTCTGAGGTTCATAAAACCGTGTTAGCAACTGAGCCATGGTACTTTTGCCATGTCCTGTTGGCCCTACAATCGCAATTATTTTTCCAGCTTCAATCTCCAAATTAAAATTTTGTAAAACAGGTTTGTGGGTATAAGCAAAATCTACAGACTGAAATCGAATATGACCATTCAACTGTACAAGCTTTACAGCATTCGGTTGTTCTTGAATCGTAGATTGGGTGTCTAAAAGTAGAAATATACGTTGTGCACATGCTGCCCCATTTGCATAACGCTCAAATAGATCGGTAAGTTCCTGTAAGGGTGCTAAGAATAAAAACACATAGAAAATACTTTCTGCAAACTGGCCAATACTAATGATGCCGTCACTATACGCATAACTACCAATCACAATAAATCCAGCAGTGGCTAGCGTTGAAAGTAAGCCTGTAAAAGGGGCAAACCAACTGGTCCGCTTACTGCCATAAATAATAGAATTATTAAAATCTTTTAATAATTCTTGATAACGAGATTGATTGGTTGCGGTGTAATTTAACTGCTGAATGATTTTTGCTCCATTTACTGTTTCAACCAAATGAGCAGTAAATCGACTGCGTTCCTCTGCAACTCGTCCCCAATGTTTTTGCGATGATTTCTTAAAAATTGCAGTCATCCCAAATAAAATGGGTAGCGTCGCAAATAAGCACCAAAAGAAAGGTGGATAGATATGCCAGAGAAGTACTGAAGCTAAGCCACAACGCAAAATTGCGGAAAGTAGCTCTGGTGGCCCTTGTATTAAAACAGGCTCTAACGTTTCGACATCACGATCGGCCCGCGAAATAATCCTGCCAGCCTTGGTACGATCAAAATATCCAATATTTAAACTTTGGATATGCTGAAATAAAGAACGTCTTAAACCATTAATCACTTTCAAAGCTGCTCGGCCTGAAAGATATTTTGATACGCTTGCTAAAGCAAAACGACAAATCCAACTCAATGCCAAAATGCTCATCGCAATCAATAAAACTGGCTGATGCAATACTACTTTTCCAGCAATTTGTTGAAAGCCCGAATCCAGAATATATTTCACTACCCAAGGTCGGACAAAAATACTCATTACTTGTAAAATTTCTACTGTAATTAAAGCAAGCAGCAAGTAGCGGATGGGATAAACTAAAGGAATAAGTTTTGTTAACACTCCTCTATGAATTGAGGTATTTGCTAAATTTTCTTCGATTTGTAGATCAGCTGATTGTGTGAATGGGCGGAAATTTTTAACACTGCTATTCATGCATTAATCTCCTGCTGTTGTAACTGAAAGCCCATCAACTCACGATAAAATAAACAATCTTGAACTAATTCAGCATGCGTGCCTTGGGCAATAATGTGGCCCTGATCAAGAACAATAACGCGATCAGATAAAGTAATCGTGGTTTGTTTATTAGAGTTAATAATGATTGTTTTATTTAAAGGGTTGCCACTGCCAGAAAGTGCTGAAAGCCGCTGTAAAACCTGTTTTTCTGTGGTCGCATCTAAGGCACTGGTTGAGTCATCTAAAGCTAAAATTGGTGAATTCTTTAGAATGGAACGGGCCAAAGCAAGGCGTTGTTTTTGTCCTCCTGACAAGGTAACGCCTTTGTCCCCAATCAGCGTGTCTAGTCCATCATCAAGTCGTTGTAATAGTTCTGATGCAGACGCTAAATGTAAAGCATCCCTCATCTCTTGCTCAGTTGCATCTTGCTTAGCAATGCTTAAGTTGTCTGCCAATGTGCCGCTAAAAAAGAAATTTTCCTGAGGAATGATCTGAACCAAATGACGTAATTCAAATAGGCTTAAATCTTTAATATTCGTCCAGCCCGTTTGCTCAGAACCAATCAAAACTTGCCCTTCTGTTGGGTCAATAAACCGATTGAGTAAATTCATCAATGTCGTTTTACCTGAGCCAGTCTTACCAACAACAGTGACGATTTCACCTGCTCGAAATTCAACATGGCAGTGTTTTAAAATATACTTTTGCGTTGTCTCATCCTGAAAGCTTACATTTTCTAATCTAATATTTAACTCATCATGCCATTGCAAAGGCAGAGGACATCGTTGATCTTCAATTGCGGACTTCTGATCTAACATTTGCCAGATTCTTGTTGCAGATGAACGTGCATCAGCAAAAATATGTAAGACCTGACCAATGCTTTCAATACGAAACACCAATAAATTTGCCATGAGAATGGCAGCGACGAATTGCCCCACTTGCAACTGATTTTGTCCAATTAAATAAGCACCAAAAGCGATGACCCATAAATAAGAGCATGCAATAATCACTTGGGGGATAGGTAACCGTTTAGCACTTGTGCTAATGGTCTGAATGGAATGATGAATAAATAGATCTACGGCATGATTAAAGCGCTGTAAAAGTCTCTCTTCAAGTTGAAAAGCTTTGACTACCCGAATCCCATTCACGCTTTCCGCTAAGCTATCACTGACTTTTTCGTAGGTAGATGCAACTTGATGATCCAATACAATCAATTGATTGGTCAGTTTAAATAGAACCAAAAGCCCTAAAAAAATAAATAATAAAGGAACTACTCCCAGCCAAGGATGGTACCAACACAAGAGTCCGACGGTCACCACAACAACTAGACTTGACTCAAACACTTGCCGCCAAAAATTGATAAGCGCTTCTTTTAATTTATCTGAATCACGTGTTGTTCGAGATAACACTTCTCCCAGCCCATGCTTCCAGTGCCATGAAACATCTAAATGCTGTACTTGGGAAAAGATTCTTTCCCTTAAAATACTCAGTAATTGCTGACCAATGCTTAAAGCACTTAACCCTGCCAGATACTGAACAACTGCCCTAATGCCAGCAATACTCGCAAGTAGAATAAACCAAAACCAAGGGTTTAAAGGATCAGAAAATGCATGCTGAAATAAAGTTTCCCTTTCACTATGTTTTAAGGTATCAATCGCATGACCGATTGAATATTGTTGGATTGCTAACCCTATATTTGCAATAACAAATAAGGTCGCCGTCAATAAGAAACGAAATGGCATAAATCGATACAAAGCCAAACTTCGCAATAATGGATAATTTTTAAACATAAAAGATAGAAAAAAATTTGAGATTTTGTATTAGTGCGAGATTCATGCCAAATTAATGACCTGAAAAAATATTTTAACCCATTGTTTTATATTATTTTTATAGATGACTATTTATAGTGGTGTTGATTTTAAAACACTGGCGCAATGGTTCTGTTGTAATCGCAACAAAATTTGATATATCAACATCATAAAAAACGATATTACAAATAACCAATAAATATCAACAACTTAATAAATGGCATCAATTTTGCTTTAAAGCATAAAAATCACAAAAGGATGTCATGATGACAACACTTCAAACTCAATCATTAAACACACTTTGGTACACGCGCTGCCCTGTACCAACAGGCCTAGGCATTTCAATTCAAAAAGGTTGGCTCAAAGAAAAGTTTAATGAGCAGCAGATTGAAATAAAATCAATTCGAGAATCAAATTCCAAAGATATTCGCAACTCTCATTTTAACCATACACTTGCCAATTCAGTTCGACACGGTGGCAGTATTCCTGCAATCTGGGCATATGCATCTGGTCAAAAAACTAAAGTGATTGGATTATCTTGGGCTGATGAAGTTCAATTATTGTTAACACGCTACGATTCAAACATCAAAACTGTTGCAGACCTAAAAGGCAAACGTTTTGGAATTCCATTAAATCAGGATGCAATTATTGATTTCTCGCGTGCACAGGCGATTCGTGGTTTAGAGAATGCCTTAAAGACAGTAGATTTAAAGGTAAGCGATCTTGAATTAGTTGACTGTTTACGAGCAGATATTTTAACAGCACAGCAACAACAGCCAGAAGAAAATGATTCTAGCTTTTATGGTAATCGCAACAAAATCAACGCAAATGCAGAGATCGTGGCATTAATTAAAGGTGATGTGGATGCCATTTTTCTAAAAGGTGCACATGCTGCGCAGATTGCCCATGATTTCGCCCTGCATACCATTATTGATATTGGCTCACATCCAGACCCTATTCTACGCTCCAATAATGGAACACCAAGAACACTCACTGTTGATGAAGATTTTCTAAAGCAATATCCAGAGCAAGCCCAATCGATTGTTGATGCTGTTTTACAAGCAGAACAATGGGCACATGAACACGCCGATGAAACCCATCGTTATCTAGCAAAAGAATGTAATAGTAGTGAGCAATGGGTTCATGCGGCATACGGTGCGGATGCACATCTGAAACTGAACACTAACTTTGATGAAATCTCTATTATTGCTTTACAAGACTTGAGTGATTTTCTCTATCGCTGGAACTTTATTCCTGCACAAATTAATGTTCGTGAATGGCTTGCACAGGATATTTCTATTCAAACTCAAGTGGCTTAATACTTTAAAATAAAAAAGGTTGTCATGATGACAACCTTTTTTATTGACTTCATTTTACTTAGAAAATTTAGTCACATTTTCCGCCTGCTTCTTTAGAAGTACGGAGTTGTATTCTCCTGGTGGAATATTATTTAAATAATAATTTCCAACATGATATAGCCTCCAGCGAATTGGATCATGCGTGGTGTGAGTTCGTGCATTTCGCCAGAAGCGGTCTAGGTTCCATTTCGATAAAGTTGAACTTGCCCCAAGTAATCCAAAAATTTCACTCGAAATTTTTAAAGATGCATGATCAGACTGACTACGGGTAGCAGCAACCGATAAAATCAATTCAGTTTGTAAATCTTCATCCTCTACATTTGCCAAATGCTGTTCAAAAATCTGTGCTGAACGATCCAATAATGCCTCAGCTGAACGAACTAAAACAGCAAATTCACCAATCTGTTTGATGATATGAGGTTCATGCGTAGGCGAATCGACGCCACTTTCTACCCAAGGTCGAGCATGATGTTGTAAATAATCAATCCCACCTTGTAGGGCTCCTTTGGCAATTCCTGTGTCCATTGCAGCGTGTAAAATCTGAGGCCAAGTGAGTCCCGTACGTAAAACAGTGCCTAAACCACCCGTATTTCGCTTAGCAACATAACGTTCATCAACAATCACATCTTTAAAATTAACAGTGCCACTGACACTATTATTTTGTCCCATCGCATCCCAGTCATCAAGCAACTCCACTCCCTGCGTATCACGATGAATTAAAATCGAGACAGGGCCATCATCACTACCTGCGAATAAGGAAATCCATTCTGCGAGTAAAGAGCCCGTAGAATAGAATTTACTGCCATTTAAAATTAATTGCCCTTCTGAATTTCGCTCTACACGAGTCTTATGCTGAAATTTATCTTTACCACCCACTTCTGCAAGTGCATTACCCAAACGCTTTCCGCTTAAGATATCACCCAGTAACTGATCACGAATTTCATCATCATAGCCCGTTAAAACACCTCGGAACATGGTGAAGTGAATCTGTAATAACTGCCCGACACCACCATCTGCGGATGAAATAATTTTCACCACATTGACCAAGGTTGAAATACTGGCGCCTAAGCCCCCAAATTGCTTGGGTACAATAATCGCAGTTAAACCAGCTTCTGAAATTAAGCGAGCTTGTTCATAAGGTACGGTCTTGTTATAACTAGGGTCTCGAGCAAATTGATTCAGTTGATCCGCCACTTCTTTTGCAATATCAAGTGCTTCTTGCTCACTTTGAATATGCCTGATACTACCTAATTCTAAAAAATTACGTTGGTTAATGTCGTTCATTGTTAACTCCGGAAAATCTGTTCTTTTTTATGCGTAAACTTCAAGTACCTTGTCTTTAAACAAGCTTGGCGCATGGGTAAGCAAAGTTTTGGTATATATATGTTGAGGGTGACTCAGCACTTGATCTGTTTCGCCATATTCAACAATATGTCCATTTTTTAATACGGCGACTCGATCTGCGATTGCACGAACAACCCCTAGGTTATGGGTCACAAATAGTAAGGTCACACCTTGCTGTTGGAGGTCTTGTAGCAGTTTTAAGATGGAAGCCTGAACTGAAACATCCAAAGCAGATGTAATCTCATCACAAATCAAAACATCAGGTTGGCACAGCAAAGCTCGCGCGATAGCCACTCGTTGTCGCTCCCCACCCGATAAATCTCTTGGATAGAGTTCCTGAACTTGTATAGGCAGAGAGACTTGTTTAAGTACCTGCGTGACTTTTTCTATGGCTTCTTGTCGAGATGCTCCAAAGAAATGCTGTACAACTTTAATTAATGTCTGACCAATCGTATGCGCTGGATTCAAAGCCTTATAAGGATTTTGAAAGATATATTGCAGTTTATGCCGCTGCTGCAAATGACGCTGTTGCCCACGCAACGACAAGACTTCATCTGCTAATGTAATTTGTCCATCTGCATTTTCATTCAGTCCAGCAATAACACGCGATAAAGTGGTTTTTCCTGAACCCGATTCACCCACCAATGCTAAACATTCGCCTTTTTTTAGTTGAAATGAAATATCAAAAAGTGCCTGTTGCTGCCCATACCATGCATTAATATGTTCAACTTTTAATAGAGCTTCCCGGTCTGTTTCTCTTTCAATCACTTGATGATCAATCTCTTTAAAATTAATCACACCGACGTGATCCGAATGGTGACAAGCAACAAAATGCGGATCGAACTCATCTTTTAATTGAGTTAATTCAGGTTGTTTTTGACGACATATATCTGTGGCGAAAATACAACGTGCCGCAAAAGCACATCCCACTGGACGCTCATTGGGCGAAGGAGCATGTCCTTCAATTGGAGATAAATATTTACGAATGGCCACATCGGGAATGGCGTTCAGTAAACCTTGCGTATAAGGGTGCTTAGGCGTTTCAAATAGTTGGGTTAATACCGCATCTTCAGCAATTCGACCCGAATACAGAACAATCACCCGATCTGCAATATCTTTTACCACCGTTAAGTCATGCGATACATAGATAGCAGCAACGTTATATTCCCGACATAATTTACGAATGATATTCAACACCAATGTCTGTGTCGTCACATCTAACGCGGTGGTTGGCTCATCCAAAACGATCAAACGTGGCTGTAGCAAGAATGCCAAGGCCAATAAAATTCGTTGTTGTTGCCCACCCGAAAGCTGATGAGGATAACGCTTTAGAAATAGCTCATCATGCGGCAATCCCACTTCATTTAAAATTTTGGCAACCTTTTGGTATTTTTCAGCGCTCGATAACTGTGCATGATGGACATCTAATAATTCAAATAAATGTTGTCCAATACTTAATGCTGGGTTGAGTGCTGTTCCAGGATCTTGGGCGACATGACTAATTTTATAACCACGAACCTGACGCAAAGCATGATCATCTAAACTGAGAATATCTTCATCATCCAGTTCAATTGTGCCTTGAATAATCTTGGCTCCATATCGTGCATAGCCCAATAAGGCACTCGATAATGTCGTTTTACCTGAACCACTCTCTCCAACTAATCCTAGGACCTCACCTTCTCGTAGGCTAAATGAAATATTAGAAACGATATGATTGCCAGTGTTGACCAATGCCACGGTTAAGTCTTTTACAGTTAATACTGTATTTTTAAATTTATCTGCCATGCTTATTTTTCCTCAATCCGAGCTGCTGCACGTCCAACGCCCTCAGCCAATACATTCGTTCCGAGCGCAAACAAAGCAATTAAGATGACAGGAGCAAATACCGCCCACGGCTGCACCAATAAACCAGCGCGATTTTCATTAATCATGAGTCCCCAATCTGCTGCTGGAGGTGCCACACCATAACCAAGAAAAGCCAAACCAGATAACATACCTACAGCCCATGTCAGCATCACACCAAGATGGATTAGTAAAGGCGTCAGCATGTTGGGTAAAATTTCACGAAATAAAATATAGGTTTTTGAGTACCCGAGAATTCTGGCTGCTTCGATATATTCTTGTTCCACCAGATTAAGTGCAACGCTTCGCGCAAGACGCACTACGCCAGGAATAAAAGCAATTGAAACCGTTAAAACAATGAGCCAAGGTTCCCGACCTAACATTGAAACGATAAGCAAAACCAATATAAGATCCGGAAAGGCCATAAAAACATCTGTAAACCAAGTCACGAACTGATCAATCTTATTTCGAGCAAAAGCAGCGAATATGCCTAAACTAGAGCCAATAATTAATGCAACCAAACTGGCAGCCAGTGTCATCCAAATAATAGAAGCCCCACCAGAAAGTACACGCGACCACACATCATGACCAATATAATCATATCCAAGAAACGATTTTCCTTCAGGCGGACCATATGTCATGCCGATCAAAGCAGTGGGCTCAAAGGGAACCAAGAACGGTCCAACCAATGCAAAAATCAACACTAAGGTCGTGACTACAAATCCAAAACGTACTTGTCTTTCACGAATTAATGTTTGAAAAAAATTTCTTTGGTACCAATGAAGTGAGCTCATTTCCCACCTCCTTGCTGAATGTTCTTTAACGCATTACGGCGGTCAACAGGTTTTACCGTAATTGGTCGACCCGACTTCCATAAACGTAATGCCTGACGACGGCCTGGCGAACGAGCTTTATGTCTTTTGGCTGTTCGTATTTTTGGTGTGAGTAAGGTCGTGATTAAATCTGCAATTAAATTAACGACTACTACACAAATGGTCAGCAATAAAACAATTGCTTGAATGGTCGGGATATCTCTTAATTCAATTGCAGCATTGAGTGCATTACCAATACCGGGATAACTGAAAACCACTTCAATAATGAGAGCACCACTCAGCAAAACCCGTATCGTTAATGCTGTTCCCTGCACCACGGGCACCAATGCATTTGGTAAAACATGTTTCCATATGATCCGTCGCTCAGGAATACCACGTAATCGTGCAGAGGTCACATAGTCCGACTCAAGTGCATCAATCATGGAACCACGAACTAAACGCATCAAATATGGAATAAGCGATAAGGCCAAAGTTAAAATCGGTAAAACTAAAAACTCTATTTGGCTAAAAGCTGACTGCTCTGGAATCAACAAGGATGCAGCTGGCAATATGTGCAGGATTGAGGTTGAGAAAAACATCATTAACCAGATTGCAATCACAAATCCTGGAACAGCCTTGAATAGAATAGAGCTAGAAACAATAATACGATCTAGTTTGCTATCTCGACGGAGTGACAGCCACACTCCCAGTACCACAGAAAGTGGTACTGTAATGACAATAACTAAGATCGTTAATGCAACGGTGTTACCAAAATAATTCTGAACAATCTGTACAACAGGTACATTTGAATCAATCGAACGGCCAAAATTACCTTGCAATAATTGACTCAGCCAATGCCAGTATTGAATCAATATTGGATCGTTCAGGCCCAATTGTTCACGAAGTATTTGAACCGTCGCTTCTGGTGCTTCTGGGCCCAAAATGACGCGAGCCGGATCAGATGGGAGTGCTTGTGTGGCAATAAATACAATGAGACTAATCACAAATACAACCAATACACCTGACAACAACCGTGTGAAAAACCAAGGTAACCATGCTGGTATTTCAAATGATCTCGTCATTGTTTGATGTGAAATGGCTGTCTCTATATTGCTGGATTGCGTTGTCATAGCGGTCACCCCCTACGCCAAAATTCATCTGTACGCCACGCTGCAAAGCCTGTGCGATCGGGTGTTACGCCACCAATTTGGCCAGAATGTGCATCGAGTACATTATTAAAACCCCAAATGAGCAAACCACCTTGCTCATGTTGAATATGCTGTGCTTCATGAATGAGAACTTTGCGTTTTTCCAAATCAGGCTGTTGTAATGCTGTATGAACCAATTCAGTAAAACGTTCATTGTTAAATCGAGTTTTATTATTTGCCGCACCAGGCCCATCAATTTGCAAAACGGTTAATAAAAAAGGTCGTGAAACGTTTGAACCTGTACTAAATGCCCAATCTTGTTTTACAGCATCAGCAAAGGTGGCAGCTTCAACCTGTTTAACATTAACAATAACACCAGCCTGAGCCGCATGCTGAGCAAAAACCAATGCGGCATTGCTATCTGGACCTGTATACAAATCAACCGCCAAGCTATTGCTAAAACCAGCTTCTTTTAACAATGCCTTAGCTTTATTTAAATCTTGCTTACGCTGTAGAATACTGTGGTCATACACGGGATCACTAAAGGAATAGAGATCATTTGCAACTCGTCCTTGACCAGCTAAAGCCCTTTTAACCAAATCATCTCTATTGGCAATCAATCTAAAAGCTTGACGTACTCGAGGATCATTGAAAGGTGCTTTTGAGGTATTCATATCAAAAGATTGCCAAGCATCTGTTTCAGAAGAAACTAGATTCAATCGTTTATTGGCTTGAATTAAAGAAATATGCTCGGCACTTACACCTGAAGCAATGTCAATTTGACCAGATTGCAAAGCAGCAAGACGCCCTGTCTGATCTTTAAAATCAATGATTTCTATTGCATCAGCATAAGGCCTATTTTCTTTCCAGTAATTTTCAAAACGGACAAAGCGTGAACGCTGGCCTGGTGTAAAACTGTCAAGCTTAAAGGGACCTGCTCCTACGACATTTTTAACTGGGTCATAATCTGTAGGAACGATGCCTCCCCAACTCATCCATGCCTCAGGTAAAGCAACCAACCCTTTTCCTTGAGTAAAAGGAATCTCAACTGTGTATTCATCTCGCTTTTTAATCTCATTCCTTTGCAAAGAATAAAGATAGGCTGCAAATGGAGAAGCGAGTTTAGGGTCCGTCAAACGGCGTAAGGAGAAAATAACATCATCAGCAGTAATCGTTTTACCATGATGAAATTCGAGTCCTTTTTTTAAGCGAATGGTCCATTTCGTCCCATCATTATTCGGCTCCGCAAATTCAGCAAGTGCGAGTTTGGGCTGGATATCTCTACCCCATTCCCATAATTTTGCATATAAAGGCCAACCTCTGAATGCACTAGACATACCAATAGGCTTGTGCGCGTCTAAATTACCTGCTTGATTGCCATTGATTACTCCAATTTTGATCACACCGCCTTTTTTCGGAATATCATTTTGAGTATTACTAGCATTAGCACTCTCAGAAGATGAAGAGTCAGTTTTAGAACATCCTATCAGGCTAATTGCAGCAACAGCTCCAACCCCCAATCCAGTCTGCTTAATCAGTTCTCGACGTGTAATTTTGTTCATGTTTTCTCCCTTAAACTACGATTTCTTGATTCAAGAGAGAATCAATGGATGAATTTTTATTGAGCTTAGGTAACTCAAAACCATGATCGAGCTCTAATAACGGGAACAATAAATCAGCTACGCGATAGGCTTCTCCAATTAAAGGGAAACCAGATAAAATAAAAGCAGATACACCATAGCTTTCGTATTCTTTAATCCTTTCAGCAATATTTTCAGCACTGCCAACCAAGGCAGTACCTGCTGCTGGGTTTAAAATATCAAAACCAAATAAAGATGGCCCAGTCCAAACATTCGGGTAAATTTCAAAGTCTTTGGCACGAGGTAATACCCCATGTCGTAACAAAGTGAGATTCCTTTGAACGATCGGATTTGGGCTTTGATAACTCTCAAAAGTTTCATTGGGAGGAAGCTGCCGTTTAACAGCTTCGATTGCATAATTGATATCAAGCTTGTCGAGTAATGACTGAGCATACTGCCAAGCCTCATCTTCTGTTTCTCGAACAATAATTTGCAATCGAGTACCAAACTCTAAAGTACGCCTAATTTTTGCCGCCTCAGCGGCAACTTTACTAAACTTTTCTCCAAGCAGCGGTGGCGTATTCGCAAAACTTAAATACACATCGAGTAATTCAACAGAATGCTGAACGCCTTTGGCAGAAGTTCCAGCTCCCCATAAAGGAACACCCTGCTTTTGAGTTGGACCACTCCATTTGGACATAGGAGATCCACTTTCTAGACGTGGAGCAATTTGAATAAATTCCCCCTCAAATCCAGACCTATCTCCTAAATAGTTTTGCTGAAATGCTGTCCAGTATTCCTTGCTAAAGTCATAACGCTCATCATGAGTATAGTGAATACCTAAAGCTGCCAAACCCTTATCATTTCCATTGACGACATTAAATAACAAACGCCCTTTAGAAAATGCATCAAAAGTTTGCGCATATTTTGCCAATACTGCTGGCTGGACTTCTCCAGGATGTTGGGCAACTAGAAACTTTAAACGTTCAGTAAATGGAATTAAACTTGCAGCAACAGCAAGTGTTTCATACTCGCTGGTACCCATAAGTGAACCGTAAAAACCAAGTCGATCCGCAGTAATCGCAATCTGTTGCAAGTGTTCATAATCGGTATCCCACCGCCCAGATTCCAACCAAGGATATGGTCCATCCGGAGAAGTGAGATACCATAAAAGTTTTACAGCCATAGTATTCTCTATATTTATATTTGAATCAGATTTCTAATGAAGTGGAAGTAATCCAAGCGACTTCGCTTTATCGGTTAAACCACTCATTCGCCATTGCTGGTGTAAAACACCCTGTCCGTATTCACGGCTTCCCCCAGCTAATTCAGCAAGTAGCTGAATCTGCGCACCCTCCTCAAGTAACAAGATAAATTCAGCTGTTTCTTGTAATCCTTGACGTCCCCATACGGTTGCACCTCCGTTGGCTTCTAAAATTGCTCGATGTTCGATATCAACTTTGAGTTGATCTAAAATGAAATCTACTTCTGCTTGACGGCGATCAATATAAATTGGTAGTTCTTTAAATAAATGAAAGCGCTGAACAGGCACATAACGAATCGGTAAGGTCCGATGTGTTTGCGCCCAAGCCCCTAAATTCGGCGCGTGTACATGAGATATTGTGGTGACATCTGCATGCTCGCGAAAAAGTTTGTTATAACGCCCACCTGCATTTTTTCTTCCCAATAAAACTTCACCATCAATTGTCTCCACAAGTACTTTGCTTTTTTTATCTTTAGACCAAGGTCCTGCATAGTTAAAAGTGACTAAGGTATTATCAGGTCCACGTTCAACAAAATTAACCGTTCCATTTGCCGTGATTGTTCTTGTTTCACGGAATACTTCAAAAGCAAATTCAGCTTTTTCACGATTCAATTCGATAAAGTCATTGAGTTCAGGAGAAAGTGGAGTTTGAATAAGTGTTGTCATGATCAATATCCTATTAAAATTGCTTATTTTGGCGGCGCTTTAAAACTTCGAGCAAAGGACGGTGGTCGACCCAAGTATTAATATCGACATCACGCTCGAGAAAACCATGTAACCAAAGGAAATCTTTTTGTTGTCTTAAAAGCTCTAAACGCTCTTCACTTAGTGATGGATGTAAAGACTTATGAAAATTATTACGGTAGGCTGTCGCGACACTCTCTGCGCCTGCAATCGTTTCATCTTCAAGAATAACCAGCACTTCATCTAAATGATCTTGAGCCCAATCTGCGGTATCAAACAGCTCTTCCAGAAAATCAACGACGACATCAAAGTGATCTTTTAACAAATCTTCATGTACGGTAATTGGACGAGGCGTACCATTGTTTACACGGGAGGTCACATCTTCAAATTGATCCAAATCAATCCCAACTTTTAAACCACGTTTTGTCGCTGCTTCAACAGCAGATGCTCCTTTTACATAAACAGCATCAACTTCACCGGTGATTAACGCATCTAATCCAGACCAATAGGTACTGGCATCACGTTGTTGTGTATTCGATTCCGCTCGTTCAGGGACTTCAATAAAATCCACATCACGGAAGGTTAAATTTGCGAGTTGCAAAGCACCTCGAATACCCTGTAAAGACATCGCTCTAAAAATGCTACCTGCCCGTTTGTCTGCATATTCAGGTAAAGCAACTTTTACATTTTTTAAATGCTCTGGCTTGCTGATTTCAGAATCAGGGCGAACAATAATTACCTGCCATTCATCAATCCATGTCAAACCAATGAGTCGACTTGGAGCACCTTCAGAACGAGCAGCTAATGCTGGAACATTTCCGCCTTCACGGAATAATGCTGGCAGTTGATGATCAAAATGATGAACAGATAGACCTTTGCGCGCATCTTGTAAAACAGCAACATCAATACCATGCTGTTCAAACTTTTCAATCAGTGTCCCACGTTTAAGTGAGATCCCTGTTGCCGTTGGGACTGGACATCGAGTGACCCAGATTTCAGATAAAGTGCTTTTCACAAATTCTTTAGAATTTTCTTTTTTATCGATAACAAGTGACATAGGTATTCCTTAGGATATTTCCAATTTCATATCACTTGTATTGAGCAGCTTTTATGCCAACATTAATTATTTATAATTTTCAATACTTTAGTAAAAATTATAATCAAGTTATTGTTTATATTTCATCATTTTTTTAAATCAGTGTTGTTTTCACAACACCTAATAAAGAAATGACTTTGCTTAATCATTTTTCAAAATTAGAAATCTATTCTTCGTATATATGTTTTAAGTTTTTATATGTAATATATTAAACAAATAAGTTAAGTATATAACATGAAAATATCCTTACTCATATCCTCATTGCCTACGCAGAACACAACCACTCGTATGAGAGTCTGGCGATCTCTCAAAGCAAGCGGCGCAGCAATTCTAAGAGATGGCGTCTATTTGCTCCCTATTACTCATAGTGCAAAGTTTGAACCTATTGCTAATGATGTTATTTCAGAACAAGGAACTGCTTATATCTTTCATGCAGAGCAACCCTTAAATCTTGAGCTTGCTCCTTTTTTCAGTCGGAAAGAAGAATACGATGCTCTCTATAAACAACTGTCTGAATTAAGAGATCGGCAGACCAAAGATGAAAAGAAAGAGCTGCTCAAGCAAATCCGGAAATTAAGAAAAAGTATCGATGCGCTTGTAGAAATTGACTACTACCCCGATGAAACTCAAGCACAGGTTTTAAATGAGCTTTCCTCTTTAGAACTTTCAATTGCACGTCTTGGTGAATTGAATGAACCTTTAGCAATACAAGCTCATATTCAACTTCTAGATAAAGCTAGTTATCAAAACAGAACTTGGGCAACTCGTAAAAGACCTTGGATTGATCGCTTAGCCTCTGCATGGCTAATAAAGACATTTATTGATACCTCACCAACATTCATTTGGTTAGAAACACCAAGTGACTGCCCCAAAGAAGCATTTGGATTCGATTTTGATGGTGCAACTTTCAGTCATATCAATCATTGGGTGACCTTCGAAGTTCTTTTACATAGTTTTGATCTAGAAACACCCGCATTAAAGAAAATCGCTGAAATTGTTCATTACCTAGATGTAGGTGGAATTGAGCCTCCCGAAGCGATCGGTATTGAAAAAGTTATTCAAGGAATTCGAAGTCAGATAAGTGACGATGATCAATTATTTGCATTATCGAATCACATTTTCGATGGCTTATATGCCAACCTATCAAGAGAATAATCATGGAACAAGAACAAGCCGCTGCACCCGATGAGCCAGCACAGCCAGTTCATTTTTGGCAAGCCTTCTTATTTTGGCTTAAATTGGGATTTATTAGTTTTGGTGGTCCAGCGGGGCAAATCGCTGTCATGCACCAAGAACTTGTTGAACAAAAACGTTGGATTTCTGAAAAACGTTTCTTACACGCTCTCAACTACTGCATGTTATTACCCGGACCTGAAGCTCAACAATTAGCAACCTACATAGGTTGGTTAATGCACAGGACTATAGGTGGTATTGTTGCGGGTGTCTTATTCGTTTTACCCTCTTTATTTATCCTGATCGCGCTCTCATGGGTCTATGTAAAGTTTGGTGATGTTCCTATTATTGCTGGGCTCTTTTATGGAATTAAACCTGCTGTAGTTGCTATTGTCTTTCATGCAACTTACCGAATTGGCAGCCGATCATTAAAGAATAAATTTTTATGGGCAATTGCTGCACTTGCATTCGTTGCTATCTTTTTCTTTAACCTTCCGTTTCCCTTAATTGTTCTAAGCGCTGCAATCATTGGATACTTGGCAAGTAAAAAATATCCAAGCTTTTTTACGGGTGGAGGTTCACATCAACAAGGTAAAAAAGATTATGGTCCAGCATTGATTGATGATGATACTCCAACCCCAGAACATGCCATATTTAGTTGGAAGCACTTAGGAAAAATTTTATTTATCGGTGCAATTTTATGGTTTACACCCATTATAGGTTTGACTCTTACCTTGGGATGGGATCATGCCTATACACAAATGGCTTGGTTCTTCACGAAGGCTGCACTGTTAACATTTGGTGGGGCTTATGCAGTATTACCTTACGTGTATCAAAGTGCTGTAAATTTTTATGGTTGGTTGAGTCCAACACAAATGATCGATGGTTTAGCACTAGGTGAAAGTACACCTGGCCCACTGATTATGGTTGTTGCATTTGTCGGATTTTTAGGTGGCTTCAATCATGCACTTTTAGGAAGTGATCATGTATTTTTAGCAGGTGCCTTAGGTGCTGTCATTGTTACTTGGTTTACGTTTCTATTTTCTTTCATTTTCATTCTAGCTGGCGCCCCAGTGATTGAATCAACTCATAATGAGTTGAAATTTACTGCACCATTAACAGCAATCACTGCTGCTGTAGTAGGAGTAATTTTAAATCTCGCACTTTTCTTCAGCTATCATGTTTTATGGCCTAATGGATTCAACCATCCTTTCAACTATGAAGCCACATTCATTGCAATTGCAGCATTCATCGCCTTGTTCCATTTTGAAGTCAAAGTCATGTATGTGATTTTTGCTTCTGCATTCTGTGGCTTGATTTTATATATAGGTGCATAAGCCCAGTGTTTTTGCGTTTAAAAGAAAAGGAAGCTAAGCTTCCTTTTCTTTTACCATTAGTGGCAGTGATGATCCCCTGTCTTACTATTCGTATGGCAGTCTGAAGAATCAGTACCACCTGAATGAGCAAAAGCATTTGTTACCGCAAACCCCATTAAACATACTAAAATTAGTTTCTTCATATTATTCAGCTATAAGTTTTATTAAATCTTCTTTACAGTCTAACAATATTTCATCTGACAAACTCGAATTATTAGGGCATGCTCGAGACAATACGACTGCCCCAACCGATGTAGATAAGATATAAATCGCTTTTTTCCGGAGCTCAGCATTTTCATCAGTAGAATGTTTAGCAAGTTCAGCCATAATAAATTGCAGTAAATGTTCGATACCACTTTCAAACTCTTGTTTAACTTGCTCAGGTTGCCTTGCCGCATCACAGGATAAAGCGGCCAAAGTACAGCCCTGATCAGCATAATCTCGATGCTGCTTAGAAACATATAGTTGAATAAATTGTTTCAAGCTTAGCCCATCAATTTGTTTTAAAACTTGTTCAACACCATTTTTTACACTAATTTGAATTAGGTCTAGTTTAGAACTGAAATGCTTATAAAAACCGCCATGTGTGAAACCTGCACTGGACATCAATTCAGCAATTCCAATGCCATCATAACCTTTGCTTTTAAATAGCTCAGTCGCCTTAGTCACAATCTTCTCACGATTTTCTTTAACCTTAGTCTTGGTCACTTTCATTGGCAATGCTCAACATGGATAGCAATAATTCGATTATACATTGATTATGATTGACATCAAAAAAATACAGGTTTAGATTATGATCGTAATCTAAAGAGAAGCAATTATGAATAAACATTCTAAAGCACTGGTAACAGGCGCATCTTCAGGTATTGGTGCAGTCTATGCAGATCGTCTGGCAAAACGCGGGTATGATTTAATTCTAGTAGCAAGAGATCAAAGCCGCTTGAAACAAATCGCGCAAAAAATCCAACAACAATATGGCGTCCAAGTTGAAGTGATAGCCGTCGATTTATCTAAAAATGAAGATGTAATATCAATTGAAAACCGACTCAAATCCGATCCTCAAATTAATCTACTGGTCAATAACGCAGGAATTAGCGTTAGTGGTCAGTTTTTAGAACAGGATTTAGAACAAATTGAGAAACTGATTTCTTTAAATATCTCAGCGTTAGTCCGCTTATCTCACGCAATTCTACAAAGATTAATCCCTCAAAACACGGGTGCTATTATTAATCTTGGATCAGTAGTTGGTCTTGCCCCAGAGTTTGGTCTGACTGTCTACGGGGCAAGTAAATCATTTGTTGAATTTTTTAGTCAAAGCCTGAGCTTAGAACTCAAAGAAACCAATGTTTATATTCAGGCTGTGCTCCCCTCTGCGACAAAAACGGCAATATGGGAACGTTCAGGTGCCGATATCAGTCAAATGCCTCCAATGATGGATGTGGATCAACTTGTTGATGCAGCGTTGATTGGCTTTGATAAACGAGAAACAATAACAATACCTGTTTTAAAAGATGAAAATTTGTGGAAAACTTATCAAAATTCACGTTTAAAACTTTTACCTAACTTTTCCTCAAGCGAAGTCGCACTTCGTTATCAACCCCAATAATTTTTCCAAAAAATTCAAGGATATAATTTATGAATGTAATCGATGCAATTCAACAACGCCGTGCCATTAAACGCTTTGATCCAGATTTCAAAATCTTGGATGAAGATAAAAAGAAATTATTAAGCAGTGTCATGGAAAATGCACCAAGTGCCTTTAACCTTCAGCACTGGCGGCCTGTGTTGGTTGAGAGTGTTGAATTAAGAAAGCAGATAAGAGCAATTGCCTGGGATCAGCCGCAAGTTACAGAATCATCATTATTGATTGTTTTATGTGCAAAAGTCAGTACATGGGAAGTTGATGCGAAACATGTATGGGATGGAGCTTCACCAGAAGTTCAAAATATTATGGTTGGCGCAATTGACCAATATTACCGTGACCGCCCGCAAACCCAACGTGACGAAGTTATGCGTAGTGCGGGTATCTTTGCTCAAACTTTGATGTTACTTGCTCAAGAACATGGTTTAGACAGTTGCCCTATGGATGGTTTTGACTTTGATGCGATGGCAAAGCTCATTAACTTACCTGAAGATCATGTAGTGTGTTTAATGATTGCTGTTGGGAAATCAGCATCGCAACCTTACCCGAGAGTTGGGAAATTGCCTTATGATAACCTTATTACGATTGATTCATTCTAGTCTGTTTTAATAATCTTTAGATTATCATTCTGTCTTCAGATTGATCAGATGGTGTTATCAATAAACTCAAATTCTAAAGGATTTGAGTTTATATCTTAATCAAGATATGCATATTAAAAGTCAAAATTTCCAATTCTGCCCCTTAAAAAGCAAAAATGAGGTCAGATTATATCGGATAAACAGGAAAATAAAATTTAAACAATTAAAGTTTAATTATTTTTTATCAACTATGATCGTATGTGATTCAGTTTGATCTAAGTATTTGGTGGGATGGTATTAGTTGAATAAAACAAATAAAATATTGTTTTATTTATATTTTATTTTATACAACTTAAATTTATCCAATTTTAACCCTTTGGCTTTCTGAGTATCCTGAGCATGGCTCAGGTCATGCGTTTGCTTGACTCACCTGATCGCCTCTTGCAAATTGATCCCATCTCGTAATATCAAATCCACTTAATAAATATTGGTTTGCTATACGCAGGTCACTTTAGCTGCAAGTTACAAAGCCTTGCCGATAAAGTGCGGATAGTATTAATGCCAAGGGGTATAAAGATAAATAATCCTTAACTCATCCAATTCATCTAAATTGAGGTGAAGTCACCCACTTCCATCCTAAGTCATTGGAAATTAAATAGGGCCCAGAATTTCTACCTTCTGGACCCTTTATTTTATTTAACAATCTTAGAAATTATTTCTTAAATCATTCAGACCATCTGAATAAATTTTTGTAAATAAAGCAATTACTTCTTCATCAGTTACATTTACAGGAGTAAATTGCCCTTTCCACTCTACCAATGAAACATTTGGTCGATCTGTTTCTAGTACAGTGATTGTCGATAGGTAATCCACAATTGGGAAAGGTGCTTTAATAATTGAGTAGCTGTATGTACGTTCTGGTTGGTTAAATGCCTCTAAACGTTCAATTACATTGCCACCATCTGCCAAAATCAAGCTACGAACACGAGCGCCTTCGCTCAATTCACTTTTTGCAACAAATGGAAGCCAGTCAGGCAGACTGTCAAAACCACCTATTAGTTGCCAAACTTGTTCAGGTGAAGCAGGGATTTCTAAAGTAGCTACAGTATGAGCCATGAGTTTTCTCCGTATATTCAGTAAATTAGTTAGTTAACTTAAACAAGTGTATCGACCACACCGCCATCAACGCGTAACGCGGCACCCGAGGTTGCAGAGGAAAGTGGTGAGGCGATATAGACCACCATGTTGGCAACTTCATCCACTTCCGCTGCACGTTGAATAATTGAACTTGGACGAGACTGTTTAACAAACTCATCAGCTTGTTCACGTGTACTACGCCCTGCCTTTTCTGCGGCATCCGCCAGCATATTTTCTAGACCGTCAGTAAAAGTTGGCCCAGGCAAAATGGCATTTACAGTTACTCCTGTGCCTGCTAAACGCTTAGCCAGACCATGTGAAACTGCTAGATTGGCACTTTTGGTCACGCCGTAATTAATCATGTCACCTGGTATGGCTACGCCAGACTCAGATGAAATAAAGATGATTCTGCCCCAACCTTGCTTCACCATTGATGAAGCATAATGTCGGGCTAGGCGTACACCAGACAAGACATTGACTTGGTAAAAGCGCATCCACTCATCATCAGGCACCTCAAAGAAATCAATATCATTAAAGATTCCCAGATTATTCACTACGATGTCCGCCTGAGGTTCAGCTGCAAATAAAGCTGCTGTACCTTGTTCAGTAGTCAAATCTGCTTCAACACCACGTAGACTTGCCTCTGGAATACTTTGACGAATATGTGCAATTGCTTCATCTACACCAGCTTGTTTACGGCCAACAATAACAACCGTAGCACCCGCAGAAGCTAGACCTTTAGCAATACCTAGACCAATCCCAGAAGTTGAACCACTTACGACGGCGACCTTATTTTGAAGATCTAATTTCATGATAAAAACTCACTGTGGAGGGCTATCGCCCTCCTTGATAAATTAACGGATAGGTAAAGGCGCAAATTCAGATACAAGGCCTTGGCGACGCATTTCATCCCAGAATGCAGCAGGAATAAGTAGATCTAACGCAGCTAAATCTTCTGCCATACGTCCTGGACGGCTTGAACCTGGAATCACAGCAGCAACAGCCGGGTTTGCCAAAGAGAACTGGAGTGCAGCAGCTTTAACATCTACACCATAACGTTGTGCAATCTGGTTAATCTTGGCAACTTTATCCAAAATTTCTGATGAAGCTTTTTGATATTCAAAATGTTCACCGCCCGCCAACACACCTGAGCTATAAGGACCACCAACCACAATATCTACATTTTGGTGGAATGCTTCTGGCATCAAACGTTGTAAAGCACGATCATGGTCAAGCAAGCTATAACGACCTGCCAATAAGAATGCATCCGGTTGTGCTTCAGCTAAATCCAGAGTCAATTCACATGGTTCAACACGGTTAACACCTAAACCCCATGCTTTAATGACGCCTTCTTCGCGTAAACGGGTTAGAACTCGGAAAGCACCTGTACGAGCAATGTTGAATTGTTCTAGCCAACTATCACCATAAAAGTCTTGAGCGATATCATGAATCCAGACAATATCAATACGGTCTGTTTTTAAGCGCTTCAAGCTATCTTCAATTGAACGGTAAGTTGCATCGGCTGAATAATCATTCAGGATTTTATTTTTTAAACCATGTTCAAAAATCCCACCTTTATCGCCTAAGTCACGTGATGCCGTATCTTCTTCTTCATCCAACATGATGCGGCCGACTTTGGTACTCAGTACATAGTCATCACGTGAGTATTGAGATAGCGCTTCACCCATACGAATTTCTGAAAGACCTGAACCATAAAGTGGTGCGGTATCAAAATAACGTACACCTAAGTCCCAAGCGGCGTGAACTGTTGCTTGAGCTTCTTCTTCAGGAATATTACGGAACATGTTACCTAGTGGTGCACCACCGAACCCGATTTTTCCTGGAAGTAAGTGTTTAATTGCCATGATATTTTCCTCAATTTATCTATGCTCTCGAACAGTGTTCTTAAGCGAATAACTGTGGCAGTTTTTCGGACTGCCTTTGCGATGAGGAAAATATAACTTGATCACTTCTGACATGATAGGACATAATTCGACTAACTTGAGTCCCTTAAGGTCTTACATGATTGATTTACGCCAATTGAAGTATTTTGTGGTGGTTGCCGAAGAAGAACACGTTGGCCGTGCTGCTGAGCGCTTGTACATCTCCCAGTCCCCACTAAGCCGTCAGATTGCTCAGTTAGAAGAAAAGCTTGGGCTTATGCTATTTGAACGAAATCAGCAGCGTATTCGTTTAACTTCTGATGGACAAATTTTCTTGGATGAAGCTCGTGCGTTATTAGCACATGCCAAGCGCTTAGAATCCTTGGGGAGGCGTTTAGGTTGTGGTGAAGATGGGGGTTTGTGCATTGGTTATATTGAAAATGCGATGTATGCCGGTGTGCTGTCAAATACCTTGAAATCATTACGTGATTCTCGACCTGATATACATATTGCACTCTATAATCAAACCAGCTCAACACAGTTTGAAGGATTAAAGCAACGTAGTTTGGATATTGCGATGGTTAATTACCCACCTGACCAACTTGATGTAGATTTATGCTATACCCAAGTTTTAGATGATCGCATGTTGCTTGCTTTACCCGAACAGCATCCGTTAGTAAATAAAACTGAGCTGGAAGCAAGTGACCTTGATGGTATTGCATGGATTTCTGTCATTCATGAAGAAGATGCCCATTCACGTGATGACTTTATTAGTGCTTGTGCCAAAGCTGGCTTTACCCCAGACATTAAACTTGAAGCGGGGGCGCCTTTAACTGCTTTAGGTCTAGTTGCAGCAGGTTTAGGACTCACCTTAATTCAGCACAGTTTGAGACATCACGTTCCTGATGGTGTGGTACTTCGTGAACTCCCATGGATGTCCTACAACACTCAACTTTGGGCAGTTTGGCATAAAGCTAATTTACGGCCGTTGGTCGTACATTTTAGACAAATGTTGACTGATAAATTAACGATCGAGAACTAAGTTTTTTGAAAGGTGCTTGAATTTGATTAATACGTTTATTGGCTAGAGCAATATAAAGCTCATCTAAAGATGCTCGTACATTACTGATATGTTTGGATGACCAAGTCTCTCTTTGGTTCTCAAACCAGTCTTCAGCCACCTCTTTAAAGAATGGCTTGATGTCCTCGTGCAACACTGAGTTGGAATATTTGTATTTCAGTTCAAGTGCAAGCTCCCTTGCGTTCTTTAAACTCATATCAGGATATGGACCAAGTGACTCTGACTTACGCTCGCCAAGAACAGTAAAGCGTATGTTCCAGTATTTTTGCCCGGATGGTGTCACAAGAAGTGATAGCCCATTCTCATCCGAAAGGCGATATCGTTTTTCTTTTGGCTGTGCTTTTCTGCATTCTGTATCGGTAAGCTTCATCTGTATCTACCCTTTATCGAGACTCAAATAATTGGGTAAATTTTCCCAATAATTACCCACAGAAGGCAAAAATAAGGTCAAATCAAGTCGGATAATATCGGACAAACAGGCAAATAAAAAAAGCCTTTAAGTATTGAACTTAAAGGCTTTTTTATATCGGATCGAACAATCCCGAATAATATTTTGGTGGAGATGGCGGGAGTCGAACCCGCGTCCGCCAGCACTACGCCCGAGAATACTACATGCTTAGATATCGTCTACTGTTTTAACTCTTTGTGACCCGACGAACAGGGTACAAATCGCGATCCTCTAAGTTTAGTACAAAGCCCCGAGGCTTGGCTTTATACGGACTTGTGTGCGTGCGCTTCAGTCGGACTCTCTAACCACAAGTATTCAGAGAGGCGGACAAGCTGCCCTTAGGCAGCTAGAGCGTATGATTCGTCGTTTGCGACTAAAAAATGCAAATTTGATTTACGAGAGGAAATGCGCTCTCGGCATGCATCTATGAGTTTCATCACCAGCGTCGAAGCCAGGAACATCCCCAAAGTACAGCGCAATCATAGCATAGATGACTAGAATTTAAATCTTAATTTCTGAGCATCGAGCAAAATATGCGCTTATAACCGTATATTGTTGCGGAACTTGCTTTTTCAAGGGCTGGTTTTAGAAAGCTACCCCAAGGGCAGCTTCTTAATTTTGGCTTATAACGCCCCATTACCTAGCACAATGCCTTCACGGCGAGGATCGACCCCACCCGCATATTTGCTTTGATTATCAATTTTGACTTTCATAATTGTCGCAATACCACTGGTTTGTGCTGTATTGGAAATACCATGGCCTTTTGCTTTTAAAGCTTCAATCAATTCAAGCAAGGATAACTGGTCATTTGAGCTATCAATATTGGTGTTTGGGCTATTGGTCGCACCGAAGTTCACCAATGAAGTCGCCTGCTGTGCATTTAAGTTCCAGTCCAATGCACCAACCAAGGTTTTGACTACATATTGGATAATGGTCCCACCACCCGGTGAACCCGTTGCCATATAAAACTCATCTGCTGTGGTTCCTTTAAACACTAAAGTGGGCGCCATGGTACTGCGTGGACGTTTGCCACCTTCGACTCGATTCGCCAACAATGCACCTGTTTGATCAACAGGGTTAGCACTAAAATCAGTTAATTGATTTGATAACAAGAAGCCATCCACCATATGGAATGACCCCATACTAGATTCAACTGTCGATGTCATGGAAACCACATTGCCATACGCATCAACAATGGTGAACTGAGTGGTGCCATGCTCTACTGTCGTATCAACACCTGCATTTGAGCCGAATTGACCTGCCTGCGCGACGCCCATACTTTGGTTCGGATTAATCAGTGCAGCACGTTGTTTTAAATAATTTTTATCAATCAGACTCGCAATACCTTTCGCTGGTAATGGCACAAAATCAGTGTCTGCAACATATTTATCACGGTCTGCATAGGCCAAGCGTTCTGTTTCCGAAACCAAATGCACGCCCATAACATCCGGGATCCCACCCTCATTTTCTGGATTTTGCGGTGGATATTTACTCATCTCAAAATTTTCTAAAATGCCCAGCGTTTGTGCAACTGCAATTCCACCTGATGATGGCGGTGGCATGGTACAGACATAGTAACGATCACGGTAAGTGCTACAGATTGGCGTTCGTTTTTTAACTTGATAATTAGATAAGTCCTGTAAAGTCATTAAGCTTGGGGTAATTGGTGTACGAGCTGCATCATCCCCGACCGTTTGACCCGCCTTCGCCACAATATTCTGTGCTATCGGCCCACTGTACATGGCTTTTGCGCCTTGAGTTGCGAGTGCTTCAAGGGTTTTGGCATACGCTTTGTTGGTCATGGTCTCACCGACTTTACGCGGTGTGCCATCTGGATAGAAATAGGTTGCGACTGCATTAGCATCAAGGGCCAAATGACCTGCATTACTTGCAATCGCATCGGCTAGACGTCCAGGAATTCGAAAGCCATGATCGGCCAAATCAATGGCTTGATTAAACAACTGATCCCATTTCAGTTTGCCATGTTCCTGTTGTGCCTGTTCCAATAAATGCATTACCCCAGGAACACCAATCGAACGCCCACTACGGCGGGTACTTGGCACAGGTGCAGGAGATGCAGGATCATGTATATCTTGTCGGATCAGATAGTATTCATTGGCCGCAGCAGGTGCAGTCTCTCGCCCATCATATGCGGTAACGGTTTTACTTTTCGCATCGTAATACATCATAAAACCGCTACCCGCGATGGTACTTGATTGTGGTTCTACTAAACCCAATACTGCTTGAACAGCAACTGCGGCATCGACGGCACTTCCACCTGCCCTTAAAATTTCGCAGCCTGCCTTTACTGCCAATGGCGTGTTCGCCACCACCATATATTTATCGGCATATTTCACCGTATTATTTAATCGATAACCCGACGCACCTTCAGGTGCTGCTGGATCACCATTCTGATTGGAACCCACCACGCCACTCGAGCCATTCTGTGCCAGTTTGCTACAACTGCTAGGGTCTTGATCAATAATCAGATTGGGTTTTGAAGGTTGTCCTGTATTTGAATCTTTGCCTGATTGATCTGATGAGGCGTCATTTCCACATCCCTGTAATACACCAACAGCCAATAAGCTGCTGAAAAGAAATGAATATCTATGATTCACGTGATAACTCCATTATATATACCTGCCTATCCATGCAAATGTCATGCTAGTTTCTTTATTTTCAGGTGTGAAGGTTTTAATATTTGATAAAAATAAACTTTTAATAATATTCAATGATTATAGGCTTTATCTACTATGCCCAGTAATGTTCCTCCTTGTGATTACAATGCAACCTTTATCGCTTTGAACTGGATTCTGGCACGCTTTGTCTGTATAAAAATAGGCAAAATCTATCAATTCCAAGCCAAAACACTATTTTTATACATAAAAAAAGCACCTACTTAGAGGTGCTTTTAGTTCAGATTTTTTAGTGAGTCGGCATACCACCTGTATTGCCTTTTGGCTTTGGACTCATCCAGATCAAAGCACTGGCAAACACAAACACGATCGCCAACAGCATAAATACATGATTGGCAGACATAGTAATCGCCTCTTTATCGACGAGATTGGCAATCGTGGCGAGTGTCGCATCAGAGGAGAATCCATTCTGCAATAAGGTATTTTGCACTTCTTGCGGATGTAAGTTATTCACCATTTCACTACGTGCCACTTTGGCATGATCATCCCAAATGGTGACTGCAATTGAAGCACCAATCGCCCCTGCCATGGTTCTCAAGAAGTTCATCAAACCTGCAGCCGATGCCATTTCCTGTGGCAAAACTGAGCCCATTGCAATATTCGACAGCGGAATAAAAAAGAATGGCACCGCAAAGCCCTGCAAGATTTGTGGCCAAGCCAAAGCCATAAAGTCCGCATCTGTGACCCAGAAGGCACGCATCAGGGTCACAACACCCAACAGCGCTAAACCAAAACTGGCCAAGGCCCGTGGGTCATATTTGGTTGATAGCTTGGCCACAATTGGCGACATGGTCAGACTACCGAAGCCCATTGTGGCAGTGAGATAGCCTGCCCATGTGGCGGTATAACCCAAATTGATTTGCAGCCACTGCGGGATCAACACGATACTGCCAAAGAAGGAACCAAAGCCAAAGGCCAGCGCCAGTACTGACACGGCGAAGCCCCGATGTCGGAACACATACAGATTGACCACGGGATGCTTTTCCGTCAGCTCCCAAATCATAAACACGATAAAGCCAACCACCGCAATCAAGGCCAGCATGATAATACTGCTGCTATTAAACCAGTCACGTTCATGCCCCAGATCGAGCATTAATTGCAGTGCGCCAATCCAAAGCACCAACAGGCCTAGACCAACCGCATCGATCCGCAGTTTTTCAGTTTCGGTTTCAGCCACCGACAACAGACGTATTGCTGCTAAAACACAGAAAATACCCACAGGAATATTGATAAAGAAAATCCAGTGCCAAGACAGATTGTCACTGATAAGTCCGCCAAGGATCGGGCCAAGAATCGGTCCAATCACCGTGGTCATTGCCCACAATCCCATTGCCTGCGCATGTTTTTCAGGTGGGAAAATCCGCATCAATAGCGTTTGGCTCAGTGGCATCAATGGCCCACCACAAAGACCTTGTCCGATACGGAAAAATACCAGCATTTCCAAGGATGTGGCTAAACCACACAGGAATGAAAAGATGGTGAATCCAATCAGACCAAAAACAAACACGCGAACCGTACCAAAGCGCCCTGCCAGCCACCCTGTTAAAGGGACACAGATCGCTTCCGCAACGGCATAAGAAGTAATGACCCATGTCCCTTGAGAACTAGAAACCGCAAGATTCCCAGTGATATGAGGCACAGATACGTTGGCAATGGTGGTATCCAGTACCACCATAAAATTTGAAAGGGCGATCACAAACGCGGCAAGTAGTAAGCGCCCGCCACTCAGTTCTGCAAATGGATTTTGCGTTTTCATGGCTGATTACTTCGATGCGAGATCAATATCCGCTTGCATCGACAACCCTACACGCAATGGATGTTCTGCAAGTTCTTTCGGATCAAGGCTGATACGCACAGGTAAACGCTGTACCACTTTAATCCAGTTCCCTGTGGCATTTTGCGCAGGGATCAAGGCAAATGCTGCACCTGTACCGCCTGAGAAACCTTGTACCACGCCGTGATAAACCACGTCATCACCATATAAATCAGAGCGTAAAGTCACTTTCTGCCCTGCTTTGACTTTCGCCAATTGGCTTTCTTTGTAGTTGGCATCGACATACAGTGCAGAGACAGGCACCACCGACATCATTACGGTTCCAGGCGCAACCCGTTGTCCAATCTGAATATTACGGCGGGCGATGACACCATCAACAGGCGCACGAATCACCGTACGTTCTAAATCCAGTGCTGCTTGTTCCACATGTGCTTTTGCCACCAATACATCAGGCGTTGAGGCTTCATTGACGCCTTGAATCAAGGCTTCGTTTGCAGCAAAAGTACTTTCAGCCGCTTTACGGCTTGATGTTGCTTGCGCCAAACCTGCTTGAGCCAAATCCAGACTTGCTTTTGCTGTTGAAACCGCACTTTGTGCCTTGCTTAATTCCTCTTTAGAGATTGCACCCGATGCAGCCAGTTCATTACGACGATTCAATTCCAATGCAGCACGATCATAATCAGCTTGTGCTTTGGTCACTTGTGCCTGTGCGCTGGTGATTTCATCATTACGAACCACAACCTGAGAATTTAAAGAACTGCTATTGGCTTGGCTTTGTTTATATTGACGTTGCGCTTTAGCCAGTTCTGCCTGCGCTTGTGCCAATTGAATCTTGGCATCACGTTCATCAATACGTACCAATACATCGCCTTGTTTGACCTGTTGAGTCTCTTTGACCAAGACTTCAGCCACTTGCCCGCTGACCATTGAGGTAATTTGTGCAGTTTCTGCACCGACATAAGCATTATCGGTACTGACCGAATGATTAAAGAATAACGCCCAAATGCCATACAGAATTGCAGCGAGAATGAGAATGAGTGCGAAAAATCCGAGGAATTTTTTACGTTTTGCTTTCATTGCATCATCTGATGCCGAATCTGAAGCAGCATCCTGTTGGTTGGCTTGAGCGTCAGTCATAAGTTATTCCTGAAAATTAAAGAGATTTTTAACTTTTGGTTTAATCAGCCGATCAGTTTAATTTTGAAAACTTAACTGAATGTTAAAAAACCAAAAATGAAAAATAAGAACAAAAACCATTTCGCATTTTAACGATAAAAAATCACATGACGAGATTAAAAAAAATAACTGATGCGTTCAATTCTTATAAATTGATATTTTAAAGATGATAAGAAACTTAAAGTTTGGGTTCTAAGCAAGAGATTTTCGTAATCCTCTCTGATACAACAATGCTTAACATACCTATAAAGCATGAAGATATATGTGGAATAGGCTTGTGTATTTGGCTGGATTTGTTCTAATGAACTCAGGTGGAATAATGATTTTTGCGCAGCAACACATTCTTCCACGCGAGAAAAACGCGGTCATTTATGGATCAGAATGGCATTTTTCTTGCTACTAAAACAACAAACTCTTAGCTAGGTGAAAGGACGATGACATCACTCAGCCAAAACATGGATCTCATCCATCATTCGCATCAGGCCGACTTTGCTCAAGATCTGATGTCAATGATTTGTGGTGAACACCGCTTGGATACCCTATGTCGAGAAACACTCGATTTTCATTATGACGGGATTCGTTTACCGCATAAAAAAATGGCGATCGGAACCATCAGTTATGGCGCCAATGTCGCCATCAATATTGCCAACCTGAAAGCTTATAGCATCAGCCTGCCCTTTCATGGCAAACAAACGCTGAGTATCCGTGGCGCAAAATACCAATCCGATGCACAAACTGGTTTAATTGTCTCCAATCAGGACTTACAGGATTTGGTCATCAATCAGGACTGTCAAAAATTTCAGGTGGTGATTCCTGAAAACAGCCTGCAATTGGTATTGTCCGAACTCCTGAATCAACCGATTGAAGAAGCCATCGTCTTTAACCCTGAAATTTCCTTATCGATGACTGGCTTGATGCAGGCATGGTGGCACAATATTGAAAACTTTTTACAGTTAAAATCACACTATGCCGACTTTTCCGGCCTACCCATGTTTTCTGAGGACTATGAAAATTTTGTGATTAAAGCCCTGCTGCTGTCTCAGGAAAATAATTATTCTGCAGCCTTACATGAACGCTGCAAGCGTGGTGAGCCAGCCTATCTACGCAAAGTAAAAAACTTTATCATTCAACATGCCCATGAAGCCTTCAATGCCGAAAGCCTTCACATTTTGGCAGGTGTCTCAAAATCCAAACTCTATGCAGAGTTTCAGCAGCATTATGGTCTGAGTCCAATGGCCTACCTACGTAAATATCGACTACAGCAAATTTATAAAATATTGAGTAATACCGCCAAGCATCAAAAAATTTCCATCTCCAAATTGGCTTATGACTGGGGCTTTAATCATCTCAGCCGCTTCGCTCAAGAATATAAAGATGAATTTGGGGAAAAACCAAGTGAAACCCGAAATAAACATGAGTGAACATTCTTAAATAAAAAAAGCCCAGTCAACGTACTGGGCTTTTTTTATCCATTAACTGGTGCTTAACACGGGTTTGGCTTTATTGTTCTGACGCATGGCTTTTAAACTCAAAGCAATAAAAGCGATAAAGGTCGGCAAGGCCAGCAGATAGAAAATTCCACCAAGGCTGATCTCATAAGTAAAGATATACGAACCGAAGAATGCCCCAAAGATGGCGCCGACGCGACCAATGCCATGCATCCACGATACCCCAACCGCACGACACTGTGATGGATAAAATAATGCTGCCAAAGGTAATAGAGACGATTGTGCCCCTGTCAGCAATGCCCCAATCAGGAAAATGCTGATGCCAAGCAATAGGATGCTGGAACTGACAAAGCCAGCAACGATAAACATGATAAATGCTGTCAGATAAGCATATTTAATCACCTGAGTTGGATTCAGTTTATCCATATACCACCCCATGATGATGGCACCAATCACCCCACCAAAGGGGAAAATCGCAGCAATTAAACTAAACTGTTGTGTGCTAAAGCCTGCGGTTTTTAAAATGGTTGGCATCCAACTGGTCAATAAGTAGAACACCAACAGGCTCATAAAACAGCACAGCCATAACATCACAGACCCCCACAGATATTTGCCCAAAACTGTTTTCACGGGGCTTTCACTGCGATCTACATCAAGGTGTGGCAACTCGATTTTAACGGTGTCGGTAAATGCATGACCTTGAATCTTTGCCAGAATCTGTTGCGCTTTGGCTTGCTGCTCTCGTTTGATCAGATAAGGCACTGATTCAGGTAGTTTCAGTAATAAAGCCACCACGAGGAACAAGGGAATAATACCACCCAAAATCACCACTTTGGCCCAGCCGAGATTTTCCAGTAAATAAGCAGATAACAAACCACCACAGGAAATCCCTAACATAAATCCGCACCCCGCCAAACCAGTCAGAAAGGCTTTGCGTTTCGCAGGCATATATTCAGAAACAATGGTACTGATGTTTGGCATCGCCGCACCCAAACCCACACCAGTAATAAAACGGTAAATCATCAAGTCCTGCGTGGATGAAGCAAAACCACACAAGATGGTAAATACGGAAAATAATAAGGTGGTGAATACAATCACCCCTTTGCGCCCAAACCGATCTGCCAATGGCCCTGAAATAATTGCACCGATCGACATCCCGACCAGTGCAGCACTGAGCACGGGTGCCAATTCAGGTTTACTGATGCCCCAATCATCCAATAAGGCAGGCGCAATAAAACCAATAATCCCGGTATCTAAACCATCACAAAAAAACACCAAGAAACCCAGTGTAAATACCAGCCATTGCAGCGGCGATAAACTGTCACGATTGATTACTGTATTAACATCAACTGTCTTCATCTTTATTCCCTTAAAAGCAAATTCTGTTAAAACGTCTGTTGGTTGGATCAATTCAATATCTGCAGTCAATCTCCCCCTTCAGAGTCGTCTGATTGCATACATCCGATATTTTTAATGTTGAGGATGATATTTTTGATGAATGAAAAAGGGATGGTCATCACGATGTTCCATCCCTTTCTCTATTAAGCATCGAGTGCAATACGTGCACTGTTGCTCTGTAAAAACTTCTCGCTATAGAGTCGATAATTCGTTAATGCTTGCTCATCCAGCCAACTTTTGACCGCTTCGATCATCGGCGGTGGCCCGCATAAATACATATCAAAGGCTTGTTCCGCCAGTTGCTCCCGATTCAGGTGCTGATGGATATAACCTGTTTTTCCTGTCCACGTCTCTGAAGATTGGGTGATGATAGGTTGATAGTTAAAATGTGGCATCCGTTCTGCATAGGCCTGTAAACGTGACTGCTCACAGAGGTCGGCTTCCTGATTAACCCCGTAATACAACTGAATCGCAGGTGCATTGGCTTGCTCGGCAATATTGTCTAGCATGCCTAAAAAGGCGGATAGACCTGTGCCGCCTGCAATAAACACCAGTGGTCGCTGCACTTCACGTAAATAGAAACTGCCCAAAGGTGCTTCCATCATGATGGTCTGACCGACTTGGCAGCGTTCACGTAAATAATTACTCATCACCCCATCAGGCAATAAACGAATTAAAAATTGCAGTTGATTATCTGGATTGGGTCGATTGGCAAAGGAATAAGAACGCCAATCCTCTGTCTCTGGAATCTGCAAACGGGCATATTGACCCGGCAGAAACTCAAGTTGCTTGGCATGGGCACTGGCATCGACATGCAAGATGGCGGTGGTCTCGGACACCAGTTCAAGCTTGGTCACTTTACTGGCAATTTTTAAGGTTTCACCTGCATGGCACATCTCGGAGCTATGGTCAAAATAAAAGGCAGCATTGGATTTGACCCGTGTTTGGCAGGCCAGCATTTTACGCTCAGCTAAATCACGTTCACTCAGCGCATCTTCATCCACATATTCCTGTTCATAGCTGCCAGTTTCGCATTGGCCCTGACAGGTCCCACACACGCCTTCACGACAATCCAAGGGTAAATTGATGCCCTGACGAATTGCAGCATTCAACAGTAATTCATCCTCTTGAACTGAAATAAAAAAGGTTTTTCCATCGGCAAAATTAAGCGCAACTGAATGTCCCATCATGATGCTCCCTTAAACATGATAAAAATCTAAGACCGAATCAATTTTGTCATTCAGCAAAATCGTGTGCTGACGGCGGATACGGAATCCTTCTGCCGTAGGTCTTAACAGATAAGTGGCATGTCCATAGAAACAACCTTCCAGTCCTTGACGGTTATATAAAGTGCTCCAACCGACTTTGGCTTCAATCAAACCCTCTGGTAGGGTTTTGACCTGTACATTTTGAATACTGTGCTGCGTGCGTGGTAATGGTGTGGCCGATGCCGCTTTGCCGGTACGGATACGAAACACGCGATCCTCAAGTCCTGAGCGATCAGCATAATAGATATAAGACAAGCCCTGATTCGGATCTTCGACATATCGATGGTCATCAATCCATTGTGGAATGTGATATTCGCTATCTTCATCATACAATTCCAGATAGGCATCCCAATCATAGCGATCACACAGTTCAGACTTCTGATATAAAAATTGTGAAACAGCAAAATGTAATTCAGCAGTCATGGCTTAGACCTCCTCTGTCACTGTATCTAACTGGTAGGTAATATCCTGCATTTTTAAGGCCTTGCGATTTAAACCCTCCAGCATTAAGCGCTGCCATTGACCATGTTGATTGACATACAAACCTTCATGCGTCAGTTCACGGCCCGTGATCACAGGTTGAATCCCGAGATCCTGTGCATTCTGCGTCAGCTCATAACACCATTTATGCTGTCCACGGGAAATATCACTCCAACGCTCCAAACGTGCTTGGAAGCCTTTTTGCTGCTCACGGAATTCCACCAGATCATCAGGCGTACCTAAGCCAGAGACATTGAAAAAGTCTTCAAACTGGCGAATGCGGTTACGACGAGCCTCAGTCGACTCACCTTTTACCGCCAGACATTGGCTAATCACTTCGGTTTTATTCCATGCCACAGGACGCACAATCCGCAATTGAGAACTGATCTGATCCATAAAGAATAAGCTTGGATAGAGGTTTAGGTTTCTGAGCCGATGCATCGCCCATTCAGCACGCTTAGCACCATATTTTTCCAGCAGATAAGGCATCACCGTGTCATAGCCAGGACGCACCGCGGGATTTGGCATGTCACTGAATAGAACACTGTGACCGTTTTTAAAACTAAACCAGCCATCATCAGTTTGGTTATCTCCTGCACCTAATTTGCTGTAATCCAAGGTATCCAGATCATCGCCTTTGGCCGCATTGACCTGTTGGCGATGCTGTACGGTTGAGACATAGTTATAGTGCACGGTACTAACGTGATAGCCATCGAGACCATTTTCATTTTGCAGCTTCCAGTTTCCTGCAAAGGTATAGGCAGATTTGCCTTGCAGGACTTCCAACTCACCGGTTGGCGACTGTTCCACCATTAAATCGAGGAATACTTTGGCATCACCCAAAAAGTCTTCAAGGGTATCTGTGGCTTGTGTATCCAGACTGACAAAGACAAAGCCACGATAACTGGCAATGCGTCCTTGTTTGAGACCACGACTCGACTTATCAAAATCTTCACAATATTCAGCAGGTGCTTTGACCTTGACCAGACGGCCATCTGATTTATAACACCACGCATGGAACGGACAGGTAAAGGTGGATTGATTGCCTTTGGCCACACGGGTTAAGGTTGCACCACGATGCTCACAGGCATTGACCATGGCATGCAGTTGACCTTGGCCATCACGGCTAATAATCAACGGTTGACGTCCAATCTGAACAGTTAAAAAATCATGATTATTGGGAATTTCACTTTCGTGACAGGCGTAGATCCAGACTTTTTCAAAGATCAATTCCATTTCCAAATCGAAAAGCTCAGCTTCTGTGAACATCTCGCGTGCGATACGGAATACACCCTCTTTCGGGCGAAAATCCAAACATCCTGTGATGAAGTCTTGCCATTCTGCAATATTACGTGGAGCCATTTTTATCTCCTCCAATCCATAAAAACCTTTTCATGATTGAAGCCTGATTTATGGCTGGACTCTATCCACTTTTTCCAGATCTCTATCCAGTTTGGGAATTATTTTAGGATCACACGATTGCTAGATAATAAAGCCAATTGAGGTGGAAATATTCGCACCTCAACTAGACTCATCGAATGATGTTTTAGCAAGATAGGCTGTTAATTTTTAATTGCCCGTGTTGCCAAAAAGGTTGGCATAAATTGATCCACCAAAAAGCGTGGTTGTGGTTGATCATCTTCATAAAAGCTTTGAATAAAAAAACCTGCGGCCAGTTGCCCCTGAATTAAATCCGTGAGGCTATGTCCAAACACCACTGCCTCACCTGCTTGCAGTTTGGCATTGAGCGCACCTGCACCCAGATCTTGAAGATCGGAATAAGGCAATTTATAAATCGGGTGAATCAGCCCCTGTTTGGCATATTCAGGATTGCGATCTGCTATAAAAACCACTGGATTATAAAAACTGGCGATTAAAACCCCTTGCGGTTTGAGTACCCGATAGCATTCCCGCCATACCGCTTCAACATCGGCAACATACAGGTTTGAAATCGGTTGGATAATCAGATCAAATTCAGCATCCTGAAATGCCTGCAAATCACACATATCTCCCTGCACGGTCTTGAGCTGAAGCCCTTCCCGTTCAGCAACCATTCGGTCTTGCTGCAATTGTTGATCAGAAAGATCAAAGACCGTGACATTCGCACCCGCAGCAGCCAATACAGGTGCTTGTTGACCACCTGCAGAGGCTAAGCACAGGATGTTTTTTCCGACAATATCGCCGAGCCATGCTTTGGATAATGGCTTTGGTGTGATATGTAGCTCCCAATCACCATGACGAGCTGCACGAATCAGTTCATGACTGACAGGACGTGACCAAGCCTGCTGCTCGCTCGCCTGCTGATCCCAAGCTGCACGATTATGGCTGAGAAAGTCGAAATGATGGATTGGCTTTGCCACAATGAAGCTCCCTTTTCTGACACTTAAATCATTCAAGATAGAAATACGATATCAATGCGAAAAAAGGAAGCGGAGTTCAGGACAGAAACGACTGCCTAAAAGACAGCTGAGCTTGTGCCATCTAAATTAATAGGCATAAGACGCAATCGCAGTTGCAATCGGCTTATCTTCATCATTGACCATGGTCATACGCATGGTGCAACCTTTACGGCCTAGGCGTAAGGTTTCCGCGCGGGCAATAAAATGCTTGCCACGTCCCGGTGCCAGATAATCTACCCGCATATCTACCGTGGCTAAGCGTGATACTTTTTTGATGGTATCAGGTAAATCTTCTGGTGAGGCGCGGCGATAAAGCTGCTCCATGGCTGCCACACCACCAATACTGTCCAGAATCGTGGCAGCCACACCCCCATGTAAAATCTGAAATGCCAGATTCCCGACCAGTTCGGGCTGCATCTCCACATAGGCTTCAATTTGATCATCGACCACTCGCATGACCATGCCACTGTATTTAAAAAAAGGACAGGCATTGAATGCCTTACACAGCTGTTTCAAGACCACTTGGTGATCTGCCTTGGCACCTAGCTGAATATTCCCAGTCCAGTTTTTCTTTACATCATTCATACGCGGCCTACACTCAATGGAAAGAATAACTTTCCATTATTTTGCACAAATCTAAAAATATGGGGCTACAATAGCGGGGTTCTGTAATTGGGTAACAGCGCTAAGCTCTCCCTAGCCTGACTTAATACCTCAATTATTCCTATAGTGTAATACTGAACATCGAGATTGTTATGACTTATACGTTCAATCGTCCAGCTTTTCCTGCGACTCGCATGCGCCGTATCCGTAAAAATGACCAACTTCGTGCCATGGTTAGTGAAACGCATTTAACTGCGAATCATTTGATTTATCCAGTGTTTGTATTACCAGGACAACAACAGACCCAAGACATTCCAAGCATGCCAAATGTGCAACGCTTGTCGGCTGATTTATTACTAAAAAAAGCAGAAACCTTGCTTGAACTCGGGGTTTCGAAACTTGCTTTATTCCCTGTCACACCACAACAAGATAAAAGCTTAACAGCGGAAGCTGCTTGGGATGACAATGGCTTGGTTCAGACGACCTGTCGCCTACTTAAAAAAGAATTACCAGAGATGGTCTTGATTACCGATGGTGCGCTTGATCCTTATACCACGCATGGTCAAGACGGTATTATTGATGACACAGGTTATGTACTCAATGATGAAACCGTTGAATGCTTAGTAAAACAAGCACTCAGTCATGCTGCGGCAGGCGCCGATGTGATTGCACCAAGTGACATGATGGATGGTCGTATCGGTGCGATTCGCCAAGCCCTTGAGCAAAACGATTTTATTTATACCAACATCATGGCCTATTCAGCGAAATATGCCTCAAGCTTCTACGGTCCATTCCGTGATGCGGTGGGTTCGGCCAGTAACCTGAAAGGTGGCAATAAATACAATTACCAAATGGATATTGGCAACCGTGCCGAAGCCTTGCATGAAATTGCGCTGGATCTGCAAGAAGGCGCGGATATGGTGATTGTCAAACCGGGGATGCCTTATCTGGATGTGGTGCGTGAAGTTAAAGATACTTTTGGCGTTCCGACATTCATCTATCAAGTCAGTGGTGAATACGCCATGCTTGCAGGTGCGATTCAGAACGGTTGGCTTTCTGACAGCGTGATTCTAGAATCGTTGATGTGTTGCCGTCGTGCAGGTGCAGATGGGATCTGGACCTATTTTGCTGAAGATGCAGCTCGTAAACTAAAAGAGATGAAATAGAAGTTATATTTCATCTATCTGAAAATGATAGTATCTACTCCAGAGTCTTGTTGAGCTCTCATCCCTTTTCTGGATTAGCCTTCGGCTCGACCTACTTTTCTTTCGGGAAAAGTAGGCAAAACCATTGTCATTCGCAAAACCTGTTCACTTCTTACATTTTTCTGATATTGAGGATGTATAACAGGACTTCTTTTAGCGTATATCACGCAGGTTGCGAATGACGTCTTCCGTGTAGCAAATTTCAAGATACGTTTTATCTTAGAAACCACTTAAATTAAAGTTATGCATATTGCCATCATTGGTGCGGGTATTAGTGGCTTAATGTCAGCATTGGAACTTGCTGAACAAGGCTGTTCTGTCGATATTTTTGACCAACAGCTTGCTGGTCAAGCAGCCTCATGGGCGGGTGGAGGCATCCTTTCCCCCATGTATCCTTGGCGTTATGCACCCGAAGTGAATCAGTTAGCCCAATACGGTAAACCGCTCTACCAAACATGGAATGAAAAACTGCTGCCCATCACTGGTATTGATTTTCAAATCCACGATACGGGCATGCTGATTTTCGATCAGGACGATTTTGAAATTGGTTTGAATTATGCCACGCGACATCAAGAGCCGATGCAACACTGTGAACTGCTTGATCGTACTCAACTCCAGCAAGTTAACGCTCATATTTCAGAAAAGTTCCAACAGGCCATCTATTTCCCACAACTGTCGAATGTCCGTAATCCACGTTTATTACAATCGTTAATTTGCTACTTAAAACAGCATCCTGCCGTGCGCTTCTTTGAGCAGTACCCTGTTGAAAAATTAATGATTCAAAATAAAAAAGTTCAAGGGATTGAAACGGAAGATGGTCAGAAATTTAGCGCGGATCATGTGGTCATAACTTCTGGTGCATGGAGTCAACAATGGGCCGAGCAAATCCAACGCCATATCCCCGTGCATCCCGTACAAGGGCAAATGCTGTTATTTAAAACCCCTGAAAATTGGCTACCGACCATGTGCATGAATCAGGTGATGTATCTGATTCCACGTCAAGATGGTCACATCGTCTGTGGTTCAAGTATGGCAGAGACTGGTTTTAGTACTGCGGTGGATGAACGCACTCAACAGGATATTCTCAATGCTTGTTTAGAGATGGTGCCTGAATTAGCGCAATTCCCGATTGTAAAACGCTGGGCAGGTTTACGCCCAAGCTCTCCACAGGGCATTCCCTATATCGGCGCAATGCCTGAACTAGAAAATCTTTGGGCCAATTTTGGACATTTCCGCAATGGTCTGTGTATGGGTGCTGGTTCAGCTCGTCTGCTGCGTCAAGTCATTTTAGGACAAGAGACATTGGTTGATCCGAATGCTTACTCACCTTCGCGCTTAAAGCGACAAGATTTAATTTCTTGCTAAAATTTCAGTTAAAGCCTCATTTAAATCTGGATATTGAAATTGAAAGCCCTGTTCCAGCAAAGCCTTGGGCGCCACATATTGACCATTTAAAATAAGCTGTGCTTGCTCGCCAAGCATCGATGTAAATACGCACTTAGGCATTCGTATAAAAGGTTTGCGCTTTAAAATTTGGGCAGCCGTTTGAGCGAATTGTTGTTGATTGATTTGTTCAGGTGCGACAAGGTTATACACCTTTTGGCTATGATTGGATTGCAGCAAAAAAACCATGGCATTCAGTACATCTTGGATATGAATCCACACGATCGGTTGTCGTCCTGAACCAATTTTTGCAACCGCATTCAATCGAATCGGTAACAGCATTTGTGGCAAAATCCCGCCCTGCCCAAAAACCACACCTAAACGAATGATTTTGGTATTTTGTTGACTAAATTTTAAAGCGGTTTGCTCCCACTTCTCGCAAAGTTCAGACATAAAAATCGCTTGCGGTGCTGTATTTTCATCACAAACAAGCTGCCATTGTTCTTGTAGATCAATACCGTAATAACCAATCGCAGAACCAGAAATAATACATTTCGGAAAAATTTTCTGTTGTTCCAGCCATTGGTACAGTTGCTCTGTCACCGCAACACGGCTGTGTATTAATTGCTGCTTACGCTGTTCAGTCCAACGTTTTGCGCCAATATTTTCACCAGCCAGATTAATCACATAATCAATCTGTTGCGTTTCAACTTGATCAAGATCATTCACCCAACGTAGCGCTGAATGCTGAGAAGCTCGATTGGGCTGTCGGGTCAGTGCAATGACTTGAAATTGTCGTTCCAATAAAAAAGGCAACAAATGTGAGCCAATAAAGCCACTTGCGCCTGTGATTAAAACCGTCTGTTTTTGCATCGCACCCTCATCCTGCATGATCTTGATCAGCTCGATATCTCAGTCTTAGCAGAATGAAAGTGAATTACAAGTGAACTTTGTTCAACTAGTTGAACATTTTACTGGCCATTCTCTGCGCTTGCGGTCCATAAAACCAATAGGTAATTAAGAATAACGGTACAGCAATCACAAACCACATCCCCAATACCGTCAGCAAAAATTGGGGCTGTTTCATATAGAGTAAAAAGTTCTGCCAAACGTCGGGATCTTTACGTGCAAAAACAAATAGGCCGAGGAGTAAACCACATGCGTTATAGCCCCAGAAGATCAGACTAAAGCCTATGCTTAAGCGTTTCCGCTCCTGTGGCATCGGTGCACGGCGTTGTTGCTTGAGAAATTTGAATAAAATAACAATCATCGCAATTAAATAAGGAACCGCAGTCAACACGCCACCAATACTATTTGGTAAAATAGCGGCCAGCACACCAGCCAACAACGTCGCAGTAAAACAAATTATAAAAAACCAGATATAGTACAAACGCAATGAAATCATAAAGATAAACCTAATTAGACTGGCTTTAGAAAATAATTATAAATTTTTTTCACTTTTTTTTCATTTTTATGTCAACCAATCCTCAACCAGCAGCGTTATATAAGGTACAAGGTCGCAGCAACCGATTGTACATTGCACGGCATCCGCAATGTTTTCGGTGACCTTTCATTATGACTCTCCATCTTTAACAATGGTTGTGTTAGCAGCCAGAACCATTGAAAAAGATTTTGACCGACGATTTATCATCACTCGAATCGTCGGTTTTTATTTGCCTGAAATTTGTATTTTAATTAAACCGTATCGGCAACATACATTTTAATCAGTCCACCCTCATCTTCTGTCACCGTGGTTAAAAATGTCCAGCCACACTTTTCGTAAAAATCATCTAGGTCAGTCACCAGATAAAGCTTTTCAAAGCCTAAACTTTTCATTTCTACTCGGGCAAAATCCAGCAGCTGTTTGGCGATATTTTGCTTTCGATAAGCAACCTCAACAAACAAAGCACACAGGTTTGGGCTGAGATCTTTGCACTCATGGAAATCATTGTCGATCACTCCAGTGCCAGCAATGATGTGCTGATGTTCATTCAGAATCACATACCATTGCGGAATTCCTTCTGGCTGTTCAATCGAGCTTTGTATGCTGTCTCGATAGGCCTCAACAGGAACCTCCCATTTATCTGAAAACCAGATTGCAGCCTGTTCTCGCAATTCAGGATGATTCGCTAATTTAATAATTTTCATCAATGCAGGATTAACCTCTTATATCTTACTCAAATGTATTCAACGCGATTTTTATGATCAAACCGCAAAATGCGCACCTGCTTACATAAATGTCTCGTCTTTCAATTCCATATCTCTTTAGAATAATTCTACGACTATAAAAATTAGGGACAAGATTGAATGAACAACATCATTTATTTTGAAATTCAGTCATCAGATCCACAACGTGACATTCATTTTTATCAATCCGTATTTGGCTGGCAATTTGAAAAAGTAGAAGGCCTACCGATTGAATATTATCGTATCGCAACAACAGGAATTCATGGCGGTTTATTACAACGTCCTGTAGCAACACCAGCAACAGGATGTGGAACCAATGCCTTTACCTGTAGTATAGAGGTGGCAAATTTCGATGAAACTGCAGCTAAAATTTTAAGTTTAGGTGGTATTGTAGCAATGGATAAGTTCGCGATCCCGAACCGATGCTGGCAAGGCTATTTCATCGACCTCGATCATAATACCTTTGGGATTTGTGAAATCGATGAGCAGGCGCAATAACTTGCTAAACTCAAGTTAAAGTAAAATGATTATCGCCCCTTAAACTGTGGTGGCCGTTTTTCTAACATGGCGCGAACCCCTTCTTGTGCATCTTCCGATACAAATAGCGGCATCAAATAATTGTTCATTTTTTCAAATGCAACTGTTTGGCCTTCCACGACTGCATCAGTAGCAGATGCCAATAAAGCTTGCACCGCCAAGGGTGCGGCACTACAAATCTCTTTGGCAATTTCCAAGGCTCGTTCAAGTTGTTGCCCTGATTCCACCACTTCAGACAGGAGATTCAGCTCATAGGCCGTTTTGCTATTAAAGGTCTTACCCGTCAATAAATAAGGCATGGCTTTTTGCCAACCAGCAGCTTGTACAAAGCGCACCGTTGCTCCACCAAAAGGCATAATCCCACGTTGCACTTCGAGCTGACCAAATACTGTATTTTCGCTGGCAATCACCACATCAGCATTCAGCATTAATTCGACTCCTGCGGTATAACAAATCCCTTGGACAGCCACCACCACAGGTTTTGTTCGATGCCGCCCGCCCGTTCCCCACGGATTAATCTGATTAACCTCAAAATTAAAAATACCTTGTGAAATTTTGGACTGTAATTCCACCAGATCTAAGCCTGCAGTAAAGTGATCACCATGTGCAAAAATCACGGCACAGCGAAGTTCTGGGTCATTTTCATATTCAGTCAAGGCTTGAGATAGGTCATGAATCATATGGCTATCAAAAGCATTACGTTTTTCCACACGATCAAGACCAATCAACATGATTTGATCCATGATTTCACGGCTTACTTTACCTAAGCTCATTTTATCTTCCTCATTGTTAAAATAATGGTATTCAGATCAAACTAGAGGATCGTTGAAAAATGATCAAGGCACATCTTGTACTGCTTTTCTGCTCATGAAGGCTCTCCCTTCCACCTGAATACGTGCTACCTTATTCTGGTTTATTTTATTTTTAGATTCATTTATGACCGTGCGTTTTTTTCATACGTCTGACTGGCATTTGGGGCAGTTTTTTTATAATCATTCCCGCCACTACGAACATGAACAATTTCTGGCATGGTTACTTGAGCAGATCAAAGCCAAACAACCGCATGCTTTACTGATTGCGGGTGATATCTTTGATGTGATCAACCCGAGCTCACAGGCACAAAAACAACTCTATCAATTCCTTGCCGATGCACATGAACTTGCCCCACATATGCAAACTTTGATGATTGCAGGCAATCATGATTCGGGCTATCGCATTGAACAAGTCGAGCCCTTATTAGAAAAATACAATGCTAAAACAGTCGGTGTGATTCGTTGGAATCAAGATAAAAGCCTCGATTTAGAACGTTTAATTTTGCCGATTTATAATGAACAAAAGCAGATTGTGGCATGGTGTATTGCCCTGCCATTCCTACGTTCTGCTGAAATCACAGGTTTTAATGAGCACACCACCAATAGTCAAAATGCGATTGCTTATTTACATCAACAGTTAATCGAAGAAGCCAAACGTCGTAAAACTGATGATCAAGCCTTAATTCTGATGTCACATGCGCATATGCAAGGTGGAGAAACCTCCGATTCAGAACGGCCGATCATTATTGGTAATGAAGAAGCTCTATCTACGGCTCTGTTCGACGATAGCATTGATTATGTAGCACTGGGTCATCTGCATAAACCACAAAAAGTTCAGCATCCACATATTCGTTATAGTGGTTCACCAATTCCACTGTCATTTAGTGAAATCAACTATAAACACCAAGTGGTTGAAGTCACGATTGATCCTAAAAAAAGTGAAGATTCGTTTAACTTTGAAGCTTTGCCGATCCCCAGAAGTATTCAACTGCATAAAATTAAAGATGAACTCACTGTAGTCATGCAGCGCCTTCGCAATCTGCCAAATGAACCGATCGAAAATCTCGAGCATCGCGAATATGTCGATATCGAATATCATACCGCGACACCACCACAGCCTAATTTACGACAACAATTTGAAGATGCTTTGCCCAAAGATCGTTATCGACTGGTGCGGATTTCCAGACAATATCTCTCCAATGAAACTAATGCCAAGAGCAAGCAAACTATTAGCTTAGAACCACCGACACCCGAAAAACTATTTCAGCAAATTTGGGAGAAAAAGGGCTATCACGCTGATGATGAAGTCACTCAAGACTTTATGAGTTTGGTCGCAGAAGCGCAAAAGCAACTTGAAGATGATCAGACTGTTTAAGGAGCTGCCATGAAAATTTTATCAATTCGACTGAAAAATTTGGCATCTCTAGCAGATGAGCATTTTATTGATTTTGAAACTGAGCCTTTGGCCAGTGCTGGACTGATTGCCATTGTTGGAAAAACGGGCGCAGGTAAATCTACGATTCTAGATGCCATGTGTCTGGCCTTATTTAATAAGATTCCCCGCCTCAAAGAAAGTGACGGCAAACTGTTAGATGTCGATGGTTCGGAACTACTCACCAACTCCCCTTTAACGGTTCTACGTCGTGGCACAGGACATGGTTTTGCCGAACTGTGTTTTGTGGCACAAGATCAGAAACATTATCTCGCACGTTGGGAAATTAAACGTGCCCGTGAAAATGCCAGTGGCAAACTGCAAAGTGTGCAACGCTCACTCAAATGCCTGACCGACGGTGTAGTGATTGCAGATAAAACCAAAGCGGTTGAAGCCCATATTCAACAGATTACTCAACTGAGTTTTGAGCAATTCACCCGTGCGGTACTGTTGGCGCAGTCTGAAGTCACCGCTTTTTTAAAGGCACGCGATAATGAGCGTGGTGAATTATTAGAATATCTGACCAACTCCAGTATTTTTGCCAGAATTGGACAACTGGCGTTTGAAAAAACCCGTGAAATCAGCAACCAGCGCAAGCAACTGGAAAATGTGCTCGGTCATATTGAAATCCGTTCAGATGAAGAGATTGCTGAATTACAGACTCAATTTCAGCAGATACAACAACAGGTTCAACAGTTGGAAGCCGACAAAGTTCTGCTTAATCAACAGCAACAATGGTTTGAACAGCGACAGAAACTCGAAACTGAAATTACACTAAAACAGCAACAGCATGACATTCAAATTCAAGCACATCAGGCTTTAGCCGCAGATCGCAATCGACTCAGCCAACTCGAAATCTTTTCAGGCATTCGTCCGATTGTGTTCCAACAGCAACAACTGGAAAAAGCACTGCAACAGCTTGAACCGCAGATTCAACACAAGCAGCAGCACTTTATCGCTGTAAGCACCCAATTTGAGCAAGAAAAAGCGGCTTATACGCAGGCTGAAACGGCCTTACAGCAATTTCAGAGTTTTGAACAAAAGCATCAGCATGAACTCAGCCAAGTGCGTAAATATGTACAGGAACGTGAATATATTGCCGATGAATATAAGAAAACCAAAGTTCGCTTAAACCAAAACGAAGCGCAACAACAACCATTACTTGAGCAACAGCAGCAGTTTGAACAAAGTCGCAACAACCTATCCATACAACAACAAAGCTGCTCTGAACAACTGCAACAGAGCGCACAATTCTCCACTTTAGATAAAGGCTTAAATGCACATATTCAGCAGCTGCAGCAATTTATTCAGCAATACCAAAAAGTCGAACAGAATTTAGATTCGATTCAACAGGCACAATCCAAGCTTGAACAAGATCAGATCGTATTGAATGAGCTCATTCAAAAATTTGGCACACCACAACAGATTGAAAGCCAGCTTGAACAGAAACAAAAACTCAGAGAACAGCAACAAGCCCGACTGAATCAACTGGATCTTATTCAGCAAAAGTTACAGCATTATTTTGAACTTAAAAAAGAACGTGATGAACTAAGCCATAAGCTCAGTAGCACGCAGCTACAACATCAGCAGCTTGACCAACAACTGCAAACTAGCCAAGGCGAGTTCCAGTTTGCCAAAACTGAACGGGAAAAATTGCAGCAAATGTTGCAACAACAGCGTTTATTACATGCTGAAAATATTGAACATCTGCGTGCAGAACTCAAACACGGTGAAGCCTGTCTGGTTTGTGGCAGCACCGAACACCCTTATCGTGATGATGCCAGTCAACTCTCCAAAGCCTTGTATGAGCTGCAACAACAGCAAGAGCAACAGGCGATTCAACAGGAACAACAATGCTTTCAACTTTGGCAAAACACACAGCAGCAATTTACCCAGATTCGTACCGAACTGACTCAATTGCAATCCACAGTGCAACAAGCGGATGACAAATTCAAACTGCAACATCAAGAATTAGTCAAACATGCAGCAAAGTTCGACATTCAGTTAGATTTAACCCAGTCGCATGCGGAAATCACTACAGTTCAACAGCAATACATCAATGAAGCAACCCAGTTCAAAAAGCAGATTGAAATTGAGTTACAACAACTGCATCAGGCCAATAAAGACCACTATCACCTGACTCAAACGATTCAAAATATCCGCTATCAACTCGAAAGCGTACAGCAGTCACAACAACAGATTCAGCATGTTGTGGATTGCCTGAGCAGCGATGAACAAAGCTTATGGCAGCAGCAAACGCTGAGCTCTGCCCAACAGCTAGCACAACGTTTACAGCAACGTGTTCAACAGCTTGAACAAGCTGAAACACTCAGCAAACAACAGCAGCAGCTTGAACAGCAACTGAGTCTATTAAAGTCCAATTTAACCAGCTTAATTACTCAACATACCGAGTTGAGCCAGCAACTCAAAGATGTCGAGATTAAAGGCAAACAAAATACAGAGTCAGCGCATCAACTGATTGTGGCAATGACAGGTTTAACCGAACTCAAAGCCAATGAATGGTTAAACCAACACGACCAACAGCGTCAGCAACTCCAAAATCAATATCAGCAAATCAAGCAGCGTTTTGAACAAGCTCGTCAAAGCTTTGAACAGCAGAAAAATGAACTGGAACAGCTCAAAGCCCAACAGCAGCAGCAACAAGCTACCCTTGCCCAATCCAAGACTGAAATTCGAGCCTGGTTAGACCAGCATCCTGAATTTGAAGAACAACAATTAGCGGATTTACTTGCTATTCGTGCTGAGCAAGAGCAGCAAATTCGAACATCGCTACAACATGCAGAACGCTTGCTCAATGAGGCCGCCTCTGCCCTAAAAACGTTGCAACAGCAATTACAGACACATCAGCAACAACAGCCACCGATCGAATATACCCAGTTGCTTGAGCACATCCATCTCAATCATGAGAAGCTACAGCAACAAGCTGAACAACGTGATCAATTCAAACTGAAACTGGAACTACATCAACAAAACCTTGCCAAGCAAAAGCAATTTGCTGATCAGATCCTGCAGATTCAGCAGCAGGAACACCGTTGGAATAAAATTTCCAGTTTGATTGGTGATTCTAAGGGTAAAGATTTCCGTGATTTAGCCCAGCAATATAATCTGGATATTCTGCTTGAATATGCCAATCAACAACTCAGCATGTTGTCACAACGCTATACCTTAAAACGTTTGGATAACTCCCTCAGCCTAGCCATCATTGACCATGATATGGATGGAGAAACTCGTTCAGTGGCTTCTCTGTCTGGTGGTGAGTCTTTTCTCACTGCTCTTGCAATTTCCTTGGCGATTGCCAATATGGCTTCTGGTTCTATGAAAATCGAATCCCTGTTTATTGATGAAGGTTTTGGGACGCTGGATGCCTCTTCCTTGCATATGGTGATGAATGCTCTGGATCAATTACAAAGCCAAGGGCGTAAAGTGGTGTTGATCTCGCACATTCAGGAAATGCATGAACGTATTCCTGTACAGATTCAGGTACAACCGATTGGTTCAGGTTCGAGTCGGATTGAAATTGTTGGTTAAAGCATTATCATGATTAAATAATCACCATGCTTAAATCACATGAATCAGAAAAAAGCGGTTATTTTCGACCTCGATCAAACCTTACTTGATCGAACAACGTCGTTAATAAAATTCCTCACTTGGCAGGTTAATTTCTTTCAATTGGTTACTGCCGATGATAGAGAGCCATTTATCCAACGCTTTCTTGAATTAGATGATAATGGCAAAGTTTGGAAAGATCGTGTTTATGAAAATCTGATTCATGAATTTTCAATTCAAGGTCATGCTAAAGAAATCCTTTTAGCCAGTTATATCAATGATTTTAATAAATTTTCATGCTGCTTTGAACACGTGGAAAACATCATCATCCAATTAAAACAGCAAGGCTATTTAATTGGATTAATCTCTAATGGCAGAACACCCTTTCAAGAACATAATTTTTATGCACTAGGGCTGACTGAATTCTTTTCGAGCACCATTGTTTCCGAGGCAGTCGGACTCAGAAAACCAGATCCCGCAATTTTTCTATTATCTTGTCAGCAGCTTGGTGTTCACCCAAAAGATTGTATCTTTGTTGGAGATAATGAACTGGCAGACATACAAGGTGCAAAGTCTGTCGGGATGAAAACCATTTTCTTTCATCCCAATCCAGCGATTTCCTCAGCAATAGCAGATGCGAACTTTCATCACTATGAAAAACTAATGACTATATTGGGAAGCATCTAATTCAATAAATAGAACTAAAAATGACATCTTGTCAGTTTTAAAGTCGAATCTCTTAATTTTTTTCTGAATAATCCCGTGCCCCAAACAACGCAGTTCCTACCCTCACCATGGTTGAACCCGCTGCAATTGCTGCTTCAAGATCAGCCGACATCCCCATACTTAAAGTATCCCAGTCTTGCGGCTGTGCATGTTGAGCTTTGACTTGCTCGAATAGAACTTTAGCCTCAGCAAATGCAGCATGATTTTCAGGTGCGGGAATCACCATCAAACCACGTAAGCGGATATTTGGAAGCTGGCTGATTTGCTGAACAAGTTCAGCGACCTCAGCAGGTTGGCAACCATCTTTAGAATCTTGCCCATCAATATTCACTTGCAGACAAACATTCAAAGGCTTTTGAGATTCGATACGCTGACTGGACAAACGTTCAGCGATGATCAAACGATCAACCCCATGTACCCAGTCAAATTTTTCTGCTAAATGTTTGGTTTTATTACGCTGCACATGTCCAATAAAATGCCATTCGATCTCTAATTCTTTTAATTCCTCAATTTTTTCTAGTGCTTCCTGTAAATAGTTTTCACCAAAACTGCGCTGCCCGACTGCATACATTTCGCGAAGGCTAGCACTGGGATGTGTCTTGGAAACCGCCAACAACTGCACTGTTGCAGGATCACGTTGAACACGCTGACAGGCTTGTTCTATTTGATTTAAAACAGATTGGCGGGATTGTTGCGATTGATTCATTGACACAGTTCTCATTTACGAAATCTTTTTTTGCTTTCCATTCTTTAAGGTGTTGGTAAGCCCGAATGAAAGCCTTATATTATTCTACAAAATAATGAGACATTTTAGTTTGTTTCGGGGAAATTATGGATATTACAGAATTACTCGCCTTTTCAGTTAAAAACGGTGCTTCCGATTTACACCTTTCAGCGGGTATGCCTCCTATGATTCGTGTGGATGGTGAAGTTCGTCGTATTAACTTACCAGCACTTGAACATAAAGATGTACATCGCTTGGTGTACGACATTATGAATGATAAACAACGTCGTGACTTTGAAGAAGATTTAGAAACTGACTTTTCATTTGAAGTACCGAATATTGCTCGTTTCCGTGTTAACGCATTCAACCAAAACCGTGGTGCAGGTGCGGTGTTCCGTACCATTCCATCTAAAGTTTTGACCATGGAAGATTTAGGACTCGGCACAATTTTCAAAGAAATCTGTGATTATCCTCGTGGAATCGTACTCGTCACAGGCCCAACGGGTTCGGGTAAATCCACCACACTTGCAGCGATGATCGACTATATTAACGAAAACCGTTATGACCATATTTTAACCGTCGAAGATCCAATTGAATTTGTACACCAATCGAAAAAATGCCTAATCAACCAACGTGAAGTACATCGCGATACACACGGCTTTAATGCAGCACTGCGTTCAGCATTGCGTGAAGACCCTGACATTATTCTAGTCGGTGAGATGCGTGACTTAGAAACCATCCGCTTGGCACTGACCGCTGCGGAAACAGGTCACTTGGTGTTTGGTACACTGCATACCACCTCTGCGGCGAAAACCATTGACCGTGTTATCGACGTATTCCCAGCAGAAGAAAAAGACATGGTACGTGCCATGCTATCTGAATCTCTACAAGCCGTAATTTCTCAAACACTATTGAAAAAGAATGGTGGTGGTCGTGTGGCTGCACATGAAATCATGATCGGTATTCCTGCGATTCGTAACCTTGTGCGTGAAAACAAAGTTGCACAAATGTATTCTGCGATCCAAACAGGTGCCAACTACGGTATGACCACTTTGGATCAAAGCCTGAAAACGCTGGTGTCTAAAGGCTTAATTAGCCCACAAACTGCTCGTACTGTTGCAAAACAACCCGAATCATTCCTATAAGAATAAATGGATTAGAGAAATATCATGGATTTTAATGATTTACTCAACTTGATGATTCAACAAAATGCATCGGACTTATTTGTCACTGCGGATGTTGAACCCTCAATGAAAATTAACGGGCAGATCGTGCCTGTTTCCAAATCGAAACTTTCAGGGGAAATTGTGGGTCAACTGGTTCAATCCATTATGACCGACAAACAGCGTAAAGAATTTGCAGAGACACGTGAATGTAACTTCGCGATCATGAATCGTGAAAAGACAGCGCGTTTCCGTGTCAGTGCTTTTCAACAACGTGATATGCCAGGCATGGTATTGCGTAAGATCGAAACCCATATTCCAAGCATGGATGATCTAAAACTGCCAGAAGTGCTGAAAGAATTGGCGATGACCAAACGTGGCATCATTATCTTTGTTGGTGCAACAGGGACAGGTAAATCGACCTCTCTTGCGTCAATGATTGGTTTCCGTAATCAAAATTCCAAAGGTCATATCATCACCATTGAAGACCCGATCGAATTTGTGCATCAACATGCAGGCTGTATTGTGACGCAGCGTGAAGTCGGGATTGATACCGATTCATTTGAAATTGCACTGAAGAATACACTACGTCAGGCACCAGATGTGATCTTGATTGGTGAGATTCGTTCACGTGAAACCATGGACTATGCCATCGCTTTCGCCGAAACAGGTCACTTGGTCCTCGCTACCCTGCATGCCAACAACGCCAACCAAGCCCTCGATCGTATCATTCACTTCTTTGAAGCAGACCGTCATAGCCAGCTTTATATGGATTTGTCGCTGAACTTAAAAGCACTCGTCGCTCAGCAGTTGATTCCAACACCAGATGGTAATTCACGTCGTGCTGCGATTGAGATTTTGATCAATACACCACTTTTGGCAGATTATATCCGTAAGGGTGAAATTCATGAGATTAAAGATCTGATGAAACGTTCACGTGAGTTGGGTATGCAAACCTTTGACCAAGCCTTATTTGATCTTTATAAAGCGGGGCAAATTACCTATAAAGATGCTTTAAAACATGCGGATTCGCCAAACGACTTACGCCTCACCATCAAACTGTCAGAAGAAGGTGCAGACCAGTTATTGAGTGCCAGCCGCAACATCACCTTTGATGGTCAGTAATTCAAATTAAGCCATTAAAAAAGGGAAGGTTTTTGTAACCTTCCCTTTTTTATTTGTTCAATTTTCGTGAACACTTAGATTTTTTACTCAATACAACTTATTTTTTACGATAAGCCTCTTGGCATTCTGCATCACTACAGTAGCCATATAGATTTAAAGAGTGTCCAGTTAAGGCAAAACCATGTTGGTCTGCAACTGAATGTTGCTCTTTCTCGATAATATCATTTGTAAATTCAATAACTTTATTACAGTTTAAGCAAACAAGGTGATCGTGATGATCTTCCTGCATGATTTCGAAAACAGAGTGATTGTTTTCAAAATGATGACGCTGAATAATGCCCGCAGCTTCGAATTGTGTTAATACACGGTAAACTGTCGCTAAGCCAACATCTTCACCTTGTTCAAGCAAGGTTTTATAAATATCTTCAGCACTTAAATGATGTTGTTTTGAATTTTCTAATAATTCCAAAATCTTAATACGAGGAAGGGTAACTTTAAGTCCAGCTTTGCGTAAGTCTTGATTAGAAATCGGCATAAAAAAAGGTCTCTCAACAAATCTTAAGTTGGAATAGGCAATAGAGTTTAGATGCAGTATGATCTATCCTTGACTCAAATGCATCATCATTTATCAGGATAGTGTAGCAAAATGCAAAAAATCATGCTGGCGTTGTTCGTCACTACAGTACTTAGCGGTTGTTCAGTCTTTGGTGTTTATAAAGTCGATATTCCACAGGGAACACCATTAACCAAAGCACAAGCTTCTCAAGTACAAGTGGGCATGAGCTTTCAGCAAGTCCGTTTCTTGCTTGGTAGTCCAACAGTGACAGATCCACTGAACCCACAACGTTGGGACTACATCTACAACTATATCCCAGGTACTTATGCGAAAAAAGCAAAAATACCTGCGGCACACGGTCAACATTTAAAAGTTTATTTTGATGCGAATGGTAACGTAGAACGCTTAGAAGGTTTAGATACGATTCCAGAATCACAACCTGGTTTACCGGCATCAAAAGAAGCTATTTTGACTGCGCCACCACTATAACGGCTTTCCAGTAAAAAGAAACCCCTCATCGAGTCAATCATGAGGGGTTTTACTTATCAGCTTTATGCCTTAAAGCGATTACCTTTGATAAATCGCCCAACGGGGTTCTTTGCTGCCCGCTTACGCCGAATATCATTCGGGTTAATGGTAAGTGCCCGATAGATTTCAACACGGTCACCTGCTTGCAGGACTGTATCCGCGTCAATTCTGCTACCAAATACACCTAACTGTAAAACTTCTGGTAGTGCCGCCTGTGCTGCTAAGCCACTGGCATCAATTGCCTGTTGGGCCGTCATTCCCTCGCTAAAGCTGACAGCAATATGGAATTGCTGTTCAGGACTTGAGAAAGCGACCCATACTTGTTTAGCCTGCTCCATTACAGCACTTGTCCAATCACAGCAATGATTGCTACGACAATTGAAAGTGGTAACACGATACGGATGGCAATACGCCAAATGTTATAAAACAGCTCATTGCTAAAGCCCATTGCTTTACGCAGATGACTAATCTTCATAATCCAGCCAGCAAATACTGCGTAAATCAAGCAAATCAGTAATCCCCAAAGCATGAGCAGGCTATTAAAGATTTGTTCCACTTGCGGTACAGCCCAAACAGCAATAGCAGCAAGTAAAATCGCCCATTGGATCACGATCGCAAGCTGACGTTGTGCCAACTGTTCTTTTGCAAATTGAATTAAGAGTGCCGCTGACATGATGGCAGCAAACACCCATGCCAATGCAGGTAACTGTGCTTGCACAGAGAAGAAGCCAAAGGCGATCACAGCCAGTAATTGCGCCACCCAAATTGGCAAGGCAGTACTTGTTGCGGCGTCCTGTTTTTTCACTGCGACTAAACTACTTTGCCAGTACAAGCCTAGCCCTAAACCACTTGCAACCAAAGCAAGAACTGTTGCATTGCCCCACTCTTTAAACTCGATTCCTGTCCAATGCCAAGCCGTTAGATGAGTTCCCATGGCATTAGCAAGAATAAATGCAGCAATCACACCAATCGTTGTCAAAGCAATTAAAAATTGGCGAGGGATAAAAGATAATCCAAGTGCAGCTATGGCAAGGATTGCAAAAACAATCTGCTCTGATACAGCAAGCGTAAGCTGCTGACTCACGACATGTGTTACGGCAGTCAATATACTGCCTGCAAAGAATGGAACAAATATAACAGCCAACCAGCCCACGATACGCCATCTAGGTGAAGCATCTGCATCCCGTGTTAAGGTTGAAAGTGCTTGTAATGCCGTGGTCTGCGAACGCTTTGCTAAAGCAATTTCAAGATAACCGATGGGTAATGCCAATAGAATCATGGTGCCTAACCACAGCAACCAGAAATCGAATTGACGGTCAATCTGGATTCCAACGGTGGGTGCCAATGTGGTAATCATGACAAAAGATAGGCAAAACGCCATCACTGGTGCAAGCCAGCGTGACAGAGTTGTGTCCTGCATAATGCATTCCTTGAAAAATCTTTGAACTCATTGCGCTTTATGGAGTTTGCAATGAAATATTCAATCTATTTTGCCTTTCTCACGCCTGAAAATCAAAACAAAAGATATCGAAAGAAAGAAGCAAATCACCTTACGATGATTTGCTGCGCACGAATTATTATATTATTAAGTAGACCCCTTATGTTCACTCATACCACACCTTATTATTTTTTATCATAAGGGGTCTTTTATTATTGTCTTATTATTATGAGAAGAAACGAGAAAACCAGTTTTTCCCTTTTTTCTTTTCATTTTCTTTAATGATTCCGATCATATTTTCTTTTACAGCACCGACATAATCTGCATCATCATGACGGATATGGTTGATCAACCATTTTGATAGTGCTTCATGTAGCTCGCTATCAATTTCTTGCCCCAGCTCAAAACGCTGACGATAAGTCTCTATCTTTTTGATAAATAAGTCATGTACACGCTTATGTGGTACACGATATTTATAGTTTGCTTCTTCTTGTAAGCTTTCTTCAAAGGTAAAATGAGACTGGGTATAATCAATGATATTATCCAAAATACCTTTTAATTTTGCCCGATCATCACCCTCATTTAATTCATCAATCTCATTAATATAATCTAGAATACGACGATGCTGATCATCGATCACCTCGATTCCTGTATTATATTCGACAGACCATTTCATACCCATATCGAACCCCAAACCATATTTGATTTATTGAATAAGGATATAATATCGGCAAAGCAATTAAATAAAAACACAGCGTTTTTGTCAGATTTTAACTATTGATAAAGAAAACAAATTAAACCCTTGTTTTATATTTATTTAAATATTTTAACCGATCAAAACACTCAAGTATTTTTTAACCAACAAGAAAAAATATCTATCTAATTTTTATAAAAAATAATTTTAAAATTAAAAAAATCCAAGCAAAATAGTCTTATTTATTGTTTTGAAATGCTGCTATTAAATTTAAATCAGATAAATCCTTTTTCCGCCCATAATTTCGTTTAAATGCAGCGAGTATAGATAAATGCATAAAATGTATTCCAGCAATCACGTCAGAACTTGCCAATAGGGTTTGAAAACTTTCCTGACTGTCACCACAGTTCACATCTAGATAAGCTTCAAAACAGCCCTGATAAAGTCCTATTTTCCCATTTGGGCGAATTTTCTGGTTCCAGGTCGCTTGTAAATGACAAAACAACTCTGGGCTTACCACAAGATCAATATCTGCTGTATCACGGATACAATGTGCGGCTAATACCCCACCACCAACAACCACATACTCATCTTTGGGTAAATCTAAAGAAATTAATCGGGAGATGAGTTCACTTTTATCCATTTGAATACGTCAGTACTGATCCGCTTTGGTCACGCGTTTTAAGGCTGGATTTTCTGCTTCGCGGATTAAGCGCTCAACTCGTGTTAAGGCATGCTGAATCGGTTTACCGTGCTGGAATAAAATCATTTCCCCTGCTTGATATGCTGTCCATGCTTCATTATGGGTTAACGGCTCTGTCGTGATCACTGCAACACGATCTTCTGGCGTGGTCACTTGACTAAAATCGACTTCTACATCGAGATCAATTAAATGTGCAGGTTGAAATGGGTACTCACGTACGAGCCAATGCAACTTCGTCGTCGCATAGCTAAATAATGCTTTACCATTGGAAAGACAGAAATTAAAGGTGCCATGCTCTGCAATTTGTGGCGAGATACGTTCCAATAGTGAGAAAATCTCTTCTAAACTTGGTTCGGTATAGCCAAATGCTTCAACCATCTGATCCAGTAAATAGCAAAATGCAAGTTCACTGTCGGTATTCCCTACCGGCTCGAAACGGCCACTTAACTCAGGTTTGAAATCATGTAAATCGCCATTATGGGCAAAAATCCAATGTCTTCCCCATAGCTCACGCAAAAAGGGATGTGAGTTTTCGAGGTTGATTTTACCTTGTGTCGCTTTACGAATATGTGCAATGACGTTGCGAGACTTGATTGGATAATTACGAATCAGGTCAGCAATAGGAGATTCGACCGCAGATTGATTATCCACAAATAAGCGGCAAGCTTTATCTTCAAAAAAAGCGATCCCAAAACCATCGCAATGATCAGAGGTCACCCCTGCGCGTTGTGAAAACCCACGAAAAGAAAAAGTAATATCTGTCGGGGTGGCGCAATTCATTCCTAATAGCTGGCACATATCTTTAAACTATCAAACATCTACGCCTATTGTGCATGAGGGATAGATGGCTTGTAAATCTCAATATGTGCTCACTATTAGATTAAGAATGATAAGGCACTAACGTTGCACCATTTTGTTCATCACAAACGAGGTAGCAATCTTATTCACTTCAAGGAAAACAAAATAATCCAAGCATTTAAAATCTTCATCAAAAAATGCTTGTTTTGACAGTTTTGACTGCATTCCCAGATAGGTCTGAAACAGTTTTGGCATGCGTTCATCTTGCGGGAAACTATAGTCAGGACGTTCTGGTTCAAAGCTACGTTTTGAGCGGATATCTATGGTTTGATGATCACCCAACTGTTGGATCTGACGGTGGGTGTAATAGGCACGTGCCAAGTTATCATCCAAATGGATACTGACACAGCCCATTAAGTATTTAGCACGCATTGACCAAAGTACTTTAGGGGTCAAGTTCAACCAGAGCATGGATAGTGCTTTACCCGAGCGAAATTTAGGGTGTACACAAGTACGTCCAATTTCTAAGACACTTGGTAAATGAGATAAATGTGGGACAATTTCAAACTCTTGAGCACTGTAACTCTGCCCGATTTCATAACCTTGAAATAATTTAAGACGGGTATAAGCGACAATCTCACCTGTCCATTTTTCCCGTAACACTGCATGCTCACAGCCAAAATCATAGAGATCTTGATCTAAACCATCTTCAAAACGCATCCCAAATTGATGGCTAAATTGCGTTGCTCTAAAGCGTTGTACTTCTTGTAATTCTTTTAAATTATCCACCCATTCAAAACGGAATTGGTTTTGAGCTGGCTTGTGGCGTAAGGGTAAAGTCAATGTCTGGCGATATTGATTTAATTTTTCTAGCATAATGAAAGCTCCTTATGACTAGACCTACCTTAAATTGCTTAAATGACATTGCGATGACTAAAACATGAACAGGTCATGACAAAAAAAGAGACCTGCTTGAGGTCTCTTTTCAAATCAATAGGATGAATTAATGTTTGGCACGATTGGTAATCAGTGTACCCACACCATGATCAGTGAAGATTTCTAATAAACTTGCATGCGGTACGCGACCATCAACAATATGCGCGCTGACCACACCGCCTTTAACAGCATCTAATGCACAACCCACCTTCGGAATCATGCCACCGTAAATCACACCCGTTTCGATCAAGCGATCGACTTCTTGTGTGCTTAAGCCTGTTAATAAGTTTTTATTTTCATCCAATACACCTGTGATATTGGTCAGTAAAATCAGCTTTTCAGCACCAAGTGCTTCTGCAACTTTTCCCGCCACAAGATCCGCATTGATATTATAGGTATTGCCTTCCTCATCCACACCTAGGGGTGCAATGACGGGAATAAAATCGCTTTGGGTAAACATTTCGAGCACATCAGTTTTTACACCAGTGACTTCACCCACCATGCCCAAATCAATTTGTGAAATCGAACCATCAGCTTCCTGCTTTTCCATCAGCAATTTGCGTGCACGCAGTAAATTACCATCTTTACCAGTTAAACCAATGGCACGACCGCCATGCTTATTAATCAGATTTACGATCGATTTATTGACACTCCCCCCCAATACCATTTCAACCACTTCCATGGTTGCTTGATCGGTTACGCGCATCCCATCAATACGATCAGATTCTTGCCCTAGGCGTTTGAGCAATGAATCCACCTGTGGCCCACCACCATGCACAACGATTGGATTCAGACCAACCGTTTTTAACAACACAATGTCACGGGCAAATGAACTTTCCAACTCAGGATCCGTCATCGCATTACCACCATATTTTACAACCAGCGTTTTTCCTGCAAAACGTTGGATATACGGCAAAGCTTCGATCAAAATTTTTGCTTTATCAATGCCGATATGCTCATGTGGCATGCGTCTCTCCTTATTAAGCCAGTGCGAGTTCTTGTGCAATCTGCGGATATTGCGTTTGCAACATAGAAACAAAGGTCTGGCGAATTTCAATTAATCGGGTCTGATTATCTGCATCAAACCGCACGGTAAAATATTCGCCAGTATTTGATGCTCGAATAATGCCAAATCCATCGTCAAAATCAAGTCTTACCCCATCAATTTTACTTAAACGCGCGCTTAAACGATGACTTAAAATTTCAATATCATTTAAAACCTGCTGTGGATTGACATCATGGGTACTGATATAGGTGTCTTCAGTACAGTAGCGTTCTGGGTAAATCGCCAATAATTCAGATAGACTGACTGCGCTAGATTGAGTCAGATATTCCATCACCCTTAATGCTGCATAAAGACCATCGTCATAGCCAAAGCCACGCCCATCATTAAACACATAATGTCCAGCATACTCGCCGCCAAAGATCGCTGTACCTTGAGATTGAGACAGATAAGCACGTAAGAAACTGCTGCCAGTACGAATCATTTTGGCTTGTCCAGCTAATCGCTGTACTGTATCTGCCACCATACTTGAACATTTCACATCAAATACGATTTCTTTGTGCGGATGTTGCTGCAAGCAGATCTGCGCGAATAATGACAATAAGCGATCAGGGCTAATGATGTGTGCATTCTCATCCAATAAAACCACACGATCACCGTCACCGTCTAAAGCAATCCCAAGATCGGCTTTTTCAGCCACGATAGCGGCTTGTAACTTACTTAAATGCTCAGCATGTGAGGGATCTGGGGCATGGTCTGGAAAATGGCCATTGGCATCACAACGTAAGGCAATCACCGTACAGCCTAATTTTTCTAAAACCAGTTTGGCGCAATGCCCTGCTGAGCCATTTAATCCATCTAAGACCACTTTTAATGGACGTGCGAGTTGAATATCGGTCAGTAATGATTGCTGATATTGCAAACAGTATTTAGAAATAATCTGATGTGCCAAATTTTCTGAAAGTAGCGAATCATCACGATGTATTAAAGAAATTTGTGCAAATTGCCCGACTTGCTGAATAACTTCAGGCGTTGGCGGTTCACCTTTTAAAATCCATTTAATGCCATTATCAGACTTTGGATTATGACTCGCTGTCACCATAATCCCGTTGCCGCCAAAGTCACGGGCAATGTAATACATCATTGGCGATGAGCAACAACCAATGTTAGTGACCTTTAAGCCTTGCTGCTCAAAGGTTTGTTGGATGATATGGGCATAAGCTGGGCTGGTTAAACGTGCGTCATAACCAATCACCACATGTGTTTGTTCAGCATTTTTATATTGCGCAGCTAAAGCGTAGGCAATCGAGCTAATAATCTTCGGTGTTAAATTACTGAGCTTTCCGCGAATATCATAAGCACGGAAAACATTCAGCGGAAATGTATGTTGTATATTCACTGTAAGCCCCTATTTTTATAATCTTTGGATCCATAAAAAAAGCAGAAACTATTAAGAAATTAATTAACCCTTATTCAGAAAAATTAAAATAATGAATCAGCTGCTTTGTAATATATATCAAGGCAACAATCAATATGAAAAATGCAACGTTTTTCAGCAAAACATTGCATTTAAAGTGATAACTACTGAAAAAGCTTATTGTTTTCCAGTATGACCAAAACCACCTGCGCCACGCTCAGTCGCAACGAATTCGCTCACTTGTTCGAACTCAGCCTGTACCACAGGAACCAATACATATTGTGCTAAACGCTCACCAGGTTCTAAACGGAAGGTATTTTGTCCACGATTCCAAACCGATACCATGAGTTCACCTTGGTAATCAGAATCAATCAACCCCACCAAGTTACCTAACACAATACCATGTTTATGGCCTAAACCTGAACGCGGTAGAATTAAACCTGCAAAGTTTGGATCTTCGATATAAATCGCCAAACCTGTTTTCACTAAAACGGTTTCACCCGCAGCAATCTCAATCGCTTCATCTAAACATGCGCGTAAATCTAAACCTGCTGAACCAGTCGTTGCGTAAGAAGGCAAAGCCCACTCTTGACCTAAACGTGCATCTAATACTTTAACTTGAACTTTCATTAAAATTTCCTACTTACAATTTCTTAACGTTTCAACAATGCTTTTAAGTTGGCAAGGTACTGCTGAGCTTGTTCTTTTGGATCAACATTGGGTGCCAGTTTCTTTTTACGACCATGCCACTCCAAATCATCTTGTGGCATCTCGTCCAAGAAGCGGCTTGGCGTCATTTGACGCATTTGTCCACCATTCTTACGCTGCTCAGCAAGGGTCAGTGTTAAGCCTTGACGGGCACGAGTAATGCCTACATACATCAAGCGGCGTTCCTCTTCGACCGTTTCCGATGCAATCGAGTTCTTATGTGGTAATAGCTCTTCTTCCAAGCCAATCATATACACATAAGGGAATTCTAAACCTTTGGCGGCATGCAAGGTTAGTAAGTTCACTTTATCGGTATCTTCTTCTTCCTGCTGCTGCTCAAGCATATCTAGCAGTACCAATTTTCGAATCACACTTTCAATATTTTTCTCATCGACATCATCAGTACGATTCAACAAATTTTGAATACTGCTATACAAGCTTTCAATACTGTCGAGCTTGGTTTTCTCTTGTGCAGGGGTTGCTGCCTGCTCACGGATATAATCGATATAGCCTGCTTCGTTGATCATCTGACGAACTTTCGGCATTGGCTCATCATCATCAAGCAATTCACGGGTAAATGTCGCGATAAAATCAGCAAACTCATGTAATTGTGTTGCTGCTTTCTTCGGTAACACCATGCTTAAACGTTGGTCTGACGATGCAGTTAATAAAGACAAGGTATTTTCTTGAGCAAATAAACCGAGTTTCTCTAACGTCACTGGGCCAATGGCACGCTTAGGCGTATTGATAATACGTAAGAAGGCACTGTCATCTTCAGGGTTAATGATGAGGCGTAAATAGCTCATCACATCCTTAATTTCGGCACGCGCGAAGAAAGACTGTCCACCTGATAACTTATACGGAATTTGCATCTGACGAAGCTGAGTTTCAATCACACGGGCTTGAAAGTTACCGCGATACAGCACTGCATAATCTTTCCAGTTTTTACCATTCATCAGCTTATGCGTGATCAGATCTTTAACCACACGTTCTGCTTCATCATCATCATTTAAACAAGTGATCACACGAATGGTTTCACCGTGACCTTTATCACTCCATAGTTTCTTATCGAAAATATGCGGATTATTTTCAATTACAGCATTGGCCGCTTTTAAGATACGGCTGGTCGAGCGATAGTTCTGCTCCAGCTTAATCACTTTAAGATTGTGGAAATCATCTTTTAACAAGGCCATGTTTTCAGGCTTTGCACCACGCCAAGCGTAAATAGATTGGTCATCATCACCTACAGCGGTAAACTGTCCCATCACCCCAACTAAAAGCTTAACGAGGGTATATTGCGCAGTGTTGGTGTCTTGATATTCATCCACTAATAAATAACGAACACGGTTTTGCCATTTGTCACGCACTTCGGCATTTTCCTGAAGTAAACGTGTTGGCATCACGATCAAGTCATCAAAGTCTACGGCATTATAGGCACGCAAATTACGCTCGTAGAGCTGATACAGATGTGCAAACTGGACATCCTCAACCGTTTCACAAGTTGAGTGAGCTTGTTCAGGGACGATCAGATCATTTTTCCAGTCTGAAATTTTCTTCATCGCCTTGGCGAGCAGCTCTTTGCTCTCCGCACCTGATAAATTGTCACGCTGCATCAAATCCATCAAGATTCGTTTACAGTCATCGGCATCTAAAATCGAAAAATTGTTTTTAAGTGGTAAATGTTTTAATTCGAGGCGGAGTAAATTTAACCCAAAAGTATGGAAGGTCGAGACCGAAAGCCCTTTGGCTTCTTCACGTGAGAGTAACTTACCCACACGCTCTTTCATTTCACGCGCCGCTTTATTGGTAAAAGTCATTGCGGTGATACGATAGGCAGGAATACCACACTGTTGTACCAAGAAAGCAACTTTTCGGGTAATTACAGAGGTTTTACCTGAACCTGCCCCTGCAAGTACCAACAATGGCCCCTGAACATATTTCATGGCCTCAAGTTGCTTGTCATTAAGTTGACTGGCAGATGACATCGGTTATACCTCTCTCGTTTCCGAGCCTGATTTTTCGAGCACAATTATAGACATCTCTGTTTTAGAATCCCAATAGTAAATCTAGGGATATGTATAAATTATGATGCCTTATCCAAATAACACGCCGTAGCTTGTCGTCTATTTTGATCTGCAATAAAAAAACCACCCGAAGGTGGCTTTTTTGAAATCAGTAAAAATTACTGTTTAGCATAAATGCTGATTTCTACACGGCGGTTTTGCTCTTTACCAGCAGCAGTCGTGTTTGAAGCGATTGGGTTCGCTGAACCTAAACCTTGTGCATCGATACGGCTACCAGAAATGCCTTGACCAGCTAAGTAGTTTTTCACTGATTGAGCACGCGCTTGAGATAATGGGATGTTGATTGAGTCATTACCCGTGTTATCTGTATAACCCGTTACAAGGATCGCACTCTTGTTATCTTCACCTAAAGTCTGCGCTACTTTGTTTAAAGTACCGTAGAAGTTCGGTTTGATGTTCGATTTGTTCGTATCAAACGTAATGCTACCAGGCATGATTAATTGTACAGAACCATCTGGGTTACGGCCTACTTCTACACCAGTACCCGCCATTTGCTCACGTAATTTTTTCTCTTTATTATCGAGATACAAACCACCAGCACTACCAAGAATTGCACCAATTGCCGCAGCACGGTTGTTTTGCTTACTCGTATTTGCGTTACCCTTAGAAACACCATAACCTGCAGCAGCACCGATTAATGCACCTAAAGCTGCTTTATCGTATTCTACGCCACCAATGTTATTACCAGTCGTTTGGCAACCAGAAAGTACCAAGCCAGCCCCTACGAGTGTTGAAATTACTAATGCACGCATTGCGTTGCTCCTGTCTATGTATTTTGTTGTCTGGACAAATGATGAATGAGAAAATGGTGCTAGACCATTGATTTTTTGTTAATAATAAACACTTTATTTGTAGTTTTGTAATATTTTGATGCATTTTACTTGATTCAAGCAACACAATTTCTCCATTGTTATACCCATCTCACAACAAACACAAAATGAGAAATAAATCACAAAATAAAAAACATGCAATTTACAAGCAAACTTGACAAGATCATCTCGACCTTTGACCAATAAAAACCGATGTACGCATTTGAATATATAAAAAATGTCAATAACTTAAAATATACAGTTGTATTTCAACATCTGTTGTTTATAGTTGGAACATCTCTTTTTCAAACATATGCACTCAAGGTTCGATTTATGGCTACCGCTAATAAAAAAGCATCCCTATTGCAAAAAGTCAGTAAAGGATTAACCGTTAGTTCTGTGATTACAGGCAGTACCTTCTTTCATGGACCACCAGTACTTGCTTTAGGCCTCACCAAATTATTTAAACAATCTGCAAAAGTAGATGAAACCAATATTCAAATTACCAACAGTTGGTTAGGGGTAAATAACTGGTTAATTGATAATGTTCTGCCAAATTTACAATGGGACATCAGTATTGATGAACAACTTGATCTGAATTTGCAGGGGCGATACTTGATGATGTGTAATCATCAAAGTTGGGTCGATACCACTGTGAATCAGTATTTCGGTTTAACCCGTATGCCACTTACTCGCTTCTTTACCAAGTGGGAACTTATTTTTATCCCTTTTGTGGGACAAGCTTTCAAAATATTGGGTTTTCCAATGATGAAGCGGCATAGTAAAGAGCAGATTGCTAAAAATCCAGAGCTGAAATCACGCGATATGCTGGAAGCACGTAAAGCCTGTGAACAGTTGCTGAGTCAACCATTTACCTTATTAAATTATTTAGAAGGTACTCGCTTTACCCCAGAAAAACATGCAGCACAGCAGTCTCCGTTTCAGAATTTACTCAAACCTAAAGCGGGTGGCTTAGCTTTAGCACTCAATATTCTGGGGGATCAAATTGATGCCTTGGTTGATATGACCATTGTCTATCCTGATGGTGCACCTGGTTATGGTGAGTTCTGGTTGGGAGATGTCTCTTGCATCGCTGTCGATTTACGTAAAATAGAAATTCCAGACTGGGTCCTTGGTGGTAATTATGAAGATGACCCTGTTTATCGTGAACGTTTCCAAAAATGGGTTGATCAAATCTGGACTGAAAAAGATCAGCTGATTTCACAAATGAAAGCAAAATATAATTAATATTCTCATCAGGAATTGAGTAAAGACATGACCCAGCAGGACTCAGGACAAAACTCTAAATATAACTATGTCAATCCGAACAGTGTGTTTTTCAAACTGTTCCTCGTCTATGACATTTTCATGGTGTTTATTATTGTTTTTAACTTGTTCTGCCTAGGTATGAACTTTTTCCTGATGAGTAATATCGGGGCATGGTTTTTTAATTTTATCCATCTCTCCAGTGTGCTGGATTTTTATCGCCCCCATTTACACCCTTGGGTGATTACCACTGAAGCATGGTTCATTATCTTTTTGATTGTTGAACTGGTTGTGCGCTGGATCATCTCAATTGCACAAAAGCATCATGCGCGTTGGTGGTTTTTCCCCTTTATTCACTGGTATGAAATCTTAGCCATTATTCCGCATTTACGTTTCCTGCGTTTATTCCGTGCAGGAATTATCGCCTACCGACTCCATGAACTTGGTTATAAGGTTGTGCCAGATGGCATTCGTATCAAAGCTCTATTCTATTATCGTGTGGTGATGGAAGAGCTGTCTGATCGTGTCGTCATTACCGTGATTGATGGCATTCGACACGAATTGCAAACCAGCTCCAGTCATAAAAAAATTATTCATGATCTGGTTGATCATCATCGGCAACTGTTTACTGTGACGCTGACTTCAATGTTGCAAGAATCTTTGGCCACCGCCCTACAACAACAGCAACCGGTGATCACTCAAAAAGTTGGTATTATCGTCAATCAAGCCATAGAAGATACACCTGAACTGACGCAGTTATTGCGTCTAATCCCGATTGTGGGTGGCCGTATTGAACAACAAATACAAAGTATTGGGCAACGATTAGGGGAAAATATCAGCGCAGGTCTGATTGAACCCTTTACAGCCGGTTCAGTACAAAGACCGAATGAAAATTACCAATATATTGCTCAACAGGTCAGTGAGCTGAATATTGACAATCACTACTTGGAAGAATTGGTCGAATCTGTCGTATTTGAAAGCCTTGAAGCGATTCGAAAACAGGTAAAAGTCAAACAATGGCAGCAAACTTTGCAAGAATCTGATCAATTGGATAAAAAAGCAGAATGATTACAAGAAAAATTACCAATCAAGCTAGAGAATTCGTGTAATTTGTTCTAGCATTTGCTTTTATTTACAACACGCTTCAACACAATAGAGCGCTTAAAAAGCCCTGAAGGATAAATTATGGCTGATATACGGATTACGGGCAGAATGGTGAATTTTAGTCGTCTGACTTTTGACACTAATGACCATAATGCAATCCGACAGCAACTGAGTAGTACACTGAATGAAGGTTCTTATGTCGGCACACTCGTCATTATTGACAGTACCGTAGAACAAGAGCTGATTGCGTTAATTCAGCTTTTAATTGATTTAGGTTTACAACCGATGGCCGTCATTGATGGCATTTTGGGTAATGAAGCTCGGGCGATTCAATTCCCTGTTCTGCCTGCCGATCAGCCCTTACAACGCATCAAGGCATCTAAAGAACAAGTGGTTGATCATGCTCCTGTAAAAACAGCGGATAATGCTGCAATACAAACACCACAAAAAAACACATCGAATGCATATATCACCTCTTATCATGATGAGATTTTGCGTACAGGCCAATGTTTGGTCCAAGATCAAGGCGATATTATCTTAAATGCGGGCATGAATAGTGGATCAGAAGTGATTGCATCTGGAAATATTCACATTTATGGCAATGCTCGTGGTAGAGTCATTGCAGGTGCAGGTGGGCAAGCTGCAGCACGTATTTTCTGTCACTCTTTAGAAGCAGAATTAATCTCGATTGCAGGAACCTATTGTGTAGCAGATGATATTCCCAAAGATATGATCAAAAAGCCTGTACATATTTATTTAAATAACAAGCAAGAACTTGAATTTGAAGCCTTGCAGTTTTAATTTATTGAATTGAGTTTTAAAAGCACCAAATAAGCCCTTTTAGGGGCGTATGACCATAAATAGGAGTGGATTCGGTGGCCAAAATTGTTGTCGTAACGTCAGGCAAAGGTGGTGTAGGTAAAACTACAACAAGCGCATCTTTTGCAACAGGTTTAGCCCTACGTGGTCATAAAACTGTTGTGATTGATTTCGATGTAGGTTTACGTAATCTAGATTTGATCATGGGCTGCGAACGCCGCGTAGTTTATGATTTCGTTAATGTTATTAATAATGAAGCACGTTTACAGCAAGCGCTGATCCGTGATAAAGAGATTGAAAACTTATACATTCTCCCTGCATCACAAACCCGTGATAAAGATGCCTTGAGCGATGAAGGTGTTGCACGTGTGATTGATGAACTTTCTCAAGAGTTTGATTACATTATCTGCGACTCTCCTGCAGGTATTGAACGTGGTGCGATTTTAGCAATGTATCATGCGGATGAAGCCATCATTGTAACTAACCCTGAAATTTCATCCGTACGTGACTCAGATCGTATTATTGGTATGCTGGACAGCAAGACCAAAAAAGTTGAACAAAACGAAGGTCGTATCCGTAAGCATCTATGTATCACACGCTTCAACCCTGAACGTGCTGATCGTCAAGAAATGCTTACGATTGACGATATTTCTAAAGATATTTTACGAGTACCGACATTGGGCGTCATTCCTGAGTGTCCAAGCGTGCTTCAAGCATCAAACGAAGGTAAGCCAGTGATTCTGTATGCAGAAGAAAAAGCGGGTCAAGCCTATGATGATTTAGTGGCTCGCTTCCTTGGTGAAGACCGTCCTTATCGACACATTGCAGTACAGCCAAAAGGTTGGTTAGCTAGACTATTTGGAGCGTAATTATGGCAGGATTCTGGAGTAAACTTTTTAGCAGTGATGAAAAACCATCAAGTGCACAAACTGCCAAAGATCGTTTAAAGGTGATTGTTGCCTCTGAACAAGGTTTAGGTCGTCGCCTAGGCCAAGACAAAATCGACCAAATGAAAAAAGAAATCATGCAGGTGGTGAGTCGTTATGTTCGTGGTGTGGATGAACAGCATATTCAAATGCAGGTTCGTTCAGAAGCAAATATCGAAATGTTAGAAATGAATATCAATTTACCTGAAGATCGATAGCAGTTTTTTCATTAGCGATTTTTCGCAAATAAAGGCAAAATACGCGGGTGGATTTGGAAAGCATGGCTTTCCCCCACTTCAAGGATTTTGCCTTTATTATTTTATAAGACTGAGGAGATTGTCATGGCATTATCACAGCCAGCAACTTTCAATGAAGAATGGTCAGATGAGCGTGTGTTTGCCTACCTTAACCAACTTCCTCCAACTGGCGTAAATGCTGACTTTCATGTGCTTTATCATGCATTCAAACATATGCGTCCAAATGACTATGAGCGCTTGATTACCCAGTTTTTGGCAGATGGTCGTGACTTGAATGCAACCAACCCTGAAGGTCAGCGCATTCATGATGTCATTGCTCAATTTCCACGTCAAAAAGATGGTTTCTTAGAAGTTTTAGCAAAATTTGCTTAATTGCTTCTTCAATAAAGCCTCACAATTGATCTGTACTCGTTGCGAGCAGTCATTAAGTTGTGTGGCTTTATTAAAAATAATATATAAGCAACTGTAATTAAATAAACCTAAATAAAATCAGTTTCATCTTATTCAGCTATTTTCTCAAAAGACAATGACAAACACGAACAATCATTTAATTGAATCGCCTCCAATAAAACACCATCTTGCTGATCTGAGAATTATCAGCATAAAGCGATTTATCATCTTATCAATCACGTCTTTTGGCTTATATCCAATCTGGTGGATGTTTAAAGCATGGCGATTCTTCGCAATCAAAGATAATTTAAATATTATGCCTGCCTTGCGTGCCATTCTTTCAATCTTCTTCTTATATTCGCTGTTTAACACGATTCAGAACTATGCCCAAGAAAATGGCTATACGCGGTCATTCTCATCAACATGGATGTTCATTGGCTATCTCATTGTGGCATTTGCCTACTATCTGCCTGATCCTTATTGGTTGATTAGCCTATTCAATTTCATTTTCTTGATCCCTGCTTTTGTCGCATTGAATTACGCCAAACTATACTCTGATCAAGTGAAGAGTATCGTCCAAGAAAAGTTGAGTAATACGCATTTGTTTATCATCATTCTTGGTTCAATATGGTGGTTATTAGGATTGGTAGGACTAATTATGGGATCAGCTTAAACAGCATGTGTTCCCATTTATTGTTCAAACTCAAAGGTAGCGCAATAAAAAAGCCTCTATCAATAGAGGCTTTTTTTAGCAGATAATTTTAAACCAGAATATCTCGCTTACCATTGGCGCCCATTGAGCTGACAATGCCATTCTCTTCCATTTGGTCGATAATGCGTGCCGCACGGTTATAGCCCAAGCTAAATTTACGTTGTAGCGATGAAGTCGAAGCCTTGCGTGTTTCAAGCACAAAGGAAACGCATTGATCATACAGCGCATCACGACTTGGATCGCCATCCCCATCTTCAAAACCACGTGAGCTTGGCTCTTCATCAAATGGTGTCAGGATTTCATCAACATAATCCGGCTCACCACGTTCACGCCAAGCATCACAAATACGGTTCACTTCATCATCGCTAATAAAGGCACCATGCACACGCTCAGGCTCGATTTTACCAGGCCCTAGGAACAACATATCACCATGGCCGAGCAAGTCTTCTGCACCACCTGCATCGAGAATGGTACGTGAGTCAATTTTACTGTTTACACGTAATGCAACACGGGTTGGAATATTGGCTTTAATCAAACCTGTAATCACATCCACCGACGGACGCTGGGTTGCAAGTAACAGATGGATACCCGCAGCACGCGATTTTTGTGCCAAGCGAGTAATCATTTCTTCCGCTTTTTTACCCACCTGCATGATCATGTCAGCAAACTCATCCGCAACAATCACAATCGACGGTAACGGTGTCAAACGCGGTGCACGCTCACCGACCACCGAATCACTGGCTTTCCATGTTGGATCAATGAGATCTTCACCATTGGCAATCGCCTCTTCGACCTTACGGTTATAGTCGCTCAACTTACGAATTTTCAAGAAGGACATCAATTTATAACGGCGTTCCATCTCATTGACACACCAGTTTAAAGCACTGACCGCATCTTTCATGTCAGTGACCACAGGCGTTAATAAGTGTGGAATATCGTTATAGTTAGCCAATTCGAGCTGTTTTGGATCGATCAGAATCAAACGTAACTGGTCGGGCGTATATTTCAGTAACATCGAAAGAATCATCGAGTTCACGGCAACCGACTTACCCGAACCTGTGGTCCCCGCAACCAGCATATGTGGTGCTTTACCGAGGTCAGTAATGACAGGATTACCTGAAATGTCCTTACCCATCGCCATAGACAGCAAACCCGCAGGGTCTTCAAAAGCTGGCGTTTTCAATAACTCAATCAACCGTACCATTTCACGGCTACTATTCGGCACTTCAATTCCGATATATGGTTTTCCTGCAATCACTTCAACCACACGAACCGAAGCCATCGACATTGAACGTGCCAGATCACGTGAAATATTGGTCACTTTAGAGGCTTTTACACCCGGTGCAAGATCGAGTTCAAAGCGTGTTACGACTGGCCCCGGCTGGGCTTCGACCACCTGAGCCTTCACATTAAACTCTTGTAGTTTGATCTCTAACAGCTCAGAAAGACGTGCTAATTGCTCAGCGGTAAAATTGACCTTTTTGTTTGGATCAACTTCATCCAGCAATTCCAGACCCGGTAAAGTCGGTAGATCACGGCGTTTTTGCGCGACTTGCATGGCGCGTGACATCGGACGACCAAATGCATCCGTTAACGGCGCATCCAGATCAAAATCTTCTTCGATATCTAAATCCGCATCTGGATCTGCTTTACCTGCCGTTTCCTGCCATGCTTCGATAAAAGCTTCTTTAGACAGTGTTTCTTTCGGCGCCGTTGAAACCTCAATCGGTGCTTTTACAAAAGCAGAGGATTGCGCATAACTGGTTGTTCGTGGTGAAGCCTGTTCACGCTCTTCTTCGACCAGAAGATCACTAAAATCATCTGCTTGCTGCTCAGCTATGCGATGAACATCCTCTTGGATAGGATGTATTGCATTTTGAATCGGTGCAGTCTCTGGCTGTACAGCTGCTGGTCTTGCAGATTCATTAATCAATGCTTCAATATCTGCCTCAAATTCGACCTCAGCAACCTGAGGGGCCGAATGCGCCGGAGGCTCTTGCGTAAATGGAGTATGTAAATCTGTCGCTGTCTTACTGTTTGGAACAGCAGCCAACAATTCATCGAAAATTTGATCATCATTCCAATCTAGATTGCTGTGACTGGATGTCTGCGTTGCGGTTGCTACATGTGCCGTAGATGCATACTGTGCTGGGGCATGAGGAGTGTCATCCGCTGCTCTTAACAATGCATCAATTTCTTGCTTATGGCTCGCATCATCGCGCTGTAAAGCACGCCATACTTCACCTGTTTGAACCAAACGTTGGCTTTCAGTTTCAAACTGATGGGCACGTTGTAAAGTCTGTTCAAAATCTTCAATCTGCTCAGTTTGTACTGGCTGACTACCTTGTTGCTGTTCTTTTGCAAGCACATCAGCAAACAATTTTTCAGCCATCAACTGATGATGTGAATCATCAATTTTAATCAGTTTTGCTTGAACTTGATTCGCTTTAGCTTCACTCGTATCTGCTACAAGATCAGACTCAGTTTGTACTTTATTCTTAATTGCAGGTGTATCGGCAGCGGCTAATTGCTCAGTCAGATCATATGCAGATTCATTCTGGGGCACATTTTTATAAAATAAATCTTGTAAATAAGCAGGCGTATTTTTCAATGTAGCCCACGTCTTGTTCCACTGAATGCCAAAGGCTAAAGTCAGTAATAAGATACTAAAAGCCAATAAGAATAAAGTTGCGCCATAGATGGTCAATAATTGGGATAAACTCTGCCCCAACTCATAACCAATGATACCACCCGCTGCATTGTCCAAGGTGTCTGCTGGTGTATTCCAATGCAGATACAACAAACTAGAAATGGACAGGATCAAGAAAAACTGTGCAGCATAACGAAATGGGCGGTTTAAAAAGCTTCTTGGCCACCAGACTTGAATGGCTTCAATAAACAAGAACAGTGGAATCAGCAAACTTGCCCATCCCAAGAAACCAAACAGTAAATCTGCGATCCAAGCGCCTGCTACACCGCTGGCGTTTGAAACCTGCTGGGTATCACTGGAAATATGCATCCAGCCCGGATCAAATGGTGTATAGGTTACTGTGGCAAGAAATAAATAAATGCCAAAAGAAATCAAAAATAATGTCATTAAAAAGCGTTGTGCATAAACACTTGACACCGCAGTCATATACAGTCCTGTAACCCAATTCGTTATTTGTTAGTATCTTTCAAGGCCTAAAATGCCTTAATCAATAAGTTTTATATTATGCACTCGTTCTTACAAAAAAGATGCACGATTGTTTACTGTTGTTGTTAACATCCTGCTCGGATATAGCTCAATTCGATTGAGTTAATCAATATTATCCCGATGGATTTAAACCACTCCGCTCTGGATTCACGTATAATTTTAGCAGTTTTGATATAAAAAGGATGTTCTTTAATGAGCGCTCGTCACTCACGGTTAATTATTTTGGGTTCTGGTCCTGCAGGCTATAGCGCAGCAGTCTATGCTGCACGTGCTAACCTCAAGCCAACACTGATTGCGGGTTTGCAACTCGGTGGTCAATTAACAACGACCACTGAAGTTGACAACTGGCCAGGTGACCCAGAAGGATTAACTGGTCCTGTGCTTATGGAACGTATGCAAGCTCATGCAGAACGTTTCGGTACAGAAATTGTCTACGATCATATCAATGAAGTAGATCTTAAAACTCGTCCATTCGTACTCAAAGGCGATATGGAAGAGTACACGTGTGATGCGTTGATTATTGCAACAGGTGCAACTGCACAATACCTAGGTCTTGAATCTGAAGCTGCGTTTATGGGCCAAGGTGTAAGCGCATGTGCAACCTGTGATGGTTTCTTCTATAAGAACCAAAATGTCATGGTTGTTGGTGGTGGTAACACAGCAGTCGAAGAAGCACTTTATCTTTCTAATATTGCAGCGCATGTCACCCTTGTTCACCGTCGTGACAGCTTACGTTCTGAAAAGATTTTACAAGACCATCTTTTTGCCAAAGAAAAAGAAGGCAAAATCAGTATTATCTGGAACCATCAAGTGGATGAAGTATTGGGTGACAAAACAGGCGTAACGGCTGTTCGTATTCAATCAACCCAAGATTCAAGCACGCAAGATGTGCAAGTTCAAGGCTTGTTTGTTGCGATCGGACATAAACCGAATACAGGCATGTTTGATGGCCAGTTAAATCTGCGTGATGGCTATATCCAAGTGCATAGCGGCACTGCGGGTAATGCAACTGCTGCCTCTATTGAAGGCGTATTTGCTGCAGGTGATGTGGCAGATAGTATCTATCGCCAAGCGATTACTTCAGCAGGCTCAGGCTGTATGGCAGCATTAGATGCAGAGAAATATCTCGATAATCTAAACTAATTAGGCCAATATTGAAAAACCACCAATCTTTGGTGGTTTTTTTTTGCGAGTATCCATACAATCGAAAAATTGACGGCTTTTTAAACATATCAACAATCAGTCTATAGGATATATCAATGACAACGACCTGGACGAATGGCTACCAAACTGAAGTAAATTATACCTACGGTTATTATCGAGACCTCAGCCCGAATTTCCAAAAGTTTTGCTTACTTTTAAATGGCATCGATAGTCCAGATTTTCAGGAAAATCATAATCATTGTGAACTTGGCTTTGGTCAAGGTGTCAGTATTAATATTCACGCAACCTGTAATGAAGCTGCATTCTACGGTACAGATTTCAATCCAGCACATGCAGCACATGCCAATCAACTGGCTGAGCAGAGCAAAACCGAACATTACTTCTATGATGATAGTTTTGAAGAGTTGCTTAATCGTTCTGATCTTCCGATGTTTGATTCGATCAGCCTACACGGGATTTGGAGCTGGATCAGCTATGAAAATCAGCACATTATTCTCAAATTTATTCGTAAATTCTTAAAACCCAACGGTATTGTCTATATCAGCTATAACTGCGTTACTGGTTGGGCAGCGAATATGCCAATTCGCGAGTTATTTCATAGCCATTTTAAGTTTAATAGCAAAAGTACCAATCCTCTGCAAAAGGTCAATGAAGCCCTCACCTTCAGTGAAGACTTACTTAAGCAAAATCCAATTTTTGCCCAACGCAATCCCAATGCCGTACAAAAAGTCGCTGATTTAAAACAGCAAAATCCAAACTACTTGATTCATGAATATCTCAATCAAGATTGGCAATGTTTTTCCTTCCAGCAAATTGTGCGTATTCTGGATGAAATCAAACTGTCCTATGCAGGTTCAACCGATTTAAATACACACCTCGATAACATCAATTTTTCAGAACAGCACCAAGCTTTTTTGAATGCCATTGAGCACCCTATTTTTAAAGAACAATGCCGCGACTATTTTGCTAACACGCAATTTAGACGAGACTTGTTTATTCGAGGTAAAAATAACTTAACCCCATTACAGGCACAAGAACGGCTGCGCAACACGGCCTTTGTGTTACTGACAGCCAAGGAACAGCTACCAACCAGTATCAGTGGGTTATTAGGCACCTTTAATTTAATTGAAGAAATTTATCTGCCCATTGGCGATAAATTTGCAAAGGAAAACTATCAACCACTGACCATTTTTGAACTGGAACAAAGTTTGCCAGATCTCAACTATGCAAAAATTCTCAATGCTTTAGTCATTCTATCTCACCTCGGTTTAGCTCAACCGTGTCAAAACTTAGACCCGAAGCAACAAACTTTAGAGCAATCCCAACGTTTAAATCACTACTTATTAAAGCAAGCGAGTTTTCATCAAAACTATAATGTCCTGATTAGCCCAATTACAGGAATCGGTATTCCAACTGAGCATTTCCATCAACTGTTCTATCGTGCACATTTCATTGATGGTTTAGCATCAGCAAGTGAATTTGCGCAATATGTACAGGATGCAATCAGCCAACTCAATTGGTTAGTCTTGGACAGCGAAGGTAAAACCGTATCAGACAAAGCAAAGAGTCTTGAAATTATTCAAACTAAAGCGCAACTTTTCCTCGACAGTAAAAAATTAGAAATTGCTAAACATTTACGTTTGTTTGATTAATCTCGTATAGGGAATGGCTCTGCCAATGATTGCCATTCCCTATAACTTCAGTTAGCTTAGAATTAATCTTATTAATTTTTTATGCTATGCAACAACTCCCACCCTCGCAATATATTTTCCCGAATCCAATCGAAGCTGATCCTGAAGGACAAGGATTTATTTGTATTGGTGCAGACCTATCCCCTTCTACTTTATTTGAAGCCTACACACACGGGCTGTTCCCTTGGTTCAATGAAGACGAGCCAATTTGCTGGTGGAGTCCTGAACCGCGATGCATTATCGAGCCACATGCCTACAAACCAAGTAAATCTTTAATTCGAAATATGAAAAAGCATGATTATCGAATTACCATTAACCATGCTTTTGAAGAGGTGATTCGTTCTTGTTCATTGCCGCGGAGCTATGCCAATGAAACCTGGATTAGTGAAGATATCATTTCAGGCTATTGCGCCTTATTCCAAGCAGGATATGCGTACAGTGTTGAAGTCTGGCAGCAGGATAACTTGGTTGGCGGACTCTATGGTGTCAGTATCGGTAAAGGCTGTTTTGGAGAATCCATGTTTAGTACTGAAACAGATGTTTCTAAAATGGCTTTCTATACTTTAATGCTGATTGGACAAGAAAATCAGTTGCCATGGATTGATTGCCAATTGGTCAATGATCACCTTTTAAGCCTCGGTGCGAGTACACTTTCTCGCCAAGCCTACCTTAAATCGTTACAAGATGTAATTATTGCCCCCTCTATCAATTGGAAAAGTTATCAAGAACGTGTATTTTCAAGTAAAACAATAGCAGTTTTTGCAAAATTAGACGGTTAACGGATTAACACCTTGGAGGGACAGATTAATGAAATCATATCAACCCAAGTCCCTTTTAAATGACTTACAGTACTATATTACGCCACCGCACGACTGCAGTTATCTTGATAACAAATCAGCCCGAATGGTGTTCCTAGATCCAATTCACCGTATCGATGTGGTGACGTTGTCAGAACTTTCTCGTGTTGGTTTTCGTCGTAGTGGTGATTTTGTCTATCGCCCTGAATGTCACTTATGTCGCCAATGCTTATCTTGCCGTGTTCCCGTTCAAGAATTTAAAATGAACAGCAGCCAAAAAAAGGCATGGAAACGCAATCAAGATTTGCAAATGAGTATTTTGCCGACCTCGCAAGCCACTCAACAACACTACGACTTATATGAACGTTATATCAATGAACGTCACTCAGATGGTGATATGTACCCTGCCAGTCTAGATCAGTTTGAAAAATTTCTGGTACATAGCTGCACAGAAAGTTTCTTTATTGAACTTTGGAAAGACCAAAAACTGATTGGTGTTTCAACCTGTGATTTGATGGACGATGGGCTGTCAGCAGTCTATACCTTCTTTGATCCAGATGAACAACGCCGTTCTTTAGGTGTGTTTGCGATCCTTAAACAAATCGAATATGTACGCACACTCAACCTAGACTATTTATACCTAGGCTACTGGGTGCCACATTCACCCAAAATGAATTATAAATCGCAATATACGCCACTCGAATTATTGCTTGATGGGCAATGGCGTCGACTTAATCGTCCACTCTCTGAAAATGAAATCCATCAACTTGGAAATTCATTGATGAGTACGCTGCCTTCTGAGTGGAATAATTTAATTATTAAATAATTTAAATTTGATAATTTTTTCGACTATTTGATACACGCAAGTGTCATTCACAACCTGAGCAAGTTAAAGCGATTATAGCTTTAGCGCAGCGCAAGACAAACGAAGTGCGTAGTTTATACTAAGCAAAGTTTTTCGCCTTGCGGTGAACTTTGATCAAGTAGTGCAAGAAAGATGGTTTGCCCTTGCGGAGCTTTCGCTCCTCATACCGAAACAAAAGTAGGGCGAACCGCAGGTTTATCATGAAATTGGATAATTAACCTGAATGACTCCGTTACAACAAATACTTTTTAATATTTTAGAATATATGTCTGAGTCAAACTTAAATTGCATAAATTTATTGAAATAACGCTGCAAAATCATCAGTGCATGTTTTGACCATAATCACGGCATGCTCTCTTGAACCATCGGGGTTTGGATAATAATTTTTACGTAAGTCAATTTGATGAAAACCTGTTTTTTCATACAAACGAATCGCAGCTGCATTACTTTCACGAACTTCTAAAAAAATCTGAATTGGATTGTTTTTTAATTGCTGGATTGAGCTTTCTAATAATTCATAACCCAGTCCTTTACCCTGTTGGCTTGGGTGAATCGCCATCAACAATAAATTTGCTTCATCCAAAACGGGCTGCAGAATACAGAATCCCACCACTTGATTGGCTTGTTCATACACCGTACATTGATACGAGGCGAAAGACTCCTGAAACTGCTGCTTTGACCAGGGATGGGTTTGCACCAATCGCTCAATCCCCGCCACACTTTCTAAGTCATTTTCTTGCATCAATCGAATCACGATCTATCACTCTATAAAATACTGGTGCAGATTATCAGCAATTTAAAGCAAAATTTGAATAAAAAAATGGGCAGTTTTGACTGCCCATTGAAGTTAACTTAGATTAAAACCCAATTCAGCACGCCATTTATTCAAAAGTGCTGTGGTATCTTCATCATTCGGATGAAATTTCGGTCTTAAAAAATCTAACAAGGTCGGGATTTGGCGGGTCATAAAACCTTTATAGCCATACATAAATTTGATCATGTATTTGGTATCACGCCATGTCAATTTGCCATCTGTTTGTAGAAGCTTGGCGGTAAAATAAGATTGGGTAATAAAGATGAGCCCCATTGCAATAACTAAGGCCAATGAACGCATAAAATACGCTTTAGGGCCTTGACCATACATCGCTTCATAGACATCAAAAGCAACCGCTTTATGCTCGTTTTCTTCAACTGCATGCCACATCCATAAATGGTACATGGTTTGATCCATAAACATCGCTTGAATGTCTGGATTACTTAATAGTTCTTCTGCAATGGTTGAAGTAAAGTGCTCCAAGGCACAGGTTCCCGTCAAACCAATCATTTCTTTGGTGAAACCGAAAGGTTTTAAGAGTTTTGCTGTCATTCCAATGGTACGGTTGATTAAACGACCTGTTTGCCCTTCCATTTTACGAACATCGTAACCATAGGCCTCCGCTGAAGCATTGAAGGCCAAATGTTCTTTAGAATGCATCGCTTCTTGACCAATAAAAGCACTGATTTCTTTCTGCAATCGCTGATCCGCCAATTTAGGGTCATTACGTACTGCACGGGTGCTATTCACAAAGAATTGTTCACCTTCAGGAAATAGTGCCGAAAGCGCAGTCATAAAATGTGTGAGTGCAGCGTCACCATTGGCCCAATAACGTGGAACCTCACCAAATTCAAAATCCATTCGGCGTACGGGAAAACTGGCGCCAGCACGGTTTGAAATATTAACTTTAGCATTCATACCCTGTTCTCCTATCCGATGAATATTTTTCATTGATCGTATTCCATACTTTATTTATACGCTCTTTTCAGTGCATGAAATAAGTGCAGATAAGGTCAGAAAAGCATCATCTTAGGACATGTCAGCTTGCTCAAAATTCTGTATGAAATGAAAGATTAAAATAAAAAAAGGGACAATACTTATTGTCCCTTTTCAGGAATTACGAGGCTAAAATAAACAGCGTTTACAGACCTAATTTTGCCTTCCAATCTTGCAATAATTGTACGGTATCTAAATCATTTGGATGGAAACCAGGCTTGAAGTAGGCCAACATTTCACCCGCCATTCCAGAGATAATTCCTTTCGACGGACTATAGGCATATTGATAAATCATACCCAATTCTTTCAGATTTAATTTTCCATCATCTTTCAATAATTTCAATACAAATGAAGATTGGGTCAAGAAAATTGCAACCATCGAAACAACCAGTGCAGTATTACGCAATGCATAGGCCTTTACGCCGCGACCAAAAATTTCTTCATACACATCATACGCAACTGCTTTATGTTCATTTTCTTCTACCGCATGCCATAACCACATGTATTCCATGGTCTTGTCTTGCATTAATTCTTGAATATGCGGATTACGCAATAATTCTGACGCAATGGTTGCAGTAAAATGTTCGAGTGCTGTAGTGGCGGTCAAATCCACCATTTCTTGCGTCATGCCAAATGGCTTAACCAATTTAGCAAATAATTTACGGCCTGTTTGAATCACGACGCCTGTTCTTCGTTCAAGTGTTTCGACATCATGACCATACTTCTGAGCTGAAGCATTAAAGTTGACATGCTCTTGCGTGTGCATGGCCTCTTGACCAATAAAAGCACTGATTTCTTTTTGCAGCTTTTCGTTGTCTTTAATGGCTGGGTGATAACGTACAGCACGTACGGAGTCGATAAAGAGTTTTTCACCATCTGGAAATAGTGCAGATAAGCCTGTCATAAAATGAGTTAATCCAGCAGAACCACTGACCCAATATTCAGGAACTTCATTAAAATCAAAATTCATACGACGTACTGGGAAACTTGCACCTGCACGATTCGAAACATTTACTTTAGCATTCATGCTGCTTTCTCCTTTTCAGTGGAATATCTCCACTGAGCACTTTTGTTCATTTTCTTGAGTTTTATATTACGGTTTTATACGAATCAATTAAGTGCAGTTTGGGACAGCGTAGTATCAGTTTAGGACATGAGGAGGAAATTTTAATTAAGTATTAAAATTTCCGACGCAAGAGAAAAAAGAAAACCAGTGAAACTACTTTTCTGACGTAAAGGAAAAATTTAATTGAATATTGGATTTTAGATATAAGAAAAGAAAACCACAGACATAAAAAAACACCCCAGAGGGGTGTTTTTTTATCACTCTAAGCGATTATGCAGTTACTTTAGCAACAACACCAGCGCCTACAGTACGACCACCTTCACGGATCGCAAAACGTAGACCTGGGTCCATTGCGATCGGGTGGATTAATTCTACTGACATCTCAACGTTGTCACCAGGCATTACCATTTCTACGCCATCTTGCAATTTGATCGCGCCAGTTACGTCAGTTGTACGGAAGTAGAACTGTGGACGGTAACCGTTAAGGAATGGAGTATGACGACCACCTTCTTCTTTAGAAAGTACGTATACTTCTGCATCGAATTTAGTGTGCGGCTTGATTGTACCTGGTTTAGCAAGTACTTGACCACGTTGTACGTCTTCACGCTTAGTACCACGTAGAAGAACACCACAGTTCTCGCCTGCACGACCTTCGTCAAGCAATTTACGGAACATTTCTACGCCAGTTACAGTTGTCTTAACCGTATCTTTGATACCTACGATTTCAACTTCTTCACCAACTTTTACGATACCAGCTTCTACACGACCAGTTACTACTGTACCACGGCCTGAGATAGAGAATACGTCTTCGATTGGCATCAAGAATGCTTTATCGATAGCACGTTCTGGCTCTGGAATGTAAGAGTCAAGTGCAGCAACTAAGTCGATTACAGCTTTCTCGCCATAAGGACCGTCGTTACCGTTTAATGCTTGAAGAGCTGAACCACGGATGATTGGAGTGTCATCACCTGGGAAGTCATAAGTAGAAAGAAGTTCACGAACTTCCATTTCTACTAATTCAAGTAATTCTTCATCATCAACAAGGTCACACTTGTTCAAGAATACGATGATGTAAGGTACACCAACCTGACGTGAAAGAAGGATGTGTTCACGAGTTTGTGGCATTGGACCATCAGTCGCAGCACATACAAGGATCGCGCCGTCCATCTGAGCAGCACCAGTAATCATGTTTTTAACATAATCGGCGTGGCCCGGGCAGTCTACGTGAGCGTAGTGACGGATTGGAGAATCGTATTCTACGTGTGAAGTATTAATTGTAATACCACGTGCTTTTTCTTCAGGAGCTGAGTCGATTTGTGAGTAATCTTTCGCTTCACCGCCGTAAGTTTTTGCACAAATAGTTGCAATCGCAGCAGTTAAAGTTGTTTTACCATGGTCAACGTGACCAATTGTACCCACGTTTACGTGTGGTTTATTACGTTCAAACTTGGCTTTAGCCATGATGATCTTCCTTTATAAACTGCTCATGAGGGTCGCCCATGAGCACTTGGTTTTTTAACTAAATTTAGTTGGGTAATATAGTAATCGAAAGATTACTCGTCGTCACCTTTTTTACCGCCAGCTTGGAACTTAGCGATGATGCCTTCAGCCACGTTACGTGGTGTTTCAGCGTATTTAGCGAATTCCATAGAATAAGTCGCACGACCTTGAGACATAGAACGCATTTGAGTCGCGTAACCAAACATCTCAGCCAATGGAACTTCTGCTTTAATTGCTTTTGTTCCACCAGGAAGATCGTCCATACCTTGAACCATACCACGACGACGGTTTAAGTCACCCATGATATCGCCCATGTAGTCTTCTGGAGTTTCTACTTCAACTTTCATGATTGGTTCAAGAAGGATAGGATCAGCTTTCATGAAACCGTCACGGAAAGCGTATGAACCAGCCATTTTGAACGACAATTCGTCAGAGTCGACATCGTGGTAAGAACCATCAAATAATGTCGCTTTGATACCCACAACAGGGTAACCAGCCAATACACCATTCTTCATACGTTCTTGAATACCTTTATCAACCGCACCAAAGAATTCTTTAGGTACTGTACCGCCGACAACTTCTTCAGCGAATTGGTATTCTTTACCAGCTTCTTCAACATCCATAGGCTCTAAACGAACATATACATGACCGAATTTACCTTTACCACCTGTTTGACGAACAAACTTACCTTCTTGCTCAACAGACTTTTTGATCGTTTCACGGTAAGCAACCATTGGTTTACCAATGTTCGCTTCAACACCGAATTCACGCTTCATACGGTCAACGATGATGTCAAGGTGAAGCTCACCCATACCAGCAATAATTGTTTGACCAGATTCTTCGTCTGTACGAACGCGGAACGATGGATCTTCTTTCGCCAAACGACCTAAAGCAATTGACATTTTTTCTTGGTCAGCTTTAGTTTTTGGTTCAACAGCCAATGAAATTACTGGCTCTGGGAATTCCATACGCTCAAGAGTAATGATGTTTTTCTCATCACATAATGTATCACCCGTAGTAACGTCTTTAAGACCTACACACGCTGCGATATCACCTGCACGGATTTCTTCAAGATCTTGACGTTCGTTCGCGTGCATTTGCACGATACGACCGATACGTTCACGCTTAGACTTAACTGGGTTATAAACCGGATCACCTTGTTTAAGAACACCAGAATAAACACGTACGAATGTTAAGTTACCTACGAACTTATCGTTCATGATTTTGAACGCAAGTGCAGAGAACGGTGCTTCGTCAGATGCTTCACGAGATGCTTTAGTTTCATCTTTGTCGTCAAGAATACCTTCAATCGCTTTAACTTCTGTAGGAGAAGGCAAGAATTGAATTACAGCATCCAACATACGTTGAACACCTTTGTTCTTGAACGCTGAACCACAAAGCATAACTTGGATTTCAGAAGCCAATGTACGTGTACGAAGACCAGCGATGATTTCTTCTTTAGAAAGATCACCTTCTTCCAAGTACTTGTCCATTAGCTCTTCAGATGCTTCAGCCGCAGCTTCAACCATCTTAGTACGCCATTCTTGAGAAATCTCAACGAGGTCAGCAGGAATATCACCGTATTCGAACTTCATACCTTGAGATGCTTCATCCCAGATAATCGCTTTCATTTCGATAAGGTCAACAACACCTGTGAACGTATCTTCTGCACCGATTGGCACAACGATAGGCACAGGATTACCACCTAAACGAGTTTTAACTTGCTCAACAGCACGGAAGAAGTTTGCACCAGTACGGTCCATCTTGTTCACGAATGCTAAACGAGGCACTTTATATTTGTTCGCTTGACGCCATACAGTTTCAGACTGAGGCTGTACACCACCAACTGCACAGTAAACCATGCACGCACCGTCAAGAACACGCATAGAACGTTCAACTTCGATTGTGAAGTCTACGTGTCCCGGTGTATCAATTACGTTGATACGGTGTTGTTGGAATTGGTTAGCCATACCAGACCAGAAACAAGTTGTAGCAGCAGAGGTAATTGTAATACCACGCTCTTGCTCTTGTTCCATCCAGTCCATTGTTGCTGCACCATCGTGTACTTCACCAATTTTGTGAGATACACCTGTGTAGAACAAAATACGTTCAGTTGTAGTTGTTTTACCTGCGTCAATGTGCGCAGAAATACCGATGTTACGGTAATTACTAATTGGGGTTTGGCGAGCCATGATGTCTACATTCCTAAATGTTATATTTAAAACAGGACGCACCAATTAAATTGATGCGCACGAATATCCAAGCAGGCAACTTAAATACCCGCAAAGCCCCCACTTTGGTAAAGAGCGATGTTGAATCGAGCCGCGGTACGCATGAATATTCTCCTGATTAGGGACTGTTTTATCCGCTTAGAAACGGTAGTGAGAGAAGGCTTTGTTGGCTTCAGCCATACGATGCACGTCTTCACGTTTTTTGATCGCTGCACCTTTACCTTCAGCTGCATCAAGCAACTCACCAGCAAGACGTAAAGCCATCGTTTTTTCAGAACGCTTAGCAGCAGCATCTACTAACCAACGCATAGCTAGAGCAGTACGACGGGATGGGCGTACTTCCATAGGTACTTGATAAGTAGCACCACCAACACGGCGTGCTTTTACTTCAACCATAGGACGAACTTTTTCAAGAGTAGTCTCGAAAAATTCAACCGGGTCTACTTTGTTTTTTTCTTGAACGCGGTCTAAAGCACCGTAAACGATACTTTCAGCAATAGATTTTTTACCATCTTGCATTACGTGGTTCATGAATTTAGCGATTGTTTGGCTGCTAAATTTTGGATCTGGAAGGATCTCACGAGCAGCGACTACGCGACGTCTTGGCATTTTAATACACCTAATAATATGACACTTCAGGATAATCCAGCAGTTTGTACGAGTGTCATGTACTTTCGCTGGCCTTACTATACGTCGCTTGAATTACAAAACTATGAAGAATTCAAACAAGCGAAACGCTAAAGGGTTGTTTGGACTAGTTTCCTAGAATTACTTCTTAGGACGCTTAGTACCGTATTTAGAACGTGACTGGTTACGATCTTTAACGCCAGCACAGTCTAAAGAACCACGAACGGTATGGTAACGTACACCTGGTAAGTCTTTAACACGACCACCACGGATAAGAACAACACTGTGCTCTTGTAGGTTATGACCTTCACCACCGATATAGCTAGATACTTCAAAACCTGAAGTTAAGCGAACACGGCAAACCTTACGCATTGCTGAGTTAGGTTTTTTAGGTGTAGTAGTATAAACACGTGTACATACACCACGACGTTGTGGACAAGCCTTCAACGCAGGAACTTTAGATTTTTCAATCAAAGTTGTACGACCCTTACGGATCAACTGATTTGTTGTTGCCATTTGGCAATTCTCCCGTTATTAAACAACCTTAAAAAAAGGAAAGAACCTCTTTTTAAGGGCACATAATTGTAAGCTAAGAAGTAAAAATGGTCAACATTTGAAGTGTCGACCATTTCTGATGTTTGTTGTGTTTTTTATGTCTAAAACATTACAGCCAGATTTAGCTATGTTTTGTTGAGGCAGGTTCTATATCAATTGATTTTTGCTCAGCCTCAATATCCTCAAAAGTTTCATCTTGCTGTACTTTTAATGCTGGCTGTTGTTCCGCATGGGGATGTTCAACCACATGCTGTTCTGCAAGCTGCTGAATTCCCTCTTCTACCTTGTCACCCACAGCGACTGTCGAAGCTTTATTTGCTTTCACTTGAACCGTCACTTTAGTAATCACATCATTCTGTTCATCTGATGCTGTGGTTTTGTTGGCTTCTGCCGCTGCACTTAATAAACGTGGGCTCGCCTTTTTCAATAAAGCTTCCGCCTTAAAATATGCATCTAGTGGCGAAATTTTTTCATGGGGATGTTCATTAATATAGAAGCGAGCTGCACCAAAAATAGATTGCGATTTGTGCCCAACATCCTCTAATAGTCTCCAACTATAGAAACCACCTAGCGCTGCACCTGCAACAGGTGTCAATTTACTAAGCACAGAAGCTTGAGGAATCCGATTGAGCCAGTTCCATTTAAACTCACCACTTTCATCCACTAGCCATTTTTTCACCAACTCAATATCATTATTTGAACCTAACAATTGCTGAAACTGTTGCAAATCATGCGTTTCCAACATGGATTTCAACGCTTTTAACGCAACTAACAAGGTTTGTTTTTCCGCAACTAAACTCAAATCAATTTCTTTAAAGATGAAAGCAACAATTTCTTGATCTGTATCCTCAGATAAATCAAAACCATGTGAACGACCAGTTTGATAAATCGTTCTCAAGGTCAAAACAATAGATGCTGGAATATCGATCGCTGCACCCCAGACTCCCGTTGCACCTGTAATCGCTCCTTGTGCTGCAGCCAATAATTTATTTTGCTCAATTAATGCCTGACTTAGGCGCTGTGAACGTCCTGTATCTGTGGTCAGTTCCATAATATCTTTGACCCCTGCTTCCTCAAGGATTTTTTCAGTCAAAGAACTATTTGAACTAAACTCATTTAACCATTGGAATAAATAGTCTGAGACCTTATCACCCAAATCTGGTGATACAAACGAAGCCACACTATTCACTCGGTTATAATGACGACCTAACAATTGATGAGATAGTTTTGGAAATTGTTGACGTAGCATTTGCTGAGGATTTTCGTATTTTTCGACCTCAAATGGACTTTTGAAACGTGCTTTTCCTTCAACAATATTGGATGAATTCGCGAGTTCCGCACCCGATGTGGTTGGGGCAACTTGAAATTTCTGCAATTCTGAACTGAGCTTTTTAGCCACTCCAAAGGCTTGTGCAAATAAACCTGAAGATTGCTTGTTTTTAGATTTTGTCATCAAGTACCTCTGTTGTGTAATCTGTGCATTTCTAGGTAAATACTAGGTTGAATGCAGATTTATCTCAACTTTTATCTGTGTTCTTTCTTTACGTTTCGTCACAACATCGCGAATATTTACGAATATTTACACAACTGGAAATAGGCATAAGATTTGCCATAAGAAATAAAAAACCTTTCTGCTATCATGGTGTCATTCACTCATAAGCCATTTTAATCGTTATTTTTCTCCTGATCTGTATTCATAGCGAGATGCACAGGGCTTAAGTATTACCATAAAAGGGATCTGTAAATGAAACGTGTTGTAATCACTGGTATGGGCATTAACTCATGTATCGGTAACTCTTTAGAAGAGGTCACTCATTCTTTAAAAAATGGAATCTCAGGCACACGTTTAAATCCAACTTATGCAGAACTGAATTTCAAAAGCCATGTCAGCGCTGCAGCTGAACAGGATTTTGATGGTATTGATCGCAAACTGAAACGCTTTATGGGCGTCTGTGCGATGTATGCGTATAACGCAGCTGTCGCAGCTGTTGAACATGCTGGACTGAAACAAGAAGATTTGGCAAACAATCCACGTTACGGTATCGCTGGCGGTTCTGGTGGTAACTCAACTGCATCTGTTGCAGAAATGATCAAACTGTTAGAGGAAAAAGGCGCGCGTAAAATCGGTCCTTTCTTTGTACCTCGCAATATGAGTAACACCATTACTGCGAATGTTGGCGTTGCATTTAAACTGCAAGGTGTAGCGCACTCGATTACCAGCGCATGTGCAACGTCTGCTGATGCGATTGGTTATGCCTATAACCTCATTCAATTAGGTAAACAAGATTTAATGCTTGCTGGCGGTGGTGAAGAAGATCACTGGTCACAAAGCTTATTGTTTGATGCGATGGGCGCATTGTGTTCAAAATACAATGACACACCTGAAACTGCATCACGTCCATACTCAAAAGACCGTGACGGTTTCGTCATTGCTGGTGGTGGTGGTTTCGTGGTGCTTGAGTCACTTGAACATGCGCAAGCACGTGGTGCAAACATTTTAGCTGAAGTGATTGGCTATGCTGCAAACAGTGATGGTGCTGACATGGTTGCGCCAAGTGGTGAAGGTGCAACACGTTGTATCATCATGGCGTTGGATGAAGCAAAACAGCATGGTGTAGAGCAAATTGACTATGTCAACACACACGGTACTTCAACACCAGCGGGTGACGTAACTGAGCTTAAAGCAATGGAACGTGCATTTGGTGAAGGACAAGTTCCACCACTCAGCTCGACCAAATCGATGACGGGTCATAGCTTAGGTGCTGCGGGCGTTCAGGAAGCAATTTATTCTGTCTTGATGATGCAAAATGACTTTATTGCGCCAAACATCAACGTGACTGAGCTTGATGAAGGCGCACAAGGTTTCGATATTGTACTTGAAAAACGTGATGCAAAACTGAATACTGTCATGAGTAACAGTTTTGGCTTTGGCGGTGTTAACGCCTGCCTTATTTTCAAGAAGTGGGACGCATAATCCCATTTAGCAGGATTATCGATGGATGCACCTTCTGATGCTTTCTTATGGGTAAAAGCATTACATATTATTGCTGTGGTTTGCTGGTTCGCTGCATTGTTCTACTTACCACGCCTTTATGTCTACCATGCCATGAGTGAAGATGTAGTGAGTCATCAACGCTTTGAAGTCATGGAACGTAAGTTGTATCGCGGTATTATGTGGCCGTCTATGATTGCCACACTTATTACCGCCCACTTTCTGGTTGATTGGGGCGATGCAACCCGACATTATCATGAAGCTTTATGGTTCTACCTTAAAGTCGGTCTAGTCGGTTTATTGGTGATTTACCATTTTGTTTGTGGTTATTACCGTAAAAAACTGATTGGCAATGCTCACTATAAATCACACAAGTTTTGGCGCTTCTTTAATGAGATGCCGACCTTGATCTTATTTGCAGTGGTGATTTTAGTCGTAGTAAAACCTCAGTTCTAAGACAACAAGTCTTGTTTTCTAATGCTGTAATTTTCTTCAAAAACAATTACAGCATTCGTTTCCGATCTAGGCATCCAGACTATAAACAGCTTATCCCCGTCAAATTCAAAGACACTTGCTCAAAATGTGTCTCTTTTTTTGTTTTCAGATTACGATAGCTTACGCCATAAAGAATATAGCCTTGCGACACAAAGGTATATTGCCCTGTCACTTTGCCATCAATCAGCTCATTCATGGTCTTATAAACTTCGGGCTGAGCGACTTCACCCATCTCAACCTCTTCAATATAGACTGGCTCAGAAAGCTTGATATCTTTGAGATAGGGATAATACTTAATCGTTTGTGTCTTTTGATATTGTGGTGAAACCAATAAAATTGATTTTTTGCCATTAGCAAAACAGTAATATTCATTACTTGCATAGGCCTGTACGCACACAGATAAAAACAGGCACAACCATAAAGTTTGTTTCATCATTCATTTCATCTCTTGCTGCAAATGATTGATCTATATTTCTGCGCTCGCCAGCAGATCATAAATATTTTTTTATTCTTAACGGGACTTTGTTGGATAAGCCCAACTTTTTCATTTGATCAGCATACATCATGTAATTTTTTCTGGCTTGACCTATATTTTTTAAAGCTAAATAAGCATCCGCTCGATTTAAGTAAGCCACAGTTCTATTCGGATCTAATTTTATGACATGGTTTAACAATCTTAATGAAGCATCATCATAACCCAATTGATAGAGGAAAAATGCAGAATCGTTTAGCTCTGCTGCATCCTGTTTTCTATAGGTAGATAATTGACAATCAATGCTCCCAACAATTTGCTGTATTTCAGAAACATCTCTTGTATTGAGTTGCTTTAACTGTTCCGAAGCTAGGTAGTGAAAGTAGTTAACCCCATCTTTGCCACCACCAATATCAGCCATCCAAACCGGTGTATGACTTTGTTTATCCCATTGTCCACTGCAACTGTTAGAAATCATGCTGGGTATGGTATCTAAAATCACGTTTCGGTTTTGATCAACAATAAGACACTGCGTCATTTCAGTTTCAGATGCATCCAAGATTGCAGCATAGTTGTATTGATTATTTTTATAAGCATCAATGGTTAAGAAAAAAAGCGTGCTATTAGCTTGTAACGCTTTCAATGGTGATCCCGTACAATTTTTATAGTGCTGTATGTCTAAATTTTCAAAAGCTGCGCAGCTCACCCAGCAGAGTGAAAAAACCATTAATTTAATGCTTCGCATACCAAAATTCACCCTGTTTAGTTTGCTTTTATTCTAGAATAAACCAGATCTTCACGTTTTTCAGATGCCTAGTTCAGATGAACAAACCAATACAGCATGCTCTACCAAAATTGAAAGCTCGATTCATTGCCAGCCTAATCTTTTACCTCAAAATGAATCAATTTCAATATCGTGGTTTGACGTCTGGTGAAATCGAAATGGCACGCCCTGTCTTTGGCGATCTTATCGATTATGCACAAATAAAGATTTTTAATATTCCCTACCTACCTTGGCAACCTACTAATATTTTTATGGCACCCAATGGCAATCTATTTGTGCATCAGAAATACTTTAGCCCTGACTATTCAACATGCTCCACATCCTTGCAGGGAATCTTTATTCACGAACTAGCGCATATTTTACAGTTTCAGCAAGGAATCAATGTGGTTGTTAAAGGTGCAATCCTTCAAGTTGGCTATTACCTCAGTTTTAAGCAATACAATCCATATCGATATCAATTTATAAAAAACAAAGCCTTTTCTAGTTATAACATCGAACAACAAGGTGATATTGCACGAGATGTGTTTTTCCACAAAATCCCCAACATTATTCTAAAAAATAAAAAAGCCCTGTAAGTTTTAACTACAGAGCTTTTTAAGTAAGCATTGTGCAAGAAAAATTATGCAGCAGTGCCTTTTTGAGTTTCAGTATTAAGTTCATGACTATCATCCATATCAGTCGTAAAATCTACACGCATCGCATCCTTAACAATCGTACCAATACGCCCAACACCAATAGCGAATACCAAGGCGATTACAGGCAATAAAATTGTTGAAGTCATAATTTCGCACCTCTTTATTTAAAATGACTATTTAAAAACTAGGTTAGGCCTGCTGATCTTGTTCGCGAAACATTACTGTTCCAATACGACCAACAACCACAGCTAAACCAAAAGCAATTACAGGAAATAATAAAACTGACATTGTTGTTACCTCTTCATTTTACGTGCTTGGTTACACTTGATGAGTATCAAAGTGCACATCCGTTCACATTAATTAGGATAATAGCAGTGCACAAATGTACACTCAAGTGTCGCAAAGATATTCCCGATAAACGGTATAAAAAACACACAATATAATTTCAAACTATTGAAAAATAACATTTTTTTAAAAAAGTACAACTGTTTTAAATATTTTTTAAATGTAAAGTAAAAGCCTAAAGTTGTTCTTTTTTCTCAATTTTTTATTGTTTGTTGATCTTGTAATTAGGGTGTCATGCTTACATGCGAAAATGACATGAAAAAAACTTTATATGACTCTATTCAATTTATTTATAATCATGCACCATAATCACGCAAACATTGAGAAATGTTGCTGTTTTATACAGAAAAACTTGTTATTTTTACGCAGAAAAATGTGCATTTAGTATATATTAGTAAACTTGTCATTTTTCTTTAAGATATAAAATGTTTGGCGCCATGATATACACTTGTTTTAAATAATTATACCCATATAAATCAACAGCTTGTATATCAGAACTTGTTAAGACTTAGGATTAGGTTTGAATGAAAAATTTTAAAGTTGCCCTTGCTCAATTCTCTCCGCACATTGGCAATATTGATGCAAATACTCAAAAGATGGTTGAGCAAGCAAATTTAGCGAAACAACAACAGGCTGATTTGATCATCTTCCCTGAACTTTCTACGCTTGGTTACCCTGCTGAAGACCTATTACTCCGCCCAAATCTACAAAAGCGCACTCAAAAAGCGTTTGCCCAATTAAGCGAAGTAAAAGATATCTTGATGGTATTCGGTTTTGTGCACCAAACTGAGGATGGTCATCGCTATAACTCTGCTGCTGTCATGAAAGACGGGCAAGTTTTAGGTGTTTATAACAAACAAAACCTGCCAAATTATGGCGTGTTCGATGAGAAACGCTATTTCCAAGAAGGTCATCAACATCTTGTTTTTGAATATCTAGGCCATAAATTCGGTGTCTTGATTTGTGAAGATGTTTGGTCACTGAATACCGTTAAACAACTCAGTCAATTGAATGTTGAAACAGTTCTGGTCTTAAATGCTTCACCGTATGAAGTGGGCAAACCACAACACCGCATTCAAACCCTCAATGAACTTGCAAAACAATTGAGTCTAAATATTGTCTATGTCAACCAAGTGGGTGGACAAGACGACCTTATTTTTGATGGTTCAAGCTTTGTCAGCAATAATAGCGGCCAACTTGCACTGCAAGTACCAAGCTTTCAAGAAGCGCTTGCTTACGCTGAATATGATGCAGAACAAAAACAGTTCAAAGCAACTGATACGATTCCTACATTAGAAACTTTTGCCGAGATTTATCAAGCCTTAGTGATGGCAACACGTGACTACGTGCAACGCTCTGGCTTCCCAGGTGTGATTCTTGGCTTATCTGGCGGAATCGATTCAGCTTTAACATTGGCCATTGCGGTTGATGCCATTGGTGCAGATAAAGTACAAGCTGTGATGATGCCCTATACCTACACCTCACAAATGAGTGTAGAAGACGCAACTGAACAAGCACGTCGTATGGGCGTCACCTTTGGTATTGCCGAGATTCACCCAATCGTAAATAGCTTCATGCAAACCTTGTTCCCATTCTTTGGTAATACCCCTGCTGATGCAACTGAAGAAAATTTACAAGCACGTACTCGCGGTACTTTACTGATGGGTTTATCTAATAAATTTGGTAATCTCGTGCTATCTACAGGCAACAAGTCTGAAATCTCGGTAGGCTATTGCACCCTCTATGGCGATATGGTTGGTGGTTTTTCAGTGCTGAAAGACGTGTATAAAACCATTGTATTTGAATTAGCAAAATACCGTAACACGCTTGAAGAAACACCTGTGATTCCAGAACGTGTGATTACTCGTCCACCATCAGCAGAACTTCGTCCAGATCAAAAAGACCAAGATTCATTACCTGCTTATGATGTACTTGATGCCATCTTATATGCTTATATTGAAGAAGATCTCAGCCAAGCAGATATTATCGCCAAAGGCTACGAAGCTGAAGTGGTCGAAAAAGTCATTCGCTTGGTAGATCGTAATGAATACAAGCGTCGTCAGGGCGCGATTGGACCACGTATTAGTTCACGTGCCTTCAGTCGTGAGCGACGCTACCCGATCGTCAATGGATGGACCGCGAATGACTGAAAAAATTGTTTCTGAAAAGTCACAATTACTTGCTCAAGCTTTAATGCTTGAGCAAGTTTCATTTTATAAAAATCAACTCACCACTCAACTTTCTGTTGATTTTTTCCAGCAATTTATTCAACTTTTTCTCCAACATGCACCTAATATTCAGCTCAAGGAAGTGGTTGAATTAGAACAAATTCAGGCGGTTGTAAAACGCTATGCATTTGAAATGCAACTCGGTGCAGGTCTATTAGAATTTATTGGAGAAATTGCACAAAGACTGCATGTCTTTTCTTTACAGTCATCTGCACAGTTACAAGACGTATTCTCAGATCACCAGTTTGAAATGTGGCTATCCAAGTTTTTAGAGCTGGAAAATATTCGCCATTATTTAAATCAGTTTTTAAAAGAAAGCCCTTCGATTCAGCAGTTGTGCCAATACATCGCCACCACAACACTACAAAACAAATTACCAAAATTATTTGCTCAGTCAGATGAAGCGCATATTTCTGAAAGCAAATACGAATGGCAACAAAAACTAAAAAGCTTTTCGCATCGCCAACAGCAGCGTATTGAACAAAAGATTGAAGAAAGTATTGGTCGATTCATTCAAGAACAACTAGTTGATCTCAGCTTGCTTTCAAATGATGACCTTGAGAGCCTTGCGCGCAATATCTGGGACGACAACAAAACCCAGCCTTTATCTGAATATACCAAGCAAGTCACGCCACTGGATGTGGAAGAATTCTTTGTGATGATCTATGAGTATTGGAAAGAGTTACGCCAATCCTCTTTTATACAAGATCTAATCTTATACGGCGTGAAAGTGTTTTATGACTTCTATAAAGATGAAAGTTTGGAAGATGTTTTTGCTGCAATCGGTATAGAAGAAACAGATCTACTCAATGAAGCGGTACGCTTCTATCCTAAAGTCGTGGTGGCTTTAGATGAACATGATGTACTCGAGCCGATCATTACCCTCATTTTAAAACCGTTTTATGAAAGTCCTCAAACTTTAGCGACCATCGAAAAACATTTATAAAAAACAAAGCCTGTAAATAAATGAGTTATTTACAGGCTTTTGCACATCTGATGAATTATTTTTACGTAATAAGCAGATAAAAAGAAACCACGCAGGAGCGTGGTTTTTAAAATGGTGGCTATGACGAGACTTGAACTTGTGACCCCCGCATTATGAGTGCGGTGCTCTAACCAACTGAGCTACATAGCCGTAAACTGTGTGCGCATTATCTAGTTTTCGATTCAGTTGGTCAAGTCTATGACCTTGAAAATATAGAACATATGAACAGTTTTTATGCTATCAGCCATCAATTGATCAAATTTCAACAGATCTCTGCTACAACGACAAAATTGAGTCATGAATGAGCTTTTATTCAATTAAAAATAACCAGAGAACCTAGTGTCAAAAGATTGTTTTGAAGATTACAAAAACTACAGACAAAAAGAGACCACGCAGGAGCGTGGTCTATAAAATGGTGGCTATGACGAGACTTGAACTTGTGACCCCCGCATTATGAGTGCGGTGCTCTAACCAACTGAGCTACATAGCCGAAAACTGTGGGCGCATTATCTTAACTTTCAATACACACGTCAAGCACAATTTTAAAAAATTTGAGAAGTGGGCCTATAAGCCGGGTTCTGTCGAGGACGATCATTCCTCTAGGCGTACAATCACTCATACGCTCAAGCGACCTACCCGAATCCAGCACGGGCCGTGCCTCAGGATTCCTATTTGGTCTTGCTTCTGGTGGGGTTTACCTTGCCGTGAACTGTTACCAGACACGCGGTGCGCTCTTACCGCACCCTTTCACCCTTACCTCACGAATGAGGCGGTCTACTCTCTGCTGCACTTGCCGTCGGCTTTCGCCGCCCAGGCGTTACCTGGCACCTTGCCCTATGAAGCCCGGACTTTCCTCCCCTGTTTCAGTCACGGAGACCTCCACAGCAGCGACCGTCCAGCCCACTTCGTGGCGCATCTTATCAAAGATCGAAATTAATTGCTCGCATTTTTTTGCGCAGTTAACTTTTTGTATTTCGCCATCAAGTCATCATGCGATTCGACATGTTGCGGATCGAGCGGAATACAATCAACTGGACAAAACAACTGACACTGTGGCTGATCATGATGACCGATGCATTCTGTACAGAGTGCAGGATCGATCTCATAAATCAGCTCACCCATATAAATGGCTTCATTGGGACAAACAGGTTCACAGACATCACAGTTAATGCATTCATCTGTAATATATAAAGACACGCTACCAACCTTGTTGATGTTTACGTTCAAAGGCCTCAACCACAATGGCAGGCACAAATTTGGTCACATCACCTTTTAAACGAGCAATTTCTCTTACCAATGTCGATGAGATAAATGAATATTGCTCAGAGGGAGTTAAAAAGACTGATTCAAAATGTGGATCAAGTTGACGGTTCATATTCGCCAATTGAAATTCATATTCAAAATCAGAAATTGCTCTTAAACCACGGAGTACGGCTGTTGCACGCTGTTCACGGAAGAAATTAACCAGTAAACCATCAAAACCAACAAACTCAACATTGGTCAAATGACTCAATGATGCTTTGGCTAATTCAACACGCTCTTCTAAACTAAACACAGGATTTTTATGATGACCAATCGCGATTGCAACCACAACTTCATCAAACATTTTTGATGCTCGTGCAACCAAATCAACATGTCCATTGGTAATTGGATCGAAAGTCCCCGGATAAATCACACGTGTTTTAGACATGCGTTGTACTCTAGTTAATGAGATAAGGAGCGTATTTTAACAAATCTTGGCTCTAAACGCGAAATTCCTAAACATTGGAAAAAGGTTGCGTTTTACGGCACAATAGCTGTAATTGTGGAAGTTTAGATTATGGCGCAAGCAACAGTTGTAAAAAATAATACGTGTTTAAGTTTCTTACAATTCTTTATAGTTCCTTTTATTTTCATAACTAATTGATAAATAATAATTGATGTTCCTTTTAGTTCTTTTTAGTTTGTTTTAATTCACAATAAAAACGGGTAATAATACGGGTAACATTTACTATGATTACCTGTAATGGCTGCTGTAAAACTATCAGATGTAAAAATTAAAACCTTAAAGCCTAAAGATAAGGTTTATCGGATCCTTGATGCTGATCGACTCTATATTGAGATAAGACCCACAGGTGCAAAGGTATGGCGGTTTAAGTTCGTCTTTCATGGCAAAGAGTCATCGATGAGCTTAGGTGAATACCCATCTATTAGCCTTGCTGATGCACGTGCATTGAAAGATGAGATGCGGGCCAAATTAGCCAAAGGAATCCACCCAGTCGAGGATCGAAAAAATATTAAAGCACAAGCTATGGCTGAAACTTTAAATACATTTGATTCAATTGCAGCCGAATTCAAATTAAAACGAATGGTATCTAAATCAGAAATATACCAGGAGAAATTTGACGTTGCTTTAAAAAAAGATATTTCACCTATTATTGGAAAAAAGAATGTTAGTGATGTGACTGCAGCTGATGTACTTAAAATTTTAAACAATACTGTCGATCGTGTTGTGAAAGAATCAAATGGTAGATTTACTGGCGCATCTGCTGCACTTGAGAATAGAAGATTCCTTGGGGCTGTGATTCGGTATGCTATTGCAACACTGCGAGCCGAGAATGATCCAACATATGCTGTCCGTGATGTAATCAAAAGACCCCGCGTCAATCATGCGAGAGCATTGACTAAAGAAGAAAGGTTCAAGGCTAGATCAAGCCTTCCCAAATACAATGGAACTCAAACTGTAAAAAATGCAGGTTTTATTCTTTTATATACGATGCTACGTGCTGTTGAGATACGGAAGATGGAATGGTCATGGGTAGACTTTGAGTCAAAATTAATTACGTTCCCTATTGAGGTTATGAAAAAAGCCAGGGTTCATGTACTACCAATCTCGGATCAAGTCTTAAATATTTTAAAACAACAATATGAAATTTCAGGGGGTGAAGCGTTGGTATTCCCTGCTATTTATAGCAAAAAAAATAACGGCATGCTGGCAAAAGAAACACTAAACAGTATGCTTGAATATATTGGTCTTAAAGGCGTAACTACACATGACTTTAGGGCTACAGCATCCACATTGTTATATGAAAAAGGATATGAGGAAGCTTGGGTAGAAAAACAATTGGCTCATTCTGAATCTAACAGGACTAAAGCTTCTTACGACCATTCTAAGCATTTAAAACCTAGGCGTAAGATGATGCAAGATTGGGCTGATATTGTGGATGGTTGGAAAGACTAACAAAATTTACAACCAAAATAACAAGCATTAAGTTCATAGTGATTATAAAAATGGAGGTTGCTATGTGCGCAAACTACGAACCCATCGCTCGAAGCCGAGCGCAATTACTCAATTTGCTTGAACCCACATTCGACTATAAAGCGGATCTATATCCAGGCTACGGCGGGCCTATTCTTATTGTAACCGAGCATGGTATTGAATGGCGGTCTGCCCGCTTTGGTCTAGTACCAAACTGGGCAGAGGATCTTAAAAAAGTGAAAAACACTTATAACGCTAGATCTGAGACGGTGGCCACTAAGCCAAGCTTTAAACACGCCTGGTCAAAGAATCAATTTTGTTTAATTCCAGTTGAGACCATCTTTGAGCCAAAGTATATCGACGGCAAGTCGCACTGGTACGGGATTTATCGTGAGGATGATATGCCTTTTACTGTCGCGGGTATTTACGAACACGCCACCGTAGAAGGCCAACCAATTATCTCAATGAGCATGCTTACGATCAATGCTGATGACCACCCATTCATGAAACAGTTTCACGCGCCAGATGATGAAAAACGATCGATTGTAGTGATACCCAAAGGAAGGCGTAATGATTGGCTTAGCTGCAGTCACGACCAAGCTAAGGACTTTTTGGTTGAGATGCCAGTTGATGAGTACACTGCAGCACCAAAATCGGATATGCATAAATTCCGACCAAACACACACTAACTAGCGACAACTTTTGACTTGTCCTTATTTATCCACATAATTTTAAATTTGAAATTCTAATGTCAAAGAATATATCCTAAAAAGGTAAATCAATTCCCAACACGCCTCGTAGCGTAGGAGTTAGAAAATGTCTAAGAAGTTGCCTATATACTTCTCTGATGGTGCCTGGTCGAGCTTACAAGAGCTCATGGGACCTGATGGGAAACCAAGCCCCACCGTTAATGCTGTTTTTGAACAGATCTCAATGCAAGCAGATCTGATTGATAAACTCGGCCTCACCCCTATCCTTCCAAAATCTAAAGCATCGATACCGATGTCATTAGAGCGTATCCCTGCAGGTCCTGCTTTCGCAACAAAAGATGATTTAGATACGACCGTAGATCTGAATGAATATCTCATTCATAACCCGATATCGTCATTCATAGCCCGAGTTGATAGCGAATCCATGTTAGGTGCTGGTCTTGAGGTAGATGATCCAATTATCATTGATCGCAGCATAGAAGCTGCCCATCAAGATATTGTAGTTGCATTAATCGATAATAAAGATTCCACGATTAAGCGACTCATGATCACTGCCAAAATGTCGAAAGCTGATATTAAAGAGATCTTTGGTGATGAGAATTACCCATTGCCTAAACTCTGGCTAAAAGCTGAAAATCCAGCGTATGAGCACATCATCCCTGCAGACAATCAGACTGTGGTTGTATGGGGTGTGGTGACATTCAACTTAAAGCGTATGCATTACCGCTCATAATAAGAAGAATTAAAAATGAAAAGTAATACTCGCATATTCGCCTTGGTGGATGTGAATAACATGTACGTCTCGTGCGAACGTGTTTTTAATCCAAAACTAAATGATATCGGATGCATAGTCTTATCCAATAACGATGGCTGTGCCGTGGCCAGATCCAATGAAGCAAAAGCCCTTGGTATTAAAATGGGTGTACCTTTGTTCCAGATCCAAGACATTGTCCAAAAACATAACATTCAGGTTTTATCTAGCAACTACGCTCTATATGCAGAAATGTCACGGCGTTTTATGTTGATGCTTGGCCAGTACGTCGCGCCAGGAGAGCAAGAAATTTATAGTATTGATGAATGTTTCATAGAATTAACAACTTACGCCAAAAACTATGATCTTACCGCATACACTCATGAAATGAGAATGAAGGCTCAGCAATGGCTTGGATTGCCCTGTTGTATTGGTATTGGTCGCTCCAAAACTGAGGCGAAAATAGCAAATCATATTGCAAAGAAAAATAAGTATTTTAACGGTGTATGTAATTTAGCAGAGATGGACCCATGTTCTGCAGAGCAGTTACTTGCACAGGTGGATGTAGGCGAAGTCTGGGGTGTTGGCCGTCAGAACTGTAAGAAACTAAACTTAATGAATATTAAGTCTGTATTGGATCTGATTGAGTCAAACGCGAAAGAGATTAAAAAGTCTTTCTCAATTGTCATGGAAAAGACTGTCCGTGAATTACAGGGCGTTTCATGCATCGATATAGAAAATGAAAACCCATCAAAACAGCAAATTATAAGCAGCAGATCCTATGGTCAACCTGTATACGAGAAAGATGATATTAAATCATCGGTACGTTTGTTCGTGACTCGAGGCGTAGAAAGAATGCGTCATGACGGATCTATATGCAAGATGATTGGTGTATTCATTCAGACAGGTAAATTCAATAAAGATGAGCGTTATTCGCCGTATATCATTGTGCAAATGCCTGAGCATACAGATGATTTGTTAGAAATTACCAGGGCAGCAATGAAAGGAATCGATCAGATCTACAAGAAGGGATTTAAGTATAAAAAGGCTGGCATTGTTCTGCTCGAGCTGATTCCCAAGTCAAAATTTGTACCTGACTTATTCACAGACTATACACATCGAAATCAACGTGAAAAGCTTTCACAAACTATGGAAGCAATCAAAGAGAAATACGGAAAAGATCATGTGTCACTTGGCCTTTGCAATGACACCAAAGCCATATGGCAGATGAATCAAAACCGCCGCTCTCCCTCATATTTAACTAACTGGAACGAACTTTTTAGAATCGGGTAATCACTATGCATATTTTTAAATTATCGAACGAACAACTTGCACAGATCCTTATTCCTAAGCGGTTTGTGCCAGAAAAGCCTGCTGAATTAAAAGGAAAGAATGTCGAGTATGTTTTTGATAGTGAAGATAAGTTTGAATTAACTTATGATGAGCTCTTAGAAATAATTGGTAAAGCTCGATTAGCTGTACCGCAACTTATACCAGTGATTGGTACAGTGGGTGAATAATGAATAGTAATAAAAGTACTTTTTATGTGGTTCTGCTATGGGGTGTCGTCATTTATGCCGTTGCACTATTAACCTATTGCACCATGAAGAACGTGTTTAGCGCTTCAGCCGACTTTATATCTGCATTTGGATCAATTCTAGGTGCTTGTGGTGCTTTATTTGCTGCTTTCGTAGCTGCATATTTATTTAATGATTGGAGAGAAATACATAATCAAACAACATATAAAGAAATTTGCAATTCTACTTTTATTACTCAAAAACAACTAAATGTGAAATTAATATCTATCAACGATATTTTTAACAAAGCTAAAGATGATCACTGTATTGCTCCAAATAGATATGATACTCAAAAGATAGCTGATCTTATTGAAAAGGATATACAAAGTATTGGTGATTTACTAGCAGAGCTGCTTTACCAAATAGTGTATTTACAAAAACTCTCCGAAAAATTCAAAAATCAAACTGTTGATACAATGACGAATTTGATTTTGGATTACATGGAGTTAATGGACATTACTAGATATAAAGCTATGGCTGATCATTTAGAATTCTTAAGGAAAGAGTCAAATTTAAAAGATCAATGGGATGAAATTGAAGGGAAATTTCTTAATTTACTAGCTGAACATACTATATCAAAATTGAAATAGTTTGCCCTCTTTATAGGGCTTTTACGCATATACCGACATGAATGTTATTGTTGATTGACTATTGACCAATCCATAAAAATTAAATATTTTAAAGTTATGCCTAAGGGCATAGCTTATTCATTCCTTGCCTTGCAGATACTGGAATGGATATGTCACTAACTTTTTGTTAATGCATATTCATAATGTAGGTACTGCAATGTCTAAAAAATCTCAAAACACTCTTGTAAAGAACAGATCACATGCTTTCGATATTCAAGCAGGGCGATGTTTTTACTGTAATCAACCAATGTGGAAAACCCAACCTGAAAAATTCTGTAATCAATACAGAATTTCGCTTAAATATGCACAACTTCTAAAGTGTACTGCTGAGCATGTTATAGCACGTCAAGACGGCGGCTCAAATCAGCGTGTCAACATAGTTGCTGCATGTCTTCATTGCAATAAGACAAGACATAAAGCAAAAAACGCTTTGTCAGTTGAAAAATATAAAGCCAAAGTTATTCGGAGAATGGCCCAAAATAAATGGCACCCTATCCGATTGAGTTAGTGTTACCATTATTTATACAGCCCTCAATTGAGGGCTTTTCCAACTTTTATCCATGCATCTACTTTTGCAGCACATTCATTGCCTTTTGAAACAGTATCAACCGCCCAAAGAGCAACAACCTTTCCTATCCCATCATCCAGAGGGCTGAACTTATCACAAGGCTGCATTAAGTTAGCTGGAATCACGGGATTGTATAAGGCTGTTGATTTGCTGCAACCCGTCATCATCAATACAGCGATTGAGATAAATAGGACGCTCAACGATCTTTTGCACTGTACGTGTAACTGTTTCGACTTTTGTTCGTTGTTCTGACCTAAGCTTTTCATAATCAGCGCTCACTTTATTTACTTTGTCTTGCTGTTTGGCCAAAGCTTCAACTTGGGCTCGTTCAATTTTTTGGATCTGCTCATTGCACTTTTGATCAGCTTCTTTAAGCTGGCCAATCTTGTGATTGAGTAAAGCCAGTGTGATAACCAGAAAAAAAGCGAGAAACCCGATTATGATTTCTCGCCAAAATTTAGCTGCAATAATTAACCCCATCACTGAGCCTCCATACATTTCTTATGGCGCTCTAATTGACGAGTCCATACGCCATAGCAACGGTTTGAGCGAATTGAACAATCACGTTTTGCCACATATTTATATTTCAGCAATGAGTCACACGCAGCTTTATGATTGCCAGTTTTTAAGTTGCGAAGCATTGAAGAGTTCGCAAAAGCTGTTGTGCCGTACTGATATGAGAAGTCTAAGTAAACGTCATATTCAGCTTGGGATAATTTCACCCCCTTCAATGAATTCTTAAATGAGATCTCACGTTTGGCCACATCGTGACGTAACCACTTGTCCGCCGTTGCCCGTGTAATAGGTGGATCTGACATTTTTACGGCGGTACCATCAGGCTTGAAATTTGCACCATGACCTTGTGTAGGCCGATCACCAGGAACTGGGATTACAGGTTTAGCTGTGTACCCTTCATCTACTTTCACAGCCGTAAAAAAAGCCGCTGAAGCTGCCAATAAAAGGACTGAAACCTTAGTCTTGTTTTGCATTAATTTTCTCCAACCATGCTTTTTTCTCTAATTCGTGGATCTCTTGAGCACGCTTATCGTCTTTTCGCTTGTACCACCAACCAACTAGAAAGCTAAAAATACTGATTAAGAAACCGCCCAAACCAATTAATAAACCAATGGCCGTAATTGGATCTAACCCGAAAACTTTCCCCACAAATAACGCTCCACTTCCCCCAACTGCTGTTTTAGCTGCGCCAGATGTAACCGTTGCGCTAGCCTCTATGATGTTTTGTGCTTGCTCAGACACTTTCTTTCTCCAAAAAGAAAAAGCCGCAATTAAGCGGCTATTTTTATTTCATTAAGTCTATACTTCGATTTGATATACAACGCCCTCAGGCGCACTTCTCTTTATTTCATTTCCGCTGATATATACCTTTGCTCCTAAGTTAAAAACTGTGGCACTGGTACAAAGCACAAGCCCTGTACCATCTGCCACCAATACTTTGTAATTTGGATGATCTGCACTTTGAATGGTCCCGATGAACTCTGGTGTTTTGGGAAACATATCAAAGAGCCGGTTAAAAATATTACTCACGATTCACCCTCTCAATTGATACGGTTTGATTCACAATCTTATGAGTGAATGAACCGCTGACACCATCAACAATGCCCCACCAGTCGCCGTTAAAAGCAACAAGCTCACCAGGTAAACACAAGCCAATTTGCTGGGTAATTGGCATAAGCAAACTATGATTCTCTACAAGCCCAGCTTTGGCCAGTACTTCACGGCCTTTGCTATGCATCACCGTAGTTGATGTTAGCAATGGGCTATTAATCGATTCTTGAAGTACATCACCTGCAGTACCTATGCGTTTGACATGTCCTGTATCACCGTTGCGGTCGTTAGTAAGGAATACGCCGTTGTAGTCTGGATATGGCTCATAGTTTGTAGATTGATCTGTGACAATGCTTTCAGGGATTACACGATCATATTCATCGATCGCTATTGAATCCCACCAAGTCTTTTTATAGCGAGGTTTGATCGTCAGTGTATGGCTTGCTGGTTCGCTGTAAATAAAGCCTCCTGCCGCCTCTACAATCAATTTGATCGCTGCTATCGGCGTCAGATTTGAATAGCTCAAGCTCTCAGGCGGTAAGATCCAGCCAAGCGCATCAATTAATTCCCAGTTCAACACAACATTGCTATTCACACGGTCCAGCTCAGCTTGGGCCAATTGAACAGATGAACGTTCATTTTCTTGAGTGAATGATCTCGTTGGAGAGGCTGGAGCGTCTAGTAACGCTGTTGGACTGCGACCAGATAGCTTATAAACTTCCTTACCGAATTGCTTTGAGCGAGTAATGTCCCCAAGCAACATCCGGTGCTCATTGCCATTGATCATGATTTTCAAGATCACCGGCTTTCCATCGATCGGCTCTGTTTTCGACTTTTCATAAAACGGGATCGATAAATTATAGGACCAACTCCAGCTGCTGCGATCGGTGCTGTAGTCGCCACTGTAAATCTGGATTTCTTGCCCGTTGTCTAACCGGGTTACTTTGATTTCATTCACGATATACCACCAGTCAACGGGTGCTAATTTCGGTAAGCACTCATCTGCACCAAAATTTAAAATGACGTTGTGCGCATCAATGTCATGACACAAACAAATAAAATTAAGATCAGGTGATCCAACATATTCAGGCTTTGGTTGTGGATCGATTGGATCAACATTTGATTTGCGGTAATAGACTGCCCTTGCCACTTCCCAAGGGATTGAATCAGCTGTGACCAGTTCCAAGCCTTTGTCATGGATGAAGGTGAACCGCTTTTCAAACACGGCAGCGACTTCATGACTAAACGTAATTTTCTTACGCTTTCTAATCATTTCACCCCAAGCAGTTTGACGGTTGATCAGGAACTTCTCAGATTCTTCAAATGCCAAAGTGTGAGCTATGAATCTTTTATCGTTTTCCTGCCAAACCAATTCATAATCGTTTAAAAGATGAGTGCATTCATCAAACACCAACCGAACAGAACGTTGCAGTGTGTTTGCCTTATCGAAGCCATCTAAGACGGCATTCGAAATCGTCAAACTACGTTCAAAAATAAAGGCGCTGTTATGCGCCTTAGAAATCGGTTTGCCAAATCTAATATGATTGTCTATTAAAGCTGGTAAAGATCTTTGATATCCCAAAACACTTAAATGACTTAAACCAAATGCTGAATTGATATCAAAACGCGCATTAATGAGAGCATTGGGTCTAGTTTCAATCACTGCTTCAACACTGCACGATTGATTCACAACAACCGCGTAAATCTCTGCATCAAAACTATTGTTGATAAATGCAGCTACTTGAGCAGATTCACCCCTAATTACAACAATATCAGCCTCAAATGCAGTTTGAACTGCTGCATTGACTGAATTGTAAGTGTGTTGAGTTGCAACAATTTCAGCTGTAAATGTTGTTGCGATGACGGCATTAACACTTACATTGACTTGCTCATCAACCCCAAAATTCAAGACAAGATTGTGTGAATCAATTGATCCAAGCTCATCCTTAAAATTTAGACTGACATTGTGGGCATCAGGCGGAATGTAGTTCGACACATGCACACCTCTTTATGTTGTCGGTTTCAATACAAAAGAATTGACCATTAATGTGCTGCCCAACGCAAGATTGGACTGCGCAAGCGTAATCTCAGTACCCACTGCAAAATCAGCAACCGCATCACCATTCCCATTATATAAACGTGCCCATAGCGCCGTGCCTGCTTTTATTACCAAAGCTGCATCAGTCTGCTGAAGCTCAATACCATCTACATTCAATTGTTTGAAACAGGGCTTTGGGAGAGTCAGTGTGACTAGCTTTGCCTCAGGATCTGCTGCAACATTCACTGATGCAGGTTTAGTATTGTCATAAAAAATAAAGGTAGCATTATTGCTACCTGTATCTAAAAAATTAGCCAGTGCTTGAAGTTGCGCCAAGCCTGCAGCTAAAGAAGGAATCACACTCATTTTGGCACCACCTGATCCTGTATGACTGCGTTGTATTGCTTCTTATTGTCAAAAGCAACAATGAAACAAGCAACTGAATTATTTAACCCTAAAAATTGATAATCCCCATTCTCACTCGGCTTTGTGATTCCAATTGGTGTTAAATTACTTTTGTTATAAAGAACAATGGTTGCATCACTATAATTACTACCAAGTTTTTTTGTCGTACCTTTAATATCTGCAACGGTCGTGTTTACGCCAAACCCCAAATTCTGCAACAAAGCATTTGAGTGAAGTGTCATTCGTGAACATGGTTTCATTCAAGCTCTCCTAGGTAAAACAGCAAACTACCCGCATCCGAAGGGCCGCCTGCGTAGACACTATCATATATATACATACTTTTATCTTGCAAACTTGCTGTCGTTGAGCTTGGTGACGCACTATTTCCGTTGTATGCCACATGCTTAAGTGTGCCTCTTAAGTATTTCAGGCTATCTGAAAATGCTATTTCCAATGCTGCAATTGAATTAGCACTGTAAATACCACTGAATCCAGAAGAATAATCCGGCAACACAGGATTTGCTGAAACATGATTAGAAACTCTATTGGCTTCAGTAAATCTTGGAACAATAAATTGTGCTGCTCCACTACTTACAACAAGAGGGTCACCAAAGTTCTCAGTTGCCTGATAATTTGTCGATGCATTACTGGTTGAAAATCGAGACATTAAAAACCATGCAGGTATAACATCACTCTTCAAACAGCTATTAAATAACCCCGCCCCATAAATTCGCTTCATTGTCGCTGTTGTACCAAAAGGCATAACCATATAAAAAGCATCATTGTCACCAACAAGAGTAAAGTTGCGGTTACCATTTGATGGGGTACTTACATCTGAATAATTTTGATTCACGTTATTTATACGTGCCCAAGTCCATCTGCTCCATCCTCTGACAACAGTACTACCCGATCCAGATATACTGTAATTTAATTTTAAATTTGATGTGGATAGTGGCAACTGCAAAACATCTGGGTTTTCGTAATCATCAATATGCGTCATGTTTTCAAGTAAACCCACCATTGCATATTTTGCATATGTAGATGTATAGCTATTTGTACCATCGGAAATAGTCTCATCTACACGTATGAATGGGTGCGCTGACGTTGGACTCTTTGAACGATATACACGCTTAACATCATTCGCATCACGAAAAATAATGTCATACCCAAGTGCTGCTAACTTCGCTGATCCATTTGCGGTTATTGACTGGCCTGACAATTCTGCCTTAAGAGTCATTTGTGTTGAGGTAGGTAATCCTTTGATTCGATATTTTCCGTTGATGTTTGATGGTGAGAACCCTGTCAATTCAACAATCTGAAACAACACTGCATTATGGGCAGCAAAGAACGTTAAATTAATATCACCATTTGCATCAATATTGGCACTTGTAACACTGGCAAAAGGCAAGCCATTCACAAGACAAGTATCTAACAAACGGATTAAATCACCCCAGTTATTACCTAACGTAATGCCATTAAGATGACTAAAAAATTGAACATTTACATCGGTCGCCATAATTATTTACTCAATAAAAAAGGCTGCAAATGCAGCCCTTAAGGTTTGATAGTTTTGTTTAGATATCCCGATCAATATCACCACGGAACATGATTTGAAAGTTATCGCTTAAGACTGTGGGCTCAGACTGTTTCACTGTCCGGATACACCAGACTGGATACATTGCAGCAATAGTGTTAAAGCGAAGAACATTATTCGGAGTCCAGCCGGTACCCCAGCCTTCTTTTTTAATTACAAAATAAGGTTCACCTGTAATCGGGTTAATCGGCCTACAGTCAGCTGTGGTTGTTCCTGTCCCAATCTGCCCAGACACTTCACCGATGATCCTGAATGTTGAAATATCAGTAAAAACTAATGCCCATCGGTCTTGAATGGAACCCTTATTTGTTACTTCGAAAGGATAAAGCGCATCATTGTAATTTGCCGATATTAAGCCACCACTTGGCACATCAGCCCAGACATTGTTCCATGTGCCTTGAACGAACTTTGATGTATAGCGGCTGAACATATCACCCATGACAAGTGCTGAACCGACAATTGAATTATCAGCATCATAGTTATGTGTCACCGGCTTGGTTAAAGTAATTTGCCCGCTAATCTGTACATCATTGATCAATCCCATATCTTGATAGCGATATGCTGCAGATATCGGCGGTACCAGACTATTCAAAGCAAAATCACCACTTAAAGTGGCTTTACCAAAGTCATAGTCAACTACATACATGTCATACGGAACTTTAACGCCATTGCTATCCTCAAGCTCACACCAGGATATACGCTGATCGTCTAGCTGGTATGTTTGCCCAGCAACATGGCTTGGTAATTCCTGTTTTTTAGATGAAGCAATTACCCCAATGTCACCCACCCGGAAAATGGGTACACGTCCATCTGCAGGTAAACGAGTGGCAGACAATCCCAGAATTTCAGAATCAAGAGGAATGTATGTATAGGCCACGGCGTTATAGCGTACGCTCGTTGCATCAATCCAGTACGGCGCATTGACCCATACAGTATTCCCACCATCTGTGTAGTCCAGTAAAGGGTCATACCAAGGCTCATTCACAATTTCAGGATGATCAGACTTTTTGGTTTTCTTATAGAAATAAATATCTATAAAGCCTGTTTCGTAGTTAATAGAACCATGTGCCTCATCAGTTTCGATAATACCTGCTTCATTGGCTGTTAATGTCAGTTGCCCCCCTGTCATAGCAGCCACAACAATTGTTAAAGAACCAGGGCGAATTGGGATGGTCGGTGTGCGAAAGCTCACATGATGAATTGGTAACATGTCTGTCGTTGTTGTTAAAGCTTGCAACGTCAGTTGATTGTCAACGTTTGGTGTCCATGTATCAAACTCGGCAATACCGGTACCATATTGGATTGTGCCCGATTGCGTGCCACTTCCCGTGGCACTTTCAACATTACGATACAGTAAACCAGTGCGATCAATAAACGTATCTGCTCCAAGCTTGAATCGTACAGAATTAGATAAAATTTGCTCATCAAATCCTTGTGTCAAATCAAACTTAAGCTTGTCTGCAGTCACCGTAGTTGAACTGCTTCCCGTGCCTGATGTGTCACGATATTTGACTTGAATTGTCGTTGTATCAAAGGCCTTTAAAGTGATTTGTGATGGTACAACTTCTGATGTCTGCGGAAGATAAAAGCTCATGATCACCCCGTATAGAAAATGATAGGTGTATACACTGTGGTGTAAATCGTTTTTTGCATTGTGGGTGTGACTTCACAAGCGCCAGTCGCATAAATGATGGTACCCATAACCGTTCCAAAATCATCGACTAGATTTCCAGTGGTCCCATTAATTGGCACATCATGCAAACTCACTATCCCTTCAGCTGCTGCACCAACTGCTTTTGCTAATGGGATTTCTAAGCCCACTGAACTCGGCTGAATTGCTGCGCCAGTACCAATGTTAAACATCAACTTGTTATTGGCATCTGGTGATGAGTTCTTAGTCTGTGATTTACCTTCGCCGTAGTTATACGAGATTGTGAAAACCGTGCTCTTTTGCGGTAATTTCTTAGGGATGATCCGACCTTTACCATTGTTAAACGTCATTGAACCGATTGCATCACCTGTGAATTGGCCCGAACTGTTAGTCGTTGCTGTTTTCTCAACGCCGTCCAACATCCAAGTTACTGTCGCGCTAGAAATCCCATTATGAAATAACTGAAAATCTAACCCTGCAGGTAATACTGGTAAATCAGCTCTGGCAAAAGTTGTTATCGGACTACCCCATTGCAATAGAATTGGCGTTCCCACATCAGGCAAGGCACCTGTGGTCAATAACCACGTCCCCGTTGTATAGCTTATAGATCCACTGCCAATAGATTCTGTTGCCGCAACTAATCGCCCTGTTCCATTGTCTTTAAGCACATAGAATTTACCCTGTGACATAAACGAGATACTTAATGCACCTGGCGCAGGAATTGGAGTTAATACCCCAGTCCAGTTGGTACCTTGATTCGCGGCAGTAACATGTAGTGCAAATGATTCAAACGGTTGAACTGGCGCAGATGCGGGTGTGAATACCACATTGATGATTGCATTGCCTGTACCAATAGCATTGGTCCACACAATGCGACCAGTTTGATAGTCAATGCTACCAACTTGTGTACCAGTCGGATTTCGCAATGTTCCGCCGTTATCAGAAATGGATTGGCCAAAAAGCGTGAACGAAATAGAACCAGGTAAAACACTTGAGCCAAGATACAAAGCCTGCCCTGTGTTTACGTTAGTTGTGTACTGAACATTGATTGTTCCTGAGTTACCCGCGACTAACGCCGGATTTTCACTTACAGCATTAAGATCGAGTAACGGCGTTTCAGTCTGCGAAGATGGGATTAATTGAGAAAACATTGTCTTGGCAGGGATTGTAAAACTACCAATGCCCACGTCTTCAGCTAGATCCACACTGGCATAATAGATACCGGCATCAGCAACTACGGTGTCTCTAATCGTTGTTGCTGGTTTAACATTGTTGTACCACTGCGTAGCAGATACACCCACGAAATCCCGTGCTAATGGATCTTTAAAACCATAAGTTGCAATCTTGTACTCAATATTCGAGTTGTTTACACGTACAAACGCCGTTCTGGTCTCTACACTCGTTAAGCGAACGTATTGAGCAAACTCATTTACGGTACCTTCACTCACCACAAGAACAAGAGTGTCACCAACGGAGTTCTCGGACTCATTTGTTGCCATGGCAACTTGAATTGCTTTCATTGCTGCATATGCAGTATCAAGTAAGGAACCGACAGCTTGAGCACCTTTAGCAAGATAACTTTCTACTCGGTTTTGTGCTGAATCACGGGTATCTGTATGTGAACGTGTGCTAAACAATAATGCTGATACGTTCGGATCGTCTGGATTCTTCGAGACAAATACAGTTGAACCCATCAACGACTCAGTATCATTGTTATTCAATCCTGCGTAGATCTTTCGCATCGATACACGGCCCATGGTGCGGTCCAGTTCCGATACATCAGGAAAAAGGTTATTACTTTCGCCGTCAACAACAACTTGGCCAGAGTATTTACCACCGCCGTCTGGTGTATCAGTCAAACGCTGAGACTTGTATAAAACTAAGTTTTTCGTTTCAACCGACATTTGGCACCTCTAAAAATTTAAGGGTGACTTTGTAATAGTCACCCTCTGAAACTGTTGGAATTCCTTTGACTGGCTCGGCATTAATAGCGCCTTCCTGATGATTGAAAATCACATTGAATTGGCGTGTGTCATGTGGATATTCAAAGATCAAAGTAAATTGCTCATCTTGCAAAGCCGACCAGTCTTGAATCACTGATAAAACTGAGCGCTTAATCCACCCTTGGTTATCTGGTGGCGTTAATGTGATTGGTCGACCTGATTTCTTTTTACCTTCCTGTACAATCAGTGTCCCATCAACGGCGAATTCTTGATTTTGTTCAATCGGCTTCCAAGCAAATTCATCAGACCATAAAAAACCGTCCTCTAATGGGACGGTTTCACTGGTTAAATTGCGTTTTAGTCTCATCACATCCTCTTTTTTGCTTGTTCCAATTGATTAAAGAAGTTATTCACCAAGTCTTGTTGTGATGGATCTCCATCTAGCTCAATAACATTCCCATCGAACTCAAAACGATAAACTTGGGTTTTAGGGTTAGGTGGATTGATATCGGAAGCGCTAGGCATCTTAGGCGCCTCAATAGACGGCGCTTTAATATTTGGAACTGAAACCGAGCTACCACCATATCCAGATTTCTTACCCTCCCAATATGCTAGGGTATCATCCATCTTTTTCAAAAGCGGCGCACTGTAATCAATGACAGAGCCACTTTGTAGAGCTTTCTGATAAGCAAAATACATTGCATCTTTTGACTCTTTAGCCTTGCTTCTGGCTTCACCAGCATTCATCCCAGCTGCAATCAAACGCTTTTCATAGTCTGCAACTTTGGCATTCATATCATCCATGGCCTGACCAAGTCCTTTAGCAGACGAAGCTGATTGTGCCTTACGCTCAGCATCGATCTTTTTCATCGCTGCTTCCCACTCATCCGCCGTGCTTTGAGCTTCTTCACGGGCAACCCTGCCAAGTTCACGGAATCCTTGTGAAGCAGATCCACGCGCCGATTCACCAACGTTGTAAAGTGCATCAACAATCTCTTGAGTCGACTTCACAGATGATTTACCTGTTTCATCGATCTGAGCTTGCAGCCCAACAGATGCGCCTTGAGCCTTAGCATTTGCAATGACAGCTTGATCACCGGATGCGGCAGCCGCTTGCATCACACGTTCATAGGCTTGTTTAAGGCCATCTGATGTTGCTTGGCCACTAGCTTTCATTGTGTTGAAGTCTGCAATTGCTGATTGCGCAGCAAGTTTTAATTGCTCTTTGGTTTTGACTCCAAGGCGCTCAAATGCTTTGCCGACCTCATCGAGATCATCAGGTAATTTGGCAGTAGCTTGCTTAATAGCAAGGATACCCATTTCAACTTGTTTTGTAGAAATAACACCTTGTTTCTCAAACTCTAATAGCTTGGCTTTCGCTGCATCTATTTCAGCGGGGCTTTTGGCTGTTGCAAGCCATTTTGACCAAGCTTGGTAAATTAAACCTACTGCCTCTTCTCCCTTTACCCCTAGGGTCTGAAGCTGAACGGAAAGATTATTTACACTTTCTTGCAGTTCAATAAATTTCGGAGATAATTCCTCAACAGCTGCAAATAAATTTATCCCTAAGGCTTCAGCTGATTTCGAAGCAGCTATAAATTCAGGATTAATGTCTTTTGCTTTAGATTTCAAGACAATTAAACCCTGTTCAACTTGTGATAATGAAATAACACCATCTTCACCAAATTGTTTAATTTTTTCACTTGCAAGGTCAATATCTGCTGTGTTCTTCGCTTTTTCTAGCCACTTTAGCCATGCACGATATATTAAATCTCCCGCTCTTTCCCCAGTTATCCCAGATGCTTCAAGACCTTTAGTGAAATTCAAAATAATTGATTCCGAACTCTTAAAAGTATCCGAAACTTTTTCACTATAAGCCTCTAGATCAATGCCGAGTGTAGATGCTGCTTTACGAGTATCATCAATTAATTTTTGACTTGATAATGCAGTGGTTGATCCAGCCTCTTCCATTGCTTTAACAATTGCCTTACCTGTTTTATCAAACTCAACTGCCAGCCCTTGAGCAGCCATGGCATTGTTAATTAATTTTTGAGTACTTTCATCAATTGCCATACCGCTAATATGCATACCATTGATTACAGCATCTGAACTGACCCCTGCAGCCTTTACTTGAGCATCAGCCCAAATTTGAGCAGCCTTAACTTTTTCATCAGTGATTTTCTGACTTTCAGCTTGATATTCCTTTTCTTTCTTATCGAGATCAGCCAAACCTTTCAAAGCAGCATCAATCGCACCTTGATCTCCCGCTTTTCTGCCGTCCAATAATTGTTGCTGTAACTTAATACGCTCATCACTAATAATTTTGTATGCAGTTACATGATTTTTTTCTTGGGCTAATAATTCATTAAGTGTTTTCTGGTTGATCGCAATAGATTCTGCATTCTTCTCATCCTGAGTTAAGCTAATCTGACGGATTGCTTCTACACCTGAAGATTTAAATTCCATTGCAGCATCGGCGGATTTCTTATAATGCTTTTGGGCTTCCTTACTTAATTCCTCAAAGTCTTTCTGTGCTTGTGCTGATGTATCGCCGAAAGTAATTTTAGACTTCCAATAGCTAAATGCTGCCGCTGCATCATAAGCCCCACCAATGATTAAATTGATTCCAATATTTATTGCTTTAAAACCATCATTTAAGAAGCCAAAAACGACATTTACAGCTTGAAGCGCTTTAGTAAACCCATTGGTTTTGTCAGCAGCAGAGTCAATTCCACTTGAAAAATTGAATATTTGACCAAGTGCAGTATTTAAAACATCAACAGTAGATTCAAAAACTGTTCCGACAGTTGATCCAAGTGACTTAATTGCATCGTATGCAGACAATAAAGAAGTTTTTAGGGCTTCAATTGTTGCAGGATCAATCTTTTTAAGTTGATCACCAAACCATACAAATCCTGCACCAATATCCTTTAGAAGTACTTCTACAATGTCTAAGTTATCAGCAAGCAATGAAAGCCAAGATGCAACTGTAGATGATGCTCCGCTTGCTTGATCCATTGAACCGATAACGATTTGCCATTGTGTAGCAATCTTTTGCAAAGCATTCCCAATAGTGTTTGGCAATTCAGCATAAGCTTCTTCTATTGCGCCCTTTTGGCCTTCTAATGCTTTCAGTACTCGTTCTGCACCAAGTTCGCCGTTCTCGGCCATTTTACGGAGTTCACCAGTTGTAACACCTAACCCCTTGGCTAAAGCTTCTGCTAAACCGTAGCCATTCTCCATCATGGAGTTAAATTCTTCCCCTCGCAAAACCCCGCCTTGCATGGCTTGAATAAATTGCTGTACCGCTGCTTCAGAACCTTGTACAGATCCACCACCTAATTTAATGGCTTGAGTTACTGTTTTGGTTAAATCCAATGCCTGTTGCTGTGTCATACCCATATCTTTAGATACGGTATTTAACTTTGTGAAAAGTTCAGCTGTCGAATCTAAGCTTGAATTTGTTGTTAAGGCAATTTGATGAACACCTGCAATTGCAGTAGTAAAATTACCTGTTTCCTTAGTGGACAACTGTATACGTGCGGACAGGTTCGCATAGCTATCTGCAGCCTCTGCAAGCTCTTTAACCCCTAAGCCGACACCTAAGGCAGCCATGGCACCAACAAGCGCATTTACGGCGAATTTTGCGCCGTTTATTCCCTGATCGAAACCTGTGGTATTAGCTCGCAAATTAAGTAAAAAATCTAAACTGTTAGTCGCCATTTTATTAACCTTCAGATGAAAAAAAGCCACCTATTGGTGGCTTTAAGTGGTTTAAATTAATTGGAACTCAGAACAATCTTAAATGTCATGAAATCCATATTAGGTTTAGATTTTATATGTTAACTATAAATCTATATGGCTTCGGAGTTTTGATTGAAATTATTTCCTAACGTTCATGCATTTCAAATAAGCTTCATTTTCAAAATCAATCTCAGCTTTTAACATATTTTCAGGAGTACTAAATCTAGGATTCTCATATGCAGATATAACAAATGGTTTTATAAGCTCCTTGAACTCTGCAGCAGTATCAGTCGCCATAATACCATCCATCATTTCTGACATTGATGCACCATTTTGTCTTCTGTTCATAATTGTTCTGGCTGTACTTGATATAGATTTACAAATACTCATCCACTCACTATCAGAATATTTATGCTTTTGCTGAGTATTGCTATCTTGTATGTTTGTTTCCTTTACCACAACCTCACTTTTTGAAAGCTGCTTATCTTTATTTTCAGCGTCCAACTTAGCCATTTCCTTATTATGTTGTTCTGTTTGGATAGCTAAAGCCTCTTGCCGTGCATCCCGATCACTATTAGATTTCCAAATAAAAACAACCATTACTAAAACTAAAATAAAAAGACCAATTAATAATTTTTTCATGAAAATACACCCCTATATTTAGGGCTAATTTATCAAATGGATGAAATGAAGTCATTCAATAATTATTCATCCAACTGCTTTAAATACTTATCCCATCCCTGTTGCTTCGCATTGTTCGCTACGCGAGTTGCAATTGCATACGATTTGATTTTCTGCCGTTCCAGTGCTTGAGCTTCTTGCAAATATTGCATGAATGCGCCGTAAGTCATGTTCATGATGTCATCGTGTCTGTGGCCGTTCTTGATTAAGTAAGCGAATGAATGAAACCAACTGACCTCTTTTGTTTCTTTTTTTGTCCTATTCTGTATTTTATCTTTTTTAAAGTACGCCTCATTCACTTCACTGATCTTTAGAACCAGCTCAGCAATCGCCTTGGTTTGCGACGTATTCTCAATAAACGTTTTAGGGCTTAATGTTGTTACTATTGAAACCAAACCCATGATATTGAGCATCTGAGGCTCAATTAACGGCATGATTGTTTCTATTGAATAACTTTCTAAAGCATCTTTGATCTTAATTGCATAAATTGAAAATCGAGCTAAGTCTTTCACTTGGATCTGCTTCACTTCAATTTTCTGATCAATGAATGTGTGGGGCAATGATTCATTGTTTGCAATAAAAAAGTCATTCATAGAAAAAATCCTGAAAGGTACAGGCACAAAAAAAGACGCTTATGCGCCCCTGTGCCTGTAGTTGTTTGGTTTACGGCGATGCAGGAATATTCACAAAATGACCATATAAGCCGAGTTTTGAATCATTGGCTTTAGAAATATCAGAAAGTGCTTGGCCTTGGATCTGGTATTGCCCAAGCTCTTCATGAATAAGCGGGAAAGTCACCTCAGGTGATTTCTTAGTTCGCCAAAGCTTCATTGCCACTTTGTTGCCATTCGCCGTGTTCACCCCAGCAAAGTAAAGCAGATATTCCTGCTCTAAATCAGATGCGATTGTAGTTTGAGTTACGGCACCAGTTTTAAAATCCATCGTTAATGGCATTGTTAACCCAGCAACATCGGTGAACTTGATTGTTCCAAATACTGGATCAAGAACATACTTAGTGGATGCAACTTCAACTGGTGTTGCCGTTGAATCCTTTACCACCACATCTGACAAGTTGTATGCATCAAGCAAAATCATTTGATTGGCCACAACAGTACCTAATGATTTACCTATCACGGTTTCAGATGGGATTTCAAAGTTTTCACCAGAAAGAATGTATTTAATATTCTCTGCATTGGCTTCTTCAATGGTTCCTGAGAAAGTCACACCAGTCGTTTGAACCATGGTGAAATCGGTTGTTCGTTGCCCTGATGTACTTTCTTGATGCTCAAGAACATCAGCTGTAATTTCGACTTCAAATTCTGGCATATTGCCCAACTCTCGAAGTGCACCAACAACACCATTAACGATCGGGGCTAAATGGAACATACCCTGTAATGAAATATAGTCTTTAGCCATCTACTTTGGCCTCCGTTTTAGTAAGTTTTTTTGCTGTTTCGACCGGCTCAGGAACATGCTCTTTAATATTGCCCTTGCCTAAATGCTCCAGAATCTCTGAATCAGATAAGCCAGCAACAAAATCACCTGGTACAAATCGACCAATAGGCTTTACCGCTTCATATAGCTTGGACATAAGGACCTCAAAAGCTATTAATTAATTGACACTCGAACAAATACGGCAACCATAACTTGCCCGCTGCTGACATGTGCTGCACACCAGCATTTGCTCTCTTGAATTGTTTGAACCCTGCTGTTTGAGGGTTAAAACCTTGCATACGTTTTAAAATTTCGATGATCATCGGACTGGCTGCATTACGAATCAGCGTTGTATCTTCAAGCTGTGAACCTGCTTCCTCAACACACAAAACAACTAGCCATTGTTGGTACACAACACTTGCTGAACCGTTGCCTGCTGAATCTCCCACTCGATCATCCACATAGATGATGCTGATTGAGGGTGCAACCGCCGAACACTCAAGCATATCATCTACTGAGAACGGCGTATAAATCGCTTGAATTGCGTCAATTCCTTGCAGTCGCTCTTTGATAATTGTCTCTAAACCAAAATAGTTATCAGGCATCTTTTAAGAGCTCCTCCAAATATTCTTCAATCGCTATCAACATGTTTTGTGCATCATCTTCAGAAACACCAAAAATTGGACGCGCAGGAACAAAGATTGATTTGCGTTTTACCCAGCCACCCGTGGGAGTTTTGAAAGTGAGATATGGCTTGCTTTTGGCTCTAATGGTTCCGCCGTAATGCATAAGCTTTGCATATAGAACATCAGTGAGAATTGAAACGCCGTTTTTATTAAGCCGGGTACGGATTGAGTTTAATAATCGCCCCGTATCTCTTAATGTTTGGCCTTTCTGAGCGATTGCCCGCCATGACTTCTGCCAAGGTCTACCATCAGGTGCCACACCTCGCTTAAAACGATCGTGAACACCATCTAGCAGAATATCCCCAAGCTCATCATATAGATCTTTATGATCACCAGCTTTAGCCTCTACCTTTCGCAGCCAATCCCGAAGCTTTTCTTCACCTTGAAAGTAAAAACCCTGTTTATCTGCCATGATTGCCTCACTTCTTGATGCTTGGCATCTGGTTTAAAACATCATCACTAAATACACCGCCCCGATATGTTGTGCCGATCGGCATAGTGGCGGGTGTTTTAGCAGCAGGCTTTACTTCTTCAGTAGTTGGATTTTTAACAAGCAAAACGTTTGTGCCTTTTGAAACGCCCTTTAGATAGCTCATCGCATCCTCATAACGTCTGCGGACTTCTTCAGATGCTTTGCTTTTCCAAAGTAAGTAACGGGCAATATCACAGACAAAGATTTTTATATTGTCAGGTGGGTATTCAAGTGGGATGGCATACTTGGCACCAATCCAACCATCAATGATTGAGCCTGCATCTGCTATGGCTGCTTCAACAGACTCACCCCCCATCAAATAACGTTCTAACTGTGATACTTCTGTCAGGCCGTAACGCTTCACCATGTCGTCTCGTGTTGCGTACATAGTTCACCTTACTTGCTATCAGTTATACCCTTATCCGCTGTTTTATCAGCCTTAGGTGTTTTAGCCAATGCTGCAGCTAAATCAGCTTCAAGTTTTGTGACTTTGGCCTTTAGATCCGCAACTTCGCCTAAGGCTTTGTCCTTCTCTTCAGTAAGTTGCGTATTAGTCGCCTTTAGATCCGCAACTTCGCCTAAAAGCTTTTTCAAATCACTTTTCGATTCGTCTGACGGCGTTTGCTCTGGCGCTTTGTACTCTTCAATTGCGCCAGATACCAAAAGGGCTTGAATACGTTCCGCATCAAGCCCTTTGATTTCTTCACCTGGTAGGAAATGGCCTACCGACTGCTTTGCAATATACTTTGGCATACTGTTCCCCTTTACACGATAAAGCCAGTACCACCACAGACACCATTCTTATTCGAAGGTACTGCAAGTGGTGCTGATTCAGTCATTAAGTAAATACCGCTTGGATCTTCACTGTACCATTGACGGTCAAAGTATTTTGCAACTGCGCCGTTGGCCAACATGTTTTTAATTTTACATTGAGCAATTGAACCATTAAGGTCCGAAATTGCACCAAAGTAATCAACTGGAATGGCACGTTCTACGCCTGATTTTAAGCGGTATGTTGCGTCATACACCCAAAGTTCTTTTTCATCCAAATAACCTTTGAATGAAGCACCTTCTTGGACATTCAAACTTGGTTTATAAGGTACTGCGATACCAGCATATGGTTTAACAAAACGCTCTTTAAACTCATCATTGCTAGATAACGCAGCCCAAACTTTGCCAGACATTAAATAAGCTTTTGAACCACCACCGTTTGCATCAAGTAAGCGCTGCTCCATAGTTTCAATGTCAGTGACTGGTTTAGCACCAGCTTGATTCCACGGCGTAGCAGGTGTAAAGGTTAATGAAGCATCACGTTCATAGTCGACCATGTTGTATTCATAATCGTCCGACTGCAGTAAATACTTACCGTTTAATAATAATTCAATTGCCATTAGCAAGACTGAATTATCAATTGCATCATGGTTACGTTTCATCACAGCAATTTGAGCAATGACCATTTTTTCTTGATCAGATAACTGTTGGCTGCCAGTTGAGATGATGCCAGCTGTGCGTAATCGCTCAATTAACGCCTCATCGAAAGCGGTCGCAGGTGTGACCATGTTTTTCGGCTTGTAATATGCTGGTTGAACAAATTCAACTTTAGCAGCACGTTTGGTATCAAACGGCTTACCAGGTTGATGAGGTGCTACCAATGGCGCTAGATCATGAACGGTTGAGATTTCAGCCAGTGGAACTTCATCACGATCAAATGAAGGGCGATTGGGGAAAAACTTATCTAAAAGCCATGTGTCCATTGGCTTATAGTTGCTATGAATTAAAGCCAATTCACCAACGTCTAATAATTCGAGTGGTGCGCCGTTAACTGTAAATGATTGAGGCATGATTCTTACACCTTTGATAATTCAATTTTGTTTTTGGTTGCTTTGGCACGGGCAGCGGTATATTGATTTGCCAAAAGTAAAGTGCCGCTAATTGAAACCCCTTCAACACTAAAAACACCGCCGTAATAGATCGGAAGCTCAACACCATCAGCAGCCATTTGTGTTGCTTGAACCGCCGTAACATCCTGCCCGCAGATCACATCCCATGTGGAAGCGTCAGCTGCATGTGTTAATACGTTAGCGTTTGACAGTGTTAGCAAATCGCCAGTTTTGTATGCTGTCGCTGTCGTAGGTAAAGCATTTGCACGGCGAAGTTTTTCAACATCCAAAATTAATGGACGTGATGAACGGGTAACGTCCGCCAAATATGTTTTATTACCCATGGATTAATTCCCCTTGTTTTGAGCTGCAAATGCTTTAGCACCTGCAGAGAATTGATGTTCTTGATTGCCATTTCCACCTTGACCTTGTGCACCACCATTGGCCTGATGCGTAAACAAGTGAGCTAATGCTGGGTTAGGTTGAATAGCAGGCGTTGAAGATGGTGTTTGCTGTCCTCCTTGACCACCTACTGAGAATTGGCGAAGTTGCTTAGTAGCAAAAGCAAAGGTTGTATCGTCCATTGCTGTATAAGCTGTTTTATCTTCAGCACTGAATTGAGTTTTCAGCTCAGTTTCAAGCGCAGCGATATCTTCAGTACGTTTTGTTTCCTTGAACTGTTTTAATTCAGTTACAGCATTGTCTCTTTCGGTTGTAAGCTTTTGATTATCAGCTTTAAGTTGTTCTAACTCGGTCACGTCTGTGTCCTCTTGTTGCTTATTGAATTGTTTAGGGGTATGGCTTGCCGCTACTGCAGACGTATTGTCATCAGCACCAAGCGCACAAAATGAAACTTCACGGATAACGCCGTTACGGAAAATCGTGATTGGTCCTTTAAGTGTTTTGCCATTTACTACAACTTCACCACGATCAACTTCTTCGATTGAACCAGGCACGATGTAAACCGACATTTCCCACGGATAACCCTCATCGCTGTCTTGAGCGACTTCTTGGCCATTCTTGTTAGTGAGCAAATCACCAGAGACCTTTAAGCCTCCTTGATTGTCTTTGGTGAAATTACGGACCACGCCTGCACGGCGGCCAGTGTCATGATCAATTAAAGCGCCTAAGGGCGTTTTCATTTGAATCGTGTCCAGATCAAAGATCACATCCCCCCAGTAGTAATGGCTTTGAATCACTTCACCACTGTAGGCAACACCAGTAAAGGTTCGCTTCTTTCCTTCCTCTGATGATTTCTCAATATCAAAAAGATTGGTCTTAAACTGGTACGCTGAGATTGGTGGATCTGGCTTTTCGTTTGTTCCTGCCACTTTTCTTTCTCCATAAAAAAACCGCCAAACGGCGGTTTAATTAATTTGTAAATTACTAATAAAGACTGAATGCATTCTGATTTGCTATGAAATAGCGCACAGCTTGCTTATCTGTACGTTTCAGTACGAGTTGATCATCTGAGTTGCTTACGACCTCTAAACTTAAATCAGGGGCTAATAGTGAGCCATCTAGATTGCTAATCTTGCTCAGATCGATTGCCACACCTTTTGCATCAAGAATGATGATTTGTTTTCCAACTTTCTCGGCTTCTCGAAATAGCGTTGGGGTTTTAATTCCGATGATATTACCTGCAGTCAGGTTTAAATCATCAATGCCACGGATTGAGCTACCAGTGAGTTTGTTTGCCGTGTTCTTAGCAAAACTAAAAAGCCGGTTAAAAGCACCCATGATCTTATCCCAAATGCTTTTGCCTATAGTTCCCTGCTGATCTTTCTGGATCTCTGACTGTTTAAGGATGGTTGTTAAAGCATTTTCATTTTCATCTGACAGATCTAAAGTGATACGCAAGTCACTGGGGCGAATACTAGGATCTAACTTTATCGCTCTATCAACCATTTCATCCAGCTGGCCGCGCTTAACATCATCAACATCAGAAAGACTTGTCTTAATTTGCTTGATGGCTTCAGTCTCTATTGCTGATTCATGACTCAAGGTTTCAATTATGCGCTTTTCATCCTGAGTGTTCGACTGACTGGCCAGACGTGAATTGAGAATGCTTTCAGGATGCTGATCATAATTAGATGGCCGAAAGGACCAACCCGAATCAGGCTGAATACTCGGCAACTCATCATCTGGTGTAACGCCTTTTGATTGAGCTTGCCTTTCTGTTAATGCTCTTGTAGTGCATCGACATCGATACCCGTTTGGCGGGTAATATGTTTGCCAAAATGTATCGTCAATGTGCCTAATAACGCCGTCCAAAGCTAAATGGCTCGGCCTCACACGACTATCATTGATAGCCATGTATTCAAGATAAGGCCGTTTATCTTTATTGCGCTGCTGATGTAACCATTTACCATGGGCATAAGCATTTTGAGCATTCGTTCTGAATACATTGTCTAAATGTGCTTCAGATAAATTAATACCATCAGCCTCTACTAGATTCTGAAAGTCCTGAAATGTTCCACCAGTCTCAACAGTCTTATAGACGGCGTTTAGAACGGATTTAATTTGATCCAAACTAGCAAGCCCACTCACTGTAGATGCATATTGCCTTGAGTTTAGGTCAAGCAAATAATACTCAGCAGGCAAAACAACGTTACGAGACCTTGCATACACCAAAGCTTGTAAGAGGGTCATATTGTCCATTTAACGGCCCTCTTTTGAATGAACATACCCAAGGATGTCTGCAGCAAATAAAGCTCGGTCCATGAGCTCATTAAATTGCGATTCATTTGCATCACCTGCCAAGGCAAACAACTTTTCTTGCAAATCCTCAATGCCAGTACTATTTGCAATCAGATCCTTGATCACTGCATCTGAGAGTAACTGCATATTCGCATCAGCCAATTCATCAAGCTCTTGCTGTTCTTGAGATAGATCCTTAACACTTGCAGCAAAACTAAAACGGCGATTCGGTATAGCTTTAAATTGCTGTTCTGTCTGGCCTTGTGGAAGCTCAGCAACATCGCCGTCCATTAGCCCATACTCACGAGTAAAGTACTGTTGGGTTAGGTTTGCACCCGCATTTTTAAGCTTTACATCACGATCTGCTTGATCAGTATTCAGCTGCTTTGTTTTTTCGCCCAAATAAACTTCATGCTTAGGCCAGTTATTCAAAGCACATAAGGCATTTACCGTAGCTTGGAAAGTAGGTGTTACTAATCGCACATCTGCATTAAGCTTATCCTTACGCACATTCTCATGCACCTGACCAAGTGCACGACTCCCTGTGCCATCGGTTCCACTTGTCAGGGTTTGCCCTAAAATGACTTTCTGAATCTGGCGAATAAGAACGTTATTGAATGTCTCAAACGATGCACCTGCTGTGCCATTTGTGCCTGCAGTCAAGACTTGCACATCATCCTCAGAATCAATCGAAAGCACACTTTGAGCATGAGCATTAAGCAATGCCTGATTCATATCATTGGGTTCTGAATCTTTGCATTTTCCCAATAAAATGGGGGTGCCAAATCGTTCTAGAAACTTTGCCCAAAACTTAAATCCATTTTGCTTAAAGAAGTTCAACCAATACAGAGTTGCAAGTAATGCTTTGCCGTATGGCTGCTCATACGTTGCCTTGCGCCGTGTAAGGAAAAATTTAAGCTTTTGATCAACGACAATCTCTTGACCAATTCCCTCAGGTCTATAAATCAATCGACCATCATTCTTAGGTTCAAACCATTGCATTGGCTTTTCACCAATCCACTGAATACCAATGTGACCTTCTGGTTTTAGTTCATATACAGCCTCTTGAACCGAGTAACCAAAAAAAAGCGCATTAATTGCGCCTGTTGCTACTTCAGTGAACCACTCTTTAAGCTCCTGCATGAGCAATATAGCCTCAGGTGTATCACTTGGCTCAATGCGGAACGGCGTTGCCAGTAGTGCATCAATACGCGTTTCTACAGCCTGTGCAATCTCATCATCATCTAATAACACCTTGAGCCGATGCCGAGAAACGCCAGCCTTACGCAGTACTTCGTCAATATCAGGCTGTTTACCCAAGCTATAGAGCATTGATACGGCGTTTTGTTGGAATAAGCTTCCCGCAGACAAAGCCTTTTTAGAAGCTTTGTCTTCTTTCTTAGACTTTGCCATTTTGGTACCTTATTTAAAATGTTCGACTTCCTGCAGTTGCAGGTTTCTTAGCTTGACGAGATTCATTTAGATCATTGAATGCATCACTACATCCATCAACCTGATCATCATGTTTTGCATTTGGGAAGTTTCTTAGTTCTTCTATAAGTGCCTTATTCCAGTCACCCCGAAGCATTTTCACATTCCCCACATTGACTTGAGCAGCAAATGGTTGCGCTCTGGTGATCTTGTCACCCGAAACAGGCTCAGCTTTAACCTTGAACCCAGAAAGCTTTCCTACAAAGTTTTTTGCTTGAGATTTACCTGCCTGACCAGGATCTTGTGGCAAGCGGATATAAACACCTTTGCCATCCATCTGCGCTGTTTGGGTAATGGTATTTTCCACTCCATCAGGACCCCAACGACCACGAACCATGTCGGTGATGTAGATTGTGTTATCTGGCGCTTTTGCTAGTTTAGGACCCGCCGTATAATCACCTTCATTCTCTGTTGCTGCTAGATCCCATGCGCGACACTCTTTAATAATATCGGTGGGAATAGCATCAACAATTTCGATTCTATCTGGTTTAAAGAAACCACCTGCAGGAGGCGCAGGGCGTTGTTGATACTGGCCAGCAAAGACATACGGCGAAGCATCCTCCATAACTCTGAGGCGTTCTATGGTGTGTTTTTCAGGCCATAATGCAGAACCATCGTCTTGTATAGCTGAAAGACACAAATGCTCCCATTCTTCACCATTACCGCCGTCAAGCAACCACCCAGCAAGATCCTCTTCATGTAATCTTTGCATAATGACAATAATCGGCGTTTCAGGTGAGTTGGTACGGGATTCAAGCGTATTTTGAAACCAATCAATCACCCCATCACGGATAGTTTTTGATTTAGCTTCACTTGCCTTGTGTGGGTCATCAATAATGATTGCACCACCAAAGGAGTCACGAATCTTACCTGCACCAAAACCGGTAATCGTTCCGCCTGTTCCTTGAGCATAACAAACACCACCAGCCTTAGTGCGCCAATCATCCTTAGCCTTGCTGTCATCACGCAATACAAAATCAGGGAAGACATTTTTAAATGCCGTTTCCTGCACTAAATTACGTGTTTGAAAGGCATTGTTAGCTGCCAACGTTGCAGAATAGCTTATGTGGATGAACTCGCTATCTGGTACTTTTCCAAAGCACCAAGCCATAAAATTGATTACGGCGAGCTCTGTTTTAGAGTAACGGGGTGGAATGTTAATGATTAAACGCTTGGTTTCACCGTTAAATACACGTATGAGCGCATCACATACAACTCGATGGTGCCAATTGTGTCGCCACTTGTATTTACGGCGTTGCTTAAACAAATACCGAGAGAAAAAATAAAGATCTTCTTGAGCTTCAATTTGGATTGCTAGATCTCTGCTTGGGTCAGAATTCATTTAGTATCTTCTCCCTTGCATTTAAATATTCTTCTACTGTTGTTTGGGTTTGAACTGTTTTAATAGGCCCACCACCTGCACCCGTTAATTCCGTTTTATTTGTGTATAGCCCACCACTATCTTTTGCTGCTTGCTCCATGATGCGCAAAGCCATAACAGTATTCTTTGTTTTTTGAAGCAATTTATCGTATTGCTTCATTCTGTAATGTTTATTTGCGATGGGGATATCTACTAAACCTTTGTCAAATTTTTTTCGAGTATCCTCAAAAAGTTTTTTAAATTTTGCACTAAGGTTTTTCCCTGCGGCTTTTGTTGGATCATATGCAGCACATTGCATTCGATCAACTTCAATACCAAACTCTTGTTTTACCAGATCTGCTACTTCTTGAGGTGTATCACGGCATGCAAGAGCTTGAACTATAAATATTTTTACAGGCTCTTTTAAGGCTGCCATAACCACCTCTCCGTATGACTACGTATAACAAGATAGTCAAAAAAAATGAGCCAAAAGGCTCAACTTATTAAACATGTCCCACAGCACTTGGAAATATTTACATCATTTACAAACGGCGCTTGCTTCGCGACTTCAACAAGTCGCTTAACGTTTTCGCTTGCTCCCCATCGTTTGACCACACCGACAAACTCCTCAACATCGTGGCCAGTGAGATAGTGCTTAGGAAGGCCAGTCATATCGCTAAGGATTGGCTCACCATCCTCATCACGCTCTACCCCGATGTGATACAGCTCATGTTCGATCAATGCACAAAAATCCCTATCACTGGATTCCTCGCAAAAACTAGCATCGATAGTGATTAGATATGCTGGAACGTAACCGAACCAATCTCGCATTTGTTGCTCTTGCCGTGCTTTTCGCCACCCACCAACGTTAAACATAACTTTTTCACATTGGCCAGACACCATTTGTTTTTTTACAGTACATGCCTGTGATGCCCATGCAAAAGCTAAAAATCCCTCGCTATCATGTAATAACTCAGCGATATGGTCATGATCGGGATTGTGTAATGGCCCACCAATGGTTAGAAAGTTATCAATTACCCATTGCATAAGATCTGGTGCAGGTGCCAAGAGTATCGCCTCTACATCATCTGCCTGATCAATCAAGTCAGTCGGTGGAAATGGTCTTATTTGGCTCATTAAAAGTATGCCTCTTTAAATTTTTAAGCCATTGCTGTGCAAAGCTAGCTTGTATCTGTAATGGCCCCGCTTCATTAATTTTAAATCTTGCGGCTGACTCTAAACGAACGATAGTAAATCCCATTTCATAAGCGGTGTGTTCACGATCAGCATCATGTGAAAACTGTTTTCTTTTACGACCAGCAGACCAAGGTCCGCCCGCAATTTCAACCAGGATTCGATACTCAATTAAATGGAAATCAAAACGCCAATGTTTAGTTGATTTAAACTGGAACAACGTTTCATATTTAATTTCCAAAATCTGTAAGGCTCGCTCCATATCCTCAAAAGCTACTATGTATTTTTCATTCGCTTTCGGCAGCGGCCTGCTTTTAGGCTTGGTTTTCGGTGCACGTTTTCTGGTGAGCTTAAAATACTTGTCGATATCCATTCTTTCACCCGTATGTCACGGCGACCTTTAAGCCAGGATAATTTTTTAATGGCTAAATAAAATCGCTCATCTAATTTAGCGATTTGATCGGCTGTTAGGCCCTTGGTTGTACAACTACCTACATGCTTAAGCTCTTGTTCGGTTTCCCGTATCTCATTATCAATATTTCGATCCATGGTTTCTCCAAACAAGAAAAGAAAAGCCCCGCAGTAACTAGTATGTTAGCGGGGCTTCATGTGCCGAAATACTCTCGGCTAGTTGACTCGCATTGCGCTAATGCGAGTGAGGGTTTAGTTTAAAAACTTAGGAATATCATCTAGGGAAAAGCTCTGATCAATATGCTTATGTACTAACTTAAGAAGTTCATCAATAATTCGCTGATTATTCTCTAACTGAGTGTTGCTATCTTTCATTTGCTTAACAGCATCAACCGCAACAAAAGTTAATTTCTCGTTTTCTTCTTCTAGGTCTAAATAATCAATATATAGAGACTTATATAATCCCTCTAACTCTTCCCTGGAAAGATCTTTAAGACTAGGTAACTTGGCCATAATTGTTATTCCTGTGTTTTTCACAAGATAGCATAGTGATATGACAGAAATGAAAAAGCCAAACATAAAACAGCCCAGCTATCCAAAATGAACAACTGGGCCGAGTAGTACCGTAGTTTAAGGCTGACTGATGTGTTAAGGGGTCGCCAATCCGCAAGTAAATACTCACCTTTTTAGGTAGTCAATCCAAGGGTAGTGTCTTATCTATCAAAACTCCGCACCCCTCTCTCACCTCATTGACCAGATAAGATGCCTATTAACTTAAAGATCCCTAATAGGTAGGACCAGAAACGTAAAAAGCCCGCATATAGCGAGCTTTCAAATTCTTTCAGGGCGACCAATTTATAAAACGCCCATTTTAGAAATACTTATACTGAACCGTTCTGTTTATGTCAAGTCACTGCAATATAATTGGTTTGCTCTAAACTAATTTCATAATCACTTTCTTCATAGTGAAATGATCGCTTTAATTGATCGCGTATTATGTGCTCCCAAATTGTGATTTGGGATTCAGCAATAAGTTCAAACCGCTCATAACGTTCCGAATATCCCGATTTAGAAACATCCAACTTAGCAATCGTTATTTTTTCAAAAAGTGTGTAAGGTCTCTTTCCTGTCGCATTACATTTATTGCATGGTTTCGCACCGCATGGGTATCCTTTTGAATCGTATATTTCTAACTTACCTAGTCCTTGACACCCACCACACATACTTTTAACAAATAAATGACCACGTAAAACGACCTCTGCGATACCTTTGGCCACATTGGTTAAATCACCCTGGCAGTTGTTTGGTTTAAAATTCTTCTTAATCATTTCCTTGTGGATCTTACCTGCAAGTAAGTTTCTAACACGGAAAAAATCTGCTGAGTTAATGTTTCCTTTCTTTATTTCCACTGTGCCAGGTATCTCATCAATACGTTTTTTAACTTCAACGCCGTTTATGATATTTGTTTCATAAATCTTTTTAGCTTCTGTGACTACTGCAATTCTCTCAAAATCAACGCGCTCGATGAGCAATTCGGCCCACATCTTTGCACCAGGTGATAACAAGGCCATTTCACCAAGTACAATGCTTTTCGTAATTTTCCCTTTACCCTCACTTTGAGCAATAGCAAGACGCAACAACTCCAAAAAATCAAACTTTTCAACTAACATACATTGCGCTCCTACTACTTAAAAAACTTACATGTGAACTGAGTTCCATTAACCCAATACACTTCTTGACCTTTACAAACTTGAACCGTATTCCATGTGTTTACCGCCACAACTACGATGGCGAATATGATGAATGCAATAATTAACAACCAATCGTTATTCTGTTTTCTCATTTCAACCGTCCGAAAATTAACATTGCTGCATCGCGGCTGTGCTCGCTTGTTCTGCCTACCCAGCCAGTTATTTTTTTAAAATATTCATCTTTGGTTTTTGTTATGTTTGCCGCAGGGTGTACTAAATCAAATTTAATCCCCTGCACTTTACAGAATTGCTCCCAGATACTGCAGTCACGTTTAACAGAACCTACGCCCTCGCGTATACCAGCGCCCGACTTAGCTTGTCGCGCATCTGCAGATCCGAACCAGGTACGCAAACGTGCATCCTCAATACGAACAATTAAATCAGGGTGTTGTTTGTGTAGTTCTCTGACTTCCTCCATAGCTTTCGTAATGGTTAAAGTTTCAACCCGATTCAAAACACCTTTGGTGGCCACAGCAAAACCTGTCTTAACACCGCAATCGATACCAACTCGAATCATGATGCATCCCCCTTGAGCGCTTGCTCTTTCACCGAGGTAAGAGAGTTGATTGCAGTTTCTCTATCACACCATTCATCACCATGTAGATAAATTGATTTTCCACCTTTCACCCAATATCCACCCTCTTCGTAATACTCAGGTTTTCTTTCAAATCCATGCCAACCATCACGCATGCCTCTAGCTTTAAAGAAGACCTTAAATCCCGCCTCTCTATCCCACCTTTCTGACTGCAATGATGCTTCAAGGATCTCCACCCTCTTTTGCAGCTCATTCTTTTCCTGAATCGTTTTTCCAAGCAGAGTTGTTGTGCTAACTTTTTCTTCTTGAAGTTTGTTTGCTCGTTTGTTTTCTCGCTCAGCAACATCACTCAACCAAGCATTTTTCTTTTGCAGCTCGTCCACTTTAGATTGTTGGTGTTGGTAAACACACAAACCAAAATCTAAATCAAACGAACCGTATCCTCCTTTTTTGCTTGTGTAAGGGGTGCATCTGAGTTGTAGCTTGTTTCTATCTGAGCCGTGAGATTGAATAAATTCTTCAAATTCCATGCGCGTATTTTCATTAAATTCTTTCATTGATTCTTGATATTGTTCTAACGTATCAAATTCACTTCTCATCACTTCACCTTTCATATTTCTTGCAATTTGGAGATGTGTCACAGTCGCGGAGAGTTTCTAATTCCAACGTTTCGGTATTTCCGAATATTTGCTCATAGTCTGCGATGGCTTTTTTGATCTCATCCATTGAATAAATCACACCTTCACGCGTGATATGGCTTAGCGCGAATGGTGAATTGCTAATATCTACAAGACCTTTTAACGATTTGATTCCACCTAGCAACTCAACCAGTTCAACGCTCTCAACGAGGCGCTTGAGGTCTTCCAGATCAACTGGATTGAAGCCTTGCTTCTTGAAGTATTCACCATCGTTATCAGTTAAATTCCAAATTGGATGAAAGCCATTGTGAAACTGAAATTCGGGCTTAGTACGGAAATAATAGCCATCCTGAAA